>CAVRBS010000001.1:0-34239 GCA_963719235.1 uncultured Bacteroidales bacterium
CCCCTGATCCAATATGGGAAAAAAGCACGCAAATTCAGGGAGAAATACGGAATAAAATACGCCAGCAGGGAAGGCCTGTTTGTAATATTCGGCTATCCGTCAGTCAAATATAAAAAAGGAATTAAAAGGACCTTTGCCTCCGTAATATCAAACTGAAAGTGTAATATGAAATCAGAAATCTATTTAAATTATCTATTAATTAATAATGTTTGAAATGATCTTAGGAAAAAGACATATTGTTATTGCAGCAGGCCTGGTATGTCTTACCTCGTGCAGTGTAATAGATACTGCTTCAAGGCACGGTTTTTACAGCGATTATTATGAACTAAGCTCCGGAAAGAATAAAGCTGAGAAAGTATATTTAGATGTTGGCAATGAAGCAATCAACGCGTACAGGGTAACTGAAAACGGATTGGATGATAGCGTAATGATGTCCCTTTCTTTCCCATTGATTGACAGCCTTTACCATTTTCCGATGACTTTTAAGAGAAAAAGCATCGATATTGATCTTACCGCAGTACTATTAAAGTGTCGTCTGCCTGTAGAAGATCATCCTGCTCAAATGATTACCGATTTCAATGCTGCTTTATATGCCGGATGGAGAACGGATAATTTCCGGATCAGAAAAGAAATGGATCCGATAGGCAGATCGAAGGATGAGATCATTCATCGCGGTTATGATTTTGGACTATTCGCTGGTACAGGGGCAACTCTGATTGGACCTTTCTCAACAAACAACATTGTAACCGATGAATATAATGGAATGATTATTGAATTTGGCCTGGCAGGTTTTCTGGAGACTGATTTTGCAAGTTTCGGAATTGCAGCCGGATTTGATTATCTTCTAAGTCCTGACAGAAACTCATGGATTTATAATAAGAAACCCTGGATTGGACTGATGGTCGGCATAGCCCTTAATTAATACCTCTGTAAACAAACAGGTCAAATAATCAAGGATCAATACAGCATCCTGACCCGTATCGTTCCTTCAATTGACCTCAGCTCTCTGATGATGCTGCTGTCGAGCTTGCTCTCCGTGTCAATTATTACATACCCTACTTCAGCGTCAGTCTGAAGATATTCAGCTGCGATGTTTATGCCCTTGGATGTGAACACATAATTTACCTCTTTCAGCAAACCGGGTTCGTTCTTATGAATATGGAGGAACCGTTGGGCATTGCAGTTAGGCTGAAGTGATATCTGAACAAAATTCGTAGCGCCGATTGTGTCTCCGGTATCGCTGTACTTCACCAGCTTTTCTGCTACCTCAGTTCCGATGTTTTCCTGGGCTTCAGTGGTACTCCCTCCCACATGAGGTGACAGGATGACATTTTCAAAATTCCGCAGGTCTGAGACAAACGTATCTCCGCTTGATACCGGCTCTTCAGGAAAAACATCAAGAGCAGCCCCCAGGATATGTTCACTTTTGAGTGCGGATACCAGGGCAGGAATATTGACAACTGAACCCCTTGACGCATTGATAAGGCACGACCCTTTTCTCATCAGGCCAAGTTCCTTCTCGCCTATCATATTGCGCGTAAGAGGTGTCTCCGGCACATGCAGGGTAACCAGATGAGCAACAGACAACAGCTCCATAAGAGTTGAGCAGGCGATAGCTTTGCCCAGGCTAAGCTTCTTTGCGATATCGTAATAATAGACATTCATGCCCAGCGCTTCCGCCAGGATCGATACCTGCGATCCAATATGGCCATATCCTATTATACCCAGGTTTTTGCCGCGGGCTTCGAATGAGTTACTGGCTGATTTCAGCCATTGCCCCCTGTGGGCAGCAGCATTCTTTGACGGAATGTTCCGCATAAGAAGTATGCATTCCGCAATGACCAGCTCAGCTACGGAGCGTGTGTTTGAAAATGGCGCATTAAAAACCGGGATGCCCCTGAGCCGTGCAGCACGACCGTCAACCTGGTTGGTTCCAATGCTGAAACAGCCTATAGCAAAGAGCTTTTCTGCCCTGCTTAATACATCTGCTGTGATCTCAGTACGTGAACGGATACCAATAATATTTACATCTTTTATTCTGGAAATGAGTGAATTATCATCAAGCGCACCGGAAAGGGATTCTACATTGGTATAGCCATTTGAGGAGAAAAAGTCTACAGCGCTTTTATGAATTCCCTCAAGCAATAAAACCTTAATCTTTCTTTTATCAAGTGAGTATTTTGGCAACATCGATTAATGGAATTAAATATTACCCTGTCACAGGTTAATAAATATAAAACAAGCAAACAATATATATGAAATAAATCACTATAGCTTTTATAGTTGATCGAATGTTGATAAATTAGCAGAGTGACAGTTTTAAGTTATCGGCAATAAAAGCGCGTGTTAACAGGAATTTACAGTCACATTTTAAACCTGGCTATTGGAGGCTGCAAGAATATAAAATCTCAGGCTTGAAATATGTTTGAATGGCTCAGACACTGGCGATACGGCAACCAGTACGGTTATGAAACTTTCTTCAAACAGCAGGACAAAAGAGCTGTAGGCAAACCTGGTATTATTCTGGCTGACCTGGGCATGCCCGAAGCCTATGATCCGGAATTCTATACCAAATTCATGGACCATGTTTTTAATTATTCATTGCCTGTTTTTCTACACCGGATTATACTGGCTGACAGGGGTAAAGCATTAATTGACCCGTCAAATCCTCTGGCCAGGGAACCATTCAGACCCAGCCAACTGATTGACATGCATGGCTCATTTGTCAATCAGGCAGGCATACCGTATGTAGATTGCAAAGTGGAATGGCGTCCCCCCGGGATTAAGAAGAACCCTTCAGACTATGGATATTTTCTTTATACAGCAGAAGGCAAGGGTGGTGCCCCTGATGTTTGCCAGAAGACAGCTGCCAAAGTTGTCGGCTGGTACTACGGGCATCTCATTCCTGAGAAAAAAGTAGCATGGGAGCATCAATGCAGATGCATCTATGAAGAGACCGTTGCTGCACTAAGGAGCGAATTTCCTGGGGCAGAATTTTGCTATGCCCGTTATACGTATCAAGAATCATTACGGCAGGCGGTGGAAGAACTGCTGGCAAAGGGCTGCGAGACTATTATTTACCAATGTTTCTGTAATCCGGTTTACTCTGACTTCGAGGACTATGCACATGCCCTGCCAATGGTCCGCAGGTTTGTCAATAAAAGAGCAAAAATTATCTTTGCCGATCAGCCTGGCAATCAGCCCTCGATGCGTGAGGCTTATGTGCAAATCGTGCGTGACCGGCTGATGCAAATTCCTGATAATCAAAGCGTCCTGCTTATCCTTTCAAAGCACGGTCATCCCTTTAAAAAAGATACTCAGGATATAAGGGGACCCGAGTACCGTGTGCCCCTTGAGGAAGAGGTGAAGCGTGCACTTGAAGAATGGGGAGGCCGATGGAATTTGATCTGGAGCCAGGATGAATATGCTGATGAATACTGGGATCCGCGTAATAGAAAGGTTTCAACCTATTCAGCTTACCGTAAGGCGATCGACGAGGGATACGATTACGCAATCGAGGTGCCAACTGACTTCATAGCAGAGAACACTGACCTGATGATCCTGCATGCTTTGAAAAAGTTCTCTGTGTTTGATGAGTACGATCCATGTGCTCCTATTCATTACACGATTGGGAAGAAGCCATCTTGTAAGAACCTTCCATGAGGGAAAAACAACAGGAATATATGCTGGCTGCCCGGTTGGCAAATATCGCCAATACGTGGTCGAAGCAGTCAGAGACTTCCATATCAGAAATTCTGAAGAATGAATTAATACCGTTAAAAATATGACGAGTAATATCTTACGAACTGGTTATACTATCACAGGGTGATACTCCTGTTACTGCTTTTCCTGATGGTCTGCCTGAATTCGTTCGGACAGGAAAATTACCAGTCTTTCTATTCACATAGTCTGAAAATAAATAATTCAGGCATGTACGTTCTTGGCAGCTGGGCTGTCCTTAACATTTCAATGGGTGCATACGGATGGGCACATTCCACAGGTGAAAGAATGTATTTTAACCAGATGAACATGTTCTGGAACATCATTAATCTCTCTATTGCCGGTTTTGCCTTATACAGCAATTACAGCACAGATCTTTCGATGCTGAACGGCCAGCAGTTGCTCAGCAAGCATCTTAAGACAGAAAACCTGTTGCTGATCAATTCCGCGCTGGATGTCGGATATATCGGTGCAGGATTTCTGCTGAGATACTTGTCAACAGGATCGGAGAACAGAGCTGACCTGCTTAAGGGGTACGGTAACTCAGTCATCTTGCAGGGCAGCTTCCTGCTGGTTTTTGACCTTGTGATGTATGGACTTCTGAGGGATCACAGAATGGATTTCATGCAAGGAATTAATCTGTCAGTCTCCACTGAAACAATTATGGTTGGAATGCGTCTGAATTTTTAATAAAAATCTCAGGAAATGAAAATACTGCTTACCGGGGCGACCGGATATATCGCTAAAAGACTTCTGCCGGTGCTGCAAGCAGAAGGGCATAATGTCGTGTGCTGCGTCAGGGATGCCAAAAGATTTAAAACCTCCGGATTAAGAAATGATAACCTGGAAGTAATTGAGGTTAACTTCCTCGAAAGGTCAACCCTTGAACGAGATCCCTGAAGATATTGATGCCGCATACTATCTCATCCATTCAATGTCAGCATCAACGGCCGATTTTGATTCAATGGAAAAGACATCTGCGATAAACTTCAGGGACAGGATCAATAATACACGGGCCAGACAGGTTATCTATCTGAGCGGAATCGTTAACACCGATAAGTTGTCAAAGCACCTTGCGTCACGCAAGGCTGTGGAGGAGGAACTGGCCGAGGGGAACATACCATCTCACAACCCTCAGGGCAGGAATAATTCTTGGTTCAGGCAGCGCCTCCTTTGAAATAATCAGGGATCTTGTTGAAAAACTTCCTGTCATGGTTGCTCCCCGGTGGCTGAATACCAAATCTCAGCCTATTGCTATTCAGAACGTTATTGAATATCTCAGCGGTGTGTTGCTCAGGGAGAGCACATATGACAAAAGCTTTGATATCGGCGGTCCTGATATTATGACTTACAAAGAGATGCTCCTGAGATTTGCGGCAGTAAGAAATCTCAGGCGAAGGGTTTATGTTGTTCCGGTAATGACACCCAAGCTTTCTTCATACTGGCTTTATTTTGTCACATCAACCTCTTACAAGCTTGCCATCAATCTTGTTGACAGCATGAAAGTAGAGGTCATCTGCCGTGAGAACGATCTCCAACAGCAACTTCAAATCCGGCTGTTGAGTTTTGACGAAGCCGTCAGGGTGGCATTTGAAAAAATCGAAAATCACAATGTACCTTCAAGCTGGACCGATGCCCTGTCAACCGCTACTCTTGAAAAAGGGATCTCAGACCTGATTAAAGTCCCTGAATACGGTTGCCTTTATGACAGAAGAACAAAAAAAATAACTGATGAAGAACTGGTTCTGAACAGACTTTGGTCAATCGGCGGTAAGACCGGCTGGTATTATGCCAACTGGCTGTGGGGAATCAGGGGTTTTATGGATAAACTGAACGGCGGCGTAGGCCTGCGCAGGGGAAGAAAGAACGATAACCAGATATGAACCAGGTGATGCACTTGATTTCTGGAGAGTGCTTGTTGCTGACAGAGACAGCAAAGAGACTCTTGCTCTATGCTGAGATGAAACTTCCGGGAGAGGCATGGCTTGAATTTAAAATTGAAAACGGTTTGCTGATACAGACCGCCACGTTCAGACCGCTTGGACTGAAGGGCAGACTGTACTGGTACTCTGTAATGCCATTTCATGAGCTGGTATTCAGGGGAATGATAAATCGTATTACTGCTTGAAATTGTCAGATCAAATATTATTTTTGCTTAATGTGAAAGCAATTATGCTTCGCTGTTAATGCTTCAGCAGACAAGTAAATCGGAACAATTAACTACATATACCGGTACGCAGGATGAAGCACCAGCCATTAATTAAGAAACTTAGAGCAGGGCTCAAGTCGGACGAGACCGGTAACAAGGCTAATTCCCTGATATTCCTTCACAGATACGGTTTTAATATCCCTCTTACATTTCTTGTCAGCACTTATGCTCACGACAGATATCTCAGCGAAGGGTGCGGATTTTCTTGATGAGCTCAGAAAAGAGGTAGCCGCTCTCCCGCGATAAAATTTATGCTGTCCGTTCCTCAACAACTGCCGAAGATTCTCCGGAGTATAGTTTTGCCGGGCAGTTTCAGACACTGATTAACATAAGCGGCACTGAAAACATTCTTGAAGCAATCAAAGACTGTCTGGGCATCTGCCGCATTATTGAATAGACAACGAATATCTGAAGAGAACCAGGATCTCCTCACTCAGATGCGCAGTCATAATTCAGGAAATGATACCCTCCGAACTGGCCGGCGTAAGCTTCAGCCGGAATCCCGTTACAAACCAGAATGAGATAGTCATTGAAGCGGTGGAGGGTGCCGGTGAGGATCTGGTACAGAAGGGCTATCACCCCTCTGCGCTGGAGGATCAGAAAGAATTTAATTTTTGAAGGGAACGGACAATACCCTCTCTTTTCAGTCATCAGGCAGGTGGCTACAGACACAGCCAGGCTCAGACGTTACTATGGCAATCATATTGATATAGAATGGGTGTATGACGGGAAGCAGCTCTACTATCTGCAGCTGCGCCAGATAACAGGCAGAAAGGAAATGCAGATATACTCCAATAAGATGGCCAAGGAGATGCTGCCCGGACAGATCAAGCCGCTTGTATGGTCAGTGAACATCCCGATGGTAAACGGTACCTGGATACAACTGCTTGAAGAGATTACCGGACCCCTGGATATAAAACCTGAAGATCTGGTAAAACAATTCTATTATCAGATGTACCTCAACACTGCTGCACTGGGGAAAATCTTCAGTGAGTTCGGAATGTCAGCTGACAGCCTTGAGCAGCTCATGATCAGAGATGACAATTCAAGCCATTCATTTAAACCCGGACTGAAAACCCTGAGGCATACATTCAGGATAATTAAGTTTCTGGCTGCAAAGATGAATTTTGAAAAGACATTCCGGACTGAATATGCTGAACTTAAAACGAAATGCAGGCATTTTGACGAAATGTTGAGAAAAGATTTGTCCCTTGACTTTATCCTGAAATCTATTCGATGCTTTTTAATAACCGGAAAGAGGCTGGCATATCTCAATATAGTGGCGCCAATGCTGATGACTATGCACCACAAGAGACTGAAGAACAAACTGAAAAAGCTTCATCTTGATTATGACAAAATTGATTTCAGGCCTGATTTCCCTGAGCTGGCATCCTTTTCCCCTGTTCCGGTCATTGACAGTATAAGGAAAGAGATTGAGAAGCTGCCGCCTATAATCAGGGAGCAATGCACAACTCTTGAAAAACTCAGAACCTTCAGGGAAGCAGACAGTATAAGCAGGAGTATTGATAATTTAATAAAGGAATTCGGCCATCTCAGCGAAAGCGGCAATGATTTTTCATATCCCAAATGGGAAGAGGATCATGAAATGGTTTTCAATTTAATCAAGTCATCTTCTGACTATGAATCAAAATCAGAACTTGACACCCTTGAAAAAATTCGCCGGAGAGGTGTAAAAGTCACTCCTTCATTGTATAAGGCATATAAGAAAGCCGGCAGATACAAAGTGTATCGCGAACAGATCAGCTCTTTATATATATTACGGTTACGGCCTTTTCCGCAGGCTCTTTCTCTATCTGGGAAAGGAAATTGCCGGGAAGACGGATCATCGACTAACGAAAATGACATCTTTTACCTGAGAAAAGAGGAAATAGACAGCATCCTTGAGCATTTTGACAAGCCTGACATAAGCAGTTTTCATGATGTGATACGAAAAACGGAAGATCGAAATGGAAGAGACAAAAGACATCGTACTTCCTCCGGTTATCTATGGTGAAGACGCTCCTCTCCCTGCAAAAGACAAGACGAAAAATCATTCCGGGACAGGCACTTCTTCCGGAACCTACACGGAGAACCAGGGTTGTGAAAAGCATTCAGGATTTCGATGCCGTAATTAATGGGGATGTTCTTACTGATACCCTTTTCCGATGTCAGCTGGACTCCTGTTCTGGCCAGGGCCGGTGCAATAGTTTCCGAGACCGGCGGCATGCTTTCACACTGTTCGATCATTGCCAGGGAGATGGGAATACCTGCACTTGTTTCAGTACCGAATGCCTGCATCTATGGGAACGGATGAAAGTTACAGTCAACGGATCAAACGGATTTTAACAGTGCACGATTATGAATGATGCCATCAACATTTCTGGAGGGCCACCCGCTGCTTCTTGTCCTTAATATGCAGCATGATCCGGCTATCTCATCGGATCAGTCTCCTTTGCCAGATAATTTATTATCGTAACATGAAAAAGAGCAAGGATCTTGAATTTTACTCTGAACCGATTCCAAGGCACGGATGAAACATTCGAATCTGACTTTGTCAGCGCAACACTGGTTAGTAAAAAGATTGGCGCCAGATATGGCTGTATGACCTCTCTTGCCGATATGCTGAAAGTCGCCCTGTCCCACTCTTATAGTAAAGCTTGCTTTTCACATCGGAGCCATATTTTCTGATCGTCGCTATTTTCGGTGTATTAGGGCACTAACTTGCCTGTTTATCATGATTTTATCGGAGGAAGGGCGTGGAGAAATGCATGATCGGTGAATTTTGGTTATAAACTGGTTCGGACCTCCTTGTGGCGAATGCTGTCTCAACCATTCTTGGATTTATCACCGGAAGTGTTCTGGTTCTCCGCTGGGCGGGTATATGTTACTAATATTCTGGCTTTGGTATTACTATAAGTGACTGGCGTTATGGGCTTTTCATGTCTTCTGTAAACTTCTTTTTCTGGTTCTCCATGCGGAAAGATCTTGCGCGTTTTCTGGAGTTAAAAAGAAAAAAGGTCTTGGAATTTACGGAAGAAGAAGTATCGGAATTCATATGATGGGAAAAGGGATTGGCAGGAGCCCTTGACAGATACAGTTTACATGCTCTGTACAAAAAGCTCAAAAACAGAAACATGCGGCAAGGAAGCAGATGAAAGCAGGTTTGTAATAGGTTTTGTTTTGATTTCCTGTTGTGCATCTCGATCAAAGCTTACAGGACAAAATGCTGGTTTGAGTTTTGATAACCAGATAAGTACCTGGCTGGGGATGAACTATACAGACCAGGTCTACTGGCAGGCAGGAGCCAGATATATCCCGACATTAAGCCCGGTCTTGAATCTGGGTGCAAAAAGTAAAATTGATGCTGAACTTTCGCTCAATACTTATGGGAACCTGCTCTTCACCGAAGCAAAATATGATACAGTAAATTACGGCCTGAAACCTTATCGCCTGTGGCTCAGATACTCGGCTTCCAATCTTGAAATCAGGGCTGGCCTCCAGAAAATAACTTTCGGTTCTGCAAGCATTTTACGACCCCTGATGTGGTTTGACAATATTGACGTAAGGGACCCGCTCCAGCTGACTGAAGGTGTCTATTCCCTGCTCGGACGTTATTATTTCAATAATAATATAAATATCTGGCTGTGGACCCTTTACGGAAACAAAAACAAAAAAGGATGGGAAGTTGCTCCTTCTGTTTATGAAATACCCGAGTTCGGGGGAGACTTCAGCTTCCTGTTCCAAAAGGTGAAATGGGATTAAGTTACCATCACCGGATGGCTGATTACTCAGAATTATATGCAGGCAACCCCCTTATCACCGAAACAGATTTTTCAGAACAACTGATCGGCCTTGACGGCAAATGGGATATCGGACCCGGGATATGGTTTGAGGATGTGGTAAAACTGAATGACAAGGATAATCAGCTTCTCAACAGGTGGGAGACATATTATACAGTCGGCATCGACTATACATTTGCTATCGGCAACGGGTTAATATAGCTTCCGAGTTTTTTCACTATTCCAACAAAATCGAAGATGAACAGATAAGGACCACACAGAATTTTCAACCTGTCGCTGAACTACCCTCTCTTTCTGTCACACAATCTGTCATGCCTTGTATATTACAACTGGGACACGGAGGAATGGTACCGTATGCTAAATCTTCAGCTTAAATATGATTATGTCAGTTTAAATATTATGACATTCTGGAATCCGGATAAATTCTCAATCTTTGCCGGTGAAGGTGACAGCAATACTTTCGCAGGCAAGGGGTTTCAGCTGATGCTCGTGGTTGACATATAAAATAAATATCATACAAATGGATAACGAAAAGATTATCACAATTGAAGGCCTTAAGAAGCATTTCCCGATGGGCAGCGGAAATTCACTGCTCTCAACGGGATCGATCTCTCTTTTGGAAAGGGGAGTTTGCCGGCATCATCGGTCCGAGCGGATCAGGAAAGACAACCCTTCTGAATATTATAGGTTCGCTTGATATGCCGTCAGAGGGAAAAGCGGTGATCCTCGGATCAGTCAGTCGGAAGCCTGAGCCCGGCCGCCTCTGCCTCGCTGCGCAAATCGCAGCTGGGTTTTATTTTCCAGACATATAACCTGTTCCAGGTATATACGGTTTATGAAAATGTGGAATTTCCTCTCCTTCTCCAGGGAATAGAGGCGTCAAAACGAAGACAGATGGTGCTCGACGCACTTGAATGGGTTGGCCTGACAGATAAGATAAAATCCCGTCCGGCCCAGCTCTCCGGCGGTGAATGCCAGAGAGTTGCCATTGCCCGTGCCATGGTGAAGAAACCTGCCGTTGTCCTCGCAGATGAGCCGACAGCTAACCTTGACGCTGCCAACTCGCATCATATCCTTCAAACCATGGAGAAGCTCAACCGCGAGCTTAATACCACCTTCATTTTTGCAACCCATGATGAAAAAGTGATAGCTATGTCAGAAGGAAAATATTCCTCGCTGACGGCAGAGTATCAAAGGATGAGATAATTGAAAAAAACTAACCGGAGGACACTGACATGCTCGCTTTTAAACTTGCATTAAGAAACCTTCTGGGAGCAGGATTACGGACATGGCTTAATGTTATTGTGCTTTCATTCTCATTTATAATCATCATCTGGACCAAAGGACTACTGGAGGGATGGGACCGTCAGGCAAAGAACGATATGATCAGATGGGAAATAGCCGGAGGCCAGTACTGGCACAGAACTATGATCCTTATGATCCTTTCACTCTTTCTGACAGCCACGGACCATACCGAGGAATTATCTGCCCGGATAAGTGATTCAACTATTATTCCCGATCCTTATTACCCAGGGAACCATATATCCGAAGGGAAATTGCAGTCAGTGATGATCAAGGGCATTGCCCCGGACAAAAGATCGTGGCGTTGCCTTCTGCCAATCTGGCGGCTAAGGAAGGCGATATACCTGCAATCATTGGCAAGGCCATGGCTCAGAGTACTGGATTCAAGGTGGGATGATTATGTCACCCTCAGATGGCGAGACAGGAACGGCACTTTTGATGCACAGAAATCAGATATCTGGTATATTTGAGACAACCGTACCTACTATGGATGTGGGCCAGGTATGGCTTCCGTTTGAAAACTGGGCGAGATGATGCTGATGCCCGGGGAAGCCACAATGCTGATAACGGCTGATAACCTGAGCGATGCCCCTGTTGCGCAGCAATGGGTCTTTAAGGATCAGAAATTGCTTCTCTCCGATATTGATAATATAATCAAATCAAAAAGTGCTGTCGGGGTAATTATCTGGGGGATTATGCTGCTGATGGCCATGCTTGCCGTATTTGATACCCAGGTCCTGTCAATATTCAGAAGACAGAAAGAAATCGGGACATACATAGCGCTTGGCATGACGCGCGGTCAGGTAGTAGGGTTGTTCACACTCGAAGGAGCGATGCATTCAGTGCTGGCTGCCCTGGTGGGTGCCGTATACGGTATCCCGTTGCTGATGCTGCAGTCTGCAAGAGGCGTATCAATACCGATAAGCAGCAGTGACTTTGGTATATCCATGGCCGAAAAGCTCTACCCCGTGTACAGCATCTGGCTGATTGCCGGAACAGTTGCTATTGTATTCCTCGTGACAACGGCAGTCAGTTACTGGCCATCAAGAAAAATCGCTAAAATGAATCCAACAGAAGCGTTAAGGGGGAGGATACAATGATCAGATTTCTTTTCAAAGGACTTCTCCGGGATAAGCACAGAAGCCTTATCCCGTTCCTTGTTACCGCCACAGGTGTGATGCTAACGGTTGTCTTTCATGCCTGGATGACAGGCGTAATCGGCAACAGCATTGAGTTTAACGCGCGCTTCTCTGCCGGTCATGTTAAAATCATGACCAGGGCTTATGCTGAGAGTGCCGGCCAGTCATCCAACGATCTGGCAATAATGGGCACTGATACTTTAACGCCTGTCATATCGTCCATATGGCCCGAAATGGAATTTGCTGAGCGTATCTACTTTGCAGGTATTGTTGATGTCCCTGATCAGTCGGGTGAGACAAGGGCACAGGGCCCGGCTATGGGCTTTGGGATTGATATGCTGTCAGGAAATCCGGTGGAAACAGAACGCCTTAGTATCCCTTCATCACTGAGGAGCGGCCGCCTGCCGGAAAAAGGAAATGAAGCCTTGCTCAGCAGGGAGTTTGCTGATAAACTGGGCATCAGCCCCGGAGACAAAATGACACTGGTTGGATCAAGTATGTTCGGTGAGCTCATACTATATAATTTTATCCTCTGCGGAACGGTTGAATTCGGGACGACAGCCCTTGACCGGGGAACAATAATCGCTGACATTGTAGATGTAAGGGAAGCTCTTAATATGTCTGATGCGACAGGCGAGATACTCGGTTTCTTCCGCACCGGAACCTATGATGATGAAGAAGCAAGAGCAATAACAGCCCAGTTCAATCAGCAGTTCTCCTCGGCTGATGAATTTTCACCAGTGATGCAATGCCTGTCTCAGGACAAAACAATGGGCTTTCTGGTTGAGTATTCCGGCAAACTGAAGGCATTGCTGGTAACCGTTTTCATAATCTCCATGTCGCTTATACTATGGAATACCGGTCTCCTTGGAGGGCTGAGGAGATACGGTGAATTCGGCATGCGTCTGGCAATAGGCGAAGAAAAGGGTCATGTCTACCGGACGATGATGATGGAATCATTTTTAATAGGACTGTCCGGCTCCATTGCAGGTGTTATAGCCGGAATGACAATTTCATTGTACCTCCAGAACCATGGAGTGGACCTGGGATTTATGATGGAGAATGCTTCCATAATGATGCCCCGTGTATTCCGTGCTCACATTACCCCTCAGACATGGTTTATAGGATTTATTCCCGGTCTTATATCAACACAGCTTGGCACGATGCTTGCCGGCATAGGAATATACAAACGCCAAACGGCGCAACTTTTCAAAGAACTTGAAGCATGAAGAAGCCGATTGTTGCACTTTTTACTGGTCATGGCTTGTCTTAGCCCTTTAAATGCACAGTATCCTGATGGCAAAGAGATACTGCTCAAGATAGATCAGAACCTGTCATCGGAGAATCGCATATTCATCTCTTCCATGATCATTCACGGTCGGAGGAACTCGCAAACAGTGAAAATGAAAACATGGACTGCAGGTGAAAAGAAATCGTTCACTGAATACCTGTTCCCAGTGCGCGAGCAGGGAACAAAAATGCTGAAGCTTGAAGACCAGCTGTGGATCTACTCGCCAGATGCTGACCGGATTATCCAGATAGCCGGACACATGCTGCGACAGTCGGTGATGGGCTCAGATCTCTCATATGAAGACCTCATGGAAGACAGCCGGCTGACAGACCGTTATAACGCAAAAGTGACCGGAACAGAAATTATTGATGACCGCAATTGCTGGGTAATTCAACTTACCGCTTTTGTTCCGGAAATTGCTTACCAGGGTATGAAGCTCTGGGTTGACAAAGACCGCTTTATTCCGTTACGGGAAGAAATGTATGCCAAAAGCGGCACCCTTCTTAAACGGACTGAGTTATCCGACATAGAACTGATAAATAAACGATGGTACCCTAAAAGAATGTTGTTTAAGGATATGCTGAAGGAAGGAATGGGAACAGAGTTTGTAGTTGAAGATATTCAGTTCAATGTTCCAATTCCTGACTACATCTTTTCAAAGGCAAGTCTCAAGAAATAGTGATCCACAGCATTGGGACTGCTGGTTCAATGATCCTTGCTGCCAAGCTTGTGCAAGCGCATAAACCCGACTAATTCATCAGCACTCAGAAGTTCATCAAACTCTGTTCCTGCCTCGAGGTTGCCCTTAAGATGGAACTGCAGCCAGGGGACTAAGTATCTTTTCAGGATCTCATGCTGCTCCTCCCTGCTTATCCCTGCCCTGCAGCCGAGCATCCTCTCCCCGGTGCTGCAGGCAGAATTCTCACATGCCATCTGGCAGTGGTTGGCACCCGTTATCAGAATATATGTTTTCTCATCGCTGGCTAAAAAATCATAGATTGGCAGCTGGTGCTTTTCGGGAGGCGTTATACAGTCATCGCTCCCGGCGATCACCAGTGACGGCACCAGTACCGATGATGCGGCCTGGATGGCTGAAGGGTTGGTATTTGAAGGAGCAAGGGCGGCGATGGCGCTCAGGCCGCTTAGCATGTTTGCAGCCAGAAAAACTGCACCTCCGCCCAAACTGTGTCCGATAAGACAGCGCACCGTGTCAGTGATACCATAAAGAACTGAAGACGGGTCTTCTCCCATTTTCTGAGCCTCATTAAGAACAAAGGCAATGTCTTCAGCATACCTGCGATGAGACGGTAACAACCCCTTGCTGCTCATGGGAAAGATAAGAATTATCCCTTCTGGCACAAGCATCTCCTGAATATTTACGTAAGCCTCCGCGGGCATAAGATAAGCGTGTGCAAAACATATCACCGGGAATTTGTCGTTGCCTGACCCGATTGTGTCTATGCTCCTGCCTCCGCTCTTTTCAGGATAAAAAATTTCCACCGGAACTTTCCTGTTACCGCGTTGAGAGTCTCTTAAGCACTATTGAAGCATGCCCCGTACTATAATTCTGTGCCGCCAGGCTTGAACAAATAGTTATCACTGATATCACTAATAATGCTTTCATCTGGCAAGATCCATAATTGTATTCTGAAATGAATAAATAAAAAGTCGGTAACAGGCTATTTGAAGGGCTAAATTAGCCAATAAATAGTCCGTGAGAAAGGCTTCAATAATTATTTTGACCTTTCATATTTCAAAATGATAAGTACATTTGATTGAATTTCCAGCTACCATGAAAATTGCTGTTACCGGCGCTTCAGGGCATGTGGGCGCCAACCTCTGCAGGATGCTGCTTGACCGGGGTCATGAGGTTAAAGCTCTGATACACAATAGTACAAAAGGCATTGAGGATCTTGGCCTTGAATTTGTTTCCGGTGAAATAAACAGTGAAACTGATCTCAGAAAACTTTGCTGCGGCTGTGAAGTAGTATTTCATCTTGCGGCTTGCATAAGTATCAGGAAGAAGGATAAGAAATGCCGGATAATAAATACAGACAGCTGTATTACTCTTCTCAAAGCAGCAAAGACTGAAGGGGTTAGAAAAATAATTCATTTCAGCTCAATACATGCTTATGAACAGGTGCCCCTAGACATTGAACTGGATGAAATCACGAAGCCTCGCCCTGGAAGGCGGGGCATCGTATGAAAGATCAAAAGCTATGGGCCAGAAGATAATGTCTGAGGCATCATCATCCCAGCTCGAGGTGGTTGTGCTAAACCCAACAGCAATCATAGGACCTAATGATTTTCAACCATCGCTGCTCGGTAATGCAATCATCAGATTCTTCAGAGGCCAGAACCCGAGTCTGCTTCCCGGGGGATATAATTGGGTTGATGTCAGGGATGTATGCTCTGCCGCAATAAATGCCATAGAACTCGGCGTTCCGGGGGAAAGCTATTTACTTGGAGGAAGCTGGCAAAATCTGAAGACCATGGCTGCCACGATCGAAAAACTCGGAGGTCATAAAGCGCCATGGCTTTGTCTGCCAATGTCAATAGCGTATCTTGGCGCGTTTTTTCTTAACCTCCATGCCACTATCACAAAGAGTGTTCCGTTATATACTGCAATGTCTCTTGATACACTGAAGCACGGCCATAAGAATATCTCATGCAGAAAGGCGGAGAAGGCTCTTGCCTTCCATCCCCGGCCGTTTGAAGAGACCATGGCTGACACAATAACCTGGTTTAAAGAAACCAAATACATCTGATGGATAAACCAACATTTGACCTTTTAGTCTGGCTTTGGACGGTCATTGCCCTGATAATTTTCCTCGTTCTAATGTTTGTGACTGCCCCCTATGGCAGGCACTCAAATAAAAAATGGGGAGCAACCATTCCCGACAGGACCGGGTGGTTCATTATGGAGGTTCCGGCACTCATCATTTTCCTGTATTTCATTATTACGGGTACTGCTGAAAAGACAGTAACCGTCTGGATCATTGCATCTTTATATATCGCTCACTACCTCAACAGGGCAGTGATCTTTCCCTGGCGGATACGGGTCCGGGGCAAGCAGATGCCGCTGTTGATTGCGCTCATGGCTGTCTTCTTTAATTTTGTGAATGCAAGTTTCCTGGGTTATTATGCAGGAACACTAAATACCCATTTTACTGCCCTATGGTTAAGAGATCCGCATTTTATTGCAGGGTTGATAATCTTCTTCACAGGAATGGCAATAAACATCTCTTCCGATGAGAAACTGATCCACCTGAGGAAGAAAAGCAGCGGCGACTACCAGATACCCCGCGGCGGGTACTTTGAAAAGGTTTCATGTCCGAACTTCTTCGGAGAGATAATCGAATGGGGAGGCTACGCGATCTTATGCTGGTCCCTGCCGGCCTTTTCCTTTTTCATCTGGACCTTCTGTAACCTGGTGCCTCGGGCACTTGCGCATCACAAGTGGTACCGGAGTCGTTTTGCCGATTATCCTCCGGAGCGAAAAGCCGTTTTTCCATATATTTTGTAATTTAACGGTACATAATTTCTGTCGTGAAAAACTTTGATTTAAGTTACAGGTCCAGGTTTGTATGGCTGGCCGTTTTTGCCGTGGCAATGGGCTTCCTGGAAGGCATTGTCGTTATTTACCTCCGGGAACTGTACTATCCTCAGGGATTTGATTTTCCGCTGAAGCTGATGCCGCCTGAGCTGGTAAGCATTGAATGGATCAGGGAGATCACTACTCTGATAATGCTGGCGGCAGTTAGCATCATCGCAGGAAGAAACAACCTTCAGAGACTGTTGTATTTCCTGTTTACATTCGGAGTATGGGACATCTTTTATTATGTCACCCTGAAGCTTCTAATAGGCTGGCCGGCCTCGCTCCTTACCTGGGACCTGCTTTTTCTGATACCTGTATCATGGCTGAGCCCTGTTCTTGCCCCGGTAATATGTTCCGTGACAATGATCGTGATGGCAGTGCTGATAACGCGAAAGCAGGAAAAAGGTTTTATTGTTGATCCACGTCCGGTTGACTGGATATTGGTCTCCGGCGGTGCAGCAATTATTCTTTACACCTTTATGGTTGATTATATGAAACTGATCATCGACAGCGGTGTAATTGGGTCAAAGAGCACCTCTGACGGCAGGGGGCAATTAATTAATATGATAACAAATTATGTTCCTGGCACCTATAACTGGTTCCTCTTCTTAATCGGA
This sequence comes from uncultured Bacteroidales bacterium, assembly GCA_963719235.1. Lineage (GTDB taxonomy): Bacteria > Bacteroidota > Bacteroidia > Bacteroidales > VadinHA17 > SR-FBR-E99. The sequence goes on from CAVRBS010000001.1 coordinate 17,677, forward strand.
GAACTGATGATAATAGCCGCTACAATGAAAATATTAATTCAAACAAACAAAAGATGAAAAAACTATTTACCCTGACTGCTGTGATAACCTTAATACTCTCCCTGACAGGCTGCGGAGGAGAAAAGAACAATTCGGCAGAGGCAGCAGATCCTTATCTCTGGCTTGAGGAGGTTGAGGGAGAAAAGGCTCTCGACTGGGCAAGAGCACAGAACAAAATCTCTGATGAGGCCTTCACCGGCCTGCCTCTGTTTGCTGAACTCAGGGACAGATTCCTGACAGTCTTTAATGACAAGGAAAGAGTGATCTATCCTGCTATGGTCGGTGATAAAGTTTATAATCTGTGGCAGGACGAAAAGAACGAACGCGGTATCTGGAGGCGGATGTCGAAGGAAGATTTTCTGAATGGGAAAAATGACTGGGAGGTAGTGCTTGATCTCGATAAACTTTCAGCAGAGGAAAACAGGAAATGGGTATTTGGCCGAGCCACCTGGCTTGGCCCGGAGAATAAGCTCTGCCTGCTTAACCTCTCCGATGGCGGCAAGGACGAAAGTGTTACAAGAGAATTTGATGCTTCAGAAAAAACATTCGTGAGTGGTGGTTTCTCAATCAGTGAGAGCAAGGGCAGTGCCACCTGGGTTGATAAAGACAATATCCTCGTTGCAACAAATTACGGTCCCGGTACCATGACTACCTCAGGATATCCTTCAATGGTAAAACTGTGGAAAAGAGGCACTGATCCGGCCGGCGCAGAAATGCTGCTTAAAACAGATACTGCACACATGGGTATTTTCGTCAATGGCATGAATATCGACGGTAAACAATATGCTTTCATAAATGAAGGAATAGGTTTCTTTGAGACAAAAATGTACCTGTACACCTCCGGAAGTATAAGCAGGATTGATATTCCGCTTGACAACGAGTTTAAAGGAATGCATGGAAGCGACCTGCTGCTTTATCTTCAGTCAGACTGGAACCTTGAAAATGCAACTTACACGTCAGGATCACTGATAAGCTTTGATCTTCCAGGTTTTCTGGCAGGGAAAACAGCAGTAAGAACAATCTATCAGCCAGGTGATAGGGAAAGCTTCGTCTCACTTCTGTCGGCGAAGGATTTTATTGTCGTTTCAACATTGGAGAATGTGCAAAGCAACCTGAAGATCTTCCGTTCTGAAGGTGATAAATGGGTCGAAGAGGCTGTACCTGTCCCTGAATTCGGGACAGTATCAGTTGTCAGTTCAGATGATCAGTCGGATGATTACTTCTTTTCTTTCAGCAATCCCGTGACTCCCCCAACTCTCTATCACGGTGACGGCAAAAAAATCATCGCATTAAAGAAACAGAAGGATTACTTTGATGCTTCCGGGCTGGAAGTAAATCAATATGAGGCAGTTTCGAAGGACGGCACTATAATTCCGTACTTCATTGTTCACCCGAAGGATTTGGTCTATAATGGCAAAAATCCGACACTCATTTATGGTTATGGAGGATTCAATGTTTCCGAGCAACCATGGTACAGCTCCGTCTGTGGTATAGGCTGGCTGGAGATGGGAAGCGTTTATGTCATTGCCAACATAAGGGGCGGAGGAGAATTTGGCCCTGCATGGCACCATGCAGCACTGAAAGAAAAACGTCAGAATGCTTACGACGATTTCTTTGCCGTTGCTGAAGATATTATCAGTAAAAAGATTACCTCTCCTGATTACCTGGGTGCTTACGGATGGAGTAACGGAGGGCTGCTTGCAGGTGTAGCACTGACCCAGAGACCTGATCTATACTGCGCCGTAGTGATAGGTGCTCCCCTGCTTGACATGAAACGCTACTCTCACATGCTTGCGGGAGCCAGCTGGATGGATGAGTTCGGCGATCCTGACAAGCCTGAGGACTGGGCATTTATAAGCAAGTATTCACCGTACCATAATCTGAGTAAAAAAACCAAATACCCGGAGCCCCTCTTTATAACCTCTACAAAGGATGACAGGGTTCATCCCGGTCATGCTCGCAAAATGGCCGCGAAGATGATTGATATGGGGCATAAGGTATATTACCATGAGACGATAGAAGGTGGTCACGGGGCTGCTTCCACCAATGCACAGGCGGCTGAAATGGAGGCTCTTACATATACCTATTTGAATAATAAGTTGATTAAAAAGTAAAAGCCATTATAAAAGACGAAGACAATTGTGATACTGTCCCTTCCCCCAAATACCTGAACAGTCTAAATACTTTTTACTGAAATTTGTGATATTTCCAAAGGTGAAATAAAATTTTATACATTTATGGAGACTGAATATTTGATTGATTAATCGGTTAACTAACCTGGAAACCTGAATTATGTACAGTTCTATTCTGACTGATCTATATTTTTCAACTCTTTTATACCACTCCAATTGATCCGTTATGTCTAAAGAAAAGAAGGAGAAGGATGATGAAAAGCCTGACCTCGATAAGGTAATCGAAACGTCGAGACGCGATTTTATCCGTAAGGTCACCATCGCCGGAGCAGTGACAGTCACAGGGGCTGCAGCCGTATACTCCGGTCATCGTTTTGAGAAAGGGAAGCACCGGGAAGGCATGGTCAGGGTTCTTACCGAAGACAACCGGCTGGTGGAGATACCCGTTGAGCAGATGAAGGATTTCAAGCCTGATCTGAAGATGCTTCAGTCGCGTGGTCGTGAGGGCATCAGCGGAAAAAAGTGGGTCATGGTGATCGATCTTTCAAGATGCAGAAATGCCAGGAAATGCGTGGAGGCATGTCAGCATGCTCATCACTTGCGTCCTTACGAATACCACATCAACACGCTGGTCATGCAGGAGTCTGTCAACACACCTGCCTATTTTATGCCCAAACAATGCCAGCACTGTGACAACCCGCCATGCGTCTCTGTCTGTCCTGTTGATGCCACTTTCAAAAGACAGGACGGCATTGTTCTTATCGACAACGAGCGCTGCATAGGTTGCCGGTTTTGCATCGCAGCATGCCCTTACTCTGCAAGGATCTTTCACTGGCAGGAACCCTCGATGGCAGAGGCTGACAAAGACCTGGAGTATGATGTGGAGCTGAACGTGCCCCATAAGAAGGGAACGGTCACCAAGTGCCTCTTCAGTGCCGACAGGCTGCGCGAAGGAATACTCCCCTACTGTGTCACGGCCTGCCCCAACGGGGTGTATTACTTTGGTGATGAGAACGAAGATGCCGTTACCAACGGCACCACTAAAGAAACGGTCCGGCTGAGCGAGCTCCTGGAGAAGAACGGAGCATACAGGCTCTTGCCCGAGCTTGGAACAAAACCGAGGATATATTACCTGCCTCCCAAGAACAGACTGTTCGATTTTGAAAGGGGTGAGAGCAAAGAATATAAGGAAGAAACGATCTAAACAAGCACCATTATGGAGGAAACCCGTTTCAACAATCCTGAAGAACAGAGGAAAATTGATTCCATAGCTGCGGATATTCTGAGAAATGTAAGAATAAACAAGGGTTTTATACTCTGGATGGGATTTCTTATCACCCTTCTGGCTCTGTGCCTCCTGGCTTATACCATTCAGCTTAAGAAAGGGCTTGGCGTTACAGGTCTGCGTGACTACACCAGCTGGGGAATGTACATCGCCAACTTCGTCTTCTTTGTGGCGACCAGCCTTGTTGGTATGCTGATCAGCTCAGTCCTCGGACTAATTGGTTACCAGTGGGTCAAACCTATTTCACGTATCGCTGAAATAATCGCAATTGCTTTTGCCGCCGTAGCAGGGCTGGTGATCATATCTGACATGGGCCGGCCTGACAGGCTGCCATATGTGTTTTTGTACGGGCGTGTACAATCTCCTATTCTCTGGGATGTGACCGTGGTGACTACATATTTTGTTCTAAGCCTTTTACTATGGTTCTTTCCGCTCATACCCGACCTTGCCATATCAAAGAGCAGGATGGAGGGAAGGCCTGCATTTCTGGTGAAAACCTATGAGATTCTTTCATTCAGGTGGGAGCACCATGAGGCGCAGTACAAAATAATGAAACAGGCTGTGCGGATACTTCTGATACTAATCATCCCGACGGCATTTGCAATTCACACTGTAACATCATGGCTCTTTGCCGTTACCCCCCGGACAGGATGGGACAGTACTATCTTCGGACCCTACTTCATTTCAGGCGCTTTTGTATCAGGAACGGCAGCAGTGATTATTGCCATGTATTTCTTCAGGGTCAATTACAGGCTCGGAAAATACCTTACCGAAGATCATTTCGAAAAGATCGGCAGAGTCCTGGTGCTGGTATCTATAGTTTATCTGTATTTTAATCTGAACGAGTTCCTTGTACCCGGTTACAAGCTAAAGACAGGTGATGCCATCCATCTCCGGGAACTGTTCACCGGGCACTATGCTCCGCTTTTCTGGGGCATTCAGATCCTTGGATTGATATTACCGATTATCCTGCTGCTGTTCAAAAGAATGCGCAGGCCTTTGCCAATGCTCGTCATATCCCTGATTGTGCTTTGCGCCTCATGGGTCAAGAGGCTTATCATAGTTATCCCTCCGCAGGCTCACCCTAACCTGCCGATACAGAACGTTCCGCCCGAATGGATCGTTTATAAACCAACGCTTATTGAATCCGCCGTAACCCTGGCTTCAATACTGCTTGTGCTGATCATCATAACCGTTCTTTCAAAGCTGTTTCCGGTAATACCTATCTGGGAAATGGCTGAAGGCGATAAAAATTTACCTCTTAACATCGAAAACCAGTAACTACACGTGAATATGAAGAGCGTCATTACGGTCATCTGGTGCCTGATCCTGTTTCCGTCATTTACACGGGGCCAGGAGTGGGTAGTGCCGGAAGAAAAAAGAGGCAGGCTGAGTACCTTCCCGTTCTCCGACGAGACAAGAAAGGAGGGTGAGAAACTCTATAACATCAATTGCATGTCGTGCCACGGCAACCCGGGAAAGGGAAACTACCTGGCCCTGGTACCAGTGCCCGGCGACCCTGCCACGGAAAAGATCCAGAGAAACAGCGACGGAGAGATCTTCCATAAAGTTACTGTGGGAAAAGGACAGATGCCTTCGTTCCGGAGTGTTCTCACTACGGATGATATCTGGAAGACAGTCTCATATATCAGAAGCTTCAACAAAAGCTATGTTCAGCAGATCATGCAGGTCATCACCTCCTCAGCCTATCCGGGCGCAGTGATAACGATGAAGATAGCTTATAACGCCGCGGAAAATGCTCTGACTGTGATGGCCCGGGCGGCGGATGAAGAGAAGACCGTCCCTGTCACCGGTGCCGGCGTGAAACTTTTTGCTACGCGATATTTCGGCATGCTTCCAGTTGATGAGGAGAAAATCACCGACAGTAAGGGCAATGCAGTCTTCTTTATTCCGGCTGACATGCCCGGTGATACGGCCGGCAACGTCAGCATCAGTGCAAGATTTACAGATGAGGAGGTATTTGGTCTCGTTTCAAAAGATACCGTCATTAAAGCCGGTGTAGTGACCGTTCCGGTAAGCCTGGTGGCGGAAAGAGCCATGTGGAACAATGTAAGAAAAGCCCCTGTCTGGATCATCCTTTCTTACACCCTGGGCGTTCTTGCTGTATGGGGATTTATTTTCCTTGTTCTGATGAAACTGCGTGATATATATACTATCGGCAGTGCTCTCAGGGGTAAACTAAGCAACAGAACGGAACCGGAAACAAATCACAAACAAGCAGAAATATGAAAAACCTCACTCCTGTCGGCAGGATCCTCTTCGCGCTGCCATTTGCGCTATTCGGGATCAACCACTTCCTGATGATGGATTACTATGTCGGAATGCTAACCTCATTCATCCCTTTGGGAGGATATACAATAATTCTGACGGGGCTGATACTCATTGCAGTGAGCATAAGTATCATCACCAGGAGATTCGTTAAGCTGTCAACACTGGTCCTTGCAGGTCTTCTGCTCATCTTTATTCTTACTATCCATATCCCTCATCTCATTGACGGGGCCGACAGACCAATGGTTCTTATCGCCCTGCTTAAGGATATCTCGCTGATGGGCGGATCACTGATGATAGCAGGCATGTATTCAGACGATGAAAAACAAATTACGAAAAAATGAAAATAAAACATCTTGTTGCAGCAACATTGTTGCTTCTTTTCCTGCCGGTCATTACCGCACAGGATATTAAGAAAGCTGACTATAAGTTCAAAGATGTGGAAATCGGTGTTGTTGAACACCTCGGTGACACCATCCCGCTGGACCTCTGGTTTTTCAATGAAGAAAACGAAAAGGTTACCCTGAGAGAGCTGATTGACAAACCGGTTATATTGTGTCTTGTCTATTTTGACTGTCCTAACATTTGCAGCCCTCTGATGGACGGTGTTGCCGATGCGATAAGCAAAATGGATATGACCATCGGCGATGATTACAAGATCATCACCATCAGCTTCAACACAAGCGACACGCCGGAAAAAGCCAGGGAGAAGAAAGTGAATTTTGTGCAGCGTATCAGCAAAGAGCATCAGAAAGACTGGATCTACCTTACAGGGGAACAGGATAACATCAATGCCATAACCCAGGCTGTCGGGTTTAAGTACATACCTCAGGGCCTGGACTTCGCCCATCCTGCAGTGATAACGATACTCAGTCCCGCCGGAAAGATAACCCGGTACCTTTATGGCATCACCTATCTTCCCTTTGATGTCAAGATGGCAATCATCGAGGCACAGAAAGGGATAGCCCGGCCGACATCCAACAAAATCCTGGAATATTGTTTCGGATATAATCCTGCCAGTAAGACGTATACTTTGCAGGTCACAAGGATAATAGGGGTAATAACCATTTTCCTGGCTGTGGTGATACTGGCATTTCTGCTGATCAGACGGAAGAAAAAATAAAAAGAGGCAAGTATGGCAAGTGAAACACAGGTAAGCTACCTGGAATACCAGGGGAGGCACAAAGGGATATGGTCATGGCTGCTGAGCACCGATCACAAGCGTATCGGGCTGTTGTACCTCTATGCCGTCATCGTCTTCTTTTTTATTGCTGCCTTTCTCGGAGTGCTGATGCGCATAGAGCTGATAGCTCCGGGCCGCACTATCATGGAGCCGCAGACATACAACGGTCTTTTCACCATCCACGGTATCATCATGATCTTTGTGATCGTCATTCCGGGTCTGGCGACTGTTTTCGGCAACTTTTTCCTGCCTATACTCATCGGGGCAAAAGACGTAGCCTTTCCCAGACTGAATCTGTTCTCATGGTACCTTTATATCATCGGAGCCTTATTGGGAGTACTTTCACAATTCATGGGCAATGGTCCGCCTGATACAGGCTGGACCTTCTATGTACCTTACAGCGTAGAGTCTTCGACAAGTGTCATCTGGGCCCTCACTGCCGCTTTCATACTGGGCTTCTCCTCCATTCTCACAGGCCTTAACTTCATCGTCACTATTCACCGCATGCGCGCACCCGGGATGAAATGGATGAGGATGCCTCTCTTTCCCTGGGCGCTCTATGCCACGGCATGGATACAGGTTCTCGCCACCCCTATAGTAGGTATAACCCTTCTTATGGTTATAGCAGAGAGAGTGCTGAATATCGGCTTCTTCGACCCAAGACTTGGAGGTGACCCGGTGCTGTTCCAGCATCTTTTCTGGATATATTCACACCCGGCAGTATACATTATGATATTACCTGCCATGGGCGTCGTCACTGAGATATTCCCCACCTTCAGCCAGAAACCGGTGTTCGGCTACGGGGCCATAGTACTCTCGAGCCTTGCCATTGCATTTGTCGGATACTTCGTATGGGGACACCACATGTTCACCTCCGGCATGAGCTACAACGCCAGGTGGTTCTTCTCGTTCCTCACATTCATAGTTGCAATACCCAGTGCTATAAAAGTATTTAACTGGATATCAACAATGTATGGAGGATCAATAGATCTTAAGCCTCCCCTGCTGTACGCCATATCTTTTATCTTTCTTTTTATGATAGGCGGTTTCACAGGACTGGTTCTGGGATCCCTTGCAACCAATGTTCAGACGCACGACACTGCATTTGTGGTAGCCCACTTTCACTATATTATCTTCGGCGGCATGGGCTTTGCCTTCTTCGCAGCAATACACTACTGGTTTCCCAAGATGTTCGGGAGGATGTACAATAACAAGGTGGCAAACATCGCCTGGGGCTTCAACTTCGTCGGGTTCAACCTTCTCTACTTCCCTCAGTTTATCATCGGGTTACAGGGAATGCCAAGACGGTCATATGACTACCTCCCGCAGTTCCATACCGGACACTTCCTTTCAACCATCGGGGCTTTCATACTGTTTGCAGGGTTGATCCTTATGGTTTACAACCTTCTCATTGCTGCACAGCGGGGAGCGAAAGCACCAGCCAACCCCTGGCACGGCGTCACCCTGGAATGGACGATACCCTCACCCCCGCCCCATGAGAACTTTGAAGAGATACCCGAGATAACCTCGAGGCCTTATTTTTTCGGTAAAAAGGAAGAAAACAAATAGAAGATTGTCCATGGCAGTTCATCAAACCCATACGGAACATATTGACAGCGAAACAGGCAAGCTGGGAATGTGGATTTTCCTGTTCACCGAGCTTTTCCTTTTCGGGGGACTGTTCCTTGTATATGCCATATTCAGGGCGAAGTACTCTGCTGATTTTCATACTGCTGCCGGCGAACTAAACGCTTTTATAGGTACCATAAACACCGTCTTTCTGCTTGTCAGCAGTATGACGGTGGCAATGGCCCTGACTGCAATGCAGAAAGGTGACAGGCGGCTGACCCTCTTCCTGTTGACCGTGACCATTATCCTGGCAGCGCTGTTTATGATGAATAAATACTTTGAGTGGTCGCATAAGTTTGAGTACGGCATATATCCGGGGTCACCGGTACTGAAGAACATGTCACACGGTGAGCTCCTGTTCTTCGGCCTCTACTACATGATGACAGGCCTCCATGCGCTGCACGTGCTCATAGGCATGGTGCTGCTGTCTATTAACGTGGTGAGGGTAAGCGCACGCAGGGTAAACAGTACGAAGTACCTGATGCTTGAGAACAGCGCCCTTTACTGGCACCTTGTAGACCTGATATGGATTTTCCTGTTTCCTCTCCTTTACCTGATAACCTGAGAAAGCCATGAAACACGACGAGAAACATATATCATCATATTCATCGCTGGCTGTTGTACTGGTCATTCTGCTGGTTCTAACCACTATTTCAGTCCTTGCAACAGGATTTCACCTCGGACCGTTTACAGTTGTCCTGGCGCTTCTGATTGCATGCACAAAGGTTTTCATTGTGATTACCCAGTTCATGCATCTCAGGTTTGAGAGCCTGTTTCTAAGACTGGCAGTAACAGGAGTGTTCGTGCTGTTTGCGCTGGTTGTTATTATAACATTCATCGATTATTATTTCAGATAAAAAGGATAATTATGTTTACAGGGGCATCAAATCTGGCAGAAGGGGTAGACAAGGCATTCCTGTTCATCTTTATAATAGCCTTTATTTTCATAATAGGTATAACTGCCTTCATTATCTACACCGTTATTCATTTTTCCAGGAAAAAGGGTAAAGAAGCTAAGCAGTTCAGCGGCAGCATGAAGCTGGAGATCTTATGGACAGTGGTTCCCCTTGTACTGGTGCTGATGATGTTCTGGGTGGGGTGGAAAGCCTTTGCGCCGATGCGCAAGGTACCGTCTGATGCTATGGTCATTAAAGCCATCGGCCGTATGTGGGAGTGGGAATTCATTTACAGCGACAGCCTGAAGTCGAAGGAGCTGGTGCTGCCTATCAACAAACCGGTAAAGCTCGAGCTGGTGGCTGAAGATGTTAATCACAGCCTCTTTATTCCTGCATTCAGGGTCAAGGAGGATGCGATTCCCGGATATGACAATTACCTTTGGTTCACTCCCAATTATATCGGTAATTATGAGATCCTTTGTACAGAGTATTGCGGGCTGTTGCATTCGGCCATGACATCGAAGACCCGTATTGTTGAACAGGAGGAATTTGACAAGTGGTATAAAGAGCTTGCTGCTGCATCATTTATTCCTGAGCCTGAAGGACTGAAGCTGCTCAGGAATACAGGATGCCTGGCATGCCACTCGCTTGACGCCACGAAGCTGGTAGGTCCGTCATTCCGGGGTTTATACGGCTCCCAGCGTACCGTTGTATCAGGAAATGCAGAAAAAACTGTAATGGCTGATGACGCTTATATAGTCAGCTCGATATACGATCCAAACGGTGAGATTGTCGTCGGGTATGGCAGGAACCTTATGCAATCATACCGCGAATTGCTCACAGAGGCTGACATAGCTGTCATCACAGGATATCTGAAGACGCTCAGCGAGGATGCAAAATAAAAGGTCAATGATAGTTATGGTAGCAGAGCTTACAAAATGGAAGCTCTCGCTGGCCGTCGCGTTCTCGTCGGTGACAGGTTACCTCATTTTCTCCGGGGGAGCTGACAGTGGCCTGATCCTTGTGGCATCAGGGGTCTTTCTCCTGTCATCAGGTGCTTCAGCTCTAAACCAATATACTGAGAGGGTAAGTGATGCCCTTATGGCCAGGACTGCAGGCAGGCCTCTGCCCTCGGGCCGCATGACCCCGCTCACTGCTTTGGCCATAGCTATTGTGCTGCTTGTCTCCGGCAGCTTCCTGCTCGGCTTCAGCGGACCGATGCCGTTCATCCTTGGCCTTGTGAATGTGCTTCTCTATAATGCTATTTATACCGGATTAAAGAAACGGACAACACTTGCCATTTTGCCCGGGGCACTGGTTGGTGCCGTCCCTCCTGTCATCGGGTATACCGCTGCGGGAGGCGCTATGACCGACACTATTATCATGCTCTTTGCCCTCTTCATGTTCCTCTGGCAGATGCCCCACTTCTGGCTGCTTCTGGTCAGATATGGCAGTGAATATGAGAAGGCCGGCATAAAAACCCTTTACAGCACAATGGATGGTGATAAGATCAGGCGCCTGGTATTCGTATGGATCGTCGCATCATCGCTGGCGCTATGGATACTTGCCGGCATATTCATGCCCCTGACGGTTGTTGCCAGTACACTGCTGCTGATTCTTAATATTGCATTTATTCTTTTGTTCCGGAAGATCATAAACCTTCCGGAAACTGATAAAAGGTCAAAATATGCCTTTATCCTGATAAATTCTTTCTCGATTCTGGTTATGATTGTGCTTATTGCCTTTTCTACAATAATTTGATGGCCTACGGCCATCTACAATAGTTTGATGGTCCACGACCATCTAATTTCTGGATGAAATAAAAAATTCAAATTAACCGGTTAGATATTGTTGCATTGATCTTCGTAGAAGATCAAATTATTGTAGGACAATTGATTAGAATTTGTTTTGACCCTCGTAGAGGGTCCAATTATTGTAGGGCTGCATTTTCAAAAACAATCAGAAATTTATAATCCACGCGATCTTCGTAGAAGATTAAGTTATTGTAGGACAATTGATTAGAATTTGTTTTGACCCTCGTAGAGGGTCCAATTATTGTAGGATTGAATAATAAAAATGTCTCGTTTAATTCTAATCAATTGCGTTTGCGTCATCAAAGAATTCAAAAAGAAACCTTTCATCAAATTCAATCCCCTCCTGTCCCAGATTTTTAATGTATTCCTGCCTGAAATTGGTCGATTTATGATGTTGTTCCTGGTTTAGGATATAATTATAAACATCACCTACCTGATTTCTGCTGTATGTAAAACCTCCGTAACCGTCCTGCCATTGAAATGTGCCAGGAAACCATTTTTTTTCATTAATAAAAAATGCGGATGATTTTTTTATTGCTGACACGGTGTCTGAAATAGAAATAGGTGGATTCAGACCAAAAAATACATGGACATGGTCAGAAAAACCATTTACAATGATTGATTTATGCCCAAGTTTTGTTACGATGCCGCTTATGTATGAAAATACCTCTTTGCGTTGGGCCGAACGGAAAAGGCATTCCCGGTGTTTTACGGCAAATACCAATTGGACATGAAGCTGGGTAAATGTTCCTGGTTTCATAGCGATAATAATTAGTTCCACAGAGGCTAATTTACAATAATCTGATGGTCTACGACCATCTGGATTGGTTCTTTTTGCTATATTTTCTACAATAATTTGATGATCTACGATCATCATTTATTCTTCCTTGTCGATCTCCTACAATAATTTGATGGTCTACGGCCATCTACAATAATTCGATGATTATAGATCATCATTTATTCTTCCATGTCGATCTCCTACAATAATTTGATGGTCTACGGCCATCTACAATAATTCGATGATTATAGATCATCATTTATTCTTCCATGTCGATCTCCTACAATAATTTGATGGTCTACGGCCACCTACAATAATTTGATGATCATACGATCATCATTTATTCTTCCATATCAATCTTCTACAATAACTTGATGGTCTACGGCCACCTACAATAATTTGATGGTCTACGGCCATCTACAATAATTCGATGATTATAGATCATCATTTATTCTTCCATGTCGATCTTCTACAATAATTTGATGTCCTACGGCCATCTACAATAATTCGATGCTCTATAGCTATCTTATTGTTCTTTCATTTCGATTATCTTTATTCGGTATTTATCTTTTAAATCTGGAATCATGAAAAAAATTATCTCGGTTGCTCTGGCATTGCTGCTGGTCATTACATCATATTCACAACCTATCACCTCAACTGAGATAGACAGTCTTGTTGAACGGACAATGAAGGTCTTTAATGTCCCCGGGATTGCCGTTGCGATAGTGAAAGACGATCAGGTGATTCATTCGAAAGGCTACGGCGTCAGTTCGATAGCCACCGGAAAGAAGACGGATGAAAATACCCTGTTTGCCATCGCCTCCAATTCCAAGGCCTTCACCTCGGCCGCCCTGGGCATCCTTGTTGATGAAGGCAAATTAACCTGGAATACGAAGGTCATCGACATTATTCCCGAATTCAGGTTGTATAACTCTTATGTCACTGAGGATTTCAACATCAAGGACCTGCTCACCCACCGCAGCGGCATGGGCCTCGGGGCAGGCGACCTGATGATGTGGCCCGAATTCGGCATCATTTACAAGACAGGATATCATACATAACCTCCGTTATCTCAAACAGACGTCATCATTCAGGACGAAATACGATTATGACAATCTTCTTTACATAGTTGCAGGAGTGGTGATTGAAAGGGTGTCAGGGACCTCCTGGGAAGAATTCATTGAGGAGAGGATCATGCAGCCGCTCGGGATGACAAACTCGGCCGCATCGATCAACAGGATTAAGGACAGAAACAATATCATCGATGCTCATGTCCCCGTCGACGGGGTCCTGCAGGTTGTCGCAAAACATGAAAGCGATGTACATAATCCTGCCGGTGGAATATTCAGCTCTGTGGCTGACATGACCAAATGGGTCATCATGCAGATGAACAACGGCAAATACGGCAAAGACCTCGATAAACAGATTTTCTCAGAGGAAGTGCATAACGAGATGTGGACCCCACAGACAATAATACCAGTAAGAGGCCGTACAACCTATAACACTCATTTCTCGGGCTATGGCCTCGGATGGGGACTGGCAGATGTTAATGGTTACCTGCAGGCATCCCACACCGGAGGGCTGATGGGTATAGTTACTCAGGTGACCCTGATCCCTGAGCTTAAACTCGGTATCATAGTCTTTACAAACCAGCAGGAAGGCGCTGCTTTCGTCGCCATAACAAACACTATCAAAGACAGTTACTTCAATATTAAAGATCAAGACAGAGTAAAGGAGGTGCAGGAGTGGGTAGTGCGGAACCGGGCTGAGGCTAAAAAAGTCACCGACGAGGTGTGGGCAAAAATCGATGAGCAGATGAAGAAAGGAACAACGAATATGAATCCAGATATGTATGCCGGCACCTATACTGACAAATGGTTTGGTGACATCATAATAACAGCAGCTAACGGCAAGCTCAGGTTCAGATCCGTGAATTCGCCCAAGCTGCGCGGTGACATGTTATACTATACGGGCAACACTTTCATCGTCAAATGGGATGACAGAACCCTCGACGCAGATGCGTTTGTGGTTTTCGCACTTGATAAAGACGGTAAGCCATCTTCGATAACAATGGAAGCCATCTCACCGCTGACGGATTTCAGCTTTGACTTCCATGACCTGAATTTCAGGAAAAAAGAAGGAAAAGTATAAAACGATCCACGCCTGAAAAGGCATGACAACGAAACAGCACACACCACGGATGTTTTCCTTGCCTCTCAGAAAAGCCGGGGAAAAGGCCACCCGATATGACATCTACCCATCGTTCAGAATAGGTGACGGTCAGATTCATGAAGGATATGATACTCTTGCTGCAATTATTTCAAAATATAAAACGGTCATAATTGATGGTTACAACGGCATTTATTATGACCATCTGCGAGGATTGATAGATTCTGAATTAAGGAAGTCTGGTGTGAGCGTTTGCTGGATTTACACATTGCTGTTCCTTAAGACTGAAAAGGAGATTGAAGAACTAACCTCGCCTTTTACCGGAGGGCATGACCCACTGTTCGGAACAAGAGCCGATCTGTCACTTGAAGATTTCTTCAAATTACCGGCACTAAAGGCAACCACACCATGTCCGGAATATGATGTCAGTATCATTTACGGTCCTGGCGCCTGTCTTGCCGGATGGAATGGATTGCTGGTATACATTGATCTGCCAAAGAATGAACTGCAATACCGGGCCCGTTCCGGGAAAATAACTAACCTTGGATTTTCTGGCCCTGACGGCTACAAGGCGATGTATAAGCGTTCGTACTTTGTTGACTGGCCGTTGCTTAACCATCACAAGCAGTCTATCCTTACAAAGATTGATGTATTTGTTGACGGACAGAGACCTGATGAGCCGGTATGGATAGAGGGCTCTGTACTGAGGTCAGGCCTTTCTGAAATGAGCCGGAACATATTTCGTGTCAGGCCTTGGTTTGAACCAGGCCCCTGGGGTGGTACATGGATCAAAGATCATATAGAAGGACTTAATAAAGATGTTCCGAATTATGCCTGGTCTTTTGAGCTTATCACCCCTGAAAACGGACTCTTGTTCGAGAGTTCCTCAAAGCTTCTTGAGGTATCATTTGACAGTCTTATGTTCCTTGAGTCCGTAGCTGTTCTGGGCGACCACCATGGGCGTTTCGGAACTGAATTTCCGATAAGGTTTGACTTCCTCGACACCTTTGACGGAGGTAATCTTTCAATACAGTGTCATCCGAAACCCGAATATATCAAAAGCCATTTCGGAGAGAATTTCACACAGGAAGAAACATATTATATACTTGATAACAAAGATGATGCAGTAGTGTATCTTGGATTTAGGGATGACACAGATCCTGTTGAATTCAAGGAAGCACTTGAAAAGAGTGCAGAAAAAGGAGAACTCCTTGAAGCTGACAAATATATTATGAGTCACTCTTCGTCAAAACACGACCTCTTCCTGATTCCTTACGGCACCGTCCACGGTTCCGGAAAGAATAACCTTGTACTTGAGATAAGTACAACACCCTATATCTTCACCTTTAAAATGTACGACTGGCTACGTACAGACCTTGACGGCAGACTACGTGACCTGAACATCAGCAGGGCTATGGATAACCTCATATTTGAATACAGAGGCGATTATGCCAGAGAGCATCTGAAGTCAAGACCTGCGCTTCTGGAAGAAGGATCTGACTGGCAACTCTGGCATCTTCCAACCCACGAGACACACCTGTATGATGTTCAAAGGTACAAATTCAGATCATCAGTACAAATCTGCACCGATAATAAATGTCTGGTAATGAGCCTTGTGGAGGGGTGCAGTATTTTAGTTGAAACCCAGCATGGCATCAAAGAGCGGATTAATTATGCCGAGACTTTTGTTGTGCCCGCTGCAGCAAAATCAGTCAGAATAAAAAATCTTTCTGACGTTGATTCTATGCTCATTATGGCATTCATAAAATAACTGAAAGCACAATGAAAAAGAAATTCCTGATTATGGTATTTTTTCTGGCTGGTTCGACATTTATTGTAAACAGCCAGTCTTTTTTCACTCCTGATGACCACATGCTGAACGGCTTTGCAAGGAAGATATCAGGTCTCGATTTTGAGTATCATTCATGCATCCCCGGTCTTCGTGAGAGCATTCTTGTCAGAGCTACCAGCGGCAGGGACATGATGGAGTGGGAAACATCGGGTGTGCCAGAGCAGATAACTGAGAAGTACGCCACGTTTGTCTGGATAGCAGCCCTCGGATCAGGGGCGGGCTCCGCAAGGATGGATCTTGCTGTTAATGGCATTCAGACCTTCTCTTTTTATACTGATGCCCGAGCTGCATGGGATGAAACCGGTGACGACGGCGCATCATTAAGCTTCAGGTCCATAATGACTGACCAGCATGGTGACCACCACGGATACATGATACTGCGCATCCCTTCCGGAACGGTTCCAAAAGGTAAGCCATTGAGGCTAAAAGTGACAGGGAGCGCTGCAAACCTCACTTCCTGGTACATGACCTTCAGGAAACCTGTCGAGACAGGTGTG
>CAVRBS010000002.1:0-31889 GCA_963719235.1 uncultured Bacteroidales bacterium
GGATGATAACGCAATGGTAACTGTTTCTTTCCCCCTGGTTGACAGTCTTTACCATTTCCCGATGACTTTTAGAAGAAAAAGCCTTGATATTGATCTTACCGCAGTACTGTTAAAGTGTCGTCTGCCGGTAGATAATCATCCTGCTCAAATGATCACCGATTTCAATGCTGCTTTATATGCCGGATGGAGAACTGACAATTTCTGGATCAGGAAGGAATTGGATCCGATGGGTAAACAGAAGGATGAGATCATTCATCGCGGTTATGATTTTGGTATATTCGCTGGTACAGGGGCAACTCTGATTGGACCATTCTCAACAAATAACATTGTAACCGATGAATATAATGGAATGATTATTGAATATGGTCTGGCAGGTTTTTTGGAGACTGATTTTGCGAGTTTCGGAATTGCAGCAGGATTTGATTATCTTCTTAGTCCTGACAGAAATTCATGGATTTATAATAATAAACCCTGGATTGGATTGACTGTCGGCATAGCCCTTAATTAGTACATCTACAACCAAACTGTTCAACTAATCAAGGATCAATAAAGCATTCTCACCCTTATCGTTCCTTCAATTGACCTCAGCTCTTTTATGATGCTGCTGTCAAGCTTGCTCTCCGTGTCAATTATTACATACCCCACTTCAGCGTCAGTCTGAAGATATTCAGCGGCTATGTTTATTCCCTTGGATGTGAACACATAATTTACCTCTTTCAGCAAACCGGGTTCGTTCTTATGAATATGGAGGAACCGCTGGGCATTGCAGTTAGGCTGAAGTGATATCTGAACAAAATTCGTGGCGCCAATTGTGTCTCCGGTATCGCTGTACTTCACCAGCTTTTCTGCTACTTCAGTTCCGATGTTTTCCTGGGCTTCAGTGGTACTTCCTCCCACATGAGGCGACAGGATAACATTCTCAAACTTCCGCAGGTCTGAGACAAACGGATCTCCGCCTGATGCCGGTTCATCAGGGAAAACGTCGAGAGCTGCTCCCAATATATGCTCTCCTTCGAGGGCGGACACCAGATCAGGGATATTGACAACCGAACCCCTTGAGGCATTGATAAGGCAAGATCCTTTCCTCATCAGTCCAATCTCTCTCTCGCTTATCATGTTGCACGTAAGGGGGGTCTCCGGCACATGCAGGGTAACCACATGAGCAACAGACAGCAGCTCCTCAAGAGTTGAGCAGGCGATAGCTTTGCCCAGGCTTAGCTTCCTCACGATATCGTAATAATAGACATTCATGCCCAGTGCTTCTGCCAGGATCGATACCTGTGATCCTATATGGCCATATCCTATTATGCCCAGGTTCTTACCCCGGGCTTCGAATGAATTACTGGCTGATTTCAGCCATTGCCCCCTGTGGGCAGCAGCATTCTTTACCGGAATGTTCCGCATAAGAAGTATGCATTCGGCAATGACCAGTTCAGCGACGGAACGTGTGTTGGAAAAAGGAGCATTAAAAACCGGAATACCCCTTAGCCGTGCAGCACGACCGTCAACCTGGTTGGTGCCTATACTGAAGCAGCCAATTGCGAAGAGCTTATCAGCCATGCTCAGCATTTCTTCAGTAATCTCAGTGCGTGAGCGGATCCCGATAATATTTACATTCTTTATTTTAGCCTTCAGCGCACCATCATCAAGTGAACCTGAAAAAGTTTCAATATTTGTGTATCCGTTGGCTGTGAAGAATTCCACTGCGCTGTGATGAATTCCTTCCAGTAACAGAACTTTAATTTTGTTCTTATCAAGTGAAAACTTCTGAGACATCGGTTAATGAATTTAAGAGATACCGCCAGATTGATGTTAGAAACAAACCAGGCTGGAAATATAATTAAATATGTCACTCATTATGTGAGAGTTGATTTAATGTTGATAAATTAGCATAATGATAATCTTATGATACTGTTAAAAGAAGCGTCTGTAAATATTAATTTTAAATCACATTTAAACCTGTCTATCGGGCACTGCAAAGAAAATCATATCTCTGGTTTGAAATATGTTTGAATGGCTAAGACACTGGCGCTACGGCGACCAGTATGGTTATGTAACTTTCTTCAGACAGCAGGATAAAAGAACTGTTGGCAAGCCAGGTATAATTCTGGCTGACCTGGGAATGCCCGAAGCCTATGATCCGGAATTCTATACCAAATTCATGGGTCATGTTTTCGCATATTCTCTGCCTCTCATCCTTCATAAGCTCATTCTGGCTGACAGGGGTATAGCATTGATTGATCCGTCAAATCCTCTTGCCCGGGAACCGCTCAGTCCCAGCCAGCTGATTGACATGAATGGCTCATTTGTAAACAAAGCAGGTATCCCGTACATAAACTGCAAAGTAAAATGGTGCCCTCCCGGAATGAAAAGGAACCCTTCAGACCATGGATATTTTCTTTATACCGCAGATGGCAAGGGTGGCGCCCCCGAGGTATGCCAGAAGACAGCTGCCAAAGTTGCCGGCTGGTACTACGGACATCTCATTCCCGAGAAAAAAGTAGCATGGGAGCAGCAGTGCAGGTGCATCTATGATGAAACCGTTGCTGCACTGAGGAGCGAATTCCCGGGGCAGAATTTTGCCATGCACGTTATACATACGAGGAATCAGTACGGCAGGCGGTGGAAGAGCTGCTGTCAAAAGGATGCGAGACTATTATTTATCAATGTTTCTGTAATCCGGTTTACTCTGACTTCGAGGACTATGCTTATGCCCTGCCGATGGTTCACCGTCTAGTCGGTAAAAGAGCAAAAGTCATCTGTGCCGATCAGCCAGGCAGTCAGCCGGCGATGCGTGAGGCCTATGTACAGATCGTGCGTGACTGGTTGATGCAGATCCCTGGCAATCAGAGCATTCTGCTTATCCTTTCAAAGCATGGTCATCCTTTTAGAAAAGATACTATGGATACAAGGGGAAACGAGTATCGTGTGCCCCTTGAGGCAGAGATGAAGCGTGCCCTTGATAAATGGGGAGGCAGATGGAATTTGGTCTGGAGCCAGGATGAATATGCGGATGAATACTGGGATCCCCGTAACAGGAAAATCTCAACCTATTCAGCTTACCGGAAAGCTATCGATGAAGGATACGATTATGCTATTGAGGTGCCAACCGACTTCATAGCTGAGAACACTGACCTGATGATCCTTCATGCATTGAAAAAGTTCACGGCGTTCAAAGTGTATGACCCCTTTGCACCCATTCCTTACACAAACTGGGAAGAGCCTCTTGTAAGAACCTTCCAGGAAGGAAAAACAACGGGAATCTATACTGGCTGCCCGGTTGGCAAGTATCGCCAATATGTGGTCGAAGCAGTCAGCACTTCCATATCAGAAATTCTGAAGAGTGCATGAATAAATCCAGGAAATATATGACATGTAATATTATAAAACAGCCGAAATGAAAATTATTCTTACCGGAGCGACCGGGTACATCGCTAAAAGACTTCTGCCGGTGCTGCTTGCAGAGGGACATAATGTTGTGTGCTGCGTCAGGGATGCCAAAAGATTTAAAACCTCCGGATTAAGAAATGATAACATGGAAGTAATTGAGGTTAACTTCCTCGAAAGGTCAACACTTGAACGCATCCCTGAGGATATTGATGCCGCATACTATCTCATCCATTCAATGTCAGCATCAACTGCCGATTTTGATTCAATGGAAAAGACATCTGCAATAAACTTCAGGGACAGGATCAATAATACACAGGTCAAACAGGTTATCTATCTGAGCGGAATTGTCAACACCGACAGGTTATCAAAGCATCTTGCGTCACGCAAGGCTGTGGAGGAGGAACTGGCCGGGGGCGCGTACCATCTCACAACCCTCAGAGCGGGTATAATTCTTGGCTCCGGAAGCGCCTCCTTTGAAATAATCAGGGATCTTGTTGAAAAACTTCCTGTCATGGTTGCCCCACGGTGGCTGAATACCAAATCTCAGCCTATTGCTATTCAGAACGTCATTGAATATCTCAGCGGCGTGTTGCTCAGGGAAAGCACATTCGATAAAAGCTTTGATATCGGCGGTCCTGATATTATGACTTACAAAGAGATGCTTCTGAGATTTGCGGCAGTAAGAAATCTAAGCGCAGGGTTTATGTTGTTCCGGTAATGACACCTAAGCTTTCTTCATACTGGCTCTATTTTGTGACCTCAACATCTTACAAGCTGGCTGTCAATCTTGTTGACAGTATGAAAGTAGAGGTCATCTGCCGTGAAAACGATCTCCAGCAGCAACTGAAAATCAAGCTGTTGAGTTTTGACGAAGCCGTCAGGGTGGCATTTGAAAAAATCGAAAATCACAATGTACCGTCAAGCTGGACTGACGCCCTGTCAACCGCCACTCTTGAAAAAGGAATCTCAGACCTGATAAAAGTTCCTGAATACGGTTGCCTTTTTGACAAAAGAACCAAAACAATAACTGATGAAGAACTGGTTCTGAAAAGACTGTGGTCTATTGGTGGCAAGACCGGCTGGTATTATGCCAACTGGCTATGGGGGATAAGGGGTTTTATGGATAAACTGAACGGCGGCGTAGGCCTGCGAAGGGGCAGAAAGAACGAAAACCAGATTGAACCCGGCGATGCACTCGATTTCTGGAGAGTGCTTGTTGCTGACAGAACAGCAAAGAGACTCTTACTCTATGCGGAGATGAAACTTCCGGGAGAGGCATGGCTTGAGTTTAAGATCGAAAATAATACGCTTATCCAGACCGCCACTTTCAGGCCGCTTGGACTGAAGGGCAGGTTGTACTGGTACTCTGTGATGCCCTTCATGAGCTGGTTTTCAGAGGAATGATAAATCGTATTACTGCTTGATATTGTCAGATCAAATATTATTTTTGCTTAATGCGAGAGAAAATTATGCTTCGCTGTTAATGCTTCACATAGGGAAGGAAATCAGAACAGTTAAACCTTATACCGGTAGGCAGAATGAAGCATCAGCCATTAATTAAGAAACTTGAGGCAGGGCTCAAGGCCGACGAGACCGGCAACAAGGCTAATTCGCTGATATTTCTTCACAGATATGGTTTCAATATCCCTCTTTCATTTCTTGTTACCACTTATGCCCATAAAAGATATCTCAGTGAAGGGAGCAGATTTCCTTGATGAGCTCAGAAAAGAGGTAGCCACTCTTCCTGATAAAACCTATGCTGTCCGCTCTTCAACAACTGCTGAGGATTCCCCGGAGTACAGTTTTGCAGGTCAGTTTCAGACCCTTATCAATATAAGTGGCGCTGAGAACTTCTTAAAGGCAATCAGACTGTATGGGAATCAGCTTCATTATTAAATGATAATGAATATCTGAGAAGGACCCGTATTTCAGCGCTCAGATGCGGGGTTATCATTCAGGAAATGATACCCTCACTTCTGGCCGGCGTCAGCTTCAGCCGCAATCCCGTTACAAACCAGAATGAGATAGTAATTGAAGCTGTTGAGGGTGCCGGTGAGGATCTGGTGCAGAAGGGCTACACCCCTCTGCGATGGAGGATCAGAAAAGACTTAATCTTTGAAGGGAACGGACAATACCCTCTCTTTTCAGTAATCAGGCAGGTTTCGGCAGACACAGCCAGGCTCAGACGTTACTATGGCAATCATATTGACATAGAATGGGTGTATGACGGAAAACAGCTCTATTATCTGCAGCTGCGCCGGATAACAGGCAGAAAGGAAATGCAGATCTACTCCAACAAGATGGCCAAGGAGATGCTGCCTGGTCAGATCAAGCCGCTGGTATGGTCTGTCAACATCCCGATGGTGAACGGCACCTGGATACAACTGCTTGAAGAAATAACCGGCCCGTTAGATGTTAAACCTGAAGATCTGGTAAAACAATTCTATTATCAGATGTACCTCAACACTGCCGCACTGGGGAAAATCTTCAGTGAGTTCGGAATGTCAGCTGACAGCCTCGAGCAGCTAATGATCAGAGATGACAATGCAGGCCATTCATTTAAACCAGGACTGAGAACCCTGAGGCATACATTCAGGATAATTAAGTTCCTGGCTGCAAAGATGCGTTTTGAAAAGACATTCCTGACTGAATACTCTGAGCTTAAAGCGAAATGCAGCCATTTTGATGAAATGCTGAGAAAAGATTTGTCCCTTGACTCTTATCCTGAAATATATTCGATGCTTTTCAATACCGGAAAGAAGCTGGCATATCTCAATATAGTGGTGCCGATGCTGATGACCATGCACCACAAGAGACTGAAGAGCAAACTGAAAAAGCTTCATCTTGATTATGACAAAATCGATTTCAGACCAGATTTCCCTGAACTTGCAGCCTTTTCCCCTGCTCCGGTCATTGACAGTATAAGGAAAGAGATTGAGAAGCTGCCGCACATGATCAGAGATCAATGCACAACTCTTGAAAAACTCAGATCCTTTAGGGAAGCAGACAGCATAAGCAGCAGTATTGACAGGTTAATAAAGGATTTCGGCCATCTCAGCGAAAGCGGCAATGATTTTTCATATCCCAAATGGGAAGAGGATCACGAAATGGTTTTCCATTTAATCAGGTCATCTTCTGAACATGAATTCAAAATCAGAACTTGACACCCTTGATAAAATCCGCCGGAGAGGTGTAAAGATCGCTCCTTCCTTGTATAAGAGCTATATGAAAGCCGGCAGATACAAAGTGTATCGCGAACAGATCAGCTCTTTATATATTTACGGTTACGGTCTTTTCCGAAGGCTCTTCCTGTATCTGGGGAAGGAATTTGCCGCAAGACGGATCATCACTAACGAAAATGACATCTTTTACCTGAGAAAAGAGGAAATAGACAGCATCCTTGAGAATTTTGACAAGCCTGACATAACATGTTATAATGATGTGATACAAAAGCGGAGGTCAGAAATGGAAGAGACAAAAGACATCGTTCTTCCTCCGGTTATCTATGGTGATGACGCTCCACTCCCTGCGAATGACAAGTCTAAAAATCATTCCGGTACAGGGACTTCTTCGGGAAGCTACACGGGGAAGACAAGGGTTGTGAAAAGCATCAGTGATTTCGATACTGTCACCAATGGTGATGTTCTTCTCATCCCCTTTTCTGATGTGAGCTGGACCCCGGTGCTGGCCAGGGCCGGTGCAATTGTTTCAGAGACCGGCGGAATGCTCTCGCACAGTTCAATCATAGCCAGGGAGATGGGAATCCCGGCGCTTGTGTCAGTACCCAATGCCTGCTTACTTGAAAACGGGTTGACTGTCACAGTCGACGGATCTAACGGAATACTAACAGTTCATGATTATGAGTGAGGTTGTCGTTTTTCTTGAGAGCAAGCCTGTACTTCTGGCAATTATCTGTTGCTTAGGCGGGTATCTTATAGGTTCAATATCTTTTGCCAGGGTAATATATTTCATGGTCACAAAAAAAAGCAAGATTAAATCTTTTACTGAACCGGTTCCACATTCCAGCGAAACTTTTGAATCAGACCTTGTCAGCGCAACCCTGGTTAGCAAAAAGATTGGTGTCAGATATGGCTGTATGACATCTTTGGCCGATATGCTGAAAGTTGCCCTTCCAACTCTTATAGCTAAGCTGCTTTTCACTTCGGAACCTTACTTTCTAATTGTTGCACTCTTCGGTGTGATCGGGCATAATTTCTCTGTTTACCACGGTTTTACAGGAGGGCGTGGAGAATCCGCCATTCTCGGTATCCTGCTGGTTATAAACTGGTTTGGCCTCCTTCTGGCGAATGCCGCCTCTGTAATTCTTGGCTTCATCACCGGCAGCGTGCTGGTTGTCCGCTGGGGTGGATATGTGATACTAATATTCTGGCTTTGGTACTATTTTAAGGACTGGCGTTATGTGCTTTTCATGATTTTGATAAACTTCTTTTTCTGGTTCTCAATGCGGAAAGATCTTGCACGTTTTCTGGAGTTGAAAAAGAAAAAAGGTCTTGAATTTACGGAAGAAGAAGTATCGGAATTCATAATGATGGGCAAAGGGCTTGGCAGGGCACTTGACAAATACAGTCTATACGCTCTGTACAAAAAGCTCAAAAAAAGAAACATGAGGCAAGGAGGCAAATGAGGGCCAGATTAGTAATAAGTTTTGTTTTGATTTACCTTTATGCATCTGAAAACGCCTCAGGGCAAAATGTTGGTTTGAGCTTTGATAACCAGATAAGTACCTGGCTGGGGATGAACTATACTGACCAGGTGTACTGGCAGACAGGAGTAGATATATCCCGACATTGAGCCCGGTCTTAAAACTGGGTACAAAAGGCAAGATAGATGCCGAAATTGCGCTGAACGCATATGGGAACCTGCTCTTCACCGAAGCAAAATATGATACAGTAAATTACGGCCTTAAAGCTTATCGCCTCTGGCTCAGATACTCGGCTTCCAATCTTGAAATCAGGGCCGGCCTCCAGAGAATAACTTTCGGTTCTGCAAGCATTTTACGACCCCTGATGTGGTTTGACAATATTGACTACAGGGACCCGCTTCAGCTGACTGAGGGTGTCTATTCCCTGCTCGGACGTTATTATTTCAACAACAATGCAAATATCTGGCTGTGGACCCTCTACGGAAACAAAAACAAAAAAGGCTGGGAAATAGCTCCTTCTGTCTACACTATACCTGAGTTCGGAGGCAGATTTCAGCTTCCTGTTCCAAAAGGTGAAATGGGACTAAGTTACCATCACCGGATGGCTGATTACTCAGAATTATACGCAGGTAATCCTCTTGTCACTGAAACAGGTTTTTCCGAACAACTGATCGGCCTGGACGGCAAGTGGGACATAGGGCCGGGACTTTGGTTTGAGTATGTGGTGAAACTGAATGACAAGGATAACCTGCTCCTTAACGAGTGGGAGACATATTATACAATCGGCATTGACTATACATTTGCTCTTGGCAACGGGTTGAATATTGGTTCCGAATTCTTCCACTATTCCAACGAAAATGAAGATGAACAGCTAAGGACCACTCAGAATTATTCAACCTTGTCTTTGAACTACCCACTCTATCTGTCACATAATATTTCATGTCTTGTATATTACAGCTGGGACACTGAGGAGTGGTACCGGTTGCTTAATCTTCAGCTTAAATATGACTATGTCAGTTTAAATATAATGACATTCTGGAATTCCGACAAACTTTCAATTTTTGCCGGTGAAGGTGACAGCAACACATTTGCCGGAAAGGGCTTTCAGCTGATGCTCGTGGTTGATATATAAAATAAATGATAAATGGATAACGAAGTAATTATTAAAATTGAAGGTCTCAGGAAACATTTTCCGGTGGGCAGCGGCAAGTTCACTGCTCTCAACGGGATCAATCTCTCTTTCGGAAAAGGCGAGTTTGCCGGCATCATCGGACCGAGCGGATCAGGAAAGACGACCCTGCTTAATATTATAGGTTCACTTGATATACCCTCAGAGGGCACGGCGATGATCCTCGGACAGTCAGTCGGCAGCCTGAGCCCCGCTGCCTCAGCCTCACTGCGTAAGTCACAGCTGGGTTTTATTTTCCAGACATACAACCTGTTCCAGGTATACACTGTTTATGAGAATGTGGAGTTCCCTCTCCTCCTTCAGGGAATAGAGACTGCAAAACGAAGACAGATGGTGCTGGATGCACTTGAATGGGTAGGCCTTACGGATAAAATCAAGTCCCGCCCGGCCCAGCTCTCCGGCGGAGAGTGCCAGAGGGTTGCAATTGCCCGTGCCATGGTCAAGAGACCCGTCATCGTACTGGCTGATGAACCAACCGCGAACCTTGACGCTGCCAACTCACATCATATCCTGCAGACAATGGAGAAGCTAAACAGGGAGCTTCATACAACTTTCATCTTTGCCACCCATGATGATAAGGTCATTGGCTATGTCAGAAGGAAGATCTATCTCTCCGACGGCAGACTGGTAAAAGATGAGATCATTGAAAAAAACTGACAGGAGGACAATATCATGCTCGCTTTAAAACTTGCATTAAGAAACCTCCTGGGAGCAGGGTTACGGACATGGCTGAACGTCATTGTACTCTCATTCTCCTTTATAATTATCATCTGGACCAAGGGGCTTCTTGAAGGATGGGACCGCCAGGCGAAGAATGACATGATCAAATGGGAACTGGCAGGAGGTCAGTACTGGCATCATAATTATGATCCGTATGATCCTTTCACTCTGTCTGACAGTCATGGACTTATACCGCAGGAGCTGTCTTCCATGGTAAGTGACTCTTCGGTTATCCCGGTCCTGATAACCCAGGGAACCATTTACCCGCAGGGAAGAATGCATTCTGTAATTATAAAAGGCATCGCGCCGGAACAAAAGGTTGTGGAGCTGCCGACTGCAAAACTTAAGGCTGTTGAAGGAGAGATACCAGCGATAATAGGCAAAGCTATGGCCGTTAGCACCGGGCTGAAGGAGGGTGATTATGTTACCCTCAGATGGAGAGACAGGAACGGCACTTTTGACGCAACAGAGATCAGGATAACATCCGTTTTCGAGACAACTGTACCTACCGTTGATGTGGGACAGGTGTGGCTTCCGCTTGAAGAATTGCGTAATATGATGCTTCTGCCCGGAGAGGCGACAATGCTGATAACCGCTGATGATTTAAGTAACGTACAGGTTACGGAAGAATGGATCTATAAAGATCAGAAAACACTTCTTTCTGATATCGAGGAGATAATTAAAGCTAAAAGCTCCGTTGGAGTCATTATCTGGGGTATTATGCTTCTGATGTCCATGCTTGCAGTATTTGACACCCAGGTTTTGTCAATCTTCAGAAGGCAGAAAGAGATAGGGACATATGTTGCGCTCGGGATGACAAGAGGCCAGGTGGTGGGATTGTTCACGCTGGAAGGAGCCATGCATTCAGTACTTGCAGCTCTGGTAGGAGCTGTTTACGGGATCCCTCTGCTGATGCTCCAGGCTGCCAGAGGTGTAAAGATACCCCTGAGCAGCAGCGACTTCGGAATATCCATGGCTGAGAGGCTGTACCCGGTTTACAGCCTGGCGCTTATTACAGGTACTGTTGCCATCGTATTCCTCGTAACAACCCTTGTCAGTTACTGGCCGTCACGAAAAATTGCTAAAATGAATCCAACAGAAGCGTTGAGGGGGAGGATACAATGATCAGATTTCTCTTTAAAGGACTTATCAGAGACAAGCATAGAAGCCTTATTCCGTTTCTCGTTACCGCTTCGGGAGTAATGCTTACTGTTATATTCCACGCATGGATGACAGGAGTAATTGGCAACAGTATTGAGTTTAATGCACGGTTTTCTGCCGGACATGTTAAAATCATGACCAGAGCCTACGCCGAAAACGCCACTCAGTCACCCAACGACCTTGCTATCCTGGGCACTGACACTCTTACCCGTATTATTGCATCACAATGGCCCGAAATGGAATTTGCTGAGCGTATTTACTTTGCCGGTATTGTTGATGTGCCTGACAGTGCAGGTGAAACAAAAACGCAGGGTCCGGCTATGGGGTTCGCAATTGACATGCTGTCAGGAAATAAGGCTGAGATTTAACGCCTCAATATTCCTTCTTCACTCAAAAGCGGTAAACTGCCGGAGCAAAGAGATGAAGCCCTTTTAAGCAAGGAGTTCGCAGACAAGCTTGGTCTGAAACCCGGTGACAAAATGACACTTGTGAGTTCAAGCATGTACGGGGAACTTACTTTACATAATTTCATTCTGAGCGGCACTGTGGAATTCGGAACCACCGCTCTGGACAGGGGAACAATCATAGCAGACATTGATGATGTCAGGGAGGTCCTGAATATGCATGACGCTGCCGGCGAAATACTGGGTTTCTTCCTTACCGACACTTATGATAATGACCGGGCAAGAGAAATAACAGACCGGTTCAACCAGCAGTATTCTTCTGAAGAAGATGAATTCTCTCCCGTTATGAGGAGCCTGGCCCAGGATAAAACAATGGGATTCCTGGTTGAGTATTCCGGTAAGCTGCAGGCATTGCTGGTTACTGTTTTTATTATCGCCATGTCTTTGATACTGTGGAATACAGGTCTTCTGGGAGGCCTGAGAAGATATGGGGAATTTGGCATGCGTCTGGCCATAGGTGAAGAAAAAGGACATGTGTACAGAACAATGATGATGGAGTCATTTTTGATCGGGTTGTTCGGTTCAGTTGCCGGTGTCTCCGTCGGAATGGTTAT
This sequence comes from uncultured Bacteroidales bacterium, assembly GCA_963719235.1. Classification (GTDB taxonomy): domain Bacteria; phylum Bacteroidota; class Bacteroidia; order Bacteroidales; family VadinHA17; genus SR-FBR-E99. Next base: position 12,142 of record CAVRBS010000002.1, read on the forward strand.
ATCATTATACCTTCAGAATCATGGTGTTGACCTGGGCTTTATGATGAAGAATGCTTCCATTATGATGCCCCGTGTGTTCAGAGCACATATTACTCCTGAAACATGGTATATTGGTTTAATCCCCGGTTTCGTTTCAACACAGCTTGGCACTATGCTTGCAGGGATTGGTATATATAAGCGACAGACTGCACAACTTTTTAAAGAACTTGAAGCATGAAGAAACTGATTTGTACTTTCATACTGACCCTGACCGTCTTAAGCTCAGTTAATGCACAGTACCCTGGCGGAAAAGAGATACTGCAGAAGATAGATCAGAACCTTTCATCAGAGAACCGGATCTTCATCTCTTCCATGATAATTCATGGCCGCCGGAGCTCACAGACAGTGAAAATGAAAACATGGACTGCAGGTGAGAAGAAATCGTTCACTGAATACCTTTTTCCCGCGCGCGAGCAAGGGACCAAGATGCTGAAGCTTGAAGACCAGCTGTGGATATACTCACCTGAAGCCGACCGTATAATTCAGATAGCCGGGCACATGCTGCGCCAGTCAGTAATGGGTTCTGATCTTTCCTATGAGGACCTCATGGAAGACAGCAGGCTGACAGACCGTTACAACGCAGAAGTGACCGGGACAGAAACTGTTGACGGACGAACTTGCTGGGTTGTTGACCTTAATGCTTTCGTGCCTGAGATTGCATACCAGGGCATGAAATTATGGGTTGACCAGGAACGGAATATCCCTCTTCGCGAAGAAATGTACGCTAAGAGCGGCACACTCCTTAAACGGACTGAACTTTCAAATGTTGAACTCATAAACAAACGATGGTATCCGAAAAAGATTCTGTTTAAGGATATGCTTAAGGAAGGGATGGGTACTGAGCTGATTGTTGAAGATATTCAGTTCAATGTGCCTATCGCTGACCACATCTTTTCCAAGGCCAGTCTGAAGAAATAGTCTGGAGCATTATTGTGTTCTGTCAGCCGCTGCCGTCAGTGGCTTCGATTGCAGCCAGGTAATTGTACTGTCTGATTGCAGGCATTTGTCAAAGCAGATACCCTGCTCTTCCTCCACCTTGAAGAAAAACCCAAGCCAGGGAACAAGGTACCTGGCAAGGACTGCATACTGATCACTCCTGCTGATAGCCGGTTTGCATCCTGCCATCTTTTCAGCTATGTTGCATTTCGAACTGGTGACACCCATCTGACAATGTGTTCCTCCTGTTATCAGTATATATGTCTTGTCCTGGCTGGCAGAAGAAATTAAAGATCGGAACCTGATGCTCATCCGGCGGAGTAATACAATCATTGCTGCCGGCAATGATAAGAGTCGGGACTTTCACTGAGGATGCTGCCTGCACAGATGAAGGCTTTGTTTTTAAGGGGGACAGTGCCACTATGGCATCGACACTACTCTTTAGATTTGCTGCAATGAATATTGCGCCTCCCCCCATACTGTGGCCCATCAGGCATTTTCTTAATCTGTCCGGCCAAACAATATAAATGACCTTTTCAAGGAAAGCCTGGTAATTTCATCTATTGCAAAGCCTACATCTTCAGCAAGTGTTTTATGAGAAGGAAACAATCCGGTTTCACTGTTCAGAAAAACCATAATATACCCTTCCGGAACGAGTATATCACAAAGAGGTTTATAGTCTGACCCCTTAATAAGATAACCGTGTGCAAAAAAGATCAGCGGATATCTCTGATTATTTTGCACTTTTATTTCATTGTGGTCATTGATGTTCAGTTCCGGGTAAAATATTTCAACGGGTATTTTCCTGTTACCGCGCAGAGTATCATTAAGAATAACGGAATAGTGACCTGTCTTGTAACCCTGTGCGGCCATGTCAGCACCGAAAAGTATCGCAGCAATCAGAAATAATCCTCTCATAAGTTCATTTACACGACTAATTTAGCCAATAAATGATCTGCTGACCAGGCTTCAATAATTATATTGATCTTTCATATTTCAAAATGATCGTTACATTTGGTTTAATTTCCTTTTACCATGAAAATTGCTGTTACCGGCGCTTCAGGACACGTTGGCGCCAACCTCTGCAGGATGCTTCTTGACCGGGGTCATGAGGTTAAGGCGCTGATACACAATAGCACAAAAGGCATCGAGGATATTGGGCTCGAATTTGTTTCCGGTGAAATCAACAGTGAAGCTGATCTCAGAAAGCTCTGTTCAGGCTGTGAAATAGTATTTCACCTTGCGGCTTGCATCAGTATCAGGAAGAACGATACTCATTGCCAGAAAATAAATTCAGACAGCTGTGTTACCCTGCTCAAAGCAGCAAAGGCTGAAGGGGTCAGAAAAATAATTCATTTCAGCTCCATACATGCCTATGAACAGGAACCCCTTGACGTTGAACTGGATGAAACACGAAGCCTTGCCCTGGAAGGCGGGGCCTCATATGAAAGGTCAAAAGCATCGGGCCAGCAAATAATGACTGAGGCATCATCACCCCGGCTTGAGGTGGTTGTTTTAAATCCGACAGCAATCATAGGACCTAATGATTTTCAGCCATCGCTGCTCGGTAATGCCATCATCAGATTCTTCAAAGGCCAGAACCCGAGCCTTCTGCCCGGTGGATATAACTGGGTTGATGTCAGGGATGTATGCTCTGCCGCAATAAATGCCATAGAACTCGGCGTTCCGGGCGAAAGCTATTTGCTTGGAGGAAGCTGGAAAAACCTGCAGACCATGGCTGCCACGATCGAAAAACTCGGAGGTCACAAAGCGCCATGGATGTGTCTGCCAATGTCAATAGCGTACCTTGGCGCGGTATTCCTAAACCTCCATGCCACCATCACAAAGAGTGTTCCGTTATATACTACAATGTCTCTTGATACACTGAAGCAAGGCCATAAGAATATCTCAAGCAGAAAGGCGGAGAAGGCTCTGGGCTTCCATCCCCGCCCCTTTGAGGAGACCATGGCTGACACAATAACCTGGTTTAAGGAAAACAAATACATCTGATGGATAAACCGACATTTGACCTTTTAGTCTGGCTTTGGACGGTCATTGCCCTGATAATTTTCCTTGTTCTAATGTTCGTGACTGCCCCCTACGGCAGGCACTCAAACAAAAAATGGGGAATAACCATACCTGACAGGATCGGGTGGTTCATCATGGAGGTTCCGGCACTCATTATTTTTCTCTATTTTATAATTACCGGTACAGCTGAGAAGACCGTAACTGTCTGGATCATTGCATCTTTATATATCACCCACTATCTCAACAGGGCGGTGATCTTTCCCTGGCGGATACGGGTCCGGGGCAAGCAGATGCCGCTGTTGATTGCGCTAATGGCCGTCTGCTTCAATTTTGTAAATGCAAGCTTCCTGGGTTATTATGCAGGATCACTTCATACACATTTTACGAATGGTTGGCTCAGAGATCCGCGCTTTATTGCCGGGCTGATTATCTTCATAACCGGAATGGCAATAAACATCTCTTCCGATGAGAAACTGATCCATCTCAGGAAAAAAAGAAACGGTGACTACCAGATACCTCGCGGAGGATACTTCGAAAAGGTCTCATGTCCGAATTTCTTCGGAGAGATAATCGAGTGGGGAGGCTACGCGATCTTATGCTGGTCCCTGCCGGCCTTTTCCTTTTTCATCTGGACCTTCTGTAACCTGGTGCCTCGGGCACTTGCGCATCACAAGTGGTACAGGAGCCGTTTTGCCGATTATCCTCCGGAGCGAAAAGCCGTTTTTCCATATATTTTGTAATTTAACGGCACATAATTTCTGTCGTGAAAAACTCTGATTTAAGTTACAGGTCCAGGTTTGTCTGGCTGGCTGTTTTTGCCGTGGCAATGGGCTTCCTGGAAGGCATTGTCGTTATTTACCTCCGGGAACTGTACTATCCTCAGGGATTTGATTTTCCGCTGAAGCTGATGTCGCCTGAGCTGGTCCGTATTGAATGGATCAGGGAGATATCGACACTGATCATGCTGGCGGCAGTGGGCATCATCGCAGGCAGAAACAATCTCCAGAGGATACTCTATTCCTTGTTTGCGTTCGGGGTCTGGGACATTTTTTATTACATCGCTCTGAAGATCATGATAGGCTGGCCGACCTCGCTCCTTACCTGGGACCTGCTTTTTCTGATACCTGTATCATGGCTGAGCCCTGTTCTTGCCCCGGTAATATGTTCCGTGACAATGATCGTGATGGCAGTGCTGATAACGCGAAAGCAGGAACAAGGTTTTATTGTTGATCCACGTCCGGTTGACTGGATACTGATCGCCGGAGGTGCAGCAATTATTCTCTTCACCTTCATGATTGATTATATGAAACTGATAATCGACAGCGGTGTAATTGGGTCAAAGAGCACCTCTAACGGCAGGGGGCAATTAATTAATATGATAACAAATTATATTCCTGGCAACTATAACTGGTTCCTCTTCTTAATCGGAGAACTGATGATAATAGCCGCTACGGTGAAAATACTAATTCAAACATATAAAAGATGAAAAAACTATTTACCCTGACTTCTGTGATAACCTTAATACTCGCCCTGTCAGGCTGCGGAGCAGATAGGGGCAATTCGGCAGAGAAAGCAGATCCTTATCTCTGGCTTGAGGAGGTTGAGGGAGAAAAGGCTCTCGACTGGGCAAGAGCACAGAACAAGATCTCTGATGAGGCCTTCACCGGCCTGCCTCTGTTTAATGAACTCAGGGACAAATTCCTGACAGTTTTTAATGACAAGGAACGAGTGATTTATCCTGACATGGTCGGTAACTATGTATATAATCTATGGCAGGACGAAAAGAATGAGCGCGGTCTATGGAGGCGGATGTCAAAAGAAGATTATCTGGGTGGGAAAAATGACTGGGAGGTAGTGCTTGATCTCGACCAGCTTTCAGCAGAGGAAAACAGAAAATGGGTTTTTGGCGGAGCTAACTGGCTTGGCCCGGAGAATAAGATCTGCCTGCTTAAACTGTCCGATGGCGGCAAGGACGAAAGCGTGATTAGAGAATTCGATGCCTCAGAAAAAAGATTCGTGAGCGGTGGTTTCTCAGTCAGTGAGAGCAAAGGCAGTGTTACCTGGGTTGATAAAGACAATATCCTCGTTGCAACAAATTACGGTCCCGGTACCATGACCACCTCAGGATATCCTTCAATGGTAAAACTGTGGGAAAGAGGCGCTGATCCGGCCGGGGCAGAAATGCTGCTTAAAACAGATACTGCACATATGGGTATTTTCGTCAATGGCATGAATATCGACGGTAAACAATATGCTTTCATAAATGAAGGAATAGGTTTCTTTGAGACAAAAATGTACCTGTATAACTCCGAAAACCTAAGCAGCATTGACATTCCGCCTGACATGGAGTTTAAAGGAATGCATGGAAGCAACCTGCTGCTTTATCTTCAGTCAGACTGGAGCCTTGAAAATGCAACTTACAGATCAGGATCACTGATAAGCTTTGATCTTCCAGGTTTTCTGGCAGGGAAAACAGCAGTAAGAACGATCTATCAGCCGGAAGAGAGGGGAAGCTTCGTCTCACTTCTGTCGGCGAAGGATTTTATTGTCGTTTCAACATTGGAGAATGTGCAAAGCAAACTGAAGATCTTCCGTTCTGAGGGTGATAAATGGGTCGAAGAGGCTGTACCTGTCCCTGAATTCGGGACAGTATCAGTTGTCAGTTCAGACGATCAGTCGGATGATTACTTCTTTTCTTTCAGCAATCCCGTGACTCCCTCAACTCTCTATTACGGTGATGGCAAAAAAATCATCTCATTAAAGAAACAGAAGGATTACTTTGATGCTTCCGGGCTGGAAGTAAATCAATATGAGGCAGTTTCGAAGGACGGCACTATAATTCCGTACTTCATTGTTCACCCGAAAGATCTGGTCTATAATGGCAAAAATCCGACACTCATTTATGGTTATGGAGGATTCAATGTTTCCGAGCAACCATGGTACAGCTCCGTCTGTGGAATAGGCTGGCTGGAGAAGGGAGGTGTCTATGTCATTGCAAACATCCGTGGCGGAGGAGAATTTGGCCCTGCATGGCACCATGCAGCACTGAAAGAAAAACGTCAGAATGCTTACGACGATTTCTTTGCCGTTGCTGAAGATATTATCAGGAAAAAGATTACTTCTCCTGATTACCTGGGTGCTTACGGATGGAGTAACGGAGGGCTGCTTGCAGGTGTGGCACTGACCCAGAGACCTGATCTGTACAGCGCCGTTGTGATAGGTGCTCCCCTGCTTGACATGAAACGCTACTCTCACATGCTTGCGGGAGCCAGCTGGATGGATGAGTTCGGCAATCCTGACAAGCCTGAGGACTGGGCATTTATAAGCAAGTATTCACCATACCAAAATCTGAGTAAAAAAACCAAATACCCGGAGCCCCTCTTTATAACCTCTACAAAGGATGACAGGGTTCATCCCGGTCATGCTCGCAAAATGGCCGCGAAGATGATTGATATGGAGCATAAGGTATATTACCATGAGACGATAGAAGGTGGCCACGGGGCTGCTTCTACCAATGCACAGGCGGCTGAGATGGAGGCTATTACATATACCTATTTGAATAATAAGTTGATTAAAAAGTAAAAGCCATTAAAAAAGAAGACAGCCGGATTGGGGGCCCGGCAGTCTTCGGCAATAAAACGGACTTATGTAAAGAAAGAAGGTTTCGTATCCTGAAGCCTGCTTGCACCATGCCAGGTAAAAATATTCTACAATTATGAAGATTTAATGAAGACAAAGACAATTGTGATACTGTCATTGCCCCCAAATACCTGAACAGTCTAAATACTTTTTACTGAAATTTGAGATATTTCCCAAGGTGAAATAAAATTTTATACATTTATGGAGCCTGATTGATTGATTAGATAACCTACCTAAATATCTGAATTATGACCAGTTCAAAACTAACAGCAGGTTTCATCCTTGGTTTGTTGCTGCTCATTGCTTCGTGCGACGGTGGCAAGACAAAGGAACCCAAGACTACACCTGCAGCAACAACAACCATTGAATTGTCAATCGGAGGGATGACCTGCACGGGATGTGAGAATACCATTCAGACGAATCTCGGCAAGGTGCCCGGTATAATATCAGTTACTGCCTCACACCTTAAGGGGAATGCTATTATTGAGTATGAGCCCGGCAAAGTTGACACTCTCAAAATAAAAGAGGTGGTTGACGGCGTGGGTTATACTGCCCTGAAAGTTTCTCCTGCAGAAACTAAGGTAGCCGACTGATTTAAATAAAATCACTTTTTAGTTCCACCTCAATTAATCCGTTATGTCGAAGGAGAAACAGGAGAAGAATGATGAAAAGCCTGACCTCGATAAGGTAATAGAAACGTCGAGACGCGATTTTATCCGTAAGGTCACAATCGCCGGAGCAGTGACAGTCACAGGGGCTGCAGCCGTATACTCCGGTCACCGTTTTGAGAAAGGGAAACACCGGGAAGGCATGGTCAGGGTTCTTACCGAGGACAACCGGCTGGTGGAGATACCCATTGAGCAGATGAAGGATTTCAAACCTGATCTGAAGATGCTTCAGTCGCGTGGTCGTGAGGGCATCAGCGGAAAAAAGTGGGTCATGGTGATCGATCTTTCAAGATGCCGGAATGCCAGGAAATGCGTGGAGGCATGTCAGCATGCTCATCACTTGCGTCCTTACGAATACCACATCAACACGCTGGTCATGCAGGAGTCTGTCAACACACCTGCCTATTTTATGCCCAAACAATGCCAGCACTGTGACAACCCGCCATGCGTCTCTGTCTGTCCTGTTGATGCCACCTTCAAGAGGCAGGACGGCATTGTGCTTATCGACAATGAGCGCTGCATAGGTTGCCGGTTCTGCATTGCAGCCTGCCCCTACTCAGCCAGGATCTTTCACTGGCAGGAACCCTCGATGGCAGAGGCTGACAAGAACATGGAATATGATGTGGAGCTGAACGTGCCCCATAAGAAGGGAACGGTCACCAAGTGCCTCTTCAGTGCCGACAGGCTGCGCGAAGGAATACTCCCATACTGTGTTACGGCCTGCCCCAACGGAGTGTATTACTTTGGCGATGAGAACGAAGATGCCGTTACCAACGGCACCACTAAAGAAACGGTCCGGCTGAGCGAGCTGCTGGAGAAGAACGGAGCATACAGGCTCATGCCCGAGCTTGGAACAAAACCGAGAATATATTACCTGCCTCCCAAGAACAGGCTGTTCGATTTTGAAAGGGGTGAGAGCAAAGAATATAAGGAAGAAACGATCTAAACAAGCAACATTATGGAGGAAACCCGTTTCAACAATCCTGAAGAACAGAGGAAAATTGATTCCATAGCTGCGGATATTCTGAGAAATGTAAGAATAAACAAGGGTTTTATACTCTGGATGGGATTTCTTCTCACCCTTCTGGCTCTGTGCCTCCTGGCTTATACCATTCAGCTGAGAAAGGGGCTTGGAGTTACAGGCCTGCGTGACTACACCAGCTGGGGAATGTACATCGCCAACTTCGTCTTCTTTGTGGCGACCAGCCTTGTGGGTATGCTGATCAGCTCAGTCCTCGGACTGATTGGCTACCAGTGGGTCAAACCGATTTCACGCATCGCTGAAATAATCGCAATTGCTTTTGCCGCCGTTGCAGGACTGGTGATCATATCTGACATGGGCCGGCCTGACAGGCTGCCCTATGTGTTTTTGTACGGACGTGTACAATCTCCTATTCTCTGGGATGTGACCGTGGTGACTACATATTTTGTTCTAAGCCTGTTACTATGGTTCTTTCCGCTCATTCCTGACCTTGCCATATCAAAGAGCAGGATGGAGGGAAGGCCTGCATTCCTGGTGAAAGCCTATGAGATTCTTTCATTCAGGTGGGAGCACCATGAGGCGCAGTACAAAATAATGAAACAGGCTGTACGGATACTTCTGATACTCATCATCCCGACGGCATTTGCAATTCACACTGTAACATCATGGCTCTTTGCCGTTACACCCCGGACAGGATGGGACAGTACTATCTTCGGACCCTATTTCATTTCAGGCGCTTTTGTATCAGGAACGGCAGCAGTGATTATTGCCATGTATTTTTTCAGGGTCAATTACAGGCTCGAAAAATACCTTACCGAAGATCATTTCGAAAAGATCGGCAGGGTCCTGGTACTGGTGTCTGTAGTTTATTTATACTTTAATCTGAATGAGTTCCTCGTACCCGGTTACAAGCTAAAAACAGGTGATGCCATCCATCTCCGGGAACTGTTCACCGGGCACTTTGCTCCGCTTTTCTGGGGCATTCAGATCCTTGGATTGATATTACCGATTATGCTGCTTCTGTTCAAAAGAATGCGCAGGCCTTTGCCAATGCTCGTCATATCCCTGATTGTGCTTTGCGCCTCATGGCTCAAGAGGCTTATCATCGTTATACCTCCGCAGGCTCATCCGAACCTGCCGATACAGAACGTTCCGCCCGAATGGATCGTTTACAGGCCAACGCTTATTAAATCCGCAGTAACCCTGGCTTCAATACTTATTGTGCTGATCATCATAACCGTTCTTTCAAAGCTGTTTCCGGTGATACCTATCTGGGAGATGGCTGAAGGCGATAAAAATAAACCTATTAACATCGAAAACCAGTAACAACACGTGAATATGAAGAGCGTCATTGCGGTCATCTGGTGCCTGATCCTGTTCCCGTCATTTACAAGGGGCCAGGAGTGGATCGTGCCGGAAGAAAAAAGAGGCAGGCTGAGTACTTTCCCGTTCTCCGACGAGACAAGAAAGGAGGGTGAGAAACTCTATACCGTCAATTGCATGTCATGCCACGGCAACCCGGGAAAGGGAAACTACCTGGCCCTGGTACCCGTGCCCGGTGACCCTGCCACAGATAAGATCCAGAGAAACAGCGACGGAGAGATCTTCCATAAAGTTTCTGTGGGAAAAGGACAGATGCCTTCATTCCGGAGTGTTCTCACTACAGATGATATCTGGAAGACAGTCTCATATATCAGAAGCTTCAATAAAAGCTATGTTCAGCAGGTCATGCAGGTCATCACCTCATCAGCTTATCCCGGAGCAGTGATAACCATGAAGATAGCTTATAACGCCGCGGAACACGCTCTGACCGTGATGGCCATGGCGGCGGATGAAGAGAAGACTGTCCCTGTCACCGGTGCCGGCGTGAGACTTTTTGCTTCGCGATATTTCGGCATGCTGCCCGTTGATGAGGAGAAAATCACCGACAGTAAGGGCAATGCAGTCTTCTTTATTCCGGCTGACATGCCCGGTGATACGGCCGGCAACGTCAGCATCAGTGCAAGATTTACAGATGAGGAGGTATTTGGTCTCGTTTCAAAAGATACCGTCATTAAAGCCGGTGTAGTGACCGTTCCGGTAAGCCTGGTGGCGGAAAGAGCCATGTGGAACAATGTAAGAAAAGCCCCTGTCTGGGTCATCCTTTCTTACACCCTGGGCGTTCTTGCTGTATGGGGATTTATTTTCCTTGTTCTGATGAAACTGCGTGATATATATACTATCGGCAGTGCTCTAAGGGGTAAACTAAGCAACAGTACGGAACCGGAAACAAATCACAAACAAGCAGAAATATGAAAAACCTCACTCCTGTCGGCAGGATCCTCTTCGCGCTGCCATTTGCGATATTCGGGATCAACCACTTCCTGATGATGGATTACTATGTCGGAATGCTTACCTCATTCATCCCTTTGGGAGGATATACAATAATTCTGACGGGGCTGATACTCATTGCAGTGAGCATAAGTATCATCACCAGGAGGTTCGTTAAGCTGTCAACACTGGTCCTTGCAGGGCTTCTGCTCATCTTTATTCTTACTATCCATATCCCTCATCTCATTGACGGGTCCGACAGACCAATGGTTCTTATCGCCCTGCTTAAGGATATCTCGCTGATGGGCGGATCACTGATGATAGCAGGCATGTATTCAGACGATGAAAAACAAATAACGAAAAAATGAAAGTAAAACATCTTGTTGCAGCAACCCTGTTGCTTTTTATCCTCCCGGTTATAGCCGCACAGGACATTAAAAAAGCTGACTATAAGTTCAAAGATGTGGAAATCGGTGTTGTTGAACACCTCGGTGACACCATCCCGCTGGACCTCTGGTTTTTCAATGAAGAAAACGAAAAGGTTACCCTGAGAGAGCTGATTGACAAACCGGTGATATTGTGCCTGGTCTATTTTGACTGTCCTAACATTTGCAGCCCGCTGATGGACGGTGTTGCCGATGCGATAAGCAAAATGGATATGACCATCGGCGATGATTACAAGATCATCACCATCAGCTTCAACACAAGCGACACGCCGGAAAAAGCCAGGGAAAAGAAAGTGAATTTTGTGCAGCGTATCAGCAAGGAGCATCAGAAAGACTGGATCTACCTTACAGGGGAACAGGAGAACATCAATGCCATAACCCAGGCTGTCGGGTTTAAGTATATACCTCAGGGCCTGGACTTCGCGCATCCTGCAGTGATTACGATACTCAGTCCTGCCGGAAAGATAACACGGTACCTTTATGGCATCACCTATCTTCCATTTGATGTCAAGATGGCAATCATCGAGGCACAGAAAGGGATAACCCGGCCGACATCCAACAAAATCCTGGAATATTGTTTCGGATATAATCCTGCCAGTAAGACGTATACTTTGCAGGTCACAAGGATAATAGGGGTAATAACCATTTTCCTGGCTGTGGTGATACTGGCATTTCTGCTGATCAGACGAAAGAAAAAATAAAAAGAGGCACATATGGCAAGTGAAACACAGGTAAGCTACCTGGAATACCAGGGGAGGCACAAAGGGATATGGTCATGGCTGCTGAGCACCGATCACAAGCGTATCGGGCTGTTGTACCTATATGCCGTCATCGTATTCTTTTTCATTGCTGCCTTTCTCGGAGTACTGATGCGCATAGAGCTGATAGCTCCTGGCCGCACTATCATGGAGCCGCAGACATACAACGGTCTTTTCACCATCCACGGCATCATCATGATCTTTGTGATCGTCATTCCTGGTCTGGCAACCGTTTTCGGCAACTTTTTCCTGCCTTTACTCATCGGGGCAAAAGACGTGGCCTTTCCCAAACTGAATCTGTTCTCATGGTACCTTTATATTTTGGGTGCCCTGCTGGGAGTTGCTTCACAGTTTATGGGCAGCGGGCCACCGGATACAGGCTGGACCTTCTATGTACCTTACAGCGTGAAGTCGTCAACAAGTGTCATATGGGCCCTCACTGCCGCTTTCATCCTGGGCTTTTCCTCCATTCTTACAGGTCTTAACTTCATCGTCACTATTCACCGGATGCGCGCACCCGGGATGAAATGGATGAGGATGCCTCTCTTTCCCTGGGCACTCTATGCCACGGCATGGATACAGGTTCTCGCTACCCCGATAGTAGGTATAACCCTTCTTATGGTTATAGCAGAGAGAGTGCTGAATATCGGCTTCTTCGACCCAAGACTTGGAGGTGACCCGGTGCTCTTCCAGCATCTTTTCTGGATATATTCGCACCCGGCAGTATACATTATGATATTACCTGCCATGGGCGTCGTCACTGAGATATTCCCCACCTTCAGCCAGAAACCGGTGTTCGGCTACGGGGCTATAGTACTCTCGAGCCTTGCCATTGCATTTGTCGGATACTTCGTATGGGGACACCACATGTTCACCTCAGGCATGAGCTACAACGCCAGATGGTTCTTCTCATTCCTCACATTCATAGTGGCAATACCCAGCGCTATAAAAGTATTTAACTGGATATCAACAATGTATGGAGGGTCAATAGATCTTAAGCCTCCCCTGCTGTACGCCATATCATTTATTTTTCTTTTTATGATAGGCGGTTTCACAGGACTGGTTCTTGGATCGCTCGCAACCAATGTTCAGGCTCACGACACTGCATTTGTGGTAGCCCACTTTCACTATATTATCTTCGGCGGCATGGGCTTTGCCTTCTTCGCTGCAATACACTACTGGTTCCCCAAGATGTTCGGGAGGATGTACAATAACAAGGTGGCAAACATTGCATGGGGTTTCAACTTTGTCGGGTTCAACCTTCTCTACTTTCCTCAGTTTATCATCGGGTTACAGGGAATGCCCAGACGCTCGTATGACTACCTTCCGCAGTTCCATACCGGACACTTCCTTTCAACCATCGGGGCTTTCATACTGTTTGCAGGGTTGATCCTTATGGTTTACAACCTTCTCGTTGCTGCACGGCGGGGAGCGAAAGCACCAGCCAATCCATGGCATGGAGTTACCCTGGAATGGACGATACCATCACCCCCGCCCCATGAGAACTTTGAAGAGATACCCGAGATAACCTCGAGGCCTTATTTTTTCGGTAAAAAGGAAGAAACCAAATAGAAGATTGTCCATGGCAGTTCATCAAACCCATACGGAACATATTGACAGCGAAACAGGCAAGCTGGGAATGTGGATTTTCCTGTTCACCGAGCTTTTCCTTTTCGGGGGACTGTTCCTAGTGTATGCCATTTTCAGGGCGAAGTACTCTGCTGAGTTTCATACTGCTGCCGGCGAACTAAACGCTTTTATAGGTACCATAAACACTGTCTTCCTGCTTGTCAGCAGTATGACGGTGGCAATGGCCCTGACTGCAATGCAGAAAGGTGACAGGCGGCTGACCCTATTCCTGTTGACTGTGACCATTATCCTGGCAGCGCTGTTTATGATGAATAAATACTTCGAGTGGTCGCACAAGTTTGAGTACGGCATATATCCGGGATCACCGGTACTGAAGAACCTGTCACACGGTGAGCTCCTGTTCTTCGGTCTCTACTACATGATGACAGGCCTCCATGCGCTGCACGTGCTCATAGGCATGGTGCTGCTGTCTATTAACGTGGTGAGGGTACGCGCACGTAGGGTAAACAGTACGAAGTACCTGATGCTTGAGAACAGCGCCCTCTACTGGCACCTTGTAGACCTGATATGGATTTTCCTGTTCCCTCTCCTTTACCTGATAACCTGAGAAAGCCATGAAACACGACGAGAAACATATATCATCATATTCATCGCTGGCTGTTGTACTGGTCATTCTGCTGGTTCTAACCACTATTTCAGTCCTCGCAACAGGATTTCACCTCGGACCGTTTACAGTTGTCCTGGCGCTTCTGATTGCATGTACAAAGGTTTTCATTGTGATTACTCAGTTTATGCATCTCAGGTTTGAGAGCCTGTTTCTAAGACTGGCAGTAACAGGAGTGTTCGTGCTGTTTGCTCTGGTTGTTATTATAACATTCATCGATTATTATTTCAGATAAAAAGGATAATTATGTTTACAGGGGCATCAAATCTGGCAGAAGGAGTAGACAAGGCATTCCTGTTCATCTTTATAATAGCCTTCATTTTCATAATAGGTATAACTGCCTTCATTATCTACACTGTTATTCATTTTTCCAGGAAAAAGGGGAAAGAAGCCAGGCAGTTCACTGGAAGCATGAAGCTGGAAATCTTATGGACAGTGGTTCCCCTTGTCCTGGTGCTGATGATGTTCTGGGTGGGGTGGAAAGCCTTTGCGCCCATGCGCAAGGTACCGTCTGATGCTATGGTCATTAAAGCCATCGGCCGTATGTGGGAGTGGGAATTCATTTACAGTGACAGCCTGAAGTCGAAGGAGCTGGTGCTGCCTATCAACAAACCGGTAAAGCTCGAGCTGGTGGCTGAAGATGTAAATCACAGCCTCTTTATTCCTGCATTCAGGGTCAAGGAGGATGCGATTCCCGGATATGACAATTACCTTTGGTTCACTCCCAATTATATCGGTAACTATGAGATCCTTTGTACAGAGTATTGCGGGCTTTTGCATTCAGCCATGACATCTAAGACCCGTATTGTTGAACAGGAGGAATTTGACAGGTGGTATAAAGAGCTTGCTGCAGCAGCATATATTCCTGAGCCTGAAGGACTGAAGCTGCTCAGGAATACAGGATGCCTCGCATGTCACTCACTTGACGCCACAAAGCTGGTCGGTCCGTCATTCGCGGGCTTATACGGTTCACAGCGCATAGTAGTATCAGGAAATGCAGAAAAAACCGTAACGGCTGATGATGCTTACATAATCAGCTCGATATACGATCCCAATAGCGAGATTGTCGTAGGGTATGGCAGGAACCTCATGCAATCATACCGCGAATTACTCAAAGAGGCTGACATATCTGTCATCACCGGATATCTGAAGACACTCAGCCAGGATGCAAAATAAAAGGTCACGGATAGCCATGGTTGCGGAGCTCACAAAATGGAAGCTCTCGCTGGCCGTCGCGTTCTCGTCAGTGACAGGCTACCTCATTTTTTCTGTAGGAGCTGACAGTGGCCTGACCCTCGTGGCATCAGGGGTCTTTCTCCTGTCATCAGGTGCTTCAGCTCTAAACCAGTACACTGAGAGGGTCAGTGATGCCCTAATGGCCAGGACTGCAGGCAGGCCTCTGCCCTCGGGCCGCATGACCCCGCTCATTGCTTTGACTATAGCTATTGTGCTGCTTGTCTCCGGCAGCCTCCTGCTCGGTTTCAGCGGCCGGATGCCGTTCATCCTTGGACTGGTGAATGTGCTTCTCTATAATGCTATCTATACCGGATTAAAGAAACGGACCACGCTTGCTATTGTGCCGGGAGCACTGGTTGGTACCATCCCTCCTGTCATCGGGTACACCGCGGCGGGAGGCGCTATGACCGACACTATTATCATGCTTTTTGCCCTTTTCATGTTCCTCTGGCAGATGCCCCACTTCTGGCTGCTCCTGGTCAGATATGGCAATGAATACGAGAAGGCCGGCATAAAAACCCTGTACAGCACAATGGATGGCGGGAAGATAAAACGCCTTGTATTCGTATGGATTATCGCATCATCGCTGGCGCTATGGATACTTGCCGGCATATTCATGCCCCTGCCGGTTATTGCCGGTGCACTGCTGCTGATTCTTAATATTGCATTTATTCTTTTGTTCCGGAAGATCATAAACCTTCCCGAAACCGATAAAAGGTCAAAACATGCCTTTATCCTGATAAATTCTTTCTCGATCCTGGTCATGATTGTGCTTATTGCCTTTTCTACAATAATTTGATGGCCTACGGCCATCCGATTTGGTTTATTTTGATGCATTTTCTACAATAGTTTGATGGTCTACGACTCCATCTAATTTCTGGATGAAATAATATATTCAAATTAACCGGTTAGATATTGTTGCATTGATCTTCGTAGAAGATCAAATTATTGTAGGACAATTGATTAGAATTTGTTTTGACCCTCGTAGAGGGTCCAATTATTGTAGGGCTGCATTTTCAAAAACAATCAGAAATTTATAATCCACGCGATCTTCGTAGAAGATTAAGTTATTGTAGGACAATTGATTAGAATTTGTTTTGACCCTCGTAGAGGGTCCAATTATTGTAGGATTGAATAATAAAAATGTCTCGTTTAATTCTAATCAATTGCGTTTGCGTCATCAAAGAATTCAAAAAGAAATCTTTCATCAAATTCAATCCCCTCCTGTCCCAGATTTTTAATGTATTCCTGCCTGAAATTGGTCGATTTATGATGTTGTTCCTGGTTTAGGATATAATTATAAACATCACCTACCTGATTTCTGCTGTATGTAAAACCTCCGTAACCGTCCTGCCATTGAAATGTGCCAGGAAACCATTTTTTTTCATTAATAAAAAATGCGGATGATTTTTTTATTGCTGACACGGTGTCTGAAATAGAAATAGGTGGATTCAGACCAAAAAATACATGGACATGGTCAGAAAAACCATTTACAATGATTGATTTATGCCCAAGTTTTGTTACGATGCCGCTTATGTATGAAAATACCTCTTTGCGTTGGGCCGAACGGAAAAGGCATTCCCGGTGTTTTACGGCAAATACCAATTGGACATGAAGCTGGGTAAATGTTCCTGGTTTCATAGCGATAATAATTAGTTCCACAGAGGCTAATTTACAATAATCTGATGGTCTACGACCATCTGGATTGGTTCTTTTTGCTATATTTTCTACAATAATTTGATGATCTACGATCATCATTTATTCTTCCATGTCGATCTCCTACAATAATTTGATGGCCTACGGCCACCTACAATAATTTGATGGTCTACGACCATCATTTATTCTTCCATGTCGATCTCCTACAATAATTTGATGGCCTACGGCCATCTACAATAATTCGATGATTATAGATCATCATTTATTCTTCCATGTCGATCTCCTACAATAATTTGATGGCCTACGGCCATCTACAATAATTTGATGGTCTACGACCATCATTTATTCTTCCATGTCGATCTCCTACAATAATTTGATGGTATACGGTCCCTACAATAATTTGATGGTCTACGACCATCAATTTATTCTTTATCCATGTCGATCTCCTACAATAATTTGATGGCCTACGGCCATCTACAATAATTCGATGCTCTACAGCTATCTTATTGTTCTTTCATTTCGATTATCTTTATTCGGTATTTATCTTTTAAATCTGGAATCATGAAAAAAATTATCTCGGTTGCTCTGGCATTGCTGCTGGTCATTACATCATATTCACAACCTATCACCTCAACTGAGATAGACAGTCTTGTTGAACGGACAATGAAGGTCTTTAATGTCCCCGGGATTGCCGTTGCGATAGTGAAAGACGATAGGTAATTCATTCGAAAGGCTACGGCGTCAGCTCGATAGCCACCGGAAAGAAGACGGATGAAAACACCCTGTTTGCCATCGCTTCCAATTCCAAGGCCTTCACCTCGGCCGCCCTGGGCATTCTTGTCGATGAAGGCAAATTAACCTGGAACACGAAGGTCATCGACATTATTCCCGAATTCAGGTTGTATAATTCTTATGTCACTGAGGATTTCAATATCAAGGACTTACTCACCCACCGCAGCGGCATGGGCCTGGGGGCCGGCGACCTGATGGTGTGGCCCATTCGGCATCATTTACAAGACAGGATATCATACATAACCTCCGTTATCTCAAACAGACGTCGTCATTCAGGACGAAATACGATTATGATAATCTTCTTTATATAGTTGCGGGCGTTGTGGTTGAAAGAGTTTCCGGGACAACATGGGAGGAATTCATTGAGGAGAGGATAATGCAGCCGCTCGGGATGACAAACTCGGCCGCATCGATCAACAGGATTAAGGACAGAAGCAATATCATCGATGCTCATGTCCCCGTCAATGGGGTCCTGCAGGTTGTCGCAAAACATGAAAGCGATGTGCATAATCCTGCCGGTGGAATATTCAGCTCTGTGGCTGATATGAGCAAATGGGTCATCATGCAGATGAACAACGGGAAATACGGGAAAGACCTTGAGAAACAGATCTTCTCAGAGGAGGTGCATAATGAGATGTGGACTCCGCAGACTATCATTCCCGTAAGAGGTCCCACAACCTATAACACACATTTCTCAGGTTATGGCCTCGGGTGGGGACTGATTGATGCCAACGGTTACCTGCAGGCATCCCACACCGGCGGGCTGATGGGTATAGTGACACAGGTGACTCTGATCCCCGAGCTCAAACTTGGAATAATTGTCTTTACCAACCAACAGGAAGGCGCTGCCTTTACAGCCATTACCAACACCATCAAGGACAGCTACTTCGGAATAAGGGGCGCCGACAGGGTCAAAGAACTGCACGAACGGGTACTGCGGAACCAGGCTGATGCAAAGAAAGTCACCGACGAGGTGTGGGCAAAAATTGATGGCCAGATGAAAAAAGGAACTACCAACCGGAATCCTGACGAGTATGCCGGCGTCTACACTGACAAATGGTTTGGTGACATCATAATAACAGCAGCTAACGGCAAGCTCAGGTTCAGATCCGTGAATTCGCCCAAGCTGCGCGGTGACATGTTATACTATACGGGCAACACTTTCATCGTCAAATGGGATGACAGAACCCTCGACGCAGATGCGTTTGTGGTTTTCGCACTTGATAAAGATGGTAAGCCATCTTCGATAACAATGGAAGCCATCTCCCCACTGACGATTTCAGCTTTGACTTCCATGATCTGAGTTTCAGGAAAAAAGAAGGAAAAGAATAAAAATCCACGCCTGAAAAGGCATGACAACGAAGCAGCAAGATCAGCAGCAAAAAAAAATCTTTCTGATCCTGGTGCCATGGTCATTAAGGCATTCATAAAATAACTGAGAGTGCAATGAAAAAGAAATTCCTGTTCATGGTATTATTCCTGGCTGGTTCGTCATTTATCGTGAACACCAGTCTTTTTTCACTCCTGATGACCACATGCTGAATGGCTTTGCAAGGAAGATATCAGGTCTCGATTTTGAGTATCATTCATGCATCCCCGGTCTTCGTGAGAGCATTCTTGTCAGGGCTACCAGCGGAAGGGACATGATGGAGTGGGAAACATCGATTGTGCCAGAAAAGATGACTGAGAATACGCACTTTTGTCTGGATAGCAGCCCTCGGATCAGGAGCGGGCTCCGCAAGGATGGATCTTGCTGTTAATGACAGACAAAGCCCTTTGCACTGATGCCCGTTCTGCATGGGATGAAACCGGTGACGACGGCGCATCATTAACTTCAGGTCCATAATGACTGACCAGCATGGTGACCACCATGGATACATGATACTGCGCATCCTTTCCGGAACGGTTCCAAAAGGTAAGCCATTGAGGCTAAAAGTGACAGGGAGTGCTGCAAACCTCAGCTCATGGTACATGACCTTCAGGAAACCTGTCGAGACAGGTGTG
>CAVRBS010000003.1:0-13625 GCA_963719235.1 uncultured Bacteroidales bacterium
ATTTGCATAAATGCCATGTCCCGTCAGGGGTGTGGCATTTTTTTCAGTCATCAGTCTTCAGTCATCAGTCTTCAAACCAGTTGCTGACTGAAAACTGCCGACTGCCGACTGCTGGTTACAGTAGGCAATAGTGGCTCTCAAAGGAACAAACCCACCAGTGGGCGGACGCAGCCGTAAATTGTAAATAGAATTATATTTGTCCTGATATCCTATCCAACCCATGACCGCTAACTCTACCCAACTCAATCCCCTGCTTCAGGAGTGGAACACCCCTTTCAATATTGCACCTTTCAGCCTGATTACCCCCGGGCATTACCGGCCGGCTATTGAACATGCCATTGAGGCAGCGCGCAGAGAGATAGATGAAATAACAAATTCAGCCGACGAACCTGGCTTCGCCAACACAATAGAAGCATTGGATAGGGCAGGCGAATTACTTAACCGTATCACCCCTGCGCTTTTTAACCTCAACAGCGCCGACACCACCCCCGAACTGCAGGCTGTTATCCAGGAGATCTCTCCCCTGCTCACAAACTTCTCGAACGATATTACGCTGAACACTACACTCTTCGGAAAGGTCAGGTCCGTTTATGAAAACAAAGACCCGCTGCGACTGAATACTGAGCAGCTTATTCTTTTAGACCGCAAGTATAAGGGATTTGTCCGCGGCGGAGCAGCCCTGGCTGATGCAGAGAAGGAAAAATTCAGGGCAATAACAGTAGAGATGTCAACCCTCTCACTGAAATTTGAGGAGAATGTTCTGGCAGAGACAAATGACTTTGAGATGCTTCTTACCTCGGAAGATGAGCTCTCAGGGCTTCCCGATGGAGTCAGGGAAGCTGCATTTTCCGCAGCAATGGAAAAGGGGAAGTCAGGGTGGCTCTTCACCCTCCATTCACCGAGCTACATCCCCTTCATGCAGTACTCAGACCGCCGTGACCTCAGGGAGAAGATGTTTCGCGCTTATGGACAGAGGGGCTGCCGCGGCAATGAACATGACAACCGTGATAATGTGGTACGACTCGCTGACCTGCGGCTGCAGCTGGCACTGCTGCTGGGATATCCCGACTATGCTACCTATGCCCTGGAGGAGAGAATGGCTTCAACACCTGAGAAGGTGACATCATTCCTGAATGAGCTGCTGGTTGCATCGCGGCCGGCAGGGATGAGAGACCTCTCAGACATCGAATCATTCGCAAAGGATAACGGGCACACCGGGACGGTGGAACGGTGGGACTGGGCATATTTTACAGAGAAGCTGCGGATGCAGCGTTACAATATCGACGACGAGGCCCTGAGACCCTACATGCCACTTGAAAAGGTTAAGGAGGCGGTGCTGGGCCTGTCAACCACACTTTACGGCATCACCTACAGGGAAAACAGTGACATACCGGTATATAATGATGAAGTGACAGCATACGAGGTTCATGACGGGCAGAGAGGCATAATAGCCATACTGCTGCTTGACTTCCATCCGCGCAAGGGTAAGAGCGGCGGGGCATGGATGACAGGCTTCCGCGAGCAGAGCACTGAGAACGGCAGCCGTATCCTTCCCGTCGTCTCACTGGTGATGAACTTCACCCGTTCCACACCCTCCAGACCTTCTTTATTGTCACACAGCGAAATGAACACCTTCCTCCACGAGTTCGGGCATGCCCTGCACGGCATGCTGTCTGACTGCAACTACGAGAGTCTGGCAGGGACCAATGTGAAGCGCGACTTCGTTGAGCTTCCTTCACAGATAATGGAGAACTGGGCATGGGAGAGAGAGTGGCTCGACACCTGGGCAGCTCATTATATTACTGGCGAGAAGATACCGGAAGAGATTCTTTCAAAGCTGAAAGAATCGCTTACATATAATGAAGGATATTCGTGCATGAGACAGCTTGGCTTTGCGCTGCTCGATATGGCATGGCACACGCTGCATGAACCCTTCACGGGCGATATCACCGGGTTTGAACGTGGAGCTATGGCCCCTGCAGAGATACTTCCACCGGTTGACGGCACATGCATGAGTGTCTCGTTCGGGCACCTCTTTGCGGGAGGTTATGCTGCAGGATATTACGGTTACAAATGGGCTGAGGTGCTTGACGCCGATGCCTTCAGCCTGTTCAGGGAGAGAGGCATTCTTGACAGGGAAACGGCATCATCATTCCGCCGCAACATTCTCGAGAGGGGCGGCAGCCGTGAGCCTGATGAGCTTTTCAGGGCCTTCCGCGGGCGCGAACCATCCATTGATGCCCTGATAGAACGAAGCGGTTTTAAAAGATCCTAGTAAAAAGCAGAGACAGGTCTGAGACCTGTCTCTGCGCTTACCAACCCAAATTCTACCCCGGGAGGGGTAAATTCAGTTAAAGTGCCGTAAATATTCTTACACCTGCGGTAGCCGTTGTTGCGGCTCTAAGCCCTGCAAACGTATGGTGATACCTTCGGCCGATGACAAGTGTTTGTGTCCCGGTCCAGCTTACATATGCTCCGCTGGTGTTCATGTACTGGAGATCACCGATGATAGCACCACTTTGATCTACAACCTTGCAGCGCAGACCCATCGAACGTGAGCCTCCGGAAACGGGGTTGTCCTTGACAACTGTTACCTTTGCCCAGCCTTCCGTTGATTCACCGAATGCTACCGGTCCGCCAATGTTGACCGGCAGGTTGGTGCGGTAATCGATATACTGGTACTGCAGTCTCAGCGTTGTAGGAGTGCTTGCATTGTTCTCATACAGCATGTTATAAAACTTGATCCAGCATGTGGAGTCAGTTATCTCGGTTAAATTACCTGTATAGGGATAATCATTATCAAACACATACGGTACAGCAGAGAAACTGTGAACCATAACATTCTGCTTACCTGCCGCCATATTTACGTTCTGGTCGTATACAAGCGTCGCCATGTCAGTACCCTGGTACATCTTGATGTTTACATTACCGGGATTGACTGCATAGAAGCGCCCTGTGCTACCGCTCGGTATTACGTTGTAGGTATTGAGAGGAGCCTTGTTATTGGCATACAGCTTGCCGTTGATCTCGACCTTGGTGATGTTATTGGCTGAGGTGACGGTAACAGGCACATAATAGTGAAGCTGGAACTCAGCCATTCCGGAAGTGGGCTCTGCATCGTAGACAATTTCATGTTTCTCGCACGAAACTGTAAGTGCCACAGCCACAATCAGACTTAGATATTTTATTATTTTCATTTTTCGTCTATTTTAATTGTTCATGCAATTACTCTAAGGGCATAGCACCCGGATAAGCAAACCAGGGAATGGAGCACTGATAGTTTGGCGCCATACCTGAGATCGGCTTGAGCGCCTCAAGTGAGGGTTTATTCCACATGTATTCCGAGTTGTAGCGCGGACGGATGCGGTAGCATGGCGAACCTTCATTGAATGTGTTGAAGGCTGTCCGGCGACCCTGAACCTCAGCAGGCAACAGGAAGAATCCCTTGAAGATCTTAGCCGGGTTCGAATCCCACTTCTGATCAACACTGGAGAGGTCCCAGCCGTTTCCGCTGGCAGGATAATCTCCGGTATAGGCGATATCATAATGATACTTCCTCATGTCGACCCATGCTTCGCAGGCACCCCACGGATAGAGGGAAACCCACTTCTGCATCATGATATGAGAGAGGGAAAAGTCTGCACTTGGAAGGCCGTCAACATAAGGCCCTGTAGCGTATTCTGTTGCCAGGGTCGTGAATGTGGCCTTTGTGATCTTATCGCCCCCTTCAGGCTTGCCGGCTGAGCCCGGGACGATATAGTTACCTGTGAAATCAAGATCAGCCCTAACACCAGCCTTGAATGCCGTGAAAGCTTCGGTCTTCATGCCCATCTTGAAGTATGCCTCTGCCAGGCAGAACTTTATCTGGGCGCATGTCATCAGTATATAAGGGGCATTGTCCCTGTACAGCCAGCGGCCACTGCCATCATGAGCCGGTGCTGTTGGTGTACCGGCGTATGCTGAGCTTGAGTTCCTCCCGTAATATGAAGGTGCCTGTCCGATGGGACCGGTGAAGCTTGTTGTTGCTCCGCCGTAGTATTTGCGCCTCTTGATATGGCTGATGTTGCTCATGTTGTCATAGGTCGGATCGTCAACAGTGGCAAGCTTGACTGCCACGCGGGGATCAAAGCGACCTGTCTGTGAGACCATGGTGTCGCAGATTATCTGCTTGGCTGCCAGTTCGTAAGGATAATAAGTGTTTGCAGGGACAGCTGATATCTTGTTACCTGTAGTCTCATCATACCTTGGAACAGATCCGGTAAATACCTGTACAGCATATTCGTGCTGGAACCAGACGCGTGAGAGGTTACCCCTGAAGGTGCCCCAGAAGTTGTTGTAGGCTGACTGGGCTGCAGCTGCTCCGCCGCCACCAATTTTTACAGTAGCATCATCAGCAAATGTCTGGAATGATTTGTTGGCTGCATCAATGAGCTCCTGGGCATATTCTGTTGTGAAGTCAGACTTGTTTGAGAGGGAGGCCAGGTTGTTGGCTATCACTCCGTAGGCAAACTTAATCCACTTTGACTTGTCACCGGCGTAGATGTAATCATTGGCGCTGATCTTTGTACCGTAGTTGATCGGGTCAGGCATCTGAAGGTACTCTATAGCCTTATAAGCCCAGTTACGTACTGCAGTATAAACAGTGTCCTGGTAGTCATACCTGTGTGACAGGAGACCTGGAATGAAAGCGTCCTTCAGGATCAGTTCGCCGTGATATTTGGTCATCTGGTCCCATGAGAATGCCTTCATGGCAAGTCCGATACCGGCCAGGGTCCACTCCTCGTTGTCTATCGACTGGTTGATCATATTCTCAAGGTTCATCCCCTGAAGCCAGTAAATAAAACGCCACATCTCCCCTGCAGCATCACTGCCTGCCGAATAATAATGTGTTGCGAATGTAGTATATGAGCTTGTACCCATCATCTGGGTGAGAGGTCCTGTGGCACGTACATCCCAGTACATGCCATTATATGCCTGCTGTATACCGGCGAGGTAAAGGTAACCTTCAACCGCAGCCGGGGCGTCAATATTCTGATTGACATCAAGGTAATCCTCACAACTTGTCGTGACGAAAAGCAGCGACGCAAGCAAAATTACTGGAAGTGATATTTTCTTTATCATAGTTTTCATAATTATCGATTATTTGAATGTCACACTCAGGCCTACTGAATAGCCCCTGGGGCTCGGCAGTGACCACACGTCCATGCCTTCACCACCCGTACCGCCTGCGGCTGCAGAAACTGTGTTACCGACGGCATCTATGCCGGAGTAGTTGGTCCAAACTGCAAGGTCATTCCCG
Organism: uncultured Bacteroidales bacterium; assembly: GCA_963719235.1. Taxonomy (GTDB): domain Bacteria; phylum Bacteroidota; class Bacteroidia; order Bacteroidales; family VadinHA17; genus SR-FBR-E99. The sequence continues at coordinate 5,300 of CAVRBS010000003.1, forward strand.
GCAGCAAAAACTGTAGCAGTTGCAAATGGCGTCCTCGCCAGCATCTTGCTCGGGAATACGTAGGCAAGACGGAGTTCCTGCAATCTGAGATAATTGACATCTTTTTCAAGCCAGTCCTCATCACCGCCGGTATATGTAGTAGCGAATGTCCCGTAATCAACAACGATGTTGTTTGGTGTGGGTGTTGCAGTCTCCTCATTTCCGTCCTGAAGCACTCCGTTAAATATAACGGCACCGCTTTCACGAAGTTTAACCGATTCCCAGCTGGTTCCGTACTGCATCATTGTCCTCTTTGTACCGTTGACAACAGTTGCTCCGTAGCGTCCTGCAAACATTGCAGATAACCGCCAGCCCTTGTAGCTCACGTTTGTTGTCAGGCCAAACCGCAGTTTGGGTTCACGGTCTCCGATAACACTCCATGAGCTGCTTGTCACAGGAAGCCCTGATGTCGGGCTTATAAGAACATCACCTGCCTTATTTCGCAGGTATGCAAGACCCGTCCATGATGTAACAGGATAACCAACCATGATTCCGTTACGTATGTTACCTGAGTTCCATGTATAAGCGTTGTAATATTCCGACAGATTTTCAGGCAGATAGGTCACTTCTGAATCAGTGTGTGATGCGTTGACGCCGATGTTCCAGCGAATACCGCTAGCTGTTTTGACAACATCACCGTCAATATGCCCTTCCCATCCCCAGGTCTTGAACTCGCCAACGTTCATGTTGTTGAGAACAAAGCCGGTGCCGTAGCTCATTCGGAATCCTTTAACGATCTGATCTTCGCACTGGGTCCAGAAATATGTAAAGTCTGCATTGATCCTGTCTTTGACAAACCGTCCTTCAAAACCGATCTCCTTCGATGTATTCATCTCAGGAACAAGCTTCTTGTTCGGTCCGGTAAACCCGTAACGGTAACCGCCACCCCAGAGGACTGTAGGTTCAAGCTGCGGGTCTATCTCGAGCGGACCGGCATCTTTACCAACCTGTGCGATCGAGCCGCGAAGCTTCAGGTAGTTGATGGGAGTAACAGCCTGCATGAAATCAAGCTCGGTAACTATGAATGAAGCTTCAACTGCCGGATAGAAGTACTGGTTGTTCTCAATCGGAAGGGTTGAAGACCAGTCGTTCCTTGCCCTGAAGGTCAGGTACGCTATCTCCCTGTATCCCAGTGCCACCTGGGCTGAGATGGCCTGTATCCTTCTCTTTGTGTTTCTCTGTGTCGAGCTGATAGAGAGGGGATCACAGTTGTTAATAGACTGAAAGTCAACAACGGCAAACTTAGATCCCGTAGTTGCAACGTTACTTACACCGTTCTCAAGCTGGTGATATCCTACCTGAACTGACAGGGAGAGATTCTGATCGAGGAACGTGTTGTCGTAACCGGCAAGAATATTGAGGGTCGGGTCTGAGAAGTTGGCCTTTGTTACGTTGTAGTATCCGTTGCCGTTGTTATAGGCAGCGTAATAGGGATGCCTGGAGGTCGTGTATGTCTGCTGACCTACGTCCCAGCCCATGATTACTTTCACGTACGTTTTCTCTATGGGTGTGAAGTTGGCGGTGATATTTGAGATGAAGCGCTTTGATTCATCGTAGAATTTGTTCTTGTACAAACCATACAACGGATTAAGCAGGTCACCGTCAAGATAATACTCAGGTGTGGCCATACGTATGCCATCGGGTGCAAGGTATTCAGACATGTCGTCAACTGATGGCCAGAGCATCGTCCTGTACAGAGGTCCTTCTGTTCCGATCGGGACCTTGTCGTTGGTGGTGGAAGCATAGCTCATTGATGATTCAACTGAGAACCAGTCATTGATCTTTGCCGTACCTGCCAGGGCAATATTAAACCTGCTGAACCCTGATGTCTTGACTACACCGGTCTGGTCGAGTATTGATGCTGAAGAGCGTATAGTAAATCTTTCATTACCCCCTTCAGCAGAGAGGTTGTGTCTCTGCGTGAATCCGGTCTGCAGGACGCTGGCGTAGTTGTCATATAACTGCATCCCTGAAGGATAGGTACCACCAAACCTGTTAATATAATAATAGTTAGTCGTCCCGTACTGGCCATTGGCGTATTTAGTCTGGAACTCAGGATAGCCGTAGGCATCGTCCCAGCGGAACGAGTTGTTGTATGAAAGTTTTCCTTTACCCTCAGTCCCCTTCTTGGTGGTGATAATGATAGCACCGTTTGATGCATCGGAGCCGTAAAGAGCGGCAGCAGCGGCACCTTTCAGCACTGTCATCGATTCGATATCCTCAGGGTTGAGGTCGTTACCTCTCGAAGCATAGTCAAGGTTCCTTACCGAATAATACTCGAGTGATGACGAGCCAACCTGGTTTATCGGGTTGAAGGTAGAGTTGTTCATCGGGACACCGTCAATGATATAGAGCGGCTGGTTATTACCGGATATTGAGGTAAGGCTCCTGAGGACAACCGTTGTCGAAGCGCCGGGCGCACCGCTGGTTGTTCCTACGGTCATACCTGCAACACGTCCCTGGAGAGCAGTGATGAAGTTATCGCGGCCTGACTCGGTGATATCGGTAGCTTTCACGTTCTGCACCGATGAACCGACAGCCTTCGATATACGCTTCATACCGAACTCAGAGGTTACAACAACATCTTCGATCATCGTAACGTCAGGTCTGAGGCTTGCATTTATCCTGTTGGATGAGCCCACCGTGATCTCCTGTGTGGCGTATCCGAGGGAGCTGAATACAAGTACCTGTCCCGGTGAAACCACGATTGAATAGTTACCATTCACATCAGTGCTTGTCCCGGTAGTGGTGTTCTTGATAATCACATTGGCCCCTGGCAACGTTTCATTGGTGCTGGCGTCTGTGACAGAGCCTGTTACGGTCTTGGGTTGTGCATGGATGCTTTGTGCGAGCATCAGTCCCAAAACCGTAAACAACGTTAATAGTTTTGTTCTCATGTGATTTGTTTTAGGGTTAAATGAATAGATTAGGTTATATTATTTAGTCAAGTATTTTCTTCCGGGCAAGTCTATGCAATATATATATTTTTCTGGTAGGATGTATTACCACTGCTTAATTTTATATCATCATTTTTCTGCTGCAACCTCCGTATTTTTTTTGCTGAACAGAAGTAACCCCATGAAAGTAAGGAACCCGTTGAGCAGAAGCAGCTCGAAGCCAAACTTATAGCCATTGAAGAGTTCTACCGAGAACCTGCTGAGGATGTAACAAATTACCGGAGAAAGTATTGCAATGACGGGAGTCACCCTGTCAGATACTCTTCGGCTGGTGAATAATCCGAACGAATACAATCCAAGCAGCGGGCCATAGGTATATCCTGCAATTGTAAAGAGCTTATCGATGACAGCCTTGTTTTCCAGTACACTGAATATCATTACGCTTATAAAGAACACCAGCGCAATCGAGAGGTGCACTGCGTATCTGATCCTGGTTCTTTTAACCTCTGAGATTCCTTTTCGCTGATCGAGCCCCAGAAAATCGATGCTTACCGAAGTGGTAAGTGAAGTCATTGCTCCGTCAGCGCTTGGAAATGCCGCTGATATAAGGCCTACCAGGAAGACTATTCCCGCCAGCGGCCCGAGGAACTTGATGGCGATTGTCGGGAAGAGGTCATCACTCGATGCAACAACCACCCCTTTTGCCTGAGCGTAAATAAGGAGCAGGGCTCCGAGGAAGAGGAAAACCAGGTTTACAAAGACCAGTATTGCACTGAAGGTAAACATATTTTTCTGGGCCTCCCTGATATTGCGGCAGCTCAGGTTCTTCTGCATCATCTCCTGGTCAAGTCCCGTCATGCTGATTGTTATGAACATACCGCTGAAGAACTGTTTCAGAAAAAACCTCGGATGGCTCCAGTCAAGTATAAACATGTTTGAAGCAGGACTGTCTTTCACCGCGGTGAAGAGTTTAGGCAGTGAAATATTCAGGTCCCTGCTTATGAATACCACTGTCAGAACCACGGCAAGCAGCATGAAAGTTGTCTGAAATGTGTCTGTCCAAATTATGGTCTTTATACCTCCTTTAAGCGTATAAAGAATAATCAGGACGATGAAAATAAGCACATTTATCCAGAACGGAACATTCCATGCATCGAAGACAAATATCTGCATAACATTAATAACCAGGAACATGCGCAGTGAGGCACCAAGCGTTCTGGAAAGAATAAAGAATGCGGCACCTGTCTTGTATGACCAGAAACCGAATCGCTGATTGAGATATGTATAGATGGATGTAAGCTTCAGCCTGTAATAGAGGGGAAGCAGCACCAGTGCAATGACCGCGTACCCGAACAGGTTTCCCAGTACGACCACCATATAACTGAACTGGGTATCCTTTACCCAGCCGGGAACGGACATGAAGGTAACACCTGAGAGAGAAGCACCTATCATCCCGTATGCAACCACAAACCAGATTGAAGATTTGTTACCGATAAAGAACGACTGGCTGTCTGCCTTTCTTGATGTGAACCAGGTGACAGCAAAGAGGATCACAGTATAGATCAGGAATATGGCAAGGATCAGCAGAGGGGTCATGACTGGCCGGTGTTTATCTTTTTATTTTTAAGATTATACCTCTGCTTTTATTTTCCTGATGGTATACTGCACCGGAGATGGTTTCTCCTTGTCGGAGGCATTATAAGCCTTCAGCTCCTCAAGAGATTCATGAAGCGAATAGCAGGCCTCCTTGTAGCTGATGCCGCAAATATCCGATATCAGGCGTATTGCCCTGTCCTTGAGCTTCTTGTTTGTAACATCAACCCAGCTCATCCAGTTGCCCAGCACCCTGCCCATCATTACCATTGTGCCTGTCGATACTGTATTCAATACCACTTTTACGGCCAGCCTGTCAATCAGATTCAGGACTGTATTGACCGGGGTAAAAGAAATATTGTATTCTGCAACCTCATCACAATTACCTATCACGAAGGCAACTCTTCTCTGAAACTTTGCGGTGGCTGTTTCCAGCGAGCGCTTATAATCTTTATAGCCCGGACTCAGCACTTCCCTCCGGCCGATAACATTAACTGCAACATTCGGAGTTCTTGAAAGACGGGATTTATCATCTTCGTTTCCGATATGGAATTTAATGATCTGTGTACTGTCGAGCAGCGGCGGCTGGGAGACAAGGGCTTCAGGCGCGCCCATCTTTTTGTAGAGATCACTGTTCCACCCGAGGCATCTTGGCGGACGGCCAAGAACCATGTCCCAGGCCTCAACTGTTGGCATGAGAGGGTTTTTCACGAAAGCCCATGACGGAGGGGCAATTGCATCGTCATACTTCCTGAACGGCGGAAGCATAAATGTCGGAGAACGCTCAGTGGTGTCGGTAAAGATATCTAGCATGAATGCATTTCCAAAGTAAGTCACCAGCCCATGATCGCGGTAGGTATTTTTCTCGACTTCTATATATTGCCCGAGGACCCCGGTGTTTTTGTCCGAAAGCAGTTCATTCAGCATGTAAACGTATGCTTCCGCATAATCTATCTCATTAATATTCAGAGTTTTCAGCTCATCTGAAGTGAGTACCGTCCTGAAATACCCGCCCAGCATCGTTTCCAGGGCCGCGCCGGCAATAAGCTGCTCGGAGGTCGTAGCCTGCATCCTGGTAGAACCGGCAATGGCCATAGGTCCGCAGAAGAGGTCGAGGACCGTGACTCTCGGGTCTTCGATAGCTTTTCTTGACCGTTCGATGTACTTGCACAGAATGTCAGCCGGATTATTGAACATGAGGAATACTTCTGCTCCGCGATCTGCTGCTTCGGCCACGGTACCCAGAACGGAAGAAGTCTCGCCGCCCTCTGTAATTGCGACCAGTATGTCACCGGCAGCTATATCCAGTTCCCTGGCCTGCTGCCTCCCGAATTCCTGGTAGTCTTCAAAGTATTCCACAGCACGTATAAGGGCATAGTCACCGCCGGTCATTATGCTGAAGACGGAGTTCTCGACAGCTTTCACTTTATTGTATATCCCCGGATGAGTGTCATGCAACTCCCTGAAAAAGCATCTCCAGAATGATTCCAGCAAGATGCTCAGTCGTCCGGTGGCACCGCATCCCGAAAAGACAATCTTCTTTCCTTCAGTAACGGCCTTTGTTCCGTCCTTTACCAGCTTCTCATACTCGCTGCTCCTGAATATCTTTTTTGCCATCGGATAGATGTCAAGGTCAACCGAAAGGAGCTTTTTCACCCCCTCAGAAGTACTTGCTGCGAACACCTTGTCAAGATCACGTGTTTTGGGATTTGCCTGTTCTGTAGGGAGCATCCCCAGATGAAACTGTGTTTCGTTTTTCAGGAAGTGTTCAGCTTCCTGATGTGCTTTCGATTGCATAAACACTTCCTCCTGTTAAATCAATTAGTATTATGGAATCTGTTGTATGTTATGAACTTCTTCCGGTTATCCCGATACCGGGCCTGTCAGGCAGGGTCACTTTGCCATCCACTATTGTTGCCCCTTCGTAAAGATCATTGCTTATCAGCAGGTTTCCGTCGAGGTCTGCCCAGTCGGCAAGGGGTGATAGCTGTGCTGCGGCAGAGATGGCACATGAGGTCTCGGTCATGCAGCCGATAAGGATCTTCATCCCCATCTGCCTTGCCATAGTCATCATCTTGTAAGCCGCGTTCATTCCGCCGCACTTCATGAGCTTGACATTTATGCCTGTGTAAATGCCTCTCATTCCAAGAAGCTCAGGGAGCGTCTGAAGGGCCTCGTCGGCAAGTATCGGCACCGGGCTCCTCTCTGTAATCCATGCAATATCATCCTTCTGCTCTTTTGGCATGGGCTGCTCAACAAAGATCACGTTCCTTTCGCTGAGCCACTGTATCATCTCAAGGGCTTTCTCCTTATCCTTCCATCCCTGGTTGACATCAACGTAAACGGGTTTGCCGGTGACTGATCTGACAGTCTCGATCATCTCCCTGTCATTGTCTCTTCCAAGCTTGACCTTCAGGATACTGTAAACATCGGCTTCCCTGGTCTTTTCGGTCACAACATCGGGTGTATCAATGCCAATAGTAAAACTCGTAAAGGGCGTCTTCACAGGATTCAGCCCCCAGAGCCTGAACCATGGCTGACCGACAAGCTTCCCGGTGAGATCATGGAGGGCAATGTCAACCGCGGCCTTGGCAGCATAGTTGCCCGGCATGATGTTCTCAACATAACCCAGTATATCTTCTATAAGGAAAGGATCAGAGAACTGTTCAAGGTTAACTTTTGAAAGGAATTCGGTCACCGACTTATGACTTTCACCGAGGTAAGGGGGCATGGAGGCCTCTCCATAACCGACTACACCGTCATACTCGATCTCTGTAAGCACGACCGGGGTGGTCGTCCTTGAATTGGACGCTACCGTAAAAACGTGCTTAAGCTGCAATTCATACGGTCTGAAACTGAGTTTCAGTACAGAGCTGCCCTTTTTCCGTAAGATTCCTGTGGCTGATGCCCTTTCGGCTGGTGAGTTTGTACACCCTGATATTACAGCTCCTGCTGCGAGCCCGCCTATCTTAATGAATTCTCTTTTCTTCATATGATTTCAGAAATACCAGCTATGTTGTGAAACACGTTCCAGACCCTTTCCCTCTGTGAAACCTGTCACACGCCTGGCACCCTGCAGTGACTTCAGCAGGTTGGCGCTGTAATTCGTCCTGGTTGAGTCGAAGCTGTTGATTATCACCATCCCCGGCCCTGCCGTCGCATGTATGAATTCAGTCTCTCCGATATACATCCCGGTGTGTGTAATACTCTTTTTTCCGTCTCTTACGCTGCCAAAATAGAGAAGGTCACCCGGGGCAAGCGACTCCACCGGCTTTTCAATGCTGACCTCTTCCCCATACTTGAACTGGCCTGATGCGTCCCGGGTCATGATAACACCTCCGTAATAGTATATCGTCTTTGTATAGCCGCTGCAGTCTACCCCCTTTGTCGATGTCCCTCCCCACAGGTAGGGTGTGCCCATGAATGATCTGGCAAAACGGATCAGTCTCTGCGGTTCGATATCGACGCTCTCAGCCCATATCTTCAACTCAGCCGCTTCACTCTTCTTAACCTCGCCGGTTCTTCCGTCAGGCAGGACGACGGTCCATCTGTCACCACGTGAACCGCTTCTGACAAGTATCGCACCGAAGGTAACGTCTGATACGGTCTCGCCCCTGCTGTCGGTGATCACCCCGGTGTGCCCGAGGTATATCACCCTGTCACTGCCTTTCCATGCAACCATTTCAGCGTCAGTTAACTCAATCAGAGTATTTCTGACCCATCCGATATATGAATCAGGCATCTGGACCAGGTGCCAGCCTCCTCGTTTGTTCAGAATCCTTACAGGTGTGCCCATA
>CAVRBS010000004.1:0-56687 GCA_963719235.1 uncultured Bacteroidales bacterium
GAAAGCCGGAAAAATGCCTGCATCGCCCATTCGCAAGCTCGTTCCCTATGCCGAAGAAGCCAAGCGCAAGGGCAGAAAAGTGTACCATCTGAATATCGGACAGCCTGATATCCGCACTCCGGAGATTGCTCTAAATGCACTCAGGAACATGGATCTGAAAGTCATTGAATACACTCATTCAGCAGGCAATAAATCGTACCGCCGCAAGCTGGCGGATAACTACCGTAAATTTGGCGTAAACATAACCCACGAACAGATCATAGTCACCACAGGAGGCTCGGAGGCAGTGCTTTTCGCCTTCATGACCTGTCTTAACCCTGGCGAAGAGGTGATCACCTTCGAACCCTTCTACGCCAATTATAATGGCTTTGCCACTGCTGCAGGAGTCACCATCGTTCCCGTAAGGACTTATATTGAGAATGATTTCGCTCTGCCTTCCATCAGTGAGATTGAAAAAAAAATCACACCCAGGACAAGAGCTATTCTGGTATGCAATCCCAATAACCCCACAGGTTCGCTTTATTCGCGTAATGAACTGATGCAGCTGCGCGATATAGTAAAGAAACATGATCTCTTCCTCCTGTCTGACGAGGTTTACAGGGAGTTCTGCTACGGCGAGGAACACTTCTCAGCCATGGAGCTCGAAGGTGTTGATGAGAACGTTATCCTGCTTGATTCTGTTTCGAAGCGCTACAGTATGTGTGGTGTTCGCATCGGTGCGCTGATAACGCGCAACAGGGAGGTGCTTAACGCTGCGCTCAAATTCGCCCAGGCGCGCCTTTGTCCGCCTGAGCTGGGACAGATTGCTGCCGAAGCAGCCATCGAAACACCCAAAGAATACTTCGACGAGGTATACAATGAATATATAGCACGCAGGGATTTCATGGTAAAGGCTCTGAACAGCATGCCTGGTGTTTACTGCCCTCTGCCCAAGGGAGCATTTTACACGGTTGTCAGGCTTCCCATAGATGACTCTGACAAGTTTGCCCAATGGCTGTTGCAGGACTTCAGCTATAAGAACCAGACTGTCATGGTAGCGCCTGCAACCGGGTTCTATTTCACTCCTGGTGCCGGCACGAATGAGGTCAGGGTGGCCTATGTCTTAAGATGACGACGAAAGCCGGGAAAATGCCTGCATCGCCTATACGCAAGCTCGTTCCTTATGCCGAGGAAGCTAAGCGCAAGCGGTAGTAAAGTGTATCATCTGAATATCGGACAGCCTGATATCCACACTCCGGAGCTTGCTTTAAATGCACTCAGGGAACATGGATATGAAAGTCATTGAATACACTCATTCCGCTGGCGAATAAATTATACCGCCGCAAGCTGGCGGATAACTACCGTAAATTTGGCGTCGATAATAACCCACGAGAGATCATCGTCACCACAGGAGGTTCGGAAGCAGTGCTTTTCGCTTTCATGGCATGCCTTAATCCGGGCGAAGAGGTGATCACCTTCGAACCTTTTTACGCCAACTATAACGGCTTTGCCACTGCTGCGGGAGTTACTATCGTACCGGTTAGATCATTATATTGAGAATGATTTTGCTCTGCCTTCCATCAGTGAGATCGAAAAGAAGATCACTCCGAGGACAAGAGCTATTCTGGTATGCAACCCCAATAACCCGACAGGTTCGCTTTATTCGAGGAGGAGCTGATGCAGCTGCGCGATATAGTAAAGAAACATGATCTCTTCCTCTTATCTGATGAGGTGTACAGGGAGTTTTGCTACGGCGAGGAACATTTCTCGGCCATGGAGCTTGAAGGTGTTAAGTGAGAATGTGATTCTGCTCGATTCGGTTTCAAGCGTTACAGTATGTGCGGAGTGCGCATCGGTGCGCTGATAACCCATAACAGGGAGGTGCTGACCGCTGCACTCAAATTCGGACAGGCTAGTCTATGCCCTCCGGAGCTGGGACAGATTGTTGCCGAAGCTGCTCATCGAAACACCCAAAGAATATTTCGATGAGGTATACAATGAATATATAGCACGCAGGGATTTCATGGTTAAGGCTCTGAACAGCATGCCTGGTGTTTATTGCCCGCTGCCCAAGCGGAGCATTTTATACGGTTGTCAGGCTGCCGATAGATGACTCCGACAAGTTCGCACAATGGCTGCTTGCAGGATTTCAGTTACAATAACCAGACGGTGATGGTGGCGCCTGCAACGGGGTTTTATTTCACTCCGGGTGCCGGCAAGAATGAGGTAAGGGTGGCTTATGTCCTTAAGATCGACGACCTGCGCCTTGCGATGGAGACACTTGCGGAGGCATTGAAGGTCTACCCTGGACGGGTAGAGTAGGAATTAAGAGTTATAAATTAAGAATTAAGAATTGGGGTGAAGTTTTTGGGTCATTGTTTTCTTGATTGACCCGATGATTTTAACTAACTCATCCAGGTCAGGCATCAAACACTCAGCTTCTTCCTTTTTGATTAGATCTAAATCCCTGAGGAGCTTGAGCCAGAAGATCGTTTCACGACATTCTTTATACGCAATTCCGATTTTTGCCAGGAAATCCTTCTCAGACTGTCCGCCAATTGCCTCCTCAACATTTGCTGCTATAGAGGTGCCACTTCGCAGGATCTGACGTGACAATTCAAATTCATTTTTATCTTTTTTAAGCGAAAGATACAATTTGACGATCTTCAATGCCAAAGCATAGCTCTTGTCAATCACCACATTTTCCTTCATAGTCTATTCCATTATTATTCTTAATTCTTAGATATAACCGGTTTTGCAAGCAGGATAATCAGGATTGTCAGAGTTCTCATTTGGTCAGTGTTACCTGTAAAGTTAAAAAAGGCACAGATAAGATCAAAGGGATGGCACCAAGGTTGGCAATATCCAAAAATTCTTAATTCTTAATTCGTAATTCCTAATTTTATTCCGATGTCTACCGGAACATTCATTGCCCGCCGCCTGATCAGGGAACGCAACCAGAATACTGCATTCTCGCGCCCGATTAATGTTATTGCAATCATCGGCATAGCACTCGGACTCGCAGTTATGATCCTCGCCGTCGCTATCCTTACCGGTTTTAAACAGCAGATACGCGATAAGATCGCCGGCTTCGGGGCACATATACAGGTTGTCAACTGGGACGCTAACCTGTCATACGAGACCGTACCCATAAGCGCCAACCAGCCTTTTGTTGAAAAGATCATAAATCACCCGGGCATAAAATCCATCCAGGTCTATGCCACCAAGGCTGGCATCATAAAAACGGAAGATAATATACAGGGAGTGGTACTGAAAGGTATAGACAGCGATTATGACTGGAGCTTCTTCTCCTCTAACCTGGTAGAGGGAGAAGTAGTTAAGATCAGTGATACAGCCAGGACCGATAATGTGCTGATCTCAAAAAAGGTAACCGACATGCTCGGGCTCAGGCTCGGCGATTCTTTTTCGATGTTCTTTGTTCAGGATCCTCCCCGCATGCGTAAGTTCACCATCACAGGCATTTATGAAACCAGCCTCGAGGAGTTTGATAAGACTTACCTTTTCTGCGATATCGATCACATAAGGCGACTGAACGGGTGGGAGGAAGACCAGGTCAGCGGTTTTGAGATATTCATTAATGATTTTGATGAACTTGACTTTATGACCGGGGTGGTGAACGATGCGATTGGTTACCGCATAGCAGAAGGAGAGGAACAGGTAAAAGTTACCAATATCCGGGGAAGGTATCCGCAGATATTTGACTGGCTGGGTTTCCAGGACACAAATGTTATAATTATCCTGGTCCTGATGATACTTGTCGCCGGTTTCAACATGATCTCCGGTCTTCTCATTCTCATTCTTGAAAAAACGAATATGATAGGCATCCTGAAATCAATGGGTGCAAACAACAAACTGATACGCAGTGTATTCCTTTACCAGGCAGCATGGCTGACGGCAAAGGGGCTTTTATGGGGAAACATCATTGGACTGGGACTGGCATTCCTGCAACTGAAAACGGAAGTATTCGCGCTCGACCCGTCCTCATATTACCTAAAAAGCGTCCCTATTAACCTCGATCCCCTTCATATAATCCTGCTCAACGCCGGAACGATGGCTGTAATCATTCTTATGCTTCTCATTCCTTCGCAGCTTATTGCAAGGATAACTCCTGTGAAAGCGATACGATACGATTGATTATCTGCATATTACTTGCTTAATAATATTAAGTTACCCTCATTATTAGGGCTTTGAATGCAAATGATATTTTTGGGTTGTGTTGTTGATTTTTTTAATCGCCAAACAACAAAATGAACATATTTATAAGCCCCAGATAAGAAAGTTCATTCATGGTAAAAGTTGCGCAAACTTTCTTCCTTTCTGCATTTCCGAATCTCACAGCTTCTGCTTAACTTGCAGAAAGAACGCTGACTGAGATGACCGGCTTTGATCCAAGAAAGAATTATGAACGCACAAGGGAGGAAATAGGTTATGTCACCCGTAAAGATGCCACGCTTAATGATTATAAGCGGATAGGCTTCAAGTCCGGCCTTGAGGTCCATCAGCAGCTTAAAACCCGCAGTAAGCTTTTCTGCCGCTGTCCGGCAGGCATCTACCACGGTCATGAGGAGTACGATGCCGAGGTTATCCGTCATATGAGGCCAACCCTCAGTGAGATGGGTGTCTATGACGGCACGGCGCTGATGGAGTTCAGAACACGTAAGGAAATTACCTACCGTATCAACAACACGACGGCATGCACATATGAAGTCGATGACACCCCACCCTTCCCCATCGATCATGAGGCTCTGGAGATAGCCATCAGCATTGCCCTCGCTGCCAGGATGAACATCGTGGGAGAGGTGCACATAACACGTAAACAGTACCTCGACGGCAGTATTCCGACAGGCTTCCAGCGCTCTGCCATTGTAAGCGTTGAGGGTGAACTGCAGCTGAAAAACAAAAAGGTGCGCCTGATCCAGTTAAGCCTCGAGGAGGACTCCTGCCGGGAGATCTCTGACATAGGGCACAAGAGAATATACAAGACTGACCGCCTGGGAATGCCGTTGATAGAAACGGTGACTTACCCCGATTGCCTGACACCTGACGAGCTGGCTGAGGCTGCAGAATATATCCGCTTTCTCAATCGCAGCACAGGCAAAGTGCGCACAGGCATTGGAGCCGCACGCGAGGACGTGAATGTCAGCTGTGAAGGCGGAAGCCGCGCGGAGATAAAGGGCGTAGCTCATATCAAATGGATACCTGAGCTGTCTCATAATGAGGCTTTCAGGCAGTACGCCCTGCTGAATATCCGGAGCAGGCTGAAGAAGTCCATCCCTGACCCTGCAGCATGGAAGCTGAAAAGCAGGGAGATAACCGGGGTTGAAAGTCAGTATCATTTTGCACCGCTGCGTGAAGCCCTTGACAGGGGAGAGAAGGTCATTGCGTTGAACCTTCCGGGTTGCCGGGGCATCCTGTCTCACTTCACCCAGCCGGGACTGATCTTTGCCGATGAGATAAGCGACAGGCTGAAAGTGATAGCCTGCATCGAAAAGCCCAATATGATACACTCTGAAGAAATCGGAGAACGAAACTTCAACAGCCTCTTTCCTGAAGTGGCCATATGGCTTTCCGCTGCCAATGACGATGCTCAGATAATACTGTGGGGACCTGAGGAAGACATCCCTACGGCTATTGAAACCGTTGACGAGCGTATCCGGCTTGCCCTGGAGGGAGTTCCCGTCGAGACACGCAAATCCTTCGCAGACGGAACCACAATATTCGAACGGGTACTGCCCGGACGGGACCGTATGTATCCTGATACTGATTCACAGCCGTTACCGGTCACATCAGAGATGCTGGAAAGACTGGCAAAAAACCAGCCAAAGGAGATAGCGCTGCGTTTCCGGCAGATGAAAGAATGGAATTTACCTGAAGATACCTGGCATTATCTCTTAAGCAAGAACCTGGTACCACTTATCGAGCGGACAGGGGACGAACTGGGCTTCGACCACCGCGAGGTGGGTATATTAATTGGACACCGCTTCCACAGCCTTGAGGGACGAGGCAGAGTGGCAGAAGGGTTCAGCTATGATAGGCTTTATGAGCTGTTTGAGTTCATCAGCAGGAAGAAACTGCTGCCACCCGTGGCAAGGCTGATGCTTCCGGAAGTCGTTGCAACACCTCAGCCGGACTTTGAAAAGATCCTTGCCGCGACAGGCTGCAAACCCGAATCAATGGAGCAGATCAAAGCCCGGGTAAAGGACCTGGACACAAAATTTGCCGAAATATGTTATGACGGCAGAAGTGTATCATCCATCGACTGGATAATGGGACAGGTACACATGAAAGCCATCGGGACACTGCGGCTGGCAGAGGTAAGAAAAGAAATAACAGATATTCTTGAGGTTTCAGAACAAATAAGATGACGGAAGATTCATTTCAGGGATACAAGGGTGAAGCCCTGAGGGTACTCAGGACGTATAATGTACGCGTATGGGGACAGACAGATATCGAGACTACCCGCGGCCTTTTCCGCGGAACCGTGCTGCCCAGGTCTGAGAACAATGATGATCTTCATATTGTGATCAAGATAGAGAGTGGTTATAACATCGGGATCGACATTACCACCATCACCAGGATGACTGAGACGGGTTATAACAAGGCCAATTACAAGATCCCCGAGAAAGCGTTCCCTTACTCTGATGACAAACCTAACGTGAAACTTCTGGGTACCGGCGGCACCATCGCCTCGCGGCTCGACTACCGTACCGGGGCTGTGATTCCTGCTTTTTCACCCGGCGAGTTATACGGCGCCGTGCCTGAGCTGGCCGACGTATGCAACATACACACTGAAAAACTGTTTGGCGTCTTCAGTGAGAACATGGGTCCTGACCAGTACATGATCCTCGCTAAAGCTATCGGCAAGGAGATTGAGGAAGGGATTGACGGCATTGTGATAGGTCACGGCACTGATACGCTTCATCATACTGCTGCCGCTCTGTCATTCATGGTGCAGAATCCTCCTGTACCGATAATAATGGTAGGGTCACAGCGCTCATCCGACAGGCCTTCGTCAGATGCTGCCCTGAACCTTATACATGCCACAACAGCAGCAGGTCACGGAGACATCGCCGAGGTAATGGTGTGCATGTTCGGTCCCACAAGTGATGAATACGGGTTCCTTCACCGCGGAACCAGGGTTCGCAAGATGCACAGCTCGTACAGGTCGACCTTCAGAACAATCGGCGATATCCCGGTGGCTACGGTCAGACGCGGAGAGGTGAAACCCATGAAACCTGATTACAATCCGCGGCGCAAAGACCGTAATGTGACTATAATGCCGTACTTCAACGAGAATGTGACGATGATCTATTTTTATCCTCACATGAAGGTCGAAATGTTTCATTCGCTCATTGACATGGGGTACAAGGGCATAATAATCGTTGGCACAGGACTGGGTCATGTCAACAGGGAGCTGTACCCTGCACTGGAAAGAGCTCAGAAGGAGAACGTGGCTGTCTATATGACACTGCAGACGATCTGGGGATACGTACACATGTTCGTTTATGAGACCGGGCGCGATATGATGGCGAAGGGGGTTATTCCGTTGGGGAACATGTTGCCTGAGGTGGCATGGGCAAAGCTGGGCTGGGCGCTTGGACAGACAGATGACCTCGAGGAGGTAAAGAAGATCATGCTAACTCCGGTCAACGGCGAGATCACCGACCGCGAGCCGTATAACGGTTATCTTGTTTACCAGGGAGGGGTACCGGAGGTGGAGGAATTCATACGCCGGGTACATAAATAAAGAAATACCCCCTCCTCCCGACGCTTCGGTCGGGATACTCCCCCTTATCAAGGGGGAGAAACCTAACACTTTGTAAATAAACAATTTCCCCTCCTTGACAAGGATAAATAGACAGTTTCCCCTCCTTGACAAGGAGGGGTGTCCCGATGAAATCGGGACGGGGTGGTTAAATCCTACTTGATATTCTTATAATGCTCGTAGCGCTCGAGGATGTCATCGACATACGCATTCACATATACGCCCTCCTTGAGCCTGCCGTAACGTACCACAGGATCACCGTAGTAGACCGGATCAGATTTGCGCTCAAGGTAAATCGAAACATTATCATCCCATTTGCCCGGGTCAAGGCCGTTCTTCTCAGCAAGTCTTATTGCGTCAAGGATATGACCGTGTCCGGCATTATATGAGGCAAGGATAAACTTAACCCTCTCATCAGGGTTTGGTACCTTATCGTTAAATATGGTATTCAGCAGTCTCAGGTACTTTACACCCGCGTAGACATTGTTTTCAACAGATCTGGTGACATCGAGACCGAAGTGCCTGCCTGTCTCAGGCATAACCTGCATAAGGCCGTAAGCACCACGGGGTGAGGTGACTGAAGGATCGAACCTGGATTCCTGATAGATGAGTGCAGCCACAAGGCGCCAGTCCCACCCGATCGAATCACTGTAGTGTCTTATTATTTCGTCAAACGGAGATACTTTGCCAGTAAGAGTGGCAGCATATTCCGATGCAGCAATGTATGCCGGACGCGTGCCGCTGAAATATTTTCTCTCAAGACGGGCATATTCCCGGGTGGTTTTAAATCCCTGTATCCAGCTATTCAGCTCCTCAAGGAGGGCGTCATTGCCATCCTTACGTACACTCCAGGCGATGTCCTGGGGCAGGCTTACAGAAGTACCGAAATCGAGTTCGCTATGGAGCGCGCCGATGATGTTTACCATGTAGTCATCGCATACAGTGAACTCTATCTCACCGCGTGATACCTGATGCGCCAGCTCCTCAGCATCATAGGGCACCTCAATGATGCCAATGTCAATGCCTGATTCACGCTCAAGGTTATACAGCCTCTGGGCGTACGAAGAACCTTTCTGGACATAGACAGTCTTTCCTGCGAGATCAGCCTGGTTCCTGACCAGCTCTTGCCCGATGTTTTCTGCCGTCATCCGAAACCAGTTGTTGGGTTTACGCTGCACGAGCACCTCGCTTGCCTGCATGATAGGATCAGTGAAACGCATCATCTCCTTGCGGTCGGCGCTTACTGACAGTCCTATGGCTACCAGGTCAGCCTCACCGTCCTGGAGAAGTTCCAGTGCTTCATCAATATCATTTCGTGCAATTATCTCAAGCTCAAGATCAAGGTGATCGGCAAAACGCTTAAGTAATTCGAAATGAAAGCCCATCGGCTCTCCCTTGTAGATGAAATAGCTCGTTTGGTTAATGTTCGTTACCGCTTTGATCTTTCCGTCGGCGAGGATTGCATCAAGATCGCGGGGTGGCACTGCAACAGTATCAACCCTTCTGCTCTCCTTTTCACAGGAGAAGACTGACAGAATAACAATAAATAAGAACGAAATAAATTTCCTCAATATCTAAAATATTGGTCCGACAATTAAACAATCCAATATAGGAAATGTTTTCGGTGCAAAGATAACCAAATTTTTTAATCATAGAAAGTCCAGGCGAACCCAACTCGTAACATCCTGATATTCATAGGATAATCTGGCATTAAAAAATAATTATACCCTATCAGGCCGGCGGCAACATGGTCAAACATTACAAAGATTCTGGTGCGTTTTACCTTAAGATCCACGAAAACGTTGATAAACGGATAGTTACCAATTTCAGTGTCAGACTGGCTAAAATATCTGCCTGTTGCAGGCATGTAATTCATGGCATAATAAGCCGTATGTATCATGGCTTCAGCTCCCAACTGAAAATAAAGCTCCCCGTTAGTTGATTCGAATTTAAATAAATGATCAAAAAAGAACGCGCTCCGTGCAGTCACTATGGGGAGGCTCAGAACATCCCTGTTGGAGCTGGTTTGCAGCAGTATGGTGTTATCCCAGTGGAATTTCCAGAAGACAAGATCTTTCCTGAGCGAAAGAGCGGCAACTGACAGTCCGCCCTGGTGCTGCGCAGGCATGGCATCATTTCCCATGTAAATGAAATTATCGATGATGGCATAATTGAACTTCAGGCTGAGATTGCGTCCGGGCCAGAGCAGCGATGACCCGGCCGTCGTCCTGAACTCTTTTCCATGATCAACTGACCATGAGAAATTATTCGAGCCCCATCTGTCGTACCATAAGGAGGGTGTATAACTGGCAACGGCAACGGTAGCATCCCATGTTATCATCCCTTTGCGGGAAGTGACAAAATCCTTGAAAATGCGCCCGTCAACGATGAAGTCACCGGCACGGTATCCCTGAAACCACAGGTCACCCGATGCCGACCACCCGAAGTTTTCACCAATGTTGTTGAAAACTTTTCCGGTAAGCACAAATGAGCTCATGTGCCTGTCTATTATGTTCGGGGTGCCTAGCGTGTCTTTGGGGATCCATTGGCCATAGTTGCGAAGCTCATTGCGTATTCCTGCCCCGGCACCGATCCTGAAACGGCCCGTACTGCCTGCAGCAAAATCCACCCTCAGTGTATTCGACAGCAGGTTCTGATAAAGAGAATCCTTAGTCGAAGAATTGCTTATCAATATGGTGTCATAGAAGCCGGAAGCCGGGTATTTGTCATAAAACCCGCGATTGTTCCATTCGTAGCTTCCGATGTGAGAGAAGGTAATCGGTCCGGCATGCACCAACTCACCGGTGACGGTGTCACGCTTTCCCCCGGGCGAATATTTCTGAGCCAGCAGAACATACCTGTTATTAAGATGGTTCTGGGACTCGTTCGCTTCGTTAAGCATCACGGGTACATCCTCCGGGGGATACTGACTGAGGTATTCGGTTCCGGCTATTCCGCCATTCTCATATGTCTGATGGTTATTTATTCCTGTGCTGAAGTACGCAGTGTACTGGTCACCGTTATAGGATGAGTGCAGGAGGAAATTCTTGTCAACAGCCTTCTGGTAATTATACTGCCCTATGGCATAAACTATATCAAAGA
Source organism: uncultured Bacteroidales bacterium (assembly GCA_963719235.1). GTDB lineage: Bacteria > Bacteroidota > Bacteroidia > Bacteroidales > VadinHA17 > SR-FBR-E99. The sequence continues at coordinate 10,868 of CAVRBS010000004.1, forward strand.
TAAGTCCGAAATTCAGTCTCCTTGTAATATTCTGGGAATGTCTTATTCTGAAGGTCTGTTCCGACTTCTGACGGGCTCCCGCGTTAGTCCATGCCAGCTCGGTGAACGGCACATGCGTATTTATAAATAGTGTGTTAGCGGGGGTGAACATAAAAGGATAATAATAAGAATAGAGGTACCTGTCAGGCTTCCAGTCGCGGTCGAAGAAATTTATCTGGTAGAGAGGGAGGCCATAGTTACCTGGATATGCATTGAAATCCGAGACTTTGTCAGTGATGCGGCGGCGGTGAAAGAGGGAAAATGCCGTGTCGAGATCAATATTTACCTCGGTGGTGTAATCAGGTGAGAGGGTCCACTGCCTCGTGGTCTTTGCAATTAGGGTATCAGGTTTGCGTTCCGGGGGTGGTATGCGTGCTGTGTCCTGCACCGCAAGGGTATCAGCCAGCTGAGCCGGTTTGGTCTGCGGTTTGATGATCTCTGACGGGATGGTATCAATCTCCTGTGCAGAGAGGGTCAGCGGGAGGACCAGCAGGGCCATATATGCTAAGAGGCGGCGCATCAGCGACAAATTTACTTAAAAAGTGACATAGAAAAGGGCCGGCCTGAAAAAGAGGGCCGGCCCTTCGAACAACAACCATATAATAACAAAAAACAAACTCAGTCCACGTTATCGTTCAGGTAAGCATTGTTCTCCCTGATGACAGGCTGATTATCCTCATCGAGGCTCAGGGTGAACTTTGACACCTTGCTGCCTGCAGCCTTGTTGGCATTGTGAAGTGCTATCTTCTTGCGCACATATGCCGGCACTTCCTCAAAGTCCTCGATGTTATCATTCATCGACTGTGTTGAGAGGCCCTCGTTCTTGATTACGTTCTGCATATGCTTGAGCTTGCGCAGTGTTCCCTCGTTCTTGTCAGCCGGCGGCGGGGCGGGGCGGGCAGGAGCGGGAGAAATGCTTATGTCGCCGTCGGGGTCAAAATCAATGACACCCTGGTTTATCACTTTCGATGATGAGGGGGTGTCACGGTGACCGGGGCGGGCGGGCCGCACTGTATACTGTGAGTCTCCCTCACCGGCGCTCTCGGGAAGAGAGGGCTGCTGTGGCGCGTTCAGGCTGACAACCTCCCTGCGCCTCTCGGGCTTATAGGCGTCAAGATCAGCACTGGCTTCGAATCCCGTGGCGACCACGGTGACGCTGATGGAATCGCCCAGCTCCTCTTCGGTTGACAAACCCCTGATAATAAGGGCATCCTCCGAAATAGCTTCATAGACATAATCGGTGAGCTCGCCAAGCTCATCCATGGTAATCTCGTTCGGTCCCGTTCCCGATTTAATATTGAGCAGTATGCTCTGTGCCCCGGTGATATCATTCGAGCTGAGCAGCGGCGAAGTAAGGGCAGCTTCAATGGATTTGGTGGAACGGTCCTCGCCTGCTGCAGTACCGATACCCATCAGGGCAACACCTGAATTCCTCATTACCGTATCAACATCGGCAAAGTCAACATTGATGTACCCTGTGCATGTGATGATCTCAGCTATGCCTTTCACTGCATTGGCGAGAACATCATCGGCGCGGGCGAAAGCAGCAGATACACCCTCATCGCCGTAAATTTCCCTCAGCCGTTCATTGTTGATCACAATCAGCGAGTTCGACTTTGTCCTTCAGGTCATTGATACCCCTTATGGCCAGCTTGATACGCTGGTTGAGCTCCGACCTGAACGGTATTGTCACCACGGCCACGGTGAGATAACCGGCCTCCCTGCATGCCTTGGCGATTACCGGTGTGGCTCCGGTGCCGGTGCCTCCTCCCATGCCTGCTGTTATAAAGACCATCTTCGTGTTTCCCGACAACGCATTCATGACATCTTCGATGTTCTCGATGGCGGCGTCACGACCTCTCTCGGGCTGGCTTCCGGCGCCAAGACCTTCGGTGGTGGTCTCTCCTATCTGCACCCTGACAGGCACCGGACTCTGCGAAAGAGCCTGCTGATCAGTGTTGCAGACAACAAAGTTTACATCCTTGATGCCCTTGCGGAACATATGGTTGACGGCGTTGCTGCCGCCGCCTCCTATTCCCAGCACCTTTATTATCGACGACCGCTCTACGGGCAGGTCAAAATTCATCAGATCCTCTGACATGACTTCAGTTATTAATTATTTGAGGTGTTATCATCCATCTTTTCGTCTGTGGCATCAATGATACCCTCCCAGAACTTCCTTATTTTGTCTGTAAAGCGTCCGCCCGGACCTCTGTAATCTCCCGTATCCTGTGATTCTTCCCGCACCATTTCGGGAGCAGGCTCATGCACGGGCTGAGGGGCTGGCTGAGGGGCTGGCTTATGATGAACGGCAGGCTCCGGTTTCCGCTCACCGATGCTGACCGTTATCCTGTTCTCCTCGATATAATCAAGACCTTTCAGGATAAGTCCAACGCTGGTGGCATACATGGGCTGATTGATCTCATCCTTGCCTTTGCCGCTGAGGTGGACATTGGGGTGGCCTATGCGCACATCCATGGCAGTCTTGTACTTGACAAGCTGGGGCAGGTTTTTAAGCATCGCTCCCCCGCCCGTGATGACCACTCCTGCCGTGAGCCTCTCGGCAAAGCCAGAGTTCTGTATCTCGAAGTTGACGGCGTCAAGTATCTCTTCCATGCGGCTCTGGATGATATATGCCAGGTTCTTGAACGAAATCTCCTTGGGCTCGCGGCCGGCGATGCCAGGTATGGAGACCACCTTGTTCTCAGGGGCGATATCGCCTATGGCATAGCCGAACTTCACCTTCAGGTCCTCAGCTTGTTTCTGAAGGATCGAGCATCCCTCCCGGATATCGGCAGTGACCATATTGCCACCGAACGGAATGACAGCAGTATGCCTTATGACGTTGTCATAGTAGATGGCTACGTCCGTGGTTCCTCCGCCTATGTCAACCAGCACAACACCGGCTTCCTTCTCCTCGTCGGTCAGCACTGCCTCAGACGATGCCAGCGGCTCAAGCACCAGGCTCATAAGATTCATTCCGGCCTTGTTGATGCATCTCTCGGTGTTGCGCGCCGATGAGATCTGGCCGATGACAATGTGGAAGTTGGCCTCCAGCCTCTTTCCGCAGATGCCGACAGGATTGTTTATCCCTGATTCGTTGTCGACAATATAAGTCTGCGGGATGACATGTATGATCTCCTCCCCCACATCGATGGGAAGCTTATACATGTCTGCCGTGAGGCGGCGGATATCGGTGATGTCGATCTCCGACTCATGCGAGTCGCGGGTGATGTAACCGCGTGCCATCTTGCTCTTGATATGCCTCCCGGCAATACCGACAAAGACATCTTTCATGACGAGGCCGGTTCTCTCCTCAAGGTCATCGACCGTGGTTCTGATAGCCTTTACCGTCTCTTCGATGTTCAGCACCACACCACGCTTTACGCCTGTTGATGGTGTGTTGCTCAGACCGAGGATTTCTATTCCTCCGTTTCCGTCACAACGCCCGACAATGGCAACGATCTTTGTCGTTCCGATGTCAATGGCTGCTACTAACTGATCTTTACTGCTCATAGTTTAATTATATGGTTGTTCAACAATTATCTTCTCTGGCAGACAACCTGCCCTTTGTATTCAATATTCACCACCTTGTACCTGTCCCACCCCGTTACCGGCATAGCCTCGCGGTAGAAGACAAGGAGGTTATTAAGCTTCTCTTCATAGTTCTCGGTCCTGCCGAGATGTATTGTGTGGTTGCCGACACGCGGTACCATGACCACCCTGCCGTCACGCGACATGCTGAGATAGTCAATCATGGAGTTCCAGAAGCTGTCACCCCTGATATAATTCACAAGTTCAAAGGCTCTTGCCAGGTTCTCGGTCTTTTCCGAATCATAGATGTTTTTGCCTGTCATCTCCCCGGGATTGAACAGCATGTCTATTTCGAGGATATGAAGATGAGGGGTGTAAAGATTATGGCGGCGCATTATGACACCCTCCCGGTCAATAAAGAAGTCGCCTCCATATGATGCCACAACGCGCATTACCGGTTCACGCTGGTCAGCGTAGAGATGGAGCTTTCTGTCAGCGGAGAAGTATACCTCTGCCACCCTCAGTTCCTTGTATGTCTTAATTTTGTTTTCAATGGCGTTTAGTGGTATCTCATTCATCTGGGCACCCGTAATACGTATTCCTGTCGACCTTATAAGCGCCATCAGATCCTCCGGGGTGACAAACTGATGCTGAGTTGAGTCAGCCAGTGTGATTTCCACACCTGAGCACACGGCATCTTTATTCCCGAGACTGCTGAACAGCGGAGTGAGGAGCACACATGCACCTATTACGACAGTCAGTATCTTCATCAGCAGGCTCATGAGTATCGTCTCTTAAGCATCGTTGTTATCGGTTCGATAAAGCGGTCAATGTCGCCGGCCCCGATGGTCAGCAGCACACCTTCACCGCTATTCTCAAGGATTGGCAGCAGTTCCTCCCTGGTGACAACCTTCACGTTTTTATTCTTCATCCTGGCTTCGATCATTTCTGAAGTGACTCCGGGCAAAGGATTTTCTCTTGCAGGATAGATCGGAAGCAGCAATATCTCATCAAGCCTGTCGAGCGCCGCAGCAAAACCATCGGCAAAATCACGCGTACGGCTGAAGAGGTGAGGCTGGAATATGCCCGTGATGTGCCTGTCAGGGTAAAAATCGCGGACGGCACTGACAAGGGCATTTATCTCCTGCGGGTGATGGGCATAGTCGTCTATATAGACCACACCTTTATTATTGAACCTCACATCAAACCTGCGGCGTACACCTTCATAGGTAAGTAGTGCGTTGCGTATCTCCTCCGGTTCGGCACCTGCACACCATGAGGCGGCCGCTGCAGCTGTTGCATTGAGGATATTTACCATACCGGGCAGGGTGAGACGAATGTTCTCAACAGGTTCGCCGGGAGTTATCAGGTCAAATTTGTAAAAGCCGTCTCCTTTTTCGATGTCTGCAGCCCTGAAGGAAGTATTCTTACCCGTGCCGTAGCTGTACACATGCACAGCACCAGGAAGACTCAGGGCAGGCAGAATATTTTCATGAAGTATAAGTGTGCCGTTTTTCTGAACACAGCTGCAGAAATCGCTGTAAGCCTCAATCATGGCCTCTGCAGTACCGTAAATATCAAGATGATCAGGATCAATTGCAGTGATAACAGCAATAACCGGTGACAGATAAAGGAAGGAACGGTCGAACTCATCAGCCTCCATCACTGTAAACCTGCTTTCTCTGAGAAGAAAGTTTGTGTTGTAATTCTTTGAAATGCCGCCAAGGAAGGCTGAACATTCAAGCTGTGATACAGTCAGTATGTGGGCAATCATGGTGCTGACCGTCGTTTTACCGTGCGTGCCGGCTACGGCGATTGCATCAGTCTCGCGGGAGACCTGTCCCAGGACCTCTGCCCTTTTATAAATTATGTATCCGTTATTCTTGAAGTAATTAAGAATTGAGCTGTCTTTTGGTATGGCAGGGGTATAAACCACCATTACCCTGTCGCGTTCGGCAGGATCGGCAAACAATGTGGGCAACGCATCTATATTATCTTCATAGACGATGTCGCAGCCTTCCTCCTCCAGTGTTCCGGTAAGGGGACTTTCTGTACGGTCATACCCGCACACACAGTATCCTGCTGCCAGAAAATAACGGGCAAGGGCGCTCATCCCTATGCCACCTATGCCCAGGAAATATATGCCTTCTATGTTTGTCAGCTCTCTCATCTGTTTACCAGTTTAAGGACTTCCCTGGCTATTACTTCATCAGCATTTCTGATTGCGAGTTTTCTAATGTTCCCGGAGAGTTTTTCTCTCCTGGGGCCGTCTTTCAGCAGCGTCAGTGCCGTGGTGATGAGCTCTGCCGGTGCTGCGGCGTCAGTAACCAGTAATGCTGCCTCCCTGGTCACCAGTGCCATGGCATTATGGGTCTGGTGATCTTCTGCGACATTGGGTGACGGCACAAGAATGACGGGTTTGCCTACCAGTGCCAGCTCGGAGATTGTTCCGGCGCCGGCACGTGATATGATGATGTCGGCGGCGGCGTAAGCAAGGTCCATGCGGCTGATGAAGCCCGTGACCCTTATATTATTTGTGGCAGCCGCCTCGGTCAGCTCGCGCATGCGGTCATAGTAATGACTGCCGGTCTGCCATATCATCTGCACTCCTGCCTCCTCAACCGGACCTATGCCGCCGCCGACGCTGCTGTTGATCGTGCCGGCGCCGAGCGACCCTCCCAGAACGAGAATCACCGGCATGGAACTGTTGAGTTTGAAATGCTCCAGTGCCTCTGCCCGCAGTGCGTCAAGATTGTCAAACGCCAGCCTGACAGGATTGCCCGTCAGTATAATCTTATCTTTCGGGAAATACTTCTCCATCCCCTCGTACGCAACGCATATCTTCCCGGTGTTCTGGGCCAGCAGCTTGTTTGTGACTCCTGCATAACTGTTCTGCTCCTGTATAAGAGTGGGGATATTCATTCTCTGTGCCTGCTTGAGGACTGGTCCTGATGCATAGCCTCCCACCCCTACAACAACATCGGGTTTAAACCGGCGTATGATCTTTCTCGCCTTAAACATACTGCGGAACAGCTTACCCATCACCGATACGTTCCTTAGGCTGATACCCCTTATAAAACCTTCTACCGGAAGTCCTGTTATTTCGTAGCCCGCTTCAGGCACCTTCTGCATTTCCATCCGTCCCGTCGCTCCCACGAAGAGTATCTCCGCTTCCGGCTTAAGCCGTTTGAGAGCATTGGCAATGGCAATGGCCGGGAAGAGGTGGCCACCGGTGCCTCCTCCGCTGATGATGATCCGGATATTTGCTCTCGTTTCGCTCATGCTACCTTGATGGTGTCTGTCCGTTCAATATCTGAAAGCTTTTCACTTCTCCCGCGTGCATTCATAACCCTTGAGACGCTCAGTATTGCTCCCAGTGAGAAGCTTATAACAAGCACTGATGTGCGGCCCCAGCTTATCATCGGCAGGGTCTGTCCCGTCACCGGGAAGAGCCCCACCGCCACAAGCATATTCAGAAAAGCCTGGAAAACGATCATGATCGTCAATCCCAGTACCATCAGCGCCGGGAAGGCAAAATCGCACTTTCGGGCTATCTGTATGCCTCTGAACATCAGCGCCAGGTAACTGAGGATGACTATGATGGCGCCAAAGAGCCCGTACTCCTCGACAATGATGGCAAAAATGAAGTCCGAGTTCGACTGCGGGAGCATGTTCCGCTGGGTGCTTCCTCCCGGAAGCTTGCCGAAGAGCTTGCCCGTGGAGATGGCTATTTTGGCCTGGTTCGACTGATAATCTGCGTCCGGCGAACTCTCGCCGCTGAAATATGTCTCAATACGGTTCTTCCATACATCAACCCTGTTGTCATCCTTCCTGAAAACCATCAATACCGTTGCGAACAGAAGCACTGCCGCCAGCCCCATGCCTGCATAACCCAGCAGGAATTTCACGGGAACACGGCCGATGAAAAGCACTATCATGCTTATCATAAAGATCATCAGCGCGGTGGATAGATTCTCCGACATTATCAGTAAACACACCAGTGCCACCGGTGCGACCAGCCTTATGGTCACCGTCCTGAAGTTCTTCAGCTCATGCTGGTAAACAGTCAGTCCCCGTGCCAGGTATATCACCAGCGCCACTTTTGCCAGGTCCGATGTCTGCAGCCTGAGACCTATGATGGGTATCTCGAGCCAGCGTGTCGCCTCATTGATGCTTACACCGGCAACAAGAGTAATAATCAGCAGTATTATTGCCACACCCAGCCCTATGGTGGCATACTGCATATATCTTATATAAGGTATCCAGTGTGTTACTACAATGATGAGCAGACCCACCATCAGCATTATAAACTGGGTCCTGAGAAAATAGAATGTGTTACCATTATGCGACGAGTAGGCTACTCCCACTGAGGAGCTGTAGACGGAGAGAAGCGACACGAGCATGAAGAGGGCTATCAGCCCCCACAGGTACCTGTCACCTTTAAAAAACCGTCTTACCCTAACGTCTGCCATGCTCTATAAGTTTCTGACAGCCAGCTTAAACTGACGTCCGCGATCTTCATAGTTGTTAAACAGATCAAAGCTTGCGCAGGCCGGGGAGAGAAGCACCGTATCACCCTTGTGTGCCAGGTAATAGGCTGACCGTACCGCCTCCTCCATCGAGGTCGTCTCAACTATAGTAGTCACTAATCCGCTGAATGAGTCAATGATTTTCTGATTGTCCTTGCCCAGGCAGACAATAGCCTTCACCTTTTCTTTCACCACCGTGTTCAGCTCAGAATAATCGTTCCCCTTATCTACCCCTCCTGCTATCCATATCACGTCCGGCTGCATGCACTCGAGAGCGTACCACGTGGAGTTGACGTTTGTCGCCTTCGAATCATTTATGAAGTTTATACCCGCTACCATGATGACAGGCTCAAGGCGGTGCTCAACACCCTGAAAGTCGGTCAGGCTCTCGCGTATTGTCTCCTTGCGGATATTCAGAACCTTGCCGGTGATGGCAGCAGCCATCGAATTGTAAATGTTGTGGCGTCCTTTCAACGCCAGGTCATGAATGGTCATAAGGCTGGTTTTTTGGGTTATATCAAGAATGAGGTTATCGTTTTCTATGCATGCAGCCATCCCTTCGCATGTATTGAGCGAGAATGGCAGTGAACGTGACACGAGGTTAAGTTTCTCCACTTCCTTTATTGTTACCGGATCGTCAGCGCACCATATGAAACAGTCGCCGGAAGTCTGATTGCGGACCACGCGCATCTTGGAGTCGACATAATTCTGCATCTCATGATCGTATCTGTCGAGGTGGTCAGGCGTGATATTCAAAAGAATGGCAATATCAGCCCTGAAGTCGTACATGCCGTCAAGCTGGAAGCTGCTCAGCTCGATGACATAATAGTCATATCCTCCCTCTGCCACTGCCAGTGCGAAGCTGTTGCCTACGTTGCCTGTCATTGCGACATTAAGTCCCGCCTTCTTCATCATGTGGCTGATGAGGTTGGTAGTTGTGGTTTTCCCGTTGCTTCCTGTCACGCATATTTTGACTGCATCGGTGTAGCGCCCGGCAAACTCAATCTCCGAGATGACTGGGATGTTCTTTTCCCGAATGGCGACCACAACAGGATTATCCTCGCGCAGGCCCGGGCTCTTAATCACCTCACCGGCATTCAAAATCAGCTCCATGCTGTGCTTCCCCTCCTCAAATGCGATATTGTGCGAAACAAGCATCTCCCGGTACTTTTCCTTTATCGTACCGCTGTCGGTGACAAACACGTCAAAACCCTGCTTCTGTGCCAGCACCGCTGACCCCGCACCGCTCTCTCCTGCTCCCAGTATTACAATCCTCTTCTTCATCCGTTATCTTATCTTGAGTGTCACTACGCTGATAACCGCGAGAATAATCGCGATAATCCAGAACCGCGTGACTATTTTCGGTTCAGGATAGCCCTTCTTCTGATAATGGTGGTGCAGAGGGGCCATGAGGAAAATGCGCCTTCCCTCACCGTATTTGCGCTTCGTTCTTTTAAACCAGCCAACCTGCATCATTACTGACAGGCTTTCTACAAGGAAAATTCCGCACAGAATGGGTATCAGCAGCTCCTTGCGGATCACAATGGCAAATACTGCTATGATGCCTCCCAGGGTGAGGCTGCCGGTGTCTCCCATGAATACCTGGGCCGGATAGGAGTTGTACCATAGAAATCCGACAGTAGCTCCGGCAAATGCAGCAGCAAAGATCATCAGTTCGCCGGTGGCAGGTATATACATAATATTCAGATAATCAGCGAAATTGATGTTACCTGAGACGTAGGCCAGGATGCCAAGCGTGACGCCGGCCACGGCGGAGGTGCCTGTAGCCAGTCCATCAAGCCCATCCGTGAGGTTCACACCGTTTGACACGCCCACCACAATGAAGATCACCACGGCTATGAAGACGATCCATCCAAGCATCTGCTTCGTCTTTCCCTTTGCAAAAGGCACCAGCCATGAATAATCGAACTCATTATCCTTGATAAAAGGGATAGTTGTCTTTGTAGATTTAATGTTAACGGCCGTTGTCTGAGGAAGAAGATCATCCGGATGCGAGCCGGACTGATCAACAGATGCTACCGCAGCCCTGCCCGGGGCAGTTACATTCACCCGTATCACCACATCATTGCTGAGCAACAGTGTCAGTGCAACGATGATGCCGAGCGAGATCTGCCCTATGATCTTGAAACGGCCTGCAAGTCCTTCCTTATGTTTTCTGAAAATCTTTATGTAGTCATCCAGGAAACCGATCAGGCCGATCCAGACAGTGGTTATCAGCATCAGGATGATATAGACATTGTCAAGCTTGGCAAAAAGCAATACAGGTATTACTATTGAAGCGATAATGATTATCCCGCCCATCGATGGGGTGCCCTGCTTCCTGTACTGGCCCTCGAGATCAAGATTGCGTATTGTCTCGCCTATCTGCCTGCGCTGGAGGTAATTAATAATGCTCTTGCCGATAAGCATGGAAATAATAAGGGATGCTATGACTGCAGCAGCAGCTCTGGAGGAAATAAAATTGAATACCCCAGCGCCAGGGACACCGAGTGTGTCAAGATATCTGAAGAGATAATACAACATATCAACTCATTTTAAATGCCTTACGTAATTCTTCCCTGTCATCAAAATGATGCCTGACGCCCATTACCTCCTGGTATGTCTCATGACCTTTCCCGGCGACGATGATTATATCACCGGGAGAGGCAAACATCACCGCAGCCCTGATAGCATCAGCACGACCAGTGATACGTATGGTTTTAGCCCTGGCATCATCATCCAGCCCTGCCTCCATTTCATCAATGATCTTCTCCGGATCTTCGCTTCGTGGATTGTCAGAAGTAAGAATTAGTCTGTCTGCGCGCTCTGCTGCCATTTTTGCCATTATTGGCCTCTTGGTACGGTCACGGTCACCGCCGGCGCCAAGAACAACTATCAGCCTGCCTTTCCCCTGCCTGAGCCTGTTTATTGCTTCGATCACATTCTGCACGGCATCAGGGGTATGCGCATAGTCAACTATACCGGTGATGCCGTCAGTTGAGCGTATGACCTCCATGCGCCCGTCAACAGGGTAAAGGGAGCTGAGTATCCTGAGGGTTTCGCCGCTCTCAGCGCCCAGGAGTATGGTTGTGCCATATACAGCCAGCAGGTTGGATGCGTTATAATCACCAATGAAATGTGTCCATACAGCCATGCCGTTTATCTTCAGCAGCATGCCCTCAAATCCCTGCTCTGTGATGCTGCAGCGGAAGTCAGCCATGCCGTGCATTGAGAATGTGCGCTTGGCCGCCCTGCAGTTCTGTATCATGACCCTGCCGTTCCTGTCGTCTGTGTTCACCAGCGCGAAGGCTTGCGGAGAGAGACCGTCAAAGAACTTTTTCTTTGCTGCGAGATAATTATCGAAGGTCAGATGGTAATCAAGATGATCATGCGTCAGGTTGGTGAAGACCCCTCCTGCAAAGGTCAGTCCTGCAATACGCCTCTGGTCTATGGCATGGGAGCTGACCTCCATGAAGACATACTCGCACCCCTCATTAACCATGTCAGCAAGCAGGGCATTCAGCTTCACCGGGTCAGGGGTGGTGTGAGTGGCATCCTCACGTCTGGTATGCACATAATTGCACACCGTCGAGAGCAGACCGCACTTGTAACCCATCGCCTCAAACATATTATACAACAGGGTAGCGATGGTAGTCTTGCCATTGGTGCCGGTGACACCTGTCAGCTTAAGCTTATCAGAAGGGTGATCATAAAAAGCCGATGCAGCCAGGCCCGTTGCGGCTGTTGAATCATCTGTAACAATCACTGTAACTCCCTGCGGGAGAGGCTCAGGCGGGGTCTCGCATATTACTGCTGAAGCTCCTTCACTGACAGCCTTTCCGATGAAAGCGTGACCATCGCTCTTTGTTCCTCTGACTGCGATGAAGAGGCTGCCGGGCTTTACTGCACGCGAATCAGCGGTGACGCCGCTGATGGTTTTATCCTCATCGCCGTAAAGAGAGGTGACTTTTATATCTGTCAGTATATCCCTGAGCTTCTTCATTATCATAGTTTCAGTTCAACAGCTACTGTTGCACCCCTGGAAATCTTTACTCCCGGCTGGGGCGACTGCCTCACAACCTTCCCGCGACCGCTGTAGTGTACTCTTAGTCCGTTATTCTCGAGCAGGTAAATAGCATCACGTAATCCCATTCCGACCACATTGGGCATCAGTCCTTCATTGAGCGTCAGGTCAACGACACGGAGGGTGTCACCGCTCTCACGTGTTCTTACCCACTCGCTGTCGACGTTCCTCTTAGCCTTGATATTCAGGCTGCGCAGCGTTTTGTTAATGTCTGCGTAATATCCGTTGCCGGCATCCGGAGCTTTCAGAGGCTTATCTTCCGCAGGAGCAAGCGCTACCAGGTTACGGTAGAAACTTGTTGCATAAACCTTGTCGGATATTTCCTTGAAGACCGGACCCGCCACAACATTGCCGTAGTAGACATAGTTCGACGGGGCGTTAACGACCACAATGCATGAGTAGAGCGGATTATCAGCGGGGAAGTATCCCACAAAGGAGGCCTGATAAGATATGCGCTCTCCTGAGCGGTAGCCGTACTTCTCATTGGCTATCTGGGCAGTACCGGTCTTGCCGGCTATTTTGTAATTACTGTTTCTGAGGTTTTTGGCGGTGCCGTTTTCTACCACACCTTCAAGGAGCGACTGAGCCTTACGTATCGTTGAACGTGAACAGATTGCATTGGTAATGACCTCAGTATCATAAGTTTTGATGGACCAGTTGCCGTCACGTACTTCGGTGACGAACCTGGGCTTAACCATCTTCCCGTCATTAGCCACCGCGTTATAGAACGTCAGGATCTGTATCGGTGTCATCTGGACCTCATAGCCATAGGCCATCATCGGAAGGGATATCCCGGACCAGAGTTTTTCTCCGGGGTAACGGATCACAGGTTTCCCTTCACCCTTGATCTGCAGCCCAAGCTGCTTGTTGATCTGCATGGAGTAGAGACGGTCAACATACCTGCGTGGATTGTCTTTATAGTTCTCGTAAATGATCTTCGCGGTCCCCACGTTGGAAGAGTGCTCAAAAACCTCGCGTGCGGTGATCTTACCCAGTCCTTTTTCCTCGTGATCGCGGATTATCTTGTCATAATACTTGACTGTACCGTCACCTGTGTTGATCGTGTCATCGAGGTCAACAACGCCATCCTCGAGAGCCGTGATCATCGACATCAGCTTGAAGGTTGAACCCGGCTCGGTGCTCTCACCGACAGCGTAATTGTATGTCTCATGATACGCACCATCAGAACCCTTTTCCAGGTTGGCGATGGCTTTTATATCGCCGGTATGCACTTCCATCACCACCACGCACCCGTGATGTGCATTGGACTTCGAGAGCTGACGGTAAAGCGCATGCTCGGCAACATCCTGAAGGTCAAGATTGATGGTGGTCACAATATCGTTGCCCGGACGAGCATGAACGGTCTCGAGGTTTTCGACGTCAATCCACGCCCCTCCTGTAAGGCGCTGCTGCACCTTGAAGCCGTCCTTGCCTGAAAGGTAGTTGTTGAATGATCCTTCGAGCCCCACGATATTGGAGGTGCTGTCCTCTGTCACATATCCGATGGTTCGTCTTGCCAGAAGACCGTTGGGCATGATGCGGCTGTTTTCAGGCTGGTAGAGCAGCCCTCCCCTGAACTTTCCGTGTCTAAATACCGGGAGCTTCTTAAGATGACTCAGGGTCTCATAGCTGACATGTCTCTTGATGAGAAAGTACCTGTCGCCGCGCTTGCGTGCCCGGATCAGCTGATTTTTCCAGCCCTCGGGAGAATTCACCCCGACGTATTGCGAGAGTCCCCTGCAGAGACCGTTGATGCCGTTGGCCCAGGTAGTGTCAGCCATGCCTGAGCTGCGCGTATCCATGTAAACTGTGTAATACGGGATTGAGCTTGCAAGGATGCGCCCGTCATCGGATAGGATGTCGCCCCTGCCAGCTTTGTCAATCTCCCTGCGGAAGACGACCTTGTCAGCCATGGCAGCCCACTTCTCCGACTGCACGAACTGAAGCACGATAATACGAATGAACACAGCAAGGGCCATAACCGCCACGATACCGTAAATGATGCCGGTACGGGCAAATATCTGATCCTTTGGTTTCATCGCGTTATTCATTCACTACTATCCTGTATGGCGGTTCACGAAGCTCCTCAAGCCCCAGTCCGCGTTCCTTTACCAGATCAATGATCTCACTCTGACGGCTAACTCCGCCCAGCTCGGCCGAGACAGAAAGCGACTCAGCACGCAGATCCCTTACCTCCTGTTCCAGAACTACTATTTCACGATTGGTACGCTCAGCCTGGAACTTATTGGTTATTAATACGATGCCAAGAAACACAACTAGTGTAGCATATCTCATGTTATTGAGTATGAGCCTCTCGGTGATGAAGGTCCCGCTGATGAGGCCTTTCATCCAGCCCTTGCTGCTTTTCTTCTGTGCGCTCTTCTGAGCACTCTGCTGTGTGCTCTTCTGAACTTTGCCCAGGGCGCCGTCCAATGTGCTATTATGTGTCCTCTTTTCCTCTTCCATCGCCGTCAGATCTTTTCTGCTACCCTGAGCCTCGCACTGCGTGCCCTGCTGTTCAACGCTATCTCATTGTCATCCGGAACAATCACCTTGTGATTGACGGCCCTGAACGGAACGATCTGGTTGCCGTAAAAATCTTTCTCATTTCTGCCCTCGAAATTGCCAGTGCGGATGAAGTTCTTTACAAGCCTGTCCTCAAGTGAATGGTATGTTATCATTACCAGGCGTCCGCCAGGTTTCAGCAGCTGAAGAGCCTGCTCAAGCATCTCCGTCAGCGCCTCCATCTCATGGTTCACCTCGATGCGCAACGACTGGAAGAGCCTGGCATAGAACTTGTTCTCCTGGCTTGCCGGTATCAGTCCTGAGAGTGCCCTTGTGAGATCACTGACAGTAACGACAGGGGTTTGGGCCCGTGCTTTGACTATGGCGGCAGCAAGCTTGCGCGAGTTCGTCAGCTCGCCATACCGGTAAAAGACATTGGCCAGCTGTTCCTCTTCGTAAGTTTGAAGTATGTCCGAAGCTTTCAGGGGAGCTTTTGGGTTCATGCGCATATCAAGCCCGGTGTCAGTGCGGAAAGAGAACCCTCTCTCATGCGAGTCAAACTGGTGGAACGAAACACCCAGGTCTGCTATCAGTCCGTCTATCGCATCGTAACCGAGATAACGCAGGTTGTTCTTCAGGAACCTGAAGTTCTGGTTGAGGAAAGTCAGCCTCTCATCGTTGATAATATTGACAGCAGCGTCAAGATCCTGGTCAAAAGCAATAAGCTTTCCTGTGGTAAGGTGTTCAAGGATAGCCCTGGAATGGCCTCCTCCTCCAAAAGTAACATCGACATAGATCCCGTCGGGCCTGAGGTTAAGCCCCGCTATGCTCTCAGTGAGCAGAGCTGGGAGATGATATATCGCCATTACGCTGTTCCGGTATCAGGATTTCCAAGCAGCTTTTCTGCCAGGTTGGCAAAGTCATCTGAAGGCATGTCTATGTGGGCATATACCTCTTCAGCCCACATCTCAATTCGTCCGTCCTGCCCGGCAAGAACAACATCCTTCCCTATACCTGCAAGGTCAAGAAGACGGCGGGGAATGAGCAGCCTGTTGCTGCTGTCGAGTGACACTTCGGCCGTACCCTTGAAAAAATTGCGGAGAAAGATATTGTGCTCCCTGTTGTATGGGTTTATTCTGCTTCGAATTTTGTCCAGCTGCCTGTTCCAGTCATCGATTGAATAGAGGACGAGGCACTTATCGAAGATATCCCTTCTGACCACAAAGCGGTCCTCAGCTGCTGGTGGCATCTGTTTCTTGAACGCGGCAGGGAGGATGACTTTTCCCTTGGAATCAAGCCTGCAGGTATAGTCGCCAATGAATGTGGACATCAGGGTTGTTGTTTCAGAAGGCTAAAGTAGAAATTTATTTCCCACTTTCCTCCACTTTCCTCCATTTTTCTTCACTTTTGTTGAAAACTTTGTATTTTAAGATTGCAACATGCTGTTTATTAGATTATATACAGCGATGTTTTTTTCTTAATCCTCTCCGAGGAATTGTATCGGTATCTTATGTTCTGTTCTACAATAATTTATGCCCTACGGGCAATAAAATTGTCGTGCTGATGCTTTTCTACAATACCTGATGCTCCTGATAAATCGGGGCAGGCGCTACGGGCAATGATTTGTGTTTCCGAAAAATCCGAGTTGGCGCTGCGGGCAATGATTTTATGAGAGTGGGTTAAAAGTATATTTACCACCCCGTCCCGCCACTTCGGCCGGGACACCCCTCCTTAAAAAAAAGGAGGGGAAATGTCTGAATTTAAATATTTTAACTTTCTCCTCCTTGACAAGGAGGAGTACTCCCGCAACGCGGGAGGGAGGAGGTGACTTTTAAGACAGCCTCAAAATTGTAGCATTCATTCGTATCTTTGCATCCACCAGAAATTGAAAAATGGAAACCGAAAAAGCCCCCATACTGATTGATGTCGAGAGGGTGCTTTACGTCAAGAATCCAACGCTTGCCCGGTGGATGCCACGATTTTTGGTGAGATACCTGAAACGTATTGTCCACCAGGATGATATAAACGATATCATTAAGAATCACGGTCATCTGCGCGGCTCTGCCTTTAATGATGGCGCCCTCAGCTATATGGGAATAAAGTACCGCGCCCACGGCCTTGAAAACCTTCCTTCCGGCGGACGGAATATCTTCGTCTCAAACCATCCTCTCGGAGGCCTCGACGGGATGGTTTTCATGAGCGAGCTTTCGAAACACTTCAGCGCAATAAAATTCCCTGTCAATGACATCCTTCTGTACATCGACAACTATTCAGATATTTTCCTGCCTGTAAATAAAGTCGGCAGCTTCGGACGCGAGGCTGCAAAGCTCCTGGAAGAAGCCTATAACTCTGACTGTCAACTGCTTAATTTCCCGGCAGGAATTTGTTCCCGAAAAGTAAATGGGGTTATAACCGATCTCCAGTGGCAGAAGAGTTTTATTGTCAAGGCCGTACAGTATCAACGTGACATTGTGCCATGCTTTTTCTCAGGCCGTAACAGTTCCTTCTTCTATAACCTCGCTAAAATACGGCAACGTCTTGGTATTAAGATGAATATAGAGATGCTCTATCTGGCCGATGAAATGTTCAGACAGAAAGGGAAAGGATATCGATCTTTACTTCGGTGAAGCAATACCCTGGCAGACCTTTGACAAATCGAAAAGTCCCCAGCAATGGGCCGATATGGTAAGGGAGAAAACATATGATTTACGGAAAAGGTATTCGACCCGATAATAATATTTTCTTAAATTTGAGCCTCAGTTAATATCTCTAATTGGAAACCCAGATCATTCACGACAATATGGAGCCGCTTGGGGAAGCGGTGCCGGTGGAAGAGTTGATGGCGGAGCTGTCAAGGATTGGCATGTTAAGAAAGACGAATAACGCCAACAATGAAGTATATCTTTTTGACCATCGCAGCTCATCCCTTCTGATGCATGAGTTGGGCCGCATCCGGGAGCTCACTTTCAGGCATGCCGGCGGTGGCACGGGCAAGG
This sequence comes from uncultured Bacteroidales bacterium, assembly GCA_963719235.1. Classification (GTDB taxonomy): domain Bacteria; phylum Bacteroidota; class Bacteroidia; order Bacteroidales; family VadinHA17; genus SR-FBR-E99. The sequence continues at coordinate 28,555 of CAVRBS010000004.1, forward strand.
CGCTCGACCTCGACGAGTATGACCTTGATCCCGATCATCCTCAGAAACAGCTGATTATATGGGACCCGGACAATCGCGAAATAATTGGCGGATACAGATTTATCTATCCCGGACATAAGGAGAAGGGTTTTACGGTAGACCGTTATGCTTCATCGGCATATTTCACGTTCTCACCGAAATTCATTAAAAAATTTCTGCCGCACACCATGGAGCTCGGACGTTCCTTTGTCAGGCCTGAGTACCAGAGTGGAGCCATGGGCCGCAAAAGCCTTTACGCTCTCGACAACCTGTGGGACGGACTCGGCGCCATCATCATCGACAACCGTCAGATAAAGTTTCTCTTCGGGAAGGTGACAATGTACACGCACTACAACGTGCAGGCAAGGAATATGATCCTTTACTTCATGCTCAAACACTTTCCTGATCCTGAGAGACTTGCTGTTCCTGATGATCCTATAATCCTGGATATCCATGAGGGAGAGATGAAGCAGCTTTTTACCGGTCGGAATTTCAAGGAGGATTTGAAGATTTTATCCCAGGAGGTCCGCAAGCTCGGAGAAAACATCCCGCCGCTTATCAATGCCTACATGAACCTCTCTCCTTCCATGAGGTGCTTCGGGACATTTATTAACCATCACTTTGGCAATGTGGAGGAGACCGGGATAATGATCACCGTACGTGATATCTACATCGACAAGATCAACCGTCACCTGGCCTCCTACCGCGCGAATTTCAACATTTCTCAGTGATTTTCTGATTTGAAGGTCTGAGGTCTGAGGGTCTAAAGTCTGAGGGTCAAGATTATTTACTCTTCTTAGCTTTAAGTACTTTAGTCACTCCAGGCATTCTAGGCAATTTAGGCACTCTATGAACTCTAGAACTTGCACTATTAGATCACTTTAGCTCACTCTAGTTCACTCTAGCTCACTCCCCACTCTTTTCTAGTATGCTCTGGCGGTAATGCCTTCCATGTAGTTTACAAAAGCCCTGTTGACTACCCTGTTGCCTCCGGGAGTAGGATAGTTACCCGTAAAATACCAGTCTCCGGTGTGCCCGGGACATGCCTGATGCAGTCCTTCTACAGACTGGTAAACGATTTCCACCTTTGCTCCGATTCCCGGAGCTCTCAGCATAACAGCTATCTGGCCGGAAATTTCATCGTCAGTGAACGGCGAGTAGATTCCCTTCACAACGTTTCTCATTTCATTGTCAGGCTTTTGAAGCTCTTTCTGTGCGCTGGCATAAACCTCTCTGATGATATCCTCACGTTCTCTCTTTTTCAGAAGTTCGATGGCTGCCTTGAAGGCAATAAAATCGCCCATCCTTGCCATATCTATACCGTAGCAATCCGGGTAACGTATCTGCGGTGACGAAGAGACTACTACGATTTTTGCCGGCTCAAGGCGGTCGAGAATACGTATAATGCTCTCTCTGAGGGTTGTACCGCGTACTATTGAATCATCAATCACCACCAGGTTATCAATTCCCCTTCTGATAACGCCATAGGTGACATCATAGACATGGGTTACGAGATCATCGCGGCTTTTGTCCTCAGTGATAAAGGTCCTCAGCTTTATATCCTTGACTGCTATTTTCTCAATTCGGGGCCTGACCTGAATGATCTTATCAAACTCACTGGCTGTCAGTGTTTTTCGATTTTTAATAATTGCCTCTTTCTTCCTGTTGTTGAGCCAGTCATCAATACCCTTTATCAATCCGTAGAAGGCACTCTCGGCCGTATTGGGAATGTAAGAGAAGACCGTCTTTTCTATGTCGTGATCCACAGCAGCCAGGACAGATTCAGTGAGTGTCTCGCCGAGTTTCTTGCGCTCCCGGTAGATTTGCTTGTCAGTGCCACGTGAGAAGTAAATCCTTTCAAAAGAACATTTCGCCGGCTTGGCCGGAGGCAACACTTCCTGTAGGGACCATTCCCCGGAGGCTTTAATAATCAGAGCCTTACCCGGATCGAGCTCCATGACATTATCTGTTCTGATATTGAATACTGTCTGTATCACCGGTCTCTCCGAGGCTGCAACGACTACTTCATCGTCGGCATACCAGAATGCAGGCCTTATCCCTGCCGGATCACGCAGTACAAAAGCGTCACCGTGGCCCAGCATGCCTGCCATGACGTAGCCTCCATCCCAGCGGTGGGCAGCATTTTGAAGAACACCGGCCAGATCAAGTTCCTTCTCAATAATCGGTGAAATATCCCGTTTAGTATATCCTTTTTCCTTATACTGCCTGTAGAGCCTCTCGACCTCATCATCAAGAAAATGACCGACGTTCTCCAGGATGGTTATTGTGTCGGAGAAATCGACCGGGTTCTGTCCTATTTCAATGAGGTGATTGAATATCACCTCCATGTTGGTAAGGTTGAAGTTTCCTGCCATAACCAGGTTGCGCGAGCGCCAGTTATTCTCGCGCGTGACGGGGTGAACACTGTCGATGTTATTGGTTCCGTAGGTACCGTACCTCAGGTGTCCCAGCCAGACATCGCACGGGTTCTGCTTAATGTCGGGATAAATGCGGTTAAATATTTCCTTTATAGCATTGGGTGAAATGGAGCGCTGGCGGTGAATGTATCTTGTGCCAGGCTTAGCCCCTATATTGATGCCTGCCAGCCCTGCACCATCCTGGCCCCTGTTATGCTGCTTTTCCATCATAAGATACATCTTCTGCAGGCTGTAGTCCCATGAACCATATTTTTCAATATAGTATCCTGCGGGCTTCAGCAGTCTCATCAGTGCTATCCCGCATTCGTGTTTTATGCTGTCGCTCATCTTATTTTACAGGGCTTTTAAACGCTATAATATCCCTTATCAGGTAGGCTTCGGGATATCTTTTCTGTATGTCGAAGAAGACTATGGCAGCTTCCTCCCTGGTGCGGTAGTCGCCCACCTTCACCTTGAACCAGTTGGGCCTGTCAAATGTAAGATACGTACTGATATCCGGATAATCACCCATGAAACGTGCTCTCACCCTGTTGGCATCATCGCTTGCAGTGCGGTGGCCTCCTCGGTAGATCTGTATGCGCCATCCGTCGACACCCTCTTTACTGGCGTTGTACAGGATGTGCCTGCTCACGAGTGTATCCAGTGCAGGATCCTGTACTATCACGAGCCTCTCCGCCTCATAGCGGGGCCGTCCGTCATTCATGATCTCAAGTACGCTCAGACCTCCCTGCGCTGACAGTGACAGGGGAAGCAACATGAAATAAATTATGGCCAGAAGCGCTGTTTTCATGACGCAAAGATAATACAGATTTTACTTTGGTGCTTAGTACAATTATTATACCACTGATTAGACGGCTTGTTTATTAAGGCTGATTCGGGACACCACAGATCGGGCGTTTCCGACACTCTACAATTCGAGTGCTTCAGCGAGCATTGATATTTCAAGCACTTCAGCCATTTTATAAATCGAGCGCTTCTGCGAGCTCATCGCTTATCTCGAGGTTATGATAGACTGCCTGGACATCATCGTCATCCTCAAGTGCTTCAACGAACTTCATCACCTTACGGGCTGCTTCGACATCAAGAACCTTAGTCTCTTTCGGAACCCTCTGAAGTTTTGCCTCATCAGGTTCAATTCCCATGGATTCAAGCTTGCGGTTCAGGCTTCCGAAGTCATCTTTGGCACATGTGACCGTAATCCACTCGTCATCAGCCTCAAATGTCTCCGCTCCGGCGTCAATAAGCTCAAGTTCAATATTTTCCATATCCTTATCGGCAATGTCTTCCCGGCTGATGGTAAAGATACCCTTACGGTCAAAGAGGAAGGTGAGGGAGCCGTTAGGTCCGAGAGCACCGTTATATTTTCCGTACAGAAAGCGAATATTGGCCAGGGTACGGTTGGTATTATTTGTCAATCCCTCGACGAACACCGCGATGCCATGAGATGCATAGCCCTCGTAAGTTATCTCATGATACGACTCGGCATCAGCGCCGCCGGCTTTTTTTATTGCCCTGTCAATGTTCTCCTTGGGCATGTTGGCGCCCTTGGCGTTCTGGATAGCCAGTCGCAGACGTGCGTTTCCCGTAGGATCAGTGCCACCCTCGCGCACTGAAATCATAATCTCCTTAATGATCTTTGTAAAGATCTTCCCTCTCTTTGCATCAGCCGCACCTTTCTTGCGTTTGATGGTTGACCATTTGCTGTGACCTGACATATGATTTAAGATTTACCGGATACAAAAATATATAATTCCGGCAAACTACTTATCAAATGTGATTCTTTCCCCTCCTGAGCCAGGAGGGGAGCCGTCCCGATCTATCGGGACGGGGGGTGGTCTGTCATATTTTACAATAACTAATGTTATATAGAATGACCGCAAATCGCATGAAAATAACAGTGTTACTCCGTGAAAAACTCTGTCACTCTGTGGTTAAATCTTTGTTCAAGATCACAGGTCGAATGATCGAATGATTGCATGGATGCAATTCGTGTCAACCTGACTTCAGATCCAGATCGCTAATGCATCAGATCCAGACTGAAGGCGCAGACCGCAGACCCGCAGACTCGACATTTAATTTTCTCTAACTTTGCCACGATTATGCCAAAGAAATATTACATAGAAACCTACGGCTGCCAGATGAATGTAGCTGACAGCGAAGTTGTTGCATCAATTCTTGGTGAAGCAGGTTATGAACCGGTCAGCGACATTAAGACTGCTGACCTGATCCTCGTCAACACCTGCTCTATACGCGAGAACGCCGAGCAGCGAGTATGGGGAAGGCTTGACCTTTTCCGCAGCGAGAAAAGAAAACGCCCGCAGGTTGTTGTGGGCGTACTTGGATGTATGGCTGAACGACTGAAAGAAAAACTGCTCGAGAGCGACAAGATGGTAGATATGGTGGTAGGTCCCGATGCCTACCGCGATCTGCCGATGCTTTTAGCTTCGGTCGGCGAGGGACATAAGGCAGTCAATGTACTGCTGTCGCGCGAGGAGACCTATGCAGATATTTCACCAGTGCGACTTGACAGCAACGGTGTTTCTGCATTCATTTCAATCATGCGCGGGTGCAACAACATGTGCTCTTACTGCGTGGTGCCCTATACCCGTGGCGCCGAGCGCAGTCGTGATCCGGAGACTATCGTGCGTGAGGTGCAGGAGATATTTGATCAGGGATACCGGGAGGTGACTTTATTGGGTCAAAATGTGAATTCGTATTCCTGTACCGACAATACAAAAACTGACCATTTGACCGACAATATAATAACAGACCATTTCCCCTCCTTGATAAGGAGGGGTGTCCGTCAGCTGACGGACGGGGTGGTTTTTACTTCCCCATCCTCACCCAATCCGGAACCCATTGACTTTGCCACATTACTTGGCATGGTGGCCTCAGTCAATCCTCGTTTGCGGGTGCGTTTCTCCACCTCCCATCCCAAGGACCTTTCAGATGATGTTCTTTATGTGATGGCGCAGCATGAAAATATCTGCAAACATATCCATCTGCCGGTGCAAAGCGGCAGCAGCTGCAGTGCTTAGAGGATGAACCGGAAATATACACAGGGAGTGGTATCTGGGCAGGATTGACGCCATCAACCGTATTTTGCCAGGCTGTGCTATTTCTACTGACATTATCGCCGGTTTCTGCGGAGAGACAGAGGAGGAGCATCAGGAGACCTTGAGCCTGATGAGAGAGGTAGGATTTGATTTTGCCTATATGTTCAAGTATTCTGAGAGGCCTGATACAAAGGCAGCACGGCACATGAAAGATGATGTGCCTGAAGAGGTGAAGACGGGAAGGCTGAACGAGATCATTGCCCTGCAAAACCAGCTTTCGGCTGCCGGTAAGAAACCAGATATTGGCAAAACCTTCGAGGTCCTTGTCGAAGGCAAGGCTAAAAAACCTGCCGGAGCACATGATGGGTCGTACGTCAGGTAACAAGGTGGTGGTCTTTCAGGCAGAAGACATTAAGCCAGGAGATTATGTTGATGTTAAGATCATTCAGTGCAACATCAGCAACTCTGATTAGGGGAAATTGAAAATGATAGAAAAAAGTCCTATGGTCCTGCGAGTCTGAGGTCTTCTGGTCCGGTAATAAAAAGACCGCAAGACGGAGCGAAGCGACAGACCGCATGACCGCAAGACTAAAAACTGTCAACTCAGTGAATTCTGTGATTACAAAAATTAAATAACTCTAGGCACTTTAGGCACTCCCAACTTTAGACACTTACTTTAGTCACTTTAGCTCACTCCGAACTCCGAACTCCATGAATCTCTGCAACAGCTGCCCTCGTCAATGCAATGCCGACCGCACCCTGGCTCAGGGCTGGTGTCGTGCCGACGACAGGATACATGTTGCCTCCCTGGTGATTCACAAGGGTGAGGAGCCCCCGATTTCTGGCGAAAAAGGTATTGTCAACCTTTTCTTCCCATCCTGCAACATGCAGTGCATTTATTGCCAGAATTACGAAATCTCAGAACGAGGAACGCAAGGCGCTATAATGACCCTCGACGATGTATGTAATGCAATTATTGAGCTTCTGCCGATGTCTGAAGGCAATCTGGGATTTGTCTCTCCGTCGCATTTTGTGCCGCAGATGGTGAGCATCATTGAAGAGCTGTGGAGACGTGGTCACCACCCTACTGTTGTTTATAACACAAATGGTTACGACCTGGCAGAGACTATCATGTCGCTTGAGGGTTTTGTTGATGTCTGGCTACCGGACTTTAAATACTCTGACGATAACCTGGCACTGGAACTTTCGGATGCACCGGGCTACAGCACTTACGCGGTTGCCGCGCTGAAAGCGATGGTGCACCAGGTGGGCGTCACATTGCATACTGATAATCAAGGCATAGCCAGGAGAGGAATCATCGTGCGCCACTTGGTCCTTCCGGGCAAGGTTAAAAATAGCGTTGGTGTGCTTAAGATAATAGCAGAAGAGGTCTCACCCAACCTTCACATTTCCCTGATGTCTCAATATTATCCTCCTACAGATAATTCGCGATTTAAACTACCCGCAAATCGCAAATCCATTCTGCGCCCAATCCACCGCCCGGAATACGATAGAGTTCTTGACGCCTTTCACAACCTCGGCTTCTCCAGCGGCTGGATACAGGACTACGAAAGCCATCAATCTTATAGGCCCGATTTCACTAAAAACGATCCGTTTGAGTAGATAAAATGAAGATGGGGCGAATCTCCAAGGGAGCGATAATTCAATTTAAGATAAAAGACAAAAGGAAAAGGATAAAATTAAATCCCGTAAATTCTTTTGTCCCTCGCCTTTTATCTTTTGTCTTTAAATCTATCTATTTTAAGCCTGTCTGACTGCAAGACGGTAGGACTGAAAGACTTCTTATCACTTTAGTCACTTTAGCTCACTCCCAACTCAAGTCACTTCTCAATAAGGAATAACTATCTTCTCTGCAGCCTGGATTGTGGAATTGTATACAGAAACAACATATATCCCGGCAGGAAGCCTGGAAATATCAAAGATACATTCATTGCTGTCAACTACCCTGGTCTCAATAGTAGTGCCATGCAAAGAATGCAAACTGGCTTTTGAAGGAATTAATTGATCCGGGACAAGAATAGTAAGCTCATTTTTGTTATATCTGATTTTAATTTTGTCAATTAGCTTTATCAATACTACCAATTCTCCGAAAACTCCTGATCCGTCATTTGAGGTAGCTACTACAGTAACATCGCCTTCAGAAATTCCTGTTACCAATCCGGTTTCACTGATAGTGGCCTGTCCGGTGCCATTTATAATCGACCATATAACATTCTGATCTGTCGCATCGACAGGTAATACTTCGACTTGAAGTTGCAACGATTTATTAACAGCTATAATGGCCCTGGAATTCTTGGAACTTTTAATCTTGATTTCTGAAACTTGAACAATCTGGTTGCTTAGAGCAATTTCAGTATCCCCAAATAAACCACTTCCGTCATTTGCAGTAGCTCTGACTGTAATTTTTCCATTTGATTTTGCAGTGACCAGTCCTGTAGGACTTATATCCGCATGGCCATTCCCTTCTACAAGTGACCATGTAACTGATTTGTCTGTAGCATTGGATGGCAGAATTTCTGCAATCATTTGCAAAGTACCATCGTTAGTATCGATTGTGGTTACACCGCCTTCACTTGTCACTGAAATACCTGTTACAGCTACGAACTGATTGCTTATAGTTATGGCCAGTTCACCAAATATACCTGAACCATCATTTGCTGTTGCTCTGGCTGTGACAATTCCATTTGCAATAGCTGTAACAAGTCCTCTCGAATCTATACTCGCCTGACCTGTACCATTTACAATTGACCATGTAACTGTCTGATTTGATGCAGCAGTAGGTGCGACTGACGCACTCAACTGAAGTGTTCCATTATCTGTAGTGATGACAGCTTCACCTTTCGCACTTGCGATATCTATTCGAGCAACAAGGATTACCTGATTGTTGATCGTAATCACTAGTGTCCCGATATATTCCGCTGCCGTCATTGGCCGTGGCTCTTGCCGTCACTGTTCCATTTGATACTGCCGTGACAAGTCCTGTAGAACTGATCGTCGCCTGGCCCGTGCCATTGGCTATTGTCCATGTTACTGTCTGGTTCGTGGCATTTGTCGGTGCTATCGCTGCACTAAGCTGAAGTGTGCCGTTATCCGTTGTGATAACTGATGATCCTCCTGCTCCTGTAACTGTAATCCCTGTTACAGGTATTACCTGGTTGCTGATGGTGATCACAAGTGTCCCGATATATTCCGCTGCCGTCATTGGCAGTGGCTCTTGCCGTCACTGTTCCATTTGATACTGCCGTGACAAGTCCTGTAGAACTGATCGTCGCCTGGCCCGTGCCATTGGCTATTGTCCATGTTACCGTCTGGTTCGTGGCATTTGTCGGTGCTATCGCTGCACTAAGCTGAAGTGTGCCGTTATCCGTTGTGATAACCGATGATCCTCCTGCTCCTGTAACCGTTATCCCTGTTACAGGTATTACCTGGTTGCTGATCGTGATCACAAGTGTCCCGAATATTCCGCTGCCGTCATTGGCCGTGGCTCTTGCCGTTACTGTTCCATTTGATACTGCCGTGACAAGTCCTGTAGAACTGATCGTTGCCTGGCCCGTGCCGTTGACTATCGTCCATGTGACTGTCTGGTTCGTGGCATTTGTAGGTGCTATCGCTGCACTCAGCTGAAGTGTGCCGTTATCCGTTGTGATGACTGATGATCCTCCTGCTCCTGTAACTGTTATTCCTGTTACAGGTATTACCTGGCTGCTGATCGTGATAACAAGTGTCCCATATACTCCCGACTGCCGTCATTGGCCGTGGCTCTTGCTGTTACTGTTCCATTTGATACTGCTGTGACAAGTCCTGTCGAACTGATCGTTGCCTGGCCTGTGCCATTGGCTATCGTCCATGTTACTGTCTGGTTCGTGGCATTCGTTGGTGCTATTGCTGCACGTCAGCTGTAAGTGTCCCGTTATCCGTTGTGATGATTGATGATCCTCCTGCTCCTGTAACTGTAATTCCTGTTACAGGTATTACCTGGTTGCTGATCGTGATTACCAGTGTCCCATATACTCCCGCTGCCGTCATTGGCTGTAGCTCTTGCTGTTACTGTTCCATTCGATACTGCTGTGACAAGTCCTGTTGAACTGATCGTTGCCTGGCCCGTGCCATTGACTATCGACCATGTAACTGTCTGGTTCGTGGCATTCGTCGGTGCTATTGCTGCACGTCAGCTGAAGTGTTCCGTTATCTGTTGTGATAATCGATGTCCTCCTGCTCCTGTAACTGTTATTCCTGTTACAGGTATTACCTGGTTGCTGATCGTGATGACAAGTGTCCCATATATCCCGCTGCCATCATTGGCTGTGGCTCTTGCTGTTACTGTTCCGTTTGATACTGCTGTGACAAGTCCTGTCGAACTGATCGTCGCCTGGCCTGTGCCATTAGCTATCGACCATGTTACTGTCTGGTTCGTGGCATTCGTCGGTGCTATCGCTGCACTCAGCTGTAAGTGTCCCGTTATCCGTTGTGATAATTGATGATCCTCCTGCTCCTGTGACTGTTATTCCTGTTACAGGTATTACCTGGTTGCTGATCGTAATTACAAGTGTCCCGATATACCCCGCTGCCGTCATTGGCAGTGGCTCTTGCTGTTACTGTTCCGTTTGATACTGCTGTAACAAGTCCTGTCGAACTGATCGTTGCCTGGCCTGTGCCATTGGTTATCGTCCATGTTACTGTCTGGTTCGTGGCATTCGTTGGTGCTATCGCTGCACTCAGCTGAAGCGTGCCGTTATCTGTTGTGATAGTTGATGATCCTCCTGCTCCTGTAACTGTTATTCCTGTTACAGGTATTACCTGGTTGCTGATCGTGATTACAAGTGTCCCGTATATCCCGCTGCCGTCATTGGCTGTAGCTCTTGCCGTTACTGTTCCATTTGATACTGCCGTGACAAGTCCTGTCGAACTGATCGTTGCCTGGCCGGTGCCGTTGGTTATCGTCCATGTGACTGTCTGGTTCGTGGCATTTGTCGGTGCTATCGCTGCACTAAGCTGAGTGTTCCGTTATCTGTTGTGATAATCGATGATCCTCCTGCTCCTGTGACTGTAATTCCTGTTACAGGTATTACCTGGCTGCTGATCGTGATTACAAGTGTCCCATATACTCCCGCTCCGTCATTGGCTGTGGCTCTTGCTGTTACTGTTCCGTTTGATACTGCTGTGACAAGTCCCGTCGAACTGATCGTTGCCTGGCCCGTGCCGTTGGCTATTGTCCATGTGACTGTCTGGTTCGTGGCATTCGTCGGTGCTATTGCTGCAGTTAACTGTAGTGTCCCGTTATCCGTTGTGATATCGATGATCCTCCTGCTCCTGTGACTGTAATTCCTGTTACAGGTATAACCTGGTTGCTGATCGTGATTACAAGTGTCCCGATATACTCCCGCTTCCGTCATTGGCTGTGGCTCTTGCTGTTACTGTTCCGTTTGATACTGCCGTAACAAGTCCTGTCGAACTGATCGTTGCCTGGCCCGTGCCATTGACTATCGACCATGTTACTGTCTGGTTCGTGGCATTCGTCGGTGCTATTGCTGCGCTAACTGTAGTGTTCCATTATCCGTTGTGATAATCGATGATCCTCCTGCTCCTGTGACTGTGATTCCTGTTACAGGAATAACCTGGTTGCTGATCGTTATTACTAGTGTCCCATATACTCCGACTCCGTCATTGGCTGTGGCTCTTGCTGTTACTGTTCCACTTGATACTGCTGTAACAAGTCCTGTCGAACTGATCGTTGCCTGGCCGGTGCCATTGACTATCGACCATGTAACTGTCTGGTTCGTGGCATTTGTCGGTGCTATTGCTGCACTTAACTGAAGTGTGCCGTTATCTGTTGTGATAACTGATGATCCTCCTGCTCCTGTGACTGTTATTCCTGTTACAGGAATTACCTGGTTGCTGATCGTTATGACAAGTGTCCCATATACTCCACTGCCGTCATTGGCTGTGGCTCTTGCTGTTACTGTTCCATTTGATACTGCCGTGACAAGTCCTGTCGAACTGATCGTTGCCTGGCCCGTGCCATTGGCTATCGACCATGTTACTGTCTGGTTCGTGGCATTCGTCGGTGCTATCGCTGCACTCAGCTGAAGCGTGCCATTATCTGTTGTGATAACCGATGATCCTCCTGCTCCTGTGACTGTAATTCCTGTTACAGGAATTACCTGGTTGCTGATCGTGATTACAAGTGTTCCGATATATTCCGCTGCCGTCATTGGCTGTGGCCCTTGCTGTTACTGTTCCGTTCGATACTGCCGTGACAAGTCCTGTCGAACTGATCGTTGCCTGGCCGGTGCCGTTGGCTATCGACCATGTTACTGTCTGGTTCGTGGCATTCGTCGGTGCTATCGCTGCACTAAGCTGAAGTGTGCCGTTATCCGTTGTGATATCGATGATCCTCCTGCTCCTGTAACTGTAATCCCTGTTACAGGTATTACCTGGTTGCTGATCGTGATCACAAGTGTCCATATACTCCGCTGCCGTCATTGGCCGTGGCTCTTGCTGTTACTGTTCCATTTGATACTGCTGTGACAAGTCCTGTCGAACTGATCGTTGCCTGGCCCGTGCCATTGATTATCGACCATGTTACTGTCTGGTTCGTGGCATTTGTCGGTGCTATCGCTGCACTAAGCTGAGTGTGCCGTTATCCGTTGTGATAACCGATGATCCTCCTGCTCCTGTGACTGTAATCCCTGTTACAGGAATAGTAGTAGTACCACCATCCCATCCTGCCATTCTTGCCAGCATCCACCACATTGCCTTTGCCAATCTTAAAGCCCCTGCATTTCCAATATGATCCCATACTCTGGCGTATCATTCCAGATTTGTTGTTGTTATTATTGGTAATATGTATGACCATCTCCATGTTGCAATTTGTATGTATTCAGCACCATTATCATCATAACATAAAATATCAGCATAATCAAAAATATTCTTGAATTGATCTGCATCTACATAATCTCTTATGTATTCATGCTTTAAATACTCCTGAAATCCTTATCTGTACCCTAGTTTCCTGATCACCAGATGTATCTACCGGTCCAGTTGTAAAAAATACTTTTGTGTGATATCCATTTGTAGTACAATAATCAATATATTGCCTGTGTAGCATTAAGATATGTATCCATACATACTGAATTCCCTGTCAATGCATGATCTGCGCTATCAAGCCCCATGCAATTATTCCCTCAGGACCGCCTACTGTAATACCATACCAATGTACATCATAAACAGGATCAATACCCTCAGAGACTTCATATGTATACCATATCAGTACACCAACCAAAGCCTATTACCGAATATGTGATTACCTAGTGCTTGCTCTGTGCTGTATACTGTAGATTTATAACCAATCCTATATCCATCTGATGAATTGAATAAATCTCCCCAGTATCAGCTACTGCTAATCTTAAATATGAGCTGGTATATGCTTCAGGTGTTCCATTCATACACTGACTACCTGATAAGTTAGGATTAGACTGATTCCAATAAGTTTAAACCTGCTTCGATAACCTTCAGAATGAGATTCTCCAGCATATATCAACCACATCTTCTTTACCTCATCAATATAATATTGTGGTATATCATCATACTTGTCAACTACAGTATGATCAGCTATGATCTGACCATATTGAACCAAAGAAACTTGGACTGAAATCAGAAATATAAAATTTTCTTCATAATTCTATGTTAATATAATCAATGCTACTCTGTATGACAGATACTTTTGACGAATATAATAATTATTTGACAAACATATATATTTTAACGATTAAATATTGTTTTTGTTACAATATAATACCATCTCTAAATTAGAAATATCTTTTATGAACATTACAATGTTTTGAATAATCTTATACTTAAATATTAATACCATTAAGTTTTGAAACATAAAAAAAAACAATTTTCAAAAAGGATTTCAAAAATAGACAATATTTAATAGGCTTTAATAGTTGTTAATCAAATATATAGCACCATTTATCAATTTTCAATTTGTACTATTTTGAATTAATTCTATAAACCTCATTTGAATTGATGCAAACTGCTGATAGACAATACTAGCAATATATTTGATAATATCAATATTCTATAAATCAAAATACACACTATAAATACTTGTTCATGTTTGCTTAAGACATAAAACTATTAATAACAGAACGTATAAACACCTCATAATGAACCATAAACGCAAAATCCATAGACTCTTTCACTTTAGGCACTTTAGTCACTCCAACTTTAGTCACTCTTAAAAAATCTTGCCTTGGATTGGGATTATTGTAACTTGGCTTTAAAATATAATGTCAATATTATAGTATATGGAATAAGGAAAATGTCTTTTTCTTCAAATTTTATAAGATAATTCTACTGATTCTTGTGTTCATTGCAATTATTTAACGATGTCACAGCTCAACAGACACCTTTAACCCCAATTTCCAACAGGGTATTCACTCCATTTATCATCAATCCAGCAATAGCCGGAAGCAAGGATTTTATGGCTATTGATCTTTCGGCTGTTATTCAGGGCACGGATAAGTCCCAGCTGCTGAGTGGAAATACAAGAATAGCCAAAAAGGGACCAACATATTTCGGTGCACCTGTGTCAAGAAGTTATACACAATTTGGCGTTGGGGCCGCTTTATTCAATGACGTTGTCGGACCTTCGCGAAACCTCGGTTTCAGCGCTGCTGCCTCATATCATATACCACTTAATGATAAAAACTTATCATTTTTATCCGGTGGTATCGCTGTTAAAGGTATTTATAACATGATGGATTCAATACCTGACATTGATGCTCCATCAAAAAACAGTTTTATTCCAAACATAGATGCCGGAATCTATTATTATGGCAAGTCTCTTTATGCGGGAATATCAGCAACCAACATCCTGGGAAATATGCTTGACAGCGCTGATCTTGCAGTCTACGATGTACCTGTTTCAAGGGAGTACTTTTTTATCGCAGGATATAAATTTGTTATCAGCAAATCATTGAATATCGTAATTGAACCATCACTGATTATTGATTTGAACGATTCGCTTAATTTCGATAAGAAGGAGACATATAATCCTATGCTAAAGCTATATCTGGAAGATTTCTGCTTCGGCGGTTATCTTCACGACTATGATAAGTTGACTTTCTTCTTCCAGTATAAATTTCCGCGGTTATATCTCGGTACCCTTGTAGATTTCCCGAGAGATGTACCATTCTATAAGGAAGATTTGGTCATCGAGATTGTGGCAGGAGTGAACTTTGGAAGTATAAGCTCTTCATCTTCGAAAAAATGGCATTGGTAATACATTATATGACTGTATCATGAAACAATTTGCTCATAATACTTGCTCTGGTAATGTTCAAAAGTGGATTTGAATTCGTTTATCACCCAAATCCGTATGTAAAAAACAGTTACCAGGATAATGGATGTTTAAACCACTCTACAGACACGATCACGGCAAACAATATCAATATCAAACCATTCCATCTTGAAATTGTCGCACCATCATCCGGCGTTCAGTTTTACAGGAATGGAATTGTATTTCTTGCGTATTCCAAGGATGCTGAGAAAATGTCGCAGAAACATCTCTCTTTCGGCTCCGTGACACCTTTCATCGCATTGGTAGCAGATACCTTGCTTGGACAATATATGCCGTTTTTGCCTTCTTCATCATTAATGTTTCCCGCTGAAGCCACAACATTCTCAAAGGATTATAACACTATGTATTTGAGTTTAATCCCGGAAAAGGACACCCAGGAAAAAATCTTCAAGGCTGCATACACTCAGAATGGATGGGTCATAGATGACAGTCCACTGAGTTTCTGTAATGTTGAATACCTTTTTACTCACCCTGCTCTGTCGAATAATGGTGATTTCCTGATATTTTCCTCAAATTTGAAAGGTTCCTCCGGGGGTCTCGATCTTTATATATCAAGGAAAAAAGATGAAAAATGGAGTGTGCCTGAGAATCTCGGTGGACAAATCAATACTACTGGCAACGAGCTTTTTGCATCACTTGATGCAGATAATAACCTCTACTTTTCTTCTGACAAATTGCCGGGTCATGGGGGATACGATATTTTTGTTTGCGTCTATGACGGGAAAGGTTGGGGCAAACCGCAAAATCTTTCGAAGTCAATTAACTCTGAAAATGATGAAGTTGCATTTACCCTCAACAGGGATAACGGGAAGTCGGCTTTTTACACCTCAAGGGAAAGGTCGGGAAAAAGAGAGATGAAGCTTTATCGGATTACCCCGAATCCACTTTTAGCAACTGCAACTACGCAGGATCTTTCAAAACAACTCTTAGCGATGACAGGAATTAAAGAGCAGGAAAAGGACGGAAATCCAATTACCTCAGAACCTTTAGCCCAGAGTATTCCCGGGAAAGTTGAACCCGATGTTAAAACGGCTAAACAGGAAGCCGCTGTCAAGGTTCCTGAAACAAAGAAAACTGCGGAAGTAATTAAAGAGACAAAACCTTTGCCGGTAATTGCTCCTGCGGCTGGAGGAAAAAGAGATATCCTGGTATACAGAATACAGTATGCCGCAAATACCAGGCCTGTGGGAAGTCAAAAAGTTACCATCGCCGGAAAGAACTATTATTCATATGAGTATCTGTACAAGGGAGGATACCGGTCCACAGTTGGAGAATTCAGCACATCAGCAGAAGCGTCCCGATTTCTGAACCTATGCCGGCAGTCAGGATATAATCAGTCATTTCTGGTAGCTTTCAATAACAGTGAAAGAATAACGGATGCCGAAGCGAAGGTTTTGGAAGCTCAATTATCCAAAACTGTCACCACAGAGGTGACAAAAACGTCTGAACCTTCATCGCCCTCCGAAAACCGGCAGCCGGCCGAGAAGGTGAATCCTCAGACTAGTCCAGGGGAAATGAAGTCAGATATCAAACCTGCGGCCACTGTTTCAGGGAATATAGAAGGAATCATATTCAGGGTGCAGATACTTGCCAACACAAAACCTGTAGGTAGTTATAACCTTACAGTTTCAGGTAAGAATTATAAGACATTCGAATACCTTTATAAGGGAGGATATAGAACAACCGTTGGAGAATTCAGCACATTTAAAGAAGCAACAAAACTTCTTAATATATGCAGGCAATCAGATTACCCTGAGGCATTTATCGTCGCATTCAAAGACAATGTGCGGACAAATGACCCTTCACTCTTCAAGTGACCAAACTTCTGGAAATATTTGCGAATTTCCACCAAACCCTTATATCAAAAAGCATCAACTTCTGCTTATAAACCAATATGTCATACATAGGTTCTGCAAAACAGTTATGCCAAAACTGATTTTTAATCAATTTTTACATGCCGTTTGTCAAAACCGTATAATCATTTTTAGTCAAGCTAATCTGTTCGCTGTTTATCATATTAATCTGATAAGCCGCCACTTACATAACAGCCCCTTTAGTAACCTCGTCATTTCCTTTCAATTGTTAATAAAATACCTCCATTTTTGACTAACGCAGCTCTTTTGTGTGTGAATAGTAAAAAATAAATGGCGAACGAACAAAATGACTTGATTTTTGTCTCATTATTAGCTGGCTGGTAAAGACAGCAAAGTTTGCATGACTTTTGAGTTAGGCTTACCTTTACAATGCAATATTTCCGAGAAATAATTAAATGGATTCAGGAGCAGTATCATACAATTCAGAATTAAATGGTCCGGCCGTTAAGGTGACTTACCGGAAGAACTCGTTATCTGAAAACTCCCGGATCAATAAGCTCTTTGAAGAACTGCCGGAAATAATGCGTGAGGACTTCTTTAATTACCTTGCACAGCAGGATCTGGTTGGCGAAACAGGAATGCTGGTTATCCCTTCCAATCGTCATTTCTTTTATGATGCTGAAGATATGAGAAGAGTTAAGACCGTTGTTAGTCTTAAGCAACTAAATCATATAAGGGAAATGAAGGATTTTATAAAGACTATCGCTGATCTGCTGCCGCAAAGAAGCAATTTTATTGGTTGTTTTATCGATAATAAGGCTCAGAGCGGATTTTCAGATAAGTACGACAATCTTCCAGGTCAGGAATTGGAAAAGTCTGAAGCCTTCGAGAACGGAATTGAGTCAAGAATACCTTTCATCAATCGTATGTACAGCTTTATTGATTCCCGTACAAATAGATATCTGACCCGGAGAAGCGTCAAAAATCTCCTTGAAGAGTGCGGACTTCAGATTGTTGAAATGACGAACCTTCACGGAATGACATATTTCTATACGCAGAAGAACAAGCCTGCGGCATAAATGAATATCCCGCCAGGAATCCTGACGGTAACCAGGATTAAGAAGCTTACTAAAGAAATGAACTACTGATGGATATATTCAGTACGCTATATCGTTTACATGTCATCCCCTTCCTCAAGAAGTGGAACCTTCTCAATTTTATTCTTGGTTCCCTTGACATCCTGGCAATATTCCTGGCATTTGAATGTTCATACCTGATAGTCTATCATGGAACCGACCTATTCTTTTTCACAGACAAAGCTTTTGTTTTACTTTTTCTTGGTATAACCCCATTCTGGTTGTTGGCTCTTTACCTTCTGAAGGCAACAGAGATACCTCGTACAAAGCACTATACTTCCCTCTTTTTTGAGTACTTTCTGGCAACAGCAGCAATATTGTTACTTTTAATCTTCTATTACTTTCTCTTTAAGCTTAATGAGCTCTCAAGAACATTTATCGTATTAATTCCTGTATTTGGCTTAGTCTTCCTGTTTCTCCTGCGTGTTTTTGAGTACAAGGTATTCAAACTTTACAGGGCAAAAGGCTTCAACTTTTTAAATGTGGTTTTAATTGCCGATACTTCTTCACTTCTGTTTATCGAGAGCCTGCTTGCCAACAAAGAATGGGGATATAAGATTGTAGCAATCTTCACAAGCTCAGAGGAAATAAATGAGAAGTATGCCGAAACCATTATTATTCTTCCGGAAGGCTATATTCAGGTATTGAATGATCTTATGGAAGTTGATATGATTGATGAGGTTCTTTATGTGAAGAACAGGGTCATTCCTTCTGAAGTCCGCAAGGTGGTAAGATCATGTGAAGAACTCGGTGTCGTTTTCAACCTGTTATACAGGGATGAAAAACTTACCCTTTCAAATGCAGTGAAGACCCAGATTGCCGATCATAAATTCCTCACTTTTATCAATGTTCCTCACAGCACTTATGCTCTTGCAGTAAAAAAAATAATGGACATCTTTGGCGCTTTAATAGGGATAATTGTATTGTCTCCAGTACTTATAGTAATTACACTACTGATAAGGTTCACGTCGTCCGGACCTGCAATCTATAAACAGCCGCGTGTTGGTCTTCGCGGCCGGCAGTTTGAACTTTATAAATTCAGGACTATGGTGTCCAACGCTGATGATTTGAGAAAGGATCTGGAAGAGCAAAATGAAGCAGACGGACCGGCATTCAAGATTAAGGATGATCCCCGTATTACAAAAATTGGCGGCATCCTGCGAAAAACCGGACTTGATGAATTACCCCAGCTCTTTAATATTCTTAAAGGGGAAATGTCACTGATCGGTCCCCGACCACCATTACCGGAAGAAACTGTACAGTACCAGCGGTGGCAGCTCAGACGCTTGTCAGTAAAACCGGGATTGTCTTGTTTTTGGCAGATCAAGCCTGACAGAAATAATATCAAATTCGAAAAATGGATGGAGATGGATCTGGCCTATATAGATAATTGGTCTCTTCGTCTCGATTTCGTAATTTTGGTCAAGACTTTGAAAACAATCTTTCAGAGAACAGGGATATAATATTAATACCTTTAGCAAGTTATAATAAATATGAAATTAAATCTCTCTTCAGCAGGTGCCATTTTAATAATGGTTTTTGCATTTTCTTGTGTTCCCGTAGAAAAGGTGAGCTATTTTAATGATATTAACGAAATCGAAGAGCCTATTGCTAATCCTCGTACTCAGAAGGTAATTATGCCTTTTGACAGGCTTTACATTAAAGTAATCAGCATTGATATGCCGACAAACCTGATTTTTAACTCTACTGAGGAAATGAGAACAGGTGGATACGGAACTTCATCAGGCCTCCTGGGATATCTTGTTGATGAGGAAGGAAATGTAAATTTCCCATTTGTGGGTAATATTAATGTCGCTTCACTTACTACTGCTCAGGCATCAGAAAAAATCCAGAAAGCACTTAGCGATTACGTTTCAAACACCTCTGTTACAGTCAAATTCGTTGATAATCAGGTCACAATTATGGGCGAAGTGAACAGGCAAGGTGTCTTCCCCTTTATCCAGGATAAATTGAATATCTATGAGGCCATTGGTTTGGGTGGGGGAATTACACGTTACGGAGACCGGAAGAGTGTCATCGTAATCAGGAATGTTGAAGACAAAATAATCCATTACAGATTAAATCTCTCTGATTCAAAAATTGCCTCCAAAGATTATTATTATGTTATGCCAAATGATGTAGTTATTGTCGAGCCGCTGAAAGACATTTCAACCAGCTATCAGAATATCACATATACTACTATACTTGCATCAATTTCAACCGCACTTGCAATACTTCTATTTGCGGGTCTAGGCTTTTAACTAAATCTACCCGGATGTCAAATCAGAACGATTCCCAGAACGAGGCTTTTAATATTAAGGAGTTTATATTACAGGCAGTATCTTATAAGTATTTTTATCTGGCATGTTTTATTATCTGTATGGCTATTGCCTTTTTAGTCAATAAATTCTCACCTGTCGTTTACGAAGTAAATTCAATCATAGGCCCTGTTGATGATAAGCGTTCTTCTTTGCTGGGCACAAATGACCTTTTCAGTGGTCTCGGTAGTCTGACCGAATCAAGAAACCTTGAAAATGACATTAATAGCCTTAACTCCTTCAGTCTGGTTGCAACGACTATAAAAGACATGAATCTTGAGGTGGGCTATTTCACCGGGAATAATAACTTATTCCAAACAGCCGGACAGGTTTACCTCGGAACCCCTTATACCGTTAGCATTGACAAGTCGCATATACAACCTATCAATGCTAAATTCCATATCTACATTATTGATGATCAGAAATACAGACTTACTGCTTCTGAGGATGAGATATCATATTATAATTATGTGGATAATGCCATAGTTAGTGAGAAAAATATACTTGAAGTCGATACCATTTGCAGGTTTAATGAAACTATTTCGGCATATAACTACAAGTTCTCCGTATCTTTAAATAAGAGTTTCTATAATCCAATCGCGTCAAAAGAGGAAGATTCATATTTCGAGTTTTACCATCTTGACTTTCTAACCAAAGCCTATCTTAAAAGGCTTAAGGTAGAGCCTGTCAGCATTAAATCGTCACTGATCAATGTCTTTTTCCAGGGAGAAAACAGAAATCTGACAATTGATTTTCTTAACCGCTACATACAATCTTACCTTGACGAAAATCTCTCTAAAAAGAATAAGATTGCAGTCAATACAATCAACTTCATTGATTCACAGATATCAGAAATATCAGATTCTCTCTCCAAATCAGAATCCGAGCTCAGAGATTACAGATCGTCCAACCAGGTTACTGACCTGAGTTATCAGGGACAGCAGGCCCTCGAAAAGATGACTCAGATCGAAAATGACCGGTCCATGCTAAAGGTCCAGGAGCGATACTATAATTACATTATTGACTATTTTGAAAAGAACCAGGATATGGCTGGTCTGGCTCCTCCCTCAGCTGCTAATGTGGTCGATCCGATAATGAACTCCCTGGTGCTTGAACTTCTCTCCCTGAACGCACAGAGATCAACAATTTTAAGTAATAATGCAGAGAAGAACCTATTCCTGGGCCAGATCGAGAATAAGATAAAACTTCAAAAGCAGGCAATACTTGAAAATGTCAAGAATAACCTGAACACCCTTAACCTTACTCAGAACGAACTCGATTACAGAGCCAGCAAGCTCCAGGGCGAGATCTCAAGACTGCCCAGAACTGAGTTAAGTATGGTCAGCATGCAAAGGCAATTCAACCTTACTGATGCCATTTATACTTATCTACTTGAAAAGAGATCTGAAGCAGCAATTGCTATGGCTTCCAACTACCCGGACTATGAAATACTGGAACCAGCCCGGGCTGTAACAGCCTCTATCCTTTCACCAAGAACGATGATGAACTGGTTGATTGCGCTCTTCATGGCCTTCATGATCCCTACCATATTCATAATACTTAAAAACTTTTTTAACGAAAAGATATCTTCAGTCAGGGATGTGGAGCAGATGATCAACCAGCCGGTAATGAACCTGATCTATACAAATTACTATAAAACGGAATCAGTAGTCAAGGATTACCCCGGATCTTCAATTGCAGAATCATTCAGAAACCTGAGAAGCAGCATTTTCCTGAAGTTCAGATCAGAGCCCCGGAAAGTCTTGATGGTCACTTCTTCACAGCCTCAGGATGGAAAGAGCTTTGTCTCGAGTAACCTTGCTGCCTCCATTGCTTCCGTGGGACATAAAACAATTATTCTCGACTGTGACCTGCGGCGTCCAACTCTGCATGAGAAGCTAAATGTTGTAAACACCGTAGGTTTATCCAACTATATGGTTAACAATGTCAGCAGCGATAAAATCATTAGAAAGACTGATATCGATAACCTCTGGATCATACCTGCCGGACCTGTACTACCCAATTCGGCTGAGCTTATCGAAGCAGGAGTATTGGATGATTTGATAGAGGATCTGAAAACCAAATTCGACTATATAATCATTGATTCCACTCCGGTCGGCCTGGTTGCAGATGCCACGCTTATGATAAAGTATGCTTCATTCATACTATTAGTGTGCAGAAACGATTATACACGCAAAGACGTATTTATAGATGTATTAAATCTTTTCAGAAAGAACAATATAGATAACTTCGATATCGTATTCAACGACCTTAATCTTAAAAAAAGCAGATATGGCCGTTACGATAATTACTATAAACAGGAAAAATCATCACTTATCCCGAAATTCAGTTAAACCAACTTATTCATAATTAATATGGCTATTGATCTCGTAAATACTCAGGAAAAAATTAAAAAATACATCGTTGAGACATCACATGCTGATGCTAATAAAATAAAGAATGAGTCCCTGATTTTCAAGGAAGGTTTCTTTGATTCTATGGGATTTATTATGTTAATCACCTTCCTTGAAGAGCAGTTTGGGATCAAAACCGTTGATGCTGATCTTGTTGAGGAAAACTTTGAATCGATCAACGCTATATCAGATTTCATTATAAGGAAAACAGAGGGTTAAATGTGCGGGGTCGCCGGGATAATTGACTACCGGAGTAGTACAAACAGCATTTCGGCTGTTGAAGCAATGCTTCGTACTTTCAGTTACCGCGGACCGGATGAAAGCGGCATTTACCATTCCCATGCTGCAACAATTGGAAACGTAAGGCTTAGCATTATCGACCTGCTGACCGGGCAGCAACCACTTTCTGATATTTCGGGTAGGTACTGGATCGTTTTTAACGGCGAGATTTTTAACTACCTGGAACTTCGCGAAGAACTTACTAAAAAAGGAATTGTTCTTAAAACCCACTCAGACACTGAAGTTCTCGTCAATCTCTATGCTGTTTATAAAGAAAAATGCCTTGACCTCTTAAATGGCCAGTTTGCTTTCGCTGTCTGGGACAAAGTGGAGGAGGAGTTGTTTCTGGCGCGCGACAGGGTTGGTATAAGACCTCTGTTCTATAATGTTACAAACGGTGTCTTCGTATTTGCCTCCGAAATAAAAGCTCTTTTTGAACAGAAGTCAATTGCCAGAGAGTTGAGGCATGAAAGTCTTGCGCAGGTATACACGTTCTGGGCAACAATAACTCCTTATACTGCTTTTAAAAATATCTTTGAATTGTCTCCCGGTCATTATCTTACTTTTAATCGCCAGGGACTTAAAACAAAAAAATATTGGCAACTGGACTTCACAAAAAAGTTCTCGGGATTATCACTTGAAGATGCCGTAGGGCAATTTGGTGAGTTGTTTACCAGTGCAGTCCGCCTGAGGTTGAGAGCAGATGTTGAAGTTGCAGCCTACCTGAGTGGTGGAATTGATTCAAGTGCAACCGTCGCATACATAAAAGACATTGAACCAGGGATCCTTAATACTTTCTCAATTGGCTTCTCAGAAAAGGACTTTGATGAGAGCAGATTTCAGAATGAAGCTGTTGAATATTTACATACTCATCACAAATCGATAACCTGTACTTCCAGAGAAATCGCAGAGTATTTTCCGAAAGTTATCTGGCATTCAGAGACACCTGTTACCAGGACAGCTCCGACACCAATGCTTATACTCTCAAGGCTTGTCCGCGATAATAACATCAAAGTGGTAATCACTGGTGAAGGTTCGGATGAAATACTTGCCGGTTATGATATCTTCAGGGAAGCAATGATAAGGAGATTCTGGGCTACTCAGCCAGGCTCATCCTTAAGGCCTCTTCTGCTCAAGAAGATCTATCCTGATATCCCTCACCTCAGAAATGCCAGCCCTAACATTTTAAAAATGTTTTTCGGATATAAGCTGGAAGATACTGATAACCCATTTTACTCTCATCTGCTGAGATGGAACAACTCCAACCATATCAAAAGGCATTTTTCAGACCATATCAAGGAAGATATAAGTTCTTATGATCCTCTTGCTGATTTAGAAGACAAGGCTTCCGGAAACCTTTGAAGAGTGGTCTCCCTTAGCCAAAGCGCAGTGGCTTGAGACAACTGTCTTTATGTCCGGCTATCTTCTCTCTTCCCAGGGTGATCGTATGGCTATGGCAAACTCTGTTGAGGGGAGGTATCCTTTCCTCGATTACCGGGTAATTGAATTCTGTGCAGGTTTACCCGTCAGAATTTAAACTGAAAGGACTCAATGAAAAGTACTTGTTAAAGACACTTTTAAAAGGAAAGATACCTGAAAGTATCCTGAAGCGTCCCAAGCAACCATACCGTGCTCCTATAAGCAGTGTTTTCCTGGCGAAAGACAGGCCTGAATATGTGAATGAAATGCTTTCTGAGAGCTATACAAAAAAAGCAGGGATTTTTAATTTTGAATCAATTTCTGCCATGTTAGGGAAAATAGAAAAGACCGGGACTGCTTCAGAAATGGATAATATGGTACTTACTGCAGTAATTTCAACTCACCTGATTAATCATCAGTTCATTGAAAATCATAATGAGGAATTTAACCCTGATTGAAAAACCTGAAAATCCTCGAACTTTAAAAAAATTTCCTGAAAGTAAAGTTCAAAGAACTTATGAAGTAACAAAAGAACCATTTACCAAAGACATCATCCTACTTAAAGATGTGGAATATGTAGTCAACCAGATAGTTGATAAGCTCCGCGAAGATGTTCTGCACAGGTTTAAAAGGAACGGTGCAGTTGTAGGCATCAGTGGCGGTATTGACTCATCAGTATGTCTTGCCCTGTCTGCCAAAGCCTTCGGCCCTGAAAAGGTACTCGGAATTATGCTTCCCGAGAAGGATTCCAGTCCCGACAGCGAAATTCTTGCCCGTGAACTGGCTGCAAAATTCGGTGTAAGAGCAATTAAAGAGGAGATTACCGGCGCTCTTTCAGGATTTGGATGTTATGAAAGGCGTGATGAAGCAGTCAAACGGGTGTTTCCGGAATATGATCCAAAAACCTGGAAGATGAAGATCGGAATCAGGCAGAGTGGCCTGTTCAACAACCTCCCTCCAATTTTCTCCTTAACTGTTATTGACAAGGATGGCAATGCAAAAGATAAGATCCTTCCGGTTAATGAATACCTTCAGATAGTCGCTGCTTCAAACTTCAAGCAGCGTACCCGGATGTCAATGCTATACTATCATGCTGAGGCACTTCATTACGCTGTCGTTGGCACCCCCAATAAACACGAACAGGAACAGGGTTTTTTCGTCAAATACGGCGACGGTGCCGGTGACGTCATGCCCATCGGTAATCTGTATAAGACACAGGTTTATCAACTCGCAGAATATCTGGGAGTCCCAAAAGAAATTATTGAAAGAACACCCACTACAGATACCTATTCAGCCGAACAGACTCAGGAAGAGTTCTTTTACCAGCTCCCGTTTACTCTTATGGACCGGTTTTGGTATGGCTTTGAAAACGGCTATCCTGCAGACGAGGTTGCAGCAGTAATGGGCGAAACAAAAGAGCGGGTTGAAGCGTTATACAGAAACTTTGAAAGAAAACGTAAAACCACAGAATACCTCAGAATGCCTCCGATCAGAGACTATTTTGGATTATGACATCTGAAAGAAGTGTATGGAAACATACATTCAAAAGTATGACAATGAAGTCCCCAAAACTTTTCAACCCCTCAACTTTTCAACCTTTCAACTCTTCATCATGAACGCATTTGACTATTTCTTCGAAAATACATCCGGTCTTGAAAAACCATTTCTGGTTGGCAAAGAGGAGATTACCTTCAAGAGCCTCTATGCAGGACTCCATCAGCCTTGCTGCATGGCTGCAAAACAAAATCGGACAAAACAAGCATATCTTTGTCCTTTCACATCAATAATCTGTTCTTTCTTAAAGGCATATCTTGCGATTATAAAATCAGGCAACATTTGTATTCCCGCTTGATCCGTATATTGAAAAGGACAATTTCGAGATATATCAGTGATCTGACCAACCCCCATTGATTTTCACGACCATGACATTGGAAAGAGACTGACCTTAAGTGAGATACTGTATTTTCCCGGAGACTATGTTCACCGGACGAGGAGGTATCAGCCAGAAGGTATGTTTGATCCAAGAATTTGACAGAGAAGATGTGCAGAGATAATTTTTACCTCAGGTTCCACCGGAAAACCAAAGGGAGTGATGATCTCACACAAGAACCTGATTGCGAATACCTCATCAATTGTTGAGTATCTGCAATTGACACCGGACGACAGGATGCTTGTGGTACTGCCATTCTACTACTGTTACGGCCTTTCACTTTTACATACCCATCTGCAGGGTCGGCGGATCGATAGTATTCAATAATTCATTCATCTTCCTTGGGCGGAGTGTTAAAAAGCCTCACTGATCATAAATGCACAGGATTTGCAGGAGTACCGAGTCATTTCCAGATCCTGCTCAGAAAATCCGATTCATTTAAACAAACTCAATTCCCTGACCTGAAATATGTCACCCAGGCAGGGGGTAAACTGACTCCGATTTTTATTGATGAGTTCCGGGAAGCTCATCCTGACATAAAGTTTATTGTGATGTATGGACAGACAGAAGCCACTGCAAGGCTCTCCTGGCTGCCTCCTGAGATTTATGAACAAGAGAAAGGGCTCAATGGGAAAAGGCATTCCAGGGGTTGAACTGAGGGTAGTAAATGAAAATGGAGAGAAAATAAAACCCGGAGAAACAGGCGAAGTAATTGCCCGTGGAGATAATATAATGATGGGCTACTTTGCGGATGAAGAGGGCACAAAAAATGCCATCCGAAATGGATGGCTTTACACAGGTGACCTCGGAACAGTTGATGAGGATGGTTACATATATTTAACCGCCCGGTCAAAGGAGATTATAAAAGTGCGCGGAAAACGAATCAGCCCGAAAGAAATAGAAGCCGTTATTCTTGCCATACCGGAAGTAATTGATTGTACTATTGAAGGTGTTGAGGATGAGATAGAGGGAGAAATGCTAAAGGCAACAGTTGTCGTCAGAAAGGACCAGAAAGACTTAATCAACCGAGAATCTGTAATTCAACATTGCTCACAACATCTGGCATTATTTAAAATACCTCAGGTATATGAGTTTAAAGACGACTTAACTATCAGTCCGACTGGTAAAAAAGTCAAAAAAACCTGACCTACCCCTCCTCCTTGGCCCGCCGACAGTTTTCAATATGGAAGATTCGGTGCAGGTAATCGCTATTCACTGATCATAAGTCATATTGGCGAGAGCATTTTTGGGTAATCATATTCGCGAACAGAAGTCTAAAAAGCTTAATCATAAGATTCTGTATTTTAGTCAGGTCGTTGCATCCCTTAGTCAAAATATTGTTGCAGCTCGATGTTACCTATAATTAACTTTAATTCAAATTTATAATAAACATATAAAACTGTAAAGATGAAAAAATTAACCTATTTATTTGCGAGCTTGATTATGGTCGCATTAATAGTTTCCTGTTCTAAGGACGCTACTAATGATGACGATGCGATGCTAAAGAAGGCAGTCGCAACCGGACCCAGTAAACCTGTTTCTGATGGTGTCATTACTCCTTACATTATTCCAGGAGCAAACAATGGCGGAAACAGAACCTGTGCAGAAGTTGCTTCATGGAAGGGACTTTCGGCTAATTACTTCTATTGTGGTGATAAGGTTGACTATAATAATGGGGCCTTCGCCAGCGCATTTCC
Organism: uncultured Bacteroidales bacterium; assembly: GCA_963719235.1. Classification (GTDB taxonomy): domain Bacteria; phylum Bacteroidota; class Bacteroidia; order Bacteroidales; family VadinHA17; genus SR-FBR-E99. The sequence goes on from CAVRBS010000004.1 coordinate 56,462, forward strand.
TTCAGGACTTGATGTAACAGTAACTGCCGGTAAATATGTTTCTTTTGAAATGGATGATTGCATCCAGTTCGGAGATAAGTTTTACAAAGTAGGCGCTGTCATTGTTAAAGGCTCTAATGCTGCCAATGTATATTTTTATCCTGACGGCACAATGGGAGACAGTGGTCTGGCTTCTCCAATTAATGCCAGTGGTAATCCTGCCGGCCTCAGCAACCTTACTTTCTGT
>CAVRBS010000005.1:0-34913 GCA_963719235.1 uncultured Bacteroidales bacterium
CAATCCCTTCTGGGCTCCTCTTGCACAGACAATATATGACAGGCTGCTTGAGACCGGCCTTCCCGAGTTCGGAGTGGTAGGGTCATTCAACTATACGGTCACAAGGGTATCGCAGATGCCCTCCGTGCTTGTTGAGCAGGCCTTCATGACCCACGCGGAGGACGAGGAAAAGCTTGCTGACCCCGATTTCCGTCAGCAGATGGCGCAGAAGATTTATGAAGGGATTGTCGATTATTTAAAGAAGATGGCACAATAAATAGTGCCCGGTATACAAATCAGAAAAATACTTTAAAAGTAACAGGAGTGTCTCATATGATAATTTCATTGAAACACTCCTGTTTCATTTTCAACAGGTTAGTACCCGAGTTTACGGGACTATTTCAACCTTGATATCGTCAAGGAAGATACGGCTCTTGCCGGCACCTACACCAACAAGATAGTAATCATAGCCAAGGAACTTTATCTGGGTGGCTGATGTTGCTCCTGTTATTGTAAATGAACGGGTTGCAACAGGATCTTTCCACATATTGATACAATAAGCCTCGACACCGTCAACCGGGTAGACCGGCCAGTTGTCGATGACAAACTGAGTCTGGCTTACTGTTCCCGGCCCGATAACACTGACCATCAGGAAATTGTCATCCTTCGTCCCTGCTGCTGTCATATACGGGATTGCCTTGAACGTGACGCGCAGGTTTTGAGTACCTGTAATTTTTGCAAGGAGAGGGGAAATAAGGTCACCACCATAGCCGGTTTTTCCAAGTTTAACGAATCCCTGGCGTGCATAGCAAAGTGGTGTTGACCCGCTACCGCGGTTGTATTGACAGTGCTAACCCAACCCCTGTCTTTCTCTGCCTGTGTCCATAGATCATAGCGTGTCTCACCAGTGGTGGTATAGAAGACTGCGCTGCCGTAAGCCAGCCAGTTGAAATTCTCTTCGAGGACCACCGTTCCGGGTGACTGGGCGAGTGTAACATTGGCTGAGACTGCCGGGAAATCAGAAGCAGTAACTGTCAGTACGACCTGTCGCGGATCAATGCTTGTGTTCTCTGCTGCTGTCAGCGTGATACGCGTTGTTGTTACAGATTTTTCAGTCAGCCAGCTGTTGTCAGAGATGGTATACGACCAGGCGACATTTGATGTAACGTTTATCTCTACATCACCTCCTGCTGACGGTATTGTAACCAATGCCGGCAAAGTAATATATGGCACATTGCCCTCCTGGTCGATACGGAACAGCACTGGCTGCTCTTTACCATCAACAACAAAGGCATAATTTACCGTACGTTCATCAAATGTCGGGTTCGCTTCGACAATTATTTTAAAGATACCGTCATCTGCTCCCTCATCCGGGAAAGGTCTTACCCAGTCAGCCTCGCTCTTTGCGATTATCTGCCATGGCCGGTTTGAACGCACGGTATAACTCTGTGTCTTGGCGTTCTTGTCAACTGACAGTCCTGTAGGATCACCTTCAATGAAGAAAAGCGGATCCCCTGCGGGTTCTTCCTCCTTGTCACAGGATGGAATCAGGAACAGAGAAATGATCAGGAGTGAAAAGACCATTCCTATTCTTTTGAAGATTAAGTGATTATTAGCTTTCATCTGTTTCCTTTTTTTTGTTATTTACCTCCGGTTATTGCCTGCTTACTCCACCATACTGGTGTTTTCATGTCATTTGGGCCACCCATATCTGCCAGTGCTGCATCGGCATTCTTGCCGTTTGTCAGCATGGTCGTATTGGGAAATCCAAACCTGGTAGGAAGAATATTATCATTGTAAATGGTACCCTCACCGATTGTCAGTACCGGGTAACCTGTCCTGCGATATTCATGATATGCTTCCATTCCAATCCAGAATAGAGCAAGATATTTCTGATTGCCTAAAAACTCTGCCTTATTTGCAGCCAGGTCCCATGAACCAAGTGGTGATGCAAGGTACACATCCACAGCGCTTGCAGAAATTGAAATCGGGGTTTCTGAATAGGCTCCCTGCTCAGACCATTTTGCCATTGAGGCTCTCAGCCCTGCCTCATAATAGCCCTTTGCTGCAGCCTCACCGCCAGTGATATATCCTTTCAGGGCTGCTTCAGCGAAGATAAACTGTATTTCTGCGTAGTCCATATAAGTGGCAGGAGCATCTCTTCTGCAGAAGACCTTGTAGTTCAACCATGAAGTGCCTCTGTCAACTGTACTTCTTTCCTGGTCGGTGCATCCTGATTTTGTCCCTATCCAGATATTATTAGGATTGACGGCGACGATATTGTTCTTCTTTCCTATGATTGGTAACCGGGGATCAACATAAATCTGATTTCCTCCTCCATCAGTGATGACAGTCATGCCTATAAGCTGCCTTGTCAGTTTTCTTCCGCTGGAGGTGAACTCGCTCTCGGTGGTTAGGCCAAAGTTACTGATATAGGGATCGCTTCCTGAGAATTTTACAGTCGCATTATGCTGATTGGATGTAAAAATGGGGTATTTGGCCGGGTTATTTTTTATCTCAGTCATCTTAGCACCTGCATTCATTTCAGTACGACCACTTACTCGGCAGAGGAGTCTCAGATACAGAGAGTTGTTGAATCTTCTCCAGCCAGCCATGTCACCTTTGTACATGCCGTCCATCGATGGGTGCAGGAAGACAGGATTGGTGGCGTAGATGTCATTTGCCTTCTCAAGGTCATTGAACATTAGCTCATATATCTCCTTCTGGGAGTTGAAAACAGGAGTGATGGTACCGCCGGGCTTACGTCCGGTGAAGGCTTCAACATATGGAACACTTCCAAACATATCGGTCATGTTTGAAAAGAAGAGTACCTTGAATGTTAATGCAATGGCTTCAAGTGACTTGTCTCCCTGTTCCACAGCCAGCTCATACATATGGTCAACATTTTTCCCGTAGGTCGCATAATGGCTCCAGAAGCCGTACCAGTCCCTTGAGTCTTCGAGGAAGTACTGGTGCTCCCTGCGGGTCACACCACCGGTAAAGGCGGTGAATTGTATAAGTTCGTCATTGTAGTACCATGTACGGTTAAGCCACTGGTTTGCACTATTATATAGGATAGGCTCGAACATTCCTGATGCCTCTATCATCCCTACCAATGTTCTGTTGGGGTTGGTATTGATCTCCTCAAAGTCTTTGGTACATGAATATGCTAATCCAAGTGCCAACCCGCATATTAATATCAATTTTATCTTTTTCATCTCTGATCGGTTTTATTGTTAGAATGACAGTCTTAAGTTAAATCCCGTAGAGCGTGTCATAGGAAATGCACCTGTCTCAATGCCATTGAAGACATTCGTGCCTGTCATCATACCTCCTTCAGGGTCAAACTGCGGCCATCTGTCCCATGAGAACAGGTTTGTTGCAAATATTGCGATGCTTGCACCCTGGAGGACTCTGGTTTTCCTGCAGATACTTTCAGGGAGGTTATACTCAAGCCTTATCTCTTTCATTTTAAGGAAAGAAGTGTTGAAGGTATGAGCTTCTCCGTTGTATCTGTCAAGTGTAAGAGCCTGGTAATAGGTGTAAATGCTGTTTGTTACCGTATTGTTAGGCTGGCAGAGTGTTGTCCCGTCTTCATTTGTGGTAATCACATTGACTCCCTCAGCTACGATACCGTCATAACGACCCTCAAGAGAGTTTGTCAGCTTGCCCTGGTATGACAGGATACCGTTAGTGACGGAGAACCTGTTTCCTCCCCACTGGTATGCAAATGACATATTGAGAGCAAAGCTCTTATATCTCAAGGAGGTATTGAAGCCACCCCTCCAGTCAGGATTTACCTTTCCGAGGAAGTTGTTCGAAGTATTTACTGTCGGCAAGCCTGTGGTAGCGTTCAGAATGACCTGTCCTGAGCAGTCGACCTTGTTACCATTATCGTCAAGGTAATATGAGCCTTCAGGCGTCTTATTCATTACAAAACCATAGAGCTGGTGCATCTCCTCGCCAACGTATGAGTATACATGCAGCCTTCCGCCGAGGGTTGTCCCCATGTCAGTCTCAATCGGTTTTTCCGGGTCCCAGCCCTCATTCATGCTGACAAGAGTGTTTTTGTTTTTTGACCAGTTCAGGTTAATATCCCATGTGAAATCATTGGTTCTGACCGGTGTTGCGAACACCGCCAGTTCTATTCCCTTGTTATTGATCTCACCAGCGTTTATATTCATCCCTGATGCACCTGCGATCGGATCAATTTCGACATTGATAATCTGGTTTGTTGTTGAAGAGTTATAGAGTGCAATGTCAAAGCCTACCCTGTTTCTCAGGAATTTGGCATCAAGTCCCACTTCCCAGCTCTCAGTGTTTTCAGGCTTTATCATCGGGTCGGGGATAGTTGACCCCAGGGTGTAGCCGCCGCTTATCGATGAAGCGCTGTAGTACTGGTCAAGTGAATAAGGATTGGTATCATTACCGACGTTTGCCCATGAGAGGCGGAGTTTTGTAAATGTAATGGCCGGCACGTTGGTCTGAAAGTCGAATAACTGGTTGAGAAGAACACTTCCCGCAACAGAGGGGTAGAAATATGACCAGTTGTCTTTGGCCAGTGTGCTCGACCAGTCGTTTCGGCCGGTTATATCCAGGTAGTAGGTATCATCCCAGCCAAGGGAAACAAACCCGTAGAGACTGTTTATAACCTTCATGCTCCTGTAATCTGTAGGAACCGGTATAACCCCAGGTGGTACGTTTGATGTATGATATACGCCATCAATATCGAGCTCATTGAGTTGAATCACGTTATTAAAATACTGGGCAGTCATGTTGTTCCCTCCAAAGGCTGCTGAAGCGGTAAGCCTGCCATCAACATAGGCGGTCTGATATCTCAGAAGAAAATCGGTATTGAATTCATAATTGGTCAGAGATTGCTCCCTGTAGAATCCGTTCTCCCATCCGAAAGTCATTTTGGGTTTTCTCTGAGTTCGGAACTCAACTCCCATATCCATTCCTGATTTAATATCAAGTGTAAGTCCTTTGGCCAGCTTAACTTTAAAGCCGGCTGAACCGAATACCCTGTCCTTGTCAGTTGAGTTTAGCTCTTCATAAAGAACCCTGTAAGGGTTGTAAGATCCAGTGCCGGCGAAAACGAGGCTATTTCCGTTTTCCGAAATTGTTGCATTCCTGTTGATTTCATTGAACCGGCCCTCAAAGTACTCACTCTTCCAGTCGTTCATCGAATTTGAGTTGTAACCCCACATCAGGTCATACATTACAGTAGTCTGGTGATATCCTGCCATGGGCATGTTATCACTGTCAGTACGGTAGTAATTGACTTTTGTGTAGAAGTCAATAACATTATTTACCGGTGTCTCGAATGAGAAGGCGTAAGATTGTTTCTTAAAACCGGTATTAGGTAAGATCCATTCATTTCTTATGTCTGAAATGGAAAAGCGGATATTTTTACCCTCTCCGTCACTACCGCTGATTGCAAGCGTGTTGCTGTAGGTTACCCCGGTCTGGAATATCCCGGTAAACCAGTCATCCTGGTAAACAAACGGTGTTTCAACTATTTCACCGGTCTCCCAGTTTTTTCCTGCATATTGATAGCGAAGTTTTTCCTCACTGAATTTTTCGCCCCAGGCATAACGTGAAATGTTCCTTTGGGGATAGTCGGTCGTACCAACCAGGCTTGGGTCGAGGGTCCAGAAGCAGTATTCCTCAAGACCCATATCTCCGCCTGATCCGTATACGGTCTGAAAATCAGGCCAGTATCCGGCATCCTCAACAGCTATTGAAGAGCTGAAGGTGACCCCTATGCCCTTATTTTTTCTCCCTGCCTTAGTGGTGATTACTATAGCTCCGTTTGCAGCGCGTGAGCCGTAGAGCGCGGTTGCAGCCGGGCCCTTAAGCACGGAGACAGACTCGATGTCTTCAGGGTTAAGGTCACTGGCCCCGTTCCCGAAATCAACCGGGAAGTCTGACCCTGAGTTGGTATAGCTACTGCTTGAAGATGTTGCGGTAGTGCCTGACCTGATAGGAACGCCGTCAACGATAAACAGGGCTTCGTTCTTCCCGTAGTTAAGCGACTGGTCTCCCCTGAGGGTAACGCGCAATGAGTTGATGGGACCTGTGTTGGCGCCACTGAATGTAAGCCCTGCCACTTTACCGGACATGCCGTTCAGCCAGTTGGTGGCAACTGCCTGGGTGATATCTTCATTTCCTACCTTCGATACTGCATATCCAAGTGATTTCTCCTCACGGGTCAGGCCGAGAGCGGTCACAACAACTCCTTCCACCTCTATTGCCTCTTCCTGGAGGACAACTTTGATGACGGACTGGTTGCCGACCTCTATCTCCTGGGTGATATAACCGAGGAACTGGATTACCAGTACCGGCTTCTCTCCCGAGATCTTCAATCTGAAAGCACCATCTGCATTTGTACTGGTGCCTTCGGTGGTTCCTTTGAGTACAACTGTAGCCCCAAACACAGGTTTTACCCCGTCAGGCTCAAACACTGTACCTGTCACTTCCCTTTGCTGAGCCATTGCTGGCAAGCATGCCAGAATCATCAGCCACGCGGCAAGTAAAATCTTAAGTCCTGGTTTGAATTTCATAGATTAGTAGTATTAAGTTATGGTTAAATAGGTTATTGCATAAGGTATGTTAGGTCTTTTGGTCGTGTCATGGTCTCGGTATAAACATTGCCGAATCTGTCAGTTACTTTAATATCAAGTGTTGATGCGGCACTCGTAGCTGTAACCCTGAACATGTGAGCAGTGGTTCCTGTGACGAATGAGCTTGTCGGCACAGCACCGGCATTAAGCCTTTTTGCTTCATAAGAGATGATATGCAGGGGGTCCATCGCCGAGACGCGGGTTACTGCCAGGGGAGTGCCGCCTTCCCTGACTTCTACTGTCCATTCAGGGTCATACCCCCAGACATTAATGAGTACCTCGTTATTATAATTTGGATTCGCATAGACTCCAGCGTATGGTGCCAGAGCTGCATCAGTAGAATTAGGAGCGTACCTGGCTGCCGTTATATGGACACTGTTAAGGTCATAGGTTCTGAACTGGTAGCTCTTAGGCTTTCCCATGCTTTTATAGAACCATCTGGCATCAGTTCCGTCAATCTCCCATACGCCATAGCCTCCGGGACTGCCATCCTTGCAAATATGATTGCCTGCATATCCGCTCTTGCCTGTCCACCACCAGGTTGCGGAGACGGCAGCCGTATTATGCTCCATCACCGATGCACTTTGTGAGGCAGAATAGTTGATGTGCGTATGACCGGTAAGGAAATGAACGTCTGTAAAACCCTGCAATGCAGCTAGCAGGGCACTGCCGTTATTGAGATGGATTGTGCTGGTCTGATTACCGTTGGCATCAAGCACCGGATTGCTGAACAACTGCGTATGCATTGCAATTATCAGGGGTGCATTTTTGTCACTGACTTTCGCGAGGTCTTTTTTGAGCCACTCCATCTGATCATAGACAATGACATCGTTGTAGTTCCGGTCTCCAATAACGCCCTGTGAACCACCGGTATTGATGTATTCAACGTTATCAAGCACAACATAATGGATACTTCCCAGGTTGAAGGAGTAATAGGTAGGCCCAACAACTTCCCTGAACTTGTTTTCTGCGATCCAGTCTCCTGCGCAATAGGGATCATTGTCATGATTACCCATGATGTTAAAGATCTTACAGTTGATTTTGCTCATCTGTGTCAGGTAGTCGGGCAGCCTGAAGTTATTCTCATACCAGTAGGCATCCCATGTCATGTCACCCAGTGCAATTCCATAAACCTTTGTTCCCGATGCTGCATAACCGCTTATGATTGAATTTATATCCGGGATGAACCAGGTATTGTATTGTGACAGGTCATCATTGCGGTTGGCAAGATGCCAGTCTGCAAGAGCCAGTACTACATGTTTACTGTTGTCTGCCTGCGTAAGCGAAAAGTCCTTCTGTTCAACAGTAGTTCCGCCTGACAGTCTTTTAAAGAACTGAGGGATATTGTCTGAGGAGCTTACCTCATAATTGCCAGGCAGCGATATGAAAACAAACCCGGTCTTCTTTTGTGACGGCAGATAATAAATTCCTTTGTCATTTGTTACTGTTACCTCATATCCATCCGATACCACCACACCGGGGATTCCTGCGCCATTGCAGTATACTATTCCTTTGACTGTCATTCCGCTGATGTCAGGGATGGTTGTATCAACGATCACATTTATAGTGAACGATCCCAGCAACAGGCTTTCTTCACCTCTTTTTACGGTTAATTTATAATTACCTGTCGGAAAATCGTCAGGCAGAATAAATGAAGCCGTCGTTGCGGTTACGTTGCTTATGGTACTCCCGTAAACTTTTGTGGCGTCTGAGACAAGCGCCAGGATTATCTGGTCATTCAGCTTGAATCCTTTGCCTCCGATTGTAATTGTTCCATTTTCGACAACGTCAATGCTTGATGGAATAGAGACCTCAGTTATATTCAACGTTTCCGGCTCTTCAGGACCGGGTTCTGGATTACACCCTGAGCATGCACTAATAATTACTAATAAAGAGATAACGGCAAATTTCTGTATTTTTATCATCAAGTCTTGTTTTTTTGGTTAGTAGCCAAGCTCTTCGAGTATTCCGGCTGGCGATCCCGTTGTCCCGTATTTCCTTGCTTTGCGTTCGTGATAGAAATCAATTGTCAGCTCGGCCCTGTTTGTAATCATGCCGTCAGCAAGAGGATCTGCTTTTCTCCCTTTGCCAGGGCCGTAATATTTTTCCATTTGCTCTGTTGTGTTGATAGAGTATATATTGGCTTTCAGGCCGGCATCATGTATTTTACCTGCGAAGACAGGGTTCAGCCCGTCATTTGCATCACCGAGATTTGTTCCTATGAACTGTGCTCCGGCATCAACCGTAAAGGAAATGATCTCATCCATTACCTGGGTGCCCGAGAATTCATTCGATTTTGTATTGGATACCAGGAAACTGCAAAGTACTTCTTCACGGAACACCCTTTTAAAGTTTAGCATGCCGGGTCTTGAAAAGGTTTGTATCAGAATCTTTCCTCTCGTGTTGCCGGTATTGACCTTTCCCTTCACATAGAACGGGGTCTTTTCGCTTATTTTTTCTCCCTCAAGCGGATTCCACTGCATTCGTGTCAGTTCTTCATATATCTGCTCTTCAATTCCCGGATAGTTTTCTGGTATCTTGGCCTCTATGTAGACTCCTGGTCTGTGGCCATTGTCAGCCGGATCAGACTCATATTCAAAGACATACTTACCATCTGCACTCCTTGTATAAGCACGGCTTCCGTCAGGGTTTCTCTTTATCCTCTTTCCTTCGGCTATCCGGAAGACATCCTCGAAAACAAGCACTCCCTGCCCAGTGAAGCTCTGGCGCGCCTGACCGGGATTCTTTATGTTGAATGCACTGCCGGCATCCAGTTTCATGATCTCTTCAAAAGTGAACGAATCGATAAAATCATTTTCACGTCCGGGGAACTTTTTATCCACGTCTGTTGTCCGCTTAAAGGTCTTGTCATGCATTATTACAAGCACCCCGTCCTTTGATCGTTGAACGTCGAGTTCCAGATAGTCTGCACCAGTATTACGCGCCCACCTGAAGGCGGCTTCAGTAAGCTCGGGTGCCCAGTAAATCGTACCGCGGTGGGCAATGACCGCATTATCAGGCGTATAAGCCTGAACATCCTTCGATTTTTGTGTTATCACCTGACCAGCTGCTGCATTTACTACAAATAGTATTGTGCTCAATAACAATCCTGTACGCTTCATTTATCAATTCATTTTGGATTAGCTCTGTTCTCTCTTATCTTCCAGTCCGCTGTGTGATATTTTACATTCGGATCAGCTACATCATTACATTTAACTATAAGGGCTCCTTCCTTTTCCCAGTATGATTTGACCGTATAGCCGTTCATCTCACCGTCATCGGCTCCCCTGACTGTAACATCATCAGGGTTCACCACGATCTTCAGCCCCACTGACTCATTCAGCATATCCATGTCACCGCGGCTGTTGCCTCCGACTATCAGAGGCCTTGCCTTTATAAATGTTTCTATTGTATGTGCTTTGCCGTCGTCCTGGGGGATAGGAGGGATGATCTCTCCGGTTGTAACGCCATTCTTTACAACACATTTAGCTCCCAAGATGTATATATTGCTGATTCCCAGTTCTTCGGAAAAAAACTTCTGATAAAGCTGTTCAGGCGAGGCGGTCAGTATCCATATTTCAAAGCCATATTCACGGAGGTTTGCAAAGAGCTCTTTCATTTCAGGATAGAACTTACCCTGGTAAGCTTTGCGGTAGCAGTCATAGCCTATATTCTCAATCTCCTCGGGGGTAAGACCGGCAAGAAAATGTACCCTGTCTTCAACATACGGTTTACCGACATTATTCCCGTCTTTTACCATTCTGTCAAGTATCGCCAGTTTGTCGCGGGCTTCCCTGTCATCTCTTTTCTTCAGCACCTCATCGGCATATTGATAGAGTGCTTCATCAGCAAGGTAATAGGGTACCTGTCCGAAGGTTGTGCCGTCACCGTCAAACACGGAAACTTTCCTCTCTGTCATTGTCAGGGTGGAGTTCAGGAAACTCTCAAGTTTATAATTGACATCCTGAGGCCAGCCCTTTATCTGACGGTATGTCTGGGCATCCAACGTTGAATGAATGCAGGTAGCCGATATGAAAAGCAGAGTAAGAAGTCGTCTCACGATATTTTTTTCAATGTCCTTCATATGTTGTTTTTTCCTTTTTCCAGGTAGTGGCAGAGAATAGTGCTGCCAGGATGCTGGCAACAATGAAGATCCAGAATGTTGCTTCCCATCCCAGTTTGACATTATCGGCAACGGCGCCGATCAGGACCTTTGACAGGAGGGCATCACCGATGAGATATCCGAACAGGCCAACAAACCCTGCGGCTGTTCCGGCAGCGTTTTTCGGCACCAGGTTAAGGGCCTGTATTCCTATTAGGGCAACGGGTCCGTAGATAAAGAAGCCAATGGCTATCAGGGCAGAGTAGACCACGGTGACCCTGGTGGTGTCGGGATTGGTGGAGAGTGTATCAGACAGGAATGATGCAACCGGTGCAGCTTTCCAGTAGAGAATGACAGAGACCAGGACCAGGAGCATAAAGATCACGTTTGCCGGAGCGCACCTTCCCTTGAACATCTTTGTTGAGATCCATCCTATCAGGATGGTGCCAGGGACACCCGCGTAATTATGAAGTGAGAAGGCCATTTTGCTCTGCTCGCTGTTCAGCAACCCGGCTTCCTGACAGTATGTGGGAGACCAGTCACCGATGCCATAACGTATGAGGTATACAAAGACATTGGCCAGAGCTATCAGCCATAGCACCTTGTTCTTGAAGATGTATTTTACAAAAAGTTCCTTTGCAGGTATCTTTTTGTCGGAGCTCATCTCCTTCTTTGCCGGGATATCATTTCTGTACTGGTCTATTGCCGGCAGACCGCATGACTGGGGTGTGTCTCGCAGTGCCCACCAGCAGAATCCGGCAAGCAGCAGAGCAACCCCAGCCGGGAATACAAACACTCCTCTCCAGCTCTGTTCCACCATTTGTCCTCCGCCAATATCGACCAGAAAGAAACCTCCCAGCAGTATGGTTCCCATGGCGGCGAGGTTCCCCATCAACCCGCTGCCCACAGTATGCGATGTGTTCCATATTGACATCTTGAAGCTTCTCTCATTGTGCGAGAACCAGTGCACCATTACCCTTCCGCACGGGGGCCAGCCCATCCCGGCAATCCAACCGATTACCAGCATAAACGAGAAAATGATGATGACAGAACTTGTTGCGAACGAGAAGAGCCCCATTGACATCATCAGAAGCGATGAGACAACCAATCCGATCACCAGGAATTTCCTGGCATCAGACCTGTCAGACAAGGCCCCCATCAGGAATTTACTGAAAGCATATGCTATTGAAATTGCAGAGAGAGCAATGCCCAGTTCCAGTTTGGTGTAACCCAGTCCGCCATTTTCTGCAGGCTGGATCATTCCCGGAATCGCCAGTGCAAGATTTTTCCTTACGAGGTAATAGGCTGCATAACCAATGAAGGCGCCGAGAAAGACCTGCAGGCGCATCCTTTTGTAAGTGCTGTCTATCTTCTCCGGCGGCAGCGGTTCCTTATAAGGCGGTGGTTTAAGAAACTTTATCATTGAGGCTGATTTTTATTGTCCCACGGCCACGGTTTTGCCTGAATTCTTAATGCCTCCTCTTCCCAGCGTGCTGCCATCTCTGTCACCTTATCAGGATATTTGCCAGCAAGGTTATTGGTCTCTGAAGGGTCCTTTTCAATATCATACAGTTCCCATGCCTTGTCATCCTCCGCTGTAAATTCCATCGGAGTTTCTACCCTTGATACAAGCTTCCATTGATCAATGCGTATGGCACGGTTTCCCTCATGTTCCCAGAAAAGAAAATCACGGTCCAGCTTCTTATTCCTGAATGCAGGCACAAGGCTGAGGCCCTCCAGCGGGTGTATAGAGTTACCATTGAACTCTTCAGGGTAGCCGACCCCTGCAATCTCAAGGCAAGTCGGCATAATGTCAATCAGGTGTCCGACCTCGTTGCTGATGGTGCCTTTTGCTTTTATTCCCGCCGGCCAGTGAACTATCAGCGGGGTCTTGATGCCGCCCTCATGAACGAATGACTTATATAGCCTGAAGGGTGTGTTACTGACATTTGCCCACTCTTCGCCGTAGGCCACCCAGGTGTCAGCCGGGCCTGCCATCACTCCCCGGCCGCTCCTGATGTATCTGCCGTCACGGGTATATTCCGGTTTTCTGACCTGAAGTATCTGGTCGGAGGGGAAAGGCTTCAGCACCTTTTGTTCCTCGGTGAGAGGTGTTGCCATCTTGTTGGTAAGGACAGGTTCGGCACAGCCGCCGTTATCCTGCATATATAATATAATGGTATTGTCAAGCTCTCCTTTTTCCTCAAGAGCTGCGATAATCCTGCCTATTCCCTGATCCATGATGTCAATCATGGCTGCATAGGTCTCCATCCTGCGCGCCTGCCATTCTTTCATGGGCTCGTCTTCCCAGGCTGCGATGGTTTCCGGCCTGGCGGTGAGCTTGTGCTGCTCACTTATCACGCCTAGTTCTTTCTGCCTGCTGTAGCGCAACACCCGCAGGGAGTCCCACCCGATATCATACATCCCCCGGTATTTCTCTATCATCTCTTCAGGAGCATGCAGCGGCCAGTGTGCTGCATAGTATGCCACATAGAAGAAAAACGGTTTGTCTGACGGATGTTCAAGAATAAACTTTACTGTCGTGTCACTTATAGCATCAATATAGTAAAAGTCTTCCCCGGGTGGAATAAATGTGTTATTGCTCAGAAGAGTAAACGGATCATAATAACTGCATGAACCGCTGAGATTCCCGAAATATCGGTCAAAGCCTCTCTGAACAGGCCAGTTGCTCCTGTCGATAGCTCCCTCTTCCGGAAGATTGGAAGCATTCATGCCGTAAAGGTGCCATTTGCCTGTCATGTATGTTGAGTACCCGGCACCCTTTAAAAGCTCTGCGATGGTGACAGCGTTCTTGCTGAGATTATCAAGGTAGCCCGGTTCATCAAACAGAGGCCTGGTTGCTAGATGTCCCATTGCGGCCTGGTGTGAGTAGAGGCCGGTAAGGAGAGAGGCACGGCTCGGGCTTGAACGCGAGGTATTATAGAATTGTGTAAACCTGATTCCGTTATCTGCAAGGCGGTCAAGATTAGGTGTTCTTATTTCTGAGCCATAGCAACCAATATCGGAATAGCCAATATCGTCAGCCAGGATGACTATTATATTAGGTTGCTTATTCTGCTGTTTCTGTGGCTGCGCACTTGATGAGTTCTGACATGATTCCGTTGCTGTCAAAGAGAGTAATCCCATTGCGCTGACTGAACCTATACTCAATGCAGTTCCTGAATATTTCATTGATCCGATTTAATTATCAGTTGATTTCCCTTAATCATTATAGTATATAACCACTGGCAATCTCAGTGTACTCTTTAACCTGCTGCATCTCCCAGTTTTTATCCTTACCAAGCTCGGCTGCCATAATTCCTGCTACTGCAGGAGCCATATCTATCGAGGCTCTTGCATCAAGAAACAATGCCCTGAGCCTTCTGGCAAGTACATCATCGACAGTCCTTGCCATCTCTTTCCTTACAGCCCACACTACTTCTCCGACAGTATACTCCAGATCGTGCCTGAGCTTCCTTATGTAATCAGGATTTTCTTTTTGCAGCCTGAGAATTTCATCCTGGTCGCTGCCATATATATATATGAGACTGCTTCTGTCAGGGTTCTCCCTGTAACCGTGAATCTTCAGTTTCTTTGTCCTGCATGGGTTATACTTAAGCCCCCTGGTTTTAATGGCCAGGTCAACCGTATCCTCTGCCATACGGCGGTATGTCGTCCACTTTCCTCCTGTTATAGTTACCAGACCTGCCGGTGAAACCATCAGCTTATGACTTCTTGAAATCTCCTTTGTTTTGGTGTCATCAGCGTTTTTCTTTGGAGCAGCCAGCGGACGCAGTCCGGCGAAAACGCAAAGGACATCTTTTCTCTGAGGTTTTTTTGTCAGATACCTGCCCGCCGTCTCCAGGATGAAATCTACCTCCTCTTCAAGAGCTTTGGGCTCAAGTACAAATTCCCTTACAGGCACATCTGTGGTTCCAAGTATCACCCTGTCATGCCAGGGCACACCGAACATCACCCGTCCGTCACTAGTTTTGGGTACCATAATTGCATCATCACCGCCGAGGAATGATTTATCAACAACCAGGTGGACTCCCTGGCTGGGTCTTACGAGTGGATGCTCATCAGGGTTATCCATCCTGATGATGCTGTCAACAAAAATGCCGGTGGCATTTACAATGCATCTCCCCTTCAGTTCAAAACGGTCACCGTTAAGCTTATCCTCAGCAACTACGCCTGATATCTGACCATTGCCATCCTTTACAAGGTCATTGACTTTTACATAGTTTACAACCGTAGCCCCTTTTTCAATCGCTGTCTGCATAAGATTTACAGCCAGGCGGGCGTCGTCAAACTGGCCGTCGTGATACGATACACCGCCTTTAAGCTTATTCCGCACGATCTGAGGTATGCGCCTTATTACCTCTCTTCTGCTTAAGGGTAATGAGCGCCCAAGGCTCATGCTTCCGGCAAGCAGGTCATAAAGGGTAAGGCCGATTGTATAAAAGGGCTTTTCCCACCAGAGGTAATTTCCGATTATGAATCTTTGATTCTTCACAAGGTGAGGAGCGTTCTTCCTTAAATAACCTCTCTCACGCAAGGCTTCAACTACCAGGCCGATATCTCCGTTTTGCAGGTAACGGACTCCGCCGTGTACCAGCTTGGTGCTTCTGCCTGAAGTAGCCTTGGCAAAGTCTGACTGTTCAAGCAAAACGGTGCTGTATCCGCGTGTGGCAGCGTCCACTGCAATACCCAAGCCTGTGGCTCCACCGCCTATTACAATAAAGTCCCACCATTTGTCCGACTTTTTTAACTGGCTTATAAATGCTTCCCGTTCCAATGTTGCTATGATTGATTAATATAGAACTCACAAAATTCAGCAGTAAATATACAGTAAGAATTCAATAAATCAAAACATAAAAGAAAGAAAAAATAATAAAACGTAACATTTTATAGTTTTTAATAATTTCATATGACATTATATTTATTGCAATTATTTTTTATCTTTGGATTGACAACATGCATCACATCTAAGATATAATTGAGATGAGAAACATTGCACAGCGACAAAGGCTTATTCTTAGTGAGCTTGAAAAGGCAGGTTATGTAAGGGTGCAGGACCTTAGTGTAAGTCTCGGTGTATCAGAAGTAACAGTCAGAAAAGATCTGAAGGAGCTGGAAGACAGGAAGTTGCTTATCAGGAGTCATGGCAGCGCCAGCCCCTTAAGCTCACTTATCAACGACCGTCATATTGATGAGAAAGAGAAAGTACAGGTTAATGAGAAGATGCGGATTGCAGAGGCTGCCAGTCAGCTACTTCAGAAAAATGACAGGATAATCATTGCCTCAGGGACAACGTTGCTTGCTTTTGCACAGAAAATTGACATTACTGAGCCTATAACAGTCATAACCCCATCGGTAAAGATATCCCTGCTTCTGAGTTATAAGCCAAATGTTGATATCATACAGTTAGGCGGCTCAATGAGGAAAAGCTCGGCATCGGTTATCGGACCCTATGCTGAGACCCTGCTTGGTGAGATGATGTGCAGCAAGCTTTTCATCGGGGTTGATGGTATTGATCTTGACTTCGGATTAACGACAAGCAATATTGCTGAAGCGCATCTCAACCATTATATGATTGCTGCGGCACAGGAGGTGATCGTTCTGGCTGACTCTTCGAAATTCGGAAAGAGAGGTTTCGGGAAGATCTGCAACATCAACCAGGTAAACAAAATAATAACTGACAGGAACGCCCCGGCCAGTTTCATCCAGGTAATACGTGAAAAGGGCATCGAAGTAACACTTGTTTGATATTCATTTATATAACAGATGATTATGAGCGATTTTATTCTTTCCCTGGATCAGGGAACAACCAGTTCCAGGGCGATAATTTATGACAGGAACGGCTTACCGGTAGCCACGGCACAAAAGGAGTTTACCCAGATTTATCCCAGGCCTGGATATGTTGAGCACGATCCCGAGGAGATATGGTCAACGCAGTCAGGGGTGGCCACTGAAGCCGTTGCCATGGCCGGACTTTCAGGTGGTGATATTGCAGCTATAGGAATAACAAACCAGCGGGAGACTACCGTTGTTTGGAACAGGAAGACCGGCAAACCTGTATATAACGCTATCGTTTGGCAAGACAGACGAACTGCAGATTTCTGTGACCAGCTGAAGCGCGAGGGGCGCAGCCAGGTGATACAGGAAAAGACAGGGTTGATTATTGATGCCTATTTTTCAGCGACCAAGATCCGGTGGATACTTGACAATGTTGATGGGGCCCGCAAAGAGGCAGAAAAGGGTGAACTTGCCTTCGGGACCATTGATTCATGGCTCATCTGGAAGTTAACAAAAGGAGGGACACATGTCACTGATGTCTCGAATGCATCACGTACAATGCTTTTCAATATTCATACCCTTAGCTGGGATCAGGAACTGCTGGAGATTTTTGACATTCCCCTCAGTATGCTTCCGGAGGTGAGATCTTCAAGCGAAATATATTGCACAACCCGGGACTTTCTTTCAGCACCTGTTCCTGTATCTGGCATAGCAGGTGACCAGCAGGCAGCCCTCTTCGGGCAGATGTGCACAGAACCGGGGATGATAAAAAACACATACGGAACAGGATGTTTCCTGATGATGAATATCGGTGGCAAACCCATCTCCTCGAAAAATAATCTTCTGACCACCGTTGCCTGGAAAATAGGAAGTGAGACACAATATGCACTTGAGGGAAGCATATTTATTGCTGGCGCGGTGGTTCAGTGGCTGCGTGACGGATTAGGCATTATAAACAGTTCGGCTGATGTTGAAAGGCTTGCCTCTCAGGTAGCTGACAGCGGGGGTGTCTGTTTTGTGCCGGCCTTTACAGGACTGGGTGCTCCATACTGGAATCAGCACGCCAGGGGGACTATTGTTGGCATCACCAGGGGTACGACTGCTGCTCACATAGCCAGGGCTGCCCTTGAAAGCATTGCATTTCAGACACTCGAGGTAGTCCAGGCAATGAGGAATGACTCAGGCGTTGATATTATAGAGCTGAGAGTCGATGGAGGAGCTGCTGTTAACAACCATCTGATGCAGTTCCAGTCAGATATCCTTCAGGCAAAGGTTATAAGGCCCAGTCTGACTGAGACAACGGCCCTGGGAGCAGCGTACCTTGCCGGGCTTGCCGTTCAATACTGGAAAGATATTGAGGAGATCAGGAGCCAGTGGAAGGTGGGTCAGTCTTTCAGTCCCCAGAAGAGTGCAGAGTCAACCGGGGCGCTCGTTCATGACTGGCGTAGGGCTGTGAAGGCAGCCATAGCCTGGGCGAATGATAAATAGTTACCGGATTTTTTTCAATCAATAAATGAACCTGACTTATGAATGAATTTTTTGCCGAGTTCTTCGGAACTGCCATGATAATTGTTTTTGGCGGAGGCGTTGTATCAAACGTTGTACTGAAAAATACTAAAGGGAATAACGGAGGATGGATAGTAATAACATTCGGATGGGCCGTGGGGGTTTTTACAGGAGTGCTTATAGCAGCACCTGTAAGCGGGGCACATCTGAATCCTGCTGTCACACTGGCGCTGGTGCTGGCCCATAAGTTCTCTCCCTCTCTTATGCCCCTCTATTTCTCAGCCCAGATGCTGGGGGCGATGTTCGGGGCTTTTCTTGTCTGGCTGGCATACAAAAAGCATTTTGATGCAACCGACAATCCTGACCTCAAGCTTGCAGTGTTCTGTACCTCACCGAATATCAGAAGCTACTGGTATAATATCCTTACGGAGGTTATCGGGACTTATGTTCTTGCTCTTGCCGTTCTCTATATGGCGGAACCTGAGGTAGGTCTGGGTTCTCTCAATGCACTCCCCGTCGCCATTGTTGTACTCGGCATAGGACTCTCTCTTGGAGGTCCTACGGGATACGCAATAAATCCTGCTAGAGATCTCGGCCCTCGTCTGATGCATTTCTTCCTTCCTATTCCTCATAAGCGCGACAGTGACTGGAAATACTCATGGGTGCCTGTGCTTGGTCCTATGATAGGTGCTTCAATCGCTGCCGGGATGTTTGCCTTGTTTGCCGGCTGATTTCCTTTTGCAACCGTTTATACCGGGCGAAGGGACTTAACTTTCTATTCTTTTAATACTTGCACCGAGTGCATTGAGTCTGACATCCAGGTTCTGGTAACCCCTGTCAATCTGCTCTATATTGTGTATGATGCTTTTGCCTTCGGCGCTCATCGCGGCAATGAGCAATGCCACTCCGGCCCTTATGTCAGGGCTGCTCATTGAGATGCCTCTGAGCTTCTGCCGGCGTTCAAGCCCAATCACTGTGGCCCTGTGAGGGTCACATAAAATGATACGTGCACCCATGTCAATAAGCTTGTCAACGAAAAACAAACGGCTCTCAAACATCTTCTGGTGTATGAGTACGCTACCTTTTGCCTGCGTCGCTACAACAAGGAGCACGCTGAGAAGGTCAGGCGTCAGTCCCGGCCATGGATGGTCATATATTGTAAGAACTGACCCGTCCAGGTAATTCTGTACCTCATACAGAGACTGCTCTTCCACAACGATGTCATCCCCCTCAATGGTCAGGTGAATGCCGAGCTGCCTGAATTTTTCAGGGATCACTCCTAGATGTTCCGTGCCGGCATCCTTGATTCTTAGGCCTGAACTTGTCATGGCAGCAAGGCCGATAAAAGACCCAACCTCTATCATGTCAGGCAGGAGCTTGTGTGTGCAACCGTTAAGTGAAGCCACCCCTTCAATCGTCAGCAGGTTCGACTTTATCCCGCTTATCCTTGCACCCATGGATTTAAGCATGAGACAAAGCTGCTGTACATAAGGCTCACACGCGGCATTATAGATTGTGGTAGTTCCCTCGGCCATCACTGCTGCCATCACGATGTTGGCCGTCCCGGTTACCGAAGGTTCATCAAGCAGGAGGGAGCTGCCAACCAGACCATCGGTGGTGAGGCTGTAGTAACCCAGACCGTATTCGTATGTGGCTTTTACTCCAAGCTGCTCAAAACCAACGATATGGGTATCCATTCGTCTGCGTCCTATCTTATCTCCGCCGGGCTTTGGAATAAATGATTTCTTAAATCTGGCAAGCAGGGGCCCCGCAATCATGACTGACCCCCTGAGTTTGTTTGCCTTCTGGTGAAAGACGGGGTCGGCCAGTTTCTCTATGTCAATCTCTTCTGCCCTGAATGAATATGTATCTTCCTTTATTCGCCTGATATTGACTCCTAGGTCTGCAAGAATCTCTAACAGCAACCTGACATCAAGAATATCCGGGATATTTGAGATTACAACTTCATCTCTGGTCAGAAGTACAGCACACATCACCTGTAATGCCTCATTCTTGGCTCCCTGGGGGACTATCACTCCGCTAAGCTTGTGTCCGCCCGTGACTTCAAAGGATTTCATGAGTGTTTATTTGTTTTTTTTCGAAGCTACAATAACTGTTTTAATTCTTATCATTGTGGCAATGATTGGAATAGAAAAAAATATAAACCTGAAGACTTTCAACACCTTCGGAGTTAATGCCGTAGCCGGCTTCTTTTACCGGTTGAGGCAACCGCAGGAACTCTTTGGACTTTTTGAATATGAAGAGATCAGGGAAATCACCAGAAAGCCCGGGAATATCCTTGTGCTGGGGCAGGGGAGCAATCTTCTATTTACTGGAGACTACTCCGGTCTGGTAATAAAAAATGAGATCAGGGGAGTAAAGGTAATTGAGGAAAACGAGAAGAGTATCCTTCTTGAAGCAGGAGCAGGGGAGATATGGAATGACCTGGTCGGATATGCGGTTGAGCGAGGCTGGAGTGGCATGGAGAACCTGGGGGGCATCCCGGGTACCGTTGGTGCTGCCCCCGTTCAGAATATCGGCGCCTACGGAGTAGAGGTTTCTTCTCTTATTGAAAGAGTCACTGCATGGAATATTGACAGTAAGAGTTGGCTCACTCTCAGTAATGCCGATTGCAGGTTCGCGTACCGCGACAGTATTTTCAAAAATGAACTGAGGGACAAGGCAATAATTGTCTCTGTCGTGTTCAGGCTGACAAAGGGGACCGTGCCAATGTCACTTTCTTATGCAGCTCTCACAGATGAGCTGAGAAAGAGAAACATTTCGCATCCTGAGATAAGGGATGTCTTTGAAGCTGTTCAGGATGTCAGGAGAACAAAGCTTCCCGACCCGGCCGTCACGGGTAACGCCGGAAGTTTCTTCAAGAATCCGGTCATTGATGCAGGCCACAAGGTAAGGCTGGAGAAGCAATACCCTGATCTGAGCTTTAACCCTCATGGCAGCGGTTACAAGATCGCTGCCGGATGGCTTATAGAAAAGGCCGGATGGAAGGGTTTCAGATCGGGTGATGCAGGATGCTATGAAAAGCAGGCATTGATACTTGTCAATTATGGCACAGCAACAGGAAAAGATATTCTTGAGCTTTCGGAGCGGATACAGGCATCCGTCATGGAAAAGTTCGGCATCCCGCTCGAGCGGGAGGTGAACCTGATCCCCTGAACTATTTCTGAGGAACACCAACTGACTGTGCCAGTATTATTATCTGGCTGGACTTTAACCCCATCTCAGGAGAGAGTTTGTCACGCGGCACCATAGCCCTGATGACGCAGCCAAGACCTTCAGAGGCACAGTACAGATAGACATTCTGTGCCATGAAGCCTGTGTTTGCCCATGAGGAGAGGAGATCCGTATCAGTTATTGTATCCCCCTCTTTCTTGCCTCGTTTTGTCATATCTGAAACGTACACCAGGTTGACTGGTGCCGTTGCCGGGAAATCCTGAGTTCCGGTCAGTGCCCTTATATCTTTGTTATGAATCTGTTTCAGAATGTTTTTTGTGGCGTCATAGAGATAAAGTCCGGTTTCCAGGGTTACATAAACGTCCATTTCCTGACGATTATGTGATGAAGGGGCTGTCCGGTGTCCGTCAGGCCTGTTTATTCCCCAGGCGGCCCACAGAAGGTCTGATAGCTGCTGGGTAGTCAGTCTGGCATCGGTATATGACCTGATGGTTTGCCTTTCGTTCAGGGCTTCCATCAGCGGTTTGCCACCAGACTTGTGCGGGGCGGGCAGTGTTATATCCTGTGCTGAGACCATTACAGTGGTTAAAGTTAAGCTCATTATAAGAAGAATGAAACCGGTTTGAAGGATCTTTTTCATAGTTGTATTATTTGTCCCGCATGAGAATGGATAACTCAAATATACAAAATTGCCTGAGTCATCACCCGTTTTACTTACGCGATCTCCAGCCGCGTGAAGCCTTCGCATGCTTCGGGGCCAGGTAGATGACTGACATGATTCTGCCGGCTATAAAAGCGATGGAGGCTGCCAGATACGCCTGTGAGGTTCAGGAATACAACACAAACAAGCAGTACCGCAATTATCCCTATGAGCTCCAATGCAGTTGCAACCGAGATAGGACCGGTTGTACCGTTAATTATAAGGGATGATCTCTGGAAGTTCAGAAGGACTGTGAGCGCTGGCAGAAGGATCATTATCTTTAAAGGAAGATATGACAGGTCGGCAAGCTCCTTGCTCAGGCCGGAGACGTTTATAAAC
Source organism: uncultured Bacteroidales bacterium (assembly GCA_963719235.1). Classification (GTDB taxonomy): domain Bacteria; phylum Bacteroidota; class Bacteroidia; order Bacteroidales; family VadinHA17; genus SR-FBR-E99. The sequence goes on from CAVRBS010000005.1 coordinate 22,247, forward strand.
CAGAGATCAGCGAGGGGAGTGAAGGCCAGCACTGATATCAGCACCGTTACCAGTATACCAAGATACAATGCAAAATTTCTCAATGCCGGGTAGTTCTGTCTCTTATCGCCTATAAGCGCAATATTCACCTCCTGGTATGATAATCCCATGCTTCTGAAAATGAATACCAGTGAGCCCACGACTGGGAGAACAGCCAGTGATTCGACCGCCATATAGCTCCTGCCAAGGAAGAAGGTAACGAAGGGATGCACACCCAGCGACAGTATTGAGGTAAGCGCCAGCGGATAATAGAACCTGGTTATTGATCTTAAGTTAAGGTTGCCATTCTCAGCGTCATCTTTCTGAAGCAGGGCCTTCAGGGTCCGTGAAACCATAATCCTTGTTGCTATTGCTTCACAAAGGACCGCCAGTGACATTGCTCCTGCACCAACATATGCCCCTTTAACTCCTGCAGTATATAGAATCACTCCTGCGATCACAATAACTGACAGCCGGATGGTGGTACCGTAAGTCACCCTTCGAGTAAGGTTATTCCTGATCAGGATGCCCTGGTAGAACCTTCTATAGCCTATTGATGCAGCCCAGGGAAGAAAGATAAGAAGTGCTATGTGTGCAAGATGTGCAACATCTTCGGGCACTTCCATGAGACGTACGACGATGAATCTGAATACGGGCGGAATAAGAATTATAAGCTGTAGGCCTGTAATACCGGAATTAAGGATGTCTGTAAATTGTTTCAGTTTCTTATATGAATGGCGTCCCTTTACAAGGCTGGTGGAGGCGCTCATCAGCATTATTATCGGGGCTTCGATAATCATTGCGAACGATCCTGCTATGCCAAAAGCAGCAAGGTTATGCTTTGCATCATCAAGCCGGGCAATAAAGGCAATGAGAAAAGGCTGCTCGATGGCCATCATCAGCCAGGTAAGAGCCAGCGGCCCCCAGAAAAGAAATATCTTGCGGTAATTCAGTCTCTCAGACGTATCCACGGTCAACGAAAGGCGTAAAGATAGATATTTAATAATGAGAAGGGGAGGGTAAGCACGAATCAGCTAAAGGCTTTGCCTGAAAAACGGGGCTGTTAATTAAGTGCTGGAGTCAGGTTGAAGATGATATCTTTTCAGAATTGCTGAAATTGCCATATCATTTCCTGGTTCTTTGATCTTCTATGCAACGGACATTACACCCTCCGCTACTTCCCACCCGCCACAATTATTGATCAATGTTGCCCATTCGATTTCGGCAGGCACATGCCATTTCTATTGTACAGGTTCATTAGGAAAATTTCCTTTAATCCTCACGTCCAAAAAGATAGATAATTCCGACCTGGAGAGTTAATCGATTCAATTTCATGGAATTATATCCCATGGGTACCAGGTGTTGTTTATACTGTATTGAACCATGCATTAGAGACCGGTAACTGAGGTTATATCGGTAAAGCAAGCTAAAGTTTAATGACGCCAGCGGGTATATGTTTTCCCATGCCTTTACGGAGACACTGGATGATTCGCTGACTTCTTCCAACAATGTTTCGTAAGTATATTCCTGCCGCAAAAAAGCGATTGCCGAAATTCCGGTACCTAACCATACCTCTGATTTGGTCGTTTCAAGAAATTTAAAATTCAATGAGACCGGCAGCTCAAGAAATTTATAACTGCCGCTCCTGATTTCAATGCTGTCAATCATGTAGAAGGTACGATTTGTGTCAGGTGGCTGGAACGGACCATGCGGAGGAACTTTTCCTGAAAAAACTGTTTTATTATCGAAATTCATTGACTGGTATGAAAGTCCGGCTGATACTGAAATTAGTGATCGTATCGGCCCTTCGAAGCTGACCCCAATCCCTTGAGCCAGACCAATGGTTTTTATTGAATCACTAAAATGTATTTCAGGGGAATAAAAAAAAGCAAGTTTATTTGGTCCGGCAAACTTATCATAATCTTCATTGTCAGTAATTAAAGATTTAAAGTCAGGCCAGTGAAATTCTAATTTACCCATCTTGTCATTTGCCTGACCTTTCAATGGCTGACTACCTTCAGACTTATATTCTATTGGAATCAGATGCTGAGTCCTTAAATCAAAACCAAAATCTGCTCCTTCCGGCAAAACATAATCTCCAGTGTATTTTTCAATTCTTTCAGTTCTCCCGGCATTGGCACTTTCAGAAGGATTATTGTTTTGGTACGCAACCGTTAAGGGATCTGTCATCAGGGCCGGCATAACTTTAAAAGGTAATCTTATTTTCTTTCCTGGCTGAGTACCATCATTATGAGATCACTATTATAATCTGGATGCAGGTTGTTTTTTCCGAGCTTAGGTTATTTCCTGTGATTCCTCTGAAGCAGGGTAATATTAAAGATACCGGAGATAAAGGATCGACAGCTGAATTTTATTAGCAGGCTGTATGTCGGTTGCCATATAAACTATGAATAAAACTCCTGAAATGGTCAAGACGGAGAGCCAGAATTTATATTTCTGCAAGAGTGTTATCAGCCATAATTCCGGTACAGGTCTTTGCTTCCTGATCCTTTCCCAGAACTGAGGTGAATAATCCGGCTCATATTGCACCAGCACCTCCCTGATCCTCTTTGTAATTATATCGTCAGACAGCTCTTTCATAGCAGGTTTTTGTTAAAATCATTTTACGGAGCATTTCTTTTGCCCTGGTCAGATATGTACGTGATGTGCTTGCTGTAATTCCTAACTGCCGGGCAATTTCATCGTGCGAGAATCCTTCAATTTCGAATAAGCTGAATGTATAACGATAATTTTCAGGCAGAGAATTTACCAGCTTTACTATTTCTTCTGCATTTAAATTATCCATAACAGACTCATCGACAGGTTCATTATATGCTGCATCAATAGAAATTTCAACACTGTTTTTCTTATCCTTCCTGTAGTGGTCCAATGCCGTATTAACAACTATTTTCCGGATCCATGGCTTAAATTCTTTATCAACCTGATATGATCTTATTTTCCTGAATATTTTCAGAAAGGAATCATTTGCAATTTCGAGGGCATTATCATGACACGATGAAAAACGAAGGGCAATGCTCATAACATATCCGTAATACTGTTTGCACAGATCCTCCTGGGCTTTTGGATCACCCCTGCAGCAACCCTTTAAAACCTTAATAAAATCAATGCCGTATTTTTGTTCTCCTCTTTTCCCCACAAAAAGCCATTTAGAATTGAAAAATTTAATTCATGAATATTCCAATCTTTCCGATTTAAGCAACCTTTTATGGTTACTGGATTTCATCTTCCTATATAGCATCTAAAAACATTCCATATTTTATCAGTTTATATAGCAGGGCTTTTTCTTATAGCGGGAATCTTACTTTGTAAGAGAAAATGTCACAGAATCACCATAAACCACTCCACCGGAATTTGTGGCTATTACTCTATAGGGATGTACATAGCTTAAATTTCTCCTCCTGAAAGAGTGATATCTGCACTGACATGTGTGGGAGAAGTTCCTGTTACCGGGCTCTGTACCGCTGTCACTCCCCTCAATATGGGATTTATAGGTACGGAGGGTAGTAGACCTGCATATTCAAATATTACTGTCGTCGGGGAGCCGTTTGCATTTACTGTGGCGTTTAATGTAACCCCGTTTGAAGTAATATTTGTTGCTGAATCAGTAGTTACAGTGGGTGCTTGTCCCAAGAATGTATCGTCTTTCAGGCAACGAACAGAAAGACCCGCATTCTTATTAGATTGTTCACTTGATAAATAATTGTGACCGAAGTAAAGCCACCTTGTAATGACTCTCCCGCAACAGTGCTCAGTGTATTCTGTAGAACTCCACATGAAACTTGCATCTCCAAAATAGTGGAAAATACCACCTTCACATATACCTACCGGGAGTGCTGTAAAACCACTTTCATTTGTAGCTCCTCTATCAGACTCCCCCTCCCTATACTCCCCCCCCAAAGGGTTATTGCCTTTAGTGTTGACGCCGGTAATATTGGTGCCTCCCAGAAGATAATCCAGTGTTTTCCACTCATCATCACTTGGTAAATGCCAGCCTGTTGGGCACACTCCCTGAACACCGCTTGGGACTTGATGAACTGGCAGGCGGCACCATTCATGGCGGCAGCCCAGGTATAATAGGCACCATAAAAGGTTCCATCGCAATCAGTATTCCAATTATACCAACAATAGGCTTTATCGGTGACTGTCAATGCAGCCCATTCATCACTGGTTGTTACCAGGGGTATGGCTGTGCCATCAGCATAACGGGTTGTCCTCAGGTTTTCAGCCATCCAGACCTGAAATCCAATTTGAATTGTTTTATAACTATTGCCATCAATATCTGAGACAGTACCATAAGTCAGATCTGGATTAAAAGGAATTGAGAAGGCAGTGCTGGAAACTTGAATCAAAGATTGTTAAGAAACTATGCTGATCTCCATAGAAATTTTTCCACAAGGAATTTTCTGCCTTAATTCTGAAGTGATAAACCTGGCATGGATGTCAAACCTGAGATATCTGCACTGACATTTATAATACCAGTATCTGCAACCGGGCTTTGAGAGGCTGTAACAGTAACAGTGCTATAACTTTTTTTAATACCATTCATTACATGTGTCAGCAACATATTCAAATGTTACCGTCGTGCATAAACCATAGCCGTTCACAGTTCCGTTTAGTGTTGCTGTGGTTGATGTTAAATTAGTTACATCCAGTGTTTTAACTACCGGCCAATGAGTGGGTATATATTCTATATCACCGGAAGGGATTTCTTTGTTGCAGCCAACCATTAGCAGAATGACTGCAAAAAACAATGGCTTGATCCAAAATACTTTTTTCATGATCTTCTTATTGTCACGCCATTCATAAGGCATTTATTTATCATTTCCAGGGAAGACGCCTTTGACATAAATAAAATTCAGCATTTCAGGATCATTAGCCATATCCCAGATATAAAATCCTATGTAATGACTGCCTTTATCACCCTTTAGATTGAAATGAAATGTATCCAACATAGAAATCATGATCCACACTTATCGATTTCATTTAATCTGAATATTTCACCTGTGATAGTGCTATGAACTTCACCAAATAAATCGCTGGTTATAGAAAAGCATAACATTATCTTTAAAAATAGGCCACTGTAGTGATAATGATACTGTCCCTGTTAAATAATCAACTATTTCACCATTGCAATAAACAGGTTGTTTATAGCCATCCCATTCAAAAAATCCATTAATTGCCCCTGTACCATTCTTTCCGTTTTGTGCAGAAAGCTGGTGTCAATCCTAAGCCTGTAAACAGGCATAACAGTAAAAATGTTTTTGTTTTCATAGCTGAAGGATTTAAGTTTCTTACCAATACGTATAAAAACTGCCAAACGCTACAGCATCTTATCATTATTTCATAATCCGGATTGCTATTTGTTTAAAAATAAACGTATATCATCTGTGTTATAATTGTAATAGATTGAATTTCAGATGTTTATTTAATATTTCCTGATACAATGACTGTTAATTCAATAATAAAATCATTTTCTCCGGGCAGTAATCTGCATTTTTTGGTTTTTGAAATAAGCCAGGGCATATTTTCCCGGAGAAAGGGCTTTCCATTTGAGGATTACCTAATTCAATATCAAAGTTAGGCTATACTTATGCGAAAGTCAATTGGCGGGGGTGTGATCCGCCGGATGGCAGATCACCGTTCCTCAGCTTGCTCCCCTGCAGACTGGCTCCTTGCTTGCCCGACTTACAGTAGGAATAGAGAAAAGTACCATGACAGATATCACGAGTTGGTTTGAAGAGCCTATTCTACTTACCAATGCAACTCAGACTTATCCGTATTATAATCAGAAATTACTGGAGTTTTATGACATTGAGATGTGCATCCGGTAAATCAAGATACTAATAATTAAACGGTTGTGAGGCTCCTCTGTGTAACAACTGTCACTCCAATGCAATTAGCAAAATTGATTAATGGATAGCCTTTGAAGCTTCAGTTTGAGAAATAAATGGGTCTATTTTCCGGGGTGCTGATTTCAGGTTAAAAATGATCTCTTTCAGAATGGCTTTGAATTGCAAAATCATTTCCTGGTTTTTTGATCTTTTATGCAACGGACATTACACCCCCCGCTTGCACTTCCCTCAGTTAAGTATATCCAGGCTCTATCTGAACAAAAGGATCTGAAATCACCACATCTGGGAGGACACCAGTAACCAAGATCCTGTCCTAAAATGCTGAACTTTCCATTATCTGAGCCGCGTCCGCCACCCGGAATGGCAGTAAATCCAAATTCGTTTGTTGCTCCAATGTTGGGGGCATCCCAATGTGCCGTACCCGCTTCTTTAAGTTTGCCCCCTGCTACCTCCCACCCGCCACAAAAATTGATCAATGTTTCCCATTCACTATCGGTAGGCACATGCCAGCCTGCAGGGCATAATTTACCCGTATTTGTGGTGTACCAGTTATACAAGGCCCCATATACAGTTTTATTGGATTCATCATTATTGTACCAGCAGAAGGCATCCGATCTTAAATTCTTCCATTCCAAATCACCCGCGACGTATGGAATGGGAGTCCCATCATTGTACCTGGTCGTCTTGAGATCCTTGGCCATCCATACCTGCGTACCGATAGTGACAGTATTGTAAATATTGCCGTCAATGTCCTTTACGATATTATTCCCTGCACGGAAAGTGGAGTGTTTTAGAGATATACTATAAATCAGAAAAACTGTAATTGCAAGAAGAAAGATTCCTGACGAAATATAAATAAAAGTTCGCCTCGAAGATCTTTTTTGTTCATGTTTTGATTTAACATTAATCGAGTCTATTTTTTTTGAATTGTTATTAGTGGATTTATTTACCTGACCAGGAGAGTACCCGAAAAACTCATGAAAACAGGTATTGAAGTAAGCAGGGCTGCTGAAACCGACTTTGTATGCAACTTCAGAAGCTGTAAAACTCTCATTTTTCAGTAACTCCAAAGCCCTGTTAAGACGTATTTCCCTAATATACTGCTTAATAGTTTTATTGGTGATAGCATGCAGCCGTCGTCTCAAAACCTGGTGGCTTATGCCTAATTCATGGGCAAGTTCATTCACGCCAAAGTTTTCGTCCCCCAGGTTTGCCAGGATTATTTCAGTCAGTTTACTGACAAAAATCTGGTTATTAGCAGTATTCCAGGCCATTAATGCTTATTAATCAATAATTAACACCACTGGTGAGACACCTATGACAAATTTCCTAAATGTTATTCACTTATACAAATCTTTAATCTACAGCTGGTATCGTGTTAACCGCATATAAATCAGGTATTTCAAGTTTTCCGGATGATCATCTGATGTTTAGTCTAAGGGAATGAAGAAAAGACATTTTACCAAAAATCAAACTTCATGAAAAGAAATTGAAACAATTGAAAGAAAATCAAAAGCAATTGACAGCAAAATTGCTATGTACTGCCACCTGTTTGGACCGAACTTTACGATAAATATCTTAAGCTAAAAATCAGCCGCTATGAAAACAAAATTACTTCCTCTGTTTTGTATAGGAATTATTTTATTCCTTTCTACCGACTGTAAAAAGGAAGAGCCTGTATTGTTGGTTCAATTATCTACTGCACCTGTTACTGAAATAACAATCACAACAGCAACATGCGGTGGCACCCTGGCTTTTGACGGTAGGACAGAATTATTTAAAAACGGAGTATGCTGGAATACAACAGGCAGTCCATCAACAGCTGATTCCAAAACTGTTGATGGTCTTGACGGTCTCCAATTCGTAAGCAAATTAAGTGGCTTGCTCCCAGGCACAACTTATTATGTAAGAGCTTACGCAACCAGTTCCCCTGGCATTGCTTACGGTGATGAATTAATATTTGCAACCTTAGTGGATTCGCCAATTGCGACAACTGTATCAGCCACAAATGTTGAACCAATCTCAGCAACATTAAACGGAATTGTTAATGCAAATAATCTTTCAACTGTTGTCACCTTTGAGTATGGCACTTCAACAGATTACGGACTGGAAGTAACTGCAGACCAGAGTCCGGTAGTAGGGACTACTGATATTAATGTCAGTGCGATAGTTTCAGGATTAACCGGTGGCATAAATTATAATTATAGAGTAAAAGCAGTAAATTCATCCGGAACGGTCTATGGCGACAATATGACATTTAATTCGGCACGCCTTCCGGTTTTGACAACCGTTCCTGCTTCTTACATAACTGCCAATTCGGCAACATCAGGTGGAATTATTACTGATGATGGAGGTGCCCCAGTAACTGGCAGGGGTGTGTTTTATTCAACCGGTCCTTTACTATCGATAGGGGTCGGGCCGTGGGCCCTGACACCTCAGCGTACTTACGATGGCACCGGGACAGGAAGTTTCACCAGCAGCCTCGCAGGATTACGCCCGTACACAACCTATCATATACGATCCTATGCTGTAAACAGCAGTGGTTTAGCTTATGGAGACATTATTACATTCAAAACACTACAACCACCTCCATCATGTGATCAAGTTCCGGTTGCTGCAACATCGGCAGCAACAAATATCTCTTCTACGGGTGCGACATTAAATGGTACAGTAAATGCCAATGGTTCATCTACAATTGTAACGTTTGAATATCAAACCATTTTTTCCTTTAGGGGATCAATTGTAAGCCAATGGAAAACAGCAACAGCAACACAAAGCCCGGTAACAGGGACTACTCTCATAAATGTCAGTGCAGATGTCACAGGTCCAAGATCACATACTCCATTTAGCTTTAGAATAAAAGCTGAAAATTCCTGTGGAACAGTTTATGGTGAGACTTTGTCATTTATTACGCATTAGCAATATAACTATCAGTAAGTCAGCCCATTGGTTCATCAAAATGATGTGATAGTCAATACTTTCAAATACGACCCATAGAGCCGGAATGGGGGGTGTGATCGCGCCGGATGGCGGATCACCGTCCCTCAGCTTGCTCCCCTGCAGGCTGGCTCCTCTCTATCCCGACATAGCATGTCGGGACTTGACGCTTGGCCCTAAATACAAAACAACCAGCATGCTGTACCTTTATCCCTGTCGCTCCATCGCCCACTCGTCCATTGGCCTAATCGCCCATTCCCCCATTCCTCCATTCCCCGACTCGCCTGTTCTCTTCAGATCAGAGGCGGGGGTGTGCCGCCTCGCCGGGCTCGGCGGCACCATCCCTTAGTCCGCAGTCGGCTCCTCGCTAAAATAGCCCCGGGCTATTTGTGACGCTGCAAATACAAAACAACCACCATGCTGCGCATGGGTTATATTAAATGTCTGTTTCTAAATGCAATTCCAGAACCAGTTTTGAGGTATTTCTCATATTCGAATGCCTTATATTTATCGGGAAATGCAGTATAAGAAAGGAGTGTGACCGGAGTTTTATCCCTGGTAAAATGTATTTTATGGCTTTGATGTTCGTTTAATCTCCTTTCAATATCAGAGGTGCACCCTGTATAGACAGAGTCATTGGCACATTTTAAAAGATAGACATACCACATAACCAATGAGTTTTGTTGATAGTATGAGACATTTCCTAAAGTTATGAAATTGAGTGGACTGTGTCCACCGTAGCCCGGAGAAGCTTAAGCAAAAGCAAATGCATATAAAAAGAAAAACCCTCCTTCGCCCCGATAAATCGAGGCTTCGGAGGGCGAAGGTGGAGCTGGCGGGAGTCGAACCCGCGTCCAGGCAAGGCGACCATATGCTTTCTACATGCTTATCCTGCCTTGATTGTCGGGAGTGACCAGGTGGCAGACAGCCGAATCACACCGTATCTCCTTTGATTTCACCTTCGGGACGGAGAGGCCGTCGGGCTATCCCTGAATTGCGTGCGCTTCCTTATCGGGTTGGTACAGGGCATCACCGCCCGGGAAACGTCTCGCCCCAACACCTGGTGCCGGGGTTAAGCATAACCTACTTGGTTCGGTTACGCAGCAAGAGCGTAGTTATTTTCGCCAGTTATTGTTTTGTGGCACAGGTTATAGAGTAGCGCCACCACCCTCTGCATGCTTACATACCACCGCGGCTTGCTGTCAAAACCAGGTCAGCCCCTTGATATGTCAATTACACCGCAAAAGTACATATAATTGCGGTTATATGATAAATATATTTACAAAAACCGGGCCGAATTCTTATCTTCACAGCATACCTCAAAGTTGCTGAAATGGAAAAGAAAGTGAAGGTGGGCATACTTCGCGAGACAAAGATCCCGCCTGACAGGAGGGTACCACTCACCCCGGCACAGATTGTGGAACTGAGAGAGAAATATCCGTTCGTGGAGTTCTTCGTACAACCCTCTGACATCAGGTGCTATACCGACGATGAGTATGAGTATCTCATGATACCCATCCGTGAGGATCTGAGCGACTGCGACATACTTATGGGAGTGAAGGAGGTTGACAAGAGACTCTTTATCGATGGAAAGACATACCTCTTCTTTGCCCATGTGGCAAAGAAGCAGTCTTACAACCGCGAGATGCTCCGCGAGATACTGAGGCACAAGGTAAGGCTTATTGATTATGAATACCTTACCACAGACAAGGGACAGAGGGTGGTCGCCTTCGGTCGCTGGGCAGGTATCGTGGGGGCATACAATGCCCTGCGGGCACGCGGCATAAAGACAAACAGGTTCAGGCTTAAGCCGGCATTCCAGTGCCGTGACATGGCAGAGATGTGTGCAGGCCTCCATCTGATACAGCTCAAGCCCGGGCTGAAGATACTTGTCACCGGCGAAGGACGGGTGGCATCCGGTGCGATGGAGACGCTGTCACACTGCAGCAACCTTCTAAAGGTTACCCCGGAAGAGTTCCTTACAAAAGAGTATGATGTGCCCGTCGTATGCCAGATAGGGCCGCAGCATTATGTAAAACACAGTGACGGCAGACCGTTCGACTTCAATAATTTTGTTTATAATCCGGGCGACTATGTATCTGATTTCCTAAGGTTCACCAGGGTAACAGATATTTTTATCGCCGCTCATTACTGGGACCCGGCGTCACCTGTTTTCTTCACCCCTGAAGACGTTGAGAAACCTGAATTCCGCATTTCGGTAATAGCCGACATAAGCTGTGATCTCGGAGGGCCGATACCCACCACCATCAGGGCCACAAGCATCGCAGATCCGTTTTACGGATACAACCGTAAGCATCATTGCGAGGAAGAGCCCTTTGTCAGGCCTGAGAATATCACCGTTATGTCAATTGATAATCTCCCCGGCGAGCTGCCACGTGATGCCTCAAGCGACTTTGGCGGGCAGCTGATGGATCATGTCCTGAACGATCTGTTCATCGAAAACTCATCATCTATGATTCTTCGTGCAACCATAACAGGTGATGAAGGACTGATGCCCCAGTACAGGTATCTCAGTGAGTGGGTATACCCTAAAGATGAGCCGTTATGATGCGTATTGTCATCTGCGGTCCGGCGCATCCCTATCGCGGGGGCATCGCAGCATATAACGAGAGGCTGGCGCAGCAACTCCTTCAGGAAGGTGATGCGGCAGCCATTTACACGTTCAAGCTTCAGTACCCTCAGCTGCTGTTCCCGGGCAAGACCCAGTATGAAGACGGCTACGCTCCCGAGGGTATAAGCATCACACGCGCCATCAACTCTGTCAATCCCCTGAACTGGTTCCGTACGGGACTGCGTCTGCGGAGGATAAGGCCTGACCTGGTCATCATGAGGTACTGGCTTCCATTTCTGGCTCCGTCACTGGGCTTTATCTCGCGAATAGTACGAAGCAACGGTTATACACGCGTCATAACCATCTTTGATAATGTCATCCCGCATGAAAAAAGAACAGGCGACAGGCTGCTGACGAAGTTTTTCATCAACAGCATCCATGGGGCGCTGGTTATGACAAGGGCTGTCGAGGCTGATCTGCGGCAGTTCAATAAGAAAATACCGTGCATCATATCACCCCACCCGCTCTTTGACAACTACAGCGAGCCGGTGACGCGGGCTGAAGCAATAGTACGGCTGAACCTCTGCCCGGCTGAGAAGTTCATCCTCTTCTTCGGTTTTATCAGGGAGTACAAAGGGCTCGACCTGCTGCTGGAGGCGATGGCTGACCAGGCTGTCAGGGATCTGGGTGTGAAACTGATTATTGCCGGGGAGTTTTATGAAGATGAAAAGCCATACTTCGACCTTATACATAAACATAACCTGGGCTCACGGATAATACTGCACTCTCATTTCATCAAAAGGGAGGAGGTGAGGTATTATTTTTCAGCAGCCTCGGTGGTGGTGCAGCCATACAGGTCAGCCACGCAGAGCGGGGTCACCCAGGTGGCATATCACTTTAACAAACCTATGATTGTTACGGATGTGGGAGGCCTTGCTGAGATAGTCCCTAACGGCAAGTGCGGATATGTTGTTGCACCTGAGCCCGGCGCCATCGCGGAGGCCATAACCGATTTCTTCAGGGGTGGCGACGAAGAGCGGTTCAGGGAAGGAATTGAGGATCAGAAGAAACTATACTCATGGGATAAGCTCACCGAAGCTATCCGGGTGCTGACGAGAGAGACGCAGAGGCACAGGTGACTGAGCAACAGAGCTATTAAGGTATAAAGGGTAAACGGTATTCAGTAATCGGTATTCGGACCGATTACCGATTACCGCTTACTGATTACATCTGAATTGATTACGACAAATTCAGCTTTTCACGAATG
>CAVRBS010000006.1:0-21700 GCA_963719235.1 uncultured Bacteroidales bacterium
GTGCTTCAATAATTAAGTTAAACCTGCGCCGGTTGAAAGGCGTGCAAATATACCTAAAAATGAAAAACGGTGTCATGCGTGACCAATTTATCTCGCTACAATCTGCACAGGGCAGTGGGGAGTGAGAGCATCACAACATTTAAAGATAGAAAAAATCCTCACATTAAACGGGTTATTGCCGGGGAATGTATAAAAAATCATAAATTGTGCTTCAGTAATCATAGAAATGTGACAAGGAATACATGCGTTATAGAATAAGGACAATAATTGCCACTCTGTTACTTGTTCCACTCTCTCTTTGCGGGCAGTTCAAATCAATAGGGGTCCCCGAAATAAGGAATATTGACAGAAGTGAGTACAGGGGGGGGACTCAGAACTGGAGTATTGTTGATGATGAACAGGGGAATATTTACGTGGCAAACAATAACGGGATACTGCGATTTGACGGTGAAGACTGGGAGACATTTACATCATCAAATAATTCAGTCGTCAGGTCCATTGCCTACGGAGCAGATAAAAAGCTATATGTCGGAGCATATAATGAAATAGGAGTTCTTGAAAAATCAGAGAAAACAGGAATAAGATATCACACCTTAAACCACCTTATTCCTGAGGATGCAAGAAATTTCGATGATGTATGGAATATTTATCAGACCAGGTTCGGGGTTGTTTTTCAAAGCTTCGAAGCCATCTTCATCTTAAAAAACAACGCCATTCATGTAATTAAGCCAGAGGAAAGATTTGGCAACTCATTCTATGTAAACAACAACTATTATGTTGTTGAAACGGGAGTCGGCCTCAGGATGCTGGCAGATGACACTCTCCAGACTGTCAACGATGATCTTTTATTCACACAGGATGAGATTCATTCACTCACACCCGTGAATGCGAACGACCTGTTGATCGGTACAATGAACAATGGGTTGTATATTCTCTCAGATAATAAGTTGCATCACTGGGATACCGAAATATCCGATGAGCTGAAAAAATCCAAGCTCTATTGCGGATCATATTACAACAATACATATCTGTTCGGCACCATCAAGAGCGGATTGTTTGTGGTTGATGAAAGCGGGAAGATACTGGAACATCTGAGCAGGTCAAACGGATTGCAGAATAACACCGTATTATCACTGTTTGTCGATCGTCAGAACAATGTATGGCTGGGGCTCGATATTGGAATTGATTTCCTGAAATCAAGTCTTCCGACCTCCGTTATCAATGATAATTACAACATTGCAGCCACTTATGCAACGGCCATACACAATGGCAGACTATATGTCGGGACCAACCAGGGGCTGTTCACAAAAGAACTTGACAAGCTGAGGAGCCACGTTAATATTAAGTACGATCTGGTTAAAGGGATGGAAGGGCAGGTCTGGAATCTTACGGTCACAGACGGTCAGTTACTGTGCGGGCATCACAGTGGAGCCTTTGCAGTTGACGGATTGAATTCAAAGAAACTTACTAATACCAGGGGTGTTTGGAACTTCAAAAAAATACCCGGCAATGAAAACCTGCTTTTAAGCGGAACATATGACGGGTTGATAACTTTCGAAAAGGATAGAGAGGGAAGATGGAAGTTTAAAAAGGAGGTAAAAGGTTTCGATATCTCTTCAAAGGATTTTATCATCAGGGATGATAACTGGCTGTGGATGAGCCACGGATATCTTGGACTCTTTCATCTTCACCTTAATGAAACCCTTGATAGCGTTGTTTTAATAAAAGAATACAGGGGCTCCGGCAACCTTCCGGAAAAGTTGCCCTATAATTTGCATGAGTCAGGAGACGACTTTTTTATATCAACCAATCAGGGTATTTATCAGTTTAACGAGCAGAGCCAGCTTTTTTTCCAACCGGAAGCATTAAATCAATTTTATGGAAAGTTGCAGCTTATCTACCTCTTGAAAGAAGATTTCAGTGGTAACATATGGTATTCAGCCACGGAGGGAATGGGCGTATTCAGGCTGCTCGAAGACGGTACTTATACAAATATTTCAACGCCTCTTATGGAGCTGAGCAATACGCGGGTTTCCCCGTTTGACAATATTTTTATTCAGGACCCGGACAATATATACATCGGTACTCAGAACGGCCTGGTTCATTATGATCCGTCGATCTACAAAAATTATTTTGAGGAAATGGATGTTTATATAAACACTGTCCGCATTTCTTCAAAGCGTGAAGATTCATTATGGTTTTATTCCGGCAATTCGCATACGGTTGAGAGGGAGATTAAAGAAAATTTCTCTCTGCCTCACGCATGGAACAACATTTCATTCAGGTTTAATTCCCCTGACATGGAGAATGCCGGTCATATTGAATATAGTTTCTGTCTGGTCAATTTCGATGATGGCTGGAGTGACTGGACAACCTCAAACGGGAAAGATTATACCAATCTGCACGAAGGAAACTACAGCTTTGAGGTGAAGGCAAGAAACATATACAATAATCTAAGCTCTGTCGACAAGTTTTCTTTCAGTGTTGAAGCTCCTTTCTTCAGGTCATATAAAGCACTGATCATTTATTTCTTTTTACTGTCCGGTGTCATCCTGGCCTTTGCTTATCTCTACCTGCAAAGGATTGAGAAGATCAGAGTGCATGAAAAGAACAAGCAACTAAATGCCTTCAGAGAGACGGAGAAGACACTTGAAGAACAGAAACTTGCCGCGGAGAAAGAGGTCATGCAACTTAAGAACGAAAAGTTGCAGTCTGAAATGAATCATAAAAATATAGAGCTAACCACAGCCACCTACCACATCATACAGAAGAACAAATTCCTGAATTCCCTTAAGCAGGAGATTTCATCATTGATCCATAGTGCTAAAAATGAGCCTTTTATCGCCGAACTGAAAAGGATAAACCGAAAAATCGACAGGGACATTCAAAATGAAAAGAGCTGGGAGGTTTTTGATCGTTATTTCGATGAGGTTCATCAGGAATTCCATTCTCGTCTTAAAAAAATGCATCCGGAACTAACCCCGGGTGAATTAAGGCTTTGCAGCTATCTCAGGATGAATGTTTCGACAAAGGAGATTTCACCTCTGATGAATATCTCAGTGCGAGGCGTTGAGATAAGCAGGTATCGACTGAGAAAGAAGCTCAAGCTTGATCAAAGTGCCAATCTGGTTGACTACCTGATGCAAATCTGAAACCACTGCCCGCAGATTCAGGGAATCATTCTTCATCAGGTAACCTCTGAATTATCTTTTTTTCTCTTCATGATGTACATTATCTACGATTATGATGAGCTAATGACGGGTATGTTTTATCTTAATAAACTTATTATTAGTTATTTAATTTATTATTGATGTAGTATTGATGTAGTCATTGGTTGTACATGATGTAATTTATTTTTCCATCGTAATAAAGTTATGCAACAACTTTTATGTTACTTAATGGCGGCAAAATGGTTTTCGCAAATGATTAAGATGCCATTAATCGATTATAATATAGTCAAACCTTAACCGATCAAATCAAAACTGTCAATATCATGAAAAAAAATCTCCTTTTTCTTCAATTATTAATTCTCTCAATTGCAGTCCCGACGTTGCTGGATGCACAGGCATATCGTGTATCGGTGGATAAACAGGATGACGGGATGAGACTTGTAGTCGATGGGAACGAGTTTATGATCAACGGTATGAATTGGGATTATTTCCCGATTGGCACGACTGTCACGTACAGTCTGTGGAAACAATCTGACGACGTCATCAAGGCTGCACTCGATGCCGAGATGTCGATGCTGAAGAATATGGGTGTAAATACGGTGCGGCAGTATACGGGTGTTCCGCCAAAATGGATTGCATACATCCATGAGAAATACGGCATTTACACAATGCTTAATCATTCTTTCGGACGGTACGGGCTCACCCTTAATGGTAAGTGGGTTGCGAACACTGAGTACTCCGATCCGCTCGTTCGCGATCTCCTGCTTTCCGAAGTAAGGGAGATGGTTAACAACTATAAGGATACGCCCGGGTTGCTTATGTTTTTGCTCGGTAACGAAAACAATTACGGACTTTTCTGGGAGGGTGCTGAGACCGAAGATATTCCTGTGGAAGACAGGAAATCGACAGCCAGGGCACGTCATCTGTACAAGCTTTTTAATGAGGCAGTGAATGTGATGACCGGCATTGATGCATCTCATCCCGTTGCGATCTGCAATGGAGACCTGCTTTTTCTGGATATAATTGCAGAGGAGTGTAAGGACGTTGAGATTCTTGGAGTGAATATGTACAGGGGATCTTCATTTGGCGATGCTTTCCAGAGAGTTAAGGATGTCCTCGATGTTCCGATCATGTTCACGGAATTTGGTGCTGATGCATTCAACACCATTGAAAACACTGAAGATCAGCAGTCTCAGGCTTATTACATGGTTAGTAACTGGAAGGAGATATATGAGAATGCAGCAGGTCTGGGTAAAACAGGTAATTGCATCGGGGGTTTCACATTTCAGTTCAGCGATGGATGGTGGAAATATGGTCAGACCTCTAATCTCTCAGTTCAGGATAATAATGCTTCATGGGTTAACGGGGGTTATCTGAACGACTATGTTGAAGGTGAAAACAATATGAACGAGGAGTGGTTCGGCATCTGTGCCAAAGGTCCGACAAATGAACGTGGCCTTTATAAGCTTTTCCCTCGTGCGGCATATTATGCGCTCAAGGAGGTTCATTTATTGAATCCTTATGCTGAAGGCATTACCCTCGAAGCAGTGGATAAACACTTCTCGGGCATCGAACTGGTTGGTTCAGTGCTCACAGCGAGAGGCGATCAGGCGGCTCTGGTTAGCGAGCAGGTTAAAAAAGTCAGGATAAGCGGAATGAGGGCTGAGCTCACTACATTCAGTACCGGCGGTTATCTGCTCTCAACACCTGAGGACGCGGTTTCCGGTGAGGCGAAATACCCTGATGAGCTTGGTTTCGATCACATGCAGTCATTTTACATGGATGTGGAAGCAAATCCTGCACCGAATCTCAGGGCGAAAGTTTCTATCAATATCCTCGGCCATGTTGCTGAGAATCCGATTGATGAGATTTTCTATGAGAACCGGGGCCGTCCGGAGGAAGTAAATACAGACAACGGAAATCTGACGTTATCAGACCTGGAGCGCATTAAACTCTACAGGGCTGAATTTACCTGGAACCAAAAGTATTTCGACCTGACAACATTTTATCGTACCGGTCATTATCATTGGGGTTATGAAGGCGACTTTTTCGGATTGTATCCGGAGGCAAACTATGGCCCAAACATCGATATTTATAATGGTAACGCACCTTTCGGCTTTGAATTTGCAGGAAAGAAGTCGCTGAGTGGTTTAAAGGTTGCTTTTGGACCTGAACTGTGGTGGGGGGCTAACCCTGCAGTACTGGTCAAGTATAGCAGAAAAGTTGCAGGGTTTGACCTGACCGGTATTTTTCATGAGGATCTGGATGAGCAGGAGCAGGCAGTGAGTTCATTTGCCATACCAACGCCGCCGACGCGAAGGACTACTCTCCATATAAAGAGGCAAATGGGGCCGGTGGGCCTTGAACTTGGCGGTATATGGGCCGGCCAGCCACGTGTAGGTGAAACCTTCCAGATAGCTGAAGAGGTTGATGGAAACTATACAATTTACGAGGATAAAATCACTTCCAACGACACCTGGGGCGGCAAGGTCAAAGTAACAGTATCTTCAGGTCCGTTCAACTGGTATGCCTCGGGAGCTGCCATGGGACTGGTAGCCGGCGGGGGTGCAGACTACACAAAGACTTTTACGGGTTGGAGGCTCAAGGACAGCGGAAGCGGTAACCAGTTTAACTTCCTTACCGGTCTGACCGTGCTTGTTGGAGATTTTCAATTAGCTCCCAACTTCCTGTGGCAGAAACCCGTTATCGGCCCGGTACCCGGTGATGTGCCACCTCCCGGAAGGGCCAGGAATATCCTTGATGATCCCTTTGCTGTAAGACAAAACAGGGAGACGGTGGCCGGTGAGTTCCTTCTTACATATGACCCCACACCGGGTACCTGGATGTACGAGTGGGATAACGATGAGAATGAAGACGCAACCTTTGCGATGAGTGCCGGGTTTATCTACCGTCACCATCCGACCACACAGGATGCTGCCATTGGAATTATGGCCGACGGGCGCGAGACCTTTGCATTCGACGGGGCTCCGCCGGCACGCGACCTGTGGGAAACATATGCACGCATAGTGTCAAAGGTAAATCCAAACCTGGGTTTGATTGCCAATCTGTTTGCCGGTGAGGCTGAATCAAACGGCAGTGACGCACGACTGATCAATCGCTACGGCGGTGACCTCAGAATGATATATAAAAAGGTAAAACTGATATCAATGGTTAAGGTTAACGATTGGGGACCTTACGATTATCACCGCGACTTCAACTTAACTTACCCTCTGCAGATAAAGTTTGATCTGTCAACTTCGGTCGCAAAACCTAAATGGTTTGTCTTGCCTGAAACCCGTTTCGGAATCCAGTTTAACTGGCGTTCTCTTGACCAGTATTCTCCACGCTACTGTCCAACCACTACCATAGATCCTGATGGGAATCCGGTATGTGATCCCACAGTGCCTGGCTATCCAAACGGTAATGAATGGGAGATCAGGACTTACTTACATTTTAATATAGGCATGTAACCATAAATAAATGGAGACTAAAATGAAAAACAGAAAATATAATTGGTCAGCGGTTGCACTGATAACTGCCTTGGCACTTGCAGGCTCCGGTAGCTGCGTAAGGGATTTTGATGAACTTGAGCTGGCATCTTATCCCACCACACCAGAAGTGTTTATAGACGGATTCAGTGCAGGCTTGAAGTATGCCGCATTTGGCGGATCAAAAGTGACCGCTTTCGATGTGGATAAGGAGGTTAAATATGAAGGATCAGCATCAATGAGATTTGAAGTTCCTGATTATGAGGATCCTCAGGGCGCTTATGCCGGAGGGATTTACTTTACAAAGATTGCACGTGACCTGTCTGGCTATGATGCCCTTACCTTCTGGGCCAGGGCATCAAAATCAGCAACCATTGACCTGTTGGGTTTTGGCAATGATATGGGTGAATCAAAGTACCTTGCTTCAATGCGAGATGTTGCTGTAAACTCAAACTGGCAGAAATATATCATTCCTATACCTGATCCTTCCAGGCTTACTGAAGAAAAGGGAATGTTTTATTACGTGGAAGGTCCTGAAGATGAAATGGGATATACATTCTGGATTGATGAGCTGAAGTTTGAGAAGCTGGGTACTATTGCTCACCGCCAGCCAATGATACTCGATGGAAATGAAAAAGTTGAATCAGCAGTAAACGGATTGAAGTTTCCAATTGACGGTTTGAAAGTATCCTTTAATATGCCAACCGGAATTGACCAGACAGTCATTGCAGCACCTGCCTATTTTACATTTGTTTCTTCGAATGCAGGAGTCGCTTCTGTGGATGCAACGGGATTGGTTACGGTTCTTAGTGAAGGAACAGCTGTTATCACCGCCACTGCAGGCGGTGAGGATGCTGACGGATCACTCACGGTTCAGTCTTCAGGTGATTTTACTCACGCCCCCGTTCCTACAGCAGATCAGGAAGATGTTATTTCCGTCTTCAGCAATCAATACGTAAACGTACCGGTAGATTTTTATAACGGTTACTGGCAACCTTACCAGACAACTACTTCAGCAGATTTCACAATTGATGGTGATGATGTATTGGTCTATAACA
Organism: uncultured Bacteroidales bacterium; assembly: GCA_963719235.1. GTDB lineage: Bacteria > Bacteroidota > Bacteroidia > Bacteroidales > VadinHA17 > SR-FBR-E99. The sequence goes on from CAVRBS010000006.1 coordinate 7,717, forward strand.
ATTTCAATTTTGTAGGTATTCAGTTTACCTCACCAACAATTAATGCCACCACTATGACACACCTTCATATGGACGTCTGGATTCCAAATGAGGTAAACCCTGCAGATAAACTGGCAGTTAAACTGGTGGATATGGGACCCGATGGAGCCCTTGATGGCAACGACCCTTCTCTTGTATATCAAATTCAGGACCGCTTGCTTCGCAAAGCTGGATAAGTGTTGATATTAGTCTCTCCGGTCTCTCTTCAAGGAGCAAACTTGCTCAGATTATTCTTGAACGCGTTGGATCATCACTTTCGGGATTTTACCTTGATAATGTCTATTTTATGGTAACGGTGGAGGTACGGTTACTGTGCCGACAGAGGCTGCTCCTGCACCTCCGGCCAGGGATGCAGCTGATGTGATCTCCATATACGGTGATGCATATACTAATTTAACAGGTACCGACTTCCCAAACTGGGGTCAGGCAACAGTTGTCTCTGATGTTCAGATAGCAGGAAATAATACGCTGAAATTTACAGGATTGAATTACCAGGGGATTCAACTGGCATCGAGTCAGAATGTTACAGGCATGGAGTATTTGCACCTGGACTTCTGGACAGTAAGTTCTTCAGCATTAAATATTTATCTGATAAGCCCCGGACCTGTGGAAAAGGCATCTTCACTCATAGTACCTACAACAGGCTGGACAAGTATCGATATTCCTTTGTCTGGTTTTTCACCGGTTAATCTTGCTGATATCATACAACTGAAGTTTGACGGTAACGGTGATATATTTCTTGACAATTTGTATTTCTATACCTCCGGGGGCGGTACAGCAGATGTACCTGCAGTGGCAGCTCCTGTGCCACCGGCAAGAGCCCCTGCTGATGTTATTTCTCTCTTCAGCAACGCCTATACCAATAGAACTGTAAATTCCTGGTCAGCTGACTGGGATAATTCAGATGTGGCAGATTTGCAGATAGCTGGCAATGATGTTAAGAAATATACATTTACAAATTTCGCCGGTATTGACTTTAGCAGTAATAAGTTTGATGCCTCAGGAATGACTCATTTCCATATTGATGTCTGGACACCTGATGAAGTAGTGTCTAAATCACTTTCAATTAAGAATGTTGATTTCGGAGGAGGAACTGCAGAAGCTACAGCTCATATACTCACCGTTGTTCACACTGCCAGCGGCGATATCCCGGCGCTGGCAAAGGGAGCATGGGTTTCAATAGATGTTCCTATTACAGCCTTTAACGGCAACCTGACCAGGTCGGACCTTGCTCAGATGGTACTTACCAGTAATCTGAGGACAGTCTATATTGACAATATTTATTTCTATAAATCCGGCGGTGGTACAGTTACTGAACCGACTGCTGCGGCTCCTACACCGCCTGTCAGAGCTGCTGCTGATGTAGTCTCAATATTCAGTGGCGCATATACCGACCTCACCGGAACTGATTTTAATCCCAATTGGGGTCAGTCAACTGTTGTTTCCACGGTCAGTGTTGCAGGCAACAGCACCCTTAAGTATGCAACTTTCAACTACCAGGGCACTGCTTTGTCAGCTCCTCAGGATCTGACTGGAATGGGATTCCTTCATGTTGATATGTGGACTCCCGATGCAACCGTTGTTCAGGTGTCGCCTATAAACAACAGTGGCTCACCCGCGGAGAAACTTGTTTCTTTAACCCCGATTACTAAGGGACAATGGAACAGTTACGACATACCGCTTACAGCTTTCACATCTTCCGGTATGGCGCTGAACGGGGTGTTTCAAATGAAGTTTGACGGACAGGCAGGTACAACTCCTTCAACCATTTACCTCGACAACATTTACTTTTACAAAGGATCCGGTAGCACACCCACAGAGCCAACTGCTGCGGCTCCTACACCGCCTGTCAGAGCTGCTGCTGATGTAGTCTCAATATTCAGTGGCGCATATACCGACCTCACCGGAACTGATTTTAATCCCAATTGGGGTCAGTCAACTGTTGTTTCCACGGTCAGTGTTGCAGGCAACAATACCCTTAAGTATGCAACGTTCAACTACCAGGGCACTGCTCTGTCAGCTCCTCAGGATCTGACTGGAATGGGATTCCTTCATGTTGACATGTGGACTCCCGATGCAACCGTTGTTCAGGTGTCGCCTATAAACAACAGTGGCTCACCCGCGGAGAAACTAGTTTCTTTAACCCCGGTTACCAAGGGACAATGGAACAGTTACGACATACCGCTTACAGCCTTCACATCTTCCGGCATGGCGCTGAACGGGGTGTATCAAATGAAGTTTGACGGACAGGCAGGTACAACTCCTTCAACCATTTACCTCGACAACATTTACTTCTATAAAGGATCCGGTGGTACACCCACAGGACCCACTACTGCAGCCCCGACACCGCCTGTGCGCAGTGCCTCAAATGTGGTTTCTATATATAGTGATGCTTATACACCCATTACTATTAATAATTTTGACGCCGGCTGGTGCGGAGGTGCTGCAGTTACACAGGTTGTAATAGCCGGAAATAATACATTGAAGAAGAATGCAGGGATAAACTGTCAGGGAATTGATTTTTCCACCAACAGACAAAATTTATCCACATTCACACATATTCATTTCGATATTTACACTGATGATACTGACTTAACAGGGGATGTATTCAATGTAAAGCTGGTAGATTTTGCCGGTACAGCCGGCGAAGCTTCTGCTCTGGAAGTTAATATTAATACAGGAACAAATCCCGCAATAGTTGCTGGCACATGGGTTTCCGTGGATATTAGTATTACTGCTTTAGGAGGAGTTGTCGCAGGTAACCTGACACGAAGTGATGTTGCTCAGATTGGGATTACAACTGCCAATCTGACAAATGTATGGTATGATAATGTTTATCTCTGGAAATGAATTTAATCAGCTAAGGCTTCGGTTTCAATCCTTTCGAAACTCGAAGCTTTAGCTTATTTAAGAGGAAAAGAATTGTAACAAGACAAAATCACGAATATGAAATCAAATAATGTATTACTTGTCCGGGGCATCCTCTTCCTGTCAGCCCTTTTTATTCTGGGAGGATGCGATGATAACCAGGCACTGGAAGATCGCACCTATCAGCTGGTTTGGCAGGATGAATTCGATACCGAAGGAGCTCCTGACGAATCAAAATGGGTATTTGACCTCGGAGGAGGCGGCTGGGGCAATAATGAACTGCAGACCTATACAAATGATGTTCAGAATGTTGTAATTGAGGATGGAGTTCTGAAGATTACAGCAGTAAGATCAGGTAATTCATTCACCTCTGCCAGAATCAAGACTCAGGGATTATTTGAGCAGGCTTACGGCCGGTTTGAGGCACGGATAAAGTTGCCATGGGGGCCCGGAATATGGCCTGCTTTCTGGATGCTGGGGTCAGATATCGAAACTGTGCCATGGCCCGGGTGCGGCGAGATAGATATTATGGAATATCGTGGCCAACAACCTAATCTTATACATGGCAGTGTGCATGGTCCAGGCTATTCTGGCGGCGCTGCTATAACAAAAAGCTATGGGTACACTAATGACAGGTTTGATGTTGATTATCATATTTTTGCTGTAGAATGGGGGGAGGATTTTATTTACTATTTTGTTGATGATGCGCTCTATCAGGTGATAGAACCCGATGATGTTACAGGAGAGTGGGTTTTCGATCATCCTTTCTTTATGATTCTTAATGTGGCCATCGGTGGAAATTATGTAGGTTTTCCAACATCCGAAACACCATTCCCTCAAACCATGTATGTTGATTATGTCAGGGTCTACAGTGAAGTTGACCAGGATAAATAGCTGATTATCATTATTCCATTTTAAAATTCAGTGAGTAATCTGCAGTGAAATGTCAGACACTTTCAGAATATGCATAAGTGATAAATATTTTACCTTAAACTTCTTCATATGAATCATTATATTACAGCAGAGAAAGACAGAGTGCCATTCGTGCAGAAAGCGGCATTTGGTGCTGGCCACCTTGTGAATAACCTGCTCCCCGGATCCCTTGGAATCTTTATGTTCTTCTTGCTGACAGCCTTCGGGATGGACCCGTTTCTGGCGGGCCTGCTTGGAGGGCTGCCAAGATTGTATGATGCCATTACAGACCCGATCATGGGATTTATATCTGACAACACAAAATCGAGATTTGGACGAAGAAGGCCCTATATTTTTATTGGTGCTATCTCAAGCGGAATCTTATTCGCAGTCCTGTGGCAACTATATCCTGAAAACTCCCAGATGTATAACTTCTGGTATTTCCTGGTTTTTTCCCTTATATACCTGACAGGAAATACTATCTTTTCCACACCACTGATCGGACTTGGATATGAAATGACATCAGACTATAATGAGCGTACCCGGATAATGGCATTTTCACAGACTTTGGGCCAGGTGGCATGGATGATTGTACCATGGTTCTGGGTGCTGATTGCAAACCCAAACCTGTTTGAGACCCAGGCTATTGGGGTTAGAAGTCTCTCCGTAATTGTAGGTGCTGTTTGTATTGTCCTGGGTGTTTTACCTGCTATATTTTGCAAAGGCATCGATGCTACGAATATGGAGGGCAGAGTCAAGATTACTTACAAGACACTGTTGTCTAATATTATGGATCTTTTCAGAGGAATTGCCCAGGTATCAAAAAACAAACCCTTTATGAAACTTTGCGGAGCAACCTTCCTGATATTTAATGGTTTTCAACTGGTAGCATCATTCAGTTATTTCATTATTGTATTTTATATGTTCAAAGGTGACTATGGCTTGGCCGGAAACTGGCCGGCATGGTTTTCTACCGTATCGGCAATAGTTACTGCCTTCCTTGTGATTCCGGTTATCTCTGCTATTGCCAGCAAAGTGGGGAAACGCAACGCTTTTATCATTTCAACAATTATCTCCATTTTTGGTTATATCCTGAAGTGGTGGGGATTTAACCCCGAAATCCCCTGGTTACTATTTATGCCCCTTCCTCTGATGGCATTCGGAATTGGTGGTCTGTTTACACTTATGATGAGCATGACAGCTGATGTATGCGACCTTGATGAGTTGAATAATGGCATGCCACGCAAAGAAGGAACATTCGGCGCCATCTACTGGTGGATGGTGAAACTCGGACAGGCCCTAGCCCTCGTTCTGGGTGGCCTGGTGCTGAAACTTGTCGGGTTTGACCAGAATGCAACCATTCAGGCTGCTGAAACCATTATAAAGCTAAGGATTGCTGATATAGCTATTCCTGCAATTACTGCCTTTCTGGCCATAATAGTAATGTGGAAATATGACCTTACAGAAACCAAAGCCCGGGAGATAAAAATGCAATTGATAGAAAGAAGGGGAGAGCTATAGTCCCGGTCAGCGGAATTTGATTACAAAGAACATCTTCATTAACTTATACAGATAACAGATAAAATTTAATATTATGTCATTCAGAAGCGGAAAACTCTTATCTCTCGCAGGAGAGGACTTTAGTAACAAGTCAACTGCCGAATTAATAAAACTGTTCAGGAAATACCTTGAGAATGGAATTCATGGCCTTTGCTTCAGCTCTTATGTTGAGGGTCAGGAACCCGGCAGCATTATCAGCGAGGAGCAGATTCGTAAAAGACTGGAGATAATAAAGCCTTTTACTTCATGGATAAGGACATTCTCCTGTACAGACGGACATGAACTTATTCCTCATCTTGCAAGGGAATATGGTTTAAAGGTTATGGCAGGTGCCTGGTTAAGTGATGATAAGGAACACAACGAAATTGAAATTAACAACCTGGTTAAGGTTGCAAGGGAAGGAAATGCAGATCTCGTTGCTGTTGGAAACGAGGTTTTATATCGCGAGGAGCTGACAGAGAAGGAATTACTGGAATATATTCAACGGGTCAGGCAACAGGTACCTGAGGTCAGCGTGGGGTATGTCGATGCCTATTACGAATTTGTCAGGCGCCCGGCGCTTACCGATGCATGTGATGTGCTGTATATAAACTGCTATCCTTTCTGGGAAGGCTGCCACATTGATTATTCACTGGTCTATATGAAGAATATGTATTTTAGTGTGATTCAGGTTGCCAAAGGTAAAAGGGTGGTTATCAGTGAGACAGGATGGCCTGACATGGGAAGAGCCTTTAAGGCGTCCGAGCCCTCAACTGACAATGCACTGCGTTACTTCATAAATACTCAGAAATGGAGCCTGGAAGAGAAGATTGAGATCATGTATTTCTCAAGCTTTGATGAGGCATGGAAGATCGAAAAAGAAGGAGATGTGGGCGCTTTCTGGGGCCTGTGGGACAAGGACGGAAAATTGAAATATGCCTGATCTCAATGAGCAGTGGTATGATCATAGAGACTCTGAATGAAACTATTATGAAATACAGAATGTTTTATTTTTCGGTGCTGTTTATCTTTACAAGTATTATGCAATCATGTGACCCGGATCTGTTATCAACAAAAGAGATCTTCGTAACCTCGGAGAGCGGTGACAAAATCGCATTAAAAGAAAATGTCTCTTTTGTAAGGGGAGAACCTGCCGGGACTATAATCAAGATAGATCCGGATAGTTTAAAGCAGACCATCGACGGTATAGGGTCCTCATTCACTGAATCTTCTGCCTTTGTGCTCGCACACCTTGATCCGGCTGAACGCAGGGAGGTCATGAGAAACATCTTCAGTGAAGAGGGTGCCAACTTCTCACTCACAAGGACGCATATAGGAGCATGTGACTTTACTGTTAACGGTAAATATTCCTATCTCGACAAAAAGGGAGATGTCAAACTGGAGACTTTCAGTGTTGCACCTGACAAAATGGGATTCAGTAAATCTGAATTTCCAGCCATTAAGGATGAAGAATACGATCTCTTACCCATGATCATGGAGGCGATAGAGATCAAGAGCCAGCAGAAGGATAAGGAATTGAGGATAGTAGCATCGGCATGGACTGCCCCGCCATGGATGAAGGATATTGAAGATTGGTATATACCAGGCTCAGCTGAAAACGACTACCAGGGCACCGGTGGAAGTCTCAGGAAAGAGTATGAAGAGACATATGCTGACTATCTTATCAGATACCTTGATGCATACCGGTCTGAAGGTATTGAAATATGGGGTATTACACCTGTCAATGAGCCGCATGGCAATAACGGTCAGTGGGAGAGTATGCATTTTACCCCTCAGACGCAGAATGACTTTATTAAAAATTTCCTGGGTCCGAAGCTGAAGTCAGGTGATAACGCCAGTGTCAGGTTGCTAATATATGATCAGAACAGGGATGGACTTGAACAATGGGCAGACCTTATCCTTTCCGATGCTCAAACATCCGGATATGTCTATGGAACGGCTGTTCACTGGTATGAAAGCACATTTAAAGTCTACGAAGAGGTATTCGAAACAGTTAATTCAAAGTTTCCGGATCACAAGATCATTCATACTGAAGGCTGCATAGATGATCTGGGCAAACCGGCTCCGCAGGGAATTAATGATCCGGAACGTTTCATGGAGAAGGACTGGTTTGATAATGATTCATTCTGGTGGAACGATAATGCTACTGACTGGGGATATTCAGCATCATGGCAGGGTGTCAGAACAGAAGACCATCCGGTCTATACTCCCGTGCACCGCTACGCAAGGAATATTATTGTCAGCATTGACCACTGGCTTGCAGGCTGGATTGACTGGAATGTTGTACTTGATCATCTGGGCGGACCGAATCATGTTGGTAATTATTGCGGCGCTCCCGTTATGATAGATACTGAAACAGGACACATTTACTACACACCTGTCTATTATGTGCTGGCCCAGTTCAGCAAGACAATCAGGCCGGGAGACAGGGCAGTCAAGACATATAGAACTCTTGCAGGCCTGGGTGATGATGATCTGCACGCCTGTGCAACGGTTAACAGTGACAATGTCCTCAGTGTGCAGCTTCTGAATACAACAAAGAAAGATATATCTTATAAGCTTCAGATAAAGAATCAGTATGCTGACATAACCATTGTTGCCAACTCAGTTCAGACTGTCCGGGTGCAGCTATAATGTCGTTTCTATGAGATCCTTTTTACATGAAGAAGAACTCTAAGGTTCAGATGTCAGGATACCCGGTTGTAAAACAGGAGCCCTTTATAAGTCGAAGATTCGAGCCATTCCTTAACGGTAAATGGATCGGAGAAGCAGTTTCCTACGGATGTTACCGGAACGGTCAGTCGCCCGGAATAAAAGGCCCTTCTGATGAGGAGATTGAGGAAGACCTGCAAATATTAAGGCGCCACTGGAATTTAATAAGGCTTTACGGCTCCGATGCAGACTCCGGAAGAATATTGAATCTTATAAGAAAAAATCATCTCCCTCTGAAGGTTATGCTCGGGGTGTGGCTTGAAAATGAGACGGGCCGGCCTGAAAGGAAAAAGGAGAACGGAGAACAGGTTATCAAAGGCATCAGCCTGGCTAACGAATTTCCTGACATAATTGCTGCCGTAAGTGTGGGAAATGAGACCCAGGTAACCTGGTCAGCTCACAGAATGGACCAGCAGGATTTAGTCCGCTACATCAGGCTTGTCAGAAACAACACCTCTGTTCCGGTAACCACAGCCGATGATTACAGTTTCTGGATTACATCTGAAAGCAAAACGGTTGCGGATGAAACAGACTTCATTGTCACGCATCTTTATTCGATGTGGAATGGCATCTCTCTCGAAGATTCAATAGAATGGATGGACAGGATTTATTATCAGGGCGTCAAGGCGATGCATCCTGACAAAGTTGTTGTAATTGGAGAGGCAGGATGGGCAACGAATTATAATGCCAGAAAGACAGGGCCCGGAGAGCAGGCTTCATTAATTAAAGGAACCGTAGATATTGCTGCCCAGGAGTACTATCTGGTCAATCTGCACAACTGGGTTACCAGAACAGGGGTGACAACATTCCTGTTTGAGGCATTTGATGAACCATGGAAGGGAGGAGGAGAAAAATCAGATCCGGATGAAGTGGAAAAGCATTGGGGGGTTTTTTATGAAAACCGCCAGCCGAAAATATCCTTTATCAATTACCTGAGACATTATGAACAGAGAGAAGATATTACTGGGACAGACACTCCTGAAACAATCAGATAATAAAGTTCAGGGGAATTTTCTGGAGATCGACGGTGAGAAGTTTTACCGGATTGAGCATTATGATCAGATGCCTGATTTTTTTATGACCATTGTCAGTGATTCCGATCAATGGATGTTCATCTCCAGTAACGGATCATTGTCAGCCGGAAGGAAAGACCGTGATCATGCCCTTTTTCCATACTATACTGATGACAAGATTCATGATTATTATGATCTTACGGGAAGTAAAACCGTTATCCTGGCTCAAAGAGGTGATCATACCTCCTTATGGAAACCGTTTTCGAAAGAGCTGGCAAATGTCTACCGGACAGACCGGTACCTCCTTAAGAGCATATATGGTAACAAAATCATCTTTCAGGAAAGGAATTTTGACCTGGAACTGGATTTTCAATACGGATGGTTTTTCAGTGACAAATATGGATTCGTAAAAAGATCAAGGCTTGTGAATTTTGGTGCCGGGTCCGTTAAACTCCAGGTACTTGATGGAATACGCAATATCCTTCCCAGTGGTGTCGATTATAACTTCCAGAATGAATACAGCAACCTGCTTGATGGTTATAAAAAAAGTGAACTCATAGAGGATACAAAGCTTGGTCTGTTCATGCTGAGTTCAATTCCGGTCGACAAAGCAGAACCGAGCGAATCACTAAACGCAACAACTGTATGGTCGTTTGGCCTGGCTGACAGTAAGGTTCTTATTTCCGACAAGCAACTCGGGAATTTTATAACAGGGGCTCCACTCCAGACTGAAACTGATATCAGGGCTTCGCGCGGAGCTTATTTTATTAATGCTGACGTCTTTCTGCCCGGTCAGAAAGAAAAAGAATGGTTTTTTGTTTGCGAAGTTGACCAGAGCACCACCGGGGTGGCCAATCTAAACCATTTTCTGGAGGCTGACAACAATTTCTTTGGGCTGATCAATGCTGACATTGAGAAAGGCACCGATAAACTTGTCTCCTTTGTAGCATCGGCAGACGGGTTGCAGAAGAGCAGTGATGAATTGTGCACGGCGCGCCATTTCTCAAACATTCTCTTTAACATTATGCGCGGAGGCATATATGTTAACAATTACATGATCGCAACAGAAGATCTGAAGAGATTCATCCGCGATACAAACAAAACAGTTGAGCCTGAAGCCGAAGAGCTGTTGGCAAAAAAGAGCCCCGAAATATCCATTCAGGATTTGCACCTTCTGGCGAAACAAAGCAGTAACTCCAGTTTAATCCGCATCTGTAACGAATATCTGCCACTGACTTTCAGCCGGCGGCACGGTGATCCCAGCAGACCATGGAATCAATTCTCGATTGACAGCAGAAATGAGGATGGCTCTCCGAAATTCGACTTCCAGGGGAACTGGCGTGACATTTTCCAAAACTGGGAGGCTTTAAGTATTTCGTTTCCTGAATTCGTTGAAAACATTATCAGCAAGTTCGTAAATGCCACCACAGCAGATGGGTACAATCCCTATCGGATTATGCGTAAAGGCATTGACTGGGAATGCCCCGATCCTGATGACCCGTGGTCGTACATTGGTTACTGGGGCGATCATCAGATTATTTACCTTCAGAAACTTCTTGAATTATCGGACAGTTATCATCCCGGCAGAATAGATCAGATGCTGGCAGAAGAGGTCTGCGCCTATGCCAACGTACCTTATCGTATAAAATCGTATGCTGAAATTGTCAGCGATCCGAAGAATACAATTGTATTCGACGGGGAGTTGAATAAAAGGATCAGAGCCATGGTCGGGGAGATGGGTTCGGATGGCCGGTTGCTATGCATTGGCGATAACAAAGTATATCATGTGAACCTTACTGAAAAAATACTGGTTATACTGCTTGCCAAACTAATTAATTTTATTCCCGAAGCAGGTATATGGCTGAATACTCAGCGTCCGGAATGGAATGATGCCAATAATGCCCTTGTCGGTAATGGAGCTTCAATGGTAACCCTCTGTTACCTGAGGAGATTCATGAGTTTCTGGAAAACTGTCTTTAACAGGTCTGCATATGCTTCGGTGAACATTTCTGTAGAATTAAAAACACTCTTCGATAATGTCTCAGGTATCTTTTCCAGTAATAAACAGTTGATTGGGACAGGATTTTCTGACAGTGAACGCAGGAGATTTGCCGATGTACTTGGTGAAGCCGGCACGGTTTATCGCCGGTCGATATATACAAATTCCTTTTCAGGTGAAAAGACTCAGGTAGGAATGGACCAGCTGATCCAGTTCCTGACGCTGTCACTTGAATATATTGATCAGTCAATCAGTAAAAACAGGCGTGATGACGGATTGTATCACTCCTACAACCTGGTTTCATTTGATAATGACACAATTTCCATTCGACACTTGTATGAGATGCTTGAAGGGCAGGTGGCAGTTCTCAGCTCCGGGTACCTCTCACCTTCCGAATCGCTGGAAGTACTGAGGGCGCTTAAAAAGTCTGACCTGTTCAGGGCCGATCAATACAGCTATTTGTTATACCCTGACAGACGATTGCCCGGTTTTATAGAAAAGAACAATATACCTGTCGGCATAGTCATAGGATCAGAACTCCTGAACAGGTTAATTGCTGACAAAGAGACATCGATAGTTAGCACCGACCTGACAGGGGGTATTCATTTCCACGGAAGTTTCAGAAATGCAGGAGTGCTTGATTCAGCACTGGAATCACTTGATGAGGAGAAATACGGGCAATTGGTGAAGAAGGAGAAATCAATGATTCTGAATATTTATGAAAAGCTGTTTGATCATCAGTCATTTACCGGAAGGTCCGGGACATTCTATGCTTATGAAGGGTTGGGCAGTATTTACTGGCATATGGTGTCCAAACTATTGCTTGCAGCTCAGGAAAGTTTTTTTCAGGCCATGAATGTTAGTGTGGAAAGAGGGTTGTCAGCTCAGTTGAGAGAATCCTATTTTGACATCAAAGCCGGTATAGGGATGTACAAGTCGCCCCTGTTATACGGAGCATTTCCCACAGATGCCTATTCTCATACCCCGGGAAATTCCGGAGCCAGGCAGCCTGGTATGACCGGACAGGTTAAAGAAGATGTTATCTCAAGAATGAGGGAGCTTGGTGTTGCAGTTGAAGGAGGCAAGGTGCGATTTGATACGTTACTCCTTAATCCAGCCGAGTTTATGGATCGCGATGAACTATTCTCCTATCAGGCTATCGATGGCAGTATCGGCTCTGTTCAGCTGTCTGCCAATCAGCTCGCATTCACTCTTTGCCAGGTGCCTGTCATCTATTCTGCTTCCGACCGGAGGGAAATTGAGGTGATATTTAACAGCGGTGAAGCTTTGATTATCGAGGGTGATTTGCTTGATGTCCAATCCAGTAACAAGATTTTCAATCGGACCGGGGAAATCAGACAACTAAAAGTGTCAGTCAGGCGGCACTCCTGAAACCCATACGGGAGGCCAGGTCAGTTTTTAAAGATCTTTGTTATATAAAGTCTGTCCGCAGTGACTATCCTGATGATATATACTCCCTTAGCCAGGCCAACCATGTCCAATTCACAACTGCTGCCTTCACATGATATGGTTTTTATCAATGGGCCAGTTAAACCATAGACATCTACCTTGATAATTTCAGATGACGCTTCAATGTACAATTTCCTGTCTGTCGGATTTGGATAGACAATAACTTCGTTTTGTGCGACGTTGAGGTCAATTGAGGTAATTAAATCATTTGATGCTACCCAGCTTGAGGCGATGTTGTTATCAAGGATCAGATCCTTAAGCTTCAGGTAGTAGCCATTGCCGTCAGCATCAGGCCATGGGTCTGTATCTGAATAAAGTACATAGTCAATCACGTTGCCGAATGCATCAGACAACACCAGGCTCTCGCTGCTGTTGGAGAGGTGACGGGTGAATTGCCCGAACGGTGCGAAGCCGTACCTGCTCTGGAATGCAGCAGCATTACTGGCCAGAATGACAGCCTGGTAGGGCACCAGGGTCGCATTTGCAGGAAACTGGTAAACCAGACCTGTCCCCAGGAAATAAATGCCGCTCAGGTTAACGGTTGTGTTACTGTTGTTTCGTATCTCCAGGAACTCAAGGTCATCATCGTCAGGGTATTGTACCGTCGGAAGAGGATGGTACATGATCTTGGTTATCACCAGTTGAGGTACTGTTACATTGGCGCATGCAGAAAATGACCCTATGTTTGCCGTCATCCAGGCTATCCGGGCAGCGATGAATGTTTTCATTGCGGTTATTCGCTGGGAATGCGAGCCGACCTTGTTCCACCGCTGGTATTCACGCGGGATCGCTTCGCTGATGCTGTCGGCATTGAGGTCAATGAATGCCTCGAGGGTGGCCTGGTTAAGAGGCTGGCCGGGGGCAATGAGCTCATTCCAGCGTCTGGAGAGATAGCACCTGAACTGGGGATTGTAAAAAAGATCACGCCAGAACCTTGAGCCGTCGTTGCCTCCGTACTGGAACTGCCACACATTTGTCTTGCTCCTGTCAAGACTCCACATGAAGAGATCATTGCCGTAGGTCAGGTCAAGATCCCAAATAGGGCCTGCTCTCAGCTTCCCGTTCCTGTCCTTGTGAAAAAAGGTGCTGTAGGTATATGCGTCGGCATTGGAGGCAAACTCATTGATAATCATGAAGTCGATGAATGATGGGATATCTATGACAGACGGATAACCATTCACAACTGAAGCATCACCGTTCTTAGCAGCCGTCTCAAGCTTGAAGAACTCTCCCTTGATATAGTTTGTCTGCTGGGTTGTGGCATCCTCAGGTTTTGGCAGGTCATGAATATAGTAGACCGGGTTATTTGTCCATGAGTACATGGTCCATGCAATAGGGTCACCTCCGGTCTGCTTGTCAGCCTTGGAAATATAACCTCCGGTGAGGGCGGGTAGTGTGTTATCATCATTCG
>CAVRBS010000007.1:0-69032 GCA_963719235.1 uncultured Bacteroidales bacterium
ACGACAGCGGAGGCCAAACAGATCGAAAGAAGCTTTCACGAGGTGGCTACCTTTCCTTTCCCGAACAACAAGGTGAATTTTGTCCTGAGCATACGCAGTCGCGATGGCCAGTTCAGCAAGTTGTACGAGACAGGATCGACCCTGCAAGCTATTTCATCACCAGGGAGAAGCCTGATGCTGCGCTTGCCACAAGAATATACGGAACGGGAGATCCTCATACATCGTTTGACATTGCATTTATTGCTGAGGGTTATACCAGAGGGGAAGCAGAGAAATTCAGGGCTGATGTGAAACGTCTTGCTGATATCCTATTCCTGGAAGCGCCGTTTGACAAGTACCAGGACCGTATAAATATCTGGGCGGTGGAGGCCCCCTCCCAGGAACAGGGGACTGATGTTCCCGGAGAAGGCATTTATGTCAACACTGCACTCAACTCAAGCTACTACACATTTAATGTTGACCGGTATCTCACCACCCAGGATATCGGGACCGTGAACGACTATGCCGCGTCAGCGCCTCATGATCAGATCGTTGTCCTCATTAACAGTCCGAGGTATGGCGGCGGAGGCGTATATAACTATTACAGTGCCGTGACCTCTGACCATCATTTCACCCCGCAGGTCTTGACACATGAGTTCGGTCACGGGTTTGCAGGACTGGCAGATGAATACTACAATTCAGAAGTGGCCTATGAAGAGTTCTATCCGCTTGATGTTGAGCCATGGGAGCCCAACATCACCACCAGGGTCAATTTTGATTCAAAGTGGAAAAACATGATAGCCAAGTCAGTGCCCGTTCCAACGCCAAACGACAAAAGATATACGGGTGTTACCGGGCTCTTTGAAGGAGGGGGCTATTCTGCTAAAGGAATATACCGTCCATCTTTCGACTGCCGCATGAAGAGCAACCAGGCAGAGACATTCTGCGAGGTATGCCAGAAGGCCATAGAGGCGATGATACTGTTCTACCTGAAATACGGAATCCTATGGCAATTTGCGATTGTCGATTGTCGATTGTCGAAGACTCGGGAAATCTGCAAATCGCAAATTGCAAATTCTCAATTACTTCTTCTTCTCCCCACCTGATGTCGGCGGTTTCGAGATCGATTCGCGCATGTTGGTGTCAGCCTCGATATTTTTCATCCTGTAGTAATCCATAATACCAAGGTTGCCGGTCTTGAAGGCGTGAGCCATGGCGAGAGGTATCTCCACCTCTGCCTCGATGACCTTCGCGCGTGCCTCCTGTGCCTTGGCCTTCATCTCCTGCTCAAGGGCGACAGCCATGGCGCGACGCTCCTCAGCCTTGGCCTGGGCGATGTTCTTGTCGGCGTTAGCCTGGTCCATCTGAAGAACTGCTCCGATGTTCTTGCCGATGTCGATATCAGCTATATCAATTGAGAGGATCTCAAATGCCGTACCTGCATCCAGACCCTTTTCAAGCACAGTCTTGCTTATCCGGTCAGGATTCTCAAGCACCTCCTTATGGCTGTGTGCCGAGCCGATCGACGAGACGATACCCTCACCAACGCGGGCAAGGACGGTCTCTTCGCCGGCGCCGCCGACAAGCTGCTTGATGTTAGCCCTGACAGTCACCCTGGCTTTCGCTATCAGCTGGATGCCGTCGCGTGCCACTGCCGTTACCGGAGGAGTATCAATCACCTTCGGGTTAACAGACATCTGCACTGCCTGGAAAACATCACGGCCGGCAAGGTCTATGGCGGTGGCCATCTTGAATGAGAGGTCAATATTTGCCTTATTGGCGGAGACCAGGGCATGAACTACCTGTGCAACGTGTCCTCCTGCCAGGTAATGTGCCTCAAGCTCATCGCGGTTAAGTTTTATCCCTGCCTTGTCAGCCTCGATCATTGCTCCGACAATTATTGACGGCGGAACCTTCCTCCAGCGCATGAATATCAGCTGCAGCAGGCTGATCCTTACACCGGATACCAGTGCCTGGAACCACAGTCCGATAGGTATGAAATAAAGAAGTATCCAGAGCAGTACAATCGCTCCAACAATGATAATCACATAAATGCCTAGTCCGCTCATATCTGTTTATTTATTGGTTTTACAATCAATTTGTTGTCATCAATACTTATCACCTCTATCTCCTGTTTGGGGTCAATGAGTATGTCTATGGATTTCGCCTCAAAGTATTCACCGTTGACAAGAACCTTTCCTCCGGGGGCCAGCCGTGTCACAGTCACTCCTTTGTCGCCGGGCTTCACCTTTCTTCCCTCTGCACCCCACAGTATCCACCTTATTGTCAAGGGTGGTCTTCAGCATGAACTTCTTCCATGTGTCTGCCTTGAGCATGAAGTAAGTGGTAACGACCATTACAACAAGGGTTATCCCGAGCACTATCAGACCGGTTGCTGTACCGAAGGAAATAAATGCGAAGACGATACCAGTAATCAGGCATACCGCTCCGCCTATACCTGCAATGGTCACGCCAGGGATAAGCACAAACTCGACGATGAAAAGCAGCAGTCCAGAAAGATCAGAAAAATTATCAGCCCCAGTGACATCTGTTATTCTTTAAATTACGACTGTATCAAGGTTAAGTTCCTTCAGCCTGAGGCTCATATTCTCCAGCGTGACTGCATCACCCATTTTTATCACACATCCTCCCTTGTGATGTGTCAGCTATGCGCACTGTTCAGCCTGTATCTCATCATGACCGCATACATCGACAAGTGATTTGATGACATGGTCAAATGAGTTAACATCATCATTTATCAGCAGCAGGGATTTCTCCTCGTCCTGCCCCTCATTTTACCCCAGGGGAATGGTGCTCTTTGTGTCATTCAATTCTGTTTAACAGTTCCTTTGCCGCCTCAACCGGTATCTCCTGCAAGCCTACGTATGCTGCAACCCTTGCTGTACTGTAGCCGTTGCGTATCAGCAGCGAGACATACTCGTCGGCGCTTTCAAAAGTAATAAAATTCCCGATGAGAAAAACAGTCTCACCCTGGTTGTTTTTAATCATGTCAAGTCCCCGGGTACCTGCAAGCAGTTCGATCTTTTCAATAACCTCAGGTTTAACGGGTTTCTTTGAGCGCATCACTTCGGCTCTGAATGCCAGTGTTCCGACAGGCAGAGTGTCGGCTGCCGTAATATTTTCTTTATCCGTGACACCTCCTCGGGAACGGGCAATGGTTTTGCTGCCCACTCCTTCTCAAGCATCGTTGCTCTCTCCATTGATACCTGAGCGTCATCCATCATGGCAACGACGAAAGCGTCAGAAAAACCTTCAGCACGGACTTTTGAAAGGGCCTGCCTGGCATCCTCGTTTATCCTGAATAATCCTGTATAGTAATAATTCACTCCGTTATCGGGTTTCTTTCTGCCGTACACAGGAAATAATCCTTTAAATAGCGACGGCTGCACGGGGTTTTTAAATGCCGCAAGCTGTATCGTGTAAATAAGCCCGGGTGGCAGCTTAATGTCGAAAGGTATGGGGTTGGCGTCGTTGTAGGCCGGGCTGGACAGTACAGCAAACTGTGAGTATACCTGACCCTGCTCCTGTTGAGGAGAACCGGAATGCATCTCCGGTACAGGTTTGCCATCCTGCTCTGCAGCCAGAAAAGACATGTCGGCTTTTGCCTGTATAGCAGCTGCCCCGCCCTCAATCTCTTCAGCAATGCTCTGAAGTACCTCCTGCTTCTCCGGTGCTGCCGTCTCCATCTCTTTTCTGACGCCCTGTGCCAGTCGTGTAAAGAATCCGCACTGTATTGAAGTTTCACCGCCTCTGCAAGCATTTTGTCAAATTCCGCCGGAACCTCAGATGCCTCACTCAGTGCTCCGGGCTCTGAGCTCTGAACCCCGGGCTCCGTGCTCTGTGCTCCGTGCTCTATGCCCTGAGTTTCCTGAGCTTCAGTCTTTGATAGCATGGTATTGTTGTTCTGACCGCTGACAATCAGACCAGAAAAGTGAAGGGTAAGGGCCAGAGCCATATATGTCTGCCAGGCTTTCATGTTAATAACTCTGAAGAAGAATTTTTTTACCATAAATGATAACTTCATACCTTTACCCATCTGAACAAAAATACGAAAAAGTCATGACCCAACTCACAGAAGGGATGCTTGCTCCGAAGTTCGAGGGCATGGATCAGAATGGAAATTCAATAAAGCTCAGCAATTATACCGGTAAAAAAGTAGTGCTCTATTTTTATCCCAAGGACGATACTCCGGGTTGTACTGCAGAGGCATGCAGCCTGAGGGATAACTATAAAGAACTTCTTAAGAAGGGATTTGTGGTGCTCGGCGTCAGTCCCGACACTGAAAAATCGCATAAGAAATTTGCTGAAAAGTACACTCTGCCCTTCCCACTGATAGCCGATCCTGAGAAGAAGATTCTGACGGCTTACGGAGCTTACGGCGAAAAGGTCATGTACGGGAAGAAAGTCACGGGTGTGATCCGCACAACCTTTATCATCGATGAAAAAGGGAAAATAGAAAAGGTGATCAAGAAGGTCGATACGAAGGAGCATGCGCCGCAGATCTTCAAACTTTACACCAAATAACCGAAAACTGACAACTGACAACGGAATAATTAATGGAAAGAAAAGAAGTAAACAAGGACAAGCTAAAGGCGCTTGAGGTCACGCTGGGCAAGATCGAAAAGGATTTTGGCCGCGGCACCATCATGAAGCTGGGTGATCATGCCATTGACAATGTGCAGGTCATTTCAACCGGTTCCATCGGTCTTGATGCTGCACTGGGCATTGGCGGACTGCCAAGGGGCAGGGTAGTGGAAATATACGGCCCTGAATCTTCAGGTAAAACCACCCTGGCTATCCATGCCATTGCCGAGGCACAGAAGGCAGGCGGCATAGCCGCTTTCATCGATGCAGAGCATGCTTTTGACAGATTTTATGCCGAGAAGCTGGGTGTCGATGTGGGAAACCTCCTTATCTCTCAGCCGGATAACGGCGAGCAGGCGCTCGAAATAGTCGATCACCTGATCAGATCAGGCGCCCTCGACATTGTTGTCATCGACTCTGTGGCTGCCCTTACTCCCAAGGCTGAGATTGAAGGGGAGATGGGTGATTCAAAGATGGGACTGCAGGCACGACTGATGTCGCAGGCACTGAGAAAGCTCACGGCCAATATCAACAAGACCAATACCACATGTATCTTCATCAACCAGCTCAGGGAAAAGATAGGTGTTATGTTCGGCAATCCCGAGACCACCACCGGCGGCAATGCACTGAAGTTCTATGCCTCCATAAGGCTTGACATCAGGCGTACCAACCAGATCAAGGAGGGCGACGATGCTGTTGGTAACCGCGTGAAAGTTAAGGTAGTAAAGAACAAGCTGGCTCCGCCGTTCAGGAAAGCCGAGTTTGATATTATGTTTGGCCAGGGCATCTCGCGCACAGGTGAGATCGTTGACCTGGGTACGGATTTCAATATCATCAAGAAGAGCGGGTCATGGTTCTCCTACGGCGATACGAAGCTTGCCCAGGGACGTGATGCGGTGAAGAAGCTCCTTGAAGACAATCCCGAACTCGCAGAGGAGATCAAGGTAAAGATCTCCGATCAGCTGAAGGAAAAGGTGAAGTAGAAAAAGGGGCCGTCTCAAAAGTCACCTCCTCCCCCCAACACTTCGGTCGGGGTACTCCTCCTTATTAAGGAGGAGAAAGCTAATATATTTAATATCAAATATTTCCCCTTCCTTTTTCAAGGAGGGGTGTCCCTGACGGTACCGTCAGGGACGGGGTGGTAAAAAGACTTTTGAGAAACCCTTTTTATAATTTTATTATAGTTTCCCTTTCTTCATTGTGATGGTTCCTTTCCAGTGATGGTGGGAATATGGGTCCTCGGAACTGTTGTAATCATCAGTGATAATCTCCCCTGTAGCTCCTTCGTACTTCCCGGTGCCTCCCAGGACAACAAACGGATCGCGCCAGTACGAAACAACAAAAGCCGGATGGTCATCAAGTCTTCCATCAAAAACCCTCCCGGCGCCAGAGACAAACAATGTATCTCCGTCACTGAGAGCCAAATAGGCTTGGGCATTTCCATAGAAGCTAAGGGAGTCTCCACAGAAATCAAAGTGCATTGTAAAGTCCCCGACAGGGGTACCCGTTCCCTTGCCGTCAACAATGGCACGCCAGAAATTTAACGGTGCGACACATTTCGCGACAGGCATAGTGTCAGGCCCGACATATGTGTAGTTGCCCGTGGCAGTAACATCGAACGGCAGAGTTACCATTTTAGCTTTACCCTTTTTAAGTGAATCCCCTTTGGAGGTATTGTCAGATCTTCCGCATGAGATGATAAGGCAGGTGGTTACCGTCAGAAAAAGGAGTGTTTTCAACTGTTTCATATAAAGGTTCTTTTGGTTAGAATTAAGGTATGAATTAATACCTGTATAAATTATCTGTTTATTAATAATTTCTGTATGAAGGACTTGTTTCCTGCCTCAACCGTCACCATATAAATCCCTGAAGGAAGATCAACATTCAGCTGAATTCTTTCACCCTCAAGGGCATCGGTATAAACGACCCTCCCGTTCAGGTCAGAAATGGTAAGCCTGACCGGCCTGTCCGGCATATCAGAAAAATCGATGATGAAATCGCCGGCACCAGGATTAGGGTACATCCTGAACCATGATCTGACCTCCATGTCGCCTATATCCGTTGTGCTTGAAGTAAAAGCATGCGAATACATTTGTCCCCACCGGCCTGCGGCATCCCTGGCCCTGAAGTAAACAACATGACTGCCGGCGGTTACGCCTGTAAGGCTGACCGTAAAGGTTGCCTCCACTTTTTTGCCAGGTGCAGGAATGTTGTATATCGTTCCCTTTCCGAAACCAGGATCAGTGTCAAGAAAATATTCTATGGCGGTCACATTGGCGGTTGCTGCCGGCTCGGCCTTGAAGACATAGAATACCTGCTGGCTGGCAGGACTCCACCGGCCAGTGTTGTCACGCGTCCTCAGCATAATCATGTGAAATGCCTGATCGAGTGAACTGATATCAACATTGAAGGCAAGTTCCAGTTTGTTTGCAGGAGTTGCTATGGGAATGTTTACTGCAGAACCGAAGCCGGGGTCGGTGTCAATGAAATACTCCGCCCTGGTTATCTGAGTTGCAGCAGCGCCCTGAGACCTGAAAACATAAAATACCTGCTCAAAGGAAGAGCTCCAGCGACCAAGATTGTCTCGGGTCCTGATAATTATCATGTGAAATCCCTGCGACAGGGAACTGATATTGACATTGAAGCTCAGTTCCAGTTTGTCTGACGGTGTGGATATGGGAATATTTACTGCAGAACCGAAACCCGGGTCAGTGTCAATAAAGTATTCGGCCCTGGCAATCTTGCTGTCTGCCATGCCCTGAGACCGGAAGACATAGAAGACCTGCCTGAGACCCACGCTCCACCGGCCCATGTCGTCACGAGCCCTGTAAACCAGCATATGAAATCCCTGAGTGAGCGCACTTATGTTCACAGAATAGCTCAATGACAAATCATTGGCCGCGACAGCTATTGGTATATTATTAGCCTTCCCGAAGCCAGGGTCAGTGTCGACGAAATATTCTGCCTTGTTTATCTTCTGCCCTGTGCACACTAATGCAGCAGTCAGAAATGCCAGTATGAAAACTAATCTATTCATCGCTGAGCGATTGAAAGCCTATTTTCCTGATTTTATCTTAATGGTGCACGCCAGTCCCAGGTTGGAATAAGCAGTGCCAGGTATTGTGGCTTCATAGATATGCGGCAGGTTGGGTACGCCTGACAGAACATATGGTGTAGGACCGCCAAAAGCACCGCAGTCTACCCCGCTGACACCGGCGCCTATGGCAGGTGAACCTGTTTTCAGCTTCCACTTCGCGTCATCACTGTAATTCAGTGAGCCGCTGAAATCGACAAAAACATTGGCCATTACAACACTGTACTGGTTGCCATTGGCATTTGTGCCGGCACCAGCAAAAATGTTGTTATTGATGGCGTTTCCTGTGTTTACCATTACACCATAAGTTGGATTGGTAATGATGTTGTTTGCAATGCTTGCATTATAAACATTGATAGCATAACCGTAACCATAAGTGCATACATTGTTTACAATTTGCAAATTTCCACTGCCTGCAGTGAAAGTTATACCTCCGGTAACAATATTATTTGAGATAACCGAATTGGTTACATCATTATAAGAGTTATAAATCGAGCCAACGTAGCTTTGAAGGATAAGTACATTATTGATTTCCGCTGAGCCCGATATATTTCCCACATAGCATCTGATAATACTAATATCATTGACACTAAGATGAATAGAATTATTTACTTTGCATCCTGTGATAGTGCTGCCTGCGGAGCCAGCGTTGAAACTGATGTTATCATTAAATGTAGCTGCAATCCCAAAAGCCTGGGTGCTGTCATTGTCTGTCAGGAAATAGCCCGGGCCTATTATGACAAGTTTCTTTGAGATATCTGCTCCGTCATAATTTGTAGGTGAACCTTCGACATAGATGGTATCGCCGTTGCTGGCAGCGTCGTTTGCTGCCTGCAGCGTTGCATAATCCGGATCTGCTCCGGGGTTGTTGTTCACCCGTTTGAGGTGTTGTCCGCTGAGCAATCCGCATAAGAGAACAAAAATCAGACTGAGTAAAAGTTCTTTTTTCATGATTGATTGGATTTAGGTATTATTCTGCACATGCAAGTTAGGCAGCAGTCTGATAACTCATTGTTCTATTTGTACCAAACTTTGTTCTATTTGTGCCAAAACAGAGAGAGTGAGGCCGAAGCCTCACTCTCCGAAGCACCCCTGATAAATATGTTCCGAGGTGGAACTATTTAAAACCCCCTTAAGCCGGGCACTTCTTTCTAATGAAGAAGTGAAGCCTGCACTTCACTTCCTGAGAACTACTTGAACTTTAACCCAATCTGAAAAACCGGTGAAGCATGCCCGTGGAAGGCATACATTTGGCTTACTCCCAGGCCGGCTGTTATTTTAATTACATAAGCAAGGTAATTAAAGACCACTAAAAGCATTGTTCTATTTGTCCCAATCTTTGTTCTTTTTGTGCCATTATGAAGAAAAAATCAATTATTTATGGATCTCCCGGGGTTTAACGCCGAATTCCTGCGTAAATACCCTGCTGAAATGTGAAACATTCTTAAATCCTGATTTGTAAGCTGCCTCGGCTACCGTTATCCCGGTCC
Organism: uncultured Bacteroidales bacterium; assembly: GCA_963719235.1. Classification (GTDB taxonomy): domain Bacteria; phylum Bacteroidota; class Bacteroidia; order Bacteroidales; family VadinHA17; genus SR-FBR-E99. The sequence continues at coordinate 9,169 of CAVRBS010000007.1, forward strand.
CGGTCAACAAGTCCCTTGCCTTTTGAAGACGGAGTGACCGGAAATAGTCATTCGGGGACTTGTCTGTAAGGGACCTGAACTTTCTGTACAGCTGTGTACGACTCATTGTCATCTCGTGACAGAGCGTCTGGATATCATAATCCTCATTGCCCAGATTAGAAATCATCAGAGCCATCGTCCTTTTCATGAAAGCATCCTCATTGTGGAAATCCCTTTCATCCGTAAGTACCGGATAGCCTACTGTAGCATACCGTCCCTGCAGTTTCTTTCTCTGTTCAATGAGTGACCGGAGTTGTATATTCAGCTCATTCCTTTCAAATGGCTTTGCGATATACGCATCGGCACCCCTGGCAAGCCCGTCAAGCCTGCTTGCAATATCAGCCCTGGCAGTAAGCATCACGACAGGGATATGGCTTGTACGAAGGTCATTCTTCACAATGTCAAGCATTTCAATGCCATCCATGACCGGCATCATTATATCACTAAGAATTATGTCAGGTACATATTCAATGGCTTTGCCGGCACCTTCCTTCCCGTTTGAGGCGATAAGCACATCATACTCTCCGGCAAAGAGGCTTGCCAGATAGCTGACAACATCGTCATTGTCTTCAACAATAAGCAGAACAGGTTTTTCTGCACTCTGGGTCATGTGACCCTGATACCTGTGTTCCTTTTTTTCATGATGGATAAAGAATGATGATATTATGCTTTTCAGCTCGTGCAATCCAGGTCCCTCCTGTAACGGAGCATCGTATGTGACAGGCAGGGTAACAGTAATTTCTGTTCCTTCACCCACCACACTTTCCGCTGTAATTGTACCATCGAGGAGACTGACCAGTTCTTTTGTCAACGCCAGTCCCAGACCGGATCCGGGGTTAGTATTTGTATTATTTATATTCTCCCGGGAAAAGCGGTCGAAAATATATGGCAGGAAATCTTCAGAAATGCCTGTACCGCTGTCACTGACACGTAATTCAAATCTTCCGTCACCTGTCATCGATGTGCTGACTTCAACATGGCCTGGCGAGGGCGTGAACTTCAGCGCATTGGAGATAAGGTTGGACACTATATGCATCAGTTTGTCCGGATCATAGTCAATCCTCAAATTCAGGTTGCCGGTAGTATAATTGAGTGTTATTCCATTACTGACAGCTACCGATTGAAAAAGTTCAACAATATACCTGATATAAAGGTTGATATCTGACCTGATCATCCTGACAGGCATTGCTCCCGCTTCCAGCTTCGAAAGGTCAAGCATCTGGTTTACAAGGTTTAGCAAGATCCCTGCATTTCTGTCAATCTTCTCTGTACCGTCAGCAACCCACTTGTCAGGGTCTTTCCGGATCAGGTCTGTCATCCCCATAATGACCGTCAGAGGGGTCCTGAACTCGTGGGTTATATAAGTGTAGTATTTTGTCTTTGCCTCATCGAGCTCCTTTACACGTGTTGTTTCCAGTTGCTCAAGTTTGACACTCTGAGAAATGAAGTTCAGTACATAGACCGTGGCAAAACCCGAGATCCAGAGAAGGTTTATCACATAAAGGGATATATTGACCTCAGGCGTCATTTCAGGCGGAACAGTCAGATAGGGATGCAGAACGCCGGCAAGTATGACAGTGATCACATAAATTATGTAGATCCAGACTGAGTGGCTCTTTTTCCTGAAATTGAAAGAGAAGAATACCATGGCCAGGCCAACCACTACAAGGCCACCTGAATACGGGATACCTCCAAGTTTTATAATAGCAAAGAATGTAGCGACAGCTACCAGGGTCTGATTGATTATTAAAAGCCATAATCCTGCCCGTCGAAATATTATCGGGTATATTATTCCCTGCAAAAAAATCACTGTCAGGAATAATCCGTAATAAATGAGTACCCGTAATTGCGGAAAAATGATATGATAGGCAATAGTGAGGCATAAAATCATTCCCGTTACAGCAACACTCGCCAGCCAGTTAATCTTTTTCTGCCTGAGAGTCTTTTCGTCAATCCCGGGATAGCTTAGCCTCTTAGTGATCCAGTTGTCTGCTTTATTAAGAAAGGGGGTTATCATTTCTAAAACAGATCAAATATTGAAAATCACAATCTTACACAATTTAGTAAAAATTTAGACGATAAGCAAATCTTTTTAGACTGAAGTAAACGGATTGGGGGAAATAACCGATGAGTTAATTATTTACCTTTGGATTAGCGCAACATTCTCTGAAATTATGAAAACAACACATATCATGAAGAAACTTTCATTCGTAATAATTGCCCTCGCCTTTCTGACCCTGAATGGCTGCAAACAGCAGGCTAAAGAGAAAACGGAAGCCAAGGTCATCGACGTCTCCCTTTCTGATGCTGAAAAGGCAGGAGGCATACTTACCCCTGAAATCCTCTGGAAATATGGCCGTATAGGTTCAATAGTTCTTTCACCTGACGGGAAAACAGTGCTCTACACTGTCACGAACTATGACCTTCCAACCGAGGCACGCACAACAAACATTTATTCAATACCCTCGTCAGGCGGAACCCCGGCGCAGCTGACCACTACCGGCGGATCAGGTCCGCAGTGGATAGACAACGGATCAAGGATCGCATACCTGACCGCAGGGAAAATAATGACCATGAAGCCTGACGGATCGGAGAAGAAAGAGATAACAGGACTGGAGGATTTTGAGATACTTTCATTCTCTCCGGCCGGTGACATGGTCTATTTCACCCGCCGCGTCAAGCTTGACCAGACTGCTAATGAGAAATACGGTTTCCCGAATGCCAAAGTCAGGATCATTGATGACCTGATGTACAGGCACTGGGACGCATGGAGCGACTACTCATACAGTCATCTCTTCACTGCTTCCTTTGACGGTACATCCATCAGCAACGAGAAGGATATTATGGAGGGGCAGCGGTTTGAGACTCCTGACGCCCCATGGTTCGACGAAGCTGAGATAAGCTGGAGCCCCGATGGTAAATATATAGCTTACACCTGCAAGAAGCTCTCCGGTAAAGCGTACTCATTAAGCACAAATACAGATATTTACCTTTATGATGTTATGACCGGTGAGGAGACAAACATTACTGATGGCAATATGGGCTATGACAAGTTCCCGGTATTCTCTCCGGACGGTTCAATGATAGCTTATTCAAGCATGAAAGAGGACGGTTACGAATATGACCTAGAAAGGCTCTTCGTTTACAATATCGCCGGGGGTGAGCGGAAATGGGTCTCAGAAGGATGGGATTACAACGTCCAGAACATGCAATGGAACGGTAACGGCTCAATATGGTTTGCAAGCCCGTACCGGGGAACACAGCCCGTATTTAATATAAATCTTGCTGACGGCATGATCACCAGGGTGACTGAGGGTGATTTTGACATGGGTCCCCTGCAAATGCAGAACGGTGTGCTTGTCGCCGGTATAATGTCGATGTCGCGCCCCATTGAGGTTGCAAATATCAACATGACCACCGGGGAGTTCGCAATGATAACCGATGTCAATGGCCATATTTACGAGAGTATTAAGATGGGCAGGACTGAGGAAAGGTATATTAAGACGAAGGATGGCAAAGACCTTCAGATGTGGATCATCTACCCGCCCGACTTCGATCCTGCAAAGAAATACCCCGCCCTGCTCTATTGCAAGGGCGGACCGCAGGGACCGCTCGGACAATCGTGGAGCTACCGCTGGAACTACCAGATCATGGCTGCCAACGGATATATAGTTGTTGCTGTGAACCGTCGCGGCAACTCAGGTTTTGGCAGCTACTGGCGCGAGCAGATCTCCGGCGATTACGGCGGAAAGAACATCCAGGATTATCTTGACGGCATTGATGCCATGGCGAAGGAGCCGTTTGTGGATAAAGACCGCCTGGGAGCCGTCGGGGCAAGCTACGGTGGCTATTCCGTGTTTTATCTTGCCGGCATGCATAACAAGCGTTTCAAGGCATTCGTGGCACACTGCGGCGTTTATAATACCATCGCAGAATACGGCGCTACCGAAGAGTACTGGTACCCGAACAAGGACTACCAGGGTGCACCGTGGGATAAGCCGCAGCCTGCTGGCTACAACAAGTTCTCACCTCATACCATGGTTGACAAGTGGGATACTCCCATACTCATTATCTCAGGTTTTAACGATTTCCGTATACCCTACACCCAGAGCATGGAGGCATTCAACTCGGCACAGCTTCGCGGCGTACCAAGCAAACTGTTGCTATTTGAAAACGAGACACACTGGGTAACCAAGCCGCAGAATGCGGTGATATGGCAGAAGGAGTTCTTCTCGTTTCTGGATACATACTTAAAATAGGCAGTCCGCAATTGGCAATCGGCAAAAACTGAAGACTAAAGACTGGAGACTGAGGATTGAAGACTGGGGACATTAGACTGCAATACCGCAAGACTATCTGACAAACTTAACACAGGCCGGGGCATTGAATTGCAAAGCCGTGCCATCTTCCTCTGATTTGTCAATGCCTGCAGGAACCACGGATACCTCATTTGATCTCTGGTTGGCAACAACGAAGTATTTCCCTGAAGGTGATATGGCAAAATTACGCGGCCAGTTGCCACCGCAGTCCTGATGCTTCGGTGACGACAGACTTCCGCCTAAACCCACTTTCCAGGTCACGATGCTGTTATGCCCCCTGTTGGACCCATACAACTCTTTGCCATTGGAAGAGAGATGAATGTCCGCACAGAAACTCTTCTCACCGAAACCTTCGGGCAAAGTGCTGATCGTTTGCTTGATATCAGTTGTATCGGACAGGACATTAAACACCGACACCGTCGAATTCAATTCATTAATGACATACAGGTTTGAGCTTTTTTTGTCTATGGCCATGTGTCTCGGGCCGCTGCCCTTCGCGCATTCAAGATAAGGAACCTCTTCTGTCATCAGCCTGCCAATGGTTGTGTCAAGCCTTAACCGGTGGATCCTGTCAAGCCCCAGGTCGGAGACGTAATAAATTCGTGTCCTTTCATTGAACAGTGTCATATGCGGATGCGACTTCTCCCCGTAAAAGATAACATCAGTCACCCTTTCCGGAATGCCGTTGCTGTTCAACCGTACCACCGACACTGATCCGCTGCCATAATTGGCAGTGATAAGATATTTGCCGTCATTTGAAAGGGTGATATGGCAAGGGCCTCCCCCGCCCTGGTTGACTGAGCTCTCACGGATTAGCTTTCGGCTGTCTCTATCCAGCCGCAATGTTGTTATCCCGCCACCATGTGCCATATTAAAAGAGTCGACCTCGTTGACAAAATAAACAAGGTTATTTTCACCGAATGTAAAATATGAGGGATTGTCGCCGGCATTAAATTCAGATACCATCCGGGCTGTGCCCTTACCGTCGACAGCGCAAAGCATCACATCAGGATTATTCGCAGCGGTATATCCCGAGACAAGGAATAATTTCTCATCTTTCCTGCATGATGATGCGATGATGGCCAGGCAAATGAGCATAAGGTGAAACAGGTTTTTCATGAAGCAGATTTTTATTAATTGTGAGACTGTTTTGAGATTACTTTTTTCTTCCATTCCACGAAGCCGTATGAAGCCATAAAGAGGAAGATAACATACTGGAGCGAGACGAGCATCACACCTTTCATGGCATACATGGCAACACTCATAAGGTTGACCAGTATCCATAATATCCAGTTCTCCAGCCTGAGTTTTGCCAGCAGCACCGAGGCCGCAATGCTCATCACCGCAATCATGGCATCGGTATATATGAATGTTGCCCTTTCAGGGAAAAGGTCAGGGAGCCATAAATGGATCCGGCTCATTACTGTCCCGAGTGCCATTGCACCCAGCATGATCACTGCCAGCCAGATCACCCTCTGCTTATGTATGAGCATTGTGACCGGTTTTTTATCGCCGCCCTCACTTTGCCGCCAGTTGTACCACCCGTACAGGGCGTTGCAGAAAAAGAACACCTGGAGCGCCATTGCTGAGTACAGGTTGACCTGGTAAAAGAGAATGAAGAACAGTACTGCGTTGACGAGTGCAAAAAGCCACGTCAGAATATTGCCCCTGGCGGCGAGCCAGACGGCTGCAAGACCTGTCAGTGTGGCCAGTAACTCAAGCAGGCTCATACGGTAGCCCCATGCCTCAAGGATGATATTGTTGATGTCGAACATTAAAGGGTTGTCGGTTATCTGTTATCGGTTGTCGGTTAAAATGGTCTGAAGGTCTGATGTCTTGCGGTCTGGTGTCCTACGGTCCGAGCTAGTTCCAGGGATAAGGGTCATTGGCTAAGGGTTAAGATAATTACCCGGATTCAACAGGAAAGTCTCAACCGGCAGTACCATTATGTTCTTATGCTTCATTGGTACGGTACCCCTATAGAGCAATATGAGATCAGCTTCGGGATAGTCATCCACGAAAGCGGTTAGTCCGTTATAATCAACCGGATTGAGCACCCTGGCATTTTTGACCTCTATTGCAGTAAAGGTTTTACCCCCGTACAGGATGAAATCGACCTCGTTACCTGCCAGTGACCGCCAGTAATATAGCCGCGCTTCAGGTAAGGCATAATCTATCCAGGCTCTCAGGTGCTGGCCAACAAGGCCTTCAAGGGCCGGACCTGCTATCTCGGATTCAATATCGAGCGGACCTCTTTGCCTTAACCGCCGGTAAAGGCCACTGTCATACAGGTAAAATTTTGGGTGTACCGCTGTTTTTCTTTTTGCCCGCTTTGCAAAGACCGGAAGACGGTAGGCAAGCATGAGGTCTTCGAGTATATCAATGTATCCTGTTACCACGCTTCTTGCAGCCTGGCATTCACGTGCAACATTGCTTACGTTCAGTACAGCGCCATGTGAGAAGCTAATAATCTCCAGAAACCTTGCAAATGTTCCCAGATTTCTGACAAGTCCTTCTGCCTGTACCTCCTCCCGAAGATAAATATCTACGTATGCCGAAAGCGATTTACTAGGGTCACTGCTTCTCTCTATAACAGGAATCAATCCGGTCTGCAATGCCTTTTCAAGAATAAAAGAGCTTCCAAGCTCCTCCGCCGTGAATGGATGCATAGTGCAGTAAGCTGCCCTTCCTCCAAGAAGATCGGCTCCGCTCTTTTTTAATTTCCGCGCACCGGACCCGGTGAGGATGAACCTAATCTTTTTTTCCTCCATGATCTTATGCACAACGTCCAGAAGCGACGGGACTTTCTGCACCTCATCAACTATGACAAGCACAGGCTTCGTGGCATCAACAGTTTTAATCAGGGTTTCAGGAAAAGCTGAATATGTCCTGAATGTTTCCGGATCAAGGAAATCCACATATAATACATCCCTGTCAATCAGAGTTTTGACAAAGGTGGACTTACCTGTCCCCCTCGGACCAAAGAGAAAAAAAGAACCATCAGGAATCGTGATATGTCGAATTATGTCGTTCATACCTGCAAATTTAGACCTGTTTTGCCTATTATGCAAACATTTTTCGATCATATTTCAAATTCATGGCATATTCCTTAGCTTTATACCGCGATCACAGCAAAGATGTTACCAGGGGAATTCTATAAATCAAGAGCTGAAGAGTTCGGGGCAAAGGCAGAGAAACTGCAGAAACTGTCAAACCGGCTGTCGGTGGGGCGCCTTATTGCATTTGCCGGAGGCCTGGTACTTTTTGCTGCCCTCTCAACTCTGTCTTTCATTGCAGCAACAACAGCCCTGGCTGCCTCACTAGTACTGTTTGCCTGGCTGGTGATCAGGAATGAGATGACGGAGAGACAGAAAAAACACTTCCGGCACCTTGAGGAGATCAACAAGCTGGAGATCAGGTGCCTTGACGGTGATTTTTCAGGTTTCAAAAGCGGAGAGGAGTATGCAGAGAGGGACCATCCCTATGCGTATGACCTTGATATCTTCGGTCGTACCTCACTGTTTCAGCTGTTATGCCGCACCACAAGCAAGCCGGCCTCCGATCTTCTGGCAGGGTACCTGAAGCAGCCGGCATCTTTTAACGAAATAATGGCCCGGCAGGAGGCTGTGAAGGAGTTAATACCGATGACCGGATGGCGGCAGGAGCTCATCACCATCGGATATCAGAATGCCAGCGCAGGAAACGACCCATCTGCATTATTGCTATGGCTCGGAAGTGATGATCTTTTCAGAAACCGGAAAAAGGAAAAAACAGTCATCCGGTGCCTGAGCATACTTTCCCTTGCATCAATTGCCCTGGTCATTGCCGGATTTCCCGCATTACTTCTTGCTCCTGTTTTTACGGTAAATTTCATTGTCTATTTTACCAGGTTCAGAAAAATAACTAAGCTCCACGAACAGGTGACCAGGTCATCTGACCTTCTCAGGACTTACTCCGCTGCAATCGGTATGATAGAGAAGGAGACATTCAGTGCCGGGAAGCTTAAGATGCTTCAGGGATCGTTCAGGGGAGAGTCCGACGCTTCCTTGCAGGTAAGAACCCTCGCCAGGCTGGTAAACAGGCTGGACTCCAGGCTTAATGTACTTGTTTCGATACCGCTTAACCTTCTCTTCTTTACCGATATGCGCTTTTGCCTCGCCCTCGAGGAGTGGAAGGGGCAACATGCTGCAAGGATACCCGGGTGGTTTGCAGCGATGGCTGAATTTGAGGCACTGTCTTCATTTGCCAACCTGGCATATAACAATCCCTCCTGGGTATTTCCGGAGATAGTACCGGATTTTTTCACTTTCAGGGCTGTGAACATGGGCCATCCGCTTATTCCTGAAAAGAGGCGGATCAACAATGATTTTAAATCATCAGGTCAAGGCAATGTTGTACTTATTACCGGATCCAACATGTCAGGCAAGAGCACCTTCCTCCGCACATGCGGCATAAACACCGTGCTGGCTCTTGCCGGAGCGCCTGTATGTGCATCATCATTCTCACTGTCTCACACCAGGATCTATTCAAGCATGCGGATCTCAGATTCGCTCGAAGAGAATATATCATCGTTCTATGCTGAGCTGAGGAGGCTGCGGTCTGTCATTACAGAAGCAGAAAACGATCCGCAGGTCTTTCTTCTGCTGGACGAGATACTCCGCGGAACCAATTCAGACGATCGTTTTACAGGCTCGGTGGCACTGATAAAACAGCTTGCGAATTACGGAACGGTAGCAATGGTTGCCACTCATGACCTGAGGCTTGCCGGACTGTCAAAGGATAGTCAGGTTAAGATTGACAACTACCATTTTGATGTAAAGATCAGCGGCGAGGAGCTCTTCTTTGACTACAAGCTGACACCGGGTGTCTGCTCAAGCTTCAATGCGTCGCTGCTGATGAAGAAGATGGGAATAAAAGTCTGAAGGCAATAGGCTAATGGGCAGTAGGCAGTAGTCGTATAAATAGCACTTTAACCTTTAACCTTTCTCCTTTAACCTTATTATTTGGTCAACCTTCTCCTCATCCGGCAGCCTCCCATCGATCCAATTGATAAATATCCCACGCCGCTCCATACCCCTGAACCAGGTCATCTGGCGCTTGGCAAAACGATGGATCTCTACCTCAAGCTTCTGAGCCATCTCCGCATAGCTCATCTTATTCAGTAAATATAACGTAACATACTTATATTCAAGTCCGTAATAAATAAGGTCGTCAGGATGGATACCGGCTGCAATCAGTCTCTGCACTTCCTCAATCATCCCGCCCTCCAGCCTCTCCTTAAGCCTTGCAGTTATCCGCTCACGCCTGGTCTCACGGTCAAAGAATATTCCCGTCACAAGTGGATTGGTGACCGGAAAGGGTTTATCATCGACAGGGTGATGCATGCAGTAGTCTTCTATCTCAATCGCTCTGACAGCGCGTTTGACCGTGTCAACATCGGTTTTGTTATGCAGGTTCTTATACCGGGCAAGTATTGCCGTCAGCTCATCCAGTGACCTCCCCTCCAATGCGGTACGCAGCTCGGCGTTCACCGGCACCTGTATCATCCTGTACCCGCTGACAATACTGTCGACATACATGCCTGAGCCGCCGCAGACCACAGGGTAACAACCGCGCTGACACATGTCGGTGTATACATTCAGGAAGTCGCGCTGGTACTCATAAACATTATATTTGTAACCGGCATCGGCAATATCAATAAGATGAGACGGCACCATTTTCCCGTCGACAATATAGTCTGAAAGGTCTTTCCCGGTGCCGATATCCATCCCACGGTAGACCTGTCTTGAATCTGCACTTATGACCTCTCCTCCCAGCCTTGCCGCTACCATGGCCGCAAGCCGCGTCTTGCCAGTGGCCGTGGGGCCGGTGATTACAATGATATCATGCACTGGTTTGTCCATCAGAAATTAAAGATAGCCGAAAAGAGGTCACGGTAATCCAATTTTACTTACTTTTGCCAGTCACATCCTTAATGGATAAATGGACTTCAGGTTTTTATACAATCGTACTAAGTATTTTTTAATAAGTCCTGTAAAAGCATGGGAGGTTGTCCATCGTGAGAACAGGCCGATCAATTTCGTCAGAGGCAGCTTCTTCCTGCCATTGGTGATCCTTGTTTCCATCAGTTCCTTTCTCGGCTCGATGTTTTTCATAAACACTACCCTCAAGCCAATGTATTCGGTGCTGGCATGCATCAACACTTTTATCTTTCTTTTTATCGGAGTGTACAGTTCGGCCTTCATCGTCAAGGAGATCACCAGGGCGCTCGACCTTGGTCACGATTTCGTTGTCGCCTACAAACTGGTTGCCTACTCATTAACTCCAATATTGCTTACTCTGACTGTCAGCCGCCTCCTGGAATCACTGCTCTTTTTAAACCTCCTTGGCCTTTACGGATTATATATTTTCTGGACAGGCATGGAAGAGATGGTCAATCCGCCTGAGCACAAGAAACTGCCGATGATGATTGCCACAGTCATTGCGATGCTGATCATCTTCGGGCTGCTGCAGATTGTACTTTCGTTCCTCGCTGAGACGGTCTATTTTGCCCTGTTTGCCTGAACCCGGTGATGAGGACAGACACCAGCAATATCGTCATTAGAAACCGCAGGGCATCTCATGATTATGAATTCCTTGAGAAGCTCATTGCCGGCATTAAGCTTGCCGGCACTGAGATCAAATCAATACGTGCGGGCAAGGCTAACCTGACGGACTCATTCTGCGCATTCCGCGGAGGAGAGCTGTTTGTTACAGGGATGCACATTTCCGAGTATTACTGGGGTAACCTGAACAACCATGATCCGCTCGGTGAGCGGAAGCTGCTGCTGACTAAAAAAGAGCTTAAGAAGTGGGAAAGAAAGATTAACGAGACAGGTCTCACCATCATAGTGACCAAGGTCTTTGTCAACGCACGCGGACTGGCCAAGGCTGAGATTGCCCTTGCAAAAGGCAAAAAGCAGTACGACAAGCGTGAGGATATAAAGAAAAGAGACTCAGAACGTGAGATGGACCATCACGTCAAGGAAAGGAGCAGGTAAGCTTTAGTATCAGAAGTTCGGGCTGAGGAGGAACCTCGAATAGAACTGGTCAATGTAAGCAACAGCCTCTTCAGCAGTGTCCACGATCCTGAAAATGTTCAGGTCATCAGGAGAAACATTGTGTTCTTCTTCCATCATCACCTTGGTGATCCATTCCAGCAGGCCGGCCCAGTAATCCACCCCGACAAGAACTATCGGGAAGCGACCTATTTTCTTAGTTTGTATCAGGGTGATTGCCTCGAACAGCTCGTCAAATGTCCCGAACCCGCCAGGGAGTACAATAAATCCCTGGGAATACTTCATGAACATTAATTTACGCACAAAAAAATGATCAAAAGTAATGAGCTTGTCGCGGTCAATATACTGATTGGGTCTTTGTTCGAAAGGCAGGTCTATATTTATTCCGGCTGATTTGCCTTTGCCCTTTTTGGCACCCTTGTTGGCAGCCTCCATTATGCCGGGTCCGCCTCCTGTAATGACACCATAACCCTTTTGTACCAGGTTGAAGGCTATCTCTTCAGCAAGCTTGTAGTATTTGTTATTGAAGTGAGTACGTGCAGAACCGAATATAGCTACACTCGGGCCTATGCGGGACAGTTTTTCATATCCTTCAACAAGTTCGGATATGATCTTGAAGACCCGCCATGAGTCCATTGTGTGTATTTCATTCCATGTTTTTGGTTCAAATGCTGCCTTTATCAGGTCTGTTGTCTCGTCCATCGGTTGAATATTTAAAACGTCCAAATATAGTATATTCTATCTTGTCAGTTCCGGCGCCAGAAACTTACCGGTATAATTATCTTTCAGTTTCACCAGTTGTTCAGGTGTTCCCGCGAACATTATCTCCCCTCCTCCCCGGCCTCCCTCCTTGCCAAGGTCAACGATGTAATCTGCCATTTTTATAACCTCCATGTTGTGTTCAATCACAATGATTGTATTGCCTCTCTCCACCAGCCGGTCAAGCACCTCAAGGAGCACCCGTACGTCATCAAAATGCAATCCTGTCGTCGGCTCATCAAGGATGTAAAGTGTGCGGCCGGTATCGCGCCTGGAGAGTTCCGTGGCAAGCTTTACCCTTTGTGATTCACCTCCCGATAGTGTTGTCGAAGGCTGGCCCAGCCGCACATAGCCAAGTCCCACCTCCTGCAATGTCTTTATCTTATGGTATATCGAAGGAATGCCTTTGAAAAATTCAACAGAATCGTCGATTGTCATTTCCAGGACATCATTTATCGACCTGCCCTTGTATTTTACCTCGAGTGTCTCCCTGTTATATCGTTTTCCGCTGCAGTCGGGACACATCACATAGACATCCGGAAGGAAGTTCATCTCGATGGTTTTCACTCCTGCTCCCTCGCAGCCTTCACATCTTCCTCCCTTTGTGTTGAATGAAAACCGGCCCGGGCCAAAACCCCTGATCTTTGCATCGGGGGTCATTGCGAACAGGTTTCGTATATCGCTGAAGACGCCAGTATAGGTGGCTGGGTTTGAACGGGGGGTCCGGCCTATGGGAGCCTGGTCTACCTCGATGACCTTATCGATGTTTTCAATCCCCCTGATCTCACCGTACGTCAGCGGGGTTCTGCCGGCACCGTGAAGCACATGTGCAAGTGCCGGGTGCAGTGTCTGATTAACAAGCGAGGACTTGCCGCTGCCCGACACCCCGGTTATGCAGATAAATGTTCCGAGAGGTATTGTCATCGTAACCTTTCTCAGGTTATTGCCTTCGGCTCCGGTGATTGTCAGGCTCTTGCCGTTGCCCTTTCGGCGCTTCACGGGCGCAGCTATCTGCTTGCGACCGCTGAGATACTGTGCCGTTAGCGTATCCGCTTCCAGTATATGTGCCGGTGATCCTTCAGCCACCACTGTGCCGCCGTGAACACCGGCGCCGGGACCCATATCGATGATATGATCCGCACTGAGGATCATCTCCTTGTCGTGTTCAACCACTATCACCGAATTGCCTGCATCACGCAGGTCACGCAGTGCCCCGATGAGCCTGCGGTTATCACGCTGGTGCAGCCCTATGCTCGGCTCATCAAGGATATACAGGACATTCACCAGTTTCGATCCTATCTGTGTTGCCAGGCGGATGCGCTGGCTCTCTCCTCCCGAGAGTGTTCTGGCGCCCCTGTTCAATGAAAGATAATCAAGCCCTACATCAAGCAGAAAGCCGAGACGTGACCGTATCTCCTTGAGTATCTCCGTTGCGATCTTCCTCTGCCTGTCAGTCATCACCTCCGGTTACATGCTCCATGAAGACCTGCAGCTCGGTAAGATCCATGGCTGCAAGCTCTCCTATATTCTTTTCTCCTATCCGGAACCATAACGCCTCTTTCTTCAGCCGTGTACCGCCACATTCGGGGCAGGTGTGATACTGAACATACTGTTCTTTCCCTTTACCGTTAGCCTTGCGGCCGCTGACGGCCTCCTGGTTCCCGACATAATTGACAACTCCTTCAAAGGTCATAAGGTAATTGGATGTGACTCCCAGAGGTGTGTTTGACAGTTTCAGCACCTCATCAGAGCCGAAAAAGATCTTGTTCAGTACCTCCTCAGGAATATCCTTTACCGGGGTGTCAACAGTGAAACCGTATTTCTCTCCCAGCGCTTCGATCATCCAGAATATCCAGATATTGCGGTATTTGCCTATCGGTTCTATTCCTCCGCGGCGTATGCTAATCTCAGGGTCAGGCATCATACGTTTAATGTCAACCTCTGAAATCTCTCCCAGGCCATTGCATTGAGGGCATGCCCCCTGCGGTGAATTGAATGAGAAGGTATGGGGAGCAGGCTCATTGTATGACAATCCTGTAACGGGGCACATCAGGTGGCGGCTGAAATACCGGTGCGTGTTGTCGTCGTCCTGGAGCACCATCATGATACCGTCTCCCTGATCAAGAGCAAGCTGCACGGCATCACGGAGCCTTTTTTCAGTCACATGGCCGGCATGGAACTTATCTATGACCAGTTCAATGAAATGTGACTTATACCTGTCAAGCTTCAGTCCGGGAACGATCTCCTTCAGCTCCCCGTTGATGCGGGCATAGAGAAATCCTTTCCGTCTCAGTTGCTCAAACAGCTCTTTATAATGACCTTTCCTTCCCTTGATCAGGGGGGCCAGGATATAGATCTTTTTCCCGTCATACTTTGCTGCAACAAGCTCAAGTATCTGGTCATCCGTATACTTGACCATCTTTTCGCCTGATTCCCACGAATATGCATCCGCAGCGCGGGCGTAAAGCAACCTCAGGAAGTCATAGATCTCAGTGATGGTGCCTACCGTTGATCTCGGGTTTTTGTTTGTGGTCTTCTGTTCAATTGATATAACGGGGCTAAGGCCGGTAATACGATCAACATCAGGCCTTTCCATGCCCCCAAGGAACTGGCGGGCATAGGCTGAAAGAGTCTCCATATACCTTCTCTGGCCCTCGGCATAGATAGTATCAAATGCAAGTGACGATTTGCCGCTGCCACTAAGGCCGGTGATCACCACAAGCTCATTGCGGGGCACGGTAAGGTTTATATTGCGCAGGTTATGAACCCTGGCACCGTATACTCTTATCTCATCGCTGCGCTCTGGCATAGAGCATTCTATAATCCGGAGGATACTCTCGCGTCTCTGGCAGGCACCCTGATTATATACTCCTTGCCGTTACTGTTGGTAAGAAAAGGTTTGCGCAGCCATGGATTAAGAAATTTGAGCATCTTATAGTTGGTGTCAAAATGCCTTGCGAACTGCTCAAAACTGGTCACGGTACTATCAACTTTGACCTCTGTGAACGGGACGGGCTTATAAGCTTCCTCCGGAGCGATTGCAAATCCGTACCTGTATGGTTCAGACATGACGAGTTTGAGAGCTGTAATGCGGAAAATGTACCGTGCTGTTTCGTCATTGAGAAGGAGGTCATAATAATTCGCCTCTTTCTGTATTTCCATCTGTTCATCCAGGCCGTTTAAGCCGTTGTTATATGAAGCTGCGGCCAATGTCCAGCTGCCGTAACGCTCGTATGCTTTTTTAAAATAGCGGCAAGCAAAGAGAGTAGACTGTTCAAGGTCATACCGTTCATCAACCTCTTTGTTGATCGCCATTCCCATCTCCTTGCCCGTTCCTTCCATAATCTGCCAGAATCCGGTTGCACCTGCAGGTGAGATTGCGTTGCTGAGGTCACTCTCTGCACAGGCGAGATACTTGAAGTCATCCGGTATGCCATTTTCACGCAGTATCTTTTCTATCTCCGGGAAATAGCGTCCGGCCCGTTTGATGGTAAGAAGAGTTGACCCATGCCTGTAGGCTGTGGCATTAAGCTCCCGGTCAAGGCTCTCACGGGTGTCAAAGTTTTGCAGGGGCATAGTTTCGCCGGCAAACGTGACGTTCTCAGGCAACGCCCATGGGGCTGCTGATAAGGTGCTTTCCTCGTAATAAGGCGCAATGGCGTGCTGGTCGTCTGCCGAAACGAGGAGGGTAACAAGAAAACCGGCACTGAGCAGCGTCATTAACCCTAATGTTGCCTTCCCTAAAGTAATTTTCATGATCCGACAGTTTTTAAAGAAACTGCAAAAGTAATGAAATTATTGCTCCTGGAGAAGTAAAACAAAGAGTGAGTGCAAGCTTTTCAGAATTTGAAAAACACGCCTGAAAAGAAACCGACGGAGTAGGGTTTGTAAAGTGTTCCCGAGAGATTGTTGATCGGGGTGACATAGTATTTGAAGACAGGCTCGAGGTTGAATGAGATATTGGTGGAGATATTGTACTCCATACCCAGGCCTAACTGGCTGCTTATGCTGTGCACATTCACCCCTTCCGTATGCCCTACAGGTATCATATTTGCACCGTCATTGGCATAAGCAAAGTTATTTACCAGGTACCCGTATGACATGCCTCCTGAGAGGTTAAGTCCTACCTTCTGGTCAATGACCTTGTACCTGATTATTACCGGAAGCTCGAGATAGCGGAACACCTGATGAATATTATTGCTTACCTGTGTAAGGTTGTATTTTGACGGATCTGCCATGTTGCCAGGTATGTTTGTGCTGACCCGGTTTGCATTGTCAGCAAGATAGAGATCTGTATTCCCTGCAAGTATGGTTCCTGAGGCAGTCTCTACACTGTAGAGATATGCACCTTTGACAGCATAAAAGTCTGACAGGCCTGCAAACACATCAACACCGTTGATGGTCTGCCCTACTGAAGAGAGCCCGATACCTGACTGTATTGTCAGGCGGGGAGATATTTTGTAACCGAAGGTCAGGCCTGTAGAGTAAGTCGGCCTTGTCTGCTCGCTGCTGATCAGCTCTGCAAGCCTTGTATTATTGTTTGCCGATGAGAATCCCATAGCTGGTGACACCGATGCACCGATCTCAAATCGCAGATCTGTGGGTGCAGTCCTGGCAGACTCAACCGTCTGAGCCGGTAAATCATTGCGGCTGGTCATCGGTGAAGAGACAATTACTGTGATATCATCTGAAGACACAGGAAATGGATTGTTATCC
This sequence comes from uncultured Bacteroidales bacterium, assembly GCA_963719235.1. Taxonomy (GTDB): domain Bacteria; phylum Bacteroidota; class Bacteroidia; order Bacteroidales; family VadinHA17; genus SR-FBR-E99. The sequence continues at coordinate 26,060 of CAVRBS010000007.1, forward strand.
TTTATGTTCTCCTGACGCTGTTTGAAGTCCGATATTAAAGTCGATGCAACAGGTTTGTCAAACAGGCCGGTAAAAACAGTTTCGTTCTCCCTGGCCACAGCTGTGGGCTCAATAATGCTGCGGGAAGCAGTGTTGCCTTCAGTATTAACAGGAGCCGAGACCTCAGCGGGAGTGACGATCTCAGGCAGTTGATCATCCTCTGCCATGGCTAACTCAGTGATGATACCCGGACCGTTGTTGATGCGGAAATATGATGAAGCAAGGAGAGTCAGCGCCACAAGCACTGCAATACCTGCAGCTATACCCATAGCTACCCTGTATCCCTGGTTCCTGACCGGCATTGGAGGGATATTATCCCAGACATCAGCCGGCGGCAGGACCTCCATGTTTTTCAGTCCGTTGCGGAATACAATGTCGATATTTGGCTCCTTGTCAAACATTTACCATTCTCCTGGTGACACCTGTCAGTATAGTTACCTTCTTCTGAAGAATATCTCTTGCCCTTGAGAGGTTCGATTTGCTTGTGCCTTCCGTAATATTCAGCATCGTTCCGATCTCCTTGTGGGAATAACCTTCAATGGCATAGAGGTTAAAGACCATCCTGTACTTCGGCGGCAGTTCCATGATCATATTAAGCAGATCATGAGCCTCCAGCCCGGCAAAGTCATTTGTGTCGGGCCCGGCTATCGGTTCGGCCACCTCATCGATATCGTCAACCCTTGACAGATAATACCTGCTGCGGTATTTCTCCAGCGCGGTGTTGACAATTATCTTCCTCATCCATCCTTCAAAAGAACCTTCGTGGCTGTAGTGTGACAGGTTTTCAAAAACCTTTATAAAGCCTTCCTGCAGGACATCCCTTGCCTCTTCCGTATTGCCTGCATACTGAAGGCATACGGCATAGAGCTTCGGAGAGTACCTGCGGTAAAGCAGTTCCTGGTCACGTCTGCTGCCTGACAGACAACCGTCAATTATGTCTTTCTCCTTATGCAAACCCGATATTAACTCGAGTTATAAAGATAAGAAATAATATCTGAGCCTGTCAATATAGTGATGATAAAAAGTGTGGAAAGGTTGCGTTAAAAGTAAAAAATACACTTATTATTAACCGTGTATGGCTTCTCCGAGGGCGTCTGCTGCGGCTTCCATGATACCTTCTGACATTGTAGGATGAGGATGGATGCTGCGTACAAGGTCATGTGCTGTGGCTCCCATCCTGCGGGCAACCACTACTGATGAGATCATTTCCGTGACATTCATGCCGATCAGATGCCCACCTATCAGTTTGTTATCTGAAGCGTTAAAGACAAGTTTGACAAAGCCCTCGCGTGCTCCTGCGGCAGACGCTTTTCCCGAGGCCATGAACATGAATTTGCCTGTCCTTGTTTCTATGCCTGCTGCCCGGGCTGCCTCTTCACTCATTCCGCATGATGCTACTTCGGGGGTTGTATATGTGCATCCCGGTATGTTGCCGTAATCGACGGGTTCAGGGTCAAGCCCCGCAATCTTCTCGACGCATACGATGGCTTCGGCTGAAGCCACATGAGCCAGGGCAGGTCCCGGCACCACATCGCCGATGGCATATATGCCTTCGGCCGATGTGCGGTAGAATGCATCAACGGTTATTTTACCGCGCTCAGTCTTTACTCCGCACTCTTCAAGCCCTATGCCTTCGATGTTGGGAGCAATGCCTACTGCAGACAGCACGACGTCAACCTCTGTAACTTCTTCACCTTTAGGCGTTTTAATTGTTACACGACATTTTTCTCCAGAGGTATCGACCTTTTCAACTGTAGAGCCCGTCATTGTCTTCATCTTCATTTTTCTGAAGGCACGCTCAAGTGTGCGTGATACCTCCTCATCTTCGAGGGGAAGCAGCCTTGGCATGAACTCAACGAGTGTGACCTCAGTGCCCATCGATCTGTAAAAGCCTGCAAATTCGCTTCCAATGGCGCCTGAACCGACAACCACCATGGAAGCGGGCAGCACCGGCAGGTTCATGGCTTCACGGTAGCCTATTATCTTTCTACCATCCTGCTTCAGGTTGGGCAGCTCTCTTGACCGCGCCCCCGTGGCGATTATAATATGCCTGGCAGTGAGAGTCTGCATGCCTCCTTCGGTTTTATCAACCTCGACCGTATAATTGCCTTTCAGGCGGCCAAAGCCGTTTATAACCGGTATACTGTATTTTTTGAAAAGATATTGTACTCCCTTGCTCATGGCATCTGCCACACCCCTGCTGCGTGCGATGACAGCTCCGAAATCCGGAACAGGAACTTCTCCGGCATTTATCCCATAATCAGCAGCATGGCGCACATAGTCGAGCACCTGTGCACTTTTGAGCAGCGCCTTGGTGGGTATGCACCCCCAGTTAAGGCATACACCGCCCGTCTCAGCCTTCTCAATAACAGCTACTTTCATACCCAGCTGTGATGCCCTTATGGCTGCAACGTACCCTCCGGGACCGCTGCCGATAATTATAAGATCACAATCATTCATTGGTTGACACTTTTAATTTTTTCAATCCTGTTATTGGTTTTCAAGCTCCTGAAGCCCCTGGCGATTAACCAGAATATTACAAGAACAGCGACGATAGTTGCTCCTGTCGGCAGGTTTGTGAACCAGGAAATTGCAAACCCTGCGCTTATGCTTATGAAACTGACCACGAAGGAGAAAACCACAATACGCAGATACCTCCTTGTGAAAAGCATTATTATGTTGGCCGGAATAGTGAGCAGGGCTATGATCATGATCACTCCTGCCATCCTGATATTAAGCACTATGGCGAGACCTGTCAGTCCTACTGAAATATATTTAAAAAGATTGACATGCGGCGTGAAGGTACGTGCATAGTTCTCATCAAACGAAATATACAGCAAGGTCCTGTAGAACAGGGCTGTATATATAATCATGACCACCGAGATTATGCCCAGCGCAACCAGGTCTCCCTTTGTGACCGTGAGTATGCTGCCGAACAGGTAACTCATCAGGTTAGGTGCATACCCCGGCGTAAGATAGATGAATATTATCCCTATGGCCATTCCGAAGGCCCACAGGATACCGATGGCGCTGTCCTCACGCATCTTGCCCTTTGCCGACAGGTATTCCATTCCCACGGCAGATCCCACCCCGAAAAAAGCAGCACCGAGGACAGGATTAATGCCAAGATAATATCCCAGGCCTATTCCGCCGAATGATGAGTGTGTAATTCCTCCGCTCAGGAAGACCAGTCTTCGTGACACGATGTATGTCCCTGCCAGTCCTGCCGTGATGCTGGCGAACACTGCGCCCAGCAACGACTTGATTACAAACGAATATTCAAAAATATTCTCCATTATTCGTGTTTATGCAGTACAACGTGCGGGACATTACCGTGGGTAACCAGCTGTATGGGACATCCGTACATTCTGAGATCCTCATCCGTGATCTTACTGTGGGGATGATAATAGAGGGTTCCGTTGACACAGGCGAATGATTTTACCCAGGCAGATATAGTACCGACATCATGAGACACCATCATAATTGCCATCCGGCTGTTCAGCGACTTCAGTTTGTCATAAAAGTCGGCTTCGAACGAATTATCCACGAATGTAGCGGGTTCATCAAGAAGGAGAAGTCGCGGTGAACCTGTCACGGCCCTGGCCAGGTAGACGCGCTGAAGCTGTCCGCCTGACAGCTCATTGAGAGCCTGATGGGCAAGGGATGAAAGGCCCAGTTCATCCATAACCACTGAAGCTCTTTTCTTTTCTTCGCGTCCCATCCGTCCTGTGGCGCCCTTGTTCAGCATCATTCCCGAGAGCACAACATCTTCAACAGTCACCGGGAAGAGGGTATCGCCCTGAGCCACCTGCGGCATGTAACCTATCTGATTGTATCTCAGACTGCCCGGAGAATAATCGACTCTGCCTGAGAATGGTTTTAACAGGCCAAGAATTACCCTGAGGAGCGTGGTTTTGCCTCCGCCGTTAGGGCCGATGATACCCATGAAATCATTTTCATCGACGGTCATCGAGATATCCTTTAAGACCACCTTGTTCTCGTATCCGGCGGTCAGGGATTCTATGGTGAAAAGTACTCCCATATTATGTTGTCGGTTATCTGTTAATTTGGGTTAAAGTTCGGTTAATTGTTTTTGAACTATTGCCTACTGCCTCTTGCCTATTGCCTTACCCACCTCCAGAACAGCCGCCGGCCAATCCTTGTTCATCGGGTTGATGACAACCAGCCCGGCACCTGTCTCACCGGCGAGCGACTCAGCATTCCTGAGTTCATATTCTGCCTGGATGAAGATAATGTTAATTCCTTTGTCCCTGGCAATATCAATAAGCGCTTTCATCCGTGCCGGAGAGGGGCTCTTACCCTCATCTTCGAATGAGATCTGTTCAAGACCGTAATCACGCGCCATATACCCAAGGGCCGGATGATAGATCATGAATGTGGTTGACGGAGCCCCGGCCAGCTCTTCCCTGAGTATTGAATCGACCTGTGCAATATTATTCTGAAGCGCCTTCAGACCTGCCGCGTACTTCTGAGCTGATGCCGGATTAAGCTGTGTCAGGTAGTTTTTCACATCTTCGGCAATGACATATGCTGAAACAGGCGACATCCAGTAATGGGGATCAGGTCCCCCGTGGAGGTGACTTTCATGGCCATTATGATCTTCTTCCTCTTCTGTGCCGTTCAGCTCAATGAGATCGATGTTCTGCGACAGGTCAAGGATTTTCATATCCGGATTGATCTCCCTGAACCGTCCCATCCAGGCCTGTTCAAATCCGAGCTGTCCGTTAATAATAAATGCTTCTGATCCTGCAAGGGCATTTATCTGCGCGGGCAGGGGCTCCCAGATATGATGATCAGCTCCCGGGGGCAGCATGATGCTGACCTTGAAGTCATCACCTGCAACAGCCTCGACAAAATATGCAAAAGGCGGTATGCTGACCGTTATCATCCTCCCTTCCTCCTTTGCTGACGGTGAGCCGCAGGAGGCCACGAAAGATGCAAGGGGTAAAAACCATAATATCGTCCATTTCATAACCGTTCATTTTGATAATGCAAAATTAACAATTACCCGGCATCATACATAAACACGTAGAGACAGGTCTGAGACCTGCCTCTACCAACGATTACAATTGTTTTGTAATCAACAACCCGAACCAACCGGAAACAGAAAACCGAAAAAAACCGAATTAATTTGAATTCATTGATATGCGGAAATTACCCGTTGCATTTTTTGCTTTGATTTTGAAGATCCATTTGCCGTTCTTCCACTTGCTCTCCTCATTTTCTTCAAGGCTCTTGCGCCAGTTGAGGCTGCCGTTTTCATCAATCAGCACTTCCGAGAGCTGTTTGCCGTCAGGCATGATGATTGCGACACTTATGGATCCTTCTGCACAGTTCCCTGAAACCGAGAGGTTGACATTACCGTCGTCTCCTCCGGCATCCATCGTGAATTCATTTGTGAATGTGGCTTCAAGCACCTGGCGTGTATAGTTCCACGAGGATCCCGGTTTGCCGACATGCCCCATATCGTTGTACAAATAGAAATCTTCAAGATGCGGAACGGCATACAGGAACATTTTATCCTCCGGCATGACCTTCAGGCGCATATCCTTCATTATATCCGTCTGATAATCCTTAGACATCTCCTCTGCCCTAATCCGGATTGCATCATAATCATGTAAGGCCTCTTCGTACTCAGGGCCCCTCTCATGCCTAGCCATTTCCTGCTCAGCCTCCTGCATTTTCTTCTGAAGCTCATATTCCCTCAACTTAGTAATTTCTTCCTGCTTTTTCTTCTGAGCTTCTGCCTCCTTTTGTTTTGCCAGCTCTTCCTGTTTTTGCTTATCAGTCGCTGAAGGTGTTGTCACCTGTGCGCTGATAGAAGCTGAGACCATTAAGAGCACTAAAATAATTGCAACTGATTGTACCATTTTTTTCATGACTGTCCCTTTTAAATGTTTCATGATGTAAAATTACATCCGGATTCCATACGCTTAGGTTAATGAGAGGTTAATGGAAGGTTAATCTTAATTCTGTTCCGTAGCAATGCTTATTTTTGACGAAAAGTGATAGTGATGAAGCGCCATCTGATTATCATAATACCGCTGATAGCCTTACTGGTCTTCCTTGCTGTGCAGGTCTTCATGATCATAAGCATCTGGCGGCAGGAAAAGGAAAATATGCTCATGCGTTACGAATCGCTGACACAAGAGGCAGCGGCAAGACTGATGGCAGGGAAGAAGTCCAACGGGTTTGAAAAAGCAATGGATATCACCGATAAGTTTGCCAGCCTGGTTATCAAGGGGAAGTTGCCGGAACTGAGTACTGCCGCAGGATACCGCAGAAATGAGAAAAAAGGTACTGGACCAGACATATTCCATACTTCAAAAAAATGAAGTTCTTTCATCATTTACTAAAGAATACATTAAGAAAAAGGGATATAGCACGGACTATAAGGCATTCATCTGGATTTCTTATTTCAGTCTTTTGACAGACGGAGGCCAGTTCGTCATTGCTGACACTGTACCAAACGATGACGATATTGAAAAGACCGTAATCGTTGTAGACAGCTACAAGGAAGAGCATAACAACTTCGTTATTGAATATGTATCTCTCATAGATATGAATGAAATAGACAGCCTGGTTTTCAAAAAAGCCTTCTTTTCACTGCTGCTCATCATTCTCAGTATCCTGATTGTGATCACGGTCTTCTGGTTCACATGGCGTAACCTGATGGAAGAGAGGCGGCTGTCAGGACTTAAAAGTGACTTCATCAATAACATGACCCATGAACTCAAGACCCCGCTGTCTACCATAACGGTCGCAGGACGAACGCTTGAAAAGGCACAGATCAACAGCGACCCCGGAAAAGTGCTTGAAACGGCAAGAATGATAAGCAAACAGAGCGTCAATCTCAATCAGCTTATAAATACAATCCTTGAGGTGAGCCTGCTTGAACGAACTGAATTCGAGCTCGACAGGCAAAAAGTCAGTGCCGATGAACTTATGCACCAGATAGTATCTTCCTTCCTCACTTCATGCGATGGCTGTGCTACGGTGGAAGAAGATTATAAGGCAAAAGGTATATCTCTCTCCGTTGACATTGTCTATTTCACCACGATGGTAAACAACCTCCTTACCAACGCAGTAAAGTACTGCGACAAAGATCCTGTAGTCCTGGTATCGACTGATCGCTGATAACAATGACTTTCAAATAAGTATAACAGACAACGGGGTGGGCATACCGCATGAGCACATCGATCATATCTTCGATAAGTTTTACAGGGTACCGCACGGCAATATTCACAAGACCAAAGGGCTGGGCCTGGGACTCTATTATGTGAAACGAATTGCAGCCGCCCATGGCGGAGATGTGTCTGTCACAAGCAGGCCGGGACGCGGCTCCACGTTCAGAATAAGACTGCCACTCTAACAATATAACCATGAAAATACTTATAGCTGAAGACGATATTGATTTCGGGAACATACTCTCACAGTATGTCTCACTGAGCGGATTTGAAGCCATCCTTGCACGCAACGGGAAGGAAGCCTGGGAGCTGTTTCACTCTGACAAACCTGATATATGCGTCCTTGATGTGATGATGCCTGAAATGGACGGGTTTACCCTTGCCGAGAAACTGCGTGAAGCCGAGCCCGGAATTCCGTTCATCTTTCTGACTGCCAAAAGCCTCCGGGAGGATATAATACGCGGCCTGAAGCTGGGAGCCGACGATTACATAACCAAACCATTTGACCCTGAGATGCTTATGCTCCGGATTAACAACATTCTGCGAAGAGTGTATTCAGGTGTCGAAGATGAATTTTCCGTCTCAAGGACCACACTGAGATACAATGCCCTCGAACTGATCACCCCTGACGGTAAGGAGAAGCTTACACTCCGCGAAGCCCAGCTCCTGAGGCATCTCATGATCAACAGGAATAAAACACTGACCCGAGAACAGATACTGACGGAAATATGGGGTCAGGACGATTATTTCCTGGGACGCAGCATGGATGTTTTCATAAGCCGGCTAAGGAAATATCTTTCCTCTGATCATGGCCTGGCCCTTCGTACATTAAGAGGGATGGGATTTGTGCTCGAGGAGGTGCGTTAATCGGTTGATTCTGCCTCGTGTATCAGGAATTCCGTCAGATTGACGTCGTGTTTCAGATTGAGCTTGCTCCTTAACCTGTAACGGCCTATCTCCACTGCCCTGGATGAAATATTCGTTAGATTGGCTATCTCCTTGGTGGTGAAATTCATTCGTAAATATGAACAGAGTCTCAGGTCATTAGGTGTCAGAGACGGATACTTGTTCTTCAGCTTTCTGAAAAAGCCTTCCTGTGAAAGCTTGAGGTTCTTCATGACATTCTGCCACTCCTCGGTCTGGGAATCAAGACCATGGTCTATTATCTGCTCCATCTCCCTGACAAATTTGACCGGTAACTTCGCCGACGAATCCTTTGTCGAATCCAGTTTGTCACGCAGTGCTCTTAATGTATCGGTCTTTCGGATCAGATAACGCAATGTCAGCATGAGCTCATAGCCTTTATAATCAAGCTGGCTCTCAAGCCTGTGCTTCCCGGACTCATACTCAATAAGCTGGCGGTGGCGGTCAAGTGCCTGCCTCCATATCTTTACAATAACCCAGGCCAGCAAACTCAGGATAAGAATATACAGTACCAGCGCCCAACCGCTTTTAAGGAAAGGTTTCCTGATAAAAAAGGTGACCTCTGTGACTTTTCTGCTGAACACTTCTTTCACCTGTAAGTGGTACTGACCCGATTTGAGATTGAGAAATGAAAAGTTGTCTGAGGTAGTCCGATGCCAGTTTTCTCCAAGCTCCGTTATCCGGTAGAGATACTCCCGTCCCCCCATATCAAACCCCGAAGGATTGGCGATATAAGCAGTGAGATTGTTCTCCGTGTTTGGGATGCGATACCCTTCCATCATGTAGGGGAAACAGCGTTGTGCTGTTGTCATTGCCGCTGAAAACGAGACGGTTGACAACAACTGTTGAGGTGTCATCATTGCTTGTCAGCCTGGCAATATTATAAATGCTGAAAGCCTGCCTGGTGGGTATCAGCAGGGTATTCGAATCAAGCGAAACAATCTGCTGCTCACGCAAGGGCAGGTCTGCATATTCATGAAAGAATTCCAGAACTTTTTCAGCCTCGAGTTCCTTTGTAATATTAAAAAGCGCAATCCTGTCGTCAAGAATAAACCAGTAACTGTTTTTACGATAATTGATTATCTGTGTGGCGCTCACATATTCACCCAGTCCCGGCTCAAGCGAGGTTATCAGAAAAAAGGCCTTTTTCTCATAGTCAAACGCAAAGATATGGTCTGATGTCAGGAACACAACCTGGTTATTGATGCTTGACATCGCCAACTCTCTGCCAGTGTCTGCTACTGAACTGAAATACAAAGTATTGATAATGGAATCTGCTCTTTCATTCAGTTCCAGCCGGTATATCCCCTTCAGGGGGTGTACTGCCCAGACATAGCCGAGGTAATCAATCTCTATGGACCTCGTCGGTTCCGTGTAACCATCAATTCTGTTTTTGAAAGTCCAGTCACCTTTTGCATCTTTCATGAAAGAGACAATGCCGGTATAGGTTCCTTCAAGCAACAGGTCACCGTACCGCTTCATCGACCAACCTCCTGTTATATCCGATATTTTCCGCAAGGCATCTCCTTCAACGAGGAAAGTACCCTCATTGTGCCCGCATAAGATATGGCCATCAAACTGATCAAGATTCCAGACCTGACCCTGTGTGTTGGGAATAATTCTCAGGTTAGCGAAGCCGTAATAACCTTTGCTCTTCCTGATATCTGCCGCAAACAGACCGTGATTGGTTCCGAGATAAAGGCAATCCTTGTCCCTGATAGCTGTATAAATCGTCCCCAGCTTTCCGTTTATATTTCCGTAATGGATGACGGGAGATGATACATTTATAAAATTCGCACCCTCATCAAGTCCTATCCAGAGCCTGTCGTCAGCATCCTTAAAGAGGGAGAGCACAGTATTGTTTTTCAACCCGTTGGTGTAGTCATATGATGTTATTATTGTGCCTGCCTTATCACTGAAGACCACGCCCTTCAGTATTGTGCCGAAGGCAATCAGTGTGTCATTCACTGCAAGTCCGGCATTGCATGTCTCCTCTTTCAGGTATTCTGAAATTTCATTCTTCAGCGGAGTAAAGGTATGCCTGTCAAACAGGTAGATGCCGTTGTTGGATGTGCATATCCAATATTCATCAAATTTGAATTCAATGACCGCATGCACCTTGAGACCTGCAAAGATCTCACTTCCTTCGATGAAGGTGAATTCTGATCCGTCAAACATGTAAAGTCCTTCGGCTAAAGACTGAGCAATAAGATGATCTCCTGCCCTGAAAAAGAACAGCATATTGGAGGGGCATTTGATAGTGGTTACGGTGTTGTAGTTATATGCGTAGACAGTAGTGAATGACTGAAAATAAACAGTGTGGTTCAATTCGAAAATATTCCATACCTCATCATTCTTCGGGACGAATGTATCCATTGCAAGCGACCTGTAAACTCGTTCTCCCGGAGGATCCTCCTCCCAGATGCCAAAGTCTTCATAAGAACCCGTAAAAACCATTCCATCATCATTGACATAGACTGATCGCACACCCTGCCTGTAAGGCATTGTGTAAGTCTTCGCGCTGATGCCGTTATATTCAATAAGTCCTGTTGAATTGGCAAAATAGATGTATCTGCTTACCGGGTTCTGGTCTATTTCCCAGTTCTGGCTTATGACAGGTACGTTACCGGTAATGAGAAGCCTGATCTCATCCTCCTGCACGTTATCCTGACCTGGCATCAGAGACGAAACTGCGGATAGAGAGAAAAACAATAAAAATAATCTAAGGTTTCTTCCCCACGTTTTTGCGGCCATAAAAACAGAATATTACGTCAGTTTCCAACTGCCGCAGTAAATATATTAAAAAAATAAATTGATCAGTTCCGGTTGCAGGCAAATGGCTACCGGACAGTAAACATTACAAACTCCTTTATGTCCGAATCAGGGCCTATAAAGAGTTCAAACTCGCCCGGATCATAGTCATAGCTCATATCCTCATGATAGTAAGAGAGATCACTCAGAGGGAGAGAGAATGATACTTTAACTGTCTCTCCTTTTTTAATATTAATCTTCCTGAAACCTTTCAGTTCCTTTACCGGCCTTGTGACATTTCCAACCCTGTCACGGACATAAAGCTGAACTATTTCGTCACCGTCATAATTACCGGCGTTGGTTATCTCAACTGATGCTTCAATCACCTCTCCCCTGTCAAAGGAGGCTCTTATTCAATGATACGGGTGAATACTTGAAAGTGGTATAACTGAAGCCATAACCAAACGGATAAAGAGGAGTATTCGGGCTGTCCTGGTACCTTGACTTGAAGTAATCTTCCGGCAGGCGCGGGTCAAAAGGCCGGCCAGTGTTCTTGTAATTATAGAATATCGGTATCTGCCCTACTGATCTCGGGAACGTCATCGTCAGCTTACCTGAAGGGTTAACATCGCCAAAAAGTATATCTGCCACGGCATTGCCGGCCTGAGTGCCGCCGTACCATGCTTCGAGTATTGCCGGGGCTATCTCATCTAGCCCGGCAATTGTCATTGGCCTTCCGTTAAAAAGAACCACTGCCACCGGTTTCTTAAGGGAGATGACCTTTCGTGCCAGCTCCATCTGCATCCCGGGCAATGAGATATCAGTACGGCTGGAGGCTTCACCGCTCATATCCTGGCTCTCGCCCAGGGCGAGAACCACAAAGTCAGCCTTGCGTGCGGCTGCAAGGGCATTGGCAAAACCATCTGCAGACATGCCGGTGATCTCACATCCCTTTTCAAAGAGAACTTTGATATTATCACCGGCTTTTGCCTTAATACCGGCAAGCAGAGTGACGCAACTGTCCCACTGACCGGCAGCTCCCCAGCCCCCCAGCATATTTTCCCTTGAATCTCCCAGCGGTCCTATGACAGCGATGGTTCTTACTTTTTTACTGATGGGCAATGTGTTGTTTTTATTTTTGAGCAGGACCATTGACTCTTGCTAGCAAATGTTCTGGCAAAAGCTACATCGTCAGGCGTCATTATTTCATTTGCTTCACGCGTTTTATTACAGTATCTGTAAGGGTCTTCAAACAGTCCCAGCTTATACTTTGCCTCCAGGATACGTCTCACAGAATTGTTTATGGTTTCTTCAGATACTTTGCCTGAAACGACAAGGTTTTTCATGAAATTCTGATATGACCTGCCTGACATGTCCATATCCAGTCCGGCATTTATTGCCAGCCTGGCTGCATCTGCGGAATCAGCAGCAACGCCGTGAGGTATCAGCTCGGGAATCGATGTCCAGTCTGAAACAACAAATCCGTTAAAGCCCCATTCATTCCTTAACAGGTCTGTCAGCAGCCATTTGTTCGATGAGGAGGGTACCCCTGCAATCTCATTGAAAGATGTCATGACCGAGCCAGCGCCTGCCTCAACCCCAGCTCTGTAAGGCGGAAGATACCATTCATGCAGCGATCTGTCTGACATGTCAACAGTATGGTATTCACGTCCTGCCTGTGGCGCTCCATAAGCTGCAAAGTGTTTTACACAGGCTATTACGGTATTCTCATCTTTAAGATCCCTGCCCTGAAAACCTCTTACCCGTGCAGCGGCAATACTGCTGCCCAGGTAAGTATCTTCACCGGCACCCTCCATCACTCTGCCCCACCTGGGGTCACGGGCGATATCTACCATCGGTGCATAGACCCAGTTGATTCCCATGGCAGTAGCCTCAGTTGCAGCTATGCGCTCTGACTGTTCAATGGCTTTCATATCCCATGAACAGGCCTGGGCAAGCGGTACCGGAAAGATGGTCCTGAATCCATGAACCACGTCAAGCCCGAAAATCAGGGGAATTCCCAGGCGTGTCTCTTCGACAGCCATCTTCTGCAGGGCAGTGACATTCTCAACCCCGAAAGTATTTAGAATAGCCCCAACCCTTCCCTGCCTGATCAGTCCCTGGTCATCCTGTAACACCGCTGGACCTGTGAAGAACCCGCCTCCCGTACAAAGATTAAGTTGTCCGATCTTTTCTTCCAGGGTCATCTTTTTCATCAGGCCATCGACGAAAAGGGTCATCTCACGGTCAGCCGGAATATCTTTCTCACGGCCACAACCAATAAGCATATTCAGCAAAACGGCAGCTGACAGGAACAATGTCTGAAATTTCATCTCTTGTAGGTATATGTTATCATTTATATTATTCTGCTTTTACTGTCGGGCTCATGGAGCTTATTCCGTTCTCATTCAATGCCTCAACGGAGAAGTAATATGTTGATTCATTGTCCATGGTTTTGAGCCAGTATTCGTTGGCGCCGTAAACCATTATGCAATTATATAATTTATCCGGCTCGGTTCCCAGGTAGATATTATAGGCATAGGCGTTGTCAACCGGGCTCCACCGAAGCCAGGCACTGCGCTTGTCCCTCGTGGTGCGAAGCACTATAAATTCCTTTACAGCCTCAGGTTTATCTCCCTGTCCGTAGCCAAAAGCCCGCAAGCCGCTTACGGCAAATTTGCCTGTAGGCATATGAATATTTACAAGCCTGAGATACCGCGTTTTGACAGGAGTAGCCAGTTCAATATAATCATGCGGCACATCCGTCATGTTACGGCTTTTGTCGACCAGCAGCTTCCATTTCTTCCCGTCAGCTGAATTCAAGGATCTTATACTGATGGTACACACCCATGGACTTTCCAAGAAATTCCGCATCCTGATCTGCGTAATTGATCTGGATGGCATGCAGGGTTGAAAGGGCTCCAAGGTCTGACTGCAGCCATTCTCCCTCATCTGCTGAAACGGCAGACCAGTATGTTTTTATGCTTTCATCAACGGCGTTATTTGCCGTATAGCTTCCCAGGGTAGAAGAAGCAGTGACAGGTTTATTGTAATTGAGTAACATCCATCCGGTGAAGCGGCTTTTCAGATGGTCTTCCTTCCCGTCAGGAAGATATGTCGGGTAATCGCCGAAGGCAGTATTACAGTACATCACATCATCCCCATCAAATCCGGTTGGCCAGATCCCGATGCGCCTTTCAAAATTGTTTTTAACGCAAATGCCAATTGTTGAAACATGCCAGTAATTACCCCACCTGTCCTCGAAAGTCGATCCATGTCCGGCGCCGTTTGCGAAACCTCCTGCCTTAAAGCTGAAGGGCATCGGCTGCGGATCCTTTACCTGAAGGGGGTTGTCTCCGACAACCACGCCGTCGGCATAACCGCTGAACTCCGTTCCGGGAGCGCCATACTGGAGATAATATTTCCCGTTGTGTTTTGTCATCCATGCTCCTTCTATAAAAGGTTCCAGGAAGGTGTTGTCCATGTGCTCCCCGAAACGCTGCCACCCGTAGCGCCATGGCTGGAGGATGTACATCTCCCTGCGGGCTGACAGCGGCTCCATGGTTTTTCTGTTCAGCTCGACACCGTAGACCGGGTACTGGTTGCTGCTGCCGTTGTACATATAGAACCGGCCATCTTCATCAGTGAAGAAAGCCGGGTCCCACCCGCCTATGGTCAGTGAATCAACCAGCGGTTTCCAGTCATCGGTTTTCGGATTTGTACTCATCCAGACTGTAAAATCACTTGTATAAGTGGATCCGAAGACCAGCATGGTGTCGCCGATTATGCCGACGGCCGGGGCGCACAGTTCATCGTAACCCTCATTCCACGGACGTAAAAATTTCCTTGGCACGAAATTCCATTTTATCATATCACTGCTCCACCAGTACCCCCACTGATTGGTAGAGAACAAAAAGTAATCGCCCTTGTAGTTGACAATAACAGGGTCGGCTGTCGCACGGTGTTTGCCCCATTCACAAAAATTCGGAATAGGTGTGTATCCATAATCAATATTAACCGGGTTGCAGTATGTTTTTTGCTGCGCCCCGGCCGGCAGTGTCACTGCCACCAGGATGCCCATAAGTATTTGATATGCTGCCTTTTTCATCGGTCAGATGGTTATTACATATTGGTAATTACCAGGTAATCCTGATTTCTTCATCTGAATTTGGGAAAATGATCGTTAGCTGCGTGTTTTTCTTTTTCATGCCACTCAGGTTCTTATAAAAAGCCGGATCATAAATTTCGTGCAGATATCTCAGCCCGTCCACCAGTCTAAGTTCTTCCCTCTTTGGAAGAAGCAGCTGACCGTTTACAGACACCTCATTCATTTTGCCTTCAAATCCATGAAAGATACATTTTATAAATCTAAATCCCGATTTATAACTACCTGATACGGGTAAAAAACTCACTTGATTCTGCCCGGGGTCAAACTTAATGGTTCGCTTATACCACGATCCCTTCAGATAATCCATTGTACTGCCATCGTCTTCATAATACTCAAAATTATTGAGATGACTGCCATTATAAATGTGTATGCACAATGTGTCATCAGGCTTCTGTTTAGTCGTCTGTACCAGGCTCTGCATGGGAATTATTGATGATCCCTTTACAAACAGGGGAATCTCGTGGATCAGGCATTCTCTGGACAGCTCCCGGTTACCATCAATAAGCTCATCAGTATAAAGGTCGAACCACTGGCCCTCAGGCAGATAGAGCTTCTTGACCTTCTCCGCACTGGTCACCGGAACCACCAAGATGGCATCCCCGCACAAAAACTGATACTGGTACAATTTATCATATACCTTTTCATCAAAGGGATAATTAATGCAGAGGCTTCTGGCAACAGGCATTCCCGTACGGGTTGATTCATAAAATTTGGAATAGAGGTAAGGTAATAACCTGTATCGAAACCCGATGTACTCTTTTGCAATTGCTTCAGCCTCCTCTCCATAGCTCCATGGTTCATTAGCCGCAGCGAAAGCTTCCTTATGGTTTCGCACATAGGGGGCAAAAATGCCCACTTCTATCCATCGAATGAATAACTCTTTTGACGTGTTTCCGATATATCCTCCTATATCATCTCCGACAAATGATAATCCTGATAAGCCAAGCTGGGTATTCAGCAATGTACCTCCAAGGAGGTACTCATCTTTCGATGTGTTGTCACCTGTCCAGACAGCAGCGTACCTCTGCACGCCGGCAAAACCTGAGCGGGTGAGTACAAAGGGTCTCCTGTTCCCGCCGTATTTTAATGCTGATTCATAACTGCTCCTGGCCATCAGCATCCCGTACAGGTTTTTGGCCTCAAGTGCGTTTGTCCTGCGGCCGTCAAAATCAAAAACAAGGTTGTCAGGCAGATAACTTCCGCCCACGGCAGGCTCATTCATGTCGTTCCAATAGCCATGAATGCCATTTTCAGGAAGAAATTTCATATTGCCAATCCACCAGGCGCGTGCTGCCGGATTTGTAAAATCAACAAAATGATTGAGGCTGGGGGCAATCTCTGCGGTATAAAGGCTTCCGTCTGAAAACCTCAGGAAAACATCCTTCTGTAATCCGTCATGGTAGGCAAAATAGGTTGTATCCAATTTTATTCCCGGGTTCACCGAAGCGGTAACTTCTATGCCCAGCCTGTT
This sequence comes from uncultured Bacteroidales bacterium, assembly GCA_963719235.1. Lineage (GTDB taxonomy): Bacteria > Bacteroidota > Bacteroidia > Bacteroidales > VadinHA17 > SR-FBR-E99. The sequence goes on from CAVRBS010000007.1 coordinate 42,621, forward strand.
CAGGTAAGTAGTCAGACCCGGCATATCAGGGAACCGCTCTTTGTTTATCCGGAAAGGTTCATACTCATGCAGGTAGTCGGCATCAAGCACTATACAATCGACAGGAATGTTCTTTGCCCGGAAGGTTTCAGCAATGATTTTCACATTGTTCTGCGGGAAGTAGCTGCACCGGCTCTGATGATATCCCAGGCTCCAGAGTGGCGGCAGTGGCATCCTCCCCGTAAGTGAAGTGTAATGATCAAGGATTTTGCTGATATTATTATCATAGATGAAGAAATAATCCACATCGCCGCCTTCTGAAGTTATTGAGGAAAATCCGGGTGTTGAAATACCAAAGTTGAAGAAAGTCTTATACGTATTGTGATAGAAAAGTCCGTATGTCTCACTGTCGTGGATACCAATATAAAATGGAATGCTGACGTACATTGGCAACCTCGGATCACCATATCTGTAAGTGTCAGTGTTGTTCAGAGTGAAAGCACTGCCTCTCTTGTCAAGATTTCCCAGAACTTCACCGAGGCCGACGAAGCGTTCATCAGGCCACAGTTTCTTGTAAAGTGTGGACCTGTTGCCGATGAAACTTGTGCCAAAACCTTTTCCCGGGACATCCTCGTTGATGATTTTTCCCTGTTTGTTTCTGAAAATAACCCGGAAAGCAGGCTTTTTCTCAATCTCCATATCGATTGCATCCGTTCGTAAAAAGATTGAGCCTCCCTTATCATCAATTGTAAAATTACTCCCGGCTGATATTTCCTGTTCTGTCAGTACATAGGAAAAGTCATCCGTTCTATTGTTTAGTGAAACTCTTACACGGATGATCTGCGGGTTATAAACCCGGATAGTGAAAAAGGCGCGTTCAGTCTTGCCGTTTAAACCATCGACTGTCTTTTTCCATGACCTGATCTCACCGATACCGGATACCTGAGCGAGCAAACCGTTTGATGTGAGGAATATCCCGATCAACAGGATAAAAATACTTTGGCACATTGAAAACGCTTCCTTTTTCATGCCAATGTTTCTCACCTTTTTCTTTTATCAGTGGATTATTCTTCCTGAATGACTACAGTTCTTTTATCCAGATATTCCTGAATTGCACAAGACTTGAGGCACCCTGGAGTTTACCGGTTTCAGGGTTGATGCCGCCATGGTGTTGCATCCCCAGCCGTCCCCATTCAGCCATCCCCGGATACAGTGCATTATTAATTACAGTTATGCCGTTATTGACAACGGTAATTCTATCCCCTTTCAGTGTGATATCAAATGCATTCCACTGTCCGACCGGCTTGTCGGCATTTTCTTTGGGCACAGCCCCTGCACGTGCTTCGGGAGGCATCGACTCATCGGTCCTGACTGACCACAGTTCACCGGACCCGACCGACCAGCACCAGAGATTGACCTGGCCCGATTCCTTCAGCAATATACCGGAGTCGGAATTCGGCCCCAGCGGTTCAATAATCTTCCCGTTTGCATCACGCCAGTACTCGCCGTTCGGCAAGATGGTAGGAAGAGGAAACAGATGGTCTCCGTAGCCTTTGAAACGCCATTCAATGTGCAGGCAGAAATCCTTGTACTTCTTTTCTGTCCAGAGATTCTTATCGCCCTTAGCCTCTGACCTGGCATCGTAGTCAATAACACCGTCAATTACCGACCAGTGTCCGTTATCACCTTCCGGAGCCACCCATCCGGTAAGGTCCTTGCCGTTGAAAAGTTGGGTAAATCCCTGTTCCTCATATATATTCCTAGTCCTGGGCAGCACATACTGCAGTAAACGATGCCAGGATGACCAACGTAAGAATTAGTTTAATTTTTGCCATGATTATCAATGTATTAATTTCTTGGTTAAATATCAATTACAGTTCCCACCCCTTTCGGTAAACGCGTGACAAATATTTATTTGCCGCAGGCAGGTTTGTTACTTTCATATTTACGTTATCCCACTCAAGGCGATCATCCATACGGATTGCCAGGTTCCCAAGGCAAATTGCTTCGGCTACCGTTTGCGCACTTTCAAAGTTTCCTCCCGATGGTTTACCCCCCCTGAAAGCTGCTATCATTTCATCTGTCTGATCGAGGGATGTAGACGGAGGTACCTTGATCGAGGCTCTGAATAAGTCTTCGTTTCTGACATCAAGCAAAACCGCATTCTCATAGCCGTAATCCGTGAGTATCGTACCCTGTTCACCGACGAACATCACCCCGTCCTCCGGCATTCTGATTCCTTTCTTAACCAGAGCTGCCGGTGTCCTTGGCTTTATACCGCCTTCATACCAGAATACATCCATCATACTTCCAATTCCGTTAACCGGCACTTCCATGTAAAGTGTTGCAGCATGCGGATAGCTCAGTTCGTTCTTCACCCATAAGCTCCTGAAATCCCTGACCTCACATGTAAAGCTCGATGCACCCTCTGCCACTACCGGCATACCCAGGTTCAGCATCCTCCAGTCTTTCCAGAACCCGTAATACCCCATGTCGGCCAGGCATCCGGCCCCGAATTCATACCAGGCTCTGAAAACCGTGTGGGTGTACCCGGGTGAATACGGACGGTCAGTGGATGGCCCCAGCCAGAGTTGCCAGTCAAACCCGTCAGGAATGGGTGCCTCATCCGGCAGGTATGGCGAGCCCTGCGGCCACATCGGACGGTTGGTCCACCTGTGGAGTTCCTTCACATTGCCGATCACTCCGCTGTCAATCCAGGCCTTAATTGTATAATACTCATCAGGATCCTGGTATGCAAAGCACTGCGTCGGGATTCTGGTATTTCTTGCAGTATTACATGCAATGCGGGTCTCGTTCATGAAGTTGCCGATTGGCTTGTGTGTCGCTACGGCCAGTTTCTTTTTCATTCCTGCCAGGGCAATCGTCGCATGCAGATGGTCCGGTGTCATTATAAAAATGGCATCCAGCCCCTGTTCCTTCTCAAGCATTTCCCTGAAATCGGAATAAGCTGTACAACCGTCATATGAGCTGACCTTATCCCGGGCAGCATAGAAGTCGTTTATCTGTTTTCGTCCAACTTCCCTGCCGCCAGGCGCTCCGTGCTTTTCTCCCTGCGATCTTCCCCATAAAGGATAATCAGAACTTTCCCGGTTAGGGTCACATACAGATATGAACTGCAATTGATCATATTTTAACCAGTCGGTTAATTGTTTCAAGCCTTGTGTCCCGGCACCAACCAGTGCCACATTGATTTTATCACTCGGTGCGGTTATTCCCGGACCGCCCATAAGATGAGATGGCAAAACAGTCAGTCCCACCCCGGTTAATGTTGTCTGTGTAATGAAATTTCTTCTTTTCATTTATTTTCAGATTAGTTTATTTCAGCCATGGGCTGCCAAATCCAAGTTTCTTCAGACCGTTTTGCACATCAGGTATCTGCATAAACAGTTTCCAGAGCAAGCCGCTGCGATAATTCTCTATCATTACAACAATTGGTCCCTGGTCAATTGCCAGGTGGCTGTTGGCGTACCAGTCACGCGTCTCGCTGAAACCGTCAACGAAACCATATTCACTCCAGATCTTATCTCCAAGATCGTAGTAGAAATGTTTTAACACCTGCATAGAATAGTCCGGTGTATATGGGAAGGATGACAGTGCCGCTGTAGGCTGGATGACACCGAAATCGTCCTGCGGACAATGGGCAACATATCCCTTGTAGCTGTCGCCGGCAGTCAGCCCCCAGCAGTTTTCGCCATACCCTTTGTAACCTTTGGGATTGTCAATGCAATAGGCCCTGTTGATGAGGGTATGGTTTCGTACCTGTTCAAAATAATCATTCCCCATCGAATCCACCAGCCCGTTCGGATCAATTCCCATGAATGTGTAATGCTCAAAGAAGAGCGGACCGCCTGCTTCATAATTTCCAAGCGGAAGCCGGATGCCGTAATATGATTTCCCGTTTTTAAAACCCGGGCTTCCGGCCCAACCGCCATCATAAACATCCCTGGAAATTGAGTGAAACGGAGAAGATGCTGCCATGATATATGTTATCAGGCACTCGTTCCACCCCGATATCGGGAAGTTCATGTCAAAATCGTTGTTGGGGCTCCAGTGCCAGTATAGTTTAAGCTCTCCGTTGGTATGCCATTTCCAGTTGGCTGCATTCCACATCTGAGTAATCCTCTTACGCAGATATGATTCGACAGGGATATCAGCATTGAAATATTCCCGTGCACATAAAAACCCCATCAGCAGGTAAGATGTCTCTACAAGATCGGCTGCATCATCAAGGCGGTCAAACTTTATGGTCTTACCGGTTCTGCCGTCCATGAAATGAGGATAAATACCATGAAAGCAGTCGGCATTAATAAGGAAATCGGCTATCTGAACAAGTCTTTTCACAGCAGTATCCCTCCCTATCCAGCCTCGTTCGACCGCCACAATGGTGCTCATTATTCCAAAACCCGTTCCTCCGATGGCACAAGCATCAGGCCCGAAGGCTGTTTTGCTGAAATTGGGTTCACCCCATGCCTCATTGATATAATCCCAGTAATGCTCCGCCAGAACTGTATCGCTTCGCTCCAGCGCAAGTCCACTGACACGATGGGCATTGTGCCAGAAATAGCGGAAGGTCTGCCGTTGAACTATATCCAGCAATGCCGAATCAGGGATATCCTTCACAATACCAACGGCGGGGACAACATAATCAGTTTCATCGGTATCCCTGACATTTGTCCTGCATGACACGGCAAAAAGGCAAATAATCGGGATTATGGATAAATACGCTCTCAGGTTTCTCATTTGCTCATAACTTCTTATTCATAAAAAATCTTAGCTAATGGCCTACAGATAAACCTCTACGACATTATCATCGGGAGTGATAAGCGACGCAAACTTATATGCAGGGATAACTGCTCCTCCCTTGCGGTATTTATTTTCCTCATGAGTAATTCTAACCCTTGTGCCGTTGATATATATTGCCTTCGGAGAAAAGTTGCCTTCTTTTACGGTATAATTAAATCTTACCGTTCCGCCTCCTAAGTCTATAGAGGCAGATAAGCCATCGAGGTAATACGGTAAAACAGGATCAATGATCACATTTTCGTATTCAAGCCTTAACCCGAGCAATCGTGTCACAATTATGCCGATAAATATCCCCGGGCCGCTGGAATAGACCCTCCATCCGCCCCTGAGTGTAATATTACCTGTCAGGATTTCATCGTAAAGCTCATCAGCCTCGTACCTGTTTCTGAAGATCACATCCGAGCTGCTGTAATAGCAGTTTGACTGCCGTATGTCACCGCAGGGAACAACATCCCTGTAGGCAACCGGGATGGCCTGCCGGATAGCTTTCAGGAATGCATTCGCATTGCCGGTGCAGGGCCAGTGCCTCGGCATAGCGTATATGTTCATGCACATACATAAGGCCTATCTCGCGGCCAAAGAATGTGCTGCTCTCGGCTCTCTGAAAGAAGGTCTGAATACCGCCATTGTATTTCAGAGGGCGATCCATCAGCCTGGCGCCGTCCGGTCCCTTCAGATGCTGTTCAATGAGGACCTGGTGGTGACGGGTCTGCGCTTTTGAAAAAATTCCACTTATGATCCCCCGCTCCATCGGAAGGATGCTGTAATGAATACCTGTTCTGTTGTCGCGCGGATGGAGAAGCAGGCTGACAGTGTCGTCTTTTTCAACCAGGCCATATCCTGCCACGATGCCATCCTTCATCAGGTGCCGGTTAAAATCTGCCCTGATCCTGATGCAGATATCCTTCAGTTCCTTTGCTTTTGTTGCATCGCCGGCCTGCTCATACACCTCCTGGTATTGCCTGAAAGCCTGGTAATTCATTTCGACTGTCCAGCTTGAAATCATTCTCTGTGCCAGCTCCCTGCTGACCGGTTGCAAAGAGTCATTCCAGTCGCCGCCGCCGAATGGTACCAGAGCAGTACCCGGCACGAATGAATCAACTATCATTTTAATCAGCCTGTCCACATGTTCGCTGAGAGGTTTGCTTTCAGCATGACCCGGACCTTTTTCATGGTAAAAGGGCAGGATCTCATCAAGGATCGTCAGTTTACCGGTGACCCTGATGTAATTGCTCAGGGCAATAATACACCAATATACCACATCACCGTGAGCGCTGTCAGCCCTTATGTCTGAATAGCTGTCGAACATCCACCATTGCGGCCATCCTCCGTCAGCATTCTGATTGGAGAAGATTATGCGCAAAACCTGCCTGGCTTCCTCATATTTCCCCATACACAGCAACATATCAAAGGGCCCCTGTGATATATCACGCGTACCCCAGGCAGCTCCGCTGAACTGTTCCAGCCCGTAAGGTGTCAGATAATGAGTGAGTGCGTTCATGCCGTACCAGGGGAGGATCTCCTGAATGGCTGCAATATCTTCATGTTTTCCTTGCAGCGAGAGATTCAAACTGAGATTCTGCCATACAGACCTTGCATCATTGCATTCAGAAAGCCACTGACTATCCGCATTTACAATGTTTACAAAGTCGGCAGAAGCAGGTACTTCACCAATAAAGCTCATGCAGAACTCGGATGTTTCGTTTACGTCAAGGACAAATAACGGGTTTCCGTGATTTTTAGAATCATTATAGAGTGCCTCATCACCGCATGCCCTGAACCCGGCTTCAGCGCTGTTGATTTTTATTCTGAACTTCGCGTTTGGAAATTTGCCGCTTATCATGCTGCCCGCTCCGGGTCTTGCAACAAACTCACCTGCTGTATCCGCAGTGGTAATGCTCCAGCCGTTGAGCTCATCAAAATGATGGGTTATAAGCAGCTTTACCTTTTCGCCGGTGATCACTCTGAAGTCAGTGTTGACCTGAGGGGCCTTTTTTGATGTCCAGGTCCTTACCTGAAAGACATGGTCTTTATGCTTGTATATCCAACGACAGTGATTTAATCCCATCTCAAAGGCAGAGGGTACTCCAAGCAGATACAACCGGTCATCGACGGTGACAAAGATACGCTGACCTGTTTCCGGAGAAAGGTTGAACTGACTGGAACATATTGAAAGGAGGACGTCAAAATTAGTGTTTCCCTGGCTGAGATGCGAATTGAAGACGCCGTATGCAAACGAAGTAGTGGAAACGATACTCTCATCAGGTACATACCCTGCCTCAGCCTGCATTATATGACCGTGTGGCCGGTCAGCCATCGTCTCCTTAAGGCGAAGCATTACATGGTTGTTGTCTTTGCAGAAAAATGAAAGTAATCGTCCGGCTTCAGTTTCAGGATGCCTTATCTCTTCGCCAAAAAAACTTTTAAGCTCCTGGTCGGTCAGATCATCGACAGGCAGGAATGAAGATGTATTAAATATATTTCTGACCGGAGTGGTCATATCATGTGAGCCGGCAGGAAGTTCCGCATGGCCAAATTCTGAAAAAAGATCAGGTAACCGATCCAGATCATTCTCCGAAGTAGCCTCAGGATGGTCCGCCTTGTATGTTGCAGCGAACACACTGGTATGTTTACCACCGGCAGGCATCTTAAAGAGTTTTTCCTGCAGGGCAACGACGGATGATTCTCCCGAAAATTCGCCTCCCAGGGCTTCGGCAATCAGACCTTCCGGTATCCCGGTTTCCCGGTACGTTCTGCCATAGAACTGCATCCCGTCAACGCTTGCCGCCGCTGCCCTGTTTTTGCATGCCATCATTAACCATGGATTGCCAACAGATTCTTTCATATTCTGACGGCAGCACACCACAGAACCGTATTCTTTGTCCTCAAGTATGCGTCGTTCAAGATACTGGCTTACGTAGTATTCATTTATCAATCCGGAATTTACAGGTTTCAGACCAACATCCTGTACACAGATAATATCCGCCTCGACAGCACTGTCAGAGGTATTTTCAATTTCAATGTTCCACAGCCAGCTCAGGCTTTTGCCTGAAAGCTGCAGCGAACAGGTGTAGACAAGTCCAGCCCAGCTACCCGCAGCAATGTAACTATTGTCTTCAATCGTGAAGCGGCTGTTGCTGCCCGGACCCAGAAGAGCTGTGTACCCGATGCGATCGGTCCTTTTCCTCAACCAGATATTTGCCCCTGACAAGGAAAAAGGGGTTGAAGCTTTCAGGCTGATTCTTATCGGATCAACAGCAATGCTCCTGACCGATCCATTGTCCTGAATGTCAATGTAAAGCCCCAGAGAATTCCTGATATTCATTTAATTGAATTTAATAATAAGTATAAATTCATTCCTGCTTTCATGCTTGTAGATAAAAGCTTTGCGCTTGCCGTCCTGAACCATTTTAACAGCCCCGGTATCAATTGTCGCGGAACTGATTTTCATCGCGTTCGGGCCTTCAAAGACAATCTCCCCTGCCAGATCACGGTCTCCGCAGAGTGTGATTTCAAGGTGATCCATCCTTCTCAGCCACACCCAGGATGTCGGATGTACTGTGCAGGATTTTCAATCCTTCTGCAACATCGAGGCATACCGGGGTTAGAATACCGTACAGTGCCGGCCATAGAAGTTCATCGTTTAAATAAGGGAACGCTACTGCCTCACCCGTTTCCGGATGGGTATATGTAACTTTGCCTCTCAGTTCTTCATTGTAGTAATTACCCACGAAAAGCAGTGCCCTTTTGTCATCTGTAAACCGTTCCCTGACAGTTAAATATTCACAGGAGGCGGACGCCTGCCTGAGGTTGGCGTCTGACATTTTAAGAATTGCTTCATAGACCGGTTTGTGTCCCTCTGTATCAAACCCGATCCATGTACCTAGGTGAAGGACTGACCCGTGCCCCAGAGCCTTGATAAATCCGCAGGGTGTACCGTTAAGTGTCCGGGCAATTATTTCCGCCCTGGCAAGTGAATCCTCAGAATAGACGATCTGCGGGTTGGCGCACTTGATGTCTTTAAAGTCGAATATATCGATCAGGGGTGAATCGATGATCTCCTTACCGGACGGCGATACTGAAAGAGCATCCCTGATAATGGTGCACGGCTTCTGTGACATCTCACGGTCAGGCAGATAAGGGAAAAGAATAACATTGCCGCCGGCGCGGGCGTAATCAACAATGGTCTGCTGATCTGCAATATTCATCTCATCGGTGCTGAATGCCCATACCTGTTTATACCTGCTCAGGCTGCCGGCGGAAGCCTTGCTCAGGTCAGCCATGTCATAATCAATGTTGAGTATCTGAAGCACCTTCAGCAATCCGTCGAAATATGCCGGTCTGCGTATGGCAGAGGGTGTGAACTGAAGCTCGCATGCTCCCCGGCGGGTCTTTCCAGCTCCGTGGCATAATACGGCGGATAGAACAGCACGCACACTTCAGCCCTGCGCTTCGCATTTACAATAATGTTTTCGGAGGTCTTAATGATCTTGCTCATCCTTTGTAACAAGAGGGAAGGCAACGGTGCGCTCACCCTCAGGTGTCAGGGGGTTGAACCAGTAAAAAGTATCGCCGGAATAGCCCTTTGCGGGCCGGGTTACGCCCCTGCGAAAACATATAGTAGTTCCACCCGGTCAGGCCGTTGGCGATGCTTGCCTTGTAGAACAGTTCCATCTCACGGTTGTTGGTCACCACATGATATTCACGGGAACCGCTCTGAAACTCGGCGGCAAACAATGGCTGGTTGCCCTGCATCGCTGCCGTAATGTCATTTATGACACGGTCGTCATGCATATTGCGATACGACAGGAATTCCGGGATATGATCAACTCCGAAAATAATCTCGCTGTTGCCGCGGAACAGATCCTCGTACATGGTGATATTGACCGGAAATTCATAACCATGCCCGTAAATCCAGCCCGGAAGATTATGATACAGGGGAACAGTTACACCTCTCTCGCGAGCCATGCCCGATAACATTCTCAGATAATCCCCGTAATATTTCCTCCAGAAGCAGTGCCATTCATAATCGCGGCCACGGTCTCCGCGTGATGCGTAAGGAAGATTGCCGTCAGGAGGAAGTTCCACATAAGCAAAGTCCTTATAGTCTGTTCCCCATAGCCTGTTTAGTTCATCAATATCCCTGAATTTACCTGACAGGTATGAAATAAAATGCTCCCTCACCGCATTGCCATAGTCAGCCTGCTTAGCCAGCCATGAAAAAACGCCGATCTCATTGCATATCTGCATCATGATTACCGGGCCTCCTGCTGAAACCTGATTTTGACTTATCAGCGGCATGATCTGATCATACCACCGGGTTACCCTGGCGAGATAATTCTGATTGAAAAGACTTACTCCGTCGCTCTGTACAGGCTCTCCTCTGCTGGTACGCATCCTTACTTCAGAGCCATACTTTTCGAGGAACCAGTCCGGCAATCCTGCCCCCCGGAATTCCGCCAGGATAAATGGCCCTGGTTTCAGAATGCAGTTCAGGCCATGAGCCTGGCACCTGTGAAGCCACCCCACGAGATCGCGTTCAGGGCATGTCTTTCCGTCAAAATCAAAAACGGACTCCTGAGCCTCATGCCATGCCCAAGGGACATAAGTGCTGACAGTTGTCAGTCCGGCCTCTGAGGCTGCCTCCAGGTGCCTGTCCCACAGCTCGCGCCTGATCCTGAAATAATGTATCTCTCCGGAATTGAGAAACACTTTTCTGTCGTCAAGATAAAAACATCCTTCTTTAACGGTAAATGCCATTTCAGTCTGGTTTTCAATTTATATGACCGACGGTTCTGATGAAGCTCCGTCTCCGTTGGCGCGCTCAATATTTCTCAGCCTGAGCAGTTCCTTAATCTCATGGCTTCGTTTCTCGGTAAGCGTATAGCGGATGACGAAGATGAAAGAGAAGAGACATAGCAGCACTGGCAGTCCGATCTCAACAACACGCATCATCAGAAGAGTGTAAGGCGTCTGTTTTGTGAGCAGCATGATCTCGCTTTCTATTGTTCCGAGCTCCTTATCGAGGACACTCAACGACTGTTCATTGTTCATGTCTGCGAGCCGCTTATTAATCCCTGTGATCTCCTGCATCAGTGTTTGATAATGCTCCTTGCTGTTTTTTGTATCCAGCGATTTGGCTTCAAGGTGTGACAGGAGCTCAAATGAATTCACCCTGGCTTTTAAAAGCTTGACCTGAAGCGTGAGGGGCATGGCATCACCTATGACCGACTTAACGAGTGAGTCCGGAGCCTGGGTCCCAGGCTCTCAATGCGCACCTGGATTTTCTCCAGCTCAGTCACTATTGACTGTGTCGAGGAGAGTGAATTTAACAGTACGTTCTTTCTCTGGCTCTGAACGGCTGCAGTACCGGCTTTCTTTTTGTCCGGTTTTTTAACGGATTCTTTATCCAGGTAGATCACGTAATCCCTCGCGTCACTGAGAGCTTCAGATGTCTCCGTTTCCGGTGTTTGTGAGCCACTCTGCAGTGGTCCCCCCGAGCTCTCTGATACCCTTCCCAGTACTGAACCTTGCTTCGTAACTCCCTTATGCTCCCCTGCAGGCTGTCAACCCTGGTAACCTGGGTCTGGTCGAACATTGTAAAGACGATCAGGACACCGGCGACAAAACTTGCAAGAGCGGTTCCCATTTTAATAAACCACCAGAAGATGGCATAATAACTTCCCTCAGCTCGATACCCTGTTTTTAATTCATCCTCATCGCATATATCTCCTACCATGGAAGACCCGAGGGTAAAGAAGAAAAGCATGCCTGCAGAAAGGAGGAAAGTCGGGATCAGTACCAGATACGGGTGTTGCGGGTTGTAGCAGACGATCTTTGAAAGCTGTGCCAGGGACATTAGTATCATGGCCAGAATGAGGGTGTTGCGTTTCCCCAGTTTAGGGCTTATCCAGTTGAGAGGGAAGACCGCAAGCACTCCGGTGATGGCCCAGATAGTACCGTTGATTCCCAAGCAGCCTGGCACCTGCAACCTTGTCACCTCCGAAAACATAAAAAATAGGGATGTATGACCCGAGCAGATTGACGAAATTGAAGCCCATGGCCAGCGTGAAAATAGTAAATGTGAGATTGGTAAAGTTCCTGTTGTTGAAAGTGCGTTTCATGTCTTTCCAGAAGGGTGTCTTTTCCTGTTTTGACGCTTTGGCAAACCCCGGCTCACGCAGCTTGGCAGTCCACCAGAAAGAGAGCGGAATGATGATCGCAGCAATAAGTATTGAGACATATCGCATGCCATCGGCTTCGTTGCCTCCCGTGCCTCTGAATCTTTCAGTGTTGGCCAGTGCGAAAAGCCATGGCGTGCTCATTGCAAAAAGATTGCCGACAAAACTCTTGGCGCTGAAAAGACGTGTGCGCTCATGGTAATCGTTGGTCAGCTCCATGCCCAGTGCGCCGTGAGGTATCTCGAAAATATTTACTGCAGTAAAGAATAACAGAAGGGTTATAAGGATATAAACAAGCTGAAACGCCTGGTAACCAGTATCTGTCGGGAACCATGTACGAACCATATCGCCTTTGGGGATCCACCACATGACAACAAAAAAGACCGCAACCAGTATTCCGCCTAACAGCAGGTAGGGACGACGGCGACCCCAGCGGGTCCGGGTATTGTCAGACAGGTGCCCGATAATAGGATCGGAAAGAGCATCCCACAGACGGGGGACAATCAAAATCAATCCCAGCCAGAAAGCGCTGAGCCCAAGGCTTATGTTACCCATCAGACCAACAAGTATCCCGGCAATGTTGAAGAGTGCGATGGGAATAATTCCGCCGGCGCCATAAGCTGCCAGCTGTCCGAAGGGAATATGATGTCTCGCCTCTGCGGTGTGGCCTGTAACTGCTTCTGCTTTACTCATAATAACAGTTGTTGCAAAAATTAATAATAAATAGCTACCGTTGCAGGAACTCCTTTAACCGTAATCTCCTTTGCAGTATAGTCTGTGGTCTCATTTCCGTTGATAGTTACCCTGACCGGCAGCCTCGCGCCGTTGAAGTTCTTAATTCTGATCCCGCCTTCAGGAAGGTTCAAGTCACCAGTGACGGTGAAACAGATACCTGTCGTTTTCCTTTTTTATTGAGTACGAAACCTCCCCATAATAGGTGGGCAGGTTTTCAACAGACATCCCGTCAGGTGAATCAATCCAGTCCTGGTAAAGTGCAGAAGCCAGCACGAGAGTCTGGTCATATTCATTTTCATAAACGAACATCGTCCGTACCGCATTGATAAAATCGCTGCCGCACCAGGTATGCGGAATATCTCCGATAAATCCTGCATGGCGGTAGTCTTTCCAGACAACCTCGGCCCAGTGATTCCATCCGCCAGATGGCGGACGCTGATCATTAAGGAAAAACTCTGTCAGCTCGTGCGCCCTTTCCGGCTGGTCAAGCATTATAAACGAACCAATCAGACGGTTCTCATAAGGAGTGTAATTAATCCAGTCAATCTTACCGTCTCTCCTGTTTTTAAAGAACTCATAATACTTGTTGAAGGTGTTATAAACCTGTGGCTCAGGCAGGTTTTTAAGTTCATTGCAGGGTGTCAGGGCTATGGTGGTTGATGTAGCATCAAAATCTCCGAGCTCAACACAGCCGGGTATGTAGTCTATTTTTCTGATCTTCATTGCCAGGTCCAGAGAGTTGTAAAGATTATCCCGGAAAGTGTCGCGTACTTTTACAATCCTTTCATAATTGGCTGTCTCTCCAAGAATCTTCTGTATCTCTGCCGCATCTTTCAGTCCCTTCATAGTAAAGAAATTGTCCCAGTATGAGTGCATCGGTTTTGCTGAGTAGCCCTCATGACTGATTGATTCGGGAACAAGGCCGTAATATGCCCTGACGCTGTCATTGCCATTCTTAAAATGATCCGTGGATCTTTCGGCAACCAGCAATTCAATGTATTCAACTGCCTTCAGTACATTTTCATTCTTTGACCTGAGGAAGGCGGTGTCCTGAGTGAAGTTAAAATACTCGCGGAGCAGGTATATCAGTTGCCCGTGACTGTCATTCTCCGGAACCGGATCAGGTCCCCTGAAATCAACCACACAGGGTACCTTGCCGTTCTCGTACTGATGAGCTGCGTACCATTCAATGAAGTCTTTCACCTCGGTTACAATACCCGATTTCAATAGCGCAGATGAGGTCAGCGCGCCGTCGCGGATCCAGCTTCGCTCATAGGATCGTGAACCAGGCTGAATACCGGCATTATCCCTGTTGATAAGGATGTACGCAAGATTTGATTTATATGTATTTACAATCCTGTCTGCCGATGCGGGCAGATTAAATGTGATATGGTTGACCTTGGTCTTCCAGAAGTCAGCTGCTTTGTAAAATTCCCCTGAGATATTGCCGGGAGCGGTCTTTTCGTCAATTGAGTTTCTCCCGTAATACGGAACAGCCACAAAGAACTCGGTATGTTCGCCGGGAGCCAGATGAAAAGTATATTTTAGTACACCATTTGCCATTCCGGCTGCGTCATAAGCCTCTTTACCCTGAGGCATGTTTCCCGTGCGTAGCAGGTCAACAGGATTTCCGGCGTCAAAGACCGCCGCACCGAAGGAATCGTATTTTCTATCCGACAGTACTACCTTATTGTCGACAATTATCAGGCTTCCATCCTCTTCTTTTATTGAATTTATTCTGCCACTGCCTCCGATTGTATTCAGCCACTGGTAATAAGGATTTACCTGGAACGGGCGTATCAGCAGATACAGCTCAAAATCTTTCTGCCGGTCTGAAAGGTTATCAAATGCATAACCGATGTTGAGCATTGAATTTACATTAGCCTCGCCGCCGGAGGTCACTCCGGTTGTAAATCTGAGCATGTCACACTGCCAGGTAACGGACGGCAGAAAGGCAAATCCGCTGTTTTTGTCAGGAAAGCCCATCGACTGAACAGCCTTTACATTGCTCCAGTTATACAGCGAATCGGCGGTTTTTATCATCGGTTCAATGGAGAAAAGGGCTTTGTCAACCTCAACCATCCCGTCTTCGTTTATCAGCGCTTCCTTTATGTCATTATTTACACCGGTGATTGTCCAGTAGGAAGCCTGTTCTGAAAAGTACCGCGGGTAATTTCCTGCAGGTGATTTCCCGGCTGCGTAAATCAGGAAATCATTAGGTGTCATGGAGCTCTTAATATCCAGGACTTTAATTTCAGCTATGCCGAAACTCTTTTCATCACCGATTGCCTTAAGACCTATTCTGACGTATTTTGCTTCTGCTTCGGGAAGCCTTATAAAGCTTGTGCTACTGCCGTTTGACCTGACGGAATATACATTTTCCCAGGCTTTGCCATCATCCGATAACAGAACATCAAAACTTTTTGCGTAACAGCCTTTCAGCCAGTTGATCTGCAACCCGCCAAACTCCCTTTTTGTCCTGAAATCGATCAGAACATCCTGACCCCTTACTTTACGGCTTTGCCAGAATGTTTTATCTGAATTATCCATTATCAGACCGGGAGAATGATTTTTCCCGGATGATGCAGCCGACACTGCAGGTGCGGGCCACGAGAGCGTTTCAGGCTGAAGCGGTTCAAACTTCAGGTCATCAATCCAGACCGTACCTTTGCCTCCTACGACCGATGCTACTGTAAATTCAATCCTGTCAATCCTTTTCAGGCTTTGATCAGCCGTTGGCCCCCACGCAAAAACTATGTGTCTTTTTTTTATCCGGACTTTCTTCCACTCGCCGGGGAAATTATAGCTTCGGTTATTAACCCACCAGACATTGTTGCCGGTGCTGTCAATAAATTTAATTTCAAAATTATTGGCGGGAGATTCGGCTTTAACATAAAAAGTAAATTCAAAGTTATCGGGCAGGTTAACCGGAAAAAGCTTTTGAATCCCTGCAAAGCCGGTTCCTTTTGCAAAATCATAATCCAGCCGTATCGCATTCCCCGAAAATCCTTTTTCATTTGATAAGTCAAGCTTAACACCGTCAGAAACATTGAAGGTCCATCCATTCTTATCTTCGAAATCATCAAGCGTTCTGATCTGAGCATCCATGACTGCAGCGGTAACAAACAGCAGGATGATTACAGCATTGCTTTTTTTAATATGGATGTTCATTGCGGTAGTGCTATTATTATGGGTTTTCCCCCGGTGAACAATTTTTGTTACAGATATGCAAACCCAAGCCTGTTCAGACCCTTCTGTATTATCGGATCTTTCATCACATTATTCCATACCAGGCCCGTCCTGAAGTTTTCAATCATGATCAGCATGGGACCCTGATCAATGCCGACAAAATCATTATTGAACCACTGGGCTGTCGGATTGAAGGAATCATAATATCCGTATTTGCCCCATAACTTTTCACCATACCTTTCATTAATCGATTTAATGGTCGGAATGACTATTTCAGGAGCGAACGGCAATGAGGAAAGCGGACCGTAGGGAGCTATTGTTCCGTCATCAAAGTAATTGTAATCGGGACCACTGGTTCCCCTTCCTGCATAACCTAAAAACTTTCTGTCATCAAAGTTGTACTTATCTCCGGGCCCGTCACTTGCAGTAACACCCCAGCACAGGGAATCATATCCGACCCAGCCATGAGGATTATCAATGGCATATTGCCTCTGGACATAAGTTGCACGGCGTGAGTTTTCAAAGTAGTCAATTCCCTTTTCTTTCATATACACATCGGCAATACCACGGAAATCAATGAATGACTGTGAAAACTGATGACCAAACAACGGAGGGAAAGCTGCATGCGACAGTCCTTCATAAGGGGTCTGCCATTTATATGAGCTCAACCAGGAGTTGTAGCTCTTTTCGGCATTCTCCATACCGCTTCCCGCAGCGAGAATATAGAGGAACAATGCCTCATTATAACCGCTCCATCCCATGTTGTGAAGTCCGTGATCAGGTGTCCATGCCATCGAAATTGTATTCGCATATTTACCCGTATCAGGCATTACCATGAAGTTCCAGTCAATCCGGTCAAGTATCAAGGCAGCCTGTGAGCGGATCCTGCTTTCGACATCATTATCCAGGTTGTAGTAGTTACGTGCAAAGATTATTCCCATCATAAGCAGGCCTGTGTCAACGGAGGAGAGTTCGCACCTCCATGCCCTGGTCCCTGTATTAAGGCGCAGGAAATGGTAATAAAATCCTTTATAGCCTGCAGCGCTTGTGTCAGCGCTCTGAACAGAGCCAACGAGGAAATCAAGGATATTGAGAGTGATCTGCGCAGCCTGTTCACGGGTCATCCAGTTTCTTTCCACCCCGACTGCAAATGACGGAATGCCAAAACCCGTGGATGCAATGCTGGCAGGGGCCCAGTCTGCCGCGCGGTCTTTGACAATTCCCCACTCGGGATGATGTTCATTTAGAAAGAAAAGCAAAGTCTTGTGCTGAATTGAATCGAGCATAGCCTCGTCCTCCGCATTCAGAGGAAAATCAACTTTGCCATTGGACCTGAATTCAATTGCTTGTTGTTTGTCACAGGCTGAAAGAGCAAGAGCTGTAAAAAATACAACTGCGCATATTCTGATATGATTTTTCATGTTCGTCAGATATTATTTGTTTATCAGTAATTTCGCCTGCCCCGTTTTCCTGCGGTCACTTAGCTGAATAATATACAAGCCGTTACCGAGGCCGGAGCAATCAATTGAGAATTCCGAATCGGCATCACTTACAATCTTTGTCATCAGCATACGCCCGTCCGATGCAAAAACCTTTACAGTAACCGGCTGCTCGAAACCTGAATGATCAATATATACGAGGTCAGCGCCTGGATTGGGGTATACTTTTATGTCATCCGGTCTGAAAGGAACCGGAGAAACGGATGTTGTCTGAAAACCGAGTTTGGTCAGACCTGCCCTGACGTCAGCATCAACCATGACGCTGTTCCACAGGAGACCGGTCCTGTGGTTCTCGATCATGACGACTATAGGCCCCTGGTCAATGCCGATGTATGCCTTTTTTACCCAGTTCAGCTCATCATTGAAAGCATCGTAAGGGCCGTAGGGACCAAAAACATCCTTTCCCCTCTCCCTGTAGAAGTATTTGAGAGCTTTAAGGGACTCTTCCGGAGTGTAAGGCATGCTTGCCAGAGCTGCTGTGGGACTTATGGTACCGTTGTCATTGTTTTCCGGCTCGTGCGCGGTGTAGCCGTAAGGGTCATCACTGGCTGTAAGTCCCCAGCATTTATCGCTGTAATTCTCATATCCCTTGGGATTGGCGACAGCATAAGCATAGATGGATCTTTGCCGTGTTTACATGCTCCTGCCAGTAATTGGCATACTGATCTGTCAGACCATGAGGATTTAGTCCGAGATGCGAATAGTGTACCCAGAACAGGGGACCGCCATGGTTTGGTGAAAGGTTGATCTCGTAAGCGTAGTATGTCCGCTTGGAAACCATAGCCCCGTTCCTGGCCCAGCCTTCGGTGTAGACTTCCTTGGGTACTCCGCTGGTCGGTGAGGAAGCTGCCATTACATAAGTCACGAGTGCTTCATTCCAGCCGGAAATCTTCATGTTCTTGCTGAAAAGGTAGTTGGGGGACCAGTGCCAGTACAGCACGTTCTGT
The DNA here is from genome assembly GCA_963719235.1 of uncultured Bacteroidales bacterium. Classification (GTDB taxonomy): domain Bacteria; phylum Bacteroidota; class Bacteroidia; order Bacteroidales; family VadinHA17; genus SR-FBR-E99. The sequence continues at coordinate 60,975 of CAVRBS010000007.1, forward strand.
CCAAACTGCCGGTACCAGTTCCAGTTAACCCCTTTCCAGAGCAGGTCAGCTTTCTCCCTGATCTGAACCGATTTGGCATCCGTACCTGAGAAATAGTGTTTCAGTGCAATCAGGCCCTGAGCTATAAACGAAGTCTCAACAAGGTCTCCGCCATCATCGTCTGTGGTAAAAGGCTGGGTATGTTTGGTGTCGGCGTTGTACCAGTGTGACCATGCTCCCTGATAACGGTCACAGGTTTCCAGGAAGGAGAGAATATTCAGGATTCTGTCCTTTATCTCTTCCTTTGGTCTGTATTCTCTCTCATGAGCCACGATCATTGCCATCAGTCCCATTCCGGTTGCCCCTGATGCTGCCGTTGAGCTGCCGCCGTCTGTTCTTTCCAGTGCCATGCCTGATGCCTGATGCGCTCCTTCCCAGAAATAACGGAAATGCATAGCGCTGTACCATGTCAAGCAGTTCTTCATCAGTGTAATCCCTGAGTGTTGCGCTTGTACTCAGTGGTACCGATTCCCTGTTTTGCGCCAGAGTGACTACCCTGTATTGTACTGTCGAGTTTTTGCCGCTGGCGGGAACAAAATCAAGGTAGATGCTTTCGGTTGTTTCACCACGCAGTTCATAGGTCGTGCCTCCGTTGAAAGAAGCATATATGCGGTAAGACATGTCTGCCATAGGTGGAGTCCATGTCAGCTCTGCATGACTGTCATAACCGGTTCCGGCCAGGTTAGTCACAGGTGGCACGATAAGCAGGCTCTTAAAGACTGTAATCTCATCAATCAGGATGGTTCTTGATGTGTTATTGGTCTCCGACTGACCGAAAATGACAGCTTTGACGGCAGAAAAATTCAGATCGCTGTTCCCGCTGTCGTTCATAATGATGCTGACGGGGAATTTGATCTGAGTCCATGTCCCGGCCGGGATGATAGTGTTGTAATCCGATAATTTGTACATGAGTGATGATACTTCACCTGATCCTGCTTTGTTCATCGCCCTCAGTCCTACCATAGGTAAAGCAGATGACGGTACCTCAGCCGTTGAGTAAGCAAAAAACGATATGGAATCCATCGCCGTTACATCAGCGTTGGTCCATCCGCTTCTGAAAATGCTCACCTTCCAGTTGCCGTCGGAAGCTGAAGTGTAGTTGAATTTCAGGGAAGTGGATCCTTTGAATGCAGTGGTTGAGCAGGGGACCTTGTCGTTATACTGAGGGTATCCGGGGGGACTGGTATGTTCAAACATACTGCCTCCGAGATTAGCCACATCGACAATTCCCTGGTCATAATAATTCTGATCGGTACCTTCAGAAAAGATCCATATCTCCTGGGCCTCTCCGTCAAGGGTCAGCAACATTAAAAGCACGATAAGGAGGAAACCTCTTTTCATAGTGCAGCAGACTTAAAAGTGATAAAAAAGGCTGCCCGGACTTTCCGGGCAGCCTTTCCTGCTTTAAGAAAGATCCTCAGACTTCCCTGAGTGGTTCTGATAGAGATAAGTTTACTGACCTATTTTTCATCATTATAGATAGTCAGGACTTCTGCCGCTGAAAGGCCTTTGTTGAAGATACGCAGCTCATCCATAAGGCTCAGATCGGACAGATGGTTCCAATATGCAAATGTCGGAGCTCCTGACATAATACTCAACGAAGGACATCCGGTCCAGTCAATAGGTGTGGCAAGCGTTGATGCGGGGCGGGTAAGCACACCGTTTAAATAGACAGCGCTTTGCGTACCTGAAATTGTCATCGCAACGTGAACCCACTGACCACCTGACGGATCTACTGAGCCTCCGTCATTCCAGACCTCACCCGTTCCTATACCTACATTTGACTTCAAGGTCTGTGAAGCGGGGCCGCCTTCCCGGAAGAACCTGAACCCATGGGACCGGTCTTCTGCAGTTGATGTTCCGGCGACCAGGATGCCTGCCCTGTCAGGTACAACATTGATCTTCGTCCAGAATACAGCGCTGAAACTGGTCGATTTAACGAACTCAGTGGTTGGGAATGTAAGGTATGAATCGGTTGCACCTGCATAAGCCTGGCCTTTTTTACCGGTTGCAAAACCAGGTGTCCCGACCTTGGTAGCCTCAATCCTTTTGACTTCGTCTCTGTAATTCCCTTCAAACGGCATGTAGAATACTTCACCGCTGTACTTGGGCACATAGGTATACTCGTTGTCAATAATTGTCTGGATCTCAGTCTGAGAAAGCACTCTATTGAACATACGCAACTCGTCGTAGGAGCTAAGGTCCGCTCCATGGCCCCAATATGTAAAGTTAGGTGCCCCTGATCCGATACCGAAGACACTGCAGCCTGTCCAGTCGACCGGACCTGCAGTGGCAGACACACGGGCCACAGAACCATTTATATAAATGATGCATTCACTTGCTGAAATTGTCATGGCGATATGCACCCAGCCCGGTGCAGTGGCAGCAATTTCCTGGCCATCATTCCATGTCTCCCCTGCTCCGGTTCCGACATTCATCTTTATTCGTTGAACTGTCGAACCCCCTTCACGGAAGAGCCGGAAACCCTTTGTCCGGTCTTCGCCTGACGGACTGGTATTAATTATCCCGGACCTGTCAGGTGAGGAATTGACTTTATACCAGAAAACTGCGCTGTATTCGTTCCCGGTCAGTCCTGTGGTCGGAAAAGTCAGGTATGAAGCTGTTGCTCCTTTGTATGCATTCGATCCTTTTCGTGCACCTGCCTCACCGGTAAACCCCGGAGTACCTACTATCGTTGCTTCCGTATTAGTGATTTTTTCCAGATAGCCATTGTTAAACGGCATGATAGAATACTTCACCTGCATAAAGGGGAGTATAAGCCGGCCTGCTGAAATTAACATTCTTGGTGGTTACCTTGCCCTCAAGATCAGTGGCTTTGACAGCGAGCACATGATTGCCTACCGTGACATTTTTGAGCATATATTCCTTAAGAAAGCGACGGTAATCCCTGAATTCAGCGAAATCTGTCACCTTAACGCCATCCATTAAAAATTCAATGGATTTCAGTTCAATATCATCTGTCACCTCCACCTGGATTCTTACAGAAGACAGCAGCGAATCGACATCCCACTGATAGCCTTCTGTAGGGCTGATGACGCTCACCACCGGGGCTGCAGCATCAGGTCCCGGATCGACAGGAGTAATCGGGTCAATCCCTTCGTTACATGCTGCTGCAAAAACGATGAGGACCGCGAGTATCAAGATATTTTTTAAAACTTTCATATTTCATATTTTTAAATTATGATCAACTGAAAGGGCTATTTGCCCTGCAGGGGTGGCAATAAGTCAACCTGGTTCTGCGGATACGGAAGGAAAGCCTTCGCCTCAGTATATGTTCTTCCGTCATAGCTCAGCTCGGCAGTTCTTCCAAGCCTTACCATATCATAGAACCGTGTTCCCCATTCCATAGCCAGTTCGGCATATTTTTCATCCATGACATCGTCAAGGGTTACCGAGCCCATTGCTGCTAGACCGGCCCTTGCCCTTACAAGGTTAACAGCAGCTTCGGCAGTCATTGCACTGCTTGTAGCACCCTGTTTAAGAGCTTCTGCATGCATCAGCAGTATTTCAGCATAGCGGATACATACAAAGTTGTTGTTGGTGCCATAATCAGTACGCCCGGGTGTCAGATATGATGAAGGAAGGTAATGCTTGCCGCTTGCAAATAATGCACGCGCATAATCATTGAACCTGTCCCCCGACCTTGTGGTGTTGGTTATCCAGGCTGGCAAGAGTGGCATAATCTGGATCTGCTTTAATCGCAGCTATGCCTCTGTTGGTGAATATGACACTTGTCTCAAGACGTACTGTTTCACCCCTGTCAAGCATGAATTTTATGTATTTCATGCTGGGTTCAAAAAATCCCCATCCGTCGCCCGCGCCAGTGACTGAAGGTGTCCAGCCCTGTGGTCCGAAGAAGGCGTAGAGGTAACTGTAATTGTCACCGGATCCCTGTCCAAAATCTGAATACTGAAGTTCAAGAACGTTTTCCTTATTCAGTTTACCTTTTTTCACCTTGAAGAGTTCATAATAATCAGGTTCAAGTACAAATTCTCCTGAGCTGATTATCTGAGATGTTGCATCGGCGACAGCCTGGTAATTTTTCAATTCGAGGTTAGCCAGAGCCTTGTAAGCCAAAGCGGTGTATTTTGTTATCCCGCCTTTGACATCTGTCCTCTCATTAGGGTGCATGGCTGGCAGATCAGCGATGGCTTCATCCATCTGGTCTGAGATATGCTTCATCACATCGTCTTTTGAGGTGATTGTAGCAACCAGTAATGCTGACGGGTCAGAACTTTCAGGAACGAGCAGTACCTCCCCAGACGCGTGACAACTGGAAAAGGTATCGTGCCCGCATCACCTTTACCTCTGCGATATACTGGTCAGCGAGGGCTGGATTGGGGGCGAACTCCTTATAAAGAGCGATCTGATCCATTGCCGAATGGGCATTGAATATATCCTGATAATGATTCTGCCACAGCGAGTTGTACATCCAGTAGTCCTTGTTGTAGCGGTACAGATCTGTGTTGGCAAAATCCTGCTGGTCACCCAGGCCTCCGGCATTAACATCATCACCCCTGACGGAGATTAATGGAAAATTCTCCCATTGGGTGTTATATAAATCTGCATAAGCGCCGAGAAGCGGAAGTATCATATTATCCGAGTTGGTATAATCTGTTTCTTCCGTAAATGCCTTGTTCTCCGGGGGTTCATCCAGAAGGTCAAGGCAGGAAGGCAAAACAGACAGTGCTGCTACCACAAGGATAAGTCTGAATAAATGTTTATATATTTTCATAACCTTATTTTTTTAGTCATTAAAATTTAATATTCAGCCCCACGGTATAAACAGCAGGTATGGGATATGTTTGGTTATCCACACCGTTTGCCACTTCAGGATTGAATCCGTTATAATTAAACAGTGTAAGGGGCCTGTCGGCTGTGAATGAGATCTTTGTCTCAGGCATGTCTTGCAAAGAGTGACCCGCCTTTGATGTTATAGGCAAGCTGGACATTCTGGATCCTGAAAAATGCTCCGTCCTCAACAAGATAGTCGCTCATTTTCTGGTTCCAGCCTCTTCTCAGGCCGGCAGAAGAGGGATATTTATTTGAGGTCCCTTCACCATGCCAGCGGTTAATTGCCAGGTCAGCATCCATATTCTGATCGGCGGTCCAGATTACTTCACCGCGCTTGCGGTTAAGGATCTTGTTTCCCATCTGTCCCAAAACATTGGTAGTGAGATCAAAGCCCTTCCATGAGACACCAATATTTGCGCCGTACATAAATGTCGGGAAATAAGAACCAAGGACTACACGGTCATCATCATCGATGACACCGTATCCCTCTTCTCCTTCTCCCTGCTGATCCCTGTATTTGAAATCACCCGGGACAGCACCTGCAGGAGCTGACGGATCAGCAGCAATCTCAGATTCGTTCTGGTAGACCCCGAGAACCTCATAGCCAAAGAAAGCCAGCAGAGGCTCACCCACGATTGATCTCTGTCTGAACTCAGCACTTCCTCCATCAATATATGGCTGACCGTACAGGTCACGCACCTCATTCTTGAGTGTTGAAAAGTTAACCCCTATATTGTACAGGAAGTCATCTGATATATTTTCAGTCCAGTTGAGAGCCAACTCAAATCCTGAGTTCCTGATAACCCCTACATTCTTCAGGATACTTTCTCCGGTACCGGGGATTGTCACGTAGATTGCAGCATTCTTTGTATCGCGGATATAATAATCAGCATCAATCGACAACCGGTTATTTAAAATCCTGGAGGTCAATCCGACGTTTGTTTCTTCCGTGACTTCCCATTCAAGAGAAGAAAATGTGTTTTTGGTAATGGTCCCGGCAACAAGCACACCATTAATAGCTGTATTCACCACACTTGTAGTGATGGCGCCATCGCTGGCCTGTATCTTATCGTTGCCGAGCTGCCCCCAGCTGGCGCGTAATTTCAGGAAGTCAATGAAATTGTTATCCTTCATGAAATCTTCCTCTGAGATCACCCAGCCGGCACCTACCGTCGGAAAATAACCCCATTTTTGCTGGTACTTGGAGCTTCCGTCAGCTCTCATCGTTGCATAGAGCAAATATTTATCGTTGTAATTATATGACAGCCTGCCGAAGTATGAAAGCCCGTATTCTCTCAGCCCGTCATCACCGATACCACCCTCAGGTTTCTCTTCAGACTGGCAGATGTACCATGATTCTTCCTGTTCATAAGGGAAATTAATACCCTGGGCATAGAGATTCTGAGAAGCCTCATCCCTGAAAGAAGTACCTGCCATTACAACTACATTGTGGTCACCAAAGCTGTCGGTATACGTCAATACATTATCCCAGATCTGGTCATTGTAGATATTTGAAGCTTTGGCTACATATGAATTCAGGTCTCTGAAAACTGTTACCTATAAAATATGGAAGGTTTACATGCCTTTCATTCACATCCGTGTAGCCAATATTATAGGTTGTCTTAAATGATAATTTTTGAGGGATGATGTCAATTTTTGCATAGAAATTGGCCAGCATCTTCATTATTTTCAGCTTGTTATCGTTGAAGACGAGCGTCGGGAACGGATTTTGTCCGCTCCTGTAACCTATATCCTGTGCGTTTGCATAGGGTGTCGGCCAGGCAGCTGTATTCTGCTCATCAAGGACCGGTAATATCGGAACAGCATAATAAGCCTGGCTCCACGCACCGCCTTCTTCACTGTACTTGTTTGCATTACTCAGGATCATATTGCCGCCGATTGTTAGCCAGTCAGTTGCCTGGAAATCAACTTTGGAGCGCAGGTTAAAACGCTGATATTCGTTTTTCATATCGAGGATACCTTCCTGCGCAAAGTAGTTAGTCCCAAGCGAGTATGTGGCATTTTCGCTTCCGCCCGAAAGACTCAGACTGTGGTTCTGAATACTGGCCGTGACGAAGAATTTCATTATACCAGTCAGTATTGACATCAGGCACATTCGGATTAACACGGCTCCTGCCGTAACGCTGCATCGCATTCAGAATGAAGCTTGCATCTGCTGCAGAGCCTGATTCCATTGCCATGGTGGTAAACTGTTCGGCATTGGCCATTTTTAAAACATTCTGTGCAATCTGCATCCCGTAATAGCCATCATAGGTGATTTCTGACTTCTGGTTTTTACGTCCTGCTTTGGTTTCAATCAGAATGACCCCATTGGCAGCTCTTACGCCGTAAATGGCAGCAGCAGAGGCATCCTTAAGAACAGAAATAGTCGCAATGTCAGTGGGGTTCAGAAAATCGATGTTGTCAAAGAACATCCCGTCAACCACATATAGCGGAGCCTCATTATCCTGACCGGGGTAAGAACCAATTCCCCTGACACGGATCGTTGGTGAAGCGCCCGGTGACCCGCTTGTCACAACCTGCAAGTCCCGCAACCTTGCCCTGCAATGCCTGCATTGCCTGGGAAGCAGGGGTTCGGGTCAGCTCTTCACTTTTGACCGTTGAAATCGAGGATGTAAGATCCTTTACCCTTTGGGTGCCGTAACCTACCACAACGACTTCTTCCATCATGGTCGTTTCTGTAAGCAGCTTAACATCGATTGTTGTTCTGTTGCCAACACCGACTTTCAGCGTAGCAGTGCCTACCATCGAAAACACAAGTGTGTCAGCCGGTAAGGCAGAGATGTTGTAGTTTCCGTCGATGTCAGTCATTGTTCCCCTCAGGGTGCCTTGTACTAATACGGATGCACCCGGTAATGGGAGATTCTGATCATCAACTACCTTGCCTTTTATCTGTACCTGAGCCATCAGGGGCTGGAGATAAAGGGTGATAATGAACAAAAGAGATAGTATTTCTTTCATAGTTTAGTGGTTATGTCTTCCAAGTTAAGAAGGATATGGTACGTAGCTGATAAACATTGTTTACTTTTGACTTTCTCATTGAAAAAAACACAAATGACAACACCTTCATTTTACCTCAACATCGACTTTTATATAATTATATATCAATTATATAATAAGTTCAATTTTTCAATTTATGATAATTTATAAGTGTTAAAAGTACACATAGACAATATGTCTGTG
>CAVRBS010000008.1:0-13551 GCA_963719235.1 uncultured Bacteroidales bacterium
CAGAGTTACACTGAGTTAAAGGCTGAGTTACACTGTTATAGTCAATAATAAACAGTGCAACTCCCTGAAAAACTCTGTGTTACTCTGTGTTTAATTTTTTTAATATAGTCACAAAGAACCTATATTTGTTTGCATGAACACATTCATCAGATGAGTACAGATGCAAATAATATGAATCCACTGCTTGCTAAGTGGAATACTCCTTTCAATATCGCACCTTTCAGCCTGATTACGCCCGGGCATTACGGGCCGGCTATTGAACATGCCATTGAGGCAGCGCGCAGAGAGATAGATGAAATAACAAATTCAACCGACGAACCTGGCTTCGCAAATACAATAGAAGCATTAGAGAAGGCAGGCGAACTGCTTAACCGTATCACCCCTGTGCTTTTCAACCTCAACAGCGCCGACACCACCCCTGAACTGCAGGCCGTGATCCAGGAGATTTCTCCGCTGCTCACAAACTTCTCAAATGACATAACCCTGAACCCTGTACTCTTCAGGAAGGTAAAAGCCGTTCATGACAGGAAAGATCTTCCGGGACTAACCCCTGAACAACTCATTCTTCTTGACAGGAAGTACAAGGGCTTTGTCCGCGGCGGGGCAGCACTGGCTGATGCAGAGAAGGAAAAATTCAGGGCAATAACAGTAGAGATGTCAACCCTCTCACTGAAATTTGAGGAGAATGTTCTGGCAGAGACCAATGACTTTGAGATGCTTCTTACCTCGGAAGATGAGCTCTCAGGGCTCCCCGACGGGGTGCGTGAGGCTGCCTCTTCCGCCGCGGAGGAAAAAGGCAAGGAAGGGTGGCTCTTCACACTCCATTCACCCAGTTATATCCCCTTCATGCAGTACTCAGACCGCCGGGACCTGAGGGAGAAGATGTTTCGTGCTTACGGGCAGAGGGGCAGCCGCGGCAATGAACATGACAACCGTGACCTCGTGGTGCGTCTTGCTGACCTGCGGTTGCAGCTGGCACTGCTGCTGGGATATCCTGACTATGCCACCTATGCCCTGGAGGAGAGAATGGCTTCAACACCTGAGAAGGTGACATCATTCCTGAATGATCTGCTGGTTGCATCGCGGCCGGCGGGGATGAGAGACCTCTCAGACATCGAATCATTCGCAAAGGAGAACGGCCACGCCGGAAGGGTGGAACGGTGGGACTGGGCATATTTTTCCGAGAAGCTGCGGATGCAGCGTTACAATATCGACGACGAGGCACTGAGACCCTACATGCCACTGGAAAAGGTTAAGGAGGCGGTGCTGGGCCTTTCAACCACACTTTACGGTATTACCTTTCGTGAGAACAGTGAGATACCTGTTTATAATGAAGAGGTTACAGCATACGAGGTTCATGACGGGAAAAGAGGAATAATAGCCATACTGCTGCTTGACTTCCATCCGCGCAAGGGTAAGAGCGGCGGGGCATGGATGACAGGCTTCCGTGAGCAGAGCACTGAGAACGGCAACCGTATCCTTCCCGTCGTCTCACTGGTGATGAACTTCACCCGTTCCACCCCCTCGAGGCCTTCTTTGCTGTCGCACAGCGAGATGAACACCTTCCTCCACGAGTTCGGGCATGCCCTGCACGGCATGCTGTCTGACTGCACCTATGAGAGCCTGGCAGGGACCAATGTAAAGCGCGACTTCGTTGAGCTGCCGTCACAGATAATGGAGAACTGGGCATGGGAGAGAGAGTGGCTCGACACCTGGGCAGCTCATTACATTACTGGATATAAGATACCGGAAGAGATTCTGTTGAAGCTTAAAGAATCGCTTACATATAATGAAGGATATTCGTGCATGAGGCAGCTTGGCTTTGCGCTGCTCGATATGGCATGGCACACGCTGCATGAACCATGCACCGGCGATATCACCGGGTTTGAACGTGGAGCTATGGCCCCTGCAGAGATACTGCCACCAGTTGACGGCACATGCATGAGTGTCTCGTTCGGGCACCTCTTTGCGGGAGGTTATGCTGCAGGATATTACGGTTACAAATGGGCGGAGGTACTTGATGCCGATGCATTCAGCCTCTTCAGGGAGAGAGGCATTCTTGACAGGGAGACTGCGGCATCATTCAGGCTCAATATACTTGAACGGGGTGGCAGTCGTGAGCCTGACGAGTTGTTCCGGACATTCCGTGGCCGCGAACCGTCAATCGATGCCCTGATAGAACGCAGCGGATTCAGGGATACAAAGAAATGTTAATAGTATATAAAAAGTAGAGACGTTGCATGCAACGTCTCTACAATTACCAATCCAAATATTTCCCCGGATGGGGATAAATTCGGTTACAGTGCTGTAAATACCCTTACACCTGCGGTCGCCGTTGTTGCGGCCCTCAAGCCTGCAAATGTATGGTGATACCTGCGAGCAATGGCGAGGGTCAATGTCCCCGTCCAGGATACGTATGCTCCGCTGGAGTTCATGTACGTCAGATCACCGATGATAGCACCGCTTGGATCAACTACCTTGCAACGCAGACCCATTGAACGAGAGCCTGGGGAAACCTCGTTGTCCTTAACGACTTTTACCATTGCCCAGCCCGTTGACTCGCCAAATGCTACAGGACCACCAATGTTAACCGGAAGATTGGTGCGGAAATCAATATACTGATACTGCAGCCTTAGAGTGGTAGGTGTGCTTGCATTGTTCTCGTACAGCATGTTATAGAACTTGATCCAGCAGGCTGAGTCAGTTTTCTCGGTCAGGTTTCCTTCATACGGATAACCGTTATCAAACACAAAGGGAAGGGCTGTGAAGCTGTGAACCATAACATTTTGCTTACCTGCAGCCATGGTCACATTCTGGTCGTAAACAAGTGTTGCCATGTCAGTACCCTGGTACATTTTGATGTTTACTGTCCCCGGGGTGATGGCATAGAATCGCCCTGTCGTTCCGCTCGGTATGACGTTGTATGTATTGAGAGGGGCCTTGGTATTGGCATACAAATTGTTGTTGATCAAAACCTTTGTGATGTTGTTGGCCGCAGCAGATGTGACAGGTACATAATAATGCAACTGAAACTCTGCCATGCCGGAGGTGGGCTCTGCATCGTAGGTAACCTCGTTTTTCTCGCACGAAACAGTTAGCGCTACAGCCACAATCAGACTTAGATATTTTATGATTTTCATTTTCGTCTATTTTTTTGTTCTTATAATTACTCTATGGGCATAGCACCCGGATAAGCAAACCATGGAATGGAGCACTGATAGTTCGGTGCCATGCCTGAGATCGGCTTGAGTGTTTCCAGTGACGGTTTATTCCACATGTACTCTGAGTTGTAGCGCGGGCGGATGCGGTAGCAGGGAGACCCTTCATTGAACGTGTTGAACGGTGCCCGGCGTCCCTGAACCTCAGCAGGCAGTAGGAAGAATCCCTTGAATATCTTCGACGGATTGGTATCCCACATGTGGTCAACAGTAGTGAGATCCCAGCCGTTTCCGCTGGCAGGATAATCTCCGGTATAGGCGATATCATAATGGTACTTCCTCAAGTCGACCCATGCTTCGCAGGCACCCCACGGATAGAGGGCAACCCATTTCTGCATCATGATATGAGAGAGGGAGAAGTCTGCACTGGGAAGGCCGTCAACATAAAGCCCTGTAGCGTATTCTGTTGCCAGTGTCGTAAATGTGGCCTTTGTGATCTTGTCTCCGCCTTCAGGCTTGCCGGTTGCGCCGGGTACTATATAGTTTCCTGTGAAATCAAGATCGGCCCTCACTCCAGCCTTGAATGCTGCGAAAGCTTCGGTCTTCATGCCCATCTTGAAGTATGCCTCTGCCAGGCAGAATTTTATCTGTGCACAAGTCATTAGTATATAAGGTGCATTGTCCCTGTAGAGCCAGCGGCCGCTGCCGTCATGAGCCGGGGCCGTAGGCGTACCTGCATATGCTGAGCTTGAGTTCCTGCCATAATATGAAGGAGCCTGTCCGATGGGCCCTGTGAAGCCGGTTGTTGCCCCGCCGTAATATTTGCGCCTCTTGATATGGCTAATATTAGAAAGGTTCTCATAGTTCGGATCATCGATGGTTGCCAGCTTAACTGCAACGCGAGGATCATAGTGACCGGTCTGTGAGACAAGCGTGTCGCAGATGATCTGCTTAGCTGCAAGTTCATAAGGGTAATAAGTGTTTGCAGGGACAGCTGCTATCTTGTTCCCTGTCGACTCATCATACCTTGGGACAGATCCGGTAAATACCTGAACGGCATACTCGTGCTGCCAGTACACCCGTGAAAGGTTGCCCCTGAAGGTCCCCCAGAAGTTATTGTAAGCCGACTGTGCAGCGGCGGCGCCGCCGCCTCCGACTGTAAGTGTTGCATCATCAGCAAAAGTCTGAAATGACTTGTTGGCTGCATTGATGAGCTCCTGGGCATATTTGGTCGTGAAATCAGACTTGTTTGAGAGTGAAGCCAGGTTGTTGGCAATGACTGCGTAGGCAAACTTGATCCACTTCGACTTGTCGCCCTTGTATATGTAGTCATTGGCGCTGATCTTGGAGCCGTAGTTTATCGGGTCAGGTTTCTCGAGGTACTCGATGGCTTTGTAAGCCCAGTTACGGACAGCAGTGTAGACAGTATCCTGGTAGTCATACCTGTGAGAGAGGAGACCGGGGACAAAAGCATCCTTCAGTATCAGCTCTCCATGGTATTTGGTCATCTGGTCCCATGAGAAGGCCTTCATTGCCATCCCAATTCCTGCCAGAGTCCACTCTTCATTGGCTATCGACTGGTTGATCATATTCTCAAGGTTCATACCCTGAAGCCAGTAAACAAACCTCCACATTTCGCCACCGGCATCACTGCCAACAGAGTAGTAATGTGTAGCGAAGGTAGTGTAGGAGGAGGTACCCATCATCTGGGTAAGAGGTCCCGTAGCACGTATATCCAAGTACATGCCGTTATATGCCTGCTGTATACCGGCGAGGTAAAGGTAGCCTTCAACTGCAGCCGGTGCGTCAATATTCTGATTGACATCAAGGTAATCCTCACAACTTGTCGTGACGAAAAGCAGCGACGCAAGCAAAATTACCGGAAGTGATATTTTCTTTATCATAGTTTTCATTATTATCGATTATTTGAATGTCACACTAAGGCCTACTGAATAGCCCCTCGGGCTTGGCAGTGACCATACGTCCATGCCTTCGCCACCTGTGCCTCCCAGAGCTGCAGAGACGGTATTACCTACAGCATCAATACCTGAGTAATTGGTCCATACGGCAAGGTCATTACCGGAAGCATATACCGTTGCTGTGGCGAAAGGTGTCCTGGCCAGCATCTTGCTCGGGAAGACATAGGCAAGACGAAGCTCCTGCAGTCTCAGATAGTTGACATCTTTCTCGAGCCAGTTTTCATCACCGCCCGAATATGTTGTTGCGAATGTACCATAATCAACAACAATGTTGTTGGGTGTCGGGGTTGTAGTTTCCTCATTTCCGTCCTGAAGGACCCCGTTGAATATTACTGCACCGCTTTCACGAAGCTTGACTGACTCCTCGCTGATACCGTTCTGCATCATCGTCCTCTTTGTACCGTTGACAACAGTTGCACCATAGCGTCCTGCAAACATTGCAGAAAACCTCCATCCTTTGTAGCTGAGGTTTGTGGTCATACCAAAGCGCAGTTTCGGTTCGCGGTTCCCTATAACAGACCATGCGCTGCTCGTAACCGGAAGTCCGGTTGTCGGGCTTATCAGTACATCGCCTGCCGCGTTGCGGAGGAATGCGTTACCTGTCCATGAAGTCACAGGATAACCTTCCGCGATTCCGTTACGTATGTTTCCGGAGTTCCATGTATATGCGTTATAATATTCGGTGACATTATCAGGAAGATCTGTGACTTCCGAATCAGTGTGTGAAGCTGTAACACCAACATTCCATCGTATACCGGATGCTGTTTTAACAATGTCAGCGTCAATCTGACCTTCCCATCCCCAGGTCTTGAACTCACCAACGTTCAAAGTGTTTAGAACAAACCCGGTACCGTAACTCAGACGAAAATCCTTTACGATCTGATCTTGACATGTGGTCCAGAAATAGGTGAAGTTTGCATTGATCCTGTCTTTGACAAACCGTCCTTCAAACCCAATCTCTCTTGAGGTGTTCATCTCAGGAACAAGTTTCTTGTTTGGTCCGGTAAAACCGTACCTGTAACCGCCGCCCCACAGAACTGTAGGCTCAAGCTGCGGGTCTATCGATAGCGGGTTGGCATCTTTACCAACCTGTGCGATCGAGCCGCGAAGCTTCAGGTAGTTGATGGGAGTTACAGCCTGCATGAAATCAAGTTCGGTAACAATGAATGATGCTTCAACTGCCGGATAGAAGTACTGGTTGTTCTCAACCGGAAGGGTTGAAGACCAGTCGTTCCTTGCCCTGAAAGTCAGGTACCCCATCTCCTTGTACCCCAATGCCACCTGCGCTGAGATAGCCTGTATCCTTCTCTTTGTGTTTCTCTGTGTTGAACTGATAGAGAGGGGGTCACAGTTGTTTATTGACTGAAAGTCAGCAACGGCAAACCTAGATCCAGTAGTTGCTACGTTACTTACGCCGTTCTCAAGTTGGTGATATCCTACCTGAACCGACAGGGAGAGATTCTGATCGAGGAACGTGTTGTCATAACCGGCAAGAATGTTGAGGGTCGGGTCGGAGAAGTTTGACTTTGTTAGGTTGTAGTACCCGCTGCCGTTGTTATAGGCTGCATAATAGGGATGCCTCGAGGTAGTGTATGTCTGCTGACCGACGTCCCATCCCATGATTACTTTTACGTATGTTTTCTCTATGGGTGTGAAATTGGCGGTAATATTTGAGATGAAGCGCTTTGATTCATCGTAGAATTTATTCTTGTACAATCCGAACAACGGATTCAGCAGGTCCCCGTCAAGGTAATAATCAGGTGTCGCCATTTTCGCGCCATCGGGAGTAAGATATTCAGACATGTCGTCAACGATAGGCCAGAGCATCGTCCTGTACAGGGGTCCTTCTGTTCCGATCGGGACCTTGTCGTTGGTGGTGGAAGCATAGCTCATTGATGATTCAACTGAGAACCAGTCATTTATCTTTGCCGTACCCGCCAGGGCAATATTAAACCTGCTGAACCCGGATGTCTTGACTACACCTGTCTGATCAAGTATCGACGATGATGCACGAATCGTAAATCTTTCGGTACCGCCTTCAGCAGAGAGGTTATGCCTCTGGGTAAAGCCTGACTGAATGATTGCAGATAAGTTGTCATAGAGCTTCATTCCGTCAGGATAGAGACCTCCAAACCTGCTTGTATAATAGTAGTTAGTTGTACCATAATTTCCGTTTGCATATTTGGTCTGGAACTCCGGGTAACCGTATGCTTCATCCCAACGGAACGAGTTGCTGTATGAAAGTTTCCCTTTTCCTTCCGTACCTTTCTTTGTCGTGATAATGATAGCACCGTTCGATGCATCAGAGCCGTAGAGAGCCGCTGCTGCTGCTCCTTTCAAAACCGTCATTGACTCAATATCCTCAGGGTTAAGATCATTACCTCGTGAAGCATAGTCAAGGTTTCTTGGCGAGTAATACTCAAGAGTTGTTGATCCAACCTGATTTTGAGGATTAAATGTAGAGTTATTCATCGGGACACCGTCAATGATATAGAGCGGCTGGTTGTTTCCTGATATTGAGGTAAGGCTCCTGAGGACAACCGTTGTCGAAGCGCCTGGCGCACCGCTGGTTGTTCCTACGGTCATACCTGCAACACGTCCCTGAAGAGCAGTTATGAAGTTGTCGCGGCCTGACTCGGTGATATCGGTAGCTTTCACGTTCTGCACCGATGAACCGACAGCCTTCGATATACGCTTCATACCGAACTCAGAGGTCACGACAACATCTTCGATCATCGTAACGTCAGGTCTGAGGCTTGCATTTATCCTGTTGGATGAGCCCACAGTAATCTCCTGTGTGGCGTATCCGAGGGAGCTGAAGACAAGTACCTGCCCCGGTGAAGCCACGATTGAATAGTTACCATTCACATCAGTGCTTGTACCGGTAGTGGTGTTCTTGATAATCACATTGGCCCCTGGCAACGTTTCATTGGTGCTGGCGTCTGTGACAGAGCCTGTTACGGTCTTGGGCTGTGCATGGATGCTTTGTGCGAGCATCAATCCCAAAACCGTAAACAACGTTAATAGTTTTGTTCTCATGTGATTTGTTTTAGGGTTAAATGAATAGATTAGGTTATATTATTTTGTCAAGAATTTTCCTCCAGGCAAGTCTATGCAATATAAATATTTTTTTGGTAGGATGTATTACCACTGCTTTTTTTCTTATCCTTTTTCCGCTACAACATCCTTATTCTTTTTGCTAAACAGAAGTAACCCCATGAAAGTAAGGAACCCGTTAAGCAGAAGCAGCTCGAATCCAAACTTATAGCCATTGAAGAGTTCTACCGAGAACCTGCTGAGGATGTAACAAATTACCGGAGAAAGTATCGCAATGACGGGAGTCACCCTGTCAGATACTCTTCGGCTGGTGAATAATCCGAACGAATATAATCCAAGCAGCGGGCCATAGGTGTATCCTGCTATAGTGAACAACTTATCGATTACGGCTTTGTTTTCAAGTACACTGAAGATCATAACGCTAATAAAGAACACAAGGGCTATTGAGAGGTGTACCGCGTATCTGATCCTGGTTCTTTTGACCTCTGAAATGCCTTTTCGCTGATCGAGACCCAGGAAATCGATGCTTACCGAAGTGGTAAGTGAAGTCATTGCTCCGTCAGCGCTTGGAAATGCTGCTGATATCAGTCCCACCAGGAAGACTATTCCTGCCAGCGGTCCGAGGAACTTGATGGCGATTGTCGGAAAGAGGTCATCACTGGATGCAACAACCACCCCTTTTGCCTGGGCATATATAAGCAGCAGGGCTCCGAGGAAGAGGAAGACCAGGTTTACAAAGACAAGTATTGCACTGAAGGTAAACATATTCTTCTGGGCTTCCCTGATATTGCGGCAGCTCAGGTTCTTCTGCATCATCTCCTGATCAAGTCCCGTCATGCTGATTGTTATGAACATACCGCTGAAGAACTGTTTCAGAAAAAACCTGGGATGGCTCCAGTCAAGTATAAACATGTTTGAAGCAGGGCTGTCTTTCACCGCGGTGAAGAGTTTAGGCAGTGAGATATTCAGGTCTCTGCTTATGAATACCACTGTCAGCACCACGGCAAGCAGCATGAAAGTTGTCTGAAATGTGTCTGTCCATATTATGGTCTTTATCCCCCCTTTAAGGGTATACAGGATAATCAGGACGATGAATATGAGGACATTTATCCAGAACGGAACATTCCATGCATCGAAGACAAATATCTGCATAACATTAATAACCAGGAACATGCGCAGCGAGGCACCCAGTGTTCTGGAAAGAATGAAGAATGCGGCACCAGTCTTGTATGACCAGTAACCGAAACGCTGATTGAGATATGTATAGATGGATGTAAGCTTCAGCCTGTAATAGAGGGGGAGCAGCACCAGCGCAATGACCGCGTACCCGAACAGGTTTCCCAGAACGACCACCATATAACTGAACTGGGTATCTTTGACCCAGCCGGGAACGGACATGAAGGTTACTCCCGACAAGGAAGCCCCGATCATTCCGTAAGCCACCACAAACCATATTGAGGATTTGTTGCCGATGAAGAATGACTGGCTGTCAGCCTTTCTTGCTGTGATCCAGGTGACAGCAAAGAGGATCACAGTATAGATCAGGAATATGGCAAGGATCAGCAGAGGGGTCATGACTGGCCGGTGTTTATCTGTTTACGTTTAAGATTATGCCTCTGCTTTAATTCTCCTGATGGTATACTGCACCGGAGATGGCTTCTCCTTATCGGAGGCACTATATGTTTTCAGCTCCTCAAGAGATTCATGAAGCGAATAGCAGGCCTCTATGTAGCTGATGCCGCAAATATCTGATATCAGGCGTATTGCCCTGTCCTTGAGCTTCTTGTTTGTAACATCGACCCAGCTCATCCAGTTGCCCAGCACCCTGCCCATCATTACCATGGTGCCTGTAGATACTGTATTCAATACCACTTTTACGGCCAGCCTGTCAATCAGATTAAGGACTGTATTGACCGGGGTAAAAGAAATATTGTATTCAGCAGCCTCATCACAATTACCTATTACGAAGGCAACTCTTCTCTGAAACTTTGCGGTGGCTGTTTCCAGCGAGCGCTTATAATCTTTATAGCCCGGACTCAACACTTCCCTCCTGCCGATAACATTAACTGCAACATTAGGAGATCTTGAAAGACGTGAGTTATCCTGCTCATTTCCGATATGAAATTTAATGATCTGTGTACTGTCGAGCAGCGGCGGCTGGGAGACAAGGGCTTCAGGCGCTCCCATCCTTTTATAGAGATCACTGTTCCATTCGAGGCATCTTGGCGGACGGCCAAGAACCATGTCCCAGGCCTCAACCGTTGGCATGAGAGGGTTTTTCACGAAAGCCCATGACGGAGGGGCAATTGCATCGTCATATTTCCTGAACGGCGGAAGCATAAATGTCGGAGACCTCTCAGTGGTGTCGGTAAAGATATCGAGCATGAATGCATTTCCAAAGTAAGTCACCAGGCCATGATCGCGGTAGGTATTTTTCTCAAGTTCTGTATATTGCCCGATGACCCCGGTGTTTTTGTCCGACAGCAGCTCATTCAGCATGTAAATGTACGCTTCTGCATAATCTATCTCATTAATATTCAGAGTTTTCAGTTCGCCTGGAGTGAGCACAGTCCTGAAATACCCGCCCAGTATCGTTTCCAGGGCCGCGCCGGCAATAAGCTGCTCCGAGGTAGTTGCCTGCATCCTGGTAGAGCCGGCAATAGCCATTGGTCCGCAGAATAGGTCAAGAACTGTGACTCTCGGGTCTTCGATGGCTTTTCTTGACCGTTCGATGTACTTGCACAGAATGTCAGCCGGGTTATTGAACATAAGGAATACTTCTGCTCCTCGATCTGCCGCTTCAGCCACGGTACCCAGAACAGACGAAGTCTCACCGCCCTCTGTAATTGCGACCAGGATGTCACCGGCGGCTATATTCAGTTCCCTGGCCTGCTGCCTCCCAAATTCCTGGTAGTCCTCAAAGTACTCTACAGCACGGATAAGGGCATAGTCACCTCCGGTCATAATGCTGAAGACGGAGTTCTCGACAGCTTTCACTTTATTGTAGATGCCCGGATGAGTGTCATGCAACTCCATGAAAAAGCATCTCCAGAATGATTCGAGCAAGATGCTCAGTCGTCCGGTGGCACCGCATCCGGAAAAGACAATCTT
The DNA here is from genome assembly GCA_963719235.1 of uncultured Bacteroidales bacterium. Classification (GTDB taxonomy): domain Bacteria; phylum Bacteroidota; class Bacteroidia; order Bacteroidales; family VadinHA17; genus SR-FBR-E99. The sequence continues at coordinate 11,306 of CAVRBS010000008.1, forward strand.
CTTTCCTTCAGTAACGGCCTTCGTTCCGTCCTTTACCAGCTTCTCATACTCCCTGCTCCTGAAGATTTTCTTAGCCATAGGATAAATATCCAGGTCAACCGAGAGGAGCTTTTTCACCCCTTCAGAAGTGCTGGCGGCAAATACCTTGTCAAGGTCCCGTGTTTTGGGATTTGCCTGTTCTGTCGGCAGCATCCCCAGATGAAACTGTGTTTCGTTATTCAGGAAGTGTTCAGCTTCCTGATGTGCTTTTGATTGCATAAACACTTCCTCCTGTTAAATCAATTAGTATTAAGGAATCTATTGTATGTTAAGAACTTCTTGCGGTTATCCCGATACCGGGCCTGTCAGGCAGGGTTACTTTACCATCCACTATGGTGGCCCCTTCGTAAAGATCATTGCTTATCAGCAGGTTGCCGTCGAGGTCTGCCCAGTCGGCAAGGGGTGATAGCTGTGCTGCGGCAGAGATGGCACATGAGGTCTCGGTCATGCAGCCGATAAGGATCTTCATCCCCATCTGCCTTGCCATAGTCATCATCTTGTAAGCCGCGTTCATTCCGCCGCACTTCATGAGCTTGACATTTATGCCTGTATAAATGCCTCTCATTCCGAGAAGCTCAGGGAGCGTCTGGAGGGCCTCGTCGGCAAGTATCGGCACAGGGCTTCTCTCTGTCAGCCATGCGATATCATCCTTCTGCTCTTTTGGCATGGGCTGCTCAACAAAGATCACGTTCCTCTCACTGAGCCACTGTATCATCTCAAGGGCTTTCTCCTTATCCTTCCATCCCTGGTTGACATCAACGTAAACAGGCTTGTCGGTGACTGATCTGACAGTCTCGATCATCTCCCTGTCATTGTCTCTTCCAAGCTTGACCTTCAGGATACTGTAAACATCGGCTTCCTTAGTCTTTTCGGTCACAACATCGGGTGTATCAATGCCAATAGTAAAACTCGTAAAGGGCGTCTTCACAGGATTCAGCCCCCAGAGCCTGAACCATGGCTGACCGACAAGCTTTCCGGTGAGATCATGGAGGGCGATGTCAACCGCGGCCTTGGCAGCATAGTTGCCCGGCATGATGTTCTCAACATAACCCAGTATATCTTCAATAAGGAAAGGATCAGAGAACTGTTCAAGGTTAACTTTTGAAAGGAATTCGGTCACCGACTTATGACTTTCACCGAGATAAGGGGGCATGGAGGCCTCTCCATAACCGATGACACCGTCATACTCGATCTCTGTCAGCACGACCGGGGTGGTTGTCCTTGAGTTGGACGCTACCGTAAAAACGTGCTTAAGCTGCAATTCATACGGTCTGAAACTGAGTTTCAGGACAGAGCTGCCCCGTTTTTTTGCCGATCTCTTCATTACTTGTTCTCCGGCCGGGGATGCGGTGCATCCTGCAATAAGGGCACCGGCTGCAAGGCCTCCGAATTTAATGAACTCTCTCTTCTTCATATGATTTCAGAAATACCAGCTATGTTCTGAACACGTTATAACCCTTCTCGGTGAACGCCTATGAACACGCCTGGCACCGCTGAAGATGACTGCGAGATTGCGCTGTAATTCGCCCTCGTTGAGTCGAAGCTGTTGATCATCACCATCCCCGGCCTGCGCGATGAATGAATTCAGTGTCTCCGATATACATCCCGGTGTGTGCGATATTCTTCTTTCCGTCTCTTACGCTGCCAAAATAGAGAAGGTCAGCAGGGGAAAGAGACTCCAGCGGCTTTTCAATGCTGACCTCTCCCCCATACTTGAACTGGGCTGATGCATCCCGGGTCATGATAACGCCACCGTAAAATATATCAACTTGGCATAGCCGCTGCAGTCAACCCCCTTGGTCGATGTCCCGCCCCACAGGTATGGCGACCGATAAATGATCTGGCAAAACGGATCAGCCTCTGCGGTTCGATGTCGACGCTCTCAGCCCATATCCTCACTCAGCCGCTTCACTCTTATTAACCTCGCCGGTTCTTCCTTCCGGCAGGACGATGGTCCATTTGTCACCACGCGATCCGGTTCTGAGTAGGATAGCCCCGAATGTAACGTCTGATACGGTCTCGCCTCTGCTGTCGGTTATCACCCCGGTGTGGCCAAATATATTACCCTGTCACTGCCTTTCCATGCAACCATCTCATCATCAGTTAATTCAACCAATGTATTTCTGACCCATCCGATATATGAATCAGGCATCTGGACAAGGTGCCAGCCTCCTCTTTTGTTCAGAATCATTACAGGAGTGCCCATC
>CAVRBS010000009.1:0-11258 GCA_963719235.1 uncultured Bacteroidales bacterium
AATCAGTTTATGCCGCTCGAAAATTCAGACATAAGTTTGCATAAACGAAAATGTGAGTTATATTTGCACTCGCATTTCGGGCGATTAGCTCAGTTGGTTCAGAGCACCTGCCTTACAAGCAGGGGGTCGTAGGTTCGATCCCTACATCGCCCACAGAAGAGGATGTCTATTAGAGCACCTCTCTTTTTTGTGGAGATTATTGTTCATTTGGCTTCGCCGAGCTTCGCTGCGCTCCGGTTCTTTTGCTCCTCCGGAAGAACCGGGGAAGGCTTTAGCCTGACGAGCTCAGCGAAACTAAACGAACCAGAGAAAAGGAGGCCGGGGAAAGAGGCAAAGGGCAATGAAGGTGCCTTGCATTTTAACAACGTGAGCCTAAAAAACTATAGATAGGGGCAATTCCGATTATAATGCGTATCTTGCCCCCGTTAATTTAAAATAATATAATGAACAACGGAACAGTAAAATTCTACAATGAATCCAAAGGATTTGGATTTATCAAAGACGCAAATTCACCCAAAGAGTATTTTGTACATTCATCGGGACTGAAAGATTCGATCAATGAAAATGATGAAGTAACGTTTGATTTGCAGGAAGGCAAAAAGGGATTAAATGCAGTAAATGTAAAACTGGCATAGTTTATACACTATAACATTTAAGCAAGAAGAGACCGTCTCATAATTAATATGAGACGGTTTTTTTATAATGATGCATTAGACGCCACTAATGGATTTCAAGACAACGGTAACACAAAGGCCGGAAAAAAGAGCCCTCCCAATGCGCCGGAACTCCATTTTTGGCTCTCCGGTCATCCGGTCTGAGGGCCAAATCATCAGACCGGGGAATCCATTATCAAAGAATTAAAGAGTTTGATCATCTGATTTTAACTCTTTATCAATTTTATTTTGCTTATTCTGGAATTGGGCTTTTCTTTGATATCAGGCGACAGTTTTTCTGAATGCTGAAGAATTGAATAAATGAATCCAATAATCCACCATACCGGAATATTATATACTTTTATTTTGCTGAACAGGTTCGGAACTGACTTAATGAATCCTTTCCATGGAGTATAACTATAAAACCCTCTTTGCATCAAGGAGAGAAGAATTTATTGCAATCTTAGGTCAGGATTTTTTTGCAACGGTGCTTGCTGATGACGATTTCAATGCATCAGCACTGGTTTTATCCGATAAACGATTATACCAGGTAGGTAATGTCTATGAACCACGGTTCAGATTACTGAACGGCGGATTGAGGGCAGGCAGGGGAAGGAAAATTGTTAACCTGGAAGATATCACAGGAACGGCTAGCAAGGAATACCCCAGGTCAATAGCAGGATATATTCTGATGTCATTCGGAGCCCTGGCGATAGCATTGGGGCTTATGTCAGATGTCAGGCAGTCAACAGTGATAATGCTCGTTTGCGGTACCCCGATCGTATTACTGGGATTATATCTAAGCCTGCAACCCAGGAGAAAATACCTCGTCATTGAGTACCCGGACGGAAAAATTATCCAGCCGATAAAATTTGCCAGCGGATCAGAAGTGAGTTTGTTTCAGGGGCTCATAACCATCGGGAAGGATAAGATCCTGGAAGGTTACAGTGAATCAAAGATATGCCCCAACTGCGCAGAGAAAATTCACTATAATGCCAAAATCTGCAAGTACTGCGGACATGATCAGGAGGACAACCCGGCAGCCTGACCGGCCTCTGTGACTTCTCATTTACTTCCCTGGGTCTGAGTAATTCTCCTTTACCCTGAATTCAACAATCCTTCCGATAAGATCATAAGGGATGGGTTTGTTAATCGGAAACTGAACAGAACCCTTACCCCTTTTGTATTTTGAAAGCTCTCCCTCAAATGCAGAATGACCTGTCGGCGTAGCGTAGAATCCGATGTGATTCGCAAACCCTGCAAAATAGACAAGAGGCCTCCCGTTAATTCTGAACGCAGGCATCCCGTAGCTAATGCCCTCATCCGCACCAGGCGCTTTCTCCTTTATAGTCCGGTAGACCTTTCGGAGGATCTTCCCTGTTTCTGCCGGAAAACTGCCGATATATTCATCAATTGTCTGATAAGGATTTTTCATCTTGCATCACTGTTTTGTTTCTGACATGCACCTCCCCGGCTACCCGGATAAAGTCGCCTGCCTTCTTATACATATTAACAAACGAAACCGGATTAAGGCTTTCAGGTATGGACGAAATCGTTAATTATTTCATAATTTATTGAAATTAAATGCAATATCCCGATAATAAAGTGTATCTTGAGCAAAAGTGACATTTTTCAGGAATATCATCAATATAATTATGCTCGAGAAAAAAACCGTAGTTTTCAAATCACCGGATCTGTCAAAGCTTAAAGAGGTCATTATTGACCACAGAACAAAAATCTATATTGCCCCCGGCGCAGATGTCGAGGAGGCAAAAAGCCGTTACCTGTCCCTCGTTGCAACAAGGAAGCTGAGATAGCCCCTCCTTCAGGGATCACAATTCTGCAATAACATTTATTTCTTCTGACAACCAATGCCTGGCAGATCATCGGGTATTGAATAGAACGGAGCAGCATAGCCCGGTCCGCCTGTGAATGGCTCCATGGCCGGGTCGATGTGGGGATCCAGGTCTATAAAGTCAAAACAGCCCAGTCCGGCAGCAAAGTGCACGGAGCATCCCAGGGCCAGCTTGGTCTCAAGCATGCATCCTATCATCAGCTTTATGTTTGCGCTCCGCGCAATGGCCGCTATATCAAGTGCTTCAATTATTCCTGACTTCATCAGTTTGATGTTGATCACATCCGCACAGCCTGTTCTTACAATGTTGATGGCGTCGGCACTCGTAAAGACCGACTCGTCGGCACCGACGAGAACAGAAGTATGATCCTTAACAAATTTCAATCCCTGCAGGTCACTCTTGATCACCGGCTGCTCGAACATGACAGGACGGATGTTATTCTTCTCAAGCTCACCCAGGAAGTATACTGCCTCACACGGTGAATAACCCTGGTTGGCATCGAGTGTTATCCCGCAACCCGGTGCCCCTTCCCTGATGGCCAGCAGCCTGTCGATGTCATCAACAAGGTTTTTGCCCACCTTTGTCTTGATAACCCTGTAACCGTTTTTTGCAAGCTTTGTCGCATTAACCCTGCAGACATCCGGGGGGACAATATCAATTGTATAATCTGTCTCTATCTTGTTCGTTAACCCTCCCAGAAACTGGTAAAGGGGGATGCCAAGCATCTTTGTATATGCATCGAGGAGTGCCATCTCCACGGCACACCGTGCTGTCACCTGTGCCCAGAAGACGCTCTTGAGGATCTTTGCGATTGACCTGTATTCGGTTATGCTCTTACCGACGATGAAGTCGCTGCAGCTGTTCAGCGTCGCAAGCACGGTGGCCTGGTTCTCGCCATTGATGGGTTCAAGAGGCGCTGCCTCACCATACCCCTCGATACCATTGTCAAGTACCACGGTAATGAGGGCATTTTCGATGCTGTACTTGGTTCCGATAGCAATCCTGAAGGGCTCTTCCAGCGGAACATTCAAGGATTCAATGATTACCTTGCTGATTTTAGCTGTTTTCATATCTGACTTTCCAATTGTTTAACATCTTCACCAAAACTTCGGACTGTTCGGCTGTGTGAGCTGCCGAAACGGTGATTCGTACCAGATGCAACTCCTGTCTGACCGGGTAGTTCACGAAGGGGGCTATGATTCCATTATCCTCGAGGTACTGGGAGAGACTTTTTGCATTCCCGGGAGCATTGAACATAAGCGGGATTATCGGGGTGCTGTCAGAAGTTGTCCTGAAGCCAAGCGAAATGACCTGCTCCCTGATCCATGCCGCCTTGGTTAATACGTCAGTTCGAAGCTCCGGATTCTCATTCAGTATTTTCAGGGAAGCGATGCCGGCAGCCACTACGGGAGGCGGCAGTGCGGTAGAGGCCTGGTATGTTGCTGATTTGCCTCTTATAAGGTCTGTCAGCCCTTTGTCTCCTGAGATAAATCCTCCGTAACCGCCCAGGGCCTTGCTCATGGTCTCTGTCTGAAGGATTTTTTCCTCTGCATGCAGGGAGAAATGTTCAGGCGTGCCCTTCCCGGTAATACCGAGAATACCTGTTGCATGAGCGTCGTCAACCACCAGAATGCCGTTGTGCCTTTTCACCAGCGGGTATATCCTGTCAAGAGGAGCTATCTCACCCGTAAGTGCAAAAACGCCATCGGTAATAATCAGGGGAACAGGGCCGCCGTGTTTGTCGAGCAGTGCCCCGAGATGGTCCGGATCACAATGGCGGTAACTGTATACACTCGCGTGCTCTCCCCTTATGGCAGAGAGAATGCTTGCATGGGCAGATTCATCGATGAAGATGGAGGAATAGCCTCCCCTGAGAACCTCGATCATGATACTGTTCCCCAGGTACCCTGAAGCAAAGACGACAGAATCATCCTTTCCCTTAAACCGTGACAGCTCCCTTTCAAGCTCAATATGAATATCAGCCGTTCCAGTCGTGTGGCGTGAGGCAGAAAAATTGACACCGTACTTTTCTATAGCCCTTGAAGCAGCTTCTTTTACCAGAGGATGACCGGCGAGGCCGAGATAGTTGTTACCTCCGAAATAAGAATATTTCCTGCCGTTGCAATGGACGTAATTGCCGGCGCCGCTGTTTAAGATGATCATAGAGATCTCCTGCTTCGGAGTCTGTTATTGTTTTATCAAAAATACAGTAATAATGGGTAAATATCAGCAGAAGTGAATAAAATCAATAAGAAGCCGGAAGCAGGAGATTAAGTAAGTGATTCGAAAAAATCAATTGGTCTTTTGCACCTTCATTATTTTCGATCCGTTGAGATTAAACTCAACAGGCACACTGAACCCGACATCAACAGGCTGGCCATGCTGGCGTCCCGGCTTCCAGTAGGGCATGCTGCCGATAACCCTGAGTGCTTCTGTATCAAGCAGCGGATGCACTGACTTGCTGATCTGCGCATTGCTGACCTTGCCGGTGGCGCTGACGGTAAAACTCACATATACCAGACCCGATATCTTCTGGGCAATTGCTTCAGAAGGATATCTGACATTATTTACGATCCATGACACCATTGCCTCATCGCCTCCCGGGAACTGCGGCATCTCCTCAATGACCACATACTTATCATCTTCCCCCTGCTTAGCCTGGGCTTGCGGCTGGTTGCCGACGCTGATCAATTCAGGCGAGGTTTTCTTCATGGTGATGAGAATGACACCATTCTTTCCCTTTTCACCGTACATCGCTGTCGCTGACTCACCCTTGAGAATATTTATTGATTCAACATCCTCCGGATCCAGATTCAGGTGGCCGCTTTCAGTTATTTCTCCGTCAATAACATACAACGGTTCCTCCGAACCTGACGGCACTGGAGGAGGTGGTGGTGGCGGAGGAGCAATCTCCACAGTATCAGTTATGACAGTGGCCCTGGGCATCTTAACAATCATGTCGTAACCGAAAACCGGCTCCACAACCTTTGTCTCAAATCCGACAAAAGAGATGACGAGTAATCCGTCAGAGGGTACCTTGTCAAGGCTGAATCTCCCCTGCTGATCTGAAAGTGTTCCGATGGTTGTCCCTTTGAGTACCACGGCTGCCCCCTGAAGCGGCTTGCCATCCTCGCGTACAACAATCCCTTTTGCTGTCTGATTCTGTTCGTCAGAACCAATTTGCGCCCCATTAATGACCTCATCTGAAGTCACGATCTTGTACTCAGGTTCTGCAAATGCATAAAGTATCATGACTGATACGGGAAGTATCAAAAGCAGCCTGAGTTTCCTGGCTGGTGAAGTGACAATATTTTTCATCATGTGAAATCTTTTTTTGCTGAGTGAATAATTGAAGCTGTTACCCAGATCAATGACCGGTGTGCCGGCTATCTGGTTCAGAAGTGCTGCCCTGTAAAGTGCCGGGTCGGAAGTTGTCCGGAGTGCCTCCTCATCTGCAAGATATTCGTGATTTTGCCTGATGAACCTGGCATAGATCCAGACAACCGGGTTGAACCACTGCAGGGTACAGAGCAATCCTGTCAGTAAAAGGTCGAACCAGTGCCTCTGCCTCACATGTACCATCTCATGATTCATTATCTCCCTGGTCTCGGTGTCTGTGAGAGACGGATTGACAACAACCCAGGAGAAGAATGAAAACGGAGTGACATTTGCGGAGTGGCAGACGATTTTCACGGGCCATCCCTGCAATCTTTCAGAATCCCTGATACTCCTTACTACAGAGAATGACTGCAGCAGATACCTGGAAATCATTATCAAAACTCCGACCGCATATAGCACCAACAGTACTCTTTCTGCGGAAAACCCGCCTGAGGCTGCGGTCATTTCAAAACCTCCGGCATTGACACCCACCGGTTGCGCACTCCGGAGGGCTGGCATCTCCACGATGTAATGAACTGTAATCAAAGGGAACAGAACTGAAGCCATGATACCTGTGACCAGATACATCCTGTTCAGAATAAAGTACCTCTCATTCTGAAGGAAGATCATGTAGACAACCGCAAATCCGGTGATCCAGACCGCAGACTTCATGAGATATAACAGCAATCCTTCCATCACCCTCTCTTTTTACGTTGCGACAGTTCCATCCGTGCTTCGCTGAGCAACTCATCAAGTTCACTTACTGACATGTCCTTTTCACGTGCAAAGAACGATGCCATAGCCGGAAACGAGTTGTTGAAATAGCCTTCAAGCAGACCAAAAAGCTGGCTCTTTGAATATTCAGTCTTCGACACGAGAGGAAAATAGAGATGTACATTCCCATAGGACTTGTGATCAACAAATCCCTTTTTCTCCAGTATCCTTACCACAGTTGAAACAGTGTTTCTGGCAGGCTTCGGATCACTGAACCGGTCGCGGATATCCTTTACAATACCCTCTTCAAGTTCCCATAAAATCTGCATCACCTGCTCCTCTGCCTTTGTCAGTTGCATCATTTTCATCGTTTTTGCTGTCAATACGTCAATGCAAATATATGACTATTTTCTTAGTCACGCAACTATTTTCACGAAAATTTGACTATTTTTTTAGTTATTTTTAATACCTGACTGATTCAGTGTCTGTTATACGGATTAACATCTCAATGCAGTTCAATGAGAATCAAGCCACATTCATGTGACAGACAGCATACCGGCTCTTTTTTTTCCGTCTTTTCGATATGTTACTTTTTCAGGTGTTCGGCAAGGAACTTATCCATTGCATTATAAAAGTCAAACTGGTTCTTCTCATTATAGAAGCCATGCCCCTCATCATCTTTCACCATATATTCAACAGTTACTCCCCGGTTCCTCAGTGCTTCAACCATCTGGTTGCTCTCATTGATGTTCACCCTGGGGTCATTGGCTCCCTGCGCCACAAACAGAGGTGTTGTTATCTTGTCAGCGTGAAGCACAGGAGATGCTTCAGCCATTAAAAGGCTGTCCTTCACAGGGTCACCTACCATTTCATAAAACATCTGGAGCTGTGGTTCCCAGTATGGAGGTATAGACTTCATGAAGGTGAACATATTTGCCACGCCAACATAATCGACGGCTGCAGCGTAAAGATCCGGTGTAAAGGCAACACCGGCAAGGGTTGCATAGCCGCCATAGCTTCCTCCATAAATGGCTATCCTCTCTTTATCGGCTATTCCCTGCTCTACCAGCCAGTTTACTCCGTCCGTGATATCATCCTGCATGGTTTTGCCCCATTGCTTGAACGATGCTTCCCAGAATTTCCTTCCGTAACCGGTAGAACCGCGGAAGTTCATCTGGAAAACAGCATATCCCCTGTTGGCCAGGAACTGAACCTCAGGATTGAAGCCCCACTGGTCACGAGCCCATGGTCCTCCGTGAGGATTGACAACTACCGGCAGTTGTTTTGCTGTCTCCATCGTATAGCCTTTGGGCAAAGTCAGATAGCCGTGTATTGTAAGTCCGTCGCGGCTGACATATTCAATCGGATTCATTGAGGCCATCTCCTCAGGGTCAAGCCATGGTGCTACGTCAGCTATCTTACCGAGGCTTCCTGAAGTTTTGTCAAAGAGATAATATGTTCCATAAATTTTGTCACTTTGGCCGACCACTATGTATTTATCCTCAGCCTTATTGCTGGACACAAGCCCAAATTCAATATCGCCAAGCTTGCTTTTGAGGTCACTCATCATATTCTCAAATTCCTCATCGAAGAAGTATCTCTCCCTCTTCCATGAAGTGTACCTTGCTGCTGTCAGCACCTTGCGTGCCCTGGAATAGACAAGCTGATCAACATCGTAATCCGGATTTTCGTACAGCACCTGCTCCTCCTTCCCGGTAACGGGGTCAAAAATGATTGCCGCAGTTTTATCACGCCCGAGGTTCGATACAGCATAAAACTTTTTGTTATCGAACGTAAAGAACTGCGGAGACATGGTTTCCTTAAAGGTGGTTGTAAGAATATCCCTGAAAGGCTCCTGTTCCGTATCCCTGTACAAAAGTGATGTATTGACCCCTTCGACTATTGCCATTGCGCCCCTCAACTTTCCCTCATGATCAGTCATCCAGCCTACTATATTACCCGGATTTTCCGCAAGCATGGTGAGTTCGCCGGTGTTTATGTTAAGGCGATAGGGATCAAATATCTGGGGAACACGTTTGTTCAGACCTATGATCACATAGTCGTCAATGTCAGGAAGGTCATCAATCATTTCTGTACGTACTTTCTCGAAGTCTGCCAGTGCCTTGAGGTTTGAACCGTCCTTGTTCACTCCGTACAGTTTCAGGTTCTCATCACCGCCTTTATCCTTTATATACAAAATACGCTCATTGCTTGCCCAGAAGTAATCGTAGATACTTCTCAGCGTGTCATAAGTGAGCTGGGTTACAGTCTCTTTTCCAATCTCCTGTACAAAAATATTCATCATATCCCTGTAAGGTGCCATATAGGCATAGTAACTCCCATCGGGAGAAAGCGAAAATCCGGCTTTATCAGGATTTCTGAAGAAATCTTCAACAGCATACTGTTTTGCAGGAGCTACTACTGCGGGTTTGCAGCTATAGGCAAGCATAATGACAGCAGCCAATGCCACTGGCCAGAAAAAGAGATTCTTGGTTTTCATAGGTTCTGATTGTTGCTTATTAAACTGTAATTTGAAATGGTTCTGTCAGATAAGAAGAAAGTCAAATTTACAGCTTAATACTGCTGAAGTCAATTATTTTTTTAGCTGACGAAGGACTAACAACCGGATTCAACCAGAGTAGCGCTGCCTGCCGCCTGCAAAAATTCTTTCTGTGCACTGAGCCCGGAACGCAATACTATGTCAGTCTCTTCCGGATGGCTGTCCATGTAGGGGTAATAAGGAAGCTTTCTTCCATATAACTCACCATGGTTTCAAATTTCCTCATCGGAACAGCAAAAGTCAGGGTATTTCCGGGGATACACGGGCGGGCCGAGGGATCGAACATGCCTATTACGGCTCTCTGCCTTTCGTTCATGGTTTCGAGGTACGGATAATGAATGATGGATGCACATCCTGACCCGAAGGGTGTGAATGTTGAGTTTGGCTCTGTCTGGTCAAAATTGGCAAGGGTGAAGAGCCCTGACAGAACATCAGGAGTGGCGAAGAAAATTGCCACTTCCGGATTATCATGCTCTTCAAGTTTATCCCATCTCTTGAAGACGAGATTTTTACCCCCGACGGGGAGCCTCTGCTGATATTTCAGGAACTCCTTTACATGTTCAGGAGTACGCAGGTACCTCTCCCCTTCCATGTTTTCATTACCGCATGAGAGGAAATACTCAAAGCCGGGCCTCAGCTTATCGGTATAGCCCAGATAACGTTTCCCGCCGCCGCACGTTATCCGCTCACCATTATAAACATGCGATGTGCCCTTTCTGACTTTTGCAAGGTCGCAGATGATACAGCTCCATCCCTTTGGCTTTTCAGCCCATTCTGCACCTGAGTCTCCGTCAGAATAATAGAATGTTATGGGCAATTCAGCATTACCAAAATATTTTTCCCAAAGGTCAATGAATTTATCACGAAGCACTGTATCCATGTTTCTCACCTATTTGGGGTTAAATATAGCTACGTTTTGTGACAGGCTTCTGCCGGTAACGGAATGTCTGATCCGGAAATCTGAAAATCAGTATCTTGGAGTAAGCTTTTCCATTGAAATGCTGACTCCCAGCCTTAACTGGTGAAATGGGAAATCATTTAACCCTACCTGGTACTGGGCAAAGTAAGACGATGTCAATTTAAAGAGATTTAATCTGGCTGCAAAGACAACCGGTGCATCGCCGTAATCAGGGCCATAGACGGGGCTCGAATGCATCCATCCATGGTAGCCTGAAAGTGAACACTCAAGATTCCATCTGTTATTGCCGGCAATGGTTTTCAGACCGTACAACCATGAATCATCCTGCATACTGGAATAAGTCTGCCAGCAGAAGAAGCCGATGTTCGCTACGAACCTCACTTCGCTCATGAATTTCATACCTGTGCTAAGCGATTTTGCAATTTCCAGACTGAAAGAATAACCAGGTGTATCAAAGTACCTCCTCTCCGGGAAATTTGTTCCTGATGCAGTTTTTATAGTACTGTTCAGAGTAATGTCCGGCAGAATTGCCTTATTTTTTAAAATCGAAATCCGTGTCTGCACATAAAAGTCTCCTGCTGCATTCCCCTCAAAGACACCCTCAGGCATTCCCCGGTCTGCATTAACCTCTGGTGTGACCCTGTATCTTTCAAGGCAGGTTAACCATATCACAAATGATATTCTTTCTGGAAGGAGAGGAACTTCAAGCTTGGCATTCACATTTGTCGTTTGATCACCGAAGCCGAAATAATAGTCAGATGATAAGGTAATTGTTGAGTTCTGAGGTATGCATCCATCTGTAAACTCAGGGACAGGGTTGGCGTTCGGGCCGAACCAGGCTGTGGAATATCTTACAGTCTGAGCAGTCACCGATTCGAAAACCATCAACATAAAAGCGATCGTTAGAACTGCTTTCACCTATCGTGTCTCTACCTGAAAACAAATTTACATTATTGAAGACCATAAATCAAATTTATTTTGCCGTTGAGGAGCGGGGAGGCTTCATGTCTGTAACACCTGAAAATTCATTTATTGGAATCAGGCACAAAATAAAATTGACTTTGCGGGAGGTATAGGCTAAATTTGGGTTAGCTATATTTTCCATATTCACCTAACCTGCCGACAATGAAAACAATAATCGATTTGCTTGAAAACAGCGCAGCCAGGTATGCCGGTAA
>CAVRBS010000010.1:0-25138 GCA_963719235.1 uncultured Bacteroidales bacterium
GAATGTGAGCTTAATGACATATGCCATCTCTTCAAAAGATCGCTCCGGCAGGCTGATAGTCAATCCTTCTTCATCCTGTCTGTATTCCAGGGGAAGGTATTTCCCGGCTTCCCCGTCTATAAGCATAACAGATTTAAGATGTTTCAGATCAATGCTTTTCGATGCCAGTGAAGCCAGTGTTATTTCTTTCTGACCAGCATCCCGGCCCAGCAAGATTGCATAAAGGGTAGTGTTGTCTTTTGATCTGGTGTATCTGACATCTTTGGCTGTACCCTCGGCCGGAGCCGTAAATACTCCATGCCCGGATCCCATCAATGTTGGACCTTCACCATATTTTTCCCATGTACGGGTGGCATAGACTGCTTCACCATATTTCTTCAGCCATGCACCCATAGCAAGAAGAATGTCCTTTTGCTCCTGCGGTATTGTGCCATCAGCTTTCGGGGAGATATTTAACAGCAGGTTGCCGTTTTTACTTATCCTGTCGAGAAAACCGTGAAGTATTTGTTTCTTTGAATAGTATCCAATTCCTTCTGTATAACACCAGCTGGAAGAACTGATAGCATCATCTGTCAGCCAGTAATTCTCAGTGATGTCGGCAGGTCCGCCACGTTCAAAGTCCAGTACCGCACATTTAGTATTCAGACCATCCTTGTATGTCGCCACAACCTCTTTATTCCATTCCGCTGCCTTATTGTAGTAGTAGGATAAAAACCCGAGGAGTACATTTTCTGAGATTTTAGGCAGATTGAAATCCTGCCAGATGATATCAGGCTTATAATTATCGATGATTTCTTTATGTTTGCTCAACCAGAAAGCTTCGTTCTTCTCTTTGCCCTGCTGTCCGTAAAGCATCTGAAGTTTTGGATCGCTTGCCGGAGGCACAGAATCATAAAAGCCAGTTATATTAAAGGCATGATGCATTGAAAGGATAACTTTCAGATCCTGTCTGCGGATGGCATCCGTCAGCAGACCAACCAGGTCAAGTTTAGGCCCCGTATCTTTTGCATTCCATGGATTGACCTTGCTTGCCCACATTGAAAAGCCATCATGATGCTCGGCTACAGGGCCTGCAAATTTAGCGCCTGCATCAGCAAAGAGCTGAGCCCATTCATCGGGGTCGAAATTACCACCTTCAGATTTGAGCCTGGGTGCGAACTGCACAAAATTACCCTGCCGGTCATTCGCCCCGGTGATGAAGTTGTTGTAAGGCCAATCAGAAGGAGTGCCATATACTTCCAGGTGGTGCTTGTTTTCACTCGATCCGCCGATATACATGTTGCGGGGATACCATTCATTTGCAAAAGCCGGTACAGAGTATACACCCCAATGAAAATAAATGCCAAACTTGGCATCCTTAAACCATTCGGGAACAGGATTCACTTTTTCCAACAATTCAAAATCAGCTTGAAAGTCCTGTTTCTTAGTTTGACACGAGGCCATTCCAAGTACCCCGGTAATTGCAATAACCAGAAAAAATGAGTTTAGTAGTTTCATTGAGTAATACGTTTTCACCTTAACATTAAATATCAGTTTGACTATATGCTATCTGAATAACAATTGTGCAAAATTGTACAGGTTATTCCTCCATACCGGCCATGTATGACCGCCTGGATACTCACTGTAGCTGTATTTAACCCCGAGTTCATCGAATTTTGACATCATTGTCCGACAGTTGTTATATGCAATGTCTTCTTTTCCGCCCATTGAGATCCACAGCTGCCTCAGATTACCGTTGATTTTGTCAAGGTTCTCTTTCATGAATTCATACTGCTTGTCAGCCAGACTGTTCTGTGCCGGCATGATCCAGCCCGAGCTGAATACTCCAAGATACGAAAACATTTCAGTGTTATTTATTCCTGCATATAGAGTCTGTATTCCTCCCATTGATAATCCGGCAAGAGCACGGTTACCGGGACCGGTTTCAGCACGGTAATTGTTTTCCACAAATGGGATGATACATTCTTTCAGCTCTCTTTCAAACATTTTTAAGGTAATATCACCGAAGCCCTGGGCATCGACATTTCCGTCAGGCATTACGATGATCATAGGTTTTGCCTTCTTTTCAGCGATGAGGTTATCGAGTATCAGATCTGTTTTGCCTTGTGTGGCCCATCCTCTTTCATCTTCACCGCCTCCATGCAAAATATACAATACAGGGTATTTTTCGTTTAAATTGACATCATAGCCTGCCGGTTTATAAATGTAAAACTGACGCCATCTGTTAAAGACTGTGGAATAGTAGTGCTTTATGCTTATTTCACCGTGAGGAACATCTTTTATCGCATAATAATCATCTCCTTTGAAGGGAACCTCAATACCGCTTGCCATCCTTCCCATCCCGTAAAATGTCTCACTTGCAGGATCAACCACTGCCAACCCATCGATGATCAGTGAATAATAATGAAATCCTTCGGTCAGAGAATCGGTTGTTACCTCCCAAACACCTTCACTGTTTTTAACCATGTCATATTTCCTTGCCAGATCAAGCTGGATCTTTTTTGCATCAGGCGCATTGACGCGAAAGATAGCCCGGCCATCCGGTAAAATCTGGGGATATTTAGCTCTTCTGACGTTTGTCGCTGCCGGGGTACCGCCCGGGCTGTACTTGTTGAATTTCGTAACGTCAACGGGTTTGAAAAGGAGTTGTGAAAACATGTACAAGCTGTTTTTCCAGACCTTGAAGTCATGTACCCCTGGTTCGATATAATAGATATGCGGGACATCATTTTTGCCCAGGTATTCATGAGTGCGCTGGCTGAATGTTATCAGTCCGTCATTGTCACCGCAGGAGATCCACAGCACCTTAAGCTTTTTTCTTGCCTCCTCCGGATCAGGCACCAGTTCTTCAGGAGCCCTTGTGTTGGGAGCTGATGAAAAACCGCCTACCCATGCGAATGTGTCAAGGTTACCAAGACCGAAGTTCAGTGACTGTCCGCCGCCCATTGATAATCCTGCTATTGCACGGTGTTCACGGTCCTTGATTACCGTGTATTTTTTCTCGATAAAGGGAATGAGGTCATTCAGGAGATCTTTCTCGAAATCGGCAAATGCCTGTACCTTATCAGGCGCCATGATATTTCCTGTTATGCGGTCATCCTTCATAGCCCTGCCATTAGGCATTACTACGATCATTGGTTCGAGCTTATTTTCAGCATAAAGATTATTCAGTATAACCTGCGGCTGTCCTCCGTTTAACCATTCTTTTTCATCGCCGCCGATGCCGTGAAGGAGATACAGCACCGGATATTTTTTGCCTCTGGAGTAGGAGGGGGGCGTGTAGATCACTGCCCTGCGCGTTGCTCCCACCGATTTTGAGAAATACGTAATTGTATCTATTTTACCGTGGGCGATACCGGTTCTGACGGAGTCAAAGCCTGCAGGTGCCTGTTTTTCAAAATCCTGTGAGCTTACTGAGCAACTGAAGCCTATAAGGACAGTCATGATGGTGATTAATTTTTTCATATTCGTCTCAATTTGCCTTTTGACTGGTATTTTTAAAGATTGGATCATTTTTTAAAAAGCAAGGGTGCGAACTGATATAAGCTCCTTCGCCATGTAAGCCATTCATGCGCGGTACCGGGGGATTCATAATAGACATATTTAACCCCGGTCTTTTCAAGCATGGCACGAAAAGCACCCACAGAACCCGGGAACGGGTTGGGTTCTTTGGTCCCCAGTCCAAGCCAGAAAAGGTTGATCTGTTTGTTCAGCACTTCCCCGTCACTGAATTTCCCGTTCATAAATGTATCAGGATCAATTTTTGCAGTATCAGGATAATTGGATGTCCCGCTAAATCCCCCTATGTATGAGAACTTATCGAGGTTATTCATTGTTATCCGGATAGTCTGATTAGCGCCCATTGAAAGGCCTGCCATAGCCCTGTGACCGCGATCGGATTAAGTCCGGTATGTGGCATCAATCATAGGGATTATCTCTTTTATCAAAACCTCTTCAAATGATGAGATGCCTCCGGGCCCTCCCTGGGGTCCTCCGGGATTACGTGAGGAGGGCTGGTTTGGTCTTGATGCATATCCTTTGTCCATTACAATGATCATCGGAACAGCCTTTTTCTCAGCTATCAGGTTATCAAGGATAAGGTTGGCCCGGCCCTGGACAGACCAGCCCGTCTCATCTTCGCCCATGCCATGCTGCAGATACAACACCGGATAACGGACAGAGATATTTTTATCATAATCCGGTGGAGTATAGACAAAACAACGCCTCCATGATTGGGTAATTTCAGAGAAATAAAGGTTCTCCCTTACCTGTCCATGCGGAACGTTTTTTAGAGAATAGAAATCCTGGTCTTTTGCAGGGATCTCTATCCCGCTGCCCCAGCGGCTGGCGCCATAGAAGAACATGCTTCCCGGATCAGGGACCTGGGCTCCGTCAATAACGAGCTGGTAGTAATGAAAGCCTTCATCCTGCGGACGTAAATCACCGGTCCATATACCCTTGTCATCCTTAATGAGGTCATACTTTATACCGCCAATGTCAAGCTGCACTTTCAGAGCCTGCGGTGCTGAAATACTTGCACGGACACGACCATCGGAACTGACCTGGGGATATTGCCTACCCGGCTGGTTGGTATATGCCGGCTGAAAATCCTCAACAACAGGCTGATTCGTCTGGGCCAGACAGGCCCCTGAAGTTAAGATAATTGCCGATATTAAGCTTAAACATCTATATTTCATATTAATATTTTCTTTATGTTACTTATTTACCTTATCACCGAAATGGTTGTTTTCCTGTTCAACACATTCACCTGACAAATAGCAGTTGTGCGAGTTCATAGAGGCTGCGCCGCCATGTCTGGAACTCATGGCGCGTATTCTCAGAAACAAATGATACTGCGTTGATGCCGGCACCCTTCATGGCAGTGGCGGCATTCGTTACGCCTGTGGGGTTTTCAAAGCTGCCACAGCTCAGGAAAATGAGTTTGACCATCGATTTATCCCTGATATCTTCCGGTGCGTATGTGCCACCGCTGAGAAGAGCGTAATGCGAGAAGACATCTGGTCTAGCCAGGGTAATTGTCTTGGTTTCCATTCCCCCCATCGAGAGGCCAGCCATGGCACGGTGAGGCTGATCGGCCAGGGTACGGAAATTGTCATCAATGTAAGGGATCAATTCGTCCAGCAGTACTGTCTGGAAGGGTGTTATATCGAAGTTTCTGAGACCACCCATTTTAACATTGTTGGTCATTCCGTAGGTCATCACAATGAGAAAGGGTTTTATTTTACCTTCAGCGATCAGGTTATCCATGATCAGGTTAGCCCGGCCCTGGTTAGTCCATGCAGTCTCATCCTCGCCCCAGCCATGCTGAAGATACAGTACCGGATAGCGTTTCGATATTTCCTTGTCATAATCGGGAGGTGTATAAACGAAAGCGCGCCGCGATGTGTTTGTGCTTTTGGAGGGGAACAGGATTTGCTGTACTTTACCATGCGGCACATCCTTCAACGCGTAAAAATCCTGATCATGGGCAGGTATTTCAATACCGCTTTCCCAGCGTGTGGAACCATAGAAATTCAAAGTACCGGGATCATTGAAAACTCCTCCGTCAATTGTCACGTGATAATAGTGGAAGCCTTCTTCCATCGGTCCGGCAGTAGTGCCTACCCATGAGGTGTCGGCAGCCTTTGTGAGGGGTGTTCCATTCCTGGTACCACCCAGCCCAAGACTCACAACAACACTTTTCGCTTCGGGTGCTATGATTCGAAATCTTGCATAGCCCTGTGAGTTAACCTGAGGAAATTCCTGTCCCGGCTGGTTCAGGGTTGAAGGTTTGAAATCTTCGGTTATTGCCGGTTTGTCCGTCTGGGCCAAGCATAAACTCCCGGTTATCAGCATTAATGATAGCGCAATTAATTGTCTGTATTTCATTTGGTTACAATTTAAATTATATTACTTGTATTCACAATAAGGATATTTGTCTCGGCCGGGGCAATAGTCCTACCGCTGAAAAGAAAAACCTTATTAATCATTGCGGTAAGATATTCACTATTACCCTTTTGTATCTTGTAAGTGGAGGATTTCCCTTATCGGTAACTTTAAGGATGAAATGTGTTGTCTCCGGTTTATCTACCACCGGGGCCTTTATATATGGGATCCTGTACAGGTTTTCTGCCAGATTGATGGGTATAATCTGTTTGTATGATCCGGCTTCAGGATACTGGAACCAGAGGTAACTCAGATTGTCCCCGTCAGGATCTGAAGTCCCACTGGCATCAAGCATGAATCCTTCACCCGATTTTACTGTGATCTGGTCCGGATGCCCCAATGCAGGAACGGGTGGATGATTGGCCTCCTGGTAAGGTTTAGTGCACCAGTCCATCCTTGCTGCAAAATCATTCTGAAAATCATCCCGCCAGCGGAACAGGGTGGCCTTGTTGTCATTAAAGACCATGGTATCTTTCCTGACCGCCCGACCGTATTCATTATATAAATAAGGAACGTACCTGTCTGCAGCATTGGTCCATATTGCCCTTGGTTCAGGCTCCACAGGCACACCACCGGTAAATCCTTTGGTATCCAGTGTCGAATAGTCAGGCTGATAAAATTCATAACGACCACCCCATCCACCCCATTCAGGGTGCTCGTAATTATTCATACCGTTGGGGATTAACGCAAGGAATGTCGGGGTGTCTCCTTCCATTCCATACGCAACATCTGGGTAGACAGTCCCAAGCGGGCCGTGGTTCTGCTGGATATTTTGTGCAATCCATTTATTGCTTATCGTTTCGTTGTTCAATCCTGCGATCGCACTGTTTACAGCAGTCCATGTAGCACTGCCATAGCCACCCGGACTGACAATATAAAACAGGCTGGGAAAGTTCTTCCTCATCCAGTTACCACTGTCATCCTGATCCGAAATTGTATAGACCCGGAGCTTTTTTATCATCTTAGCGGCCTCTTCTTCAGATCTTGTCTGCCGTATTTTATATAATGCCTGAGCAAGGGTATTCGGGCCACCCCAGACACATATCCATAATGGCCGGGCATCTTTTTCGTCAAGGATTTTTATGATCCAGTCCGATCCTGGAGAATCTTTACCTTTTCCAACGCCTCCCATCCCGTATTCCGGTAAACCCTGCTTAACAATCTGTGACAGCGAATCAGCTTCAGGGAAGCCCGGTTCGTGCTTCAGAAGGTTATCCTGAATGCTGTCGTAGGCCTGGATGATCCTCAGAACCGATTCTGGATGTACCTCTCTCTTCATGTGAACAGAGGTTGTTGCTATTATTCCTTTTATGTCAAGCATATTCGCGTATAAGAGCAAGCGGACAAGTGATTCGGTATCGTCTGGTTCATTTTCGACGTCAGTCAGAATAATGACCCTGCTATTCTGTTCTTCCTGTGTCTGACCAATACATAGATTATAAACCAGAAACAACATAATTATCAATAAGGATATAGCTCTTTTCATATTAATCTCATTCAGGGTTGGTTTATTCATTGTCTGAAAGCAGGGGATGAATTCTAATAAGTGTAAAATTCACAATTATAAATTTAAGAAGTCTTCGCATTTTATGCAAATGATGACAAAAAATTAAAAGTTATAAAGAAATCAGGTTAAAAAAAGTTAATTCAGGCGGGAATGTTAAAGAGTGATGTCTGTCAAGGCGCTCCTTTCAGATCGTTTCCTGTTTTCTCATATTTTATTTAATACCCGATTATCTTAATGCTCATGTAACTAACATATTTATAATGAGACCGTGGGGAGCGGAATAATAAGATATATTTCCCTCTTAACCGAGGTTTTTCCGGATTTTAGTAATTTCACACATCTATCCTGACAAATGAAGAATTCCTTTATAACCCTGTTCTGTCTTGTGATGTTATTTTCAGAGATTCAGTCCCAAATCTGCGCCAGTCCACCGCCTCAAGGAACGGATCCTTTGCAAGACACAGTTAAATCCGTACAAACAGCAAACAGGCAGCCTGTATATGTCACACAGCGGCTTACGACACAGCCACCTGACATTAACGGGAAGCTGGATGATGAGTGCTGGGAGAAAGGTACATGGGCCGGTAACTGGCATCAGTTTATTCCGAACGAGGGAGCCGAACCCACATATCCAACAGAGATGAATATCCAGTATGACGATCATTACCTTTATGTTGCCATGCGGGCTTTCGACGGCGAACCTGAGAAGATTTTGAAGATTCCCGGGAATCGTGATGAATTTGACGGTGACATGCTTGGCATTACATTTGACAGCTATCGCAACTACAAAACCGGTTTCGAATTTACCGTATCAGCCTGGGGGCAGAAGGTAGACCTTATATTATTTAATCCTATTAATTGGGATTTCAACTGGGATGCTGTGTGGAGGGTAAAAACAGGACTGGAAGATTCAGCATGGGTCGCTGAATACGAAATACCACTCAACCAGCTCAGGTACAGCAATGAAACAGAACAGGTCTGGGGAATGCATACATGGAGATGGATTGCACGGCTCTCTGAGGAGAGCAATTTTGAACAACAGACCAAAAACGGACCCGGGATGCTGTATAATTTTGCCGAGCTGAGAGGTATTACGGGATTGAAAAAGTCACGCAGGATGGAAATCATGCCTTTTGCCCTGGCGGACCTTGAGACTATGGAGGTTGAAGAGGGCAATCCTTTTACCGAAAACGGGAAGGTATGGGGAGCCAATGCAGGTCTGGATGCGAAAATAGGCATCTCCAGCAATTTTACGATCGATCTGACTGTAAATCCCGATTTTGGCCAGGTAGAATCAGATCCGTCTGTAATGAACCTCTCTGTTTTTGAAACATATTATGAAGAAAAACGGCCGTTCTTCATGGAGGGACTTACTATTTTCGATTATAAATTTGATGATCAAAGCCTATTCTATTCGAGACGCATCGGCCATGCCCCATCCCTTATCCCGGAGGCAAATGACACTACATTCGTTAAGTCCCCGGATAATACGACAATCCTGAGTGCACTCAAATTCAGCGGGACAACCTCAAACGGATTATCTATAGGTATAATTCAGAGCCTGACTGCTAATGAAAAGGCCCAGTTAAGCAATCCGGAGGGTGATATAACCAACATGCAGGTTGAGCCTCTGACCAGCTACACTGTGGCGCGTGTCCAGAAGGGATATAATGCCGGCAATACTTTCGTGGGAGGCATGATAACATCAGTCCGGAGGTTTATCGACGATCCGGACCTGGATTTCCTCTCAAAGAATGCCCTTACAGGAGGTCTTGATGTTCTGCATTACTGGCATGAAAAAGAATATTACATTGATACACGGCTGATCGGGAGTAATATCAATGGCAGCACAGAAGCCATTACTGCCCTGCAGGAATCCTCTGTCAGGTATTTTCAGCGTCCTGATGCCGGATACCTTGGATATGACACTACACTGACAAAGCTCGGGGGTTATGGAGGAAAATTCAAGATCGGAAGATTGCACAAAGAACACTGGAAATACTCAACCAGCCTTACTTTGCTGTCACCCGGACTTGAGTTGAATGACCTCGGATATATGACATTTGCAGATGAAATCAAGAATGATAATACTGTTTCATACCAGATAACTAAACCGGCTTCAGTATTTCGCACATACAGCATCGATCTTAACCAGTTCAATACATGGAACTTTAACGGAACTTACCTGGGTTCCGGAGGAGCACTCTCTTTCTACGCAGAATTTAAGAACAACTGGATTCTCAACAATGATCTCGTTTACCAGACTGGTACAACTGACACCAGGTTTCTCAGGGGTGGCCCTCAGATGAAGTTGCCGTTCACAATTACGGAATCGGGCAATTTGTCAACGGACCAGTCAAAAAGGATTATTTTTAATCTCGGTTACGGTTATCAGGGCAGAGGCAATAACTCCGGCACCAGTTATTCTGTCGAACCGGGAATTTCTGTCAGGCCGTTCCAGGGTCTAAAGCTCGGGTTCAGCACCAGTATAATGCAAAACCATGATTTGCTGCAATATATCACCACCCTGGATTATAATTCTTCTGATCGCTACATTTTTGGCACAATCGATCAGAAGACTGTCGGTCTTACCTTCAGGGCAGATCTTAACATCACTCCCGAGTTTTCAATTCAGTATTACGGCAGTCCGTTTATCTCCCGCGGCAGCTATTCAGAATTCAAATACATTGTGGAACCTGAAGCTAAGGAATTCAATGACAGGTACATTATCTATGAAAATACACAGATGTCCGGCGGACAATACCTGCTTGACGAGAACGGCGATATGACACCGGATTATGCCATTGACAATCCGGATTTCAACTTCCATCAGTTCCGGTCAAATCTTGTAGCTAAATGGGAATATCGCCTCGGATCATCTATCTACCTGGTGTGGTCAAGTGACAGGACAGGAAATTCAAGTTCATCCAAGGCCTCTTATGGAGAATCCCTAAATCAGCTGTTTGATCTGTTTCCAAATAATATGTTTCTGGTGAAGTTCAGCTATTGGTTCACATTATAACACGCTCAGGGTAGAGGATAACGCTATTTCAAAGGAATCCGGAGTTGCGTAAGTGAGTGTGCGGGGAAACTGTATTTAATGGTATTACCCTTGAATTTAATGTCACTTGAGACTGTGTTTACCGGTTCCTGAGCCCTGGGATCACCGGCAGGCGGTATTTTCCCGTTTACCTCGTTTACTCTAGCACTCCCGGCAAAATCACTGCTCTGAAGTACTACATCTGCTGTGATGGCATTTGTCTCATGCCTGTTGACTATGTTAACCACCAGCATTTTGGTTGAATCATTCAGTACTGCAGTGACATCAAGATAGGGTATATCATTGAATACATCATTATTGTATTTTTCACAACTGGTATAAACATCGAGCGCGGTTCCGTGGCAATTATTGGAGAACAGGCAGAATGCCTGGAATAATGAATTCCTGAAATCACCGTCCGGCGAATTTCCCACAAGGCTTGACAGCATGGTGACATTGGCCATTTTAACTATATCGGCATGCCTGATGAAGGAGTTCAGATGCTGAGCCACCATTAATGATGATACAATGCTGTTGCTAAAGCCACCTGCCCATTCATCAAATGAAATATAGACGGGTCTTTTCGATCCTGATTTCAGAATCGCCTTTTCAATCAGGGCCTGCACCATCTCTGTCTTCTGATCTATATCAAGACCCAGGCACATCATACCGGAGAAACTCCTGTCGCCAGGTGTGAGAGCTTCGGTTGCATACCTGTGTACTGACAGATAATCAATGTTACCCGCCATATGCGTTAACACATAATCATTCCAGTCTATCCAGCCGTTATCCGGCTTGTAGTTTGAGGCTCCGGAAGCAATGAGCTTGATATTCTTGTCAACCAGCTGCATCAGTTTACCTGCCTCAAGGGCGAACTTGACATAGTCTTCAGCACTTTTTTGTCCCATCTGCCATGGTCCGTCGATCTCATTGCCCAGGCCCCAGTATTTGACATTGAAAGGTTTTTCATTGCCATACTTCCTTCTGAGGTCTGAATAGTAGGTCCCTTTTTCAACATTACAATATTCCACCCAGTGCCTTGCATCATCAAGAGTGCCTGTCCCGGCATTAATGCAGATGAAGTTCTCCGATCCGATGAGGCTGCAGAGCTTCACATATTCATCAGTTCCCATATGGTTGGTCTCCACCTGGTTCCACGCAAGATCAAGCCTTGCAGGGCGCAGTTCCTTCGGGCCGATGCCATCCTCCCAGTTATATCCTGAAACATAATTTCCTCCGGGCCACCTGACAACCGGTATTTTCAGCTCACTTATCAGCTGAATGAAATCTTTCCTGAAGCCGTTCTCATCAGCAAAAGAAGATTCAGGATCATAAATGCTGCCATATACCACGGTTCGTATAGGTTCAACAAAAGCGCCGTAGATATTCGGATCAACTGCGCCTATCCTGCGGTCAAGATCAATTTTGATCACGGCTGGGTCCTGTGAAAAAAGATTCCCGGAAACAAAACCGGAAATGATAATGCAGCTGAGTAAAACTTTTGAATTTTTCATATCATTATAACTATGCTGAAATATAGATAAATTTTGATGTTTGACGGAATAAATTGCAGGGATTACTTTCGATTTTTAGTCAGAGATTTTTAAAATAAGTCATAAAATCCGAACCAGAGAAAAAATTTGTCTCTTCCGGAGAGGTTTCAGGTCTGGTGAATTTATTATCGGACAAGATTATTTATCTTTCCTTCCGGAATTAATGATGAGCAACTTGCCTTCAGTTTTAACAGTTAAATAACACAATTATTTTCCTATGAAATATCTAAGTAAAGTTGTATTTACAGCACTTCTGGCAGTAGTCCTGTTTCCGTGTGAAACATCAGGCCAGCCGGGTGGTCCAGTATTCATCTCGCCGGAAGTGATGAAAGACAGAACTGTCACTTTCCGTTTCATGGCGCCAAATGCAAAAGAGGTAAAGCTCAGTACACAGCTTATTGCCGGGCAGCAAAACATGACAAAAGATGATGAAGGAATATGGAGCATAACCCTGGGGCCTGTCGAACCTGACATTTATCCGTATTGTTTTATTGTCGACGGCATACAGGTGGCTGACCCTAAGAATTCCGTGATATTTCCCAATGAAGGATTCCAAAACAGCCTTATAGAGATACCTGCCGATACCGCTCAGATTTACACTGTACAGAATGTACCGCACGGTACGGTTTCATACAGGTACTATTATTCAGATGAGCTCGGGACACGACCTATTCTTATTTATACTCCACCAGGTTATGAACAATCCTTAAATGAGAAATATCCGGTCTTTTTTCTGCTGCATGGAACAACAGATACTGAGGAAACGTGGACCAGGGTCGGCAGGGCGAATATTATACTGGATAATCTTATAGCACAGGGTAAAGCCAAACCCATGATTGTGGTCATGCCTTATGGAAGGGCATTCCCTGTGATCAGCAAGGAATCAGGCTCATTGAGAAACTGGGAAAACCTGCAGGAATTCCAGAAGGATCTTAAAGACTATATCCTGCCGTTCGTGGAGAAGAACTACAGGGTAAGGACCGACAGGGAAGGAAGGGCTATTGCCGGATTCTCAGGTGGTGGAGGCACATCCCTTTATATTGGTCTCGGCAATCCTGACCTCTTCGCTTATGTGTGCGGGTATGCTCCGGGGATGCGAAAAGAAGAATTTGATCGTAATAATGCTGTTCCCTTTGCTGACCCGGAACTCACCAACAGCAGGTTAAAACTATTCTGGCTTGGCTGCGGCCAGGAAGACGGACTTTTTGGCGTCTTCCAGGAATATCTCCAGGTGCTGGATCAGAAAAATATCAGACACCAGACTTTTATTACCACTGGTGGTCATACATGGATGAACTGCAAGAAATTCCTTACTGAGACTGCTCAACTGCTTTTCAAATAGACAATATCAGGGCAAATCCATTATTATTCGATTAGAAAATGAAAAGGACATTCATATTTTATCTCCTCATACTAGTTTCCTGTTCAGGCGAAACCCCGCAGGAAGTTAAGACTTACTGCAACCCACTTGATCTTAATTACCGGTTCCAGTTCACCGACAGTACATCGTACCGGGAAGCTGCTGATCCGACAATGATAAGGTACAGTGACAAATATATTCTGTTCGTATCGCACAGCGGTGGATACTGGTATTCGGACGATTTGCTGGGATGGGACTATCTTCCTGTCAAATCACTGCCGATCGAGGACTATGCTCCGGATGCAATAGCAATAAATGACACAGTGTATTTTTCTGCATCCGCGACGGTCAGGAAACCATTCTATTACACTACCGATCCGTTCCGGGATAACTGGACAGCCATGAGTGATACTCTGCCGTTTGCAGTGTGGGATCCGCATTTCTTCCTCGATGATGACGGACAAAGATATCTTTACTGGGGGTGTTCAAATTTCCTTCCTATCTATGGGGTACGGCTCAATTCAAAAATGCAGGCTGTTACTGAACCCGAAATCCTGATTGAACATAATCCGGATAAGTACGGCTGGGAAGTGCCGGGGGAACAGAATGAGCTGACCAGAAATGGATGGAATGAAGGAGCCTGGATGACAAAATACAACAACCGGTATTACCTCCAGTACGCTGCACCCGGAACAGAATATAAAACTTACGCTGACGGTGTTTATACTTCCGATTCACCCCTTGGGCCGTTTGAATATGAAACCTACAGCCCCTTTTCATATAAACCGGGAGGCTTTGCGGGAGGGGCCGGGCATAGCTCAACATTCAAGGACAATTACGGAAATTACTGGCATATTTCCACAATGTCTATTTCTGTACGTCATATGTTCGAACGCCGTCTCGGCCTCTTCCCTGCGGCATTCGACAAGGATGGTGTGCTGAGAACTTTCACGGTTTTTGGTGATTATCCGACGATCATGCCTGACCATAAGATCGATTTTGAAAAAGAAAGTCTTTTTACAGGATGGATGCTTCTTTCCTATAAAAAGAACGCCGAAGCATCATCTGCCATGGATGACTATCCGGCAGAGAATGCCTTTGATGAAGATATAAGAACATGGTGGTCTGCCAGTACCGGAGAATCGGGAGAATGGCTCAGCGTTGAGCTGGATGACAACTCAACCGTGAATGCAATCCAGGTAAACTTCGCTGATAATGAGTCAAATCTTAAACCTGACAGCAAAAACATCAGCTATTGTTATCGTATTCTCGCCTCCGATGACAGGGAATCATGGGATGTTATTGCTGATAAGAGTAATAATACTGATGATGCCTGTCATGACTATGTAGAACTCGAAATGCCTGTTAAGGCGAGATATATTAAAATTGAAAATGTCAAGGTTCCTGATGGTAAGTTTTCCATTTATGATCTGAGAATATTTGGCAGCAGAGAAGGTAAGGTGCCGGCAACCGTTGATGATTTCAAGGTAATCCGGGAAGATGCCGATACAAGAAAAGCAGCACTGGAATGGCCGAAGGACGAAAATGCCTCTGGCTTCATCATAAAATATGGTATTGATAAAAGCAAGCTATATTCTTCAGTAATGGTCTATGATACCAGTTCTCTGATGCTGACTGGCCTGAACAAAGATGTGGCATACTATTTCAGTATAGATGCATTTAATGAATCAGGGATTGCAGCGGGCACAAAAGTCATAATGAGCATGAAGTAGTCGCCGTCTCAATTAATGACAAAGGTGCTGCAATGCCCCTGCCCTGCAGCCGGGCTCCTTCTATAAAAGCCCTCGGTTAATCGGGGGCTCTTTATTAATGCTCAGCCCTGTTTCTCTTTAAAAAATATTCTCTCAATTATAAAAATTGCTTTGCAATCGGTTGCAAATTTTAAAAATTATGCTATATTTACAATGATGATAATTGACAATGACAGGGCAGAGTTTATAATTTATTGGGTTTGTTTCAGGGCGAAGTACCCGTGGAACTATTTTTCACGGGCACATTTCCCGGATTTAATAGTAATTTTAATGGCCGTAGCTCTCAATAGAACTTTGGACCTCGCAGACAAGCTTCACATTAATTCTCAGCTGGTATGACAGATCTTCTTGAAAAATTATCAGTTTGTGTCGAGTTTGGTAAAATCGACATCAAATCACCCTATCCTCCGGCCATGAAGGATCAGGAGGGTGCTTTTGAGCTGACAAAGAGCGCTCTTGCCTGCGGCATCAGTCCGGGTGAAATACTTGAGGAGGCGCTTATTCCTGCCATGTCAAGGGTAGGACAGAAGTTCAGCAGGAATGAGATATTTGTTCCGCAGATGCTTATGGCTGCAAAGGCAATGAGCAGCTCAATGATACACCTCAAACCCTATTACCTGAACGGCCAGGCAAAGAGGAGGGGTGTTTTTATTATCGGAACAGTTACAGGTGACCTTCATGACATCGGCAAAAACCTTGTTGCTATGATGATAGAAGGTGCCGGGTGGGAGATCATTGACCTCGGAGTCGACGTGAGCGCTGACAAATTCATGCAGGCTTCAGACAAGCATCCGGGTGCCGTAATAGGATTATCCGCGCTGCTGACTACCACGATGGAGAACATGAGGAAAACTGTCACCGCCCTTAGAGCAAAGTATCCGGCGCAGAAGATCCTTGTCGGAGGGGCGCCGGTGACGGCAGAGTTCTGCACTAAAATAGGTGCCGACTTCTATGCTCCGGATCCGCAGGGAGCGGTAGAATATCTTAAGACTCTTGCTTAGGATAGATCAAAATTTAGTTATTTTACCACAACTTGTCCCGACTTGTCGGGAGAGTCACACTGAGTTATTACAGAGTAACACAGTTTTTTGTTTTGTATAACAGTGAAACTCTGTTTTAACCTCTGTGGTCTTCTGTGGTTAGTAGCAAAATACAATATAATGAAAACAATTCTGCGCGGAAGCACAAAAGAAGTAATAATAGACACTGCCGGGCCGGTTGTGATAATCGGTGAATGCATCAATCCAACCAGGCGAAAGAAACTGGTCTCCACACTTCAGGAAAGAAATTTCGCATACATGCTCTCTCTGGCGAAGTTGCAGATTGATGCCATGGCAGATGTTCTGGATGTGAATGTGGGTTTTCCAGGTGTGGTGGATGAAGAACTTTTACCCGAGGCAGTCATCGCACTGCAGGATAATTTTGATATTCCTTTATGTCTTGACTCACCAAACCCGAAAGCGATAGAAGCTGCACTGAAGGTCGCAAAGGGCAAGTGCCTTATCAACTCGGTGAATGCAGAAGAGGCCTCGCTGAACAGGCTACTGCCCATAGCAAAAGAATACGGCGCTGCCATTATCGGGCTTGTTCTTGATGACGACGGCATAACCAGTGACCCGGAGAAAAGACTGAAAATAGCTGAGAAGATAATTAACAGGGCTGTACAGGCCGGGATAAAAGAGGAGGACGTTATCATTGACCCGATGGCCATGGCTGTCAGCGCTGACCCGAACGCCTGCAGGGTGACACTGGAAACCATCAGGCTGGTACATACCAAACTTGGTCATAACATAACACAGGGCGCCAGCAATATTTCTTTCGGACTTCCGAACCGCGAGAATATCAACAGCGCCTACATGGCAATGTGCATCATGTATGGACTTACATGCCCCATTGCAAATCCCGAGAAGATCACAGGCCTGGTGCGTGCAGCCGACCTCGTTCTGGGCAGGGATGACTACGCCATCAGGTTCATTGACCATTATCAAAGCACCCTACAGCCCTGAACAGGTTCACTTATACGTTCAGAGAGCTCATTCCCTGCGCTGAGGCGCTCGAGAGAACAATGGGCTACCAGCCCGGCACAGCGCCCGAGCCTGTCACGATGCTTATAAATGAGGTGACGGAAGAGCTTCTGCCGCTCGGCGATATCAAGGCTGAGTACAGGATTTTTGAACAGATCAATCTGTCACAGGAGAATAAGACGCTGGAGGTCGAAGGCGTTACATTCAACATCAAGCCGATCATTTACAGGCAGATAAAGGAGGCTGAAAAGGCCGCTCTCTTTATCTGTACTGCAGGGCTGGTTATCGGGGAGAAAAGCCGCAACACCATGAAAGGCGGTGATCTGTTGAAAGGTTATGTTTATGATGTCATCGGCTCGGAAGTTGTTGAGGCTGCTGCTGACCTAATGCAGGAGGAACTGCGCGCAGATATGGCCGCACTCGGAAAAAAGATTACCAACCGCTTCAGTCCGGGTTATTGCGGTTGGGATGTTGCCGAACAGCATAAACTGTTCAGCTTCTTCAAAGACAACTTCTGCGGTATCGCCCTCACCGAATCAGCCTTGATGAACCCGGTCAAATCGGTAAGTGGCCTCATAGGCATCGGGGAACATGTCAGGTATGTTCCCTACCAGTGTCACCTGTGCGACGACAGAAACTGCATTTACAGAAGTCGCAAATCGACAATTCCTACTGGTCTGTTCTGAACGGCGAAGCGGGGAGACCTTCGCGGTTGTACAGGTTTGCTCCTTCCGGGTTATCAGCCCAGGCATATCTCACCGCCACAGGCTTCTTTATCACTTTACTCCTGACAATTACCCTGTCTCCTCTTATCCGTGCCTTCGCCCATACAAATTGCTTGTCTGCTCCGGCAATGGCAAATTGTTTAAGATTTCCGCCTCCTTTTGCATATAATCCTGAACCGGTATTGTCAAATGTTATGATAATTTTTCGTCTTTTAATTTGCATCGACTTATAAGCCGGTCCGGAATAAACAACATCAATATCTCCATAGGCTACCTTTCTGGCTGCCAGAGCCAGCCTTGCTCCAACGTCCTTCTTGTTCAGCGGGTGGATGTCATTCCATTCACCGACATCAATAGTTACAGCCATTCCTGTCGCCGGCAGCTTCAGCGCTTCCGCCTGAGCTTCCCTGAAGAGCGCCCAGCTGCTTTCCGATGGCGTGTTCTTTGCTTCCATGAAATTGGGAAGCTGCACCAGAATAAACGGTAAATCACCCTGGCCGAAGTTCTGTCTCCAGTCCCGGATAAGTGCTGGCAGAAGGCTACGGTATTCATCCGGTCTCCCGGTATTTGATTCACCCTGGTACCATAAAAAACCTTTCATACGGTAGTTCAACAAGGGTGCCAGCATGGCATTATAGAGCCCTGCGGGCTTGTATCCGAAGAATGTCTGTCCCCTCAACGGGGGCATTACAGCTCCGACTTTATATTTCCACTCACCCTCCAGGCCGGTTGTAAAGTCGCCTGCAGCCAGATCATATGGTTTGTCAGGGACGAACCCACCGTCACCGATATTGCTGATCACCCTTACAGTCAGAATATTGCTGCCTTCCCTTAATACACCTGCCGCGATGGTATAACGTCGCGGAGGGTACTGGTAGGATACGGTGCCGATGAATATTCCGTTCAGAAATGCAAAATCGGCATCAACTATCCTGCCCAGGTTGAGGGTGCCGGGCTGGCCTGCCGCTGATGCCGGGACAATGATCTCTTTCCTGAACCACACAACACCGTTTACACCCTTAAGCTCCGTGGCCGACCAGAAACCGGGAACTATCGTTGTTTTCCAGTCATCTGTTGTCATAGCCGGGTCATGCCATTTCACTCCGGGAGTTTTGTAGGCTTCATCAGCTTTCAGAAGTTGCCCGTACCATTCCTGGATGCGTTTCTGGTCACCTGCAGCGATTGCAGACATGAGCGAATCCGATTTGCATTTTTGAAGTTCATCGTAATGGACAGGGAATTCTTTCAGGTCTTCCTCACTGATCCATGCTTCGGCCGGTGATCCTCCAAATGCTGATGTTACCAGTCCGACAGGTATATGGTATGTATCGTACAAATCTCTGGCGAAGAACCATGCCGCTGCAGAAAAGTCAAGCACAGTCTCAGGGTCTGCAGCTTTCCAGCTGCCTGATGCCAGATCCTTCTGCGGCTCTTTGAAGACGTAGTTTTTCGGCACAATAAATGACCGGATGTAATTATTCGCGGATGCAGCTATTTCTGCTTCATAAAGTGGCCGGACTCTTCTGACGGACAATTCCATGTTTGACTGACCCGAGCAAAGCCATACGTCACCTATCAGGATGTCGGAAACAGTAATTGAATTGGTTGCCTCAATATTCATATTGTGAGGTCCTCCGGGTTTCAGTCCGGACAGCCATACCACCCATTCTCCGGAAGTGTCAGCGTTTGCCTGGTACTTATGGTCGATAAAGTCAACCGTGACCTTTTCGCCGGGGGCAGCCCAACCCCATATTTTCACACTGTCGCCGTGTTGTAGCACCATTCCGTCGCTGATCAGTCGCGGCAGTCGAACCTGGCTGGCAGCATCAATCGAAAAGAGTACTACCAGGCAGATTAGCAATAAATTCCTTGTTCTTGGTCTCATGTGTAACGTCTAAAGTCTGAAAGTCCAAAGTCTAAAGTCTGAAGGTCTGTCGCTGTGCTCCGTCGTGCGGTCATGCGACCCCGTAGTCTAATAGCTTGATTCTTAACTCTTAACTCTTAATTCTTAACTCTTAAATCATTCCACTATTGCCTACTGCCTACTGCCTATTGCCTGAAGAAGCTCTCCGGCGGTCCCAGATAAGATGGCCTTACTCCCCCCGTATTCACTACAATCTTTTCCAGTACGATACCGGGATCGATCATCCATATTTTAAGGGTGTGATACCCGGCCTCCGCGACAGACAATTTTCCGGTAACGTATCTGGTATTATCCATTACGGTCTTTTCCCACTCCCTGTTACCGTTCTGTGCGTTGAATTCTTTCGGCACAACAGTGATAATCTGAGGCGTATCATCATCGAATGATATCCCTATTTTGAAATCCCTGTCCGGAAGGAAATTCAAAGAGGGTGCAACGTGCAGCAGGGTTTTAAACTCACCTGTCGAGAAGAGATACATCTGATATTTGAGACAGGGAGAATTATTACCCGGAATGGCTGGGAGCGCATCTGTTACAGCTGTCGCGCGCATGGCTGAAAGTGTGCGGCCATAGCCTTCGATCCGTTCCCAGTATCTATCTGCCATATTCATAACCTCCGTATAATGTTCCGCTTCTATCGAAACATATCCTTCAGCCTCAACAAATCCTTTCAGCGTGGCGGCCTGGGGTACAGCAGGATTGAATGCAGAGAGGGTTACGGTCACTTCACTGTCTGCATCGCGAACGTTTATGGCGCCCTCATGTGTGCCATAGGTAAGCATATCCCAGTCTACCCTGATGCCAACCCGTTGCTCACCTGATACAGTATCTCCGGTGTGGCTGAGAATTATCCATGGATTATCTGCCCTCACTGAGTATTTAAAGGGCTTTGTGCCTTTGTTAAACACCTCTATGTAACGTTCCTGCCTGTTGAAAACATCAAACTGCGGCAGGGAAGGAAGTGTTTTTTCTCCCGGCCAGGCTTTATCAGAGCCTTCCACAGCTACTCCCATTGAGGCAGTCTCTGGAATTTCAGTGCGGCTGAGCGTTATCGCTCTCAGGCTGTTGTACGGAGGGTCAGCCCAGTTTGTGTAGCCAAGGTGAGCCTGGTCCATGAAGTGGTTCCATTTTCCCCCGGCAAAAGAGCGGTTATAGTATCCCATCAGGGCTGTGTCAGCCTGAAAAAGCGCCTCTGTTCTTGCGGCCATTTCATTTGCAAGGGCCCTTCCCTGTGCGGCATAAAGGGCATTCTTCCCTGCAGTGACATACAGCTCATTGACCAGTGCGCAGGCTTTTACGGGGAAGAGCACAAGGTCGTAGAAGGCGTCATGCATCTCAACTGGGAGTTGCTGCTGTATTTCTTCCGCCCTTAGGGCGAGAGCATTATATTCATTAACTATCCACTCCGCCTCATGGTAGTCCGTCAGGCTGTAGGTGTAGGGGCTCAGAAGCTCAGGCTTGCGGCGGCCATTGAATTTTGTATACAGTGAAATGATAAAAGCAATCTCATCTGCGTGATCCGGTCCGAATTCACGGGCACACCATCGTCTTGTATATCCCTGGAGATCATCGCTGCCATATGCTTTAGTATCCCATGCCAATGAAAGAAAATATTCCATGGGGAATTCATAGCCTTTGAAATGACCAACATTGACAATCCATATTCTGTCAGCGCCGTACTGTTTGGCCAGCGACAACTGGTCCCAGATCTTTGGAATGGGATTGGTGTTTATCCATTGGTAGCTGCGCGGACCGCCGTGGTAGTCGAAGTGATAGTAGACACCTGCTCCGCCGCTTCGCAGTCGCTCATCAGACGATGGCAGCCTCCTCACGTTACCCCAGTTATCCTCCGCCCACAGCAGGGTGACGTCATCAGGGACCCGCAGGCCCTCGTTATAATAATCCAGAACCTCCTTGTACAGGCACCAGAGCTGAGGCACCTTAGTCACATCGGGATTCAGCTCTTCAGCAATGAGCCGGCGCTGAACGTCAACGATCTTTTCCAGCTTTGCAATGTTGGCTTCAGGGCCTCCCGGGCCCATTTCAGTGTCATCAGCACCGCGCAGGCCAACTGTGATGATGCTCTCATAATCCTTGTTGCGCACGATACCCTCGCGCCAGAATTTTATCAGGGTGTCAGCATGGCTGGTCCAGCTCCAGCTGCCGAGTGTTCGCTGATACCGGCGGTCCCACTCCTTCTGTGCCCGGAGCATCGGCTCCTGGTGGGTGGTACCCATGACGATGCCATATTCATCGGCAAGCTTTGCATTCAGCGTATCATCTTCATTAAAGGCGTTGTTCCACATCGCCGGCCAGAGATAGTTGCCTTTCAGCCTGAGCATCAGTTCGAAAAGCTGTGAATAGAATTCGCTGCCGTAATTTGCAACGCCTGACGGAATGGGGGGATTGACAGATGGCGTTACCTCACCGTATGTGTGCTGAACCCATCTCGTCAGTGCAGGGTATTCATCATTCAGAAAAATACCCCTGTATCTTACGGATGGCTCCCCGTAGACATAGCGTCCCGGAAGAACATATATTTCAGTGCTCTTTTTAACCGGCACGTCAGCCCACCAGTGCCATGGTGAGACACCGATCTGTTTTGAAACCTCGTAGATGCCGAAAATGGTTCCCCTCTTGTCGCTGCCGGCAATTACAAGGGCTTTCTTCACCCCCGGGAATGGCATGTCTACGGTTTCGATAAGATATGACTCCCATTTGCCTTCTATAACGCTTACATCTATTCGCCCTTTTCTAACGAGCTTGTCAATCAGTGCACTCCTGCCGACAGTCCCGGCCACTATGATCACTTCAGCGCGGTGGGCCCTGCTGCTTGTAAAAAACTCCGGCCTTCTCCCCGTGACACGGTAAAGGTCATTTTGCAGATCGGTAAAGGCCCGTATAACACCGGGCCAGTCGTTGGAACATACAACAAGCGGTGCACACCTGCCTGAGGTGGCAAGGGCCACGGAGCCCTGACTCCTCACAGGGGTGACAACGGCCGGCTCACCGGTTACCTGACCGGTAGTTTGCTTGCCGCAGCAGGCAATTATCAAAAGCAATGAAATGATTATTTTATGCATTCACCTTCAGCTTGATTAATTGCTCAGATTTCAAGAACAATCGTTGTTACAGATTTGGGTTTGAGTATAATATATTTATCGGAACTGACTAGTGCTGTCTCCGTGTAATTCGAAACCGCATCGGTCTGAACTGCACGGATCGATTTCACTGTCTTGCCGGGGACCTCGAAAGCATAATTTGCTGGATCAGAATTAGGATTAACCACCACTATGGTGATCTTTTTTCCTGCAGGATCAATGAATGCAGACATGGGCATGGAAGGGATGCCCGAAAAGCCTTTAATGCGGACATATCCCCTGTCTATCTCTTTAGCAAAGTGCTTCATCACATAGTAGAAGGGAGTGAGGGAATAGGACCCTGAGCTGCTGAGCTTTATCATGGAATCCGCATTGCCGTCGTCCCAGGCCATCAGCCAGTAGAGATAACCTGCAGCGTTTGCCTCGTTCAGATTCTGAATTATGAACCAGGCTGTGTTAAGCCATGTAAAATTGGAGTACTCGGTCATGATACAGGGCTTGTTCCCATAGCTGTCTCGTATCATGTTGAGATCCGCTTTTGTCTGGGCAATGAGTGCTGAAGCCGGGAAATTATAGGTATGAAAGGCATAAGCAGCCAGGTGCGGCTTGTTTTTGACAGGGTCTGAGAAGAGGGAGAAGGTGTTTCCACCCAGCTTGCTGCTGTAACCAATATTCTCAGCCTCGGGCCCGAGCATCTTTGGCGGGTTTGTGCGGGTACTGATCTTGTTATAGACTGCGTCGAAGGCATTTACAAATCCCGGAAAATCGACTGTCTCGGTTGGACGCCACTCGCACGTCTCCCAGTCGGGTGTTATCCAGCTGGGTTCATTCTGGATGCTGATATAATCCGGATGGAAGGAGAGGTGATCAAGCACGTCATTCCAGTATTCCGCAAAAGCCTCATACAGGAAAGCCCCACCGTCCTTCTTCAGGGTCCCCTGACGCAGATTGTTATTGCTCTTCAGTGCCGAAGGCGGGGTCCAGGAACTTACCATTGTCTGCATTGCCGGATTGATTTGCTTTGCTAAAGCGCTTAGCTCTTCGGTGACAGTAAAAAGTGTTTTGATTGACGGGTTCTCCATCACGTCTGTTGTCTTGACAGAAGGATAGCCCATTGGATAGTAATTGTTCTTGAACCTGACGATATCCATTCCCAAATCGTCGAAGAGAAGCTGGCATATCTGGTTCTTTTGCGGGCTTGTGATGATCCTGTCCGCATACCATGTAAGAGACCCTCCGAAGCCGATTATCTCCTGGTATTTCACTGACGGATCAATAATGGCTTTTACAATAACGGGGTAAATCTCTGTCTCAGGGAGTTCAGTGTCTTTGCATGACAGGCTCAGCACCAGAAGTGCAGCTATTATTGTAAATGGGGCAAAGCTTCTCATAGATTTAAGTTTTGATAAGTCACTACGGGCTTTGAACTTCCAACAACAGGCAGCCAAACCCTTTATGCCGGTGTCATACAACGGTGAGCACTGTCTTCTGCAGATCCTCATCGTGTGACG
Organism: uncultured Bacteroidales bacterium; assembly: GCA_963719235.1. Classification (GTDB taxonomy): domain Bacteria; phylum Bacteroidota; class Bacteroidia; order Bacteroidales; family VadinHA17; genus SR-FBR-E99. The sequence goes on from CAVRBS010000010.1 coordinate 24,464, forward strand.
AGGGTCCTGTCATGATCTCAAATGTTCCCGGTTCAACCACGTACTTCATGCCTATATTATGAAATGCAAGCTCTTCAGGCGTGATATCAAAAACAACCTTTTTAGTCTCGCCGGGCTTCAGGGATATGCGTGCAAACCCTTTCAGCTCCTTAACCGGACGGGTCACACTGCTTACTAAATCCCTGATATACATCTGGACTATTTCATCACCTTCAACTTTGCCGGCATTTTTCACTTCTACACTAACCTTAACTGCCTCACCTTTCCTGATCATGTTCTTCTTCAGCACAGGTTTTCCGTATTTGAATTGTGTATAGCTGAGTCCGTATCCAAAGCAGTACAGAGGATTGATATCCTGCGAGATATAATCCATGTACTGAGCGCTTGGTTTGTGGTTGTAGTACATAGGCAGCTGTCCTGCAGATTTAGGGAAGGTGATTGTCAGTTTGCCCGACGGGTTCACTTCACCGAAGATAATATCAGCAGCGGCTGTGCCTGTCTCCTGCCCCATATACTATTCTTATATTATTGCCGGCACCTTCTCAGCCAGTTTGTTGATTGACAGGGGGCGTCCGTTCACCAGGTAGAGCACCACCGGCTTTCCGACGTCCATGATTGCTTCAGCCAGCTCATTCTGTTCAACGAAAAAGTCAAGGGTCATGTCGTCACCTATAT
>CAVRBS010000011.1:0-263629 GCA_963719235.1 uncultured Bacteroidales bacterium
GATCACCGTCATCGACCTGCTGCCGCACAGCGGTAGCATTCATTAAGATGCCTGATCCTTCACTCTGCCTGATGACCTGCCGCAGATCAAAGCTTTCAAGGGCGAAGCCCGTCTCACGCAACACCTCCTGATCAAGGGCAGGACTGACGACAGACCCGACGGGAGGCAGCTGGGCTACATCACCGACAAGGATCAGCTTGCAGTCTGTGCCGGTATAAACATACTCAAGAAGATCTTCAAGCAGCTTTCCGCTGCCAAACACCGAGGCTTCTGATGATTCATCCGGATATCATTGATGATTCATCCACGATGAAGTATGTCTCCTTGTGAAGATTGCGGTCGAGCACAAACCTGCCGACACCGTCGGTAGCCGATTTTTGCCGGTAGATCTTGCGGTGGATTGTATATGCTTCTTTCCCTGTATACGCCCTGAGAACCTTTGCAGCCCTCCCCGTAGGGGCCATAAGCACAAACTTCTGCCTGAGCGTGGTCAGCGTGCTGACCAGTGAAGCGATGATGCTGGTCTTGCCTGTGCCGGCATATCCTGTCAGAAGGAAAATGACATCATTTGTGTTATTAATGACAAACCCTGCAAGCAGACGCATGCAGTCAGACTGATCCTGCGTGGGAATATAGCCGAGATTCTTCTCGAGAAGCGAATAAATATTCTCCTGTCTCATTTTAGGTATTCATCCTTGTATCAGCCTGTTTTTTTTTAAATTTGCATAAAGTTACACAACAATCTATCAGAAAAGACATGAAAACGGCTCTCTCCATCGTATTATCTGTCATTATAGTTGTCCTTGCCTATTTCCTCATCCAGAGCATAATGAAACCAATCAGGTTCAACCAGGAAAAAGACGCAAGAGAAACTGCGATAAAAGAGAGACTTATTGACATCCGGACAGCTCAGGAAGCCTTTAAATCAGTAAAAGGGTATTATACAGGGAGCTTTGACACTCTCATCACCTTCCTCAGGACTGACTCACTTCCCCTCGTTTTCAAACGCGGAGCTCTTACTGACGAGATGATAGCAGAAGGTATAACAAGTGAACAGATGGCTGTCAAAAAAGGGCTCATCAGAAGGGATACAAGCTATATTCCGGTACGTGACTCTGTCTTTCAAAAAGGTTACCCTCTTGATAATCTGAGGTTTGTTCCGGGTATGGAAGACACGGAATTCCGGATGGCAGCAAGCAGGGTGATGACGACATCGATGGTTCTGGTCAATGTGTTTGAGGCTTATGTATTGAATGACGTCTTCCTGAGCGATCTTGACCGTCAGCTGGTGGTCAACTACAATGAGCAGAGGACTAAAACCACCGGTTTCCCGGGCATGAAGGTGGGTGATGTGAACATACCGAATAACAATGCCGGAAACTGGGAGGACTGATGAGCCCGTCACAGATATATCCCCTGGAACTCTTAGATGAGACACTCGACATCAACTCGACTGAAAATTACGACCTGACCCTTGAATTGTCAGAAGAGGGCCTTTCCATCGTTCTGCTTGACCTTTTACGCGGTAAATATGTCATGCTGAGGCATTATCCGATTGAAAAACCTCAAATTGAAATTCGCCGGTCCTTATCTGATATTATTGAATCAGACGACTTCCTGAGAAGGCATTACAGAAAAGTCTTCATCATAACACCGGCTTTGCAGTATACTCTTGTTCCGGCACCGGTATATGACCCGGCTCTTAAAGATGCCTATTTCCGTTTTAACCACACTGCAGAGGAAAAGGCACCTGTGCTCTCCAATACGCTTCCTTTCCCGGGAGCAATCGTCATCTTCAGTCCCGACAGCGAGGCCATGGAAGCGATAAACTCCAGGTGGCGTGATGTTAACCCCTGGCATCACACGAAACCGCTCCTTCACCATATCTTTTCGGCATGCCGGTCATCAGAAGAACGATATGTCCACCTTCATTTTGAAAAAAGCTTTGTCACGGTTGTAATTGTCGAGAAAAGAAACCTTGTCTTTTGTAACAGCTTCGCATGTACGGCGCTGGCTGATGCAGGTTACTTTCTTTTCAGTGTACTTGAGAAAAGGGGCGTAAGGAGGGACGAGACGATAAATATCAGCGGGATGCTTGAGCCATACAGTGAAGGGCATCTTTCTATACTCAATTTTTCCGAGAACGTGAGGTTTTCCGCTCCGCTGATAAGGAAAAGCTTCAGCTACGTCATGAATGAGGTTCACCTGCACCGCTGGCTCAACCTTTTCACTGCATCATCGTGCGAATAATAGGTGGTTCACTCAGAGGCAGGATAATTGATGCCCCGGCAGGATACAAAGCCAGACCTACCACCGACCTCGCCCGTGAAAGCCTTCTTAACATCCTTAACAACAGGTACGATTTTTCCGCTGTGACACTTCTGGACCTCTTTGCAGGCACCGGAGCAATAAGCTATGAGTTTGCATCGCGGGGTACAGGAGATATTGATCTCGTCGAAATCGACCGCCGGAACTGCGAATTTATCAGTAAAACGGCTCGCAATCTTGGAATAAGCAATGCCCGCGTTCACCGGCTTGACGTGCGCGACTTCCTGAAAGCATGTCATAAACAATATGATATCATTTTTGCTGATCCGCCGTATGACCTGGCATGGCTCCCCGCCCTCCCCGACCTCGTATTTAATTCGGGTGCCGTTAAAGAAGAAAGTCTTTTTATCCTTGAACATCCAAGAATCAGATGATTTCACAAGTCACCCCTGTTTCTCCGAACACAGGAAATACGGAAGTGTGAATTTCAGCTTCTTTAAGAAGCATAATTCTGTTAATTTTCTTTAAAATTACTCCTTTTAGTACATTTTTTCTATTTTTTTTGAAATCTAAAGTTATGTTTTGAATTTTTAGGGGTCTTTATATTGAATTTTACATTTTATTCTAACTCTAAATTTACAGAACATGGGAAAACTACTTTGGACAGTAATGACTTCCTGGCTTCTGGTTTTTTCTGCTTTCGGTCAGCAAAAAACCATCACAGGGGTGGTCACGGACAATACTGACGGTCTGCCTTTAATCGGGGCGACCATTCAGGTAAAGGGAACTTCGACCGGCGCAGCCAGCGACATGGATGGTAAATATTCCATATCAGCAGCGCCGGGGAACATCCTGGTTTTCAGGTTTATTGGTATGAAAACCCAGGAGATAGCGGTCGGGGAGGCAAATATTATTAACGTTGCTTTCGACCTTGACAATGTAGGCCTGGATGAGGTTGTTGTCGTTGGATACGGCTCAGCAATCAAGCGTGAACTAACCGGGGCGATTACTAAGGTTGAGACCAGGGGTATAGCCGAGATACCGGTGGCAAGCTTCGAGTCGGCCATCCAGGGAAAGACCTCAGGTGTTTTTATTGAGCAGGCAAGCGGCAAACTGGGCGAGACAATAAAGATGAGGATCAGGGGATCGTCATCTGTTTCAGCCAATAACCAGCCTCTGTATGTGGTAGACGGGGTGCCCATTACTACTGAGAACATGTCTACTGCGGATAACCAGCCAACCAGTCCTCTTGCTGATCTCGCAATGAGTGATGTTGAATCCATTCAGATTCTGAAAGATGCTTCTGCTTCAGCTATCTACGGATCAAGGGCATCTAACGGTGTGGTGATCATCCAGACAAAAAGGGGTAAAACAGGTGCCACGAAGTTTGATGTCCAGTACACTACCGGTATCAGCGAGCCCAGCCACCTTCGTGAATGGCTCAACGCCGAACAGTACCTTGAGCTCTTCGATGAAGTCTATGGAAAATGTTTCAGTTGACGGTCTGGTATGGGACTGGTTGCCCAAGGAAGATTTCTGGGAAATGGTGGTCGGACCGACATGGGATGACGGATATGACACTGACTGGCAGAAAGAGGCTTTTCAGAAAGGTTCCCTGAACAGGATAAATGTATCAGCCACAGGCGGATCAGGCAACACTGCCTACTATACAGGCGTAAGCTACGATAATACAAAAGGTATCCTTCGCGGTAACAATATGAACAAGATGAGCGCTAGGCTTAATCTTGACCAGAAGGCCACTGATAAACTTAGTTTCGGCGTCCAGATGAATGTAATCAGGACTGAGATGGACAGGGTTGATGATGACAATTCATTTGCCACCCCGCTCCAGCTGGTGGCACAATCGCCCCTTACGCCGGTATATGACCCTGAAACAGGTGAGCTTTACACCGGTACAATTTATTATAACAGCCTGATCTCGCTGAGAGATGCATTCAGCAACCAGATTTCATACAGGTCACTGGCAAACATTTACGGTGCTTATGATATCACAGAGAACCTCACATTCAGGAGCGAATTTGGAACCGATATTTATGATATGAGGGAGAAAAGCTACCAGGGCAGACTGACAATCAACGGCGGTCCGGCCGGGGAAGCCCAGAACCGTTCGGTAAGGGTCATTAATTACAACTGGGAGAACTACCTAAACTGGACTAAGAAATATGGTGTGCATCATATCAACGTGATCGGAGGAATGTCTTACCAGGAGTCAAACACTACCGGTTCAAAAATTGGCGCAAAGGGATTTCCCACTGACGAATTCACCAATATTGAAAACGCCGCTGAAGCCACAGATTTCTCAAGCTGGGAGGAAGCAACATCTTATCTCTCATATTTTGCGCGTGGGAACTACAAGATCAATGAAAAATACTTCTTCACACTTAGCGGCCGCATTGATGGATCATCAAGATTTGGTCCGGACAATCGCTACGGATTTTTTCCTGCCGCATCTGCAGGCTGGATCATCACCCAGGAGGACTTCATGGCAGGCATAAAAAATGTTCTGAGCTATCTTAAAGTAAGAGCCAGTTATGGCATAACAGGCAACTCAGGTATACCTGACTATGCGCACCTTGCCCTTTATACCGGGGTCAACTATGCCGGCAGGAACGGCCTTGATGCAACACAGCTGAAGAGCCCGCAGCTGGGATGGGAAAATACGGCACAGCTTGATCTCGGTCTCGACTTTGGCTTTTTCAGCAACAGGCTTACAGGTGAATTCGATTACTATGATAAGAAAACGACTGACCTGCTGCTCTACCGCACTCTGCCTGCTACATCAGGCTTCAAAGGTGTCTGGAGCAATGTCGGAGAACTTGAGAACAAAGGCATTGAATTTTCAATCCATTCAAACAATCTGTCAGGAAAGTTTGTCTGGACAACTGACCTGAACATGGCATTCAACCGCAACAAGATCATCGATATCGACGGCCCTGAGATAACATCTACTTTTGGAGTCAACTATGTTATTGAAGGACAACCTATCGGCGTCTTTAAAATGGTTAAATATGCGGGCGTTGATCCCGATACAGGTGATGCACTCTATTTTCTCGATGCGGAGACAAACGAGACCACCAGTAATTATAACCTGGCAGAGACCCAGATAGTCGGTTCTCCAAATCCCGATTTCACCGGAGGATTTAATAACTACTTTGAGTACGCAGGCTTTGACCTGAATGTTCTCATAAGCTTTGTCTACGGCAACATGATCTATAACGGCGCAGGAATTTATCAGTCCGCAAACGGCGACTGGTTTGACAACCAGACAGTTGACCAGATGGACAGGTGGCAGAACCCCGGTGATATCACTGATGTGCCCCAGGCTCGTTTAGGTGACGGGAATGGTAACAAGGAAAGCAGCAGGTATCTTTCTGACGGGTCTTATCTCAGATTCAGAAACATCAACCTTGGTTACACTCTGCCGAAGAACATCACTGCAAGGTTGAAGATGTCTTCAGTCAGGCTGTATGCAGGCGTTCAGAACCTTTATACGCTTACAAACTACAAGGGATGGGATCCGGAGGTTAACTACACAGCCGCGGGACAAGACACGCAAAACGTTAATATTGTCCAGGGATATGACTTTTACACTGTGCCGCAGGCAAGGACATATTCGCTTGGTATAAACATGTCATTTTAACTGTTAATACGGATGATCATGAAAACAATAATAAAGAAATACAAAAGCGGGTTGTTGATAGTTACCGGTATTCGCCATACTGTTCTCTTGCGCGGAAAAGCTTGACATAACCCCTAAACAATCAATTGATGCCGAGGTCGCATTGTCAACGCCTGAAAATATCAAGACAACCCTGGTGGGGGCATACCTGATTGCACGCAGTGTGAATTTGTACGGCTCGCAATTAAATGAAATGAGCGAGTTGTACGCCACTACCGGCGATATGATTTTCGTTGGCACCTTTCAGCAACCACGTGAATTTGAAGACAAGGAACTCACTGTGACAAATTCATACGTTGCAAATACATGGATTGATGCATATGAACTTATCAATGCCTGCAACACGCTGCTTCAGGATGATGTGCTTGCCATCCTTGATGCCGGTGATGCAGACAGGGTGAAGGGAGAAGCAATGTTCCTGCGAGGTTGGACAATCTTTGAGCTGACAAGATTATTCGGCCTGCCCTATGAGCCTGGTCAGGCTAACAGCCAACCGGGTGTCCCGATAATGCTTACACCTACAGAGGATATTTCAGATGCTGTGAAAGTGCCAAGAAATACAGTAGCAGCATGTTACGCTCAGGCTATAGAGGATCTGACAACGGCGCGTGATCTTCTGCCCGGAGAAAACGATGTATACGCAACCTCATTTGCCGCGAGGGCTGTGCTTGCCAGGGTCTATCTGCAGATGAGCAACTTTGCTGCAGCTGCCACTGAGGCAAACTATGTAATTGAGAACGGACCGTTCACCCTGACGCCAACACCTTTGCAGGCGTTCAATAACTCGGCGAACTCGCCGGAGGATATCTTCGCCCTGCAGAACAACGTGGCATCGAATACCGACTGGCTTACTGTCATGTACGCCTCTCTTAACGGTGCCGGAAGAGGAGACTATGAGATCCAGCAGGTGTTTCTCGACAGGTTCGACCCGGCAGATCTGCGAGGTAGGTACCAGGACGATACTGATCCTTCATCTACCATTGACGACATCACCACCATGTACTATACGGGTGTTGGCAATATTGCAAACAGCGGCGGCATCAACACAGCAAAATGGGGCGATTACTACAGGAATATCCCCCTGATAAGGCTTGCCGAGATGTATCTCATAAGGGCAGAAGCCAACTTTGAGGATCCGGCTGCCGATATCGGGCCAAACAGTCCGACTGAAGATATCAACGTTCTGCGTGCCAGGGCTCAGGCACCGCTCTACGCTGCTGCAGGAAGAGATGAGATCAGGGAAGAGCGGTATCTTGAGCTTTGCTGGGAAGGCCACCGCTTTCACGACCTGAAGAGGTGGAAGGAAGACATCGGCGATTATGCCTATGATGCCGGTAACCTGATACTTCCGATACCTTTCAGGGAGATGGAGGTCAATGATCTTCTTGTACAGAATGAATGGTATACTTCAGGCAAATAAACTGACAGTCTATACCCAAAAAAGGAGGGTAGCTCTTGCTTCCCTCCTTTTTTTTATCTGACCCTCAACCTTTCAACTTTCTCAACCTTTCAACCTCTTTCAACCTTTCAACTTTCTCAACCCTTCAACCTCTTTCAACCCCTCAACTTCTCAACCTTTCAACGCCAGCAGCACCCTCTCAGCCGTAAACGGTACTCTGAACAACCGCGCTCCGGTAGCATCGAAGATTGCATTACCAACAGCGGCCCCGACGGCTATGATGGCTGGCTCGCCTCCGCCCTGCGGGGCCTGATCCTTCCTGTCAAGGATAACGCAATCGATCCTGGGAACCCATGAAAACCTCGGTATCTGATATGTGTCAAAATTCCTGTCGGTAATGTTCCCTCCCTCAAACTTAAGCTCTTCAGAGAGTGTATATCCCAGGGCCATGGTGATGCAACCCTCCATCTGTATCAGTGCACCCTCGGGATTGACACACAGACCCATGTCCTGGCTGCAGGCAACCCTAATTAACCTTTACTTTGCCTGTGGTTTTGCTGACTTCCACCTCGACTATCTCTGCCACCCAAGTCCCTGCATCTGTTCCGCAGGCAATACCTATACCTCTGCCTGAAGGAGTCTTGCCGGGAACATATCCGAATTTATCAGCAACTGACTTCAGGCAGGCGATCATCTTTTCATCTTTAAGGTTTTTAAGGCGGAATTCCAGCGGATCAATTCCTGCTGCCGAAGCCATGATGTCTATCTGTGTCTCACGCGCAAAGGTGTTGGTGTTATTATTTGGGGCGCGCCATGGCCCTGTATCGAAAGGATGTACGGGATATTTGTCGCTGTCCTCGCTGTAACTGGTGACTTTCATATCCGGCACATCATAGATCACTTCTGCTCCCCTCGTACCGGCTAGGTATACATGGTAATCCCACATCGTTATCTTCCCGTTTTTGTCGATACCTGAATTAACTTTTACCACCGCTGCCGAATGGAAATTATCGTAAAAGAATTCCTCATCGCGGGTCCAGGCGACCATAACGGGTTTTCCTGTCATCCGTGCAAGCCTTGCTGCTTCAATACCCTGCTGGTAAGCGCTCTTCCCTCCGAAGCCTCCGCCGACAAATGGGGTTATGACCCGCACGTTCTCCCGCTGTGAGGCCGAGTTCCTTCACTATACCGTCCTGTAAGCCAAAGGGCGACTGTGTGGCAGCCCATACGGTAAGCTTTTCTCCCTCGGACCGGGCAAGGGCTGTATGCGTCTCCATCGGGGCGTGGGCAAGATAAGGATCATGATATTCATGCTCAAAGACCTTGTCACATAGCAGACGGCCGGCTTTGATGTCGCCGGCAGTTCTGGCAACATTTTTTTTGTATTCTCCTTTATTGATATAGTCATAGAGAGTTTTGTCGCTGACAGTCAACTCTTCGAATGAATATTCGGCGTTTATCTGAACGATGGCCAGATCAGCCAGGTAACGTTCTTCGCTTAACACGGCAATAAAATCACCGTCACGCACAACCTTAACACCCTCGATCTTCTCTGCCGGTGTGACATCAGCCGAAACCAGCTTCGCTCCGTGCGACGGCGGTCTCAGTATCCTGGCAAACAGCATCCCCGGAAGCTTGATGTCACCCGCATATTTTGCCTTTCCGGTCACCTTATCATATGCGTCACTGTGTTTCAGGGGCTTCCCGACATACGTGAACTTTGAGTAGTCCTCGACAGGCGGTTTCACATCCAGGTATTTCTCCAGTTTCTTTCCTTTAGCCAGCTCCGCATAGGTGACACTGTTCTTTCGATTATTAGTATCGACAACAATCCCGTCCTTAACTTCAAGCTGACTGACAGGAACGCCCATCTGTTCTGCTGCCATCCCTGTCAGGACAGCCCTGGCCTCTGCTGCGGCAGCCCGCATGTTCGGTCCGAAAGCCCTGGTTGTCAGAGACCCCCAGGTACCCATGTCATAAGGACAAAGATCAGTGTCGCCCATTATCATCTTTACCTTATCAAGCGGCACATTCAGTTCATCAGCCATCATCTGTGCAAGTGAGGTGATGATTCCCTGTCCCATCTCAATCTTTCCGGTGAAGCAGGTGACAGTGCCGTCCTCCGCTATATGAAGGAATGCATTGTAGTCCTTCGTGAGAGACCTTGGCTGTGGAGCTGGTGATGCAAGCAGGTCAAGCGCGTTCCACGGCTGAAAGAAAATAAATATCCCTCCGCCGAGAATTTTAAAGAAGCTTCTTCTTTTCATTCCCGATGACTTTTCGCGGGATGTCTTATCTGTTGTTTCCTGTGATCTTTTCATGGCTACTTCCCTCCTGTCATTACTTTTGATGCATCTTCCACAGCATCGATGATACGCATATGTGCTCCGCACCTGCACAGGTTGTCTTCAAGGCCTTCGATGATCTCCTGTCTCGTTGGTGAATGGTTGTTGTTAAGCAAAGCGACAGCCGTCAGGATCATTCCGGGTGTGCAGTAACCGCATTGCAGGGCATCATGGTCCGCAAAGGCCTGCTGAAGAGGATGCAGCTTGCCGTCTTCTGCAAGGCCTTCAATGGTAATGACACTCTTGCCGGCCACATCAGCGACAGCAACCGTGCATGACCTTACCGCCTCGTTATCAATCAGAACCGTACAGGTTCCGCAAAACCCTATCCCGCAGCCGTACTTTGTTCCTGTTAGACCGAAGTGGTCTCTGAGAACCCAGAGAAGGATCCTGTTCGGGTCAGTGACCAGTTCAGTTTCCTTGTTGTTCAGTTTGAACCTGATTGTCTCTTCCATGTCTGTGATGTCTTGTTTATCTCGTTAAAGTAATCTTCATTGGTATCAATATCCATTAGAACCGACGGGTTCTCCGTCTCAACCTCCAGGAGGTCATCAGGGTGTCTTCGCAGAATGCCCTTCAGTCCTTCAGGATCATCAAAGTTAATGATCTCATCGCGGTATTTTCCATCTAACATGAGGGGATGTCCGCGTTTATTTTCAAAAACTGGAACCAGGATGCCTTTACCTGATTCCTGGTAGACATTAATCATTTGGTTAATGACTGAGGTCTCAACCATCGGCTGATCGCCCAAAAAAACCATGGCAGCGCGAAAGTCGCCGGGTAAGAATTCAAAACCGCATTTAACTGATGACAGCATACCGTCCTGATAGTCTTTGTTATAACAATGCAGCACAGGAAGTTTATCAATCACCTCCAGTACTTCATCTTTATGTGAGCCAAGCACAGTCACCACCTTCTCAACGTCAGAAGCCAGGACATTTTCAAGTACCTTTTCAATGATTGTCATCCCTTCATAAGGAAGTATCATTTTAGGCGAGCCCATCCTCTTTGACTCGCCACCGGCAAGCACTATCGCCCAGATTTCTCCCATCAGTTGTCAGTTATCCGTTATCTGTTGTCAGTTTTTTTGATTAAAGCCACATGTCAAACTATTGCCTGTTGCCTATTGCCTAATGCCCCATTTTACTTTAACCTTCGCTTAAGAACGAGTTGTGCCGCAATACTCACCGCAATCTCCTCTATGGTCTTTGAGCCTATCTCAAGACCTATCGGAGTGCATATTTCCTGCCACTGTTCTTCAGTTGCCCATTTGTTTTTTATGAATTCCTCATGCATTTTGGCCACTTTCTTTTTGCTTCCCATCATCCCGACATAAGCAGCCGTAGAGCCAATGCATGGCTTCAGGGCTTCAGCATCGTGGCTGTGACCGCGTGTTACAATGGCTATGTATGTATTGTTATCCTTCTTTTCTTCCTTCATCGCTTCGCCAATATCCTTCACGATGATATGGTCGGCATCAGGGAGGTTGGCAGGATTGGCATACTCTTTCCTGTCATCGATGACTGTTACCTCAAAATCAAGCAGCCTGCCGAGGTGTGACAAAGCTCTTCCAATGTGTCCTGCTCCTGCTATCACCAGCCTGGGAAGAGGCACGACTGGCTCAAGGAAGAACTTTGCAGTTTGTTTCTCGCCAGGAACAGGAAGATCAAGTTCCTTAAGCACTGCGCCGGCAGGCGATGAAAGCAGGTCACTGACTTCCTGCATGATTTTCCCCTTGAAATGATCGGGCAGCGACAGATCTGTATCGCCGGTCGCCCAGAAACGTTTGACCAGAACATGCGGATCTCCCCATACAGTTAACTGGGTGAGAAGCACTCCCGGCATACCCGAAGCAAGCGATTTCCGCATATCGCGAAAGACTGGCAGGCTTACAAGAGGGTCCGCATCGACAAGTATAGAGATGGTACCTCCGCACACAGCCTCTTCCTTCATTTCGATATCACTGTCGAGCGAAAAGTGCAGGTACGCCGATTCTTTAGTTGAGAAGCATTTGCCCGCATATTCCTGTATTTTGCTTTCGACTATTCCGCCTCCGACAGTTCCGGCAATCAGAGTGTTTTGAACGAACAGTGCTGAGCATCCGGGTTTCTGTGGAGTAGAGCCCCTGCTGGCGGTGACGGTGGCCAGGACAAGTCCCTGTGGCTGTTGGTCCGGCTCTGTGATCTGGAGGTAGATATTTTTCATCTGTCTGTAATGTACCAAATATAATAAACCTGGTGGATTTTCATCACATCATGCCGGTCTGGGTATACCGGACCAAACTGAGCCACCCAATCCGGAGTGAACCGGCCGGTTGAGTTTGGTTATGGTATTACTACGTTCAACTAAAATCAGATTCAGAGCGTATGCGATATATTTAGACAAAAATATTTTGAGGTAAGGAAAAATGGATTAATTTTGCATCTCTTTTGGTGCGGTAGTTCAGTTTGGTTAGAATATCGGCCTGTCACGCCGAGGGTCGCGGGTTCGAGTCCCGTCCGCACCGCCAAGACCTTCAAAATCCGATTAAATATTCATCGGATTTTTTATTTTTCCGGGCCCGCTGAATGCTTGCATTCAAAAGGGACAGGAAAAATAGAAAAAAAGGTTGCGCCAGCAACCTGATTTTGAAGGTCTTGAAAAGGAAACCTCAGGATGAAAGGGTCCGACCGATCCGAAGGGAGGTCAATCCCGGCATTTAGATGGAGGAGAGGGTCCGTCCTGACCGGGCGCAGCGAGCGTCAGGACAATCCCGGAATTCCAATTGAGGAAAGGGCCCGGTCGGGTAAAACCAGGCCATCACTGCTTATGGCCTGCCAGGATTTAGGGTCGGAATTTCTCAATGGGGTATTACGTCGATCTGATTCTCCTTTTCACGCAGCCCACTCAGTTCCTTTTTCATGATATCAGTGGTCTTGGAATCGATTTTATAAAACAGCATGAAAATGGCGCACGACATATATAAGATACCAGGAATTACTGAGACCAACAGTTTAATTCCGGTGATTGCTGTTTCGGATTGAACCGCATTGGGTACGAACTTTGAGATTGCGAGTATCCAGCCGGCAATAGCCGCACCAATTCCCCATCCGGCCTTTTGAGCAAAAACAGCAGCTGAGAAGTACAATCCTGTAGCTCTCCGGCCTGTTGTCCATTCACCGTAATCAGCCGCATCGGCAATCATGGTCCATAGCAGGGGAACAGCCGGCGCATAGGCCATCTTGGCAATAATGTTAAAAGCATAAATGGTCGGGAGGTTGTCTACCCCAGGAAGATATATCAGCATAAAAAAGAGTCCCGAGATCAGGGAGCTGGCAATAAAAACATTTTTATTCCCAAACCTTTTGGCAAGTGGTTTGGAGAAAGGCAGCGCTGCAATTAAGGCAACGGTACCGATTACGTTAAAAAGCTGAACATTGTTTTCGCGGCCCAAGGTAGTATTTGAAATAATAGGCAATGGCTGCATTTTGCATGGCGAACATAATGAATGAAATAATGCCTACCAGGGCCAATATTATCCAGGCTTTGTTCCTGAACAGATTTCTAATGTCTTCTTTCAGTGAATTCACTTGCTCTTTGGGAGGTTGAACGCGCTCCCTGGTTGTTTTAAAGGTTATAAAAAAGAATATTAAGCTCAGTCCTGCAAACAAAATTACAGTATACTGGAATCCCTGGGCTTTATCGCCGCCGCCGAAAAATTCGGCCAAGGTCAGTGCCAGTCCGGTCACCACAAATTGGCCGGTGAAGCCGGCGATGAAACGATAAGTATTCAATCCTGCCCTTTCATACGTATCATCGGTCATTACAGCTCCCAAAGCCGAATAAGGCAGATTAATAGTTGCATAGGCCGTCATTAAAAGAATGTAAGTTGCTCCGGCGTAAAGAATCTTACCTGTTTCGCCAAAATCAGGTGTTGTAAAAGTCAGAATAGCCAAAACTGCATAAGGAACAGCACCGAACAGTATATATGGTCGGAATTTACCCCAACGTGTGCTTGTCCTGTCGGAGACTATACCAATTATCGGATCAATGCCCATGTCCCAAAACCTGGCGATAAGCATAATAGTACCTGCAGCAGCAGCAGAAATGCCATACACGTCGGTATAAAAGAACAAGAGCCAGAATCCGACCATGTCCCATACAAAGTGGGAAGCGGTATCGCCCAAACTATAACCTACTTTTTCTTTAAAGGAGAGCTTCGCAGTTATTTTTTCCATTATTTCTTTGAATTGAAAATTTTGTATGGACTAAAGATAATGTTCTCTTTAAAACCATTTATTGTTTGGCAGCAGGTTTACTTTTCCGAGCTATTTCGTTCGCCCAATCGCCTCTGAATATTATTTTCTGATCGTGAATTTTGAAACTGCACTTTCCGTAATGAACTGTAACCCCTGCGGAGGCATTTACAATCCAACAATTATCGGGGATCTTAAAAAAGCGCTCAAACTCAATGTTTTTCTTTTCAAGCTGATCTTTAATTGAAACGGTTGCCTGTTCGCCAACTTCCCAACCTATATGGGTATTGTAACTAACCCGTACTTCATCAGCCAGTTTAAAAGCCTCTTTCGACTGAATTTTTGTTTTCACACAGGCAATTTTTCCGTCATTCAAGTCTTTATCGGGCGTAACTTCTATGATCAAGGTGGGTAATTCAATTGGCTTATCGGAGGCCAAGATCATGATGGATTCGGTTTTGACCAGCTTGTTTTCTTTGTTATAAAACTCAAATGCAAGTTCCATGTCCTCAATTCCTTCTGGTGAAATGCTGAGTTGGTCGGCAAAATAGCCTTCTTTAACTATATTTTTTGAAAACAGCACTTTATCATCCAGCTTGACGGTTACTTTGCTCACATCTTTATCAGTAAAAAGCTCCAATGGGATTTGTCCCGATTGATAAATATTGTTCTTCTTAGGGCTGATAATCAATGCTTTCATATAATCGCGCATGGCAAACCAAACCGGACGCGGCGTACCGAATTTATCATCTGCATCGCTGTAGCCCCAGAAACCAAACCATTCTTCGGGTTGATCGGCGTTGTGATAATGTGCATCGCCGCCTTTCCACCAGCCATCGGCGTAATAAAACGGACACATGCCTGTGGCTCCCGCATCAATCAGATCCCGGTAATTGGCAATGAGACCATTGCTTTGCTGAGTAAGAGTATTGCCACCGTAACGGCCATATCCTTTATGCGAAACGGAATATCCAAATTCGGTGCAAATAAAGGGCTTTGCAGTATCTCCATTCAGGCTGATCAATCCTTTAACATAATCCTTAAAACCCATGGTAGCCGTCTGAGCTTCAGTGTGATCGTAACAATTATAGGCATATACATCAAAGATATTTTCATCAATATAATCGCTTATCATGGCGTTGGCAGAAATGGTTACAGGAACGCCTGTATGTTCTTTGTGAATAATTTCCGTTAAAATTTTCATCAATTCCACAAAAGCTTTTCCGGTAACTTTATGAATATGATCGGTTTGTGGTTCATTCAGAATGAGGTAAGTAATGATGCAATCATATTTTTTAGCATAACTCATTACCCGCATCAGCTTCTCCTGACATTCCCGGATAAATATCGGATCGCCATAATCTCCTTCCGGATTGATATCAATACCCATAATCAGTTTTAAACCCGAAGCTTGTACAAGTTTTAGTTGTGGTTCAGTGAACTGGCTCCAGGTTCGAATAGTATTGTAACCACCTTCTTTAATCACTTTCAGGTCGAATTTCATCAAATCCAAATCATCGGCACGTACACCCTCGTAAGGATGCTGGCCAGGACGTGCGCCAATTTCATAACCAAGGGCTTTGATAAAATATTTTTCGTTATTAAGGTAGTACCAGTTGTCCTTTATTTCCAGTTTAGTTTTTGATTGTGCATATCCTGAAAACAAAACTAACTGGCACAATAAAAATAAAAGCCCAACTTTGTTTTTCATTTGACCCCGTCCGAAGGGAGCCGAAAAAGTGCGGGAAAGGGAGATTTCAGTCATGGGATTTTATATTCAGATTACATTATTTGTAAATTTAAACGGGTTCTTGCTATTTTCAAAATTTACTGCACCCCGGTACTCTGAGGACTCAGGTTAATCCGCAACAATGATCGTTTGTATTGCCTGGGCGCTTATCTGCACTTCAACAGAACGATTACCGAGTGACAGCTTTATGTTTTTTGATGCCGTATCCATGTTTGTGTTCCGATAAAGTAATCGCCGCCAGGCACTGTCTTCACTATACCTTCATGGTATTGAATAAGCCCCTGTTCCTCATCATATATCCATAAAATGTCATTTACGTAATATGAAAAATGAAATCTCGAATGCGGATAAATAATATCTATTCCCCCGTCCTGGTAAATAAATATCGCCTTAAATGATTGAAAAACAATGCCGAAATTTGTTTTATATATCTTCCATATTTCATCAAAATCTCCAATCTTGCCCTTTATCAAACTGGCAAGAGAATAATATTGTAAAGTGCCTCTTTCATTTTCTTCATAATATCCAAAATCATTAAATGCTCCCACATAAATCCGGTCGCCTTCTGCGCATACAACTCTGTTATTGGCATTTACTGATTGATATATTGTCCATGTGTTTCCATTGTATTCAATCATGCCACTGTTATTTGCGAAATACAACAGCCCATTTTCAGTTTCTGCGAACGACCAGGTCTGAATCCCCCCGAATATTCCGACTTCGAAAAACTGCGTATCCAGGGTATGCCATTGGATAGTGAAGAAGCGTGAAGATCCAGATTAATGACAGAAGCATACCATATGATCAGAAATATCCTGATTATTTTAATAATCATAAGATTCCATTTCAGGAGCTTCATAAGAGAGAGTCTTGAAACAAAAGCCAGGTCACATTCCGGCTTAATATTATTGGTGAGAAATTGTCCTGCTTGACCACATTCACAGTTATCGCTCTTTGACGACAGCCTAAGATCAGGTATTGTGTCTGACATAAAGGGATCTTTCTGTATTAAATAAAGATCAATTATGACTTCCTTGATATTTTTACAATCGCATAATTAAATAACTCCTTCATTTCAGGTATAGAAATCATTTAATTCATCGCTAAATTACATTGGAATTTGCAATTTCAGAAGTATTGTACCAAGAATAAATACCTTCTGGTATCTTTAAGACTGCAACGCTGGCAGCTTGCTGAGTAAAGCTATCCCTCCCCTGCAATCTGGCAGCTGCCTGTCCCGACATACCATGTCGGGACTTTACGGTCGTTCCCCTCAGGATGAAAGGGTCCGTCCTGACCGAGCGCAGCGAGCTTCAGGACAATACCGGTATTCCCATAAATGAGAGGGTCCATCTTGAAAGAGCATGGCGAGTGTCCGGATAATCCCGCCAAAAAAGCTCCCGGAGCTGATTTCCGGGGGACCGAACAAGTGATTGTTTTCTGTGGTGACTGATCCTTTGGACAATGCACCGTAATATGTCAAAGCAAAATGAACCTGTAACCGATTGAAAACGCAACCGGGAGTAACCCGATGCCAAACTCCACTCCTTGATTTTGCTCTAAATCATCTATATAATCCTTTGCTTCCGGGCTTCTTATTGGCACTAATAATGCGAATGACCAATAACCTCTTTTTTCAGGACGTGAACGATAATCGAATCCAATTCCAAATGAGGGTCCATAAAACAATTTGTTAAACTCCTCTGCACCCTGTACATATACAGCAGCATTATATCCATACATAGCTACAGCATATGGAGTAAATTTTGCTGATGGTTTTTTGGATACTAACCGAAACTTAGCCCCTGCATTAACCCCAAGACCAGAAATTGCATAGCCTGCACCGGCAAAAAGCCCGACACTTTTAACCGGATAAAACAAAAAATTTGCCCCTAATCCGCCATAATCAAGACCTCCTCCGATGCCTATTGTTATTTTATCAGTATGAACTGGTGCATAGATGCTATCTTGCTGTATTGGCACATAGGCGCCACCCTGTGCATTTATCTGAATTGCAGTGAAGAATAAACCCAGCAATAGATAAATTTTGTCCTTTTTCATATTTTAAGATTTTAGTAAATAATTAAGGTTTTTTGCTTTAATATTTCTTATTTGATTTTATAAATACCCTTCACTAAAAGTTTATCAAACATATCCTTACACGAAGTTCGGATACCATGGCAGGGATGGCAAAATTATTCGTCAAAAAAAATAATAGTTTGGTCACAAATTATGAAGCCCCATACAGTAAGACATCAGATTGGATGAACAAATAGGCTGCCCACGGAGCTGAGTTACGAAAGCTGACATCGGGTTATTTAGAATTTATAGCCAAATCTTACTGCACCCCAGGGAAAGAATTCACAGCCTGTCTTTATTCTGCCCAGCAATGGCGTAAACGCTATGCCAACATAGAACCTGTCTTTTATTATAGAGTATTTATATCCGACTTGAGCAAAGATTGCAATGTCAAGAGGAATTTCAGATTCCAGTTCAGAGCCTCCGTCGCCCAATATGGTAAATCCCATGCCCCCCTCGATTGAATGTTTTCCAAATTGATAAAATAATTTGGCTTGGACAGGTACTAATAATGTTCCCTGACCAATTATGACCAATGGGGAGAAACCAATCCCTATGTTAATACCAATAGTATCACTTAAATAAAAACTTCTGTCATAGTTCAGCGACATTACTTCAGCCATTCCACCTAACTCAAGAAATACACTGTTTTTTGGCTTGTCATTTTGTCCATTAGCCTGTAATGATATTAAAATCAAAATAATGGGACTTATCAGTATTCTTTTCATAGATTGAAGGTGATTAGTCAATCAAAGTCAGGGCAGCGAAAAGCTGAAGTCAGGTTAGACCTCCTAATAGGTTAAACTATTTTATTTACTGGAAAGGACATTATTTATCAGGTAAGGTTCTTCTGAAAACTGAGATGATCGGTTAAATGTTTTTTCGCCTTTCCCTGAAAACTGGCCTGTCTCGAGGTATTGAATTGCCTCTTTAAGGCACTCTTCCTGCCTGTCATCAAATTCGCGTGTTATGTCGTCAATTTCCCTTTTATCAGGAGGGAACCCATCGTAAAAATCCTGATCGAGGGAGTTTACTGTTTTGGCTGTAACCAGCAAGAAATAGTACTTTTTAAGACATGGCCATCCATTCATAATTTCAGGAGCACCCTGAGTTGTATCACCCACGCTGACGATGTTTATATTTGGTGATAGTCCGTTTATTACCACTTCACTCGCACCTGATGTTGAACGGGAAGTAATAACCACCAGCTTTGATACTGCCAGTGGATAATCTGTGTCCGCAAATAGCATTGTCTTGTTTAAATTCTGGTTCTTATTATTGTAGATTAGTTTTGCGTAGACCGAACCGGTCGCACTGGTGCCGGCAATATAGCTGGAAAGTTCCTTTCCAACCGAAATCAAGCCACCATTGTTATATCTGAGATCCAGAATAAAGTCAGTAACATTGTTTGCCTTAAAGAATTGAAAAGCTGCTTTCAATTCATTCGATGTATTTCCTATAAAAGAAGAGAGAACCAGGTGACCTGCAACTGATCCTTTTGAAAGGTGTAAGGTATCGAAGAGAAGAACAGTGTTGACTGTAAACGCTCTCTTTGTTGATGAGATTGATATATCTGCCTGCCCGGGGGGTGAAAAAAGAAAAACATTAGTCACACCTTCCGTCGCGGGTCCAAGTACCTCGGCAAGCTTTTTACTGTCATTCCGAAACAGGATATCTGCAATATCCTGTCCGTTAATAGTTTTTATTATCCAGCCTCTGCGCACACCTGCGTCATACAATGGAGAATTCTTATAAATCATTGCTATCCTGGCTTTATTGGATTCATCAAGTGCCATTCGTATCCCATGTGTCACGGAAGTCCCCTGATTTTGCGCCATGTAGGTGTCGTAGTCAATCACGTAACTGGTCTGCCTGTCGAGTTCTTTATACCTCAATGCCTCAAGCAATTCATAGCGGATCAGAATAGTCTTCTTTATCAATCGATGGCATCTTGTCATACCAGTAATACCACTGGTTCATTAACTGGTAAAGCGTATCGCGCGCCATGGTGTCCGGTGTCGGTTCAGGCTCTTTCTTACATGACATGAGTATGGACAAACATGCCGCAAGTAGAAACAGGATATTTTTCATGGTTTCGGATGATTTTTTGGTTTTATATCAGGTTCAACAGGATCACAGTAATTATTCATATAATTCAAAAAATGATATATCGCGATCGGCTGCAGCTGCATGATATTTTCAAATAATTGAATATCAATGAAATGTTGCTTACGATACTTCATTTGTTCAAACCTTTATTTATTCAATTCCGTACTCATCAGTTAAATACTCAAGAGCCTTTTCAAAAACCAGATCGATGTCAGATTGTATATTGTAAGCGGAGTTTCTTATTTGCATATCCGGGGCATGTCCTTTTCCGTCCAGACTTCTGCCATCAGGCAGCAGGGTCATCATTATAGAATATTGATATTGCCATCCGTTTGATAAAAACCTTCTCATTCCTACAGGAGAAAAATCACCTGCAGTGGTATCCCCGATCTGGGTGACCTGGCTAAATGCTTTCAGATGAAGCAATAATATTTCTGCAGAACTCATTGTAATTCTATCCGTTAACACTATCAGGGGACTATAAAAGTGTTCACTTCCGCTGACGTGAGTGTAATAATTCTTCTTTTCTGCAAAATCGGCATGCTCCGGTCCGTTTCTTTCCTGTCTGGTGTAAATGAAATGTTCGCCATCTGCAAATCGACCTGCTATTGCTTCGGCAATCTGACCACTGCCTCCCCAGTTGTTTCTGAGATCCAGAATTATGGCTTTATGATTTCCTATCTGCCTGAGAACATAATCCATAAAATCCAGGTCATCTGCCTCCATTCTGTTTAAATATACATAACCAATATCCCTGCTTTTAACCTTGCCGTATATGTATTCATCATCGTCATTTGAATCTGTATTGGGAATGTTTTCCCAGGTATCAAGATACTTTCCCTTTACCAAGCCTAAACTGAATTCCGCTTTTACAAAACTGTTGTCCTCTGAACCCGATCTAAAAAACCAGTCCTTTGAAGGATTATCAATAAAAGTATGGCTGTCATCAAGATAGGAAATCATTTTCCTGAAGACAATCCAGAGTTCTTTTTCGGTAGTTTGCGTGGTTACCTGCGGTTGATAAATATTGTAGATGCTATCCCAATCCCATCCTCTCGCCTGAAAAAGTCCATAATGCTGATCAAAATCATGCCAGAAAAGTTCGAAGTTGTTCACGGGATCGTTGGTTTGATCTTCACCTAAAAAAAGCTTTTCACACCCCGGGAGGGTTACCAGTAATATCAGTATTATTGAGATTCTTCCCATTAGTTTAAAAACTGAAGCGTGTTCCGGCGGTGAATTGATTGGATGGGATGATTGCCGTTTTTAACTCATCCGTTCTGTAATACCTGAACTGATATTCTGCGGTTAAACTCCATCTCGGGGTTATAGCAAACTGATACTGAATATTCCAGTTAAAAGCAAAGAATTCATTGAGTGAAGTCCATTTCCCTCTGAAGAACAAAGGAAGACGATTGTCTTCGTGCTCGGTAATATATATGTCCCAGCCGATCCAGGGAGGCCTTATCAATAGTCCAAAAACGGGTAAAGAGATTGTGCTGCTTAATTCATGTTTTGAGGAGATATCCCAGGAGATGCTGCCTGAGAGGTCTAAACTGTGCAGTCCGTAAAAGGTAATAGCCAATTCATCGTCATAGAATATAATATCGAAGTAAGCATGATACTGTCCGCCAAGCCAGAGTTTAAGTTCAGAAGCATTAACGGGTATATTTCCCAAAAATCCCAGTTCCAGGTTAACATTATAATGGTCGGAAGAATTATATTCAGAAACAGCTGTATTCAATTCGCCAAGTTGAATGTTCGATGAAAAGAAAAGGCGATTATCATTCTTAAGATATCTCTGGTAGCCTAAACTTATTGCTAATCCACTGTTGGAATAATTCAGCGGCGAAAAGTTCAAATCTTTAAAATATCCACTCTCCAGACCAAACTGCAAATGAAGTATGTTTTTTCTGATTACTTCATCTTTATAATCCTGTGCCGGCAGTGTTAAGATGCTTAAAAGTAAAAGTGTACTCGTTAATGTTAAATTTTTCATTCCGTTATTTATTATTGAGTACTTTTCGATAGTTATTCCAAAGTTACAACAGCAAAAAATAAAAGTCAAGTTCGACATTTCTCGGGAAACAAATTGTTCTGTGCGTACCAAAAATTGTTCTCTGTGTGCCAACATGGGGAGTTTGTAATAAAAGAAAAGTCAGCTCCCCTGGTAAGATTCCTAAATATCACTTGTTTGGTTCATCATCAGGGATAACCTGTTCATCATTCAAAAAATCACGCTAATAAAAAGCTTATTGGTTGATATTTAATTATTTATAACATTTGGTATCCTTTATATTCACAAGTCTCATTAAACTTAAGCTTATGAAAGCATTTAAGTTGATAGGATGGATTGCCCTGGGATTGGGTGTATTATTGCTCATCTTAGGCGAGTTTATGGCAGTATATGGAAAGGCTCTTGGCAATTTTCTTTCAAGTGCCACAGATTTCTTCCTTATAGTAATGGTTTCGTTCATTGTAACATCTACAATACTCATTTGCCTTTTGAATTGTATTGGTGAAAAGGAACAAACCCACATCGAAAAGGGGAAGCAATAGACCCCCATCAGGTTATAAAATTTTCCCGACTGAATTTCTTAAAGTCAATTTTTTACACATCTTTGCAGGTTTCAGGTCAGAATTAGCCTCGGCTACTAACCGGAATAACTTCAATCGGGATAACCATCTTATGACAAAAAATGAATTCTGGACCATACCGAATGTGATCACCTCCTACCGGCTGTTCATGGCCCCGGTAATTCTATATTTCATCATTTCAGGACAGGAGAGTCTGTTTGCCATTTTCCTGGTAATCAATCTTCTGACCGATGCCGTCGACGGCTATATTGCCAGGAGATTCAAGATGGAGACAGAGCTAGGGGCCAGGCTTGATGCATTTGCTGATTATTTTACCTACCTGCTGGTATTCATAGGTGTCTTCGTTTTTAAAATGGACGACCTAAGGCCGTATCTTGTCAGCGTCGTCATTTTCATCAGCATGCTGGTGCTTACTGTTATTGTTTCCCTGATAAAATTCAGGAAGTTTCACAGTTACCACACCATAATAGAAAAGAGCGGCGGATATGTTCAGGCTGCATTTTTTATCGGCCTTTTTACAATAGGATTGATTGCCCCGCTTTATTACTTCATGATAGTACTGGGCATTCTGGGCGCTATTGAGACAATTGCCATAGACATTTTAATACCTGAAATGCGATCAGACATTTTAGGACTTTACTGGGTGCTTAAAGAGAGAAAAGCCGGGAAGAAACAATCAGAGTGATCTTTCACTCCTGATTAAAATCAGTGAGATCAGATCCTTTTCTACGGTAGGCTTTGCTGCCCGCGTGGTCACCGTAAAATTCACTTATACGGCTGAGTCCGAAATAGCCATAAGCACAAAATTCCTTATTGTAATCACCAAAGAGTGACCCAAAACTAATTCCATCTTCATAGAATTGTTTTGCGAGAGTATAATTTTTGTATTTCTTTTCCTGGATAATGCCGTTAAATATCAGTATCTGTGCGTCGTATAAGGCATTGCCTTTCACTTCCAGGGAGTCTTTAATAATAAATTCAGCCAGGTCAAATTCATTCAGAAAAAGAAGGTTCTTAATATGGTCTGATTTAAACAAAGGATTCTCCGGATACTGGTCGGTCAATATTTTGCTGAACAGTGATGCCTGTAAGTGATTATTTTCAAATCCTGAATATATCGATATGAGCCTTGAAGAAGATTCAACTTTTACGAAAATTGACTGGTCTGCTGCCGTAGCCAATTCATGTAGCCCTTTTATCCTGTCCCCGGCGGGAAACAGAGCTGCAAGAGGCTTGTAAACAGGATGCACTCTGGGATATGCTTCCCAGTAATAATTATAGGTTCCGGTGAAAAAATAAAAATCAGCAAAAACCGATACAAAATCAAACGATCTTTTTAAGTACTTGTATGTTGCGGCAGTCAAAGGGATGACATTCATACTAAGATTATTATTGGTATAATAGGTCAGCAGCAACCCTCTTGCACACAAATTTGTCAGCAGACTCTCCGCTTTATAGTTTTCTGAATAAGGTTTTTGAGCGCTCAGTTCAATGCATTTGTGTAAATCATCTTCAAAAAGGGTATGTGAAGGAGAGGTTGGTAGAAGCGGATAATCTTCATAATATCTCATAATTCCCCTTAAAAGGTAATTTACAGGATGACCCGGGTATAATTGTTCGATCCCGATAAATATATCATCAGCCTTTTCGTATTCCAGGTTGTACATATTGCTGATGCCCTCTTTAATCATTGATACTGCCAGGCTGTCATGCAGTATCTGGGCACTGATGCCAGATGTGCCAATGACTATCGCAAGTAATGTGGAACTGATCTTATACTTTAGCAGCCTTATCATCACCGGAAAGGTAGTCAATAGGGTCAGGCAAAAGTAACTACCGGTATTTAACCATTTTATCAAAGCTACACAAATAAAAAGCCGAAGGCAAGTTCAACTATTTTTATCAGACAAACTTTGCTATGTGTCCCAAAGATTGTTCTCAGTGTGCCAAAATGCGGGATTTGTGACAAATGAAAAGGAAGCCTGTGGCTTGGCTTCCCTGTCAGAATTCAAAAAGAATGAATATCTACTGCCCCTTCAGCTTCTGTATTGCGCGAAAATTATCCATTTCCAATTTTTCACGGGCGAGCCTTGAAGTCTGTTTGTAGGCGGCAAATTCATCTTTAAGCTCTTTCAGGTCTTTTTCTGTTCTGAGGAGTACTGTAAGATTTCTTTTAAAAACAAGAAATCCCAAAGCCAGGAGCAATGCTAATCCTCCAACAACTGTCCACATAATGGTGTTATAAGCTCCCTTTTTTATTTCCACACCCAATACTCTTATATTGTTTTTTGTAGTGGTAACTTCCTCGAGGTTTATTCTGGTAGTGTTAAGCAAAACATTAAGGGAATCGGTTTTGCCGTTTAAACTGGCAGTAAGGTTTTCCAGGCCTTTGATCCGGCTTTTTTCCGCTAAAAGGGTATCAATGAAATTTCTGTTGATTTTCTGGAACATGTCTTCCCTTATCGCCCGGTAGCCCTCGTATATCCTGGTATGTTTCTCCAGATAATTAATCTGCTCCTGGATTGTGTTGCTGGAAAGCTCTGCTGGCATTGCCGTCTGTCCGATGGCTCTGGCGACTGTAAAAAAGATTACAGTAAATACCAGTACATGTTTGAAGTTTATACGTTTCATTTTCCCCCGGTTTAGATTTCTGATAAGCACAGGTATATAATGATTAACGTACAGGTGAGTAAAAAATTTTATAATCAGCCAAAATGCGTTGAAAAGGAGGTGATGCTCTTCATTTACAAAAGAAAACATAAAAGAAAAAGCCCCGGTAGCTGACTTCCGAGATAAGTCTTGATGGCAATCTCCATCCAATAATTCTTCATCCGGATTTGACCTTGAAACATTATTGTTTTAAGTTTGCAGTGATGAAAAGGCTACTCCTTTTTTTGCTTCTGGTCATTCTGCTGAGTGCCTGCAACAAGGCTGTCTGTCCGGCATACAATGACTCTGTCAATAATATGGCCAACACGCTCACCCAGAAAGGCAATTACAGGGCTAACGGTATAAACAGGGTCTACCGTGATTCTCCCCAGAAGAAATTCAGGAAGTGAATCTCTTTCATCTGTACATGTGATTTATTATATGATGAAAAAGGGCCATCTGCTTGGACGACCCTTTTCCTCTGATCTGATGTTAACCTAAACTCTTATCTCTGACTCCGCTCATCCCTGTTGGTTAATATTTAATTTAACTGGAATAATTTGCCATAACCCACACGGCCTTCTTTAAGAAGGATATCATGTGGCGACAGTATTTGCATTTCTCTTTTAATCTGAAAAATAGATATACTGGTATGTAAATCCTTTTTCACGCAACCACCAGCGAAGGGCTTTTGCGATTTTTCGTTTTTTGAGCCGAACCGTTCCACATTCTTCTGATTTTATCTGATATATTGTTCTCATTGCATGCTCTTTATTGTAGGCTCTCATAATTTATTATGCGGCTTATCAGTCAGGAGGCTTTTAGTTCAACCGGCCGATGAACACAGTGTGAATGAAAATAAGTATGGCCACTTATCGTAGTCATATTCATGATCTCAAAACCGTTTCTTTCAAGAAGTCCCCTGACATCATTTGTATTCATTACCCGGTCAGTTTTACCGTCCAGCATATTGATAAGTCTGCCGTACATTCCCGACAACCTCCTGACCAGGCCATTCTGAAAAGGGGCATTGTTATCTGAAAAATACCCTACAAAACTTGTTTCCGGGGGCAAAATCCGCACGAGAGTATTCAGAAACATGTCAAGATGCTTGATCACATTCAGTTTCCTGAGGTTAACAAGTACCCTGACTCTTATTAAATCGTTTTCATCATAGAAGTAATGGCTCTTTGAAGAAAGAACAATCAGGTCAGTCTCATCAGACATACCGCGCTTTTTAAGGTAACGGAAGAAGTTTATCCCACCCTCAGTTATCAAAGTGGTGGCAGAATCGCTGAAACCCGTAACCCTAGGTGATCTTTTATTATCATTGACTTTGGTCCGGTATGTTTCTTCACCTGCAATTCCGGCATGCGTTAAAACTGAAACATCTCCCATAATGTTCACTGTTTAATTATAGATTAAAGGTAAAGCAAGAATGTCTTGTTGCAAATCGCAAATGTCCAATTAGTGGGCAAATGAGATATTTTGGCTTTACATTAACCTAACTAAACAGGATGATTGTAAACAGTAATGCTCTGTCCGCCCCGGTCAGGGGGCAATTGGTCAAAACAGGACTTGTTTTTACGGAAATACGGGCATGATTTGCCCGACGGCCTGACAAATGGTTGTTATTAACTTGATTATATGCGCAGTACGGTGACGGTTCCATCAAAATCGTGCCGGTTTCCGTATTTGACCAACGGTTGTAAGGGATTGATGAAAAATACGGAATTGGGCCAATTCCGGGGTGACATTCAGGATCTCAGGCTTTGAAAAACGTCATTTCGGACCGGGAGGACAATATGTCTTAAGATAATTGGTATAAAGTGTCTGGAGGTGTTTTCTTGTACCATCACCTTCCGAAATACCATGGGTACGGTTCGGGTAGGGCATGATCTGAAAGTGCCTGTTGTATTTTATGAGCTCGTTCACCAACATTTCAGCATTTTGATAATGAACATTGTCGTCGCCGGTTCCGTGGATATACAACAAATTCCCTGTCAGGTTGCTGGCATAGGTGATGGGAGAACCTTTTGTATATGGCTCAATATCTTCCTGCGGAAGGCCAAGATAGCGCTCCTGGTAGATGTTGTCATAAGTAAGCAGGTTAGCCACAGGTGCAATCGCAATGCCTGTCCTGTAGATCTCAGGATACTGAAACAACAGGCCAAGGGTTGCACTTCCTCCGCCGCTCCAGCCCCAGACAGCAACTCTTTCAGAATCGACAAACTCCCATTTTAATATCTCTTTTGCCGCCATAGCCTGGTCTCGGATGTTGATCTGGCCAATCTGTTTGTAAATGGACTTCCTCCATGCTCTCCCCTTGGGAGCAGGCGTCCCTCGATTATCGACTGAAACATAGATGTACCCGTCTTCAGACATGTTTCCTGAATACAGATTGTTACTGCTTACACCGTAGACATCTGATACGGTAGTGCCCCCGGGTTCAGTGTAGACAAAAAATACAATCGGGTATTTCCTGCCGGAATCAAAATTTTTCGGCTTCACAACCCAACCGTCCATTTCAACACTGTCGGATGTCACAACCTTAAAAAACTCAGTTGTGGGGGGTGTTATAAGCTTATCCAGCCTCGCAATAATACTTTCCTTTTCATTCAGCGGTTTGTGATCAGGCAGTGAGACCAGTTCCTGAGACGGCCTGGTAAAGTGATTTGAAAAAGTGTGTGTGGCAAATCTCCCACCCGGGGATATGGAGTATTCATGTGTTCCCATGAGTGTGCCAGGGCTCAGCACTTCTGGATTTCCAGTGCCATCAAGCCTTGCGCGGTAGAGATATTTCTGTGTGGCATTGTCGGGCGAAGCGGTAAAATATACAGCACCACCTGTCTGATCGACTCCCTTGAAGTCAATGATATCAAAATCACAATTGGTTATCTTCGTTTCTTCTCCGTTTTCAAGTGAGATCTTATACAGCTGTCTCCAGCCGCTTTTTTCGGATATCCAAAGTATGCTTTTGCCATTATCCAACCATGTATAGTCATTGGTGAAGTCGATAGCATATGGATTTTTTGTATAATTTACATCTAACCAGGCTTCGTCAGTTTCCTCACTGATTAATAACGGATTGCCGGTCTGCGTATCGCAGACAAAGAGTTTACTGCAGTTCTGTTGCCTGTTAAGCTGGTTTATCAGAAGCTCTCCTGTAGAGGGGATAAACTCTGCCCTTATGATATAGTTCTGATCCGGCTTGCCGGGGATTTTCATCCAGACGGTTTTGCCGTCAGAAATATTAATAATACCTACTTTACAGGAAGAAGGATTTTCGCCCGCAACCGGGTATTCAATCGGAACCGGCCGGGGATAAATCGAATCAGTATTGTTAATCATGTAAAATTTTTTGATTGAACTTGCATCTAGCTGCCAGTATGCAATCGACTTGCTGTCGGGACTCCATCTGAAACCGTCCCTGCAATAAAACTCTTCTTCATAGACCCAGTCGAACGTTCCGTTAATCAGTGTAACTGAACCGTCGGTGGTAAGAGCCTTCATCCGCGACTTCTTAAGGTCTTCCACATAAATATTATTACCGCTGACGTAGGCAACCGATCTGCCGTCAGGAGAAAATTTGGCGAACATCAGTGAAGAAGGCGGAAGTGTTTTTCCCAGTTGGTTCAGTTCTCCGGTCTTCATATCCAGGACCCAGTAATCGCCTTTTGTATTCACCCTCCAGACCTTTATTGTATTGGTGAACAATAGAACCTTCCGCTGATCATCAGAAAATGCAAAGTAACTGACCTCCAGCGGACCGGAGCTCCCGTCGGGGACAAACTGTTTTTTCGAAATTATTGTGTCTGTCTCATCACCCGGAAGAGTGTGTCTTATGATCTCATTATTTACCAGCTGGAAATAAGAATTGCCATCATCAGACCATGTAATTCCCTTGCGCTGGGCACTGAGGTTGAGCGAAATAATAAGTATTAATATTGAAAATAAGAGAGTTTTGAAACCTGATCTTTTTTGCAGGAGGCTTACGGTTGCGTACATCTTAATCTGGTGTTTTATTGCAGGATAAAAGTAAAAAATATAGTTCAGAATGTAAATCCGGCGACAAGAAACATCTGCTCCGAATTCAGGATTGAATATCAGCTGCCCGGTCACGGGTATGCTGAAGCGGTCAGTTATTACGATATCTTTTGAAACTTCAAGTCCGATATTGCAGACATTGAAGGCAGCTTCATCCGTCTCAGGATCATATGTATGCCATCCGTTGCCGGCTCCCATGAATACCCTGAAATAATCAAACGAGATGCCTGCTTCGAAATACATATCTCCTCCAAGGGATCCGGCACCACCTGCTTCGTTGATTACATAATCAGCTTCCAGACTTACATGCTCTCCCGAATAGTTAAGGTTGATTTCGAATGCATGGCTACCCGTTTCTGCAGTGTAGTCAAAATACTCTAATTCCGGGAAGTAGTAATCCTGAAAACCGATCGTAAAACCTGCAGGGAGATCAAGAGAAAAGTACAGGTCAACCTCCTCATAATCACTAAAATTGGTTGTCCCCCATGCTCCTGCAGTGAATGGTCCTGCTGAAAATTCAATCACCGGCTGAACATGCGGGCCGGTGCCCTGTTTTGTCCCCCTCCAGATATAGCTAGTTAGAAAGTCAGCCCCGACGTTCCATTGAGAAGCGCGTTCCGGTGTCTGGGCAGACAGGTTCATATTAACCGTTGCCACCATCAAAAAAAGAAAGCTACAGAAAAGGTTTAAGTCCGCTTTTCCTAAATTCCGCCGATGGCGGCTTGCCAGGTGTTTTTTATAAATCAAAATCAGGGTTAGAAACTTTTTCTCAGCTGGATATAAATTCTCTGAAAGGTATTATTCTGTTCAAAGGTTCCCTCATAATTTGCAGAAAATGATAGTTTCTCAAAGACATGCCAGTAGAGGTTCAGCTCTCCTATATGCTGAAGAAGATCAATCTCGTTTTCCGGAATCCGGTTGTCCACCAGCCGGTACCCTATACCGGACTGGAACTTTCCTCCTGCAAAGTCCTTTAAAAGGCTCAGCCCTGCAATCGAACTGTTAATATGACTTGTTTCCAGGTAGGTGCCTGATAGTGTGGCCGAAAAATTCAGTCCTCCGATATTGCTGTAAGTATAATAACCGCTCAGGCTTCTGGAGGGAAAAGGATCACTCTTCAGAAATCTGTACCCTGCATGAACGCCGACAGCCATATTCCCAAGAATCCGCCAGTTGCAGGATAACCTGTAACCTTGTCTCATTCCCTCCTCCAGTATCCTGTCAGTATACGTTTTGTAGGTTTCATAATATACCACGTTTTTCCTGGCATCATAAGAACCACTGAATGATAATTTTCCTGAAATTCTGTAAGATAGTGAAAGGTACAATCCTGAAAGGTCGAATGTGCTCTGGGGGACGTCATTAACGATGCTGAACAGGTCCATTTCAACAGTGCTGAAGAAATTCAAATTCTTAATCAGGTTGTTTGAATGCTGAAAATAAATAAATCTCCTGTCAGTCTTGAAATCATTTGTCTGTTCAACATAGGCTATTGAACTCTCAGTGCGCTTTCCCGGGCTTTTTGTGCTATAAGCCACGTATGCACCATACTGAAAAAGTTTCGGATTAAAGCTATAATTTTGATAATCAGGCCTTGATCCGGCCAGAACACCAACAGTAAAGTTATTTATGGATTTCTCAAACTGAATTCCATCGCGTTGCTCCCATGCTTGCTATCCGGGTATTTATCCTTCGCCCGAGACTGAAGCTTGTGGTTTCGTTCAGGTCATATCTGACTGCGAGATTATATATCTTGAGTGCAC
Source organism: uncultured Bacteroidales bacterium (assembly GCA_963719235.1). Classification (GTDB taxonomy): domain Bacteria; phylum Bacteroidota; class Bacteroidia; order Bacteroidales; family VadinHA17; genus SR-FBR-E99. Next base: position 30,943 of record CAVRBS010000011.1, read on the forward strand.
TGAAAAGATCGTCCTGTACCTCCTGCCATTCTCCCGCTTTATGTCTGAATGACGCATAGGTTTCGAAGGAAAACCCGGATCCGCCAATTTTCGGGGCATTTAATGACAATGTATACCTGAAACGCTGGATATCAGGCACATCAGTGTCAGAGAAATCAGTATAGGAATTCAGCGAGATACTCCCCCATACCTTTTGTTTTTTTTCAGCTGCTTTTATGTTCACGGTTTACTGAATCAGATTTAGTCTCCTGTTGCCGGGAGGCATCAGCTGATAACAACAGGCTGCAAAATTTTCGGTTTCCGGTTTGTCAGTCCTGATCCGGGCAATTATTATATGATCTACAGGAACCGGATGATCAGATACAGAACTGCACAAACAAGAGACAGATGATAAGCTGTTTACAATCAGGGCAGGAACCAGACTATCCCCTGCCGGGATATAGAGTGTATCGCCTGCAGATATTCCTTCACAGGACTTGAATTTTACATAAATATTCTGAGAGCTCACAAATGAAACCTTCCCAACCAGGTTTTCAGTTACTGTTTGTCCTTGTAGCCCTGTAAATAAAAAAAGACACCACAATATTAATGTTACTTTTTTCATCTCACTTTCTGTCGTCAGCCACGCCTGTCGGATGACAATTGAGACACGCTGCGCTTGTATATGAATAACCGCTTTCCTCATTATGTTTGCTGTCCATAGAGGCTTTGTTATGCTCGTGGCAGCTCAGGCATGTAAACTGAGAATAATCTGAAGGACTCGGATGGCAGTCATTACACGATGCCCATGTCCCCTTGTGCTTTCCGGAATATATCGGGAATGACTGGCTGTCATGCTCGGTAAATGATGCCGGCACCCAACCAGGGCTCAGCGTATGGCAGGTAGTGCAGGTTGTGGGGAAGCCCATGGTTGAGTGCGCCGGATTCGTCGTTGCCAGATAATCATCCTGATGGCATGAATAGCAATCCGGGTTTGCGTCAGAATAACTGCCGGTGACATGACACTCAGCACATTCGGGCGTGGAGTGACCCTCCGTCAGTGGAAAGAAGCCATGATCAAATCCTGCGCCGGTCCACTGAAAGGCATTAACGGGATGACAGGCAGAGCAATCTTCCTGGAAACCGGCCTGAACATGGTTTGGCTGTGTGGTGGCCGTGTAATCCTGCCTGTGACAGTCAATGCAATTAACTCCGATGACATCAAACCGAACAAGACTTTCCGAGAGGTGGCAGTCCGTACAGTCAGCCGTACGATGCGCTCCCAGCAAAGGGAAACGGCTTAGCTGATGGATCCCGGTAATGTTGGTCACAAGCCAGCTGTCAGTGGAATGACACCTGGCACAATCTGACCCGACAGTTTCCTGGTGAATGTCGGTATGGCAATCATTGCAATCAGTCTTTGCTTCTTTGAATACCAGCGTTGGATGACAAAGTCTGCAATCTGTTTTTGTATGCTGCCCGGTGAGCGGTAACTTTGTAGTACCGTGATCAAATGAATATATCGTTTTATCAAGGTGCCACCCCTCCGGGCTATGGCAGATGCTGCAGCTGAGCTTGAAATCCTCGCCGTGCGGATGACCATCTCTCTGTCTGAGAAACAGGAAGAGGCAGCAGATTACTATAAATGACAGGATTCGCATCTGAAATCTTTGATTTTATAAGTAATGTAAGTTACTGAACCTTCACTGTGCGGTTTATGACATTCCGCACAGGGAACATTAATATGCTTTCCGTCAAGCCTGAAAGCAGTTTTATTGTGATCGAACCCTGAAGCCTTCCAGGTCTCTGTATTATGGCAATCATTGCAGTTTGTTGCACCGTTCTTCTCAAACTGCCCATGATGGTTATCAATATGGCAAGTGGTACAGCTGGCTGATAGTCCCGAAAATTTCTGTTGCACTGCTCCGGCGTGGTCGGGTCGGAAGTGACAGGCTCTGCATTCCTGCCTTGTATGTGCTCCTGTCAGGCTGTAGTTTGTCTTTGAATGGTCAAACGATATATCAGGCCACCTGTTTTCATTATGACAGAACCGGCAATCTGCCGCAGGATAGTATTTTGTTTGAATAAAATCCTTGTGTATATCAGTGTGGCAGTCTGAACAGCCTGTGCCGATCTCCCTGAAACTCCATTTTTCCTGTTTCTTATGACATTCCAGGCACGGGGTTGCCGAATGAGATCCCTTTAAGGGGAACAGGCCTGCATTATGCTGTGATACAGTATAGGTGAAATAATTAAACCCTTTAACCGTGTGGCACTGTGAACAGTCAGGAGAGATTCCGTTCCTGGTAAACTGACTCTTATGGTAATCAACATGACAATCTGTGCACCTGTCATGCTTAAGGGGATCGGTAGTTTTGCCCTTATGACAATCCTTGCACCCGACTGCCAGGTGTTTCTCCTCAAGTTTAAAATTTGTCTTGTTATGATCAAACCTCGAGAGTCCTCCTGATACCGTAAGAAATGAATCCTCAGTATGGCACTGACGGCAATTCTGGCCGAACTGGTTCTGATGTGGGTCTTTGTGACAACTTGTGCAGTTGCTAAAGGGCACACCCCTGAATTCCTGGAAGGCCTTGCCGTTTATTGTCTCTTTCCTGTGGCATTTCAGGCAATCGACGGTTTTATGTTTCCCGGTAAGCGGGAACCGTGAAGTGCTGTGGTTAAACTTCGAAGCCGGTTTAAAGGAATCAGTGCTATGGCAATCGAGACATGAGACAGGCAGGGTCTGCTGATGGTAGTCAGTATGGCAGCTCAGGCATTTTTCATCCAGGCCGAGCCAGGTGTTCTTTTTTGATTTGAGTTTTTGATCTGAAATGTACCTGGAATTGTGGCAATCAGGGCATTCCTTTGCCGCATGAGCGCCTGATAAGATGTATCCGGTAAGAGAGTGGTTGAAATTTTCGGCATTGAACCATATGAGTTTAGCGTCCTTTCCGTTATGTTCACTATGGCAGGTGAAACAGGAATTTTCCTTTACCTCTGCGGATGAATGGTATCCTTTCCCTGCAGCTATTCTGGATTGGATCTCAGTATGACAGACAAGGCATTTTGCATCTGAAACCTTATTGCCAAGCACATGGCACTGGGTACAGTTTGAAATGCCTTCGAGGTTTGAATGATAATTTGATAAAGCACCTGGTGAAAGCTGTGCGGACAAGCGGATGCCGGCAAGGAAGTAAAGGATGAAAATTCCTCTGAATTTTATTGTTGCACGATCCATAATGCACTCACTTTGATCAGACAAAAACCCCAATAAACCTCCCTTTTAGGGTATGGGTGTTTAGCCAAATTTAGTGTTTTAAAACAGTTTCCCCAAACTTCCTTGTGATTTTGATCCCGGCTTTTTCGAGAAACTGTGTGGGAAGCTCACCACCGGCAAAAATATATACCAGATCATTCTCAAGTTTAACCGGTTCTCCTCCGTCAGCAGTCATAATATAAACATGCTCATCCTCAATGGAAACAAGATTACTCTTGAGGAGCAACTTGATCTTACCTGCCTCAATTGCCTCATTTATTGCGATGCTGTTTTTTGGTTTTATGCGGGCAAACACTTCATTCCTGTAAGAAAGAGTAACGTTATTCTGATCGGACAGGAGCAGTGCAGATTCAATTGCTAAATCACCACCACCTACTACAACAATATTTTTCCCGGATAAATCTTCCGGCTCAAGCAACCGGTATGCAACTTTCTCCCTGTCCTCCCCGGGGATATTAAGTTTACGGGGAGTTCCCCGCCTTCCTATAGCAAGCAGGACGGCCGCTGCAGAAAACACCTCGCCTCGCAGGGTTGTAACCTTAAATATATCGCCATCAGAAACTACAAATTCAACCTTTGAATTCTCATTAACCTTGATATTGTTTTGCTTCAGCGCAGTCTGCCACAGGTCGAGCAACTCTGCTTTAGTGGTCTCAAACAGTTTCACCTTTCCGTACAAAGGAAGGTCCATCGGTGATGTCATCACAATTTTCTTTCTCGGAAATGAATAAACTGCTCCTCCAAGAGTATCCTGGTCCACCAACAGAAGATTCAGATTAAACTTCCTTGCAGTTAGTGACCCCGAGATGCCTGCCGGTCCTGATCCTATTATAATCAGATCATATGTTGCCGAATGATTTTTCCTCAAAGATCTGGCTATATTTTCGACCGCCTGTCTGCCCTGTTCGACTGCATTCCTGATAAGGCCCATGCCACCAAGTTCTCCGGCGATAAATATCCCGGGAACATTTGTCTCAAAGTTGCTGTTGATATGAGGAAGTTCCACTCCCCGCTTTTCAGTGCCGATTCGCAGCGTAATAGCTTCTGTCGGACAGGCATGAAAACAAGCGCCGTGCCCGACACATTGCGAAGCATTTATAATTGTTGCTTTACCGTTATAGATCCCTATTATATCCTTTTCGGGGCATGCAGCAACACAGGCTCCTGTACCGATACAGGTATTTACATCAATAAACGGATGAAGTGAAACAGGTTCATGCAAGCCTTCCTCCTGTGCCTTTTTAATTTTTGCCTCAACTTTTCCTGATTCTTTTTTCTTCCTGAAAAGGTAGAACCAGACCACTGCAACACAAAGTATGGCAACAAGCGAGTAGGTAATGATTTTTTCAAGAAGCATTTCCATGGTTAAAAAATCCATCTGTAGCCAAACAATATGGTTACACCCACATGAATGACCATAATTAACAACATTACCAGGGCAAAAGGCAGGTGAGCAACATGCCAGTATTTGAAAAGATTCTTCATACTGTCAAGGCGCTCTATTCTCCTGCTCAATTTGATATCTGCCTTTACAAGAGAAATAATCTTTCTGTAATCATTCCCCTGAAGGTTATTCCTTTTCAATTCTCTCCGCACAGTGTGAATTGACTTCAGGTCATCCGTATAGTTTCGTATTAAACTGACAAGTAAGGACCGGGATGATGAGACAGTTTTCTTTTCAACTGATTCTACTATTTTTCTGTAAGCTTCCTCTTCAAGTCCACTGGAGTTTTTCAAGATATCCGTAAGGTTGCTTTTCATGGCGCGGACTTCGGTCAGGTCCAGCTCTCTGCCCTCGATAGACCTTGGTATCTGAATATAAATAAACCTGCCGGCAATTCCGCTGAGAAAGACAGCTACCATGCTCCAGAAGCTGACTGCCACCAATCCCCCGAATTTGAAAGCGGTATGGAACAATATCAATACCGGTCCCAGGGTGCAGAGGAAAATGTGGAACTCAAGCCAATGTTTAACCAATCCTGTTCTTGACATAAAACGATACCTTTTTCGTGCCATGTAGATGGCTACGCCAATGATTATTAAGAGAGTACCAAATATGCCCAGCCCGTGACCCAATATACCGCTCGGCTTCAGAGCATCGTGGTCTGAACTGATATGCTCTCTCCTCAAGTCCTGTCTTATAGTATTCCAAACCATTGAACAGAAGAAGTACAAAGGCAAATCCAACGATCACAACCATCATACCCAGGAATATTCTGTGAATTGTTTTTGGCATTATTTATTACCGTTAATTGTCAATGTCACTGCAAATATAGTTTACTATGCTTTATTTGCATCTGTCAGAACCTCCCGCTCAGGCGTATGCTATAATTCCTCTGGGGCTGGATATCACCAGGGCGACCCATATATTCAGTGTTCGTGATGTTCTTGACCGCTATGGAGACTTTCAGGGCTTCACTGATCCTGTAACCAATATTCCCGTCCATCAGGAAATAGCCCGTATTGTTTTCCTGCCAGTAATCGTAGAATCCCGGAAGGATCTCCTCTCTTGTGGCCGGATTCAGGAAAACGTCATCGATATTCAGGGTCTTTGACCTGGCATAAAGATCGAGACCCGATTCAATCCTGTGCCATGTCGAAATAAAACTCATCTTGGCGGAATGTTTTCTCCTGTATTTCAGGTAAATATCAGTGTTCTGATTAGTATAGGAATTGAATTCAACCGGATATATAAATGTATACCCGCCAGTCAATGTTGCCTCAAGCTCTCCAAACGATCTTTTCAGAATTACCTCCAGTTCGCCGCCGTAGACCCTCGATTGCTCAACATTTGTGGCTTTAAAACCAACATCGGAAATGCCTGTTGACGGATCCTGATGAATACCAAAAACATACTCGATCATATCAATATTCTGCGAGAAAAAGAGCGACAGATCGCCCTCTCCCATCATTTCTCCAAACATTACTCCCTGTTTTATCCCTAGTTCTGAGCTCCATCCTGATTCCGCCCTTACATAAGGGCTGGGAAAGATCCTCACCGAACCGAGGGTCGTCGAGGCATACTTCTCAGCGATGGACGGATAGCGGTAACCCTCGCCGAAAGAAGCCCTGATAAAAGTATATTCAGCGGCCTGGAAATTTATGCCTGCCCTGAAGACCGGGACGATACCGTCGGGTTCGCCATCGAGAGAATTTTGTTCAATGCGCAGCCCGCCGATGACTTTAAGCCTGCTTACCGGTCTTACCTCAAGTTGCGTAAACCCGGCAACATTAAGCCCGCGATGATCACCATAGAAGTTTGATGTTATATTGCTCCAGTTTTCAGAAATGCCAGCAGTCAGATTCAAAAAACCGGTAATTTTGTAATAGAACAGATATTCTCCGTACACGGAGGAAGAGCTGGCATCATTATTTGTTCTGACAGGAAACCTGTTGGCGGAATACTGATATCGCATCCGGAAATCATGTTTAATCTTGCCTTTACCCCCAAGAGTTATAAAAGGATCGGCCGTAAAATAATATCCATGCAGGCTCGATACTGTTGATGTATCCTGCTTCAGGGCTCCGGTAGTGGCATCCTCCCATAGTATGAAGTCAGTTTTATATGTTGTCCCAGCATTCAGGTTCAACCCGTATTTCAGACCTTCGGTCCTGCTGCTGTGATGCTTCAGCCTGAGGCTTATTCTTCCGAGGTTTTCGTCGTTGAATTTTCTGTATCCCCTGTCAGCGGTCAGGTTGACACCCACGCCTATATCATTCTTCCCGAATTTCTGCAGGTGAGAGAATGAGGCATTGGCAAAGACCCTTGGTGTGTCCCACCATTTCCAGTCTTCATTCGACGGGCCGCCAAAGACCCCGCCTTCAGCAAAGAATTGGGTCACCGGAATATTTGACGCGTCTGCCGTCCTGAAGTTAATGACCCCGTTGAGGGCGGAAGATCCGTACAGCACTGAGGAAGCTCCCTTGATTATCTCCACCTGCGACAGGTTCTCCAGCGGCAGGAAGTTCCATTTTATACCTCCGGCGTCAGCCGACATCATCGGCAGGCCGTCTATGAGAGCCAGCACACGGCTGCCAACACCATAGCTGTACCCGCTGCCACCTCTTATTGACGCCTGCCCGTCAAGTACCTCGATACCCGGAGTTTTATTTATCAGTTCCTGGGCATCAGTAATGTGGCTGCGTGTAATCAGGTCGGATTTGATAACCTCCATCGATACAGTCAGCTCTGATTCCTTCTGCTCCATCCTGTCAGCACTCACTACTATCTGGTCAATTAACTGCGACTCAGGCTCCATCATTACATTCATTTTCAGCGTCTCCCCGGCAATGATGTCAAGTATCTCCGTATGTGACCTGTAACCAACGTACTTGAATTCAACAGAGAGCTTGCCGGGACTGGCTGCAAATGAGAAAAACCCATTTTCATCAGTGCTGGTGCCTGTTCCTCTGCCAAATATGACATGAGCCCCGGCAAGAGGTTCATGGCTGTCTTTGTCTGATACCCTGCCGCTTACCAGGCTCTGAGCATTTAATACCGGTGAGATTAAGAAGACCAGAGCGGCAACTGTCAAAAAACGCCGGAGCATCATTTCGGTTTAAACGTCATCCTGATATTCTTAGTGCCCTCCAGGGTCGGATAAGGGAAAGTAACCTTCAGAGATGTTTTTGTGAGCTCAACAATGTGAGTTGTCAGGGTAAAAGTAAGTTCAGGTGAACTGATTGCAATGTTGGTCTCGTTATCAACAAACCTCCATGTCCCGGTGTATTGGCCAAAGGTCCCCGTGCCATCCACATTGAATACAACATCGCCTTTGAATTTCTCAAGAAGCTCACCCGGGTCACTTGCATCAATGCCATCGGCAAGAAGGCTGTCACTCGTCCATACGTGTGATGTAAGCAAGTCAAAGCTTTCCGAAGTCTTGTCTTTATTGCATGCAGCTGCAAAGACCAGTCCCGCAAGCAGCAACCATATAACAATATTTTTCATTTATGTCAGTTTTAAATTCTGATATCAGATAAGCCGGTAACGGAACAAATTCCAATCAATTAAGTTCAACAATTCCGATCAAGTCCAAAGTTAATAAACATTACGCTGATAACAGATGACTGAACTTTTTGTAATTTTATAATCTCCTGAAAGCAACATTAATTAAAACATAAACATCATGAGTGTACAGTATTCGATAAGTCCCAACGGTGAAAAATTTGCCCTGCCGAAACCTGAGGATTATAAAACTGAGTTTGAGAAAATAAGCAAACGTGTTAAAGCGGAGCGCGCCAAAGGCCGCGAGATAGTCGTGGTCATGGGTGTAGGTTTCGTAGGGGCTGTCATGGCGGCTATCGTGGCCGATACTGTTGATTCAAAAGGCAAACCCTCGAAATTTGTCATTGGGATGCAGCGTCCCAGCCTGCGCAGCTTCTGGAAGATACCCATGCTCAACCGCGGTGTCTCCCCTGTCAAGGCTGAAGACCCGGAGGTCGACCCGATGATTGAACGGTGCGTTAAGTACCAAGAAGACCCTGATGGCCACCTATACATACGAGGTCCTTAAGCTGGCCGACATTGTTGTGGTAGACGTGCAGTGCGACTATATCAAGGAAGAACTGGGCAACGTGCGTGCCGGACAGACCGATATGGCAGCACTCGAGGCATCTCTGGGGGTTATAGCAGACCATATCCGGCCTGAAGCGCTGGTGCTCATTGAGACCACTGTGGCTCCGGGAACCACCGAGCAGGTGGCCTACCCGATCATGAAGAAGGCATTCACAAAACGCGGCATCAAATCAGATCCGCTGCTGGCACACAGCTACGAGAGGGTAATGCCCGGACGCAATTATGTAGCAAGCATACGCGATTTCTGGAGGGTGTGCAGCGGCATCAACGAAGAGGCAAGGAAACGTGTCGTGAAGTTCCTCAATGAAGTGCTCAACACAAAAAAATTTCCTCTCACGGTCATGGACAGGCCAATCGAGTCAGAAACGGCCAAGATCGTCGAGAACAGCTACCGTGCCACCATCCTCGCTTTCCTCGATGAATGGAGCCTCTTTGCCGAGCGTAACGGTGTCGACCTGATCAAGGTTATCAAGGCAATCAAGATGAGACCCACCCACAGCAACATGATATTTCCCGGGCCCGGCATTGGCGGCTACTGCCTCCCGAAAGACGGAGGACTGGGTGTCTGGGCATATAAACATATTCTTGGCTTCGAGGATGACATCTTTAAAATCACTCCAATGGCCATAGATATTAACGACACCCGTGGCCTGCATGTGGGCCAACTGACCCGTGACGCTCTGCGCAACATGGGCAAGCCTATTGCAGCCACAGACGTTCTGGTACTGGGAGCAGCATACCGTGAGGATGTCGGAGACACACGCTACAGCGGCTCCGAGATAGTGATACGCAAGCTGGCAGAGATGGGTGCCGAGATACGCGTGCATGACCCCTATGTTGAACACTGGTGGGAGTTCGAAGAGCAGGACAGCTATCCGGGCGTTGGCCAGAGCAAGTCACAGTTCTTCCGCAACCAGGAGAAGCTGAAGGAGATAAGGATTGAACAGAACCTGAATAAGGCTCTCAAGGGAGCTGAGGCAGTAATCCTGGCCGTACCTCATTCAGCCTACATGGACCTTGATCCTGACAAGGTTGTGAAGACCATAGGACAGCCGGCTGCCATAATAGACTGCTTCGGTATCCTGACCGATGACAAGATCCGCCGTTACTTCCAGCTTGGATGCGAAGTAAAGGGACTGGGAAGAGGACACATCCAGAGAATTAAGGAAGAGACACGTAAAGCCTGATTCTGACAAAATCATATCTTTATTCCATTAAAACTATCATCATGAAAGACAAAATGACCGGGTTATTGGACGATTTCAGTTCCGGAAAGGTAGACAGAAGGACATTCATGAAGAAGCTTACCCTTGTTACCGGGGGAACAGCCGCCGCTGTCATCTTCTTACCTGATCTTAACAGGGCAGATGCGTCACGCCCTATGCGCGGAAAATTTGAGTTGATAAATGAATTCATCACCTACCCCGGCGCTACCGGTGAGATGAAGGCTTATCTGTCGATGCCGGAGGGTAAAAAGAAACTGCCCGGAGTGATAGTGATCCATGAAAACAGGGGGCTGGTACCGCACATCCAGGATGTGAACAGGCGGATGGCGATGGAAGGGTTTATCTCGCTGGCACCTGATGCCCTCTCCCCACTGGGAGGCACACCGGAAGATCAGGATAAGGGGCGTGAGATGATGGGCCAGCTCAACCGTGAAGAGACGGTAAAGAATTTCGTCGCTGCAGTGAAATACCTCAAGACTCATCCGCGGTCAACAGGCAGGGTGGGTTGTACAGGCTTCTGCTGGGGAGGCGCCATGACCAACCAGGTGGCGGTAAATGCACCTGATCTCAACGCCGCAGTGCCCTATTACGGTTCAACCCCTGCACCGGACGATGTGCCAAAAATCAAAGCCTCAGTAATGGCACACTATGCAGGCAATGACGAACGTATTAATGCCGGAATACCGGCATTTGAGGAGGCGCTGAAAAAGGCAGGCATAGATTACCAGATCTTTATCTATGAGGGTGCGGAACATTCCTTTAACAACGATACCAACCCTCCTCCGAGATACAACAAGGAGGCAGCCAGTCTTGCATGGGGCAGGACTATTGGCTTTTTCAGGGAGAAACTCGGAGGTTAGCAGTCAGGAGGTTAGCAGTTACTTCGTCCATAAACGGGCAACCTCATCGATGAAAGGCCGGCAGTGGTTGAAAAAATATCTGTAGCCTTCGCACAGGTTATTTAATCCATCTTCACCTGTCGGGGCAGTGATGAACCTGTTTTTCGGACATTCACCGTTGCACATATCCAGCACCTCGCATTCAAGGCAATAACGCGGAAGGGAAGCTCGCTTGTTTTGCCCGAAGGTTTTCTGCCGCGGGTCATCAAGCATGTCTGCCAGAGATGTTTCCCCTATGTTACCTATCCGGTGCTCTGCCTTCACATAGTGATCGCATGAGTAGAAGTCGCCATTCATCCCGACAACAGGAACTCCACCGCAAACAGGCTTAAAAATGCAAAGCGTATGACCCTGGCTGAATGCGGTACGCAGGGCTTCCTCAAAGATCTGTACCTTCACCTTACCGATATCCTCTTCGATCCACTCATCAAATATCGCCACAAGAAATTTACCAAAATCCATAGGTCTGACACTTAACGGTGTTGCTTTGCGGGAGCCTTTGCCAGCTTCTTCAACCATTGGCAGAAACGTTATGTATGAGGAACCAAAGCCCTTGAAGAACCGGTATAACTCAAGAGGTACAGAAACGTTGGAATTGCTTACGACGCACAGGAATTCGTGAGGCACATTGTACCTTTTAAGTATTTCAAGACCTCTCATCACCTCCTCAAAAGTCCCGTTGCCACCGCCACGGGTCCTGCATATATTATGATAGTGCTCAGGCCCGTCAAGACTGATGCCAACATAAAAATTCTCGTCAAGGAAGAATTTCCCCCACTCATCAGTGATCAGCGTTGCATTTGTCTGAATCCCGTTAAGGATAACTCTTCCTGAAGGTTTGTGCCGCCTCTGGATATCAACGGCTCTCCTGTAGAAGTCAAGTCCGGCCAGTGTGGGTTCACCCCCATGCCATGAAAAAATGATTTCTTTCCCTGTTGAAGCCTCAATATGTTGACGGATATAGAGATCCAGAACCTCATCACTCATACAACCGTCTCCGGAAGCAGAATAAAGATTCCTTTTATCAAGATAATAGCAATAAGAACAGTTCAGGTTACATCTTGCGCCGACGGGTTTGGCAAAAATCTGGAATTCACGGAAGTCTGAGTTCATAGTAGCAAGATAATCCCGTTTTTCAACTAGTGTAATGAATACCTGTTCTTGAGGTATTCCTCGAGGTGAGTGTATCCGGGCTTCATGAGCAAAGCTTCTTTCTTCCGCTCCCGCAATCCCTTCAGGTTTTCTGGCATTGCCAGTTTGGTGCCGATGACAGGTTCAACTATGTCACTGAATTTACCTGGATGAGCCGTCCCGGCAAATATGCCTGCAGAAGCCGGATGGTCTTCAAGGTAACAATCGAGCCCCATGCTGGCAACAGCTCCGTGAGGATCAAGAATATATCCCGACCTCTGATATTCATCCCTGATATGCTGTCTGATCTGATCATCATCAAACCAGGAGCCTGATACCATGGAAGACATCCTATTCCAGTCATTGTCAAAAATGTCAAGCAATCTTTCAAAGTTACTGGGGTTGCCCACATCCATGGCGCTGGCAATGGTCTGAACAGATGCACCCGGACTGTAAAGGCCTGTCCTCAGGTATTCCGGAACAACGTTGTTGATGTTTGTGGATGCCACAAAATGTTCAATCTGCAGGCCTGACTTCCATGCCATTACGGCAGCGGTAAGATTGCCAAAGTTACCGCTTGGAACGGAGAGAATTGTATTTCCTGAGCCGGCGCGGCTTACGGCATAGTAATAATAAAAGCTCTGGGGAATTAGGCGTGCAATGTTTATTGAATTGGCCGATGTCAACCTTATTCTTCGGTAAGTTTGCAGCCCGGTGAAAGCGCTTTTAACCATAGACTGGCAGTCATCAAAGGTCCCTTCTATCTCAAGAGCTGTAATATTTTCCCCCGGGGTGGTCATCTGGTTCTCCTGCAGGCGGCTTACTTTGCCCGAAGGATAAAGGATAATGACATCGATGCCTTCCATCCCGAAGAAGCTGTTGGCTATCGCTCCGCCGGTGTCGCCTGAGGTTGCAACCAGTACCACTGTCTTCAGATCATCAGTCTCTGAAAAATACCTGAAGCACTGAGCCATAAATCTTGCACCGAAGTCCTTGAATGCCGCAGTCGGTCCGTGATAGAGCTCAAGTACGTGTTTCCTTTCGCTCATCTTTCTGAGCCTAACAGGGAAATTGAATGCTTCATCACATATTGCCATCAGGATCCCGGCGGGTATTTCGTCTCCGATGTACCTCACGCCAACTTCAAAAGCAATCTCAGGCAACGCCATCCCCGGAAGCCGTCTGAAAAAATCTGGTTCCATCAGCGGGATTCTTTCGGGCATGAACAATCCCATATCAGATGATATGCCGCGGCTGACCGCTTCACGGAATTTGACACTTATGCTCCGGTCCCTAATGTTGCAGTATCGCATTTAGAATCAGATATCTTATTAATTAACAAATCTTTACCCCTTCCCTGTTTACAGTAGACAGATAGGCGCTGTAATTAATACCCCGTGCATCCATGCAGGCTTTCATAGTTCTCAGGACTGCCTCACCACATGCCTCTCCCCTGCAGAGTGCAAAGACTGAAGGCCCGGAGCCGGAAATACCAGCACCTAGCGCGCCGTTCTGCATCGCTGCCTTCTTCATTTCATGGAAACCCGGAATAAGGGATGACCTTTTTGGTTCAGCAACATGATCGACCAGGGAGCGGCCTATAAGGTCATAATCCTCACTGTAAAAACCCGCAATTAGTCCGCCTACATTCCCCCACTGTTTAACCGCTGTTCCCAGGGGAATGTGCTTGTCAAGGATGCCTCTTGCCATCGATGTCTTTATTTCCATTTCAGGGTGAATAACAACACAGAGGAGCTCAGGCGGAATATGAATCTGTACTATTTCAAGCGGCTCATAGCTTCGGATAAGGGTAATACCTCCCAGCAGTGCCGGGGCCACGTTATCGGCATGTGCCGTGCCTGAAGCCAGCCTCTCGCCTTCCATGGCGCATGTCACAAGCTCTTTCAACGAAAAAATATTGCCCATAAGTTCGTTTGCAGCAAATGCTGCTGCTGCTGAGCTGGCAGCGCTGGAGCCTATACCGCTGCCCGGAGTGATGCCTTTTTCTATATAAGCTCTGAACCCGGCTTTAGTTCCTGTTTTTCTGATCATGGCATTCAGAACCACGCCAACGACATTCTTATCCGGATCCTTGCTGAGACTCTGGCAACCCTTTATCCCTGCGATCTCGACTGCCCCGCTGTCAGTCATCTCAAGATCAATGAAATCGCAGGGTTCATTGATTGCCATTCCGAGAACGTCAAATCCGCAGTTCAGATTTGAAACTGTCGCGGTGGCTTTGGCTCTGACTTTTTTGCCCATTTCTTCAATTGTTTATTATAGAAAGTATATCCGTGAAAATACCTGATGCGGTTACGTCAGCACCTGCCCCGGCACCCTTTATTATTAACGGTCTCTCGGGATAACGTTTAGAATATATGGAAACGACATTATCATTCCCCTCAAGATAGAAAAATGAATGAGAGGAGCTTCCACTTCCTTTCAGAAAGATGCCAGCCTTTCCGTTTTCAAACCTGGCAATGATTCTCATTCTTCCATTCCGTGCAATGGTACCCTCTCTTATCTTTTCAAAATATTCATTATAGCTTTTCAACTGATCCTGGAACGCGTCAGCTTTATATACCTCAGGCAGTGGGTGAGGAAGATAGCTTTCGAAGACTATATCAGAAGCCTCAATTTTTATCCCTGCTTCCCTGACAAGTATTAACAGTTTTCTCGAAACATCATCACCGCGCAGATCGATTAACGGATCCGGTTCTGTATATCCTTCCTTCATGGCTTTTAAGTACAGAATCACTGAATTTCATGCCTTTGCAATAGTTGTTAAATATAAAATTAAGGCTTCCGGAAAGCACAGCTTCAATCCGGTAAAGCTGATCGCCTGTTTTTACCATATTGTCAATCGTCTGAATTATAGGCAAACCTGCAGCAACATTGCTCTCAAACCTGAAATGGACCCTCTTGCCGATTGCTATCTTTTTCAATTTAAGAAAGTTATCATACGGAGATGATGCAGCAATTTTATTACACGTCACAATAGAAATACTTTTAGAAAGTATTCTTTCGTATAATTGAGAGACATCAACGTTTGCAGTATTATCAATAAAAATTGAGTTTGGCAGGTTCAGCCTGAACATTTCATCAATAAACTCTTCAAGGTTTGTATTCCTTTCGCTTGACATCATTGACATTTTTCCAATCCTTTACTTCAATGCCTTTCTTCCTGATGAGCATTTTCCTTGAGTTTGCCAGGCCTGCAATTCTGAAATCAGTCTGATATTCGTGATGAAGAAGACAGACTGGGAAAGTATCTGTTTAACAAAGGCTGTTCCAACATTGCCTGTACCAACAATAAACAGGTTAATTATCTTATTCGCTGAAAGCAGAAACTCCTGGTGAATTGCGTTTACGGCTTTGTGACAATCAATGTTTTTTACAACTACCGAAATATTCAATTCGGATGAACCCTGTGCAATGGCATGAATATTTATACCGTTTTTACCGAGTGCTGAAAAAGCCTGGCCACTTATCCCTACAGCATATTTCATTCCTTCACCTACCATCACAACAATTGAATATCCTGCTTCAAGTATCGACTGCCTGACTCTTCCGGTTTGAATTTCAAATTCAAACTCATCATTCAGAACTTCACTGGCCTTCTCTCCTGACTTCTGATCAATGGCAATGCAGATTGACTGTTCCGATGATGCCTGAGTAATCAGTATGACATTAATATTATTTCTGGCCAGTGCAGTGAACATTCTTGCTGCGATTCCCACCACACCGACCATTCCGCTTCCGGTTAATGATACCAGGCAGACCTCATTGATAGCTGATACTGCTTTAAGAACATTGCCATTCGCAGAGGGTGTATCACTTATCATAGTACCCTTGGCATGCTGATCAAAAGTATTCTTAACCAACACTGGTATCTTTTTCTTCATCACTGGCTGGATGGTAGGAGGATAGATGACTTTTGCCCCAAAATGGCTGAGTTCCAGAACCTCAGCGTAAGACAACTCAGGTATGGGGTAAGCATCTTCGGTATAGGATGGGTCAGCTGTATATATTCCGCTTACATCAGTCCATATTTCAAGAATATCAGCGTTTAAGGCTGCCGCGATGATAGATGCTGTGAAATCTGACCCTCCCCTGCCAAGTGTGGTAGGATAACCCTGTACTGAACTCGATATATATCCTGAGGTGATGGTTACATCGATATCAGGTAACAGTTTTTCCCTGATAGCATGCTCAGTGGTTTCTGCTTCCACCCTCTCGGCTCCGTTAATCAGTTTTGTGAAGATCATGCTTCTTGCATCCACATATCTGACATTAGGCAAATTCTCTGTCAAAACAGCATGGATAATCTGCATAGACATCTGTTCGCCAAACCCAAGCACCAGATCAGTCGACCGCAAGGTAACCTCCCCGATATTTGAAATTCCTCCGAGGATGTCTGTCAGTCTCGCTTTCAGTTCTTTTATTTTCCCGGTGACATTGAGGGCATTTTCTGAATTGAGAAGCTGTGTGGATATAGCCTGATGTCTCTTTTCAATATCATCTAAAACTGAAATGTACCTGTCATTCTTTGCTGAAGCAAGCTCCAGACACTCAGAAAGCATGTTTGTTACTCCGGAAAGAGCGGAGAAGACAACAACCAAAGGCTCATCCTGCCCCCTGATAATCTCAGCTACTGTTCTGATGCTATCGACACTACCGACAGATGTTCCCCCGAATTTCAAGACTTTCATATTCAATTGATTATAATCATTCTCTAAACGGGAATGCCCGTTGTAGCACAAATATAATAAACAATTGTTTTCATCCCCGGTGATCATGAAAGATGCATCTCATAACAGGCTATACCTCCTTTATGCAACCCTCTGCCCTATTATCATGTCTGTTTAATAGTTGATAATGATAATATGCAGTTATGATTTGCGTTAAAAATGCTAAGTTTGGCACAATTTCAGGGAAGTGATGAGAAGATTCTGTATATATAGCATACTGCTTTTTATTTTTTGTCTTCCGTTAACAGCACAGACTTTTACCAGCAGCAACCTTCCTATCTGCATAATCACAACTGACGGTGGCGTGTCAATCCCAGATGAGCCCGGCGTGCTTGGCAATCTGAAGATCATATACCGTGGCCCCGGTCAAAGAAACTATGTAACCGATCAGAATAACCCGGCTTACCTGAACTATAACGGCAGGATTGACATAGAAAAGAGAGGGTCGTCATCGCAGGCATCCCCAAAGAGGAACTACGGTTTTACGACCCTGAAGGCTGATAATACCACCAACAACAATGTCAGCCTGCTTGGCATGCCTGAAGAAAATGACTGGATACTGGGCGGGATGGTTTTCGATACCGCCCTGATACGCGATTATCTCTGCATGAACCTGTCACGTAAACTTGGCAACTATGCCTCACGCACTGAATACTGCGAGGTCATGGTTAACAATGATTATAAGGGTCTCTTCGTCCTCGAGGAGAAAATCAAGGCTGATGACGGCAGGGTTGATGTACTGAAGATAGGTACCGGTGACAACACACAGCCAAACGTTTCCGGCGGTTACATCACCAAGGCGGACAAGACCACAGGAGGTGACCCCGTTGCCTGGACCATGTATTCATTCGAAGGGTCACCGGTGGAGTATATTCATGACCTGCCGAAGCCTGAAAACGCAACCGCCTACCAGACAAGTTACATCAAGGGTGAATTCACCAAGCTCGAGACAGCAGCAAGATACAACGATATCTCGATCGTCAACGGTTATCCTGCAATAATTGATATTCCATCTTTCATTGACTTCATGATCATTAATGAGTTCGCCTCCAATCCCGATGCTTACCAGTACAGTACTTTCTTTCACAAGGACAGGAACGGGAAGCTGAGGGCAGGACCGATATGGGATCTGGATCTTTCTTTTGGCAATGATCTGTTCATGTGGGGGTTCGACCGCAGCAAAACAAACATGTGGTACTTCGAGGACATGTACTATAATAATGGTTCCAGGTTCTGGTATGATCTATTTAATAGCAGCACCTACAGATGCTACCTGGCCAGAAGATGGAATGAAGTCATTCAGCCTGGCCAGCCGATGTACCCTGACAGTATTAAAGCATTCATAGATAAGACTGTGACTTACATAAGCGAGGCTGTGGAAAGAGACTATGAAAGGTGGGATAAGCTGGGAAGCCATGCTCAACGTATTACCGGCATTAAAAACTTCATAAATGCCCGGATGGCCTGGATGACGCTCAATCTTGGTTCATACACAGCATGCAGCAATATTACGGTGCCCGGACTCGTGATAACGAAAATCAATTACCACCCCTCCCCCACAGTAGCCTACCCTGACGATGATGATCTCGAATTCATTGAAATACGTAATAACAGCGATGTGGCAGTCAGTCTGACAGGTATTTATTTCAGGGGCACCGGGCTGACATACGTCTTCCCGTCAGGAGCAACCCTCGCTCCGCATTTGTGCGTCATCATCGCAAGCAATAAAACCGCTTTCCAGGCGAACTGGGGTTTTACCCCGTTTGGTCAGTTCACCAGGCATTTATCGAACAGCAGCGAAGACCTGGTGCTTCTGGATGCTTTTGGAAATGTCATCGATGAAGTGTACTATTATGATATGGCGCCATGGCCTGCAGCAGACGGAAACGGCTATTACCTGAAGCTGGCGGATATAAACCTTGACAACAGCCTTGCCTCAAGCTGGACATCATCAAATGGTGTCATCAGCTCTGTCGGAGAGACGCCTGAAGATATCTCCCTTGATATTTACCCTAACCCGGTCAGTGACTTGCTTTACATAAAATCAGGACCGGAAATTATAAGCCTGAATATATATGATCTTCAGGGCCGGTTATTAATGACGGTCACCGGAGGTGATAATACGTGTGAAATTGATGTCAGGCACCTTATGAAAGGTACCTATATTATCAAGGTTATTACCGATGGTGGTAACCGGACAGAAAAGATAGTGAAAGACTGATCACCTACCAGATATAAGTGGCAGCCGCACCACTTTCGAGGCTCAGCTGTACAGTGTTCCCCCTGAATTTTACATTGAAATTCTTCTTTGCCGGAGCAGTATTTATCACTATCAGGACTTTCTTTCCATCCGGTGTTCTGAATGCCACATTTGGAATGTTTCCAGGGGCGCCTACCCACTGCTCGGTGAAGTAAAGGTTCTTGTCCGGATAAGCATCATGAACGGCCGTAAGCGCATTAATTGTGCCTCCGTACAGGTGAAATGCTGATCCGTCGACATACTCCCTGGCGCCTGGGTCATTCAGTATGCTGAGAGGATAGTCAGTCCTGTCGGCATTATGATCATAGACAATGATTTTTGTGGTTATGCCTGCAGCCGCAAATGCCGGTCCTTGGCTCTGTTTGATAAATAGTGCCTGATCGGCCGCTGTCATGTACATACTTGGGTTATTGCCGGGATAAAGAGTCTCATTCTGAATGATGATGCCATCAATTGTGATACCATCTGCCTGCATCGCCTGGATATATTTTACAAAATACATTTGACTTTTATCCTTTGCGACATCATACCACTCTCAAGATCCGGGCCTCTGCATTAATTGTCTCAATCAATCTTCGGGTTGTGTCCGGGCTTAAACCAAGTTATTCATATATGCAAAATTTATTTTTAATATGGAAATTAGCTATTTTAACAGCCCGGAAACTGAACAATGGGAAGATTACTCTTTATATTATTGATTTCAATCCCAATCTCAACATTGGCTCAGATAAAGTCCATAGGCACACCTAATATCAGGAACTACCCTAAATCAGAATATAATGCCGGGACTCAGAACTGGGTCATTAGCCAGGATAATAATGGGTTTATCTATTTTGCAAATAATGACGGACTATTGTGCTTCAATGGAGTTGAATGGGATCTGACCAGGGTCTCCACAAGTTCTCCGCTAAGAAGTATCATGGTAGATGATAATAATAATATTTATGCCGGATTGATAAATGACTTCGGAATAATTTACCGAAAGGCGAACATGGCCTCCAAGTTCCATAGTCTCAAGGACCTTGTACCGGAAGAGTGTAAAGAATTCGATGATATCTGGCGCATTTATGAAGTTGATGGAGGGATATTTTTTCAATGCTATAAGTACATATTCCTGTACAAAGACGAAAGAATTGAGGTTATAAAGCCTGAAAATCTGTATCACTTTTCATTTAAGGTCGGTAACAGACTTTTCATTCAGGAACCGGGCATCGGGCTGTTTGAATTTCGAAACGGGAAGATGGAAGCATTGACCTGGTGGCAACAGCACGCCGGGAAAGAAATCAGCGTAATACTGGAGACAGATGGCAATAATATGCTTATAGGAACAGCTCACAATGGAATATATCTTCTCGAAAACGGAACATTAAGGGAGTGGAATACGCCTGTTAACCAATATGTTAAAAAGAACATACTTTATTGTGCCACCATGCTTCCGGGCAACTATTACGCCTTTGGGACAATACTTAACGGGCTTGTAATATCTGATAGGAAAGGCAATATTGTACATATTCTCAACGCTAATGCCGGGATACAAAATAATACCATACTCAGTTTATTTACTGACGGGGCCAAAAATCTATGGCTTGGGCTGGACAATGGGATTACCTATATTGAAACAAACTCTCCCATAAGCTATATCGGATCAAAAAAGATTGGAACAGGTTACTGTTGTAAAGTTTTTGAAGGGAACCTTTACCTTGGCACCAACCAGGGTCTTTACGTAACGCCGTTTGACAGTCTGTCATATGCCGGAGATTTAAAGCTGGTAGAAAATACTGCAGGCCAGGTATGGACACTTGAAGAATTCGACGGACAATTACTTTGTGGACATGACAAGGGTACTTTTATTGTACATGGACTTACCGCTGAAAATATTTGTGACGAAGCAGGTGCCTGGAAATATATACAATTGAAGGGCGATCCGGAACTATTAATTGCAGGGCATTACCATGGCCTGGTTTTATTCAGGAATATAAACAGTCAATGGAAATTTTATAAGAAGGTAGAGGGATTTGAAGAATCCTGCCGCTACCTATACCAGGATCAGGATGGATATATATGGGTTGGCCATAGCGGAAGAGGTATCTTCAGATTGAAACTTGATGAGGATGCCTGCAGAGTGGTTGATCTTGTCATGTATACTGATATTCAAGGACTTCCGTCGAATGTTGGCAATATACTCCTTAAGTCCTGGAAAGATATTTTCGTAGCCACAGATAAGGGTTCTTTTGAGTTTGATAAAGCCAGCGGGACATTCTTGCGGTCACCCGGAATGAATGAAGTATTCGGAGGTTCCGGCAAGGTAAAATCCCTGGCTGCAGACAATGCCGGAAACATTTGGTTCATTGCTGATTTCAGCGGCAGGGTTTGTCCGTGAGAATGAAGACATGAGCTATACAAGAATAACTGTTCCTTTAAGAAAACTTCATAGGAAGTATGTTAAGGAATTCGAGTTTATTTATCCCTATGACAGCAAAAACATATTTATTGGCCTGGAAGATGGATTTGCTCATTACGCACCTCTTATTCCCAAGTCTTACAATGAAAAATTCAAGGCATTTATAACAACGGTTGAATTGCCTTATATGGACTCTGTGTTGTATCTAATGGCTGCCGAGGTAAATGCAGGTCATAAGTTCCCTTACAGGAATAATTCATTCAGATTTCAGTTTGCTGCACCGTATTTTGAAAATATGGGACCCCTGGAGTTCAGTTACCAGCTGGAAGGGCTCTCTGATGAATGGTCTGACTGGACAACTGACAGATATAAGGATTTTGCCATGCTGCATGAAGGCAGCTATACAATAAAACTGAAATCAAGGAATATTTACGGCGTAGAAAGTGAACCAGCCTATTTCTCCTTTAAGATACTGCCTCCCTGGCACAGGTCTGTCACAGCCTATTTAATATACACGGCACTTTCTCTTGGTCTGATATTTTTAATCATAAGGTACATATTATACCGGGTCAGACAGTCAGTTCTCAGACAGGAGGAGAAGCACAGGCAGGAAATAAAAGAAAAGGAAGAACAATATCAGCGTGAGGCCCTTATCTCTGAAAGAGAGATTATCAAATTGCGAAATGAAAAATTGCAAAATGAAATGATAGCAAGGGATAAGGAGCTTGCAAATCAAACAATGGGTATTATAAATAAGAATAAGTTCCTGAAAAAGGTTAATGAAGATCTGGGTAATATCCAGGATTTTATTGTCAACGATGCTGCTAAGGCAAAGATACTTGGACTGAAAAAACTTATAAAGAAAGAGATTGACCTAAAACTTCAGAATAAAATCTTTGAAACTTATTTTGATGAAGCAAATGAAGATTTCTTTAAGCGGTTGAAAGAGAAATATCCCGACCTGACTCCATATGACTTAAGGTTATGTGCCTTTGTCAAAATGAATATTTCTACGAAGGAAATCGCTACTATCCTAAATATTTCATACAGGGGAGCTGAAGTCAGCCGTTACCGGCTTCGGAAAAAAATGGACCTTCCCAGGGAAGTAAACCTTTCATCCCACCTTGCAAGTTTTTAATGCTCGCGGGTGATTGAGCCATTCTTATAGTCTCCTTATTTCCGTTTCAATACCGGAATAGACCAAACCGTAGTACTTTTAGCTAATAAAACAAGGCTTATGATAACTGATATGTAGTGTTGTTGAAGTGTTGGTAATTACATGCTGTAGTATTTTAGTAGTGTCGGTTATATAGGATTTGCATTTAGTTTATTGACAGCTTTATGTAATAAAATTCCCGAAAAAACAAGAATCTTAGAAATTAGAAAATAACATCAAACAGAAAGATCTATGAAAATTATTACCTGTTTTTTAATTCTTACTTTGATTTCTGCAGAAGCAATTTCTCAGGATAATGCAAAGCAGGACAAACTCGCTATTCCTGCTGGTACTGAAAGTGCTCAGGAAATTAAAGTCGTTCAAAGTGAAGCCGGAGTTAAATTAGTTGTCGATGGGAAAGATTTCATGATAAATGGAATGAACTGGGATTATTTCCCAATTGGCACAAATTTTTCCTACAGTCTGTGGAATCAGTCTGATGCATTTATCAAAGCTGCACTTGATCAGGAAATGTCGTTACTGCGTAGTATGGGTGTAAACGTGATACGACAGTACACTGGAATCCAGCCAAAATGGATTGAGTATATATACCGTAATTATGGTATATACACTATGCTTAACCACTCGTTTGGACGATATGGGCTTACCCTGGGCGGTGAATGGGTGGCAAATACGGAGTATTCTGATCCAAGGGTACGTGAATTGCTTTTAAAAGAGGTAACCTCTTTAGTTAAAGAGTATAAGGGAACACCCGGCCTGTTGATTTATCTTCTCGGAAATGAGAATAACTATGGTCTTTTCTGGGAAGGTGCTGAAACTGAGGATATTCCTATTGAAGACAGGAAATCAACAACTCGTGCCATCTCACTGTACAAGCTGTTTAATGAAGCAGCAAACGCCATGAAGGAAATAGATACTTCTGTCCCTGTTGCAATGTGTAACGGGGATTTGCTTTTCCTCGATATCATAGCTAAGGAATGTGCTGATATTGACATTTTCGGAGTGAATATTTACAGGGGGGTATCCTTCGGCGACGCTTTTGAGAGAGTAAAAAAAGAATATGGTAAACCGGTTATGTTTACCGAATTTGGTGCTGATGCCTTTAATGCCCGTGATAATGAAGAAGACCAGTATGCACAGGCATATTACTTAACAGGTAACTGGAAGGAGATTTATGAAAATGCCGCCGGACTTGGCAAAGCAGAAAACAGCATAGGTGGTTTTACATTCCAGTTCAGTGATGGATGGTGGAAATTCGGGCAGACCAAAGGGACTGGATGTTCATGACAATAACGCCTCATGGGGCAATGGCGGATACCTGAATGACTTTGCCGAAGGTGAGAATAACATGAATGAGGAATGGTTCGGGATTTGTGCGAAAGGTTCCCCAAACACTAACGGGCTGTATCAGCTCTTCCCCAGGGCAGCATATTATGCATTGCAGGAAGCACATAATCTTGATCCTTATGCAGAAGGCATGACAACTGAAAGCATTGGCGCTCATTTCATGACAATTGAACTGATGGATGCTGTGCTGAAAGCCAGGGGTGACAAAGCGGCACTGACTGCGGAGAAGATACAGAAGGTAAGAATAAGCGGATTGCGTACAGAGTTAACCACTTTCAGCACAGGTGGTACAAGAATATCGACGCCTGATGATCCTGTAGAGGGTGAACGGAAATATCCCGATCAGCTTGGCTTTGATCATATGGAGTCGTTTTATCTTGAGGTACAGGCGCAGCCAACCGAAAGCGTCCGTGCAAATGTCTCATTCAACGTTCTCGGAAATGTTGCCGAAAACCCGATTGATGAAATTTTTTATGAAAACAGGGGACGGACGGAGGAAATTAACACTGAAAACGGCAAGGTGGTTCTAAACTCCCTGTACAGGTTAGCGGTTTACAATGCCGATTTCACATGGAACCACAAATTATTCAACCTGACCAGTTTCTACCGTACCGGTCATTACCACTGGGGATATGAGGGGGATTTCTTTGGTCTTTATCCTGAAGCAAATTACGGTCCCAACATTGATATATACAACGGCCAGGCCCCGTTCGGAGTGGAATTTGAGGGCAAGCAATACCTTAATGGTTTAAAGGTGGCTTTCGGGCCTGAGCTCTGGTGGGGTGCCAACCCGGCTGTCCTTGTTAAATACAGTCGCAAATTCGGCAAATTTGATGTATCAGGCATTTTCCATGAGGATCTTGACGAACAGGCAAACACGGTAAGCTCATTTGCCATCCCGTTGCCTCCAACTCGCAGGACTACCCTTGCAGTAAAAAGAACTTTTGGAAAACTTGGCATTGAATTGGGTGGTATATGGGCTGGTCAGCCCCGGATTGGAGAAACCTTCCAGCTTGTTCAGGGTGAAGAAGGAAATTATACTGTTTACGAAGATCAGATAAACTCTAACGATACCTGGGGAGGGAAAATGAAGGTCACATTCTCTGCAGGTCCTGTAAAGTGGTATGCCCAGGGAGCGGCAATGGGATTAGTTGCAGGCGGTGGTGCTGATTATACGAAAACATTTACAGGATGGAGGCTTAAAGACAGCGGAAGCGGAAACCAGTACAACTTCCTGACTGGCTTTGCCTATACAATCGGAAATCTGCAGTTAGCTCCAAACTTCCTCTGGCAAAAGCCGATTATTGATCCCATGCCGGCAGATGTGCCTGCACCCGGCAGGTCAAGAAATATCCTCGATGATCCTTTTGCAGTAAGGCAGAACAGGGAAACCGTTGCAGGAGAGTTGTTGATTACATATGACCCGACACCCGGAACCTGGTTCTATGAGTGGGAAAATGATGAGGCTGAAGATGCATCATTTGCAATAAGTGCCGGAGTGGTTTATCGTCATCACACTACCACACAGGATGCCGCAATTGGAATAACTGGTGACGGACGTACAACATTTGCTTTTCCGGGCGCACCTCCGGCAAGAGATTTATGGGAAGCAAACGCCCGTATAGTTTCCAGGATTACACCTGAGTTTGGTCTTATTGCTAATCTTCTGGCAGGCGATGGTGAATCGAACGGAAGCGATGAGCGGTTAATTCGTCGCTATGGCGGTGATATCAGGCTGGTATACAAGAATACCAAACTAATATCAATGGTTAAGGTCAATGACTGGGGCCCTTACGATTATCACCGTGACTTCAACCTCACATATCCGCTTCAGGTAAAAATTGATCTTTCGACCACCGTTGCAAAGCCAAAATGGTTTGATATTCCTGAAACAAGGATAGGCATACGTTTTACAGACAGAACACTGGATCAATATTCTCCCCGCTATTGTCCTACCAAAAATCCGGATGCTAATGGCGATTTAGTCTGTGACCCCACTGTTCCAGGTTATCCAAATGGAAATGAATGGGAGATCAGAACTTATTTAATTTTCAATATAGGCATGTAGCCAATTCAATCAGATAAAAAGATGAAACCCGCATGAATTGCATACAAAAACACATATGTATATAATTTTCAGACATGCGGGTTCCATCAGACCATTAAAATAAAAAATATATACTGATGAAAAATAGAAAATACAACTATTCTGTAATTGCTCTTTTAACAGCAATTATACTTGTATGGACATTGAGCTGTACAAGAGATTATAATGAACTGGAACTGGCTAAATTCCCAAGTATACCTGAAGTATTTATTGACGGTTTCAGCCAGGGATTGAATTACGCTGCCTTTGGTGGCAGCAAGGTTACTGCTTTTGATGTTGACAAGGATGTAAGATACTCAGGGTCTGCTTCCATGAAGATTGAGGTACCCGACGCTGGAGATCCTATGGGAGCTTATGCAGGCGGCGTATATTATACCAGCATGGGACGAGACCTTACTGAATTTACCGCTCTTACTTTCTGGGCAAAAGCATCAAAATCCGCCACAATCGCACTTGTAGGTTTCGGCAATGATCTTGGAGAATCGAAATATCTCGTTTCCCTGAAAGATGTTGCTGTAAACACTAACTGGCAGAAATACATTATCCCGATACCCGATGCTTCAAAACTAACACAGGAAAGAGGTATGTTCTATTTTTCCGAAGGTCCTGAAGACGGAAATGGTTATACTATCTGGTTTGACGAAGTGAAGTTTGAAAACCTGGGTACCATAGCCCATAAACAACCTGAGATTCTTAACGGGGATGATAATGTCGAATCAGCGGTAAACGGATTGAAGTTCCCGGTAACCGGATTGAGTGTTTCCTTCAATATGCCAACCGGCATTGACCAGTCAGTCATTACCGCACCTGCATACTTCGTATTTTCTTCATCAAATACCGGTGTGGCAACAGTGGATACCCATGGCTGGGTAACGGTTCTGAGTGCCGGCACTTCTGTCATTTCTGCCACTCTTGGAGGTGCTGATGCTGACGGTTCATTAACTGTTCAATCATCGGGTGACTTCACTCATGCACCTGCTCCTACAGCAGAACCGGAGGATGTGATTTCAATTTTCAGCAACGCCTACACAAATGTGCCGGTCGATTTTTACAATGGATACTGGCAACCATACCAGACAACAACATCAGCAGACTTTACAGTCAATGATGATGATGTCCTGGTTTATGCCAATTTCAACTTCGTGGGGATACAGTTTACAGCTCCAACCATAAATGCATCGGATATGACGCACCTGCATATGGATGTGTGGATACCAAATGCAGTAAGTCCTTCAGATAAATTATCTGTCAAGCTGGTTGATATGGGACCTGATGGTACTTTAGACGGTAACGATCCTTCAATCACCTATGCAATTCCCGGCCCGCTCGTTTCTCAAAGCTGGATCAGCGTGAACATAAGCCTGTCCGGCTTATCAAGCAAGAGCAGGCTGGCTCAGATTATTCTTGAGAACCTGGGAACACAACTCTCAGGCTTCTATCTTGACAATATTTATTTATATGGTAATGGAGGTGCTTCAGGGACAATGCCAGCCGTAGCAGCACCAACACCACCGGCAAGAGATGCTGCTGACGTGATTTCCATCTACGGTGATGTCTATACTAACCTGCCAGGTACCGATTACCCATTCTGGGGACAGGCTACAGTGGTTTCTGATGTGGTAATAGCAGGTAACAATACCCTGAAGTTTGCGGGTCTGAATTTCCAGGGTATTCAGCTGGCTGCCAGCCAGAATGTCACAGGAATGCAATATTTGCATCTGGACTTCTGGACAGCAAACTCAACTGACCTCAAGGTATTTTTAATAAGCACCGGCCCGGTTGAAAAGGCTCATGTCCTGACTGTGCCGACAACGGGCTGGTCAAGCGTTGATATACCCTTATCAAACTTCTCACCGGTGAATCTGGCAGATATCATTCAGTTTAAATTCGAGGGAAATGGTGATATTTATCTGGACAATATATATTTCTATAAAACCGGGGGAGGAACAACCGGACAGCCAACCACTGCCGCACCCATACCACCCGCACGCGACGCTGCTGATGTAATTTCATTGTTCAGTAATGTCTATGCCAATAAGACGGTTGATGCCTGGTCAGCAGTATGGGATGATTCTGACGTTGCAGATCTTCAGGTTGCCGGTGATGATGTGAAGAAATACACATTTACGAATTTTGCCGGGATTGATTTCAGCAATCATAAATTTGATGCCTCGGGAATGACACGCTTCCATATGGATATCTGGACGCCAAATGAAGTATTGAATAAATCACTGACGGTGAAATTGGTTGATTTCGGAGGCGGCATCGCAGAAGCTACAAATTGTATTCTTACAGTTGTCCATACGAGCAGTGGTGGCATACCTGCCCTGGCAACAGGTGCATGGGTCTCAATTGACGTACCTTTCACGGCTTTTACAGGCAACATTACAAGGTCAGATCTCGCACAGATAGTCCTTTCATGTAACCTGAGCACTGTTTATATTGACAACCTCTATTTCTATAAAACCAGTGGTGGGACCGCCACGGAACCTACCGCGGCAGCCCCCACACCACCGGCAAGAGATGTCGCCAATGTAATTTCACTGTTCAGCGGTGCTTATGCAAATGTAACTGTTGATACCTGGAAGACCGACTGGTCAGCGGCAAACTATCAGGAGGTAACCGTTGCCGGAGATCCAACGAAGAAATATTCAGCGCTTGACTTTGTTGGGATAGAAACAGGGTCTGCTCCCATAAATGCAACAGGCATGACCCATGTTCATCTTGATGTCTGGTCAGCCGACATCACCAATTTCGGTGTCAAGCTGGTTGACTTTGGTGCAAACGGGGTATTCGGGGGAGGTGATGATGTGGAGCACCAGGTCAATTACGCCTCACCTGCCAAGGGTGAATGGGTGAGCTATAACATCCCGCTGAGTGATTTCACAAACCTGACAACCAGGGCTCACCTGGCACAGTATATCCTTGTAGGTCAGCCATCGGGAGCAACAACCATCTGGGTTGATAATTTCTATTTTTACAAGGATGGTGGCAGTACCGCCACTGAACCGACTGCAGCAGCCCCGACACCACCTGCCAGAGATGCCGCCAGTGTAATTTCAATGTTCAGCGGTGCCTACACCAATGTGACTGTAGATACATGGAAGACCGACTGGTCAGCGGCAACATATGAGGAGGTTACTGTTGCCGGAAATCCAACGAAGAAATACTCGGCGCTTGACTTTGTCGGGATAGAAACAGGGTCTGCTCCCATAAATGCAACAGGCATGACCCATATTCATCTTGATGTCTGGTCAGCCGACATCACCAATTTCGGTGTCAAGCTGGTTGACTTCGGGGCTAACGGAGTATTCGGGGGAGGTGACGATGTGGAGCACCAGGTCAACTACGCCGCACCTGCCAAAGGTGTATGGGTGAGCTATAACATCCCGCTGAGTGACTTCACAAACCTGACAACCAGAGCTCACCTGGCACAGTATATCCTTGTCGGTCAGCCATCGGGAGCAACAACCATCTGGATTGACAATATCTATTTTTACAATGATGGAGGCGGCGGCGGCCCAACCGGACCAACTGCAGCCGCTCCTACGCCACCTGCACGGAATGCTGCCAATGTGGTTTCTGTTTACAGTGATGCCTATACTCCCATTACTATAAATAATTTTGATGCCGGATGGTGCGGAGGCAGCGCAGTCACGCAGGTTACGGTAGCCGGGAATAATACACTGAAAAAGAATGCCGGAATAGACTGCCAAGGCATAGATTTTTCCGCTAACAGGCAGGATCTGTCTACATTCACACATATCCATTTCGATCTGTATACTGATGACACAAACCTGACAGGGGATGTATTCAATGTGAAACTGGTTGATTTTGCAGGCGGAAGCGGTGAAGCCTCTGCCCTGGAAGTAAATATCAATACAGGAACAACACCGGCAATAGTTGCAGGCCAATGGGTCTCCGTGGATATTAATATTACTTCCCTGGGAGGGGTTGTCACGGGTAACTTAACAAGAAGTAATGTTGCCCAAATTGGGATTACAACTGCCAACCTGACCAATGTATGGTATGATAATATTTATCTCTGGAAATAATATTAATTGGCTGAGGTTTCAGTTTTCCGGAACCCTGAAACCTCAGCCTGATTAAGAAACAAGAGTTTATAATTAAGATAAAATCAAAGAATATGAAACCTGTAATTTCAGAATATATTAAAGGCACCCTGGTCCTGGCACTCCTCTTAATTCTGGGCGGATGTGAGAATAATACGGGACTTGAAGATCGCAACTATCAGCTTGTCTGGCAGGATGAGTTCGAAACCAATGGAGCCCCGGACGGATTAAAATGGGCTTACGACCTCGGAGGCGGTGGCTGGGGCAATAATGAACTTCAAACCTATACAAATAATCCTGAGAATGTTATCATCGAGGATGGATCCCTCAAAATAACCGCAATCAATAACGGTGGTTCCTACACCTCAGCAAGGATTAAAACGCAGGGGTTATTTGATCAGGCCTACGGCCGTTTCGAGGCACGTATAAAACTGCCATGGGGGCCCGGGATATGGCCTGCATTCTGGATGCTGGGATCCAATATTGAAACTGAGCCATGGCCTCAATGCGGTGAGATTGATATAATGGAATACCGGGGGCAGCAACCAAGCCTTGTTTATGGCAGTGTTCACGGACCAGGATACTCCGGAGGTGCAGCCATAACAAAAGGCTACGGCCTTGATAATAGCAGGTTCGATGTTGATTATCATATCTTTGCCATAGAATGGGGAGTTGATTTCATACAGTATTTTGTCGATGACGTACTTTATCAGGAGATTAATCCGGCTGACGTCACTGGCGAATGGGTATACGATCATCCTTTCTTTATGATACTGAATGTGGCTGTGGGAGGTAACTTTGTAGGATTCCCTACACCCGATACCCCATTCCCCCAGACAATGTACGTTGACTGGGTACGGGTTTACGAGGAAGTCGAATAAATCCTTTTCATGATTATGCGAAAGTCTGATTCAGAATAAAAAATCAGAAAAGATAATATATATTAGTCTCTGTAGAAATATTAAACGTTGTCTGCAAACATATCATAATAATAATCATATGGGTCAATATCAAACAGCCGCTAGAGACAAGGTGCCATTTACACAAAAGGCTGCATTTGGTGCCGGGCACCTGGTAAACAACCTGTTACCGGGTTCACTGGGAATATTTATGTTTTTTCTGCTTACAGCCTTTGGGATGGATCCGTTTCTGGCAGGCCTGCTGGGTGGTCTGCCCAGGCTGTATGATGCCATTACCGACCCCATAATGGGATTTATCTCAGATAATACAAAATCAAGATTCGGACGCAGAAGGCCCTATATCTTCGCAGGGGCCATATTGAGCGGAGTGCTGTTCGCCGTTTTGTGGCAACTGTATCCTCATAATTCACAGATGTACAATTTCTGGTACTTCCTCATATTTTCCCTGATTTATTTAACGGGCAATACCATCTTCTCAACCCCCCTGATCGGACTGGGATATGAAATGAGTTCTGACTACAATGAGCGGACCCGGCTGATGGCATTTTCGCAAACTTTCGGACAGGTTGCATGGATGATTGTACCATGGTTCTGGGTTTTGATTGCCAACCCTAACCTTTTTGAGACACAGGCAATAGGTGTCAGACGTCTTTCTGTGGTTGTAGGAGCAATCTGTATTGTTCTGGGTGTATTGCCGGCAATATTCTGCAGAGGTATTGATGCCTCAAAAATGGAGAACAGAAAGGAGATAACATTCAAGACCCTTCTTTCAAATCTGACAGACCTGATCAGGGGAATTGGCCTGGTTTTCAAAAACAAACCCTTTGTGAAACTCTGTGCTGCCACTTTCCTGGTATTCAACGGCTTTCAGCTCGTGGCTTCATTCAGTTATTTCATAATCGTATTTTATTTATTCAAGGGCGATTATGGTCTGACCGGCAACTGGCCTGCATGGTTCTCCACAGCATCCGCAGTAACCACTGCATTCCTGGTCATTCCGGTTATTTCCGCTATTGCTAATAAAGTGGGCAAGCGCAACGCCTTTATCATTTCCACGGCAATCTCCATCGTGGGCTACGCCTTGAAATGGTTTGGGTTTAACCCTGAGAATCCCTGGCTGATGTTTATGCCTCTTCCCTTAATGGCTTTTGGTATTGGCGGATTGTTTACGTTGATGATGAGCATGACAGCCGATGTGTGTGACCTGGATGAACTGAGTAACGGCATGCCACGCAAAGAGGGAACATTTGGCGCCATCTACTGGTGGATGGTAAAACTGGGCCAGGCGATTGCCCTGGTACTGGGCGGACTGGTACTGAAGCTGGTTGGCTTTGATCAGAATGCAGCTATCCAGTCGGCAGAAACAATTATCAGGCTTCGTATTGCTGATATAGCTATTCCTGCACTTACTGCATCCATAGCCATAATTGTGATGTGGAAATACGACCTTACTGAAGAAAAAGCCCGTGAAATCAAAACAGAACTCGAAGCAAGACGAGGAGTGCTTTAATCAAAGTTGATTTGTTGAGATCTGTTTGATGTAATGCTAATTATCCTCCAAATACTATTCATATGACAAACCGGACCGTGCATCTTTTAATCTTGTTGTTGACTGCAGCCGTAATGCAATCATGTAATTCCAGGGAATCCATGCTTACTACACAGAAAATCTACATCACATCCGAGAGCGGCGATAAAATGTCAGAACAGGAAAATGTCCGCTTTATCAGGGGCAAGGCAAAAGGGACTGTGTTAACTGTAAATCCCGATTCCGTTAAGCAGACAATGGACGGCATCGGGTCATCCTTCACGGAATCATCTGCATTCGTTCTCTCCCATCTGGAACCCTCAAGGCGCATGGAAGTCATGGAGGCAATCTTTGGCCAGAATGGAGCTAATTTTTCCCTGACGAGAACCCATATCGGCGCATGTGATTTCTCCGTCAAAGGCAAATATTCGTATGCAGATAAACCCGGAGATAAAACACTGAACTCATTCAGCCTGAAACCTGACATGGAGGGATTCAGCAAGACCGAATACCCGGGAGTGACAGATGAGAAGTATGACCTGTTGCCGATGATAAGGGAGGCACTAGCCATAAAGAACAATCAGAATGATAAGGAACTGAGAATAGTCGCCTCAGCCTGGACAGCCCCGGCGTGGATGAAGGATATAAACGACTGGTACATTACAGGTGCCCCTGAGAATAATTACCAGGGTACAGGCGGTTCACTCAAGAGGGAGTACGAAGAAACCTATGCTGATTACCTGATTAAATACCTCGACGCTTACAGGGCAGAAGGTGTTGACATCTGGGGAATTACTCCCGTAAATGAGCCCCACGGAAATAACGGACAGTGGGAAAGCATGAATTTCACTCCCGAAACCCAGAACGAGTTTATCAGGAAATACCTGGGCCCCAAACTGATAAATGGCAACAATGCCGATGTCAAACTTCTTATTTATGACCAGAACAGGGATGGCCTTGAGCACTGGACAGATGTAATCCTTGGTGACAGTGAGACCGCAGCTTATGTTTACGGCACTGCAGTTCACTGGTATGAAAGCACATTCATGGTTTATGAAGACGTTTTTGACAGGGTTGCCGAAAAATTTCCTGACCATGCCATTATCCACACAGAGGGTTGCATAGACGATCTTGGCAAGCCCGCACCGCAAGGAATCACAGACCCTGTTAAATTTCAGGAAACAGACTGGTTTGACAACGATTCCTTCTGGTGGAACGATAACGCTACCGACTGGGCATATACGGCTACCTGGCAAGGAGTAAAAAGCGAGGATCATCCGATCTATGCGCCAGTACATCGCTATGCGAGAAATATTATAGTCAGTATCGACCACTGGCTCAGAGGGTGGATAGACTGGAATGTCGTACTGGATCATAATGGCGGCCCAAACCATGTTGGCAATTATTGCGGTGCACCCATTATGATAAATACGGAAACAGGGCAGGTTTACTACACACCTATCTACCATATACTCGCCCAGTTCAGCAAAACAATCAGACCGGGTGACAAGGCAGTTAAAACATCCATGATCCTGGAGGGTCCGGCAGAGGATGATCTTTATGCATGCGCAACAATAAATAAGGATAATCTGCTCAGCGTGCAGGTGCTTAACACAAGCAGCGAAAAGATCCCGTATCAGATCGACATAAAAGGCAGGCAGGCAGAGATTACTATTGACGCCAATGCCCTACAAACGATACAGGTTCAGCTATAAACCCGGCAACAGTCACTCATTTTCAGCGCAGGTGTTATTTCTCCCGGATCCTCATTGTTAATTATTATTTGTAATTTTTGAGCGTCATAATATTGTTGGAATGTGCACATTGTAAGCAATAACAGGAAATGGAGATGAAAAATATATATATCGGTAATACAAGTTTACAGGAAAATCCGGCAGAGACAGAGGGCCAGATAGTTGAAATTGAAGATGAGAAGTACTACAGGATAAGTAATTATCATCTTATGCCCGATTTTTTCATTACCATTGTCAGTGACTCCGACCATTGGATGTATATCTCCAGCAACGGATCACTGTCCGCAGGCCGAAAAAACCGCGATAATGCACTCTTCCCCTATTACACCGTTGATAAGATTCATGATTACCGTGATAAAACCGGCAGTAAGACCGTTTGCCTGGTTTCAAAAGACAATCGGACTTACCTGTGGGAACCATTTGCCTACGATTTTGAAAAATTCTACAGGATCGAGAGAAATCTCTATAAGAGCATTTTCGGCAATAAGATAATATTTGAGGAACGGAACCTGGATCTTGAAGTAAGTTTCAGCTATGGCTGGTATAACAGCGAAAAGTACGGATGGATAAAAAAGTCAAGCCTGAATACCACTTGTGAAACAGATGTAAAAATCAACATACTTGATGGGATAAGGAACATCCTCCCCTACGGAATTGATTTTGCCTTTCAAAACGAATACAGCAACCTGCTGGAGGCATACAGGAGAAATGAACTGCTTTCTCAAAGCAAACTGGGATTGTATGTGTTGAGTTCCATCCCGACAGATACCGCCGAACCCAGTGAAGCACTAAAAGCAACAACAGTATGGGCTGTAGTGGAAGGTTTAGATGCCAGATACCTGGTATCTGACAAGCAACTTGAGTATTTTAAAACCGGAGGTGAAATCAGAACCGAATCGGAGGTTTTTGCATCGCGTGGAGCATATTATATAATTAATGAGTACCGGCTCGTAAAGAATCAGGAGAAATGCTGGTACATAATCGCTGATGTAAACAAGGACTCCAAAGATGTTATTAATCTGGATGCCTATATAAAGGGTGAGAAGAATCACGCTCTTAAGCTGAAAGAAGATATTGCAGCCGGTACCCTGAAACTGGTTAAGATTGTTGCCGGAGCTGATGGTTTGCAGATGGGGAATGACGGATTGATCAATGCACGTCACTTCTCAAATACACTCTTTAATGTAATGAGAGGCGGGATATTTTCAGATAATTACCGTATAGATACAGATGACTTCAGGCAGTTTGTACAACATTGTAACAGGGAGATCAGCGGGCAATTCGATGCAGAACTGCACAACCTGCCGGATGAAATTAATTTCGACGAACTCCTTGCCCTGGTTAAAAGCATGGGAAGCCCCGGACTGGAAAGGATTTGCTATGAATATCTGCCATTAACCTTCAGTCGCAGGCATGGTGATCCAAGCCGGCCCTGGAACCAGTTTTCCATAGAAACCAAGAAGGCTGATGGCACCAAAAAACTGGATTACCAGGGGAACTGGCGCGATATTTTTCAGAACTGGGAGGCATTGACCCTGTCATTCCCGGAGTATATTGAATCGGTGATATGTAAATTCGTTAACGGCTCTACAGCTGACGGATACAACCCTTACAGGATATCCAGGGCAGGGTTGGACTGGGAGCGCCCCGACCCTGACCATCCATGGGCACATATCGGATACTGGGGCGATCACCAGATTATCTATCTGCAGAAATTTCTGGAGCAATCCCATAACTTCCACCCGGGAAAGCTTGACGAACTGCTTACCAGGAAAATCTTTGTCTACGCCAACGTACCCTACAGGATAAAAACCATTGGCCAGATCATAGAAGATCCCAAGAATACTATCCTTTTCGACACCGGCCTGAACAGCAGGATTGAGGCTTTAGCTGCCAAAAAAGGGTCTGACGGCAAATTGCTTACATTGAAGACAGGCGAGATATACAGGGTAACCCTGATGGAAAAAATTCTCTGTTCCCTGCTCTCCAAATTGAGTAATTATATCCCCGAGGCAGGCATATGGCTGAATACACAGCGTCCCGAGTGGAATGATGCAAACAATGCACTTGTAGGCAACGGAGCCTCTATGGTTACGCTGTGTTACCTGCGGAGATCACTCGGCTTCTGGGAAAAAATACTGGATCGATCAACAATCAGCGGGTTTGATTTATCAGAAGAAATCGTAACATTTTTCGAGAAGATTTATCCGGTTTTCGCTGATAACAGGCATCTGATTAAAAAAGGATTTTCCGACCACGACAGGTACATTTTTGCCACGGAGCTTGGAAAAGCAGGGAGCGAATACAGGGAATCTGTCTACAAACACTCATTCTCCGGAAAGGTATCTGGGCTGAGCGCCGGACGTCTAAAGGAGTTTATCCGGAATGTTCTTGACTTCATAGATCAGTCTATAGATAAGAACAGGCGTCAGGATGGACTGTACCATTCCTATAACCTGGTATCCTTCAATGGTGACAGGGTTACGGTAAGATCATTGTATGAAATGCTCGAAGGTCAGGTCGCAGTTTTAAGCTCGGGGTATATAGTCACTGATGAAAGTCTCAGGGTCCTGGATGCTTTGAGATCAAGTAAACTTTACAGAAGTGACCAGGACAGTTACCTGCTTTATCCTTTTCGGGTCCTGCCGAAATTCACCGAGAAGAATAATATCCCTCATGAAAAAGTATTTTCATCAAAATTGCTTGGAAAATTACTGGATGACAACAACAACGCTTTCATTAACAGGGATGAAATCGGAAATTACCATTTTAACGGAACCTTCAGGAATAATGGGATGGTATCTCTGGCACTCGAAAATCTGGACAGGAAACAATATGGCGCACTGGTACGGAAAGAGAGAGAATTAATCCTGGATATTTATGAATCCGTCTTTGACCATCAGTCATTTACCGGACGGTCCGGCACCTTCTATGGTTATGAAGGCCTGGGCAGTATTTACTGGCACATGGTATCCAAGCTTCTGCTGGCAACCAGGGAAATATACCGGTCCGGAGAAGAGACGAATGCAGATAAACATACTCTCGGGAAAATTAAGGATCATTATTATAAAATAAGAAACGGTCTGGGGACACATAAATCGCCTGCCCTGCACGGGGCTATTCCTGTCGACGCTTATTCTCATACGCCTGCCGGCGCAGGGGCTAAACAACCCGGACTGACCGGCCAGGTAAAAGAGGATATCGTTGCCAGGTTTGGTGAATTGGGGATCGTTATTAATGATGGCACTATTGTTTTTTCTCCATCCATGCTGAATAAAGGGGAAATACTGGATCGGGAAAAAGTGTTCGATTTCATTGACCTGGATGGAAAGATCAGGAAACTTGAATTACATGCGAATCAGCTTGCCTTCACAATATGCCAGGTGCCGGTGGTTTATACTGCTGGCCTGAAACAGGAAATAATAATTGAATATGCAGGCGGAAAACGTAAAGTAATACAGGGTTGTGTCATTGACGCAGATACAAGTCAAAAGATATTCAGGAGAAATGGCGAAGTAAGTAAAATTGCATATACAACAGCTATTTAGTAAAAACAAATAAAACGAAAAGAATATGTCATTCAGAAGCGATAAACTATTATCTCTGGTAGGAGAAGACTTCAATAACAAATCAACTGAAGATTTAAAAAAACTATTCAGGAAATACCTTGAAAATGGGATCCATGGTCTCTGCTACAGCTCATATCTGGAGGGTCAGAGTCCCGGAAGCATTATCACCGTGCAGCAGATCAGGGACAGAATGCAGATTATTAAACCTTTCACAACCTGGATCAGGACTTTCTCCTGTACAGATGGTGGTGAACTGATACCTGCAATTGCCAGGGAGAATGGCCTGAAAGTTATGGCAGGTGCATGGCTAAGTGATGATAAGGAAAAAAACGATGTTGAAATAGAAAACCTGGTTAACGTAGTAAAAGCAGGTAATGCTGACCTGGTCGCTGTCGGAAATGAAGTATTATATCGTGAGGAGCTGACCGAGCAGGAACTGCTGGAATACATTCACCGGGTTAAGGAACAGGTTCCGGAAGCCAGCGTCGGATATGTTGATGCCTATTACGAATTTGTCAACCGGCCAGCAATCACTGAAACATGTGATGTATTATTTATTAATTGCTATCCCTTCTGGGAGGGCTGTCATATTGATTATTCACTGGTCTACATGAAAAACATGTACTACAGCGTAATGCGGGTTGCCAGAGGAAAAAGAATTGTCATAAGCGAAACTGGCTGGCCAAATATCGGATCGTCTTTTAAATCATCAGAACCATCTACAGACAATGCCCTCAGATATTTCATCAATGCCCAGAGATGGAGTATTGAAGATAATATTGAAATGATGTATTTCTCAAGCTTCGATGAAAGCTGGAAGATTGGACCGGAAGGCGATGTCGGAGCCTACTGGGGCTTATGGGACAAAAATGGAAAGCTAAAATACTAACCCGTTTATTTTAGCCTGGTGGGTAATTACAAACAATCAGACATCCCTTACGGGAAAGCAATATGCTATTCGGGCTACAGGAATGGCCAGAGCCCTGAGACAGATATCCATCCTACCTATGAACAGGTTAGAGAAGACTTGCTGATATTGCATGGACGGTGGGACTATATCCGCTTATACGATTGCAGCCTGCATGCAGAAACTGTCCTGGACGTAATTCAGAAGGAAAAGCTGAACTTTAAGGTAATGCTGGGAGCCTTTATCATAGCAGAGATGAACAATTATGGTTGTCCCTGGGGAGGAGTTTTTCCGGAAGAAGAGCTGCGCAGGAACAGGGAGTTGAACCTGGGAAAGATTGAGAAGCTGATTGAAATGGCAAACAGGTACCCGGACATTGTCTTTTCAACTTCGGCCGGTAATGAAGCAACAATCGACTGGACTGATCATTATGTCCCGGTTGAGAGTGTCCGGGAGTATGTAGCCATGATTAAAAAAGAAACCCACCAGCCTGTAACTTTCTGTGAAAACTACCTTCCCTGGCATGATAAACTGAAACCGCTGGTTGAGGAGCTGGATTTTATATCCATTCATACCTACCCGGTCTGGGAGCACAAGCATATACGGGAAGCGCTGGAATATACGAAGCAAAATTTCTATGGAGTCGCACAAAAATACTCCGGTAAACCTGTTATGATCACTGAGGCCGGGTGGGCAACAAGTTCCAATGGCAGAGGAATAAATCCGGACAACGTGAGCGAAGAGTACCAGGAGATATATTATAATGACCTTATGGAATGGTGCGAAGACGAAGGTATTATTGCTTTTTTCTTTGAAGCTTTTGATGAACCCTGGAAGGGTAACCCCAATGAGCTGGAACCTGAAAAACACTGGGGCCTTTTTTATGAAAACAGGAAGCCCAAGAAAGTGATGAAAGCTTATTTTCCATGAGTTCTCACCGTTATGCTCCGATGATAGTTTGACCGAAATCCCTGACGAATACAATTTTATCCATTCTTTATAGCAAATCTGCCAGGTACCTGGAAATTCAGTAAAAGTTAAGCTTGCTTGTTTTACTTTTAGGTATCTTTGCCTGTAACGGTTTACGGCCGGACTTAACTCTAATTATTGATAAGCAAAATGGTTAAAGTTGCCCACAACAGGATTCCCAATGAATTTTTCGTAACACAGGGTTCAGGATGCAGTGAATATGCGATCCATCCCGGATCATATCACATGGCATTGAATGATGCCGGAATTGCAGAGTATAATATCATGAACTATTCTTCAGTGCTACCGGCCACGGCAAAGCTGGTATCACTTGATGATGTAGACATGCCTCCCTACGGATCAGAACTCTGTACCATCATGGCAGTGGCTCACGGTTATTACGGCGAGCATATCTCTGCCGGGGTGATCTTTGCATGGATGTACAAGGATGATACCTGTGAAGAAAAAGTGGGCGGACTGGTATGTGAGCTTGCCGGCTACTTTGACATGGAAGCGCTTGAAGAAAGGCTCTATACTGTTCTTAACGATCTCCACGACCGGACATTTGCAAAATACTACCTTGGGGAGCCAACGGTTATCAGGGAATCGCTTACTGTTGACAAGAGATACGGCACAGCCCTTGTAGCCCTCTGTTTTACGAATTTCATTTAGTCTTCCGGCGTCAATGATACGTCGCTGTCTTTTGCTGTGCATCTTTTTTTCTGCGATGGCGGTCTTCGTCCTGCCTGCTGAAGGATATGCCCAGAAAGGCAGACATACTTTTGGCTTCGGCGGAGAACATTTTCTTCTTGACGGCAAACCTTTCCAGGTTATCAGCGGAGAGATGCACCCCGGGCGTATACCTGAAGAGTACTGGCGTCACCGCATCCGCATGGCGAAGGCTATGGGCTGTAACACGGTTTCGGCCTACATATTCTGGAATTATCATGAAAGAAGTGAAGGGACTTTACGACTTCCACACAGGTAACCGCGACATATCAGAATTCATCACCATAGCGGCTGAAGAAGGCATGTGGGTCATTATAAGGCCGGGGCCATATGTGTGTGCCGAGTGGGAGTTCGGGGGCCTGCCTCCATACCTGCTGCGCCACCCGGAGATAAAGATCAGATGCCTCGACCCTGTTTACATGAAGGCTGTAGAGCGTTACATAAACCGCCTGGCTGATGTCCTGCGACCCCACCTCATCACCAACGGCGGTCCGGTGCTGATGATCCAGATAGAGAATGAGTACGGAAGCTACGGCAACGACCGCAATTACCTTGCTGCCCTGAAAGATATATGGATCAGAAGCGGCATTGACGTACCTTTCTTTACCGGTGACGGCCCCACGCCTTACATGCTGGAAGCCGGTACATTGCCGGGTTGTGCTGTAGGACTTAACTCCGGCAGCAGCGAGGCTGACTTCGAACTGGCAAAAAAGATGAACCCCGGGGTACCTGTTTTTTCCAGTGAGACCTATCCCGGTTGGCTGACACACTGGGGTGAGAACTGGGCAAGGCCTGATACGGCTGAGCTGCTCCGCGAGGTGAAGTTCCTTATGGATAACCGCAAATCATTTAACTTCTATGTGATCCACGGCGGAACAAACTTCGGATTCACTGCAGGCGCCAACTCCGGCGGTAAAGGTTATGAGCCTGATCTTACAAGTTATGACTATGATGCCCCTGTGAACGAACAGGGAAGAGCTACGGCTAAATATATGGCGTTGCGAAAGCTGATGGGTTCATACCTGCCTAAAAAGGTAAAGCTCCCTCCCATTCCCGGCCCTGTGCCCGTGATGAGCCTGCCGGAAATTGAAATCGTACCCTTCACCTCACTCTGGGACAATATGCCGCCACCGGTTCATTCAGTGCAGCCTGAACCATTTGAATCCTTTGGACAGGATTACGGCTTCATGCTGTACTCAACCCGGCTCATCGGCCATAAAAGCGGAAAGCTGACAGTGATCGATATTCATGATTATGCCACCGTGTTTCTTGACGGAAAATATATAGGAACGCTTGACAGGCGGCTTGGGATAAATACAATTGAGCTGCCCCGCACAGAAAGTAAGGACCCGTTGCTCGAAATATTCGTTGAGGGGATGGGGAGGATAAACTTTGCCAATGCGATGATTGACCGGAAAGGGATAACTGACAGGGTGATACTGAACGGCATGACACTTATGAACTGGGATGTTTACGGTTTCCCGATGAACGAAGAATTTATTTCAGGACCTGAAGGCATCCGAAAACATTTCGAACAAACCCGGCACATTTTTCAAAGGGAGCTTTTCCCTTGACAAGACCGCTGACACATTTATTGATCATGACCAATTTTATAAAAGGATTTGTCTGGATTAACGGGAAAAACCTGGGCAGGTACTGGGAGATAGGTCCCCAGCAAAGGCTCTATTGTCCGGCTTCGTGGCTGAAAAAGGGTAATAATGAGATCATCATCTTTGATCTTCACAAAACTGAACCCGGAACCATACGGGGATTTGAAACGATGAATTAAGGCCCTTTCTAACTCAGGCCAGTGATTGCCGAAAGAAGAAAATACATACCTGCAGCTATCCCCATTGAAACGGGGATTGTAAGTATCCAGGCATAAAGCAGGTTTATCGTCACTCCCCATCTTACTGCAGTCACCCGTTTAGTCATCCCTACTCCCATTATTGCGCCGGTGATTGTATGGGTGGTACTGACCGGAATACCAAAAGCCTCCGTTCCAAAGAGGAGTAACGCGCCGGCAGTTTCAGCAGCTACACCTTCAAATGGGGTGATCTTGGTTATTTTTGTGCCCATTGTTTTTACAATTCGCCATCCTCCGATCAGCGTTCCAAGGCCTATAGCAGTATAACAACCAAGTACAATCCAGTGGGGAATATCATGTATCTTGCCGTTAACCATTTCGATCTGCGCCCAGTGCGGAATTGCTGAAGCTTCCACGCCGTTAAAATAAACAAGAAGTGCTGCCGCAATAATACCCATGACCTTTTGTGCGTCATTGCCACCGTGTCCGAGACTGAAGAGGCGCAGATGAAAGAAGCTGGCCTATCTTTAGTTTCTTCTCCAGTCGGAAAGGATTAGCCCTGCGGAAAAGCCAGAGAAGGATTATTGATATTAAATATGAAAAAATCATTCCA
The DNA here is from genome assembly GCA_963719235.1 of uncultured Bacteroidales bacterium. Taxonomy (GTDB): domain Bacteria; phylum Bacteroidota; class Bacteroidia; order Bacteroidales; family VadinHA17; genus SR-FBR-E99. The sequence goes on from CAVRBS010000011.1 coordinate 73,948, forward strand.
ATAAGCGGAGCCAGAAAAATGAATGCAGCGATCTTTAAAATTATCCCGGTATGTAAAACACCCCATCCGGCATAAGCAACGGCAGCGCCTGAAAAACCTCCTACAAGCGTATGCGATGAGCTTGACGGTATTCCAAGATACCAGGTAAGGAGATTCCAGAGAATTGCTGCAAGGATGCCTGAAAGTATGACCATTAACGTTATTGCAGAAGTATCTACGGTCTTGGCGATAGTATCAGCTATATGCAGATTCAAAGACGAGGTATGCCAGCCAGTTGAAGGAGGCGGCCCATATTACAGCCTGAAACGGTGTCAGTACTTTGGTCGAAACAACTGTAGCAATAGAGTTGGCTGCATCATGAAAGCCATTGATCAGGTCAAAGCTGAATGCCAGGATAACGATTATGATCAGAAGAGTGAAATCCATCAGGGAAGGGTATTATGCAAGTTTGATAATAACCGACGAGAGTATATCTGCAACATCATCACACCGGTCAACTGCCTTCTCAAGAGCTGCAATAACATCCTTCTTCTTGATCAGTTCAACTGCATCTTTCTCTTCCTCGAAAAGCTTTGCCAGGTACCTGTGATTAATATCATCCGCATGTTCCTCTATTTCACCTATTTTATGGCAGTTCCCCTTGTATTTTGAGAGGTTTAGCACATCGCGGAGGCCGTTAAAGGCGGTGTTTATTTCAATTGATGCCCTGAGAATGGCATCAGCCATTTCACGAAACTCCGGCGGTATTTCCTTGATTTTATATAGATGCGTTTCTTTGGCTGCACCGAACATAAGGTCCACCACTAAATCCGTAGCGTGGATGAGGCTGAAAATATCTTCCCGGTCAAACGGAGTTATGAATGTGCCGCTAAGCGTCTTATACAGGTTTTTTGCGATCTGGTCGCCTACAAGCTCAGCCTCCTTGATCTTCTGACTCAATACTTCTCTCTTCTCGGCTGAGGGTTCATTCATCAGCTCAACAAGGTAGCTCTGCTGCAATGATCAGGTTGGCTGATGCATCCTTGAACAAAGGATAGAACTTGCCCTCCTTGGGTGCCAGAAATGAAAATATCTTATCGAGTTTCATGGATTGGATGGAGTATGATTTTTCACGCGACAAAAATATACTAATGACTTCAGTCCGGAAAGGAGAATCCGACAGAATGTTCATTAAATGTTAATTACTATTCTGCCCGCATTTTTGCCAACTTTAAGTATCTTAGCAAGACACAAATTTACTATTCCGTCATGAAATTAACATTTTACGGGGCTGCCCGCGAGGTGACAGGCAGTAAGATCCTTATTGAGACAGAGCACGGCAAGAACATTTTTATCGACTGCGGACAGTTCCAGGGAAAAGGGCTTGAGACAGAGGAACTGAACAGGGCTGTTCCCTTCCCTCCTGCTGCTATAGACCATATAATACTTACACATGCACATATTGATCACTCGGGACTGATCCCTTTTGTGTACCGCAACGGTTTTACCGGATCAGTCATCTGCACAAGTGCAACGCGCGACCTCTGCTCCATAATGCTTGCAGACTCAGGCAAGATACAGGAGCAGGATACAATGACTTTCAATAAGAGGAGAATGAAGAAAGGTCTCCCCACTGTTGAGCCGCTCTATACCCAGGCTGATGGAATAGCTTCAATGAAACTTTTTATCAGTGTGGCTTATGACCGCAAATTCCGTATCGATGAATTTACAACGGTCAGGTTCACAAATTCCGGTCACATGCTCGGAAGCGGTGTGGTCACGCTTGAACTGAAAGAAAAAGACGGTATCAAACGTCTTGCCTTTACGGGTGACATTGGCCGGCCGGTCAACAGGATACTGAAGAGTCCCGAGCCTTTCGCACAGGCTGACTACCTGATCGCTGAATCAACTTATGGCGACCGTCTCCACGCATCAATGGAAGAATCTGACGAGGAACTCTTCCGGGTGGTCCGGAGAACATGCGTTGAAAAGAGAGGCAAGCTTATCATACCTGCATTCAGCGTAGGCCGCACGCAGGAGATAGTTTACTCCCTTAACAACCTTTATAATGCAAACCGGCTCCCCAGGGTCGATATTTATGTTGACAGTCCGCTTTCAGTCAATGCAACGAATATTTTCCGTCTTCATTCAGAGTGTTTCAATGAGACAGTGAGACAGGTCATGCTCACCGACCCTGATCCCTTCGGATTTAATTCACTCTTTTATATCACCTCCGTGGATGACTCCAAGAGACTGAATGAGATAAAACAACCTGTCATAATTATTTCTTCCTCAGGTATGATGGAAGCCGGCCGGGTAAAGCATCACCTGGCCAACAACATTGCCAATCCTGACAATACAGTGCTTATCGTCGGATACTGCGCTCCTTCAACACTTGGCGCCAGGATAGGCAGAGGGAGAAAAGGAGGTATCAATTCACGGCACAAAATATCCTGTAAATGCAGAGATAGTAAAAATTGAATCCTATTCAGGTCACGGCGACTACAGGGAGATGGCTGACTACCTGTCATGCCAGGATCCTGAAAAACTTAAAAAAGTATTTCTCGTCCACGGAGAATATGAAACGCAGAAGACCTACCAGGGCTACCTTAAATCAAGGGGCTTCGGCAACATAATGATCCCTGGCACAGGGAGACAGCTTTGCTATTTGACCATCTCAGTCTGTCCGGCCATCGGGCAGCCGGGAACCTGACAGTCGATGATCTTATGCTCGTTGTTATCAGCAGGCTCCCATCCCATAATCAGGTACAGGGCAAAGAAACCAATGAACATAAGCCACAGCAACATGCCAACCTTTCCTTCATCCACAGAAAAACATTCGCGCCCTTCAGGGAATTTGTTGGTTATGGCAACACCGGCTGATGAACCGAACCACACCATTGATCCTCCGAAACCTACTGCATAGGCCAGCATACCCCAGTCATAATGTCCCTGGTCAAGGCAGAGTTTTGTAAGCGGTATGTTGTCAAAGACTGCCGAGAGGAAGCCCAGGGCAAAAGCTGTCACCCATGAAGCGTTCGGAAGCTCCTCCACCGGCATCATAGATGCACACATAACAAGGCACAACAGAAAGATAGTACCCTTGAGCGCGCCCGGAACTTCTCTCCACGGAACAGGTCTCAGGAACATGCCAAGCACAATACCTATCCAGACACCGAGCGCAGGCATGTCATAAAGGATATTTGAAATTATTGCGCCCGCAAGGATGAGCACAACATGCACAAGCTTCAGCCAGTCTATCTTCACGTTCGTCTCAGCGTCCTTCTGTATCTTCTGATATTTATCCTGCTGATGGGCCGCAAACCATGCAAAGAAAATCAAAGCTGTAAAAGCAGCCACATAAGCGTGCAGCACATTGAAGGCAGCGACCCCGTCAATCCACATCATCGTTGTTGTAGTATCACCCACGACGCTCCCGCTTCCCCCGGCATTGCTTGCTGCAACGAGGGCGGCAATATAGCCTATGTGGACCTTGTTCTTGAAAACAACGAGAGCAATCGTTCCTCCGATGAGAGCCGCTGCGATGTTGTCGAGGAATGATGAAAGAATAAAAACGAAGATAAGCAGAAAGAAAGGACCCTTCCAGTCATCCGGAAGATATTTTGGAAGGATCTCCGGTACCCTTGACTTCCTCAAATATCCTTGAAAGAACCGCAAATCCCAAAAGCAATCCAAGCAGGTTCAGAATGATGCCCCATTCCCCCTGGCGCAGCTCCTTGTCCATGATCTGCTCTCCGAACGGGGTTGTGCCGAACATGTGCTCCCCCAGATGAAACGCAGGATCGAAAATGAATTTGAATGTCAGAAGAACAGTCAGGCCAATGACCGCCACCCAGAATGTCTGTTTGTGAAAAAGCGCAACACCAAGCAGTATAAGGCCAAAAATTATAAATTCAACACGTACCGGTCCGATCATTGGCACTGATCCGTCCGATGCGAATATTGCAACCGGACAAAGCAAAATAATCAAAAGAAGACTGAGCCTCTTTTTATTGCCTTGCAGGAAGGGGCATGATAAGATTATTCATTGGAGGAGGTTTCAATTTGAATTTTCGTGTGCCAAATTAAAAATAATTTTCATTTGTCATTCAGAACCTGTATCCGGCAGAAATGTTTATTGTCTTAAGGAGTAGCGCCTGTGACAGGCGGTTATGAGTATACATCATCTGAAATGAAGGATATATGCCTATTCCTTTGTACTCTCCGTAGAAACCAAGTTCAAACTTACCTCCGGGGCCCGACACAGCCTCTCCTATTTTTGTACTGACTGGTACCACTCCAAGCTTTGAGGTATACTGAAGTTCACCTCTGTAATCAAATGAGAAAATGCCGGCAGAATAGGTATTAAAGATACCGAAGTGCTCCCATCCTGCCTTCAGGCTTATACCTCCGTATATGCCTGCACCGGACAGGTAAAGCCATGCCTCCGACATCTGGTTATCATCATCATAAACGTCATATCTGCTTCCGTAATGATAGAATGCTCCCAGGCGGTAAGACAAAAACTCTTTCCGGGATTTTATATCGGCATCAAATGTCAGAACATACCCGTCTCCGGGATAAAAAGTGAGGTCGTTGTTTGCGTACAGAGAGGTTACCTCCTCAGACCATACTCCCCATGGCGCGAAGGGAAAAGAGTATCCTGCCCTCATTGACAATTTACCTTGCTGAGCCTCAACCAGGGGGAACAGCATCAGAAATACAAATAATGCACGGAATCTCATTAAATCGTTCTTTGGGTCACAAAATAAGATGTGGAAAGTTAATAAAAAAAGTCCCGCCGTACAGGCGGGACCTTCAATTCTAGTATCTCGGTTCACGATCCCTGTCCCGGAAATCCCGGCGGGGTCTGAAAGGCTTTTTCTCTGCCTTCGGCTCAGATCTCTTTACGATAATCTGACTACCATCAAGCTCTGAATTGTTAAGCTTTTCGATAGCTTCAAATCCTGCACGGTCATCTGCCATCTCTACGAAACCATAACGCTTTGAAAAGCCGGTTTCACGGTCCATAATGATTTTTGCGGAGATTACCTCTCCGAATTTACTGAAAAGTTCCTGAAGGTCTTCTGCTTTGGTTACAGAACTCAGCTTGGCTACAAAAATGTTCATCTGAAAATAAATTAAATGTTAATAAAAGTATTTATGTCAGCAGGTTAACTCCGGCGCAAATAATAAATAAGCTAAAGAATTCAGCCATGCCAATCACAGCAAAGTTATTTAAATATTTTTAACATCTCAAAATTAATTTTTTTATTTGGAAATGGCCCCCTGAGACTTGATCAATCAGCCGGTAATACTGCTGATATCGCCTGACAATGAATTATTTAATCCGCTTTACCGGCATCGTTTTATTCCTGAGCCATTTTCTTATATCAGACTCGAGAGAATCTCCCAGAGCCCTGTATACTGTTTCATGATATTCATTCAGCCACGCCAGCTCTCTGTCATCAAGCAATGAGGCTTCAACAAGCTCACGGTCAATATAACACAAGGTAACAGTTTCAAACTTCAGGAACCGGCCGTAATCCGTCTCACAGTCATCAACGCAGAAGAAAAGATTCTCAGTCCTGAAACCATACTCACCCTGCCTGTAAACTGCAGGTTCATCCGATATCAGCATGCCGGGCTCAAGCAGGGTCTTCATATCTCCTGAAGCAGCGCTGCCTATCGTCTGGGGACCTTCATGCACATTCAGGAAACTACCCACTCCGTGTCCGGTACCATGGCCATAATTCAGCCCCTTATCCCACAATGCTTTACGTGCCAGCACATCTATCTGGTATCCCCTGGTGCCATAAGGGAATCTTGCCATCGCCAGGTCAATTGTACCCTTAAGGGCAAGCGTGAAATCACTCTTCATCCTCCTGTCAGGTTTTCCCAGAGCGATGGTTCTGGTTATGTCAGTGGTACCTCCGAAATACTGGCCGCCGGAATCAAGAAGGAAGATGCCGGTTTTCCCCAACCTGGACGTCGGTGCCCTCGTCAGGCACATAATGAGGCAATGCAGCATGTTCGTTATAGGCTGCAATGGTGGCAAAAGATGGTCCGGTGAATTCCTTCTGCTCCTGCCTGAATGCTTCGAGCATGGCGGAAGCTGACAACTCGGTGACCGTCTCCCTGCCAATGCTTTTCTCAAGCCAGTAAAAGAATTTAGTCAGGGCAACACCGTCCATGACCATAACTTTCCGCAGATTTTTTATCTCTGTCCCGTTTTTTACAGCCTTGAGGCGGGTTGGTATGCTGACCTCCTCTGTGATCTTTACCTTTTTCGGTACAGCCCTGTAAAGAACCGCAGATGTTGTTGAAGGTGAAAGCAGCAGTGTCGATCCTTCCTCTAAATGGCTGATCACTGATGATACAGTATCATAAGGCAGAAGTACAACACCGTCTTTGTCAAGTTCAGCCTTCAGTGATGATGGGATCTTCTCCTCATCGGCAAAGAACAGGACCTGATCTGAACTGACGATAGCGAATGAAAGCAGCAAAGGACTGTATCTGAGATCTTTCCCCCTGATATTCAGGAGCCACATCACGTCGTCAGCGGCTGTTAGCAACTGGTAGTCAGCCTTCATCTCAGCCATTTTCTCACGCACTTGTTTTATTTTATTTACACGGTTTTCACCCTGTATATTTAACAGGAAGCGGGTATGCCATGTCATCCGGCATCGGTGGCCTCTCTTTCCACAAAGGGGTGATCAGGTCAGCCTTCATATTCAGCTTTGCCCCTCCGGTTGAAAGGGCAGACTCAAGTAACCGCATATTATTGGCTGATATCAGCCTGCCGTCGACAGCCACCGTTCCGCCTTTTTTAATTTTTTCCTGAAGCCAGCCGATATGCTCCGGCGTATGAGGCACCCTGAGCTTTACAAGCTGAAAACCCGAGTTTTTCAACTGCTCTTCAGCCTGGATGAAATAACGGCTGTCAGTCCACAAGCCTGCGAATTTGCCTGTTATTACCACCGTCGCAGCCGAGCCGCTGAATCCTGTGAGCCACCGGATGACCCTCCAGTGATCCGGCACATATTCTCCCAGATGAGGGTCAGCGGATGGCACAATGAGTGCGTCTATCCTTTTCTTCTTCATGAGAGCCCTGACACCGGCAAGCCTTCTTTTGTAAATACTGTCAGCCACTTTAATTGTCTCCTTGATCATGTTTAAATAAGAAATCAAAGATAGCAAAGTTCATTTTCCAGTACCCCGGCTCCTGTTGGTTTTCTCGGTCAGTTACATTACATTTAAACTTTCAACCAACATCTGAGCAATGCAAAAACTTCTATCCAGGTTTCTTGATTATGTCCGCTTTGACACCCGGCCTGATGAGACCTCTACATCATGCCCTTCTTCCGTCAGCCAGATGCTTTTTGCCCGGAAACTTGGAGCGGAACTTGAGAAAACCGGACTTGCTGATGTCACAGTTGACGATAACGGTTACGTCATGGCTACGCTCCCGGCAAACACCCGTTCAAACAGACCGGTTCTGGGCTTCATTTCGCATATGGATACCAGCCCCGAAGCCCCTTCCGGGAAAATTAATCCGCAGGTGCATCATGATTATAGTGGTGGAGACATACTGCTCAATCCTGACAAAAAAATAAAGCTCTCGCCGAAAGAATTCCGTGAACTGAAACAGTATAAGGGCCAGACGATAATAACTACTGACGGACTTACACTCCTTGGCGCCGACGACAAAGCAGGTATAGCCGAGATAGTCACGGCAATGGAGTACCTGGTCAGTCACCCGGAGATGAAGCATGGAAAGATCAGGATCGCTTTCACGCCTGACGAAGAGATAGGGAGAGGCGCTGACCACTTTGACGTGAAGGCATTCGGGGCGGAGTATGCATACACTGTTGACGGAGGAGGACTGGGAGAGCTTGAATATGAGAACTTTAATGCTGCAGCTGCCACCTTAACCATCAGAGGAAGGAGCGTCCATCCCGGCACGGCAAAGGGAAAAATGATAAACTCTGTTATGGTTGCCAAAGAGTTCGATTCTCTTCTGCCTGCCAGGGAAAGACCGGAGTACACTGAGGGCTATGAGGGATTCTTCCACCTTTTTGATTTTCATGGCACAGTGGAAGAGACTACAATGAAGTATATCATCAGAGACCACGATCCTGTTAAATTCGCTGCAAGAAAAAAGATGCTCGATGAGGCTTTATCATTGATACGGCGGAAATACCGGGGTGCAGAAATCAAAGTGACGATGAAGGACCAGTATTACAACATGAAGGAGGTAGTAGAATCAAAATACTTCCTGATCGACGACGCGGTAGAAGCGTACCGGAAAGCCGGCGTTGAACCCGAGATAAAACCAGTGAGGGGCGGTACTGACGGTGCAAGGTTATCATTCATGGGCCTGCCATGCCCGAACCTCTTCACGGGAGGGCATAATTACCACGGCCGGTATGAGTATATACCGCTGCAGTCAATGGAAAAAGCAGTTGAGGTGATCATTAACCTCGCAGTAATTCCGGAAGGAAATAAGAAATGAAAAACAGCTTCCTGACATTTTTTCTCGTTTCTCTGCTGGCAACAGCATGCTCGGAGGAACGCACATTAAGAAGGGCGGCCGCTACCATCACAGCTGATGAACTGCGCAATTATACCATGACACTGGCCGCCGACAGCTTTATGGGCAGGAAGCCCTTTTCACCGGGTGAGGCTGTAACAGTAGATTACCTGGCCGGCGAGCTCGAAAAGATCGGTTTTCGTCCTGCCTTCGGCGACAGCTGGTTCCAGAGCGTCCCGATGACGGAGATATCAACAAGGGTGACCGGACCGGTCAGCATCACAGCAGCAGGTAAAAGACTGGAGTTATCGGCACCTGATGATATTGCGATCGAATCTCCCTCTCTGAAAGAAATCATTGAAATGAAAGACCTGCCAATGGTCTTCTGCGGCTTTGGAATAGTGGCTCCGGAATACGGGTGGGACGACTACCGGAACGTTGACGTGAGGGGCAAGTGTGCTGTGGTGCTTATTAATGATCCCGGCCTCTACACCGGTGACACGACCCTGTTTAAAGGCAGGCAGATGACCTACTACGGACGCTGGACCTATAAATATGACGAGGCTGCCAGGCAGGGAGCGTCAGCTATCCTGATCATTCACGAAACCCTCGGTGCAGGATATGACTATTCAATTCCCAGAAAGAGCTCAATAACACCTGGCCTGTACATGGAACAGGGCGAAGGAGACGCTCCTCCATGCGATGTCTGCGGCTGGCTTAATGCTGATGCTGCAGACAGACTTTTTGCCAGCCTGGGGTATAGCGTGGAAACCATGCGCAAGGAAGCATGCCAGAAAGACTGGCATGGGTTCGGGATGGCCGCTGCCATATCTATGAAACTTGAGAATACCCATACCAAAAACACATCGGTGAATGTGGCAGGAATACTGCCAGGTACTAATAAACCTGAGGAATGTGTTGTAATCGAAGGCCACTGGGATCATTTCGGCATAGGCGAAGCAGAGAACGGAGACTCGATCTATAACGGCGCTGTGGACAACGGAACAACTATGGCGTGGGCACTTGAGATCGGTGAAGCTTTCGCATCACTGCCAGGAAAGACTGAAAGATCAGTGATACTCCTCTTTCCCACAGCCGAAGAACAGGGCCTGCTCGGTTCATACTATTTTACGGCCCATCCGCCTGTTGCCCCTGAAAATATTATAGCATGCTTTAATAACGACATGATGCTTGCCATTGGCAGGATGACAGATATAATGGTAACAGGCTACGGACAGTCGGAGCTCGACGATATGCTTTCCAAAGCAGCAGCAAACCAGGGAAGGTACATCCTCCCTGATCCGACACCCGAAACCGGAATGTATTTCCGTTCTGACCACTTCCCGTTTGCACTCTTAGGTGTGCCCTCACTATTTGCACGAGGTAACTGCGACAGTCGCGAACACGGAAAAGAGTGGGCGGCAGCCAGGGAGAAAGAATACCTTACAACAACGTACCATAAACCGGCTGATAACTATTCCCCGGAAATGAATTTTGAAGGTATCGCTGAAGACGCAAAAGCAGCCTTTGAGGTAGCCTGGAGAATTGTGACAAGCGACATAAGACCGCAGTGGAAGCCAGGGTCTGAGTTTGCAAATATCAGACCTGCAGTTCATTAGTAGTTTAATATTATTGATAAAAGATTAAAATTATTTTATTGTTAATTAATTAACAATGTTATTATATTAACAATAATTATTAATTTTGCACTGTTCTTATCAACTGTTTATGAAATAATAAATATCAAAGCAGGATATGATAAATATTAGGAATTTAATAATTTAAGGGGCATATGTTTGCCCATTGTTTCTGACAGAAATCAACTAATAATTACACAAAATAACAATCATGGGAAAAATCAATTCACTTGATGACTTAAAGAAGATCCGTGACGGGGCACGCTCAAAGATCGATATGAGATCCGGAGCCGACAGTCCGCAGGCTATGGTTCAGATCAAGGTTGCAATGGCCACCTGCGGTTTAGCTTCCGGAGCAAGGCCGATAATGGATTTTTTTGTTGATGAGCTTGATAAAAGGGGTATTGGTGCAGTAATAACCCAGACAGGATGTATGGGTTACTGCTATGCTGAACCGACTGTTGAAGTGCAAATGCCCGGCAAAGAGCCGGTTGTTTTTGGTTTCGTAGACCAGAAGAGAGCTGACGAAATCATCGAAAAGTACATTAAAAATGGTGAACTGGCTGAGGGTATCATTCCGGTCAACTATGAAAAAATATACTAATAAACAGGGAGGAAAAGAGTAATGTCAAAGTACAGAATGCACCTTCTTGTCTGCGGCGGAACAAGTTGCCGGGCATCAGAGAGTAATCTCATCATTGAGAACCTGAAGAAGGAAATCGAAGAAAAGGGGCTCCAAAACGAGGTGCAGGTCATAATGACCGGCTGCTTCGGCTTATGTGAACACGGCCCTGTTGTCAGGGTCATGCCAGACAATACATATTACACTCATGTTCAACCCGAAGATGCACCTGTGATCGTTGCAGAGCATGTCATCAAGGGAAAACCGGTACAGAGGCTGCTGAAGACTGAACCGTGGCAGAAGCCACAGGCCGGGGATACAAAGCAGCCGGAATTGAAACGTAAACAGATACGTATCGCTCTGCGAAACTGCGGGCTGATCAATCCGGAAGACATTACTGACTATATTGCCCATGATGGATATTCGGCACTGGGCAAGTGCCTTTCCGAACTCACTCCTGCTGACGTCGTCGATATAGTCAGTAAATCAGGCCAGCGCGGCCGCGGCGGGGCAGGATTCCCAACCGGACTGAAGTGGGAAATAGCATCAAAGAATCAGGCCGACCAGAAGTATGTGGTCTGCAACGCCGATGAAGGTGACCCGGGCGCATTCATGGACCGTTCGGTTCTTGAGGGTGATCCTCACTCCATCCTTGAAGCAATGGCCATCTGCGGTTATGCAATAGGAGCATCCAAAGGTCTTATATACATCAGGGCTGAATATCCGCTTGCCATTCAGCGCCTGAAAGTAGCTATCGGTCAGGCACGCGAATATGGGCTACTGGGAAATAATATTTTTGGCTCTGACTTTTCGTTCGATATTGAGCTACGCTACGGTGCCGGTGCATTCGTCTGCGGTGAAGAGACAGCCCTGATACATTCAATGGAAGGCCTTCGCGGTGAGCCCACCAATAAACCACCATTCCCCGCCGAGAGCGGCTTCCTTGGCAAACCCACAAACGTTAACAACGTTGAGACCTTTGCGAGCATACCGGTCATTATCAACAAGGGCTGGGAATGGTATTCCTCAATAGGCACGGAAAAATCCAAGGGAACCAAGGTCTTTGCCCTGGCCGGAAAAATTAATAACGTCGGCCTCATAGAGGTCCCAATGGGTATCACCCTTCGCGAAATAATCTTCGAGATAGGTGGAGGCATCAAGAACGGAAAAAAATTCAAAGCTGTCCAGACAGGCGGTCCTTCAGGAGGATGCCTCACGGAGAAGCACCTTGACACGCCGATCGACTTTGATAACCTTGTGGCTGCAGGATCGATGATGGGTTCCGGCGGTATGATTGTTATGGACGAAGATACCTGCATGGTCGCAATCGCAAAATTCTTTCTCGAGTTTACCGTCGAAGAATCCTGCGGGAAATGCGCCCCCTGCCGTATTGGCAACAAAAGGATCCATGAGCTGCTGGCCCATATCACCAAGGGCAACGGTACAATGAATGACCTTGACCGCCTGAGAAACATGTGCAATGTAATTAAAGACACCTCCCTGTGCGGCCTCGGACAAACATCGCCCAATCCTGTTCTTTCCACAATGAACAATTTCTGGGACGAGTATGTAAATCACGTCACTGACAAGAGATGTCCGGCGGGAGAATGCCGTGATCTCATGAAATACACTATTGATATTGATAAGTGCGTAGGGTGTACGGCTTGCGCAAGAGGATGCCCGGTCAACGCCATAACGGGTGAACGCAAGGGTCCGCATTATCGTTGACCAGGAAAAATGCATCAAGTGCGGTGCATGCTTCGAGAAATGTAAATTCAGTGCCGTGCTAATCAATTAATGACAGAACGATTGACAATGGAAACAGTAAAACTTACAATAGACAATAAGCAGGTCGAAGTTCAGAAAGGAGCCACCATCCTTACTGCGGCACACCAGCTGGGTATTGATATCCCCACACTGTGTCACATGAAACTTGACGACCTTAACATAGAAAACAATCCGGGCGGATGCCGGATCTGTGTTGTGGAAGTGCAGGGTCGGAGAAACCTCTCGCCCGCCTGTATCACAAAATGCGACGAGGGAGCGGTAGTCCGTACTCATACCCCAAGGGTCATGAACGCCCGCAGGACAGTTATGGAGTTCATACTCTCGGATCATCCGAAAGACTGTCTCATATGCCCGAAATCGGGTACCTGCGACCTTCAGAACATGGCTCACCGGCTTGGCATCAGGGAGATACCGGGACAGGATATAGCAGCTATGTCGACTTACCGCAAGGACTTCTCTCCTTCCATCATCCGTGAGCTCGACAAGTGTATAATGTGCCGCAGATGCGAGATGATGTGCAATACTGTTCAGACTGTGGGCGCTCTCTCAGCTGTCAACAGAGGCTTCATGGCCGCTGTTGCACCGGCATTCGAGGAGAACCTTGAGTTCTCACCCTGCACCTATTGCGGACAGTGCGTGGCGGTCTGCCCTACAGGAGCACTCACGGAGGTTGATCACACCCGCGATGTCCTCAGGGCCATCGTCGACCCATCTAAGACCGTTGTCGTTCAGACAGCGCCTGCGGTACGTGCCGCCCTCGGCGAGGAGTTCGGGATGGAACCCGGAACACTTGTCACAGGAAAACTCGTTTCTGCACTCAAAGAGCTGGGTTTTGACTATGTGTTTGACACGGACTTTGCTGCAGACCTGACCATAATGGAAGAAGGAAAAGAGCTTCTTACAAGGCTCGGTAAATTCCTGAAAGGTGACAAGGATGCCAATATCCCGATACTGACATCATGCTGCCCCGGTTGGGTCAACTTCTTTGAACACAACTATCCGGAGCTCAGGAATGTGCCTTCGACGGCAAAATCACCCCAGCAGATGTTCGGTGCAATAGCAAAATCATATTTCGCTGACAAGATCAATATCAAACGGCAGGATATGGTGGTGGTATCAGTTATGCCCTGCCTGGCCAAGAAATATGAGAGTCAGAGACCCGAATTTGCTGTTGACGGTAATCCGGATGTTGACTTCTCCATTTCAACCCGCGAGCTGGCCCATTTCATACGCCAGGCAAACATCGATTTCAACAACCTGCCTGACATGGACTTCGACAGGCCGCTTGGTGAATCCAGCGGTGCTGCTGTCATCTTCGGCAACACAGGTGGTGTAATTGAGGCTGCCGTGCGCACAGCCTACGAGCTTTACACCGGCAAGGAACTCAAGAAGCTCGATTTTACCGAGCTGAGAGGTATGGAGGGAGTCAGACAGGCAACGATAGATTTCGACGGACTGCCTCTGAATATTGGTATTGCCAGCGGACTGGGCAACGCACGAAAGTTGCTCGACGAGTTCAAGAGCGGAAAATCCAAATTTCATGCAATAGAGGTAATGGCATGCCCGGGAGGTTGTATCGGTGGTGGCGGCCAGCCATTGCATCATGGCGACTCTTCGATACTGAAGGCAAGAGCTGCTGCCATTTACCGGGAAGATAAGAATAAACCCATCAGGGTATCTCATAAGAATCCCTATATCATCAAACTCTACGAAGAGTTCCTGGGTGAACCGAACGGTGAAAAGGCACACCATCTGCTCCATACGAATTATTTTGACCGGAAAGCCAGGATAATTGTCAAGCAGTAAGGCAAATTCAGTTTAACTATCTAAAATTCAATGATATGTCAAGCATTAAGATAGAACTAAGACAGGAAGACTTAAATAAGATCATCGAGATTTGTGATTTATTCAATAATGATCCTCTGGAACTTATCAATGTACTGCATACCTGCCAGGGGCATTTCGGTTACCTTCCTGCAGAAGTGCAGGAAGCCGTTGCTTCCCGGCTGAATGTTTCGGTGGCACAGGTTTACGGTGTTGTAACCTTCTATTCATTTTTCACCATGACACCCAAGGGGAAACACCCCATCAGCATCTGCATGGGTACTGCATGTTATGTCAGAGGTGCCGAGAAGGTTCTTGATGAGTTTAAGAAAGAGCTGTCGCTTCAGGTTGGACAGACAACCCCTGACGGCAAGTTTTCGCTGTCAAGCCTGAGATGTGTCGGTGCATGCGGACTGGCGCCGGTGGTTCTTGTAGGCACCAAGACCTACGGCAGGGTGGCACCTGACGATGTCAGGAATATTCTCAAGGAATACGAATAGAATCGGGAAAGGAACAAAACGGTCCCTTCTACAATAATTTGTCCTACAATAATCTGACCTTCTACGAAGGTCTGCAATGTTTTCTGTCTCCTTTCTACAATAATTTGACCTTCTACGAAGGTCTGCAATGTTTTCTGTCTCCTTTCTACAATAATCTGACCTTCTACGAAGGTCTGCAATGTTTTCTGTCTCCTTTCTACAATAATTTGACCTTCTACGAAGGTCTAACGGTGCATAATTTGGATGGTCGTAGACCATCAAATTATTGTAGAAAATGCCATCGGGATACAAATAGATGGTCGTAGACCATCGAATAATTTATTTTGTTTTTATGACACGCCTGCCTTGACCACCAATCACCTTGCCTGCCTTTTGCCCTTTACCCTTTGCTCCCTGCCCTGTGCTCTGAGCCTTAAAGAAATATTCCTTCTGCCTGCGCTTTTCGCTGATATCGCGGGTTACATGCACCTTCCTGCCTGTATACGGGTCAAAACCAAGATAATACATCGCTGTGGCAAGCGTCATCGGCGTGGGAGTGAAATCCTGCACCTGCTCCGGATGCATCCCAAGATCCTTCAGCTCACTGGCCAGAGCCCCCATCTTCTGTTCCGTGGTACCCGGGTGTGCCGATATGAAATAAGGGATCAGGTCATACTTCAACCCGTTGCTGCGTACTATCCCGCCGAAAATTTCGCTTAGCTTCCTGAAATGCCTGAATGAGCTCTTCCTCATAAGATACAGCACCTCATCGTCGGTATGCTCCGGGGCTACCTTCAGTCTTCCGCTGGTGTGATTTACAATCAGCTCCTTAAGGTAGTGCTCCTCGTCCCTTCCGGCAGAACGATTGTATTCCTTCATTAAAAGATCATACCTCACCCCGCTTCCTACGAACGCCTTTTTTATGTATGGGAGTGAATTGACAGTCTTATAGAGAGCCAGGAGATCCCGGTGCGATGTCTCAAGGTTATTGCACACCGCGGGCCATATACATGACGGCCGTCCGCATTTGTAACACCTCTCCTTATCACGGCCGGCCATGCGGTACATATTTGCCGACGGACCGCCCAGGTCAGAGAGATAACCTTTAAAACCCTCCATCCTGCTGATGCGCTCCACCTCTTTCAGCACGGAGGCCTCGGAGCGGCTGCTGACAAACTTTCCCTGGTGTGCGGCGATGGCACAGAAGCTGCATCCCCCGAAGCACCCTCTGTGAATATTTACCGAGAATTTTATCATCTCCCATGCCGGTATCGGCCCCTTCTTTTCATAACGCGGATGAGGCGCATAGTTAAAGGGCAGGTCATAGACAGCATCTGCCTCAGCCTCTGAAGCTGCAGGCATTGGGGGATTAACCACCACCACCGTGTCGCCGCATGGTTCAATCAGTCTGACAGGTTTCTGGCTGTTGCTCGTTTTCTCAAACAGAACAAAATTTTCAGCGTAAGCTTTCCGTGAGGTCCTCGCCTCTGAGCAAGAGTGCATCATCATGTCCTTCACCCCCGGCAGAGGATGCAGAGGCTCACCGGCCGGTCTCAGGTAACCCGACTGCGGCAGATCAGTGATCATGTTCACCTTCTCCCCTCTCTGAACCCGATGCGCCAGTACTGACACCGCTTTTTCAGCCATACCGTAAATGATCATGTCAGCACCGCTGGAGATAAGTACGGACGGCTCGAGAGAGTCTTTCCAGTAGTCGTAGTGCATCAGCCTGCGCATTGAAGCTTCTATGCCGCCTGCGACAACCGGTATATCCGGAAAGAGTTTTTTAAGAGCCTGAGTATAGACAACAGTGGCATTATCAGGACGGAATCCTGCTGCTCCACCCGCTGTATAAGCATCATCGGACCTTAGCCTGCGCGTGGCGGTGTAATGGTTTACCATAGAATCCATGTTACCGGCGGTGACGGCAAAGAAAAATCGCGGAGCACCGAGCTTGCTGAAGTCACGCAGATCATCACGCCAGTTGGGTTGAGGCACTACCGCCACGCGCAGCCCTGCAGCCTCCAGCACCCTCGCAATGACGGCTGCCCCAAAAGAAGGGTGATCAATATAAGCGTCACCGGTAAAAAGTATGACATCAGCACTCTCCCACCCCAGGGCCTCCATCTCCTTCTTTGACGTGGGCAGCCACTTCTGCTGAACTTTTATAACGCTTTTCATGTTTCTAATATACTTGTTTTAACTAACTTGCTTATCCGTATAATGAACATTTCAATCCCTGAAAGGTTCCGGTATGAGACCTTTATCTAAATCACTTGCAGTTTTTTTTGTATTGGTGGTTTTCCTTTTCCCCGCCCAGGTTAAATCGCAGGACTCCCTGGCAAGGCCGAAAATTGGTCTCGCCCTAAGTGGAGGAGGTGCAAATGGACTGGCACATCTCGGCGTCATAAAAGTGATGGAAGAAGCCGGATTGCGGCCTGATTTTATCACAGGGGTCAGCATGGGCAGCATCATTGGAGGATTATATTCGATGGGCTATTCACCCGACAGTATCGCCAGGTTGTTCAAGGCAGCAAACTTTAATCTGATACTCTCTGACAGGATACCTGAGAACAGGATCATTTTCCTCGAAAAGAAACGCTTTTACAACAGTCTGATCTCCCTGCCCATTACACGGAAAAAGATCCAGCTGCCTTCAGGTCTGATAGTCGGTCAGCAGGTAGACAATCTTCTGAGTTATTATTCCTGGTCAGCTGCAAGCGTCAGCAATTTCTCAAACCTGCCGATACCTTTTCTTTGTGTGGGCACTGATCTGCTGACAGGCAAAGCAGTGCTGTTAACTGAGGGTTATCTGCCTGAGGCTATCAGGGCAAGCATTGCCATACCTTCAGTATTCACTCCGGTCAGGATCGACAGTGCCTTGCTCGTTGACGGAGGCGTGGTCCATAATTACGCGGCTACCGAACTGCACGATATGGGCGCTGACATTGTGATCGGCTCTTATGTGGGATTCAGAAGGTACAGTGAGAAGGACCTTGAGTCTGTCTATGGAATACTCAAGCAGATTGCCTTCCTGACCAGTCTTGCAGATTACGGGGAAGAGAAGAATAAAACCGACATTATGATCGAACCCAACATGAAGGGCCATTCAATAACGAACTTCAATGACATCGACACAGTCGTTGCAGCAGGATATCTTGCAGCCCTTCCTTTTAAAGAAAAATTCATACGACTGGCTGATTCGCTTAACGCAATAGGACCTCAGACACCGCTTGTACCACTGCCGGAAATTAAATATCATGTCTTTGACAGGATCGATGTGACCGGTAATAACACTATTCGGGACGAAGAGATCATAGGTGTTCTTGATATCAGACCCGGCCAGAAGGTCGGCAGGGATCTGCTCGCTGAAAGAATTGAATTACTCTATGGCAAGGCATGGTTTGAGAAAGTCAGTTACAAAATTATTCCCCGGAATGATTCCCTCCTGCTGGAGATTGATTGTATTGAACGGCCTAAAGCTATGATTTATGGATCACTGCATTATGATATTGCACTGAGTGCAGGCGCTGTATTGGGTGTTTCAATCAGGGACCTGGTAACACAAAGGTCCGTTATCTATGCCGAATCATATATCGGACAGTACTACAGGTTAAGGCTGGGTACCATCCAGTTTCTTGACAGAAGTCAGAAGTTTGGTCTTGAAGCTTCATTTTTCATGGATAATACCCTGTTCCCTCTTATCGAACTGAGAGGTGAAACAGGCCCGATGCTCAGTCAGAACTACATTACGAGTCTCTCAGTCAGCCAGAGAATAAGCCTGAACCACCTGATGAACCTCTCTTTTAAGTTTGAAGCCGATAATCTCGTTACCGATTATATCTCAGCCAGCCATATTGAAAGACTCACTTATGATTATGTCACCGTTGCCTATAGTTACCAGGCAAACACCCTGGATACCAAGCACTTTCCCAATGAGGGAATCACCTACAGCATATCTGCCTCACTCTCAAAGCTTGTCAGGGGGGTTATAAAGACAGACACACTGAGAACGGACTATAACAGTGAAGTCCAGGGAGATTTTTCTTTCCATCACAATTTTACTTTCAGAGGCTGGTTCAGCGCATACTGGTCGCCCGCACCCAAACTGACTTGGAATGTTGGCGGGGAAGCACTGTTCTTTACGGATGCCGATACTATTTCTGCCCAGAACAGCTTTTTCCTTCTCGGCGGAATCACACCAACGACTGACCGGTCAGTCTCTGCAATAGGTTTCTATGACAATCAGATACCATTGAAAAGTCTTGCAGGTGTAAGACTCAGTGCTGACTATGAGGTGGCGAAAGACTTTCATATCAGTTTCGGCGCCAACCTCTTTGCAATCCAGGAACTTGACCGTGAGAAAGGCTTTTCATTTGTCGGCGGGTACGGGCTGGGAATTGGTTATATGACTATCGCCGGTCCGATACGCCTCGGTGTAATGCACGGTTTATATGACAGAGAAGTATTCTACAAAGCGTTTAAACCTTACGTCAGCATAGGTTTCAGTTTCTGAACCTTCCGGTGGCCTGATTGTTGCACTGCTTTTCAGGTGTATGTTATTATCTGAAAAAAATGAATGTATCCACCATCATACTTCAGCACAGGAGAATTTGTAACCTTATTGTGAGGCGGAAGGTCAAACAGAGCTTTGACATTATATCCGATATGCTTGATAATGTCTCATTTGGAGGCTTCAGGGATGAGTTCGCGGAGTTGAAAATGACCTATAGGAACATCCTTAAATATACTGTTGACGGCATAAACGACCCGGACCGGCAGAAAGTATATATCAAACTTCTCCAGAGTATTCTCAAGCTTAACGATAAGATAAAACAGGACATTTTGGCACATCATTCAGGATGGTACACTTATTCTGTCAGAGCACGTGAAGAAAGAGAGGAAAGGTTGAGGGGAGGCAATATAGTACAGAGTGTTGATGACCTGGTGTTTAAGGCGCGGTTAGATGACCTGCTGTCATCGGCTGAGATAAAGAAACCTGAGACAGAAAGAGAGCAGGCAGCAGAAAGAGAGCGTCTTTCGGGCATCATTTTCAATCATTTATGGCTGACAGACTACTACGGTGAGGCGGAAGAAAGCCTCGTTGATATACTCCGGAGGTCGGGTAAGTTCGAGTGGCATGAGATGGCTTCTTTCGTCAGCGCCATCACGCTGAGCAGCCTCCGGATATGGGATCCGGCCAAACTCACACTCCTTGCCAAGCTTTATCTGGACCCTACTCAGCACGTACCCGAAAGAGCGCTGACAGGACTGGTGCTCAGCCTGTATTATTACGATGACCGCCTCAGCCTTTATCCGGAGGTCATGCAGACAGTAAGAGAGCTGGCGGCAAACAACAGCTTCAGGGAAAACTGCCGCCTGGTAGTGCTTCAGGCAATAAGATCACGTGACACAGAGAAGCTGAGCAGGCGAATGAACGAGGAGATACTCCCCAGGGTGGTGAAGCTCAGGCCGCGAATAGAAGAAAAGCTTGACCTTGACGCTATCCTGGGAGAAAATACCGAAGAAGGACAGAACCCTGACTGGTCAGACATGTTTAAAGACTCGGAGGAAATGTTCAAGACCATGGAGGAACTGACCAACCTGCAGATGGAGGGATCTGATGTTTACATGTCAGCCTTCTCAGGCTTGAAAAAGTTTGACTTCTTCAGGGAGCTGCGTAACTGGTTCATCCCCTTCTATCCCGATCATGAGGCTGTTGATGCTATCTTCAGGGATGAAATCCTCGGTCCCGGCATAAATGAACTTGCCGAAGCACTGTACAAGACCCCGTTTATCTGTAACTCGGACAAGTTCTCGCTCATCCTTAATATGAAATTCCTGCCCGCTGAACAGAAAAACATGATGCTGAAGGTGTTCAGGATGGAACTTGAGGGCCTGGAACAGATGAAATATGACAGTGAACTTACCGATCCCTCGGCCATCTTCAGAACGAACTTAACACAGTATATCCATGATCTCTACCGGTTCTACAAGCTTTCAGACTTCAAGAATGAGTTTGACGACCTCTTCATGAGCCGGCTCGATATCTACAACTCATTATTTTACAGGGATGTGTGCGGTACAGCCACAGACGACAGATCCCTGGCTGACTACTTATTCGGAAAAGAGTATTATGATGATGCGCTGGCGCTATACCTCTCAGTAATCAAATCCGTGAGCGATGATGCAGAACTCCATGAAAAGGCAGGATACTGCTACCAGAAGGCAGGAGAATATGAGAAAGCGCTCGACAAATATACAATGGCGTCAATCATCGATCCGAAGACCTGGACACTGCGCAAAATTGGATTATGCCTGAGAAAACTGAACAGGAATCATGAGGCTCTGAACATCTACCTGAGAGCACTGAAGAGCGAGCCTGATGACCTTACCTCCATACTGATGACGGCTCACTGTTACCTTGACACTGGCAAATATGAAGAGGCACTTAAGTATTACTTCCGCATTGAATATCAAAATCCCGGGAACGTTAAGGTCCTGAGGCCTATCGCATGGTGTTATTTTATGACAGGCAAATTCAGTGAGGCGGAGCGATATTTCGAGCGTCTTGCGGAAGCAGGCCTGACCCCTCATGACATGATCAACATGGGTCACCTGGCTCTTTGCCAGGCTAATCCGCGTAAAGCTTCGGAGTACTATATTAAAGCCCTGGAGACTGGTAAAATGACCGTTGAGACATTCATGAATATCTTTAACGATGATACCCCTGTCCTTACAGCTAACGGAGTCAATCCCGAAGACCTGCCTATTGTTATTGATTTTGTACTTATGAGCCTGAAGAGTCAGTCCTGATACTGAACATCATATTTTATCCCAGGATTATCTTCAGATAAGGGGCTCCTGACCTCAATGGTCATGTCCTTCTTATAGTGAAGGATAAACATCCCCCTGTTTTCATAACCATCAGTAGCGCGTTCGCGCCTGAAGTCAGGGTCAAGACATAAAAGGGCAGGATTGAAGATGCCCGGGTCTTTAAGGAATTCACGGCCATAGCCGGCAATGCCGCCAATAAAGTAATACGCGATATCAAAACCTCTCCATGCGAAACTTCCTGCCATCGGTTCTGTCTTGAATTTCTTCCTGAAGGCTAAAGTGAACGATGAAGAAGCCGGGGAATTGAAATCGATATATGACTCAGTCGGTATAAAAAGTTCAAGATCATAGTAGTATTTGATCTCAATGGTCTCCTGCCCTCCTATCTCAGGGTAACCGATCACTTTGATATCATACTTGCGTGACAAGGTGTGGAGTGTGGAGAAAGCCGAGCTGACAATAGGGGTCTGTGTAAAAGCAAGGATGATAATATTCTCACGGTCAGGCTTCAGCAACCCTTCGAATGATGCAACCCCGCTATAGGTGTCACGCTTCTTTATTGCCCCTGTAAAATAATGCGCAGTAATCAGGGTGGTGTCGCTCAGACTGTCAGTAACCATTGCCATTCTTATCCTGTTCCAGAACCCTGATGTTTTCGGGTCATTCATCAGGGTGTCGGCATAGACGAAAATGACATTGCTGCCCTGATGAGATTTCAGTTCCCTGACTACGATATCCTGTGAAATGCCTGCTGACGGGAACACCCTGTAAAGAGTAGGTCTGTTCTCGACAATATTCTGGTCACGGAGCGGCACGGGAGATACGATCGGGATATCACGTGCAGCCGCATAAGCAGCCATTCGGTTCAGATTGGTGGAAAATACGGGACCAATGATCAGATCAACATCATTAAGCTTTCCTGACCAGATAAGCCTGTTGAGTTCAGTTGTATCACCAACAATGTCATAAACATCAAGCTCGACATTCAGGCCAAGTACGCGCAAACTGTCAACAGCAATCAGGATGCCTTCGTAAGCTTCAAGGAAGGGCAGGCTGCCCTCATATATCCAGTTGTCGTCAAGAGTCACCTCCCTGTAGATTTTATTGCCCTGCGAATCCATTTGGGTTGAATCCACATAAGATCTCGAGTTATTTTCATTTATGAAAAACGGGAGCATCAAGGCAACTTTGACGGAGCCTTTCAGGTCCTTAAGGACTGTATTCTCAGAGAGTACGGTGAATATCTCCTTCCCGCCGGCAACGATCAGTGTATCTGTAATATCGTCAGGCAAAGGCACGGTATCCGGCACAGGCTTTTTCTCAGAAGGCTGCCCGGTTATTTTTTTGCGGGGTATCATCAGATAATCACCCTCGTGCGGAAAGAGAAGCCGCTTGTTTGCTTTTTTCAGATCGCGCACTGATATACCATACTCACCGGCAATTGATGAGAGGGTCTCTCCTCTTTTTACCTTGTGGTAGAGATAACGCTCATCCTGGTTTGCAGGCGCTGTTACAGATGAAGTGGAGGCTGTAACGTTAGCCGGCACCTTGAGCATCTGTCCCTCCTTAATACCGTTGGGCGGTATCTCATTACTGCGGGTGAGCTGGTCAACAGTCACATTATAAGCTTTCGAAATTGAATAGAGTGTCTGACCTTTTACAACCTGGTGCATGTAATACACCTTGCCCTCCACAACTATCTTCTGGGTTGATATCTCAACCGCCACAGGCGCCGGTACCTGGGCGGCCAGCTCAGCCGTTAACAGCATAATGACCAGAAACATAAAGGCCGGCGTAGTACGTTTCAGCAACATATCTGACAGTTTGTGAAGTGCAAAATTAATATTCATTGCATTAAAACAGTTTCCAACGATATTTATTTAAGCTCCGGCAGGAACAGTTCAACATTTCTCTCAATCCGCCTGACCGGGTCTTCTGCTTCAGCTCTGACAAACTTCGTGCCGGTGATGTTTTCATATAGTTCGATATAGCGATCTGATATCTCCGTGACGAAAGCAGGTGTCATTTCCGGCACCTTTTCCCCTTCCCTTCCCTGGAAACCGTTTGCCATCAGCCATTCACGCACGAATTCCTTTGATAGCTGTTTCTGCTGCTCCCCCCTGGCGAAGCGATCCTCGTATCCGTCGGCATAAAAGTATCGTGAGCTGTCCGGGGTATGTATTTCATCAATGAGATAAATCTCACCGTTGCGCTTGCCGAACTCGTACTTCGTGTCAACCAGTATAAGACCGTGTGCGGCAGCTATCTCCGAGCCCCGGAGAAAGAGCTTCATCGCATAATCTTCAAGTTTGGCGTACTCTGATTCAGAAACCAGTCCTGAACTTACTATCTCTTCACCTGAAATATCTTCGTCATGCTTCCCGTGTTCAGCCTTGGTGGTTGGTGTGACAATCGGTTGCGGGAAGCGCTGGTGCTCCTTCATTCCATCAGGTAAAGCAATACCGCAGATCTTACGGATGCCTGACTTATAGGTTCTCCATGAGCTGCCGGTGAGGTAACCCCTGACAATCATCTCGACCGGGTAGGGCTCACAGCGGTACCCTACAGTCACATTCGGATCAGGCGATGCAATGTTCCAGGTGGGTACTATATCCCTGACCTTGTCGAGGAACACTGCTGCTATCTGATTAAGAACCTGACCTTTAAATGGAATTCCTTCCGGCAGGACAACATCAAATGCCGAGATACGGTCAGAAGCCACCATCAGCAGGTACCTGTCATCAATATTATATACATCTCTTACTTTGCCCCTGTATATACCTTTCTGCCGGGGGAAATTAAAGTCTGTCGTTGTGATTGCCTTTGTCATAGCAGCGTTATTTTGTTTCTTTCCTGTCTTCATTCTGACTCCTCTCTTCGGTGTCATATGCTCTTACGATATGCTTGACGAGCCTGTGTCTGACAATATCTCTTTCATCAAACCGTATTACCGAAATGCCTTCGATGTCGGTCAGCAGTCTTATTGCCTGAAGAAGGCCTGATTCACTTCTCCTTTGCAGGTCTATCTGGGTAGTGTCGCCCGTAAGTATGAACTTCGAGCTGACACCCATGCGGGTGAGGAACATCTTCAGCTGGCTGATGGTTGCATTCTGTGCCTCATCAAGAATTACAAAGCTGTTCTCAAGTGTTCGTCCGCGCATGAAAGCAAGGGGTGCTATCTGTACTGTTCCGTCCTCAATCCATTGCTCCAGCTTACGTGAGGGGATCATGTCGTGGAGTGCATCATAAAGCGGCTGCAGGTAGGGGTCCAGCTTATCCTTCATGTCTCCGGGCAGGAAGCCCAGTCGCTCCCCTGCCTCCACGGCAGGCCGGGTGAGGACGATCTTCTTCACCTCATGGTTCTTCAGCGCTCTCACAGCCAGCGCTATGGCAGTATATGTCTTGCCCGTACCTGCCGGTCCCTCCGCAATGATAAGATCACTGGCGTAATATTCCTTCACCAGAAGGAGCTGGTTGACGGTCCGGGCTCTGACCGGCCTGCCGTTCGTGCCAAAGACCAGGGCATCCTCAAAATCACCGTTCGAGGCAGTGCGCATATGATCATCATCGAGCAGAAGACGCTCCAGGTCGCTTTCATCAAGCCTGTTGTAATGCCTGTAATAATCAAGCAGCACTGAAATTTTGTCGGCAAATACGGCAATCTCTTCCGCCTCACCCATGCATTTGATCTCATTTCCCCTGGCAACAAGCTTTATCTTCGGAAAATAACCCTGTATCTGTTCCAGAAGCCTGTTGTTCGGCCCAAACATGACCACAGGATCAATCTCATCAAGTAAAATCACTCTTTCAGTCATCCGCCTTATCTCTCTCTTTCTTTCTGTCGGCTGTTAATCAATGTTTTACAATCATCTTAAATTTTTAATACCGCTCCTTCACAAAGTAAGTTTATTTTTTTCAGAAGATTATCTTTGCTGTAACTATTTTGAGAATGGCATTGATCACACTGACGACGGAGTGGAGAGAGGACGATATCTTTCCCGGCATACTCAGGGGGAAGCTGAGTACGAGCTGTCCCGGAGCCGTTGTGGTGAACAATGCAAGCAGGATACCCCCGTTGAATATCATGCATGGCGCCTTCGTGATCAGGAACACTTTCGGCCACTACCCTGAAGGCACCATTCACCTTGTTTTTGTCAGCAGCGAAGGCTCCGACGAGAAGCCTCACCTGCTGGTCAAAGCCCGGGGACATTATTTTATCGGCTCTGATAACGGGATATTCAACCTCATCCTGAACTCGGAGCCCGATCTCATAGTCAGGCTGAGCAATGACGATGATGCCGATGAGATAACACTCTTTGTCCGTGCAGCAGCTGCACTGGAAGCAGGACAACCTCCTGAGAAACTCGGCATAAAAGTGAAATCTTTATCGGAAAAAGTGCCGCTGCGGGCAACCATAAACAAAGATGTGATAATAGGAAGTGTCATCTTTATTGACTCTTACGGCAATGCCATAACCAACATCACCAGGGAAATATTCCTGAGAGTATTTGGAAGCAGGAGCTTCAGGATACTCATTAAAAGCAATAAATATTATACTGAAAAGATCAGCAGGTTATACAGCGACGAGCCTGTCGGTGAACTGGTAACACGTTTCAATATACTTGATCTTCTGGAGGTGTCGATAAACGGGGCGGACCTGTGTCAGCTGTTCGGCGTCGATACCGGCGATGCAGTTAGAGTGGAAGTAAGAGATAACCGGCAGACAGGAAACGGCCTTTTTAAAAATTAAACCCGGATGAGAGAAAAAACAGTTGAAGAGTTCAAAAAGCTGCTGGATATTATGGACGAGCTGAGGGCAAAATGCCCGTGGGACCAGAAGCAGACGAACGAGACCCTTAGAAAACTCACGATTGAAGAAACGTATGAGCTTGCTGATGCAATAATACAGGATGATAATGAGGACATACGCAAAGAGCTGGGCGATATCATGCTGCACATCGTTTTCTATGCAAAAATAGGCTCGGAGAAGGGGCTGTTCGATATGGGCGACGTTCTCGAGGGCATTAACAAAAAACTGGTATACAGGCATCCTCATGTGTTCGGTGATGTCAGCGTCACCAGGGGCGCACGTGAAGTAGAGGAGAACTGGGAAAAACTCAAGATGAACGAACACAGCGAGTACAAACCGGTATTATCGGGTGTCCCCGCCTCCCTGCCGGCTACCGTAAAAGCCAACAGGATACAGGAGAAAGTAAGGGGTGTCGGATTCGACTGGGACAGCCGTGAACAGATCTGGGATAAGGTTACTGAAGAACTGAACGAGCTGAAGGAGGAGGTGCTGGGAGGAAGGAAAGTGGACATCGAAGCTGAGCTCGGCGACCTCTTTTTCTCACTGATAAATGCAGCACGGCTGTACGAAATCGACCCGGAATCAGCACTCGAAAAGACAAACAGGAAATTTATCAGCAGGTTCAACTACCTCGAAAAAAAGACACTGGCACAGGGACTTTCGCTCCGCGACATGAGCCTCGATGAGATGAACGTCATCTGGGAGGAGGCCAAACATTACGATAAGCCGCGGTGATACTTTCAGCCTGAGAACCTGTAGCTGAGCAGCTGGTAGATGATCTTCGCAGCCACGAAATCAGGTGTCCTGCTGACAGCGGAAGGACACAGCTCGACAACATCAAACCCAATTACATTCCGCTTGCTGACAACCTCGCGAAGGAATGACATCAGCTCGCGGTAATCAGGTCCGCCGGGTTCAGGTGTACCCGTCGAAGGCATGAGCGAAGGATCAAAGACATCCAGGTCAATGGTGATATAGACATTCTCCGTCAGGAGGCTGAGGGCTTTTGCATAAAGTGATTTGTCCGCCCATAGCTCATGAGCGTAGAAGATCCTCTTCGGATCGACAAAAGGAAGCTCCTCTGCAGACATGCTTCTGATACCCACCTGGACCAGGGGTGCATATTCCCTTGCCCTTGCAGCAGCACATGCATGGTTTAGCGGCGAGCCTTCATAGACGGGACGAAGGTCAGAGTGAGCGTCAAGCTGAAGTATGGTAAGTCCGGGAAACACTTCCGCGGCAGCCCTGAACGCTCCTATGCTTACAGTATGGTTGCCGCCGATAACCACCGGGAAACGGTCTCCGGCAAAGATGCCGGCAACGGTTTTATAAACCGCTTCCGTAAGTTCAACGGGATCAGGTCCGGTGACAACGGGCGGGAGAGTGAATATTCCTTTTCTGAAAGCCTCTGACCGGGTCTCTGTATCATAAAACTCCAGTGCCGGCGAAGCGTCGAGGATAGCAGCAGGACCTTTGTCTGCACCTTTTATGTATGTGCTTGTTGCATCATACGGCACGGGTATTATGATGATCTGAGATTCATCATAGTCAAAGATCACCTCTTCACCGCCGAAATTTGTGATGGCCATGCTACTCGCCCTTCGAAGCTTTTTTCCTGACAGTGGTTTTGGCCGGCGCAACCTTTGCTTTTTTAACAGCAGTAGCTTTTTTCTCTTTCGGAGCACCCTTGGTTTTAGCCTCGGTTTTGACCTCAGCACCGGCATCTTCCTCTTTCTTCTCCTCTTCTTCCTTTACAAGGAGATTCAGCTTATGAAGGATGTTGTACCAGTGAAGAACCTTTTTTATATCGGAGGTATAGACCCTGTCATGATCATACTCCGGGAAGACCTCGCCAAAGTATTTCTTAAGGTCATTATCGGGAAGCTTATGAGACTTCGCCTCTCCGCCGTTCTCTTTCTCCCATATCTTGTCCATCACCTTTCCGAGGGGCAGATCCTCGCCTGAGGTGTAGATGGAGATCTCTTCAAGAGCGCTTACTTTGGCTGTAGCGCCTGCACTGATACGCCGTCCTGTCTCGAGATTTTCAACAATGACTGCATTTTTGCCCTGGGCAATGAACTTGAACAGTGTCCCCTCACCGGAGATTGCCAGAATATCTTTCAGAATCATTTTTAATAATTATTTGTTAATAATTGTATATCAGAGACTTGTTAAACCATGTTACGTTCTTTCTTAATTTTCTCCCAGGCTTCGTTAACAGCCTTGAATTTCTCCTCTGCCGTTTTACGGAATTCCTCACCCAGGTGACTGACTTTGTCAGGGTGGTATTTCAGGGCCATCTTCCTGTAAGCTTTCTTAAGCTCCTCATCAGTGGCGGTACGTTCAACCTCAAGTATGCGGTAGGCTGCATCGGTAGCCGGTATGAACATATTACGTATAGATTCATAATCGCTTGCCGATATGCCAAGCATATCAGATATAGACTGAATGACTTTTGTCTCTGCCGGTTCGAACCTGCTGTCAGCAGCTGACAGATTATACAACAGGTGAATAAGCTGAAGCCGGGAAGGGTAATCCATGCCGCTTCGTATCTGTGAGCATACATCACGCAGGGGAATATCCTTTTTCAGCAGGTCCCTGAGCATAGTAAGCGCTTCCTGGGCAGTATCGTAGCCGAACTGTGAGACAAGGAACCGTTTGACATAATCGAGTTCTGACTTCAGTACTTTCCCGTCAGCTTTCATTACTGCGGCAATCAGCACAACCAGGCTCATGGCGAAGTCACCGGGTGTTGTTCTGTACCTGGGCTGCTGCCCTGCAGGCCGTCCGGACTGGTCCCACGCTGCTGTTGTTGAGCCGTCAACCACCGATCCGATGAAGAAGCCAAGCAGTCCGCCAATAGGGCCTCCGACAACAAAACCCAATCCTCCTCCTATCCACTTGGCAAAATTCCCCATTACCTGTCCTTTTCTGCAAGCCGGAGCATATCCTCATGAATCTTCAGAATCTCCGGTATTATCATTTCGTTATCGGCATTGTTAATGACGTAGTATGACTGTTCTTCCCTTTCGTCATCCTCAAGCTGGTTGTTAATTCTCTCTATGACCTGTTCACGGCTCAACTCGTTCCGGCCCATTACGCGGGCAATGCGTTCCTCGACCGGTGCTGAAATTGATACTACCCTGTCGACAAACGTGTCGGCCTTTGACTCAAAAAGCACAGCCGCCTCCATGATGACATAAGGTGCATCAGATTCATCAGCCCATTTGCCGAAAATCTTCAGAACAACGGGATGAACCGCTGCGTTGACCCTCTTAAGCATCTCCGGCCTGTTAAAAATAAGACGTGCCAGCTCCATGCGGTCCAGCTCTCCTCCTGAGTACAGGTCCTTGCCGGCGATGTCATTGATCTTATCACGTATCCCCGGGTCATTGTTCATCACCTCCCTGGCTGCAGCATCAGCGACAAAAACAGGCACACCAAGGACCCTGAAGATCCTGCAGACGGTTGTCTTGCCGCTGCCTATACCGCCGGTGACGCCTAGTCTTCGTGCCATTAAATAAATGGTTAGTCTTCCCGCTGATGTTTCAGGTTGAAAATAGATGATGGCCTTCCGGTAATGGTAACCTCCACAACCACTCTCTTCTGTGTCGTCTCAAGGTATTCAGGACATTCAAGCGGTACCTTCGCCTTGAAATTCTCGTTCATCCTCTTGAAAGAGCGATGGCGCGTCGGGATCCCCCTGAGGGTGTCAAGGATATGCTCAGGTCCTGTAACCGTTATGCTGTCAGGATCGGGGACAATGACCACTTTATGGCCCTGTGCCAATTCGATATCAAGATCAGGTATTACTGCCATCCTGCGTGTGACAAGCCTGTCATAGCCGAAGAACAGGGTATCAGGATTAATTGCAATAATTTCAAAATCAGCATGCAGCTGCTTTGAGAAACTCTGAATCAGTCCTGAGGTGACAAGGTAATAATTCGGTGATTTCCCGGGAAAGCGCTTCGGTGTGGTCTTTGAAAAATCAATCACCACCGGTGCCCTGCTGCCCGATAATTTCATCTTGAGAATGGTGTAACCCGGGCCGCGCAGATCCATCTCAAGCTTGCCCGGCAGTTCCCCGGTAACAATGCGTTCTTTGGGCGGATTAATGTACCTGACCGGGTAATTGATGGTTCCTTCAAGCTCCTTGCTCAGCTCATTGAGGTACCAGAAAACAAACGAGAGCAGAAGAAAAAAAGCAAAGACAGGCAACTCCCTGTTAAGGAATTTTTTTCTTTGTTTCTTTTCTTCAGCTGTCATTGCCCTGCTGTAAAGTGTTGCTGACTACTTTGGCTGAACATCAGAGGGATCTCTCAGAACAGCGTTCTTATCGACCCTTACCTTTACGTCGTTGGCAATTTCAATCGTTACAATGTTGTCTGTCACATCAATGACCTTGCCGTAGATGCCTCCTGTAGTAATTACCTTGTCTCCCTTGGAAATAGCGCTGCGGAAAGTTGTCAGCTCTTTCTGCTTTTTCATTTGCGGTCTGATCATGAAAAAATAAAATACCACAAAAACAAGCAGAAGGGGAAGCAGGCTCGTAAGCATATTTGGTTTCCCCTGTGTTGCCGGCACAGCCTGTAAAAAGATAAATGCTAATGTGTTCATAATTGATAATTGTTATTTAGTTGTTTCTTATTTTTTTACCTCTGCAATAATACGCAATATAACTAAATTATTCTCTGCATTCGACTGAACTACAACAGTCTTTGTCTGCATGCCATCTCTCCCGGAGGTGTCGAAAACCACTTCAACGGTGCCGGCATCTCCCGGGGCGACAGGCTTTTTGTTGTACTTCGGAGCGGTGCATCCGCAGCTTGCAGTAGCGGATGTCAATACCAGGTCAGCATCTCCGGTGTTCGTGAAAGGAAAGATACAGCCTACCTTCTCACCGGCTTTCACAGCACCGAAATTATGCTCGAGCATTTTGAAGGTTATGACTGCCACCCCCGTTGTATCTGGTGGCGTGTTCTTACTCTCGCCTGATGAGCCTCTTCCGCAGGATGCGAACACCACCGCCGCCATCAGAATGGCAGTTGAAGTATATGTTATTATTTTTTTCATATTATTATTTTCTTACCACAATATCAGTTCACTAGTCACTGCTTAACTGCTCACTTGTTCACTGTCACTGCACTCCATCCTAATCTTCACTCTCTGCCATGTCCACTTGCAGATTCTGCTGGTCGTCTACTGCTTTGCACTATTGCCTATTGCCTACTGCCTATTGCCTCCCTATACCTCCCCTATCAGCCCCCGTCCTGCCTTGGTAAAACTGCCGCTTGCCCGCATCTCCCTGACAATCTTGTCAAGAATACCGTTCACAAAAGTACTGCTTTTGGCCGTGCAATAGTCTTTTGCGATCTCGATATATTCGTTCAGGGTTACCTTTACAGGCACCTCTGAAAACTCAACCAACTCAGTTATAGCAAGTTGCATCACAAGCTTATCCATTAACGCTATCCGCTCGATCTCCCAGTTTGTCGTGTGGGCGTCAATCAGTTCCCTGTTCTTTTCACCGTTCAGGATAGCCTTCCTGAGCAGTATCTTTACAAACTCCTCATCGTCACTGTTGGTGAACATAGGCGCCAGGACAATGCTCCTTCCGTCATCATGCTCTTTGAATTTTCCCAATGTATTGCGGATCATGGCAGACACAAACGGCAGGTCATCATTCCAGTATACAGACTGTTCCTCGAGGCTCGCAGACAGTTCCTCCGATGCAGGTATCAGCTTTGTCACCAGCTCCTTTATGAACCTCTGATCTGCGCGGTAGCTGTTATCATCAGATGACATGTACTCATTGTAAACCTCCCATTTTGTCATCTCATTGAAAACCTTTCTGACTACCTCCGGATGATCTGACCATGACAGGCCGAGCGTTCCCAGCCAGCGTGAGAGTGACCCGAAGGTTGTGATACGGTCTTTTTTTGTCCAAAAGCAGGCAGAGCCCCGGTATAATGATGCAGCTGGTCATTGTTCCTCAGCTGCGCTATGATCCTGTTCTCAGAAAAGCGGGTATTGGGATTGATATCTTCGGGGGCAGGTATGTTTTTCTTTCGTGAGAGGGTGGCCTTCCCGCGTGCCACATCTGACAAAGCTATCAGAAGCAAAAGCAGGTAGTGATAGAGATCGTAGCTCTTCCTGATGCTCAGCATCAGCTCCTGCTCGGCCGTGGCCAGATCATCGATCTCCTTCCTGTTGCAGGCGTAAAGTACCGAAAGTGCCTTTATCCTGAGTTGTCGTCTGCTTATCATTAAAAGAACTAATTTTTCAGGCAGCAAAGTTAAAAAAATCGATTTGCAATCAGCGTCATAGCCCAAAATTCTCTTGCAATTTGGTGATGCAAATTTGTTTTTTTAAAATTATTGTTACATTTGACCATGCTAACTATTTGAAACCCTAAAACATTCGCTACTGATGGAAGACGAGAAAGGCAGAACTGAAGGTCAGAATGAGAGAAATGATAAAGAGGAGGTTTTCACCAAAGTGGTACGTGCAGGTAAGAGGACTTACTTCTTTGATGTGAAGTCCACGAGACACGAAGATCTTTATCTGACAATAACGGAGAGCAAGAAGAGGCAAGGGAAAGAGGGAAAGATGTTCTACGAGAAGCACAAAATTTTTCTGTACAAGGAAGACTTTGAAAAGTTCACTGAAGGACTGCGTGAGGCAGTGACTTTTGCAGGTAACGGAGAAGCTCTTCATACCGGAACAAGAGTGGCTGCTGAGAGTGATGAGGTTGTCGCCGAAGCACAGACAAGCGAATTCTCCGATGTCGATTTTGATGAACTGGGTTCCAGGTAAGAGAACCTTCTTGTCTGTTTGCACTGTTAAAGCTTAAGTAAGATGGACTATGTCTGGTTGGGTCTTGCCATTTTAATGATGATTGTGGGCATCGCGGGATGCTTGTTGCCGGTGTTACCCGGTCCTCCGCTGACCTATCTTGGCCTTGTTGTACTCCATTTCACAAAATTCGGACCTATCAGCAAAAACCTGTTCATCATACTGGGAGTGGTGGCCATCGTTGTAACCGTGATTGACTATGTGGTGCCGATATGGGGTACGCGTCAGTTCGGAGGATCCAAATACGGAATGCGGGGGGCTACTGTCGGGCTGATCATCGGCCTGTTCCTGGGGCCGTTCGGGATCATCATCGGGCCTTTCATCGGAGCCGTTGTCGGTGAACTCCTCTTCAAGGATGACATCAAATATGCACTCAAGGCCGGCTTCGGTAGCCTGCTGGGTTTTCTGACCGGCGTAGGACTGAAGCTCGCCGCCTCACTCCTGATGACCTTCTATTTCGTCAAGACAATCATCACCTGATCTGACGATCAGGCGCCAAGGGTTGCAACCATCACCGCCTTGATGGTATGCATCCGGTTCTCGGCTTCGTCAAAAACTATCGAATGGGATGATTCGAATACCTCTTCAGTCACCTCCATACCGTCAAGCCCGAACTTCTTATACATCTCCTCTCCTACCTTTGTCTCCCTGTTATGGAATGCGGGCAGGCAATGAAGGAACTTTACCTTCGGATTGCCTGTCAGCCTTATCACCTCAGCGTTCACCTGGTATGGCTTCAGCAGCTTTATCCTCTCCTCCCATACCGAATCAGCCTCACCCATTGAGACCCATACGTCAGTGTACAGGAAGTCTGCACCCTTTACTGCTTCAGCGACATCTTCCGTCAGGGTTATTTTCGCGCCCGTCTCAGCTGCTATCTCACGGCATTTCTTCACGAGATCATCAGCCGGCTGGCATGCTTTCGGGGCTGCTGCCCTGAAATCCATTCCCATCTTTGCCGCTCCCACCATCAGCGAGTTACCCATGTTATTACGGGCGTCACCAAGGTAGCAGAAGCTGATCCGGTTAAGAGGCTTATCGCTGTGCTCCATCATCGTCATGAAATCTGCCAGGATCTGTGTGGGATGAAACTCGGTCGTCAGTCCGTTCCATACCGGTACGCCGGCATAGGCGGCCAGTTCTTCCACGATGGACTGTCCGTAACCGCGGTACTCGATACCGTCGTACATGCGGCCCAGCACCCTTGCAGTATCCTTCATCGACTCTTTATGGCCTATCTGTGAACCTGAAGGTCCGAGGTAGGTCACGTGCGCTCCCTGGTCAAGGGCAGCAACCTCAAAGGCACAGCGTGTGCGCGTTGAGGCCTTCTCAAATATAAGGGCAATGTTCTTCCCCCTGAGCTTCTGCTGCTCAGTGCCGGCATATTTTGCCTTCTTAAGGTCAAAAGCAAGGTCAAGAAGAAATTTAATCTCTTCCGGGGTGAAGTCAAGAAGCTTCAGGAAATGTCTGTTTTTCAAGTTGATATCCATGATTGTTATCTGTTGTCTGTTATCTTTCTTGAAGTATTGCCTCTTGCCTCCCCTGCAAACTGGCTCCTTCCTAAAATTACCCACTGGGCAATTTTCATACGCTCGGCCCTCTATTGCCTTAATCATATTCCATCGTAATCTTCGTCCCATACCTCCTGTCCTCCAGCTTGAAGGCCTCGGTGATGACGCTCTTGCTGCCTCCTGCTTTGATGAAGTTAAGACAGGCCTCAATCTTCGGAGCCATGCTTCCCTTTGTAAACTGGCCCTCCTCCAGATACCTCAGGGTGTCCTTATAATCAAGGAACTCCTTTATCTCCTGGTCAGGCTTCTTATAATTGATATAGACATACGGGACATCGGTAAGGATATAAAACTCATCAGCACCGATTTTTGATGCCAGCAGTGAAGATGCGAGATCCTTGTCTATCACGGCCTCGGCCGGCCTGACATCGTTCTTTTCATCGATATAAACAGGTACACCGCCGCCGCCGGCAGCGATGACAATGCTTCCCCTCCGGGCCAGCTCACCGATGAGCTCATCATTCATGATGCCCGCAGGTTTGGGTGACGGCACCACCCTGCGAAATCCGCCTTCAGTCTTTACTTCCTCCCTGAAAACCCATCCCTTTTTTGCTGTCAGATCATCAGCCTGTTCCTTCGTATATATTTTACCCACTCTCTTCTGGGGATCATTAAAGGCCGGATCATCCTTGTCAACAATTACCGTGGTGATGAGGCATACTACGTTCTTTTCAATACCGTGCCTGTTCAGCACATTCTTGAACATCCTCTCGATCATATATCCGATGCCGCCCTGTGAGTCGGCCACGCATATATCAATTGGCATCTGGGCAATGCCGTACATCTGTTCCCCGGCATCATTTCTCATGAGGATATTTCCCACCTGAGGGCCGTTGCCATGTGTGATAACGAGATCATATCCTTCCCTGATGAGAAAGATAAGGTTCTCAAGAGTGTCGGTGGTATTCTGTTCCTGCTCCTCAATCGTACCCAGCTGATCACCTCTGAGAAGCGCATTTCCGCCCAGGGCGACAACGGCAAGTTTTTTGCTCATAACTATCGTTTACAATGAGGTGACAAAGCTATAATTTTATAATCAATTTTAACATAGGAAAACCCCACCTTTAAAGGGAAAACAATTCGCTTCAGAGATACTGAACAGTACTGCTTCTCCGTTTAATATTCAGATTTGTTACATTTACAGCCAAATAGCCTTACGTGAAGAATCGCTTTCTCCATTATATCCCATTAATATTACTTATTTATATACTCCCCTCATGCAAGGAGAAAGGCATAAAAAACATGCGCGAGGGTGAGATTTATTATAATATTAAATATATAAACAACCGAGTTCACTCTCATCTGAATTCCTGCCCAGGGAGATGGTCATTTCTTTCAGGAATGATCTGATCGCCACAACCCTCAAGGCCCCTTTGGCAACTCCGGGATATCATCGATCATCAATCCGAAGGAACATATTTACGATACATATCTTAATTTACTTTCGTTCAAGTATTATTGTGAAGGCACTCCGAGGGACATGCAGCCCGGTTTCTCTTCCATGGAAGGGATAACCTTCAGCGAGACAGGCAGAAAGTCAGTCATCTGCGGATTTAACTGCCGCCAGGTGAGGGTCACCCTGCCCGACTCCGAAAACAACCCGGTATATCTGGTATACCAATGACATCAATGTTGTGCAGCCTAACAGGCTGACTCCATATAACGAGATTGACGGGGTGCTGATGGACTTTTTCTATATTATGGGAGAGGCTGAAATGCAGTTTACGGCTGATGAAGTCTTTGCCAGGGAGATCCCTGACAAGGTTTTTGAACAGAAACAGAATTATAAAAAGGTAACCAGGAGCTTCTTGGACTCCATTATTCAGAAAATGATGGCCTTTTGAGATTTTTACTCCCCCGGCTCAACCATTTTTCTTAAATTTGCATTTCATTTTAATCACTTGCCGGTCAACGGGATAGAAAAATTATTTTTTACGATGGGCAAACAGAAAAAAAATAACGGCGCATCATCACGTCAGAAGAAACCAGATGGCACATCATCAGGTGAGAATTTAAGGTTTATCGTAGGCCTCATCCTTCTTGTCTTTGCGCTGTACATGCTCGTCGTCTTCATCTCTTACCTTCTCACTGGCAAGGCTGACCAGGATTCACTCAGCCTGAAGTCCGCTGATGAAATATTCGCTTATCAGAACTGGGGAGGGAAGTTCGGTTTCAAGGTCGGTCATTATTTTATCTTTCACGGCTTTGGGCTTGGTGCGTTTTTTATCCCCCTGATTATCGGGGCCTTCAGCCTGGCGCTCATCAGGGTAAAATATTTCAGGCTCTGGAAGAATGTTCTTCGTTTTCTTCTTGCCACAGTGCTTATATCGGTCATACTGGGATACTTCGCCGGGCAGTCAACCTTTCTTGGTGCCGGTCCCGGAGGTGAGTTCGGCTTTTTCATCGCCGGCAAGCTGAACGGCATGATGGGCAAGGTAGGGACAGGAGCGTTGATGCTTGTTCTCACTGTCGCCTATCTCATTTTCGCGTTGCATGTGAGCCCTCAGACGATCAGGAAGCCCAATAGCCTCCGTGGCCAGGGCCGGAGCTGCCACTTTTTCGGGTGAGTGGTGGAAGAAAGACATCGTCACAGAGGATGTTGACGTTGCCCCCGGGGAAAACTTCCCGACACACGATGATGAACCTTTGCGGGCTGACGAGGAAGAAACGGAAGTGGTTGACGAGGACGAGAAGGAACCGGTTGACGACTTCTACAGGCAGCCTGTGGAAGAACCGAAATCGATTGTGAATGTCATAGACAAACGCCGCAAGCCTGCCGGAGCAGGAATTGAAGAGGATAACCCGTTGTCTGATCTGCCTCCCTTTGACCCCAGGCTGTCGCTTCCGCGTTATAAATTTCCCCCTGTGTCGCTGCTGCGCGATTACCGTAACCTTACGTCGACGACCAACGAGGAGGTCAACGCCAATAAGGATATAATACTCAAAACACTCGCTGACCAGAAGATCACCATTAAAAGTATTTCGGCCACCGTAGGCCCTACGGTCACTCTCTACGAGGTGGTGCCTGACCGCGGCGTTAAGATACACCGTATCAAGTCACTCGACAATGACATTGCCCTGAGTCTCTCCGCTTTGGGTATCAGGATCATTGCGCCCATACCCGGGAGGGGAACAGTGGGTATAGAGGTGCCTAACAAGAAGCCGGAGACCGTCTCGATGAAAGGATTGATCTCTTCGCAGGCCTTCGCTGATTCAAAACTGGAGCTACCCCTTGCTCTCGGACGCACCATCACCAACGATCCGTACATCATTGACCTCACACGTATGCCGCACCTGCTGGTGGCAGGGGCGACAGGACAGGGTAAATCGGTTGGTCTTAATGCAATCATCACCTCACTTCTCTACAAGAAGCACCCTTCAGAGCTTAAGTTTGTGCTTATAGACCCCAAGCGGGTCGAGTTGCCGCTCTACGCAAAGATCGAACGCCATTTCCTTGCCAAGCTGCCTGATGAAGAAGATGCCATCGTCACCGACACCAAGAAGGTCATCAACACGCTTAACTCTCTCTGCATTCTTATGGATCGCCGTCTCGATCTGCTCAAGCTGTCGCAGACACGAAACATCAGGGAATACAACGACAGGTTCATTGCCCGCAGGCTCAATCCTGAAAAGGGCCATGACTACATGCCTTATATCGTACTTATTATTGACGAGTTTGCCGATCTGATCATGACCTCAGGCCGCGAGGTTGAGGCACCTATCGGTCGCCTGGCACAGCTCTCAAGGGCAGTGGGCATCCACCTGATCATCTCAACGCAGAGGCCATCGGTAACTATCATAACAGGTTTTATAAAGGCTAACTTCCCTTCACGAATAGCCTTCAGGGTCTTCTCAGGTGTCGATTCACGCACCATCCTTGACGCCACAGGCGCTGACAGGCTGGTAGGCCGCGGTGATGCTCTCATTTCACAGGGAGGGGAGCCTGTCAGGGTGCAATGCGCATTCATCGACACTCCGGAGATCGAAGAACTCACTGAATTCATCGGTTCGCAGCAGGGGTATCCTGATGCCATGCGCCTGCCTGAATATGTGGGGGATAACGACGAAGGCAACGGATCCAAGGAAATTGACCTGAAGAAGCGCGATCCGCTCTTTGATGAAGCAGCACGACTTGTGGTTCAGCATCAGCAGGGCTCAACATCTCTTATACAGAGACGCATGCAGCTTGGGTACAACCGTGCAGGGAGAATCATTGACCAGCTCGAGGCTGCCGGTATCGTCGGACCCTTCGAAGGAAGCAAGGCCCGCGATGTGGTTGTACAGGATCCGCAAACTCTGGAACAGATTTTGAAGAGGCTCAATGAAGATATAATCTGAAATGAGAAAAACAGGCTTCATATTAATTCTCTCGCTCTTCCCTCTCACACTCACCCTGTCTGCCCAGAAGGATCCTGAGGCACTGCAGGTCCTGTCTGACTTCAGCAGGAAGGCTACGGCTGCACCCTCGGTAACCATTGACTTTAATCTTGTAACCAATGACAGCAAAGCGGGGGACGTTACCACTATGTCAGGATCCGCAATTATCTCAGGCGACAGGTACAAGCTTAAGCTGGACGATTACAATATCTGGACTGACGGCAGTAATGTCTGGAACTACCTCCCTGACGTGAACGAGGTTACGATAACAGAGACTGATCCCGATGATGACTTATTTATTACAAGGCCTTCGCTCCTCTTCACGCTGTATGAGGAAGGCTACAAGATCAGGATGGTTGAGCAGACTGCCAGGGAGTGGGTAATTGACCTTTATCCCGAAGAAATCACCAGTGACCTGGTAAGGATCAGGCTGAAGATAGGAAAAACGCTTTATGATCTCAATGGGGCTGAGTACAAGACCAAGGACGGCATAACAATGACGCTCAATGTTGACAGGTATGATCTCACCTTTAAGCCGGCCACGGACTTTTTTACATTCAATCCCGCCGACTATAAGGGTATTGATGTGATTGACATGAGATAGGCAGTCGGCAATAGGCAATCCAAGGCAATAGTGGGAAAAGACTGCATGATTGCAAGATTGCATGATAGACTGCAAGACCGCAAGACCGCAAGACCGCAAGACTATAAAAGAATGGAGCTTTTCATCTGCACAAACACTTACATCCCGATGAGGGCAGCACCTACCCACCGCGCGGAGATGGTCAGTCAGGTACTTTTCGGAGAGAGGTTCAGCATTGTTGAGAGCTCAGGTACATGGCTCAGGATAGAGACTCTCTTTGACACATATACCGGATGGATCGATTCCGCCCAGTACGGCTACGTCAGGTGGGATGAACATACGCCCGGCATAGTAGCAGGTCGCGAGATGGATTGTATCAGGGAGGACGGCAGCCGGATGAAAATAGTACCGGGAAGTGAGTTATTCGAAGTAAAAGATGATTTCTCCGGATTCAGGGTTGGTGGTGAGAATTATGTGTTGCCAGGCATGGATACTGTAAAGTTCGTCCCGGCAGCCACCCCCGTGGAGACGGCAATGCAGTTCCTGAACACCCCGTACCTCTGGGGCGGGCGAACACCGATGGGTATAGACTGCTCAGGACTTGTGCAGATAGCCTTCAAGGTACATGGTATAGCTTTGCCCCGCGATGCCTCGCAGCAGGCACAGAAAGGCGTCACCGTCGATTTCATCAGTGACGCGAAGCCGGGGGATGTACTCTTTTTCTCGGCGGACACAGATAACATTTCCCATACGGGTTTACTTCTCTCAAAAGAAACGATCATACATGCTGCCGGAAGGGTAAGGCGTGACAGGGTCGATCACCAGGGTATCTGGCGTGATGAAGCAGGCAGGTATACCCACCGGCTCAGGCTGATAAAAAGGATGCAGTGATGGAACAGGGGAATCTCAGAACAATAATAATTGTCGCCCTGGTGCTCTTTGCCTGTACATTATAATGAAGCGCAAGGCCGAAAAGATAAATCGCAGGCACGATGAGAAGTCAAGGTTCAGGCGTAACCGCTGATGGACAGCCAATAATAAGGAAAGCTACCCTTAAGATGCAAATGCAAAATCACCGTAGGTGTGCGGAGGCTATGCCGATGATTTCATGCTCAAGTGCGGCAGCCTTCTCTTCTATTTCCCTGCCATCGGCAGTGAGTTTGTCAGCAAAAGCGCGGTCTTTCAGTCCTGAAACATTCACTCTCACATTAAGGTAAGCGCCTCTTATACATGCTCTTGTGGCCAGCACTCCAACTGCGGCATCAGTGACGGAGTTGGGATTGCCTTTCCTGACCATCTCACCCAGAAGATCAAATGTTTTAAAGGCTTCCTTCATTACGGTCAGCGGCACCAGCGAAGCGTTTTTTGTTGCTTCTTCCACTGCTGCCGACCTGGCAGCCTTCTCCTCTTCACTGCTCTTCGGCATCTCAAAAGCCTTCATTATGGCATTGAAAGCCTCAGTATCCTCGTCCACAAGCTCAAGTAATCTCTTCTGCATCTGCGCTCCCTTTCTCCGCCCAGCCGGCAAACTCCTCCCACCTGTCGTCCCAGCCTCTCTTGTGACTTGAAAGGTTAGCCACCATCGTTCCCAGGGCAGCGCCCATTGCTCCCATAGCGGCCGATATTGATCCCCCTCCGGGGGCAGGTGACTCTGATGAGGTCTCCCAGACAAACGAAGAGAGCGTCATGTCGACAAGCTTCTTCTGTTTTTTATCCTGCAGCATATATTCTATTATTTTTTCATCCGGATTAAATGGTTTCAGTTCAGAGAGCCCCATTGATCTCACAGCGGTCATGATCAGTTCAGCGTCTGAGACCCCTGCGGAGCGTTGCTGTTTATGCAGAAAATATCTGCCTGCATCAAGCATTGCCTTCAGCGGTATCAGCCCCACCAGCTCTGAACCTGTGACCCTTACTCCTCTTTCCTCTGCCTTTTTACACACCTCGTCAAAGGCAATATGCACAGGAGTGACACCTATATTAGTAAGGTTCATGGAAATCTGCGCAAACCCGTACTCCGGAATAAACCACCCGATGGCTTTAACTGACTTAAGCGAGCCGGGTATCATCACCGGATTACCGTCAGCATCCTTTACTATCTTGCCTGTCACTGTATCACCTTCTCTTTTTTCTCGTCCGCGTTCCCTGACATCAAACGCAATAGAATTGGCCCTGCGAACTGATGTTGTGTTCAGGTTAACATTGAAAGCAACAAGAAAATCGCGGGCACCAACAATAACTGCACCGGCGCCTGCATCAAAACGGGCAGGACCGAAGTCAGGTTTCCACGACGGGTCCTGAAGCTTCTCCTTCAGTCCTTCATATTCACCGGCCCTGACGCTGGCAAGGTTTTTTCTTTTTTCTTCAAAGGCTGCCTCTTCATAACAGAATACCGGCAGGTTCAGCTCAGTGCCTATCCGTTCTGCCAGTTTGCGTGCATAAACAACCGTCTCTTCCATGGTGATACCAGCCACCGGTATCAGCGGGCAGACATCCGTTGCTCCCATGCGGGGGTGGGCGCCGGTGTGTTTTGACATATCAATCAATTGTGCTGCCTTCTTCACTGCCCTGAAAGCGGCCTCGCAGACCGGTTCCGGTTCTCCGATAAATGTCACTACAGTACGATTGGTGTCCCTTCCCGGATCTACATCAAGTAGCCTCACTCCGGTAACAGATTCTATCTCATCAGTGATCTGTTTTATAACCTCCATATCACGCCCCTCGCTGAAATTCGGAACGCACTCGATCATTGTCTTGTAACATATTTAGTCTCATGTTATCTGTTATCGTTGGCTGTTTATCGGTTGTCTGTTTTCAGTTGTCTGTTAAGGATTGTTGCTCAATGTATAGCCGTATAACCGATAACCTGATAACCGACAACGCTAATTATTTTCATACTATCTCTCCATTAAGTATTACTGTTTCAACCAGGTTGCTGCCATACGCATACGGCAGAAACTCATATGACGGTATCTTTTTAGTAATAAATATATTTGCTTTCTTGCCGACAGTGATTGATCCGTGGGTCTCTGATATGCCCATTGCATAAGAAGAGTTAATCGTAACAGCGTTAATCACTTCTTCGGGCAGCATCTTCATCCTGATGCATCCAAGCGACATAATAAACTTCATGTTACCCGATGGGGATGAACCGGGATTGTAGTCGCTTGCCATGGCGACCGGTAATCCTGCATCAATCATCTTCCGTGCCGGCGGGTCGGTCATACCCAGGAAGAATGCAGCGCCGGGCAACAGAGTGGGCATGGTGCCGCTGCCAAGGAGTACGGCAATCTCGTCATCACCGGTAAATTCAAGATGATCGACGGAGAGGGCACCAAATTTTACTCCTGTCTGTATCCCCCCGGAATAGTCAAGCTCGTTGGCGTGCATCTTGGGCCGCAGACCGTGCCGGGCACCGGCAGTCAGGATACGCTCTGTCTCATCGACAGTAAAGAAGCCCCTGTCACAAAATACATCAATATAGTCAGCCAGCCGTTCGGCAGCAACAGCAGGGATCATCTCGTTTACTATCAAATCAACATATCCTTTCCTGTCGTCCTTGTAGAGAGCCGGTATGGCATGTGCACCGAGAAAAGTTGCCCTGACGGTCAGAGGTGATTCATGTTTAATTCTTCGTATGACCCTCAGCATCTTAAGCTCATCCTCCGTGGTGAGGCCATAGCCGCTCTTTATCTCCACCGCGCCGGTGCCAAACGAGATGATCTCCCTGACACGCTCCATCGACTGCCTGTAAAGCTCATCCTCGCTGGTCTCATGCAGCAGCTGTGCGGAATTGAGAATGCCTCCTCCCCTCCTGGCTATCTCCTCATAAGAAAGACCCCTGATCTTGTCAGTATATTCCTTCTCCCTGCTACCGGCAAAAACAAGGTGAGTATGGGAATCACAAAAAGCAGGAAAAACATATCCGCCGCCGGCATCAAACCTGTTAATGGCATTGCTGAATGAGGGCATATTATCCATAGAGCCATAACCGGCGATGATATCATTCTCTATGAGCAGCCAGGCATTTTCGAGAACAGGCAGATATGACATGTCTTTACCCGCAACGAAAGCCACATTTTCATCACGCACCTGTACAAGCATACCCGTATTATATATTATCAGGCTCATGGTACCCGCATTAGAGTTCACTAAGGTAGCAATTATTAAAAAAAAAGTTCAGTAATTCCATTTTTCTTATCTTTAGTGCCATTAATCAAAACCACGACCTATGAAAAAGCTCTGTTCAGTTCTTTTCATCTTATTGATAGTAGTTACCGCATACGGACAGGAAAAAGAAAAGAAGGTAAAGGAAAAAGTCGGATGGAAATTCGGCGGTGCTCTGCCGGCAGTTACCTATGATTCCAATCTCGGATTTCAGTATGGCGCTCTGTTTGAATTGTACAATTACGGCAACCCCAGCGTTTATCCGGAATACCTTGACCATACATACACTGAAGTGTCGCGTTTTACTAAAGGAAGCGCCATCTACAGGTTCATGTACGAATTGAATCATCTCATACCGAATACACACCTTGTATTTGATTTAAGTTACCTCCCCGACAAGGCAAATGATTTTTACGGTTTCAATGGTTATGAAGCTGTATTCAATAAGGACTGGACAGAGGAGGGAGACGCATACAAATCGGGAATGTTTTATCGTATGGACAGGAACCAGTTCAGAATAAAGACAGATATTCAGGGTAAACTGACAGGTGAACATATTAAATGGAGTGCCGGTTTTGCCTTCCAGAATTTCAGCATTTCTTCCGTTGATATTGACAGGTTTAACAAGGGAAGAGACGATCCTTTTCCCCAGGTGACTGAGGAACCGGGACTTTATGAGATTTACAGGGATTCACTGGGTATTATTTCAGCAAATGAAGCTGACGGCGGATGGGTCAACACAGTCAAGGCAGGTGTAGTATGGGACAGCCGTGACAACCGGCCTAACCCGATGAAAGGTCT
The DNA here is from genome assembly GCA_963719235.1 of uncultured Bacteroidales bacterium. GTDB lineage: Bacteria > Bacteroidota > Bacteroidia > Bacteroidales > VadinHA17 > SR-FBR-E99. The sequence continues at coordinate 118,811 of CAVRBS010000011.1, forward strand.
GTGGACGGAGATGGGTATAGAAATTGCCCCCGGTTTTCTTGGGAACGACTGGAGTTTCTCAAAATTCTATATAACACACCGGCAATATTTTACCCTGGTTCCGGAAAATCTTGCATTGGTATACAGGCTGGGTTATCAGACTACCCTGACCGGAAACGTGCCATACTTCTATCAGTCGCAGGTGATCACTTCCATGCTTACAGGTGCAACAAATGAGGGACTGGGTGGCACAAGCACCCTCAGAGGAGTACTCAGGAACAGGGTTATAGGTGACGGCTTCGCTTTCGGGAATGTCGAACTGCGGTGGAAACCGTTTCATTTCACGCTTTTTAACCAGGAGTGCTATATCGGGCTTAATGCATTCTATGATTTCGGCATTGTTACAAATAAAATTGAGCTGCCTGACAATCTTCAGAATATCTTTGACACCAACATGAAGAACTATGAATTTGCCGATTTCTTTAATCCCGGAGGGGAATCATTTCACCATTCCGTTGGCTTAAGCATACTGCCGGTCATCAACCGCAACTTTGTCATTGCAATTGATATCGGTAAGGCATTAAACGAGCAGGATGGCAATATCGGGTTCGCTATGGGACTGAATTATCTCTTTTAGGAAAGAGCCTGAAGTGCATATTATTTAAGCCCTTCAGACCTTTTAACAGAGCTCAGCGACAGACTGCATGACTGTATGACTATATTTTTACCAGCCACATGCCAAAGGCAACACCTATGTAGTTGCCTATGATCCAACCCAGAATACCGGTTGCCAACCCTGTAAGAATGACATCCTTGTTCTTCAGGGCTGCAGCCACTATCGGTACAAAGGGCGGCGAATAGACAAAACCCGTTGTGGTAATGAGATAATCATCGGCGCTTACCCTGAATATCCAGGAAAGAAAGAGATGGAGCAGAAGCGATCCGAAATAAGAATACGTGATATAAAGGAGAAGGCTAATGTATTTGGCCTGGAAGATCAGGCTCAGGTCACACCTCGACGAGATTACGAGGGAAAAGGCTATGACCAGATACATCCCTACCTGGAAGGTTTTTTTGATGTTCCTTATCGATGGGATAAATGAGGCCGTAACCCCGAGAGTTGTTATTGTCAGTATTACCGAAACAAGTTGCGGCACTCCGGGTAATAGAAGACTGACGCCGAATCCGGCACCAAAGATAATTACAGCAATGCCAAGGGCTCCGAGCAAAGGAAGAACTATACTCCTCTTAAACATTCCTGTAAAGTCATCAAACTCTTCAGTAACCTCCATTCGCACCTTCTCAAACTCAATACTTTCAGCGGTCTGACTTACATTACCTTTATAGGCAGGAAGCAGCCACCTGAAGACTGTCGGACCTAAAGTAATAAAGAACATAATTACAAATGCCCCGACAATCATGTCATAGGTATTTGTCATGATGAATGCATTCGGCTCAACTTTGAGAGCTAAAGCTATGGAAGCCAGGTTGACTGTGCCTCCTGTATACAGGCCAATGAGCATCCCTCCTATCTTTTCACACTCAGGTATCTTACCTCTCCAGATAATGTAGCCGGTTGCTACGATCACCATAACAGATACCAGGGCCAGGATCATTGAAAGAAACCCTTTACCTGAAAACCTTAACCACCTTCTGACGTTGAGCGAAAACAGGATCAAGGGTATGGCGAGCGGAAGTATTGCTGTCTGCACGTTGCCCTGGATTGAGTTAACATTATTCGCCCTGATATCACTCTCGGGGAGAACTCCTGCAGCCACCATCTCAGTAATCTCCGATTTGGTTAATGGCCTGTCCTTTGTAATTGTGTATTCACGGTAAGCATCGCTTGCTTTAGGCAGAATGCCCACATTGGCAATAATGATCCCGATACCGTAAGCCATGACAATTGCCCCTATCTTCTTGAACAGCGGATATTTTATCGTAAGCCATATCAGGAAAACCGGAAAGGTCACATAAAACACGATTAGAAGGATCAGGAAGAACATATCGGTCAGGATTAGTTTAACCAAATGTAAAAAAAGCACCCTGCACGAATGGCATGGTGCCTGAAAATTAAGTATTTATACTGACTTCTGTAAGTCTTTTTACTTATCGGGACACTCGTCGAAGCTCTTGCGGTACTGTTCTATCGCTCTCTGGCTCATACCCATGCTCGCAAATCCTCCGTCGTTGAATATATTCTGCATGGTAATCTTTTTTGTCAGGTCAGAGAAAAGTGTGATACAAACATCAGCACAGTCTGCCGCATCTGCATTACCGAGGGGCGACATCCGGTCAGAGAAATCGACAAGTGCGTTAAATCCCGAAATGCCTTCACCGGCTGTAGTTGCCGTGGGTGACTGTGATATCGTATTTACCCTGACATGTTTTTCCTTCCCGTAAATATATCCGAAGCTTCTGGCGATGGACTCAAGCAGCGCTTTTGCATCACCCATGTCGTTATAACCTGCCAGCGTACGTTGTGCCGCAACGTACGTCAGCGCAACCACTGACCCCCACTCTGTGATCGCGTCAAGCTTGTATGCTGTCTGCAGTATCCGGTGGAAACTGAGTGCCGAGATATCGAGGGTCTTGAGCATATTCTCATAACTGATCTCTGCATAGGGAATTCCCTTGCGCACGTTCGGAGACATACCTATTGAGTGCAGTACAAAGTCGATTTTCCCGTCAAAGATCTCCATCGACTTCTGGAACAGTACCTCCAGATCCTTCATGCTCGTGGCGTCAGCAGAGATCACTTCGCTGCCGGTCTTTTCGGCCAGCTCGGCTATAGTACCCATGCGGATGGCTACCGGGGCATTGGTCAGCACCAGTCTTGCGCCCTGGGCATGAGCCTTTTCCGCTACATGCCATGCAATGGACTTATTATTCAGTGCTCCGAAAATAATTCCTTTCTTACCCTCCAGAAGGTTGGTTATCATATTCGTGGTTATTTGAATTTTGATTTCTATGTTACATATCAGGTACCTTTCAGCAGCTCACGGGCATTGCGCCGGGCAGCTTCAGTAATAGTGCTGCCGCTTAGGAGGCGGGCCACTTCAGTTACTCTCTCATCGTCATTTAACAACCTGACACGGGTAATTGTTGAGTGGTCGTTCTCCTCTTTGTAAACATGATAGTGGACGCTGCCCCGCGAAGCCACCTGCGGCAGATGGGTAATGTTTATCACCTGCATGCTCCTGCCCATGTCTGCGAGGATATTGCCCACCATTGATGCAGCCTCTCCGGAAACACCTGAGTTTATCTCATCAAATATAATGGCAGGCAGTCCTGAGCTGCTGGCAAGGATAGATTTAAGGCAGAGCATCAGGCGTGACAGTTCTCCCCCGGAGGCTATATGCGACAGTTCTTCCGGCTTTACCTGCCTGTTGGCACTGAACAGGAAGTCTGCCTTGTCAGCTCCTGAGGCCGCCGGTGCACTGAGGCTGCTGATCCTTGTTTCGAAGCGGGCATGAGGCATTCCGAGCTGACGAAGCATCCCTGTTATCTCACCTGCCATCGGGGTAACGGCTTTGCGTCTTGCGGCCGACATCTGTCCGGCGATTTTGAGGACCTGCTTATAGGCATCGTCAGCGTTCTTCTTCAGCTCACTGATCTTTTCATCGATGTCTGCCAGGGAAATGACATTTTCTTCTATCTGCTTCTGTCTGATGAGCAGCTCCCCGAGGTCCTTGCACCTGTGCTTCTGCATAAGCGAGTATATAAGATCAAGTCTTCCTGCCACATACTCAAGCCTGCCCGGATCAGCCGTCGTTCTGCCATTGAGCTTCTCCGTCTCGTATGAGATATCGTTAAGATCAACAAGCGATGATTCAAGGCGTTTCTCGAGATCACCAGCCTCCGGAAGCCACACGGAAATCCTTGACAGGTTATTGCGCACCATCCTCAGCATCGACAGGGCTGAGACATCGTCGCCCGAGAGCGCCGTAACGGCAGCTGTCAGCGCCTCCTTGATCTCGCCGGCATTGGAGAGCATCTCCTGTTCCTTTTCCATCTCCTCCTGTTCTCCTGCTACAAGCCTTGCAGCTCTGAACTCCTCAAGCTGATGGGCGTAATATTCCTGATCAGCCTTTTGCCTGTCGGCGCCTTCAGCCATGTCTTCATATTTGCGCCTGGCAGAGAGGTATTTTTTATAGGCAAGAGTATAGTCCCTGAAAAGAGCGCCGTTACCGGCATAAGCATCAATGACACGCATCTGGAACATACTGGTTCCAAGAAGCAGTGTCTGGTGCTGTGAGTGAACGTCTATCAGCCTGTCACCCAGCTCTTTCATAATACCCAGGGTGACAGGGGTATCATTGATGAATGCTCTCGATTTGCCTGCAGGGGAAATCTCCCTTCGCAGGATAGCGTCTTCTTCGTAATCCACCCCGTTGCTCACGAAGAGCTCCTCGAGGTCATAGCCCCGGATGTTAAAGTCTGCCTCAACAACACATTTCTCATCCTTGCTCAGCAGGACAGAGGTGTCAGCACGGTCGCCAAGAACCAGTCCCAGGGCACCGAGGAGAATAGACTTGCCGGCCCCGGTCTCACCGGTAATAATGGTAAAACCCTCACCGAAGCTCATGTCCAGCTCCCTGATAATGGCATAGTTTTTTACTGTCAGTCTGCGGAGCATGATCAGGTTATTAAACAGAACCCGAAATAATCTGCTTGTATTTTGATTCGTTGGCCGGATCAATCTCAATGAGGATCTGAACTGCCCTGTTCTTCTCCTCCGGAAATCCCGGAGTGAGGATATTGATCAGTTCATTCACCTTCGCCTCAACGATGACAGACATATAATACATGTATGGGTCAGGCCGGCGACGATAGACCTGCTGCACCAGTTCAAGACTCTCAACGATCTCTGTTCTTGCCTGTGCAGGGTCAGTTTCCATCCTGTCGAGACCCCTCCTGTGATACTGGTAAACAAATAGCCTGACACCTGAATATTCATCGTTGAGAATGTTCTTGACAAGCCAGTAACGGTTTCTGTTTCTTGATCCGTCATAAGGTTTCCATCCGGGTTCAGAAGCGCCCTGAGCATTAGCGACGATCTTGTCAGCGATCTGGAAATAGGGAGTTCCACCCTTCGGCGAGAAAGTATCAAAATCCATCCCGATAAACAGGTACGCATAGTAGGCCAGCACCGATACCAGGTTGTTGGTATGGGCGTTTGGATTGAATTCAAGAGGCTGAAACTCCACGTAACGGAACCGGAAGTTATTATCCATAAAGTTGAGAACAGTCAATTCGTACGTCGTGTTAAAGGCCGGGCGACTGAGCTGTATCTGAAGGGTACCGCTGAATTCATCGGCAGAGAACTGCTCATCAAGGTTGATCAGAACGTTACATTCTATCTTTTCCGCATAGCTGAACAGATTGTCCGTCCATACCATGCTGTTCATGAATTCGTAGATGTCGCGCTGCATGCTCTCGAATATCTCCCTGTTCGAACCCTGTATCTTCTGGGCAGAGACCTGGACATTGCAGTAAAGCTCCTGTGAAGTGACAACATTCGCCGTCAGAACCAGCATTAGTGCTGTCAACAGTAGCCTGCTTTTAATGGATTGAGCCATAGGAGTCAAATCAGTCCAGAAGGGATATGATCTTGTGCAGAATATCTGAGGCAACCTCACCCTTTGTTTTCAACTCAAATTTATCAATATTATTGTTATTGTCAATGATAGTGATACGGTTAGTCTCATGGCCGAAGCCGGCGCCTTTGTCCCTGAGTGAGTTGAGTACGATCATGTCAAGGTTTTTCCTCTTTAGTTTGGCGATGGCATTGCCGACCTCATCATTGGTTTCGAGGGCAAACCCGACAAGGAACTGGTTCTTCTTTTTCCGGCTTCCGAGAAGCGCGGCAATGTCTTCGGTGGGTTTGAGCCTGAGGACCATCTCTCCGCTTCCTCTTTTAATCTTGGTGCCGGAGACTTTTTCAGGTGTGAAGTCGGCTACGGCGGCAGCCAGTATGGCAATATCGCATTCGCGGAAGGCTTTTACGGAGGCCTCCTTCATCTCAGCAGCAGTTGTGACAGGGACAGTATGCACCAGTGTATTGGAAGGTTTCAGGGTGGCCGGTCCGAGCACCAGGGTCACCCTGGCTCCAAGCGCAGCAGCACTGTCAGCCAGGGCTATGCCCATGCGGCCTGATGAATGGTTGCTGATATAACGGACAGGATCGATCGGCTCCACCGTGGGGCCGGCATTGATAAACACTTTCCTGCCCAGGAGCGGCAGTTCAGTTATTTTTTTTTTGAGAAGAACTCTTTTATTTCCTTCACTATCACCTCAGGCTCAGCCATGCGGCCTTTGCCCTCAAGACCGCTGGCAAGCTCACCAGTGGCAGGTTCAATGACATGGTTGCCAAAGGATTTTAATGTAGTAATGTTTCTGACCGTTGCCGGATGGGCCAGCATGTCGAGATCCATCGCCGGGGCCAGGAACACAGGGCAACGCGATGACAGGTATGTTGTCAGCAGAAGGTTGTCTGCAATGCCTGCAGCCATCTTCCCGATCGTGTTTGCAGTAGCAGGGGCAATAAGATAAACATCAGCCCATAGTCCGAGATCAATGTGACTGTTCCAGCGCCCGTCCTCCGGGTCAAAGTAATCGACCATGATGGGGTTCTTCGAGAGCGTGGCCAGGGTGAGGGGTGTAATGAACTCTTTGGCAAGAGGTGTCATCACGACCTTCACTTCTGCCCCTTCCTTAATAAATAACCGGATGATAGTTGCAGCCTTGTAAGCTGCAATACCTCCGGTAATTCCAAGCAGTATTTTCCTGCCTTTTAGCATATTGCGTATTTATTTCTTCTGCTTCTGCTCCTTCTCCGGATTGCGGTAGTAGATCTTACCGTCTTCGAACTCAGCCAGTGAGATGAGAGTGGGCTTCGGCAGCCTCTCATAGAACTTCGAAATCTCTATCTGCTCCCTGTTCTCAAAGACCTCCTCAAGGTTGTCATTGAACGAAGCAAATTCCTCAAGCTTCGAGTTAAGCTCCTGTTTCATCTCTACACTGATCTGGTTCGCCCTTCTGGTGCAGATGATGACGCTTTCATAAATATTACCGGTGGAGACGTCAAATTTATTAACATCCCTCGTAACGGTGGTGTAAGATGCCGATGTCTTTTTATAATCCATATCTGTTTAAATAATTCAGTTACTTGCTTGTGGTGTTCCTGTGGCATCAACCTTCAGAAACTTTGTCGTTGTCTGGTAGATCTTCGCCACATTTTTTGAATACTTGGTTTGCGGGAACTCTTCTATAAATGAATAATAATCGTCCAGTGCCGCCTGATATCGCTCCACCTGTTTTGTCGGTATGCTTTTCTGGGCATACATGTAGAGTGCGTCAAGCTTAAGGAACATCAGTTCCTCACGGTATTTGGTATCAGGATACTCCTTGAGGCTGTTTGACAGCGAGACGGTGGCGGCACGGTATTGCTTAAGGTCATAGTAAAGCCTTCCGCTCATGTACGATTTTTCCACCAGCTTTTCCTCCATCTCTTTTATTCTTGCTTTGCAGTCGTCAGCCCTTGTGCTCGCAGGATACCTTGTCAGGAAGATCGTGAAACTCTCAATGGCTTTACGCGTAGTGGCCTGGTCAAGCTCAGGCTTCGGACTCATGTAATAATCGCACATGGCAGCCATATACAACGCTTCCTCGGCGTTATTGCTTCCCGGATATGTATCAGCAAAGCTCTGATAATAAGTGCCCGCCATCATATAGTCACGTATCTTGTAGTTAGCCTGTGCATTGATCCAGTTCAGCTGCTCAGCATCCTCTGTAGCCCTGAATCTTGGCAGTATCTGTTCGAGCAGCTCTATCGACTTTGTGTACTTGCCGTCATCATAATAATCAAAGACCTTCTGCTTCTTAAGCTCATAATCACTGCTCTTGAGAAGCTTCTCATACTCGCCGCATGACGTAACGATGAGCGCAAGAAGAATAACTGTTATCGGTCTGATCCTCATTCCTGAAATGTTGCGCAAAATTAGTATTTTTTTCTATTCGACGCTCCAATTAGATGCAAAAGTGCTCTTATTAAACGTATAATGTGGTTAAAGAAGTGTTAATATGTTGATGCAAATAGGTATAAATAGGTACCCCGACTGAGATTTGTTTTACATAATTTTGCCGGCATTAATCAAAACACAGACTGACGTGGATATTTTCGACAAATTCAGAAAGAACCGTGGTGCGCTTGGTCAATACCAGGAGCAGGCCGACGGATACTTCATGTTCCCGAAGCTTGAGGGCGAGATAGGGCCAAGGATGAAATTCATGGGCAAAGAGGTACTGAACTGGAGCCTGAACAATTACCTGGGGCTGGCTAACCACCCGGAAATACGCAGGGTTGACGCCGAGGCTGCAGCACAATACGGACTTGCTTCTCCCATGGGGGCCAGGATGATGTCAGGACAGACTTCCATGCACGAAAAATTCGAGCAGATGGCTGCTGAATTTGTTGGCAAGGAAGCAGCATACCTGCTCAACTACGGATACCAGGGCATGGTTTCCATCATCGACTGCCTGGCCGGAAGACATGACGTCATAGTCTATGACTCTGAAATCGCATGCCTGCATAATGGATGGCCTGAGGATGGTGCTCGCCAAACGGTTTGTCTATCCTCATAATGACATGGAAGGCTTCGAAAAACAGCTTGAGCATGCACAGAAGGTCGTGGATGAGACCGGCGGCGGTATCCTCGTCATAACCGAGGGTGTCTTCGGCATGGCAGGAGACCTCGGTGCACTCGACAAGATAGTGCCCTTCAAGAAGAAATATAACTTCCGCCTGCTGGTGGACGATGCACACGGCATCGGCACGATGGGCAGGACAGGCGCCGGCACAGGTGAACACTTCGGCGTCCAGGATCAGATAGACGTATATTTCGGAACATTTGCCAAGAGCTTCGCAGGGATAGGCGGGTTCGTGGCAGGAGAAAAAGATGTAATCAGCTACCTCAGGTTCAACCTGCGGTCACAGATCTATGCCAAGTCACTCCCGATGGCAATGACAATCGGAGCTATCAAGCGCCTTGAGATGATGAAGGACCACCCCGAGCTCCGCGAAAAGCTCTGGACCATTGCGAGGGCTCTGCAGAATGGTTTCAGGGAAGCAGGCTTCGATATCGGCAAAACAAAATCGCCGGTAACTCCTGTGATCTTCAAGGGAGGAATAAATCAGACCACACACCTTATCAAGGACCTGAGGAAGAACTATGGCATCTTCTGTTCAGTGGTCATCTACCCCGTTGTGCCTAAAGGTGTCATCATGCTCCGCATCATACCCACGGCAGCACATACCCTGGAAGACGTAAAATACACCATCGATTGCTTCAAGGAGGTAAAAAAGAAGCTGGAATCAGGTGCCTACCCTACTGACACGATGGCGGATTTCAAGAACTGAATAATCTATTTTTTCTCGTCAAGGTCACTGATATTCAGGAAGGAGTACTGGTACTCCATGGGTAATATCTTTGCGTAGGTCTCAACAGAACAATCTTCAAGACACGCATTGATGATCTTGCGTCCCAGGGGAAGGAGATCAGGTTCAAGGAAAGTCTGAAGCTCTTTCCTGAAAAAGCCACGCAGTATTTCCGAGCCGGCATCATAGCCCTCCTCTCCTACTTCTGTCTGACGGTATACCTTCAGGAATCTTGTTGGTATGCGCGATCCTTCAATCGTCAAATAATTAAGCTCATAGCCGAGCAAGGGACAGCGGGCAGTCTGGTACTGGTCAATCCTCAGCCTGGCATTGCCTCTGCGTGTGAGATACTCACGCATAAGAAGCTGTGGTTTGAAACCCACCTTCCACGCTCCGATATGCTGGTTTGGGGTCAGGGTATACCGGACCCTCGGGGTGTTAACTATCTGTTCAAGCAAAAGATTTGCGTGTCTCACACGCTTGCCCGTCGCAAAAGGCCAGTATGAGCCGGCGCCTTCACTTCCCATATCGCCTCCGCCGATGATGCTGGGATTGGCATAACCACGCGGGCTGACCAGCCTCCATAGCCATGCAAGCGCCGGAGGAAGGATATGAAACAACCCCGCAATGCCATATGAGGGCTTATCGGTCGTGCAGGGCGGCATTCTCACGCCAAAGTTACGAACATCAACTGTCACCGGCTTGCTGATAACCCCCGGCACAATACGCCTGGGCAGTACAACCCGCGGATTAGGACAACGCTTACCGGGAGAATCCTCGGTATGATTCCAGATCAGTGCCGTGCCGCCGGGCCTGGTGTCAATATTAAGGAAGAGCAGGGGCTCTCCCGGATTAATTGTTATCTTCTCAAGGAAAGGATCATCGCCGTATCCGGTCACGCCGTCAACACGGATGAACCAGGCATTCTCAGCGTCAGTAACCGTCAGCTTGCCGTTGGCTTGCTGGTATGACGGATGGCAAAGAGCCATATCATCAGTGGCAGGGTTGAATGAGCAAAACAGTGGAATGGATATCACCCTCTTCTCACCGGTAACAATGTTTTGTCCAATCATGATCTGGCCGTTTGGTTCGCGAACCAGGTTTTGTATCATCTCGCTCTTGCCTCCGCCACTGGCCCCTTCATGCATAAAAATGGTGATATTGTCATACGGACTGACAACCTGTACCGTAGAACAATGTGTTGTCACCCAGCCTTCGGCTTCACCTTTGGTCAGCAGTACACTGTAAAAACCTTTCTTCGCACTGGGGCCAGGGTAGAGATTATAAGCGAACATCTCATGAAGACCCTCCAGCCTGTTGTGGACTACTATCTGTCTGCCGCTGAAATGAGTGTGCCGGAAAGGCGGAGCGACATAAACAACTGATTCGACCGTAAATCCCGAGGGAAGATCAAAAACAGGAATTATTTTTTGAAGGAGGGATAACCCGAATGCAAAAAACGAGGCATTCAGCGGCGTGACCACGATACCGCCTGCTCCGATAGGGTAGTTGCCGGCAAAACAGAGAAATATGCCTATCTCCTGGCTTTTCAGCCACTCAAGAGTCTCACTCCTGAGCATGCTGAAATCATATCCGAATTCATCAGCAAACCTCTTCTTGTCCGTCGGCTGAGAATCACCGATCAGCATGGTGTCTGGGTCACGTCTCCGCATATAAGGATCAGTATAGTTTGCTGACAGACCATTTGTAACCCGGTGCAGCATAACTTCAGTGACCTCTCCTTTTCCGGGGATATCATATTTTACATCATAAGAGAGATCATCTTCCCCTCCCATCGATTGTTTGAAAATCTCTTCCGGTGTATTGAAGAAGAGCGACCGGGGAGCCGAATTTATGAGTTCAATGATTTCCTCCGGCAGATTCAGTTTCTTCTCCATCGCGACAGTAAGAGCCTCAGATGCATTCATATTATAATAAATTGAGCTGGATTTAAGATTTTAATACACACAACGGTTCCGGTAAAAATATGTAAGAATATTCTTTGTAAAAGTAACTTTTTAACACTACCCTGTATATCAACCATAAGAACAGATATCAACATGTTTTAAAAAAGAGTTAAGACACCTGTAATGTTTTGCCATCCTGTTCGTCATCTATATAAATCACAATTAATAAACCTTAAAAACGGACAGTCATGAAAAGAATTCTTTTATCCTTAATCATTGCATTATGCGCCACTGCACTCTATGGACAGAAAGATGCGCTTGATGATTTCTTCAACAGCTACTCTGACAAAGAGGGATACACATTTATCACAATCAACGGCAACCTCTTTGGCTTGCTTAAGAACCTCGACGATGACGCTGACCTGGCAGACCTGGACCGTAAGATAACCTCCATCAGAATTGTAAGCAAAGAAGGAGGCAGTGCTTTTAACGGCCCGGATTTTTACGCAGACCTGAAAGGAATAATAAGAAGGGGCGGATATGAGGAGCTGATGAAAGTGAAGAAGCCGGATGAGAACTTGCTCTTTTTGGTCAGAACCGACAGAGACGTGATAACAGAGCTGCTTCTGGTTGCCTCCGGTGACAGCGAAACTGTGATCCAGGTAAGGGGTAACTTCACTCAGGATGACGTGGAGCACTTTACACAGGAGGAAGGACTTGCCGAGCTTGAGATGCTCGAAAATTCGGGGAAATGGTAACTTTGGGGTACACATTGAAAAAGAATGACCCCCGAAGAGTTCAGGAAAGTGTTTTTACCGGAAGGACGGAGGCTCTATGCCCTGGCCTTCCGCTACCTGAACAACAGGGAGGAAGCTGAAGATGTAGTTCAGGAGGTGATGATGAAACTCTGGGAGGAGAGAAAAAAGGCAGGCAGTTATGAAAACCCTGCAGCCTGGTGCACTACAGTCACACGCAATTATTGCATCGATCTGCTCCGCAGGAGAAAAAGGATGATACAGGATGACATCAGCGGGGTGAAGGAAGCAATGGAAGCAGGAAACGACATTTTCAGCCAGTCTGACGGTTCAGAAGCTGCATCCCTTGTCAACGGAATAGTTGAACGTATGAAGGAACCCTACAGAAGCGCCGTCATACTGAGAGACATCGAAGGATATTCCTACGAGGAAGCTGCTGAAACAATGCAGACCAGCGTAGGTTCACTGCGGACGATATTATCAAGGGCAAGAAAGAGTATTAGGGAAGAAATGGAAAGGATATATAATTATGGAACAGGAGAAGATAAAAGAGCTGCTCGATAAGTTCTTTGAGGGAACCACCTCAGAAGAAGAGGAGGCGCGGCTGAAGGAGTACCTTGCTGATCCTGCAGTGGCATCGCTCTTCCCGGAGGCGGAATACCTTGCTGCCTTCCGGACTGCCGTGCCTGAGCCTTCGGCTGATTTCATTAATAAGCTTGAGACAGTGACGCACAGGGAGAGAAAAATGACTTCCCGTGAGGAAATGATGCGGTATAGCATGACCATCGCCGCCACGGCAGTAATTTTAATCGGCACGTATCTCCTGTTTGATTATCTCAGACCTGACCGCATGCGAGACACCTTTTCTGACCCCGAAATCGCAATGGCAGAAGTAAGAAACATTCTGACCACGGTTTCCCAAAACATGAATACAGGCACGGAACCGCTGGGTTCGATCCGGGTAATGAGCATAACACCTGAGGCCATGGGCGAATTTGGCAAACTGAACAGCGCTGTGGGAAAAAACCTTGATAAGCTTCGCTATCTCAACGGGCTGAACACAACAACAAAAACAACAAACAATAAATAATATACATGTAATGAAAAAACTTGCACTGATTATAATTCTCTCAGCACTTTCACTGTCAGTATTCTGCCAGAAAAGTCCTGTTGATGAACTTTTCGAAAGATATGATGGCAAGGATGGCTTTACCTCCGTCTATATCTCTTCAAAAATGTTCAGCCTGCTGGCACGGATTGATACCGAGGATGCAGAGTTCCAAAATCTTGTCACACGGATAAAAAGTATCAGGATTCTCTCGATTGACAGTGCAAAAAATGTTTCCGGTCTGAACTTCAGCAGTGAACTGCTGCCGAAGCTTAACAGGACAGGTTTTGAGGAGCTGATGACCGTCAGGGAGGAGAGTGGCGAGGTGCGGTTCATGATCCGTGAGGTTGGCGGCAGGATTGCGGAGCTGGTGATGGTGACAGGTGGACGCGGAAGCTCAGTGGTGTCGATCAGGGGCGACCTTGATCTTAAGACCATAGCCAGCCTGTCCGGCAGCATGGGCATAGAGGAGCTGGAGGGGCTGGAGAAGGTTGAGAAATAACGATCTCCGAAGGTTCGCAGTTTTGTAGAAAATCAATTTAGAATTAAATGTACGACCCCGCAGGAGTCGAAGAATTTATCTGAAATAACCTTCTTGCTACAAGGCTATGATGAGGTCTGCTTCCCGGAAAATTCATCATAAACACGTGTGTTAATACCTGTTTCATGGATTTCTAATATGAATCCCATGTTTTAACAGTTCCTTCTTTTAAATAGATAATCAATGAATTACATGGTTTTAACATATATTAATAATATTTTTTTTTGGGAAATGATGCATCAAGTATGGGGCTTAACGGTCTTTAATGTGGAAAACGGTAAAGGACAGTGCCGGTTTTCAGAGGACAGTAAATCCTAGTGTCAGAGTGTAATTCTTGTTAAAGCCATGAATTTGTCGAGATGGAAAAAGCTCCCAAATTCTGTGCAAAGTGTGTTTTTCAGAATTAGTATTAATCGAAGTGCCATGAAAAGATTACTACTACACTTTACTGCTATTTGCGGTTTGCTGCTATCGGCTTCGGCTTGGCATTTATATGATTAAAAACTAACCTAAATGTACAGCTTATGAAAAAATTGCTTTTGTATTTTGTCTTCTTTGTGGCAGGTGCTTCAGCACTCCTGGCACAAACAAGGGTAATTTCGGGAACAGTCACCTCTTCAATTCAGGGGGAGGGAACACTTCCTGTAGTTACCGTTATTGTAAAAGGTACTGCAATCGGGACATCAACAGATGCTGATGGAAAGTATTCCCTGTCAGTACCTGAAAATGCGACGACATTGGTTTTCTCCTTTATCGGCATGAAGACGCAGGAGGTTGCCATTGAGGGGCGTACTGTTATCAACGTCATTATGGATCCGGAAACAGTGGGACTGGACGAAGTAGTTGTGACAGCCCTTGGTATCTCGCGTGAAAAGAAGTCTTTGGGTTATGCCACCCAGGAAGTCAAAGGGGATGTAATTTCCAATGTTAAGACTGCCAACTTCATGAATAACCTTTCCGGCAAGGTCTCAGGTGTTCAGATTCAGCGGAACCAGAACATGGGAGGTTCAACCAACGTTATTGTCCGTGGCAGCAAATCGTTGATTAACAGCAACCAGGTCCTTTATGTTGTTGATGGGGTGCCTCTCAATAATAACATAGGTAAATACACTGATGTAGGAGTAACCTCCAGTCAGGCCGCAACCGGCCCGGGATATGACTATGGGAATGCTGCCGCTGATATTGACCCTGAGAGTATCGAATCAATAAATGTTTTGAAAGGATCTGCTGCTACCGCACTTTATGGATCGCGTGCATCGGCCGGTGTTATTATGATCACAACTAAAAGGGGGAAGATTCTGGCCGAAGGGGAGAAAGCTCCTATAGGAGTATCTCTGAGTTCCAGCATCACCTTCAGCAGCATTGACAAGTCAACATTCCCAACCTACCAGGATCAATATGGTGCCGGTTATGGTTACGGTGACCCACCTGCTTTTGCCATGAGAACTGTGACGGGAAGCCTTACAACTAATGATCCCGTTAATGATCCACTTGTGAGATGGATACAAACCACCGAGGATGCATCGTTCGGTCCCGCATTCGACGGGCAACCTGTTTGGGGATGGTATTCAGTTGATCCTGAATCACCCTGGTACAAGCAATCGAAGCCCTACGAATTTTCCAAAAATGGTCCTATCACCTTCTTTGAAACACCAGTTACCTTTACGAACACAGTAGCAATTGATAAAGCTACTGATTTCAGTTCTGTCAGGTTATCATATACCAATTACAACACTAAGGGATTGATACCTAATAGTTCCCTGACGAGAAATAATGTGTCTCTGAGCGGACAGTGGAACGTTACTAAAAAGCTTACAGTTACTGGTATAGCCAATTACATTGTACAAAAAGGTAAAGGCCGTAACGCCACCGGGTATAATGGCAATATAGTCAGCAATTTTCGCCAGTGGCAACAAACACAACTCGATTTTAAAGATCAGAAGACTGCTTATGAGCTAACGCATAGAAATTTAACATGGAATTATAATTCGGCCTTGAACTATCCCATTTATTCCAATAACCCGTACTGGGATGCTTACGAGAACTATGAAACTGATGGCAGAAACCGGTTTATCGGAAACGCGTCGGTAAATTACAAAGTTACAGACTGGTTGGATATTTACGGGCGCATTTCAGCCGATTCATATTATGAGCTTCAGGAGGAAAGAAGAGCAGTCGGGAGTGTGTCTATGCGCTTTGGACTGGCAAATGTCCCTGACAGAGTTACTTCAGGTTATATTCGGAGAGACAATACCTTCAGCGAGTATAATTTTGACCTGATGATGAAATTCAAGAAGAACCTGGGTACATCAGTCAGCCTGAACGGTGTAGTAGGCTATAATGAACGGAGAACCAACAATACATATTTCTCCAACGCTACAAACGGCGGAATAATTGTTTCCGGTTACTATTCACTGCAAAACACTCTCAGCCCATTGCCACTGCCGCTGGAGGTAAACCAGAAAGTAGGAAGTCAGGAGCTATTATGCAAGCGTATCCCTGGGGTATAAGGATTTCCTGTTCCTTGATGGGACTTTCCGCCAGGATTATGCATCCACCCTGCCTCCGGATAATAATAAATATTACTATCCTTCAGTGACAGGAGCATTTCTTTTTTCCAATGTTGTTAATTGGGATTGGCTGTCACTCGGTAAACTACGGTTGAATTATGCCCAGGTGGGCAATCTTGCCGGATTCGATCAACTGTATGATGTTTACCTCGCAAACAGCCCGATGAATGGCGCCAATAATCAACTGTCACCTTCAAAAAGGAATCAGAACCTGAAGAATGAGCGTACAAACAGTATTGAAGCCGGCCTTGAAATGGCATTCTTTAGAAACCGTTTCGGATTTGACCTGGCCATGTACAAAACCAATTCACTTGATCAGATCATCCCGCTTACTGTCAGCCAGACCACCGGTTATCAAAACATAATGATCAATGCCGGAGAGATTGAGAACAAAGGCATTGAGATTACAGCAAATTTCACTCCGGTTCTCGAAAAATCATTCAAATGGGATATCCTTCTTAACTGGTCCAAGAATAAGAATGAAGTAGTTTCCTTATATCCCGGAATTACAAATCTTCGGTTGAACTCAGTCAATCTGCAGGGCGGTATTACAGTGAATGCAGAAGTAGGAAAGCCTTACGGCGAAATAAAAGGTAAAGATTATACATATGATGATGACGGGAATATTATTATCAATGAGAGTACCGGCAGGCCGGTCTTGACTACCTCTGCTGCCATTCCTATTGGTAATTTCACTCCCGACTGGACTGCCGGGATGAATAACTTATTCAGCTATAAGAATTTATCGCTTAGCTTCCTCATTGATATGCAAAAAGGAGGAGATATCTTCTCCCTTGATATGTATTATGGCATGTCAAGCGGACTGTACCCTGAGACTGCCTTTACTAATGACCTGGGTAATCCGGTAAGGGATCCGCTGGTCTATGTTGATCCGGATGATCCCAGCCAGGGTTATACAGCTACAAGTGGCGGTTACATAATCGAAGGTGTGAATATTGTTAATGGAGTGAGTGTTCCTAACAAAACCCGGGTTGATGCCACCAATGCCGACGCTTTTGGAACAGGTATTCTGCCTCATAAGGCATTTGTCTATGACGCCGGTTTTGTTAAATTAAGGGAAGTGGTATTCACCTATAACCTTCCTTCAAGGTTGTTAGACAAGACTTTTATCAGGGGAGTATCAGTAAGTGCAATCGCTTCCAACCTATGGATCATTCAAAAAAGTTTGCCCTATACAGACCCGGAATCGGGGATGACAGCCGGTAATATCCAGGGATACACTACAGGATCACTTCCCACCACCCGTGATTTCAGTTTCAATGTAAAAATTAACTTCTAATAGTAAGACCATGAAAAAAATATTAATAATTATTTCGGTTTTCCTTGCATTGTCTGCTTGCAGCGATCTGGAAGACCTGAATAAAAACGTAAAGGATTTTGCCGTGGTGTCAGGGGAATCACTCTATAACGGAGCGACCAGGCAGTTCATAAATCAATTGTCATCAGAAAGTGTAAACCTTAATGTTACATTAATGTGGATGCAACATTTTGCCAATACCACTTATTATGATGAGAGCAGGTATGACATGACGACACGTGGGATTCCCACCGCCACATCGAATGCTATGTACAGGCTTGTCCTTATGAATTATAAGGAAGCTGCCAGGGTTCTTCAAACCCAGTCTCTTGCAGGTACCAATATTACGGAGGCTCAGCGTGAAAATATGCTGGCAATTGTCGAAATAATGACAGTGTTTGCATGGAGTTATGTCATAGAAAATTTTGGGGATATGCCATATTCGGAAGCTCTAGACTATAATATTCCATCACCAGCCTATGATGACGGCCTGACTATTTACAAAGATCTCATCAGCCGCCTGAATACTGCAATGGATATATTGACCTTCACCGAGGGTGGTATGCCCTCAGGGTATGATAATATCTTCGGCGGTACGGGAAATGAAGCTGAGATGTGGTACAAGTTTGCCAACACTTTAAAACTCAGGATGGGTTTAATGCTTTATGACGTAGATGCCAGTTATTCAAAAACCGTTGTTGAGGCTGCTGCCGTGAATGTTTTCGACGAGGGTGATGTTATGGCGATGCACTATCTCTCAGCAAGCCCCAACCAAAATCAGCAGTACGTTGATTTTGTGGCATCAGGTCGTGATGACTATGTTGTAGCATCCAATATTATTGATGCCATGCAGCCTACCAATCCTGCTCCTGAGCACCAAATTCTTAGTGTTACGGTCACAGATCCACGTCTTAAAAACTATGCCATCCCCGTTGATGGAAGTAATCCTCCCGTATATTCAGGTGGAGCCCAGGGTCAGGCAAATGGCTATCCGTCATTCTCACATGTGAACCCGATACATCTGACGGCTAACAGGCCATGGATAATCATGGACTACACCGAAACCGAATTTCTACTAGCCGAAGCTGTGGAAAGAGGGTTTTCAGTAGGTGGAACTGCTGAAGGACATTATAACAATGCAGTCAGATCATCGATTGTTTTCTGGGGTGGAACCGAAGCCGAAGCTGATGCCTATCTTGGTCAGCCATCGGTAGCTTACACGACTGCTTTCAGCGACTGGAAACAGAAGATCGGAACCCAGGCCTGGCTGGCCTACTGGTTGCGCGGAAATACTCTCTGGAATTCTTACAGGAGACTTGATTATCCGAGGCTGTTTGCTCCACCTGACTATCTGCTGGAAATTGACAAAGTGCCTGTTCGTCTGTTTTATCCTGTTTCAGAGCAGACCTTAAATGCCGATAATTACGAAGCTGCTTCAGAAAAGATCGGTGGTGATTCAGCATTGACAAAGCTTTTCTTTGATAAAGAGTTATATTAAGTTTTGAAAAAAATCCGATCGGCAGGTCGGAAAATAAGAGGCTGTCCTTCGGGGCAGCCTCTTTTCTATTATTACACCTTGTTTCATATCATGTTTCCCTGATGAATTCGGTTAACGTGGCATGAGTAATGAAATTTGATGGCCGTAAACCATGGAATAAATATTTGTCATAACAATTACCTTTTGAACATTTCGGTTGTCTCAACGTTTATGGAACAACAGACCCATTAAACCTGATGAACAACCATTATACCGGCATAAGCACCCCGGATGAACTATTACAGGCTTATACAGCTATGTTTATGTTTCTGGGAGGATCCGTCTCCCTCTCTCCCGAAGAGAGCGGATTGCCCAATCTCTGCGACAGCGGCATGCTTAGAAACCTGCCCGTAGAGAGCCGCAACAATACATATCAGGAGGCGAGCCGCCTTCTCAGATCGCCTTGCCCTTTCAAACAACAGTGCCGCCTCTATGTTGGCGATAATTATAAATCGCTGTTATCAGCCGGCAAAAATTCACCGGCATACCCTGCTGCTTCACACTGGTTCAACCCGGGAACAGATACCGACGAACATCACCGGATGCTGAGTGAAGTATACGGCAGATATGGCTACCGCAGGACTAAAGAATGCGACCTGGAAGCCGACCACCTGGGTATCCAGCTTCTCTTCGTAAACCTTCTTATTGAGAAATATCTTACCGAAGACGATTACGAGATCAGGGAGATGATACGAAAAGACCTGGTGGCTTTCATAAAGGAAGAGATGCTCACATGGCTTCCGCGCTGGGCGGAAAAAGTATCCGAGAGATCGGTTACTAAATGCTATACGGGTATTTCCGGACTTATTGTCGGCTGGCCTCGAAGACGTAAAAGATATTCTGCGTAATCAGAAATTGGGGTTATAGAAGCGTCTTATAGCTCCCATGTAAGATTCATTCCACCCCTCGGCTATATTCTCGTAATCCTCAAACGGAATATTGGTATGCTCAACAGCTACTGCCGTGTCACCACCGTTGCCTGTTATGGTAATGGTAACCACTGAGTGTACCTCCCTGTCTCCAAAGTACCACTCCTGTACAACTTTGCGGTCAGGTACAAGATCTAATATCTTGCCGCAGATATCCCCGTCCCACATATTGAACTCCTCACCCGGTTTTGCCACCATGAGTGCCGGATAGCCCGACCATAACTCAATTGTATATGGGTTTGTCAGTGCTGCGTAAATATCTGACGGTTCGGCATTGATATGAAATGTCTTCTTAAAATTCCTCATCGTGTTCACTTTCTTTCCCTGTTTATATTTAATCAATATAATTATAGGATTTTTGCAAGATATCTCTCTGCGTCAATGGCAGCCTTGCAACCGTTACCTGCGGCTGTCACGGCCTGCCTGTAAACACTGTCCATCACATCACCGGCAGCAAAGACACCCGGTACACGGGTGCAGGTCGAACCTGGCCTGGTGATAATATAGCCTGTCTCATCCGTCTCGATCCATGGCTTGAAGATCTCCGAGTTGGGCGTATGCCCTACCGCGAGAAACAGACCGTCTATCTTTATATTAAATTTTTCTGCTTCAGCCGTGTCCTTATGCCGCACTATCACTGCACCCTCAACGCCGTTCGTTCCGAAGAGATCATCCACCTGGCAATTCCAGAGAATTTCAATGTTGGGTGCATTCATCACCCTGTGCTGCATTGGTTTGCTTGCACGCAGCACGTCGCGTCTGACTATCATATATACCTTACTGCATAATCCGGCCAGGTATGAAGCCTCTTCGCAGGCGGTATCTCCTCCTCCGACAACGGCTACATCCTTGCCGCGATAAAAGTAGCCGTCACAGGTGGCACATGCAGACACACCCATGCCGGCATATGTTTTTTCTGCGGGTATGCCCAGGTATTTGGCAGTAGCGCCGGTGGCTATTATTATTACATCAGCCACTATCTCAATCGTATTATCAAAGATCACTTTCAGGGGATTTCCGGAGAAATCACTTGCTGTGGCAATACCCAAACGTATGTCTGTACCAAACCGTTCAGCCTGCTTCTGTAAATCCTCCATCATCTCAGGGCCGGTGACCCCGTCAGGATACCCCGGGAAATTCTCAACCTCAGTGGTTGTAATGAGCTGTCCTCCCTGCTGAAGACCGGTATAAAGAACAGGTTTGAGGTTGGCCCTTGCTGCATATATCGCTGCAGTATAACCAGCCGGACCAGAACCAATTATAAGACACTTCACTTTCTCTGTCGTGCTTACACCAGATTTATCTTCCCCTTTACCAGTCTCAATTGGTTTGAATAACTGCATCCGAAATCTGAATTAAATGCGACGACAAAAATAACAATTTAATATGCTCTTATTAAAATGTAATAATAATTTGTTGTGGAGAAATAATAGAAACGAGTGATTGATTGTTCATTGAGCTGCTATCAGCTGGCACACAACTGTTTATTCCTTTTATAAACAGGCCAGCTGCAGCAGGCGTGTCAAAACGAAGCGATCCGACGGTCTTCTGATCTTGCCTTATGATAAGGGCACTGTAACCGGTGACATCTCCGAGTGCATCTATTAGTACAGGTATGCCGTTATAGATTCCGAGAGGTCCCCTTATGAGCACCGCACTCTTCATTGTCTCATTGTCGAGTCCGCCTTCAAAAAAATTAACGGGATCAAATGGAGGGTCTGTTATGTTCCTGGTCATGTATGCAGCAATCTCATTTGCAGTTTTCTGTTCTGCGTCTGTGCCTGTATCGTTGATAATGCTGATGTAATATCTGCCCTTGCAAAGTTGCAACTGGTATGCCGATCTGCACTGATGATCAGTCAGCTTTGGTCCTCCGTTGCAGCGGAACCGTGACACGGAGAAGATACCGAAAGCTGCTTCGTCATCCTTCATGCGGTAAGATTCGATCTTTATATCATTTCCACCGGATACAACCTCCGTGACCACGAGAGTGTCAAAGCCATACTCGAGGTACAGCTCTGCCCCGCCGTTCATATAGCCATACAATGATTCTGCGGTGAATGTCCTCGTCTTTGTAATTTCAATTCCGGGCAGCTCAGAAAGGACCATTGAAGAAAGCGATGCCTGGGCTGCTGCTGCAACTGTGGTGCAGGCCAGAAAAAATATGATTACCCCTCTTTTCAGAAACATAAATATCCCTATCAAATACCTAGCCTAATAACACTTCCCTGAGGTCAATTATTGTTCTGTCAGCAATACCCAGCGAGAGTTTCTCAGCCTGAAGCATAAACTCGAGTGCCGCTGGGGCGCCTTCTTTCTGAATCCCTTCTGCTATTCGTTTGGCAAGCACGATTTCATAACCTATCCTGTCAACCGCTACGGGGTCAGTGCCGGTAATGATGGTCAGATAATCGCAGAAAAACTGGGGGTTTGCCCCGGGACCGCCGTTGAAACAGCCTTTGATACCGTCGACGATGTTCAGGACCACCTTGTCGCGCAGAGGCGCGAAGGCGCACACCTGCGCGCAGGTCTCACTCCACAGTTTAGCATGGAGCCGGCCGGTATTGGATACTGATCCGTAGGCAAGGTTCTTCAGTGCCAGTGTCACTGTCGCCCCGGCATTCTTAAGGATAGGTATATTGATGATCTTATCGAGGTCCTGAGTTACTATTTTTGTGAAATATGAGTGCTTCCCCCCGTTGACCATGTAAGGCATGGTGTATTCATCGTACTCACCTTCCACGTCCGCCCAGTAAAACCAGTCGCGGTCTATCATATGCTCGCCGTAAAGTTTTCCGTCCTTGCCATAGTAAAGTCCATCCTTATCCATCTGTTCCGTGCCGACAATTCGTATGCCAGGGTAATTCTCCTGGGTGAAGCCTGCATCCGTGAGCTCGAACTCGCGGCGGTCCCAGATGGTCAGTTGTGATCTGTCTATTCCGCTTGCCTCGAGCTGTGCTATTATAGCCAGTACCACCTCGTGGCTGGTGGAAAGGCTCTTGCCGGCAACAGGATTGATCTTCAGTCCAATTCTGTCACCGGGCGAGACAAATTTACTCCAGGCTTTTTTAAGCTTCTTTTCCCCTGTAAGTTCAAGCATCGAGCGGGCGATCATATCATGAACCTCCTGGCCGACGATGATATTATCCTTCACTGACCTGCTGTTTTTAACCACAGCCACCCGGCCCGGGAAGAGGCCAGGCATTGATCTTTCATTGCGCGGCACCTTAAGGGCGTCGTCGATGTTGGTTGCCGGTTTGGCTTGTTGTGGGATGGCATTATCTGATGCTGTGCCTATTGCGTTTGCAACAGGTGTTGCTGCCACTGCTGCAGCTCCTGCCCCGGCAAGGCGGAGAAAATTACGTCTGTTTACCTGGTTCATATTCAGGGTATTTTATTGTTTTTTGTTTGTGATCAGCAAATATAAAAATTAACTGATGCAAGCGACAGTCAGTTATTATAAGGTTATTGACACCGGAGCCATTTTTTTGCATAATCGGAATAGTTGGTTAATTTTGCACCGCTTCACAGCACGGGATGTAGCTCAGCCCGGTTAGAGTACTTGTCTGGGGGGCAAGGGGCCCCGGGTTCAAATCCCGGCATCCCGACTGAGCATAAAACCCTTCCTGCCGAACGGCAGGGAGGGTATTTGTTTTTAAGGCGACTGCAGCTTGCAGCAAGGAGCATTAAAAAACAAATGCCTTCGTCATCATCCGTCAGCTGACGGATGATGGCAAGGGTTTTCTGCTCTTGTCACCTCCAACTCGGGATCACGACGGCGCAGCCGGCGTAATCCTGGCTTCGCCAGCATGATCCGGGCTTTTTGCTCAGGATGATCACCAAAAGGGATCGCGCGATCCGCCAGCCGGTCGGAGAGCGCAATCCCAGACTTCTATCTTGGAAAAATATTCAATTTGGCTTCAGTGTGTTCTGAGAAAGCATTACACTGCCTGAGATAATCCTCCATTTCATTCTATATCATCTCCGAAAATATTCCCGCTGAATTCATGAGCTTTCTCCATCATCCTGATATATGGATCACTATCACCCTGTCTTGTCAACTTTCTTAACCCACCCATGTAATCATCTCTAAAAACAGTCGGCACAATTATTTTTGACTGGCCAGCAGTGGTTAACTCAGCATTCATCATAATTCTTGCTATCCTCCCGTTGCCATCAAGAAAAGGATGCACTTCGGTCAACACAAACATCATGTATACTGCTTTTGAGAAAGGATGTTCCAATGCTTTGTAATAATCAAATGACTGTATTAATGTTCCTTTTACAAGATTAAAATCAACAAATGATGTACTGCCCGAAAAATTATTCCGGTCTTTGAACAAGCCCGGATTTTTTTCAGGCCTGGCACTTAGCAAGATATTATGCCTGTATATGAGCATATTCAGCAACTCCTCAGAAGAATGAGGTGTTATTGACATTTCACCGCGATTGGAAACGATCTGGTAGGTTCCTAATACATCATGACTATCCTCATTCCTGGAAGGTATAGGCCTATTTGTTTCAATAATTCTTTTTGCTTCATTTATCTCAAATACAGTTCCTTCTATGTAATTTGAAAAATAGCTCTCAAAGAAGGCGAAATTATGATACGACTTATCTGAAATATTTCTCTCAGGTATTCTTTTAAACTCTCTCTTCTGTAATTCACGGAATAAACCCTCAAATAGTTTCATTCTGGCCGGATCGTAAGGAAAACCCAAAGCTCTTGCAAATGCGATCGGGGATGATAGTATGTTAGAGGAATGAGTTGTTAGTAAAGCACTTATTATTTTGTTCAGTTTGCCAAACTCCTTCTCCATGTTGAGTTCAGCTGCAATTGCTCTTGCTTTATCCCTGATCTTGTTTATTTCATCCTCCCCGTTAACTCTGATGATTTGTTCCAATTTGGCCTCAAGCTTAATAAGGCTAAGACATTTTGAACTGCCATCAGAATTTTTTGATGACTGAAGGTTCTCTAAGAATGCCCGCGCTTTCTGAGATACAAACAACTCGCCGGATATCTTATTATCACCTTCAACAGATTTATGTCCTTCAAGAAACCGGAGAGTTATTCCCGGCAATTTACCCTTCCTGGAATAACTATAAGTTAAAAAAATATGTCCAGCTTCTGTAGGCTGGAATTCAAATGCTGAACGATGACTTAGTATTGCTCCGGGGTAAAGTCTTCCCAGTATCAAAAAGAGATTTCTTTTTACTATTCCTTCGATCGGATCAGAAAGATTGGAGGAATATAAACGTGGAGCAATCTTTCTAATCTTACCTCCCTTTAAAAGTTTGGAAATCTGCTTTGAGATATTTGGATCTGATGAACCGACAATTATCTCCTGAAGATGTATGGGTAAAATATTTTCCATTAAATCACATTTTTTTGCAAGTATAGCAAATATTTTCCACTATAGTGCATTTTATGGCAATTTTTTTCCATTTTAATTGATCAGTATCGGAAAATATTTTCTAGAAAAAGTCAATACTATGATGCACATGGTAAATATTTTCCATAAAGCGACTAAAAATAGAAATATTTTTCAACAATATTTTCTCATTTTGGCTCAGCTGAAATAAGGGATCGCGCGAACGCAGAGAGCGCAATCCCGGCATTCCGACTGAGTCAAAAAGCTCCTCCGCCAGATTGGCGCAGGAGCTTTTGTTTTTAGGATCAACGAATAAGCTAGCTGATGGAGAGCCCAATACCGCTAACCTGAGAAGTTTTCCCTACGATCATCATTCAACAGTACCATAAGCAACCGGGATATAAAGGGCCGTAAAGTTTATCATGGAGTACATTGCACCATCATAATCGTCAATCCCCCATTCGGTATCCATAAGGTAGAAGATCTGAGGAGCCAACCGAGGTGACCTGATATAGGAGCCTGCCCGAAACATGACCATTAGCAGCATCGGCTGAGCTGGTATTACTAGAGATAAGCCAGTTTGAAATTTCTTTAAACTCCCACTGTTTTGCCAGAACATCATTTGTCGGGCTTTGAAACACCTATAAGGTAACATCATTGTGTTTCCATAAGAATGACTATTCATGAGACCGTAAAGAGGCGAAGCAGCAACACGTAACCCGGAGCCGGGGTATAAATTGAGGGTATACAGGGGACAATCGAATCCAGGAAGTGGAAAATGGATAAATGACATCAGCAAACTTATGAGCTAATCCCGGCATGGTGGTTATTTTAGAGGCGTTCACCGCATTCGCATAAAGCGTGTCTTTCAACCTGAGCACTGCCATAGACCATGCAGTTTTTTCACCGGGGCTCATAGTAACCCGAGTATCCTGTATGGCAGCTAACATCAAAAATCCTGTTCCCGTCGAAGCAGTCTGAGTAACCCGTAGCCGAGGTAACCTGGTCCGAACTATCACCTCGATCCCGGTGGCTGAGTCGTGGCATATGCCATGTACCCCAAGCTGGCAGTATTTGTGCCTTCTCCCCAGACACCCGTGCTGCTATTCAGCCGTCGCAAGTACCCATCACACCTATGCTGCTGGTACCGGTGGCTTGCCCCATGACGCCATGTCCAGCTGGCGACCGCCGATTCCCCATAAACACCATATGTTGCAACTGTCGTTGAAGTGGCCACACCCCGAATCGCTGACAATCCTACGCAGTAGCACTTCGAACCACATGCAGACGATCTGTCGGAGCAAGTGTCCCGATTCCTACCCTTTTGTTCGCGTTGTCAAATTCGATCCATGTCTCATCACCATAATGTCCGAAAGTAATATTTTCTGTAGTCAGCATGCTCAGATCCTCAGCCACCAGACGTAGATCTCCACCGGTTAATCCGGTTATGCGGGTAGCATCACTTCCGAAGTATATATTTGAAAGCAGTGGCAATCCGATATTACCTCCAACATTGAGTTTTCCCAGCGGGCTGACGCTTCCCAACTGAACAGTGTCGGTTGTGGTACTCAGACGAACTGTCGTCCCGCCATCTGTCCAGCCAACGCCGCTCCCTCCTGTAGCATCGTCCGCCGGTGCCCATGTGGTCCCGTTCCATTTGAGCGCCTGTCCGGCGGTTGCTCCTGCCTGGGCTATCTTATTTCCAGTGACTGCTGCTGATGCAATCTTCGCAGAGGTAACGGAATTGTCAGAAAGATCCGCGTTGCTCACCGTGGCGTCAAGGATCTTTGCCGTGTTTACAGCCCCGCTTGCTATCTTCGCTGCCGTTACACCATTGTCGGGAATCATTAATGGCGTTGCCGTGGTCCCGTTCCCTGCCAGCGAAACATCAGTGACCACAACCTGCGTGCCCCAGTTGTCTCCACCACCCGATGAAGGCAATGTGACTGATCCTCCTCCGCTGCTCAATGATAAAACCGTTCCACTGAGACTCAATGCCTGTATCTCATTGGTGATGCTGTTATCCGCGTCATCGACATTGTCAATACCATCAGCAAATCCCGCCGGCTTGCCAGACAGGGAGGTCCATGTGCCATCAAATAACACCGGTTTGCCTGTCAGCGATGTCCATGTGCCATCAAACAACACCGGCTTGCCCGTCAACGAGGTCCATGTACCGTCAAACAACACCGGCTTATTTGTCAGGTCAATGTAACTTCCGCTGAATAGTGACGGTCTGTTCAGTAAATCGTTAAAACTACCTGATGTGGCAACAGTGGCAAATGAAGGCTTCCCGCTAATGTCAGCCCATGCTCCGCTGAAACCATTGGCTGCAGTCTTTGCATACAAGGCATACGGCACACTCAGTAACTGCGAGGTGCCCGTGATAGTATAATCGGTGCCGCCTGCAGGATCCGTCTCGGTCTTCAGAAAATAGGGTCCTGCAGACCAGTCAATCCCTGCAAAAGTGCCAACCGAGGCAGTGCCACCCCCGATTTCAACAGTCAATAGCCCGTTGGCATTGGTCTGAGGAACAGGAGAGTATGTCTCGGAGAAAACAACAGTACCCGTTGCTGATCCCTTAAGAATACTGATCTTCAGCCCTACTGCATGGCTTGCAACAAGCGCACCTGCAGAATTGCGCACAACGCACTGATAACTCATTTTCTGAGGTGCCTGACCATAGGCAACCAATGCCAGTCCAACGATCACGGTTAGAGTAAATAACTTTTTCATGGAGATTTATTTTTTAACGATCTTAAATACTTTCACTTCGGAGTTGTCTCTGATCACCTTGAGGAAATAGACCGATGCAAGCAGGTGATCCATTGAGATTTCTGTTTCCTTACCTGATATCTTATCGTTCCCGACAAGCTTTCCGTTCAGATCAAAGATCTGATATCTGTAGCTCTCCGGATCAGGAGCGCTGATGACCAGTCGCAGCATTCCGGCGGTCGGATTGGGATAAACAGCATAATCAAGCGTAACATCCTCCACCTCTATGCCGGTGACCGTTGAGATCTCATAAGGTTGCTGGACACCCTGGATCACAAAACCGTCCGTTCCGGTAACGACCGAATATGCCACCTGCCCGACTGTGAAGGCAGTTGACCCTCCTGTCCCTGTTGCGTTACCCCCGGCCGGTACGACCGACTGCTGACAGAAAGCTAAAGTACTGGCTAGTATTACCGCCAGGATACAGGCAAGCAATCTCCTCTTTTTCATTTCTTTGAGACTAGATTTATTTTGGGTTACAAAATTTAGCTCAAATAAGAGTATTGCGCAAATTTTTTTGACCAACTACAAAAATGTGTTTATGATTTACTTAAGAAAACCTCTTCAGCTAAAGATAGTGCACATAAAGATGTCAGGTATATTGCGGGTTTTGCCAAGAACGATCTCCCTCTCCGGGATCGTGCGATCCCGCATGGAGGCGGCCTTTTTTGCTCTTTTCTCTTCCAAACCCGGGATTAATCAAATTATATAACACTGTAAATCATACATTTACGATGCTCTTTTTCAATAGTAAAACAAAGTATATTACTAATATTATCGATACTATCTGAACTTAATGTTTCGGTCAAATCTTTTCACATCCTGTCAATAATTTCTTTCTCTATCAAATCAAATCCTACTTCACTATTATAGAATTCATCAGGACGGAGTAAGGCAGTTGTATCCCCAAGGAATTCCGGATCTATCAACTTATCTTTAATGTTTTTCAAATATACTTCCCGGGGAGGAATACCTCCAGGTTCATTCTTCATGTAATTTTGATATGATTCTAATATTTTCGCCTTGGATATAGTGGAGTGAGTAATTAATGCTTTGTAAATATCATAAAGATCTCTGCCTTTTTTTCTTTGATATAGTGCTCTTAACTTGGTACCCAATAATTCTTCAATCTCATAAGTAGTTATATGACATTCTCCCCTGTACCAAGAAAATCGACTTTAAAGTGCCTTTTTTGAAGCGCATAAACCGGGTTGTGTTCCCTGCAGTTGGTTTCTACCTTTAACTTTAAACTCTGAACAGGTAGTATTTCAGATTCAAATTTGAAGGTCATTGTATTATTTCTTTCTTTCTGACTAATCCTTGGTTTGCCCAGGAAACTCAGGGCTTCTCTGATTTTGTCCATTATTGGCCCAAATGGACCTTCTGAAATCTGGACCAGATCAATATCCTCAGAATACCTTGATTGAGGCTGGAGAAAAAGTTTGTGTAAAGCAGTCCCTCCTCTAAATGCAAGCCTGTCAGCAATATAATTATTGGAAAATAGTTCAACCAGCGACCGGCTGATGACCAAATCCTGTTCAACTTGCTCATTAGCTTTCCATTGAGCAATACCAGACCATTCTATTATGTATTGCCGAGGTATCATTCGTCCATTTCTATTTCAATATTGGCAATTACCTTCCAGCGGTTATCTGATAAAAAACCTTTTAATGAAGCAGAGGGTTTCAATGGAATCCTGTAAAAATCTAACTGATTCTCCTTTGATGCCTTAAAAAGTTTGTTTGCCAGGTTCTCATTTCTTATAACCTTCTCAATCAGATATCCAAGTTTTTGAACAACCGTAGTAGGAATAGCTTCAAAGAAAACAGAATTAAACTCCTTTGGATCAATTTCCTCTACAAGTTCATTTAGGACAGCTGCCACCCGGGTAATTCCACCAGATCTTTTTTCAAATTGAACCAGATCACTTGCAGTAAGTACTGGTGAGGATACTTTAACATAACCTGATTCAGTTTTCCTTTCCTTAAGTAACCTTCTTTCAATGGTTTTCTTGCTGATGAAATTAATCTTTTGTCCTTTCTTATGAGATGGACGTAGTACAGGAAAATCGGTGACGACAAAATATTCCTGCGGCTGTTGGTGAGACGCTCCATATAAAGCTGCAGCACTCAATAAACCGACATAGTATGGTCTTTGAAGATAATTCATGAAGCTGTCTATAAACAAAGCAGCAGGAAGAATGCCTCTGTTAGCATAAGGCACAGATATAATCAAATAGAATCCCTTATGGATTGAAACTATCTTCCCTTTCTTTGACAATCTCTTCAAAGCACTTTTTATTGCTATTTCAGAGTAGTTAGGTAATTCTTCTTCCAATTGAAGCAGTGAAAATGAGTTACGCCCCTTCTTTTCAAGATTTTCAATCCATGAACTTACATTTATGTTCAGCTTGTTTTTCATTTAATCGAAAGTGATATTTTGCGAAAGGTACCATTTTTCGGCCCTTTATGCAAAATATCTATTCCTTTTTTTGTCAAAGAAAAGGCCAGAATATTATCGTCTATATATTTGTAAGAAATTATAAAACATAAATATCACTAAGTCAATAGATTATAAAATAATATTGTTTTAAACAGCTATTGGCTAAACTTCTTCTTCCAGCAATTCATCTTAATAAAGCATCCCAAAAGGAAGGTTATAGCCTGCCACTTGATTAATTTTGGGTCTGCAAACAATGTCTTCCAACTCGCGCAAATTTTTTCCAATAAGCACAAGGGTATAACAGAAATGGCAAATATTTTCCAGCAAACTACTAATTATGGAAATATTTTTCAATAATAATAGTTCCGGCATCCCGACTGAGCAAAAATACCCTTCCTGCCATCGGCAGGGAGGGTATTTGTTTTTAAGGCGACTGCAGCTTGCAGCAAGGAGCATTAAAAAACAAATGCCTTCGTCATCCGCCACCTGGCTGATGACAAGGGTTTTTTGCTCTTGTCACCTCCAACTCGGGATCACGACGGCGCAGCCGGCGTAATCCTGGCTTCGCCAGCATGAGGCGGGCTTTTTGCTCAGGATGATCACCAAAAGGGATCGCGCGATCCGCCAGCCGGCGGAGAGCGCAATCCCACAAGATAACATAAGTTTTTTGCCCAGAATGACCTACAGCCCCATTAGGCTTAATCCCTACTTATTGAGCACCAGGTTGTTGACCAGGGCCTTCAGCTCATCGATATCTTTCTGCTGATCCTGTATCTGCTTCTGCTGTTCCTTAAATGCCTCAACTAGTACAGGGATTATCATAGTATATTCTATCGAATAGATATCGTTTAACTCATCGTAGATGACACATTCAGGGATAATGTCTTTTACGTCCTGTGCGATGAACCCAAGATATAGTCTGGTGTCAATATCTTTCCACCGGAATCTCACCCCATCGAGTTGAAAAATTTTGGCAGTATTATTTTCTGCGCTAAGATTCATTATATCTTTTTTCAGACGCTTGTCACTCCAGTTAGACCAACCCAAGTCCATCGATGAATCGGTAAAGCAGTTTATTATGTGCCTGATGGAAAACAAAACACATCCGGAATTGAAGATCGACATACTAAAGCATCCATGATCATAACCTCTCAACTTCCCGTAAATGCCTGGCATGAAGTAATTGGAGAAAAAACCATTGCAGATGCAATCCTTGACAGAATCGTACATGACGCTCACAGGATAGAGCTTATAGGAGAAGCAATGAGAAAAATCAGGGTCAAACAAAAAGAAGTTGTATTATTAAATTAATAGGATAAATTTGTTAAACCACTTTTTACCGTGAGAAAGCTCTTTTTAAAGGACCAACTAGGATGTGGTCAATTTACTCCGGCGGAATGTGGTCGGGTTGTCCGGTAATGGAAGTGTGGTAATGACAGAAAAGATTCCTTCTGAAATGGTTTTTAACCATATTATGCTGTTCGCCGAAGGTGGTAAAATTTCATTAAAAGAAGGCAATGTAATTAGACTAAAAAGTGAATAGAATTTACAGGTAACCGTTAAATCAATTTATTTTAAACTAATAAACTTTAAAAAATATTCAAACAATGAAAAAGCATATTCACCTTATAGTTCTGTTTATTGTAATTGTTTCTTCTTCATGTTCAATTGGATCTGCACCTAAGAAATCCGAAGAAAATAAAATACCATCTTATTACACAGAGCAATACCGCCCTCAAATTCATTTTACGCCTCAGGCCAAATGGATGAACGACCCAAACGGGATGGTTTATGTTGATGGCGAATATCATTTATTCTATCAGTATTTCCCCGATAGTACCGTTTGGGGGCCAATGCATTGGGGCCATGCAGTCAGCAAGGATTTAATCCATTGGGAGCATTTGCCAATTGCCCTTTACCCCGATTCGCTGGGTTGCATTTTCTCCGGAAGTGCAGTTGTCGATATCAACAACACCTCCGGTTTTGGAAAAGACGGGAAAGCGCCTATGGTGGCAATCTTTACTTATCACGATTTTGTGGGCGAAAAAGCCGGAAGAAATACATTTCAAAATCAGGGTATCGCTTATAGTAACGACAAAGGCCGCACATGGGAAAAATTTATTGGCAATCCCGTTTTGAAAAACCCGGGCATCCGCGATTTCCGCGATCCTAAGGTAATGTGGCACGAAGCTTCAAAAAAGTGGATCATGACGTTGGCAACACTAAAGACAATCTCTTTCTTTTCTTCACCTGACCTCAAAAACTGGACAAAAGAGAGTGAATTTGGTGAGGGTGTTGGGAAACACGGTGCACCATGGGAATGTCCTGACTTGTTTTCGATAAAGGTAGAAGGTACAGACCAGGAAAAATGGGTGCTTTTGGTAAGCATCAATCCAGGTGGACCAAACGGAGGATCAGCGACGCAATATTTTGTGGGTGATTTTAATGGAAAAGTATTTACCAGCGAGGGCAAAAGCCCCGAAGCCCGCTGGGTCGACTATGGAAAAGACAACTATGCAGGTGTCACCTGGTCAGGTATTCCTAAAGCTGATGGACGTCGTATTTTTCTGGGATGGATGAGTAATTGGCAATATGCCGGGATTGTTCCTTCAACTGTGTGGCGTGGTGCAACAACACTCCCCCGTGAGCTGAAACTTGTAAAACTTTCGGATGAAGAATATGCACTAAAAGGGTACCCTACTTCGGAATTCGAAAATTGGGGTGGAAAATGGGAAACCCTTCAAAAACAATTGCAGAAATATCCGGGGGGGGCTTCAGCCTCATTTCCCCTGGGAAAAGCTGATGCATTTGACTATTCCGTGGAACTTGACATGTCGGCCAGCAAACTTGCAACCATCCAATTGTCGAATAGCAAAAACGAAATGTTTGATATAATTCTTGATAAAACTAATCAGCAATGTCTCATTAATCGCAAGCAATCAGGAAAAACGGCATTTAGTGCTGATTTCCCATCAGATATTAAAGCACCTTATACCATCAAAGATAAAGTACAGCTCCGCTTGGTTATTGATCAATCATCGGTCGAATTGTTCATGGACGGTGGATTGCTGGAGATGACAAACATTGTGTATCCAAAAGAAATATACAATCAAGTTACCATCAAATCCGATCAGGAAATTACAGTAATAAATTCAAAAGTCAGAAAACTTACGTCGATTTGGCGTTAAAAAACCCATTATGAAAATCAGCAAAAATCTAATTTGGACCATTTTTGTGGCAGTTTTCGGTAGTGTCATATTTGGAATAAACATGGCTGCAATTGCCGGAGCTGTTCCTTCCATTAAAGAGGCATTTATTTTAAGTGATGTCGAACTAGGACTTGTTGTAAGCGTTCTTATCGTAGGATGCATGATTGGGGCATTCTCTGCAGGTAAAATCAGCGACAAGTTCGGACGTAAAAACACTTTAATCATAACCAGTTTTCTTTTCCTTCTTTCAGCAATAGGTAGCGGTATAGCAACTTCGGCTATATTTCTTATGGCTTCCCGTTTAATTGGCGGAATAGCAGTTGGCGGAGTATCAGTCGTTATCCCTACTTATATCAGCGAAATTTCGCCTGCAAAGACAAGAGGTACACTGGGAACAATGAATCAGTTAGGTATTGTAATCGGAATTTTATTGGCTTATGTTTTTGATTATTACATGGTTCGAGATGCCGAAGGGTGGCGTTGGATGTTAGCCAGTCCGGCATTTGTGGCACTGCCTTTCGCCATACTATTAATCACAAGCTTACCCGAAAGTCCCAGATGGTTGATTTTGCGGGGTCAAAACGAAAGGGCAAAAAGGATCTTATTGAAGATGATCGGGGCAAAGGCTGCCGACCTGGAATACAACAACATCATGACAAACATTAAAGAAGGACAGAAAAAGGGTGATGATAAAACTTCACTCTCTTCCTTATTTAAAGGAAAACTTGGCAAAGTGATGTTTATTGGGATTATGCTGGCGGCTTTGCAGCAAATCACAGGTATCAATGCCATAGTCGCTTATGCACCTACTATTTTTCAACAAACCGGAGTAGGAGGAGATATTGCCTTATTGCAATCGATACTTGTAGGAGTAGTTAACTTTGTTTTCACACTCGTGGCTGTTTGGCTGATCGATAAAGTTGGACGGAAAGTACTTTTGATTTCTGGTACTGTTGGAATGACATTGTCGTTGACTTACCTCGTTTTTGCATTCATGAACAACCAACTTGAAGGTATTGGTGTTACGATTTCCATATTAGCATATATCGCTTTTTTTGCAGCCTCACTTGCACCTGTAATGTGGGTAGTTACATCCGAAATCTATCCAAACAAAATACGGGGTATAGCAATGAGCGTCTCTACTGCAGTCAGTTGGGTTTGTACATTCCTTGTTGTTCAATTCTTTCCATGGATGCTGAACCACCTCGGCGGGGCAATTACTTTCGGTGTATTCTTGTTCTTTAGTGTATTTGCCTTGTTGTTTATCCTGTTCTGGATACCAGAAACAAAAGGTAAATCATTGGAAGAGATTGAAATTGAATTAGGCCTTAAGGATTAAACTATAATAATTATGGATAAAAAATATACAGTAATTGGGATCGGTGAAATTCTTTGGGACTTACTGCCGGATGGAAAGATGCTCGGTGGAGCACCAATTAATTTTGCTTATCATGCATCACAGCTTGGTGCTGTTGGTGTGGCAATCAGTTCAGTTGGCAAAGATGAATTAGGTCGTGAAATTTTGAAATCGGTCGACACTAAAGGAGTGGTGAATTGTATTTCTGTCAACAAATATCCAACCGGAACTGTCGGTGTTATCCTGAAAGATGGAATAGCTGACTATACAATTTACGAAAATGTTGCCTGGGATTTTATTGAATTATCAAAGGTATCAACAATCATGCTTCAGCAAGCTGATGCCATTTGCTTTGGAACATTGGCTCAAAGAAACATAGTTTCCCACGATGCAATTATGACGGCATTGAAACTTGTACCCGAAAAGTGTCTGAAAGTATATGACATTAATCTTAGGCAAAAATACTATAACGCTGACCTTATCAGTAAATCGTTGTTTAGTTCAAATGTTTTTAAGATTAATGATGATGAGATTGAACTTTTCAAACATTTATTCAAAATGGATGGCAACGAAGTGGAACTTAGTCAAAAGATCATGAAAACCTATTCTATTGAATATTTAGCGCTTACCAAAGGAGATAAAGGAAGCTATCTTTTCTGGAAGGATGATATCTCATTTATGCCAACACCAGTTGTCGACGTCGAAGATACGATTGGAGCAGGGGATTCTTTTACTTCTGCATTGGTCATGGGAATTCTTAACAATTTGTCTATAAAAGAAATTCATCATAAAGCTGTTGAAATCTCAGCATTCGTATGTACCCAGAAAGGGGCAACACCAGTCTTAAATGAGAGCTTGTTAATCTGAAATTAAATATTGTGAACTTTCGAATATAACTAAATTTCTGATAAATTCATTAACTAGAACCAATATCCGAAATTGCCCGAGAAAGTTGGTTTCCCGGTCGAACCCGAGTATCCCAAAGTCAGATCCAGCGGTCCAAAAAGTGTTTTCATCGAGTATTTTACACCTGTCCCGAATATCATATCATTCCCCGTCGTCATATCATTGGTTTGCCAAAGGCTATTAAATAGTAGACCCTTAAAAAGCGTCTATATTGTTGATAAATAGAGTTGGTCTTTTAAAGAGAGCTTTCTCAGAGACTCTCCCCTGAGTTCTACCCGGTGAGCGTCATGTACGATCCGATCAAGTATTGCATCGGCCACGGTTTTCTCTCCGATTACTTCATGCCAGCAGTTAACCGGCAGCTGTGATGTTATTATCATTGAGGCGCAATCTTTCTGATCTTACCTCCTCTTACAAGTTCGGAAATCTGCTTTGAGATATGTGGATCTGATGAACCTACAATTATCTCCTGAAGGTGTATTGGTAAAATATTTCCCAGTATAGGCAAATATTAGAATGAAATGGCAATTATTTTTTTGCTTTTTTTATTATCTTTAATGTGCAAAATCCTAAATAAAAATTCCGGGATTTTGGAACCTAAACCTCACATTGAAATATGAAACCTTCTACGAAGACATTTCTGTTTGCAGCAGGCCTGTTAGGCACTTCGTCTCTCTTACTGCAGGCACAAACCTCAAAGGTTCCGCAGCTTGGGAATGCAACAGTTAAGCAAATTGTCGGGGCGATGACTCTTGAAGAGAAAGCCAGCCTTGTAGTAGGCACCGGCATGAATTTTGCCATCCCCGGCATGACAACAGTAGGGCAAACAAAAGAGATTGTGGAGGGCGCTGCCGGCACCACGTTTACAATAAGCCGGCTGGGCATTACTCCCACAGTGCTGGCTGATGGTCCGGCAGGTTTGCGCATCAGTCCGACCAGGAAAGGAGATGAGAAAACATATTATTGTACAGCATTCCCTGTTGGAACCCTTCTGGCTTCTACCTGGAACACAGAGCTGGTCAACCAGGTAGGACAAGCGATGGGCAACGAAGTTCTTGAATACGGTGTTGATATTATTCTTGGACCCGGATTAAATATTCATCGTAACCCGCTCTGCGGAAGGAACTTTGAATATTACTCGGAAGATCCTTATGTTTCAGGGAAGATGGCCGCAGCCATGATTCAGGGCGTCGAATCAAACGGCGTAGGTACGGCCCCAAAGCATTTTGCAGCAAATAATTCCGAAACCAACAGGAATTCACTCGACACGAAAGTCAGTGAGAGGGCTTTGCGTGAAATATACCTCGAAGGCTTCAGGATAGCTGTTCAGGAGGGGCAGCCGTGGACCGTCATGTCATCATACAACCTTATCAACGGGACTTATGCCTCTGAGAGCTATGACCTTCTGACTAATATTCTGAGAAAAGACTGGGGTTTTAAGGGCTATGTAATGACGGACTGGCTTGGTGGAAAAGATGCTGTTGCCCAGATGAAAGCCGGAAATGACCTTCTTATGCCTGGTTCTAAAAGTCAG
The DNA here is from genome assembly GCA_963719235.1 of uncultured Bacteroidales bacterium. Classification (GTDB taxonomy): domain Bacteria; phylum Bacteroidota; class Bacteroidia; order Bacteroidales; family VadinHA17; genus SR-FBR-E99. The sequence continues at coordinate 156,489 of CAVRBS010000011.1, forward strand.
ACCGCGGAAATAATCAATGCGGTGCAGGACGGAAAGCTGGATGTAAAAGTACTTGATCTGAATGTTGAAAGAATACTTAACATCATTGTTCAGGGTCCGAGGTTTAAGGGATACAAATACTCCAATAAACCTGACCTGAAAGAGAATGCCCAGGTAACCCGCCAAAGCGCCACGGAAGGAATGGTTCTTCTGAAAAATGACAATTCAACTCTTCCATTTGGTAATGATGTCAAAAAACTTGCTGTATTCGGGAATACGTCTTATGCTATTTTCACAGGTGGAACAGGCAGCGGCGACGTCAATGAGGCATACAGTGTTTCATTGATTGAGGGTCTGAATAATGCCGGATTAAGTATCAATGAGAACCTTCATGCAATGTACAAAGCTTATACCGAAGCAGTTAAGGAGGGAAGACCAAAAAGAGAAGGTGTTGAGCTAATGCTTTTGGGCACAGAGCCGATTGAAGAATTCTCTGTCACTGAAGGCCTGGCAACCAGTATGGCTGGCGCTGCAGATGCAGCAATTATTACAATTGGCCGGAATGCCGGAGAAGGCCGCGACAGGTCAAACGTCGAAGGGGATTTTAAACTCACTGCAACAGAAAAGGAACTAATTAAAAGTGTGACTGCTGCATTTCAGGCCAAAGACAAAAGAACTGTCGTTATCCTGAATGTAGGCGGTGTTGTTGAAACGGCCACCTGGAAGGATCAGCCCAATGCCATTTTACTGGCATGGCAGGGCGGACAGGAAGGAGGCAATTCGATAGCCGATATTCTGACTGGTAAAGCCAACCCTTCGGGTAAGCTGGCAAGTACTTTCCCTGTAAAATATGAAGATGTACCGTCAGCTGCCACATTCCCCGGAAAGGAATTTCCTTCGGACCTGCCTAAGAATAACAGCCCGTTAGCATTTATGCTTGGAAGACCTGCAGAAATTATTTATGATGATGGTATCTATGTCGGGTATCGTTATTATGAAACCTTCGGAGTTAAACCCTCTTTCGAATTCGGATATGGATTGTCATATACCACCTTTGAATACAGCAACCTTAAGCTGAGTGCGACAAAATTCAACGGAAAAATGACCGTCACGGTTGATATCAAGAATACGGGTACGGTATCAGGAAAAGAGGTTGCAGAGCTTTACCTGAGTGCACCTGCAAAAAAACTTGACAAGCCTGCAATTGAGCTGAAGGGATTTGCCAAGACAAGGTTATTGCAGCCGGGTGAAACACAGACTCTCGCATTTGTTTTAGACAGCCGAAGCCTCGCATCTTTTGATCCTTCCGTTTCAGCGTGGATAGCTGATGCAGGAAGCTATACGGTTAAGATGGGAGCTTCATCAAAAGACATAAGGCTGAGTGAAACATTTACACTATCCAGGGATCTCACCGTAAAGAAAGAAACAGTTGCTCTTGTTCCACAGGAAAAGGTCCTTGAAATAAAGCCAGGGAAGAAGTAAGTCGAAACAAAGCAGGCATTTAAAAGAAGAATTAAGATTTGAGAACAACTCACTTTTCGACATTCTCAGGCGAAAGTATCAGATTGAAGTAAAAGGCGGGTAGCAGCAAATCATGGCTATTAAAGCCGATGAAAAACTTCAGAAATACTTCAACCTGAAGCCTGGTGCTCCGGTTCTGCAGCTGAACCGGAAGATCGCTACTAACCGATTCGATCATTATTTTTATAGTCAGGTCTTCTGCAATACCGAAAAGATGAGTCTGTACGGTACATTCTAACTGGCATTATCGATCAGATATGTATCATCGCTTTCATAACCCCATCCCGATAACCTGCAACCAGCTCAAAGGCTTTTCCGGCATCATCAAGACTGAAGTTGTGCGTCTGCATCCTGTCAGGATTCAATCGGCCATCGGATATCATCTCAAGTGGTTTCCTTCACAACCCCGTTCTGGCGCCTGACATTTTGGATTGATATCTCCTTTCTGCGCAGGTTGTCAACGTCAAAACCCCACCTTCTGAAAGAAGGAATTCCAATGATCATAAGTCTGCCTCCGGGTTTCAAAAGCCTACGGCCTGATCAGCCGCCTCCTGCTGCCCGCAACATTCAAATACAATATCAATTTGCTGAGGTTCTTCCAATAAGATATCCCTGACAATATCACATTTTTCTGCATTGCCAGTCCATTGTGCGCCCATCTCAGATGCAAGAGCCAGACGTTCATCTATTTTATCAGTCATGTAAACTCTCTCAGCTCCGTGAGCAATTGCTGATAGCATTACACTTATGCCGATCGGTCCGGTACCAAGAATTGCTACGGACTTTCCTGCCAGAGGGCCGGCAGATCTGACGGCATAGAGGCCAATAGCAAGAGGTTCTGAAAGGGCTGCCTGATCAAGGGTCATGTTTTCAGGTATAGGAAAACAGCTTGAAGAGGGCATGACAATAAACTCAGAAAAGCACCCTTCCGACTGCCCCGGACAACCGAGGAATTTAATATTACGACATGTATGAAACCTTCCAGCTTTGCACTGATCACAGTTAAAGCATGGCATCGCAGGATCGATAGCTACCCTGTCTCCTGGTTTCAATGAATTAACATTTGCAGCCGCTTTCTCAATTACACCTGCACCTTCATGTCCCAGGGTGAATGGAAATTGCACGACCTGGCTTCCGATCCTGCCGTTCTGGTAATAATGAATATCAGAGCCACATACTCCTGACTGATTTCATTCTGATAAGCACATCATCGGGATTCTTCAGATCCGGAATTGGCTTGTCTGTAATCACTATCCGGTTCAAGCCGGTTAGAACCATTGATTTCATAAGTTGGAACAAAGAGAAGTTAATAAGAAATGCAAGTTATGACAATTTTGGCTGCCAAGGGAAAATCTGCTCACCACAGAAACTCAGAGGCTATCTGTTGGACCAATTTACGTCCATCCCTTCTTTCAATGATAGACCATATGCTTTCATAAGGGAAAATGCTTATGCATGGTGCACCTGATAAAACCTTGAAAGAGAGCTTGAGATCACAATTCTTTCAACTATAACTCTTTCTCAAATATCCTGTACTTCCTTAGTGGCTTTGCATTGAGTTTATGGATAGCATTATTCATTGGGGCATTATCTTCAAGAACATAGTTGATCTCCAACCATAGATCAGGTGTGTAGAGCGCCTCACACAGGGCACGATACAAAATACTGTCAATACCTTTCCCATGATATTCAGGAATAACTCCAAGGGCAAAAAGACGATAATTACATAGTTTTGGTATTCCTAAAAGAAGCTTAAGCCATCCGAACGGGAATAAATGTCCATTCAACCCTTTCAATAACTTATTTATATCAGGAAGAGTAATTGCAAATCCGATCGGATTACCCTCGGGATCTTCCGCAAAAATTACACCTTTTGGCTGAATAATAGGCTTTAAATCACGCGCAACTGCTTCTGCTTCTTCCTTTGTCACAGATGTAAAACCCCAATTGTTGATAAGGCTCCTGTTCGAGAGATCAATAACCTTCTGCACATCTTCATCATATTTCTTCATATCAACCTGGCGGACATGCACACCATAACGCTTTACAACATCATCGGTAAGAGTTATAATTCTATCGGGTATGGTGTAACCATCCTTTATCGAAATATAATATACCAATAGATCCTTGACCTTTCCCAAGTTAAAAGATGCCATATGATCAATATAATAGGATGGATTATAGGGTGCCATCACAACAGGTGATGGTGTGAAGCCTTCCACAACCAGTCCCCACTCCTGCGATACAAAACTCCATGGCCCTCTTATTTTTGTCATTCCCATTTTTCTGAGCCAGGCAGCAGCGGTCTCAAAAAGCACACTGGAGGCTGTTGGATCTTCAATACATTCGTAATACCCGAATAGTCCAATCGGTTCTTGCCATGTCTCCAGGGCCAGCCTGTCAATGAAAGCAGCGATACGTCCTATTACTTTCTCATGGTCTTCAAGCAGGTATAAGACATATTCACAATGATTAAGTGTCGGATTACGCTTCGCATCGAATTGACTGAATTGCTCATCCAATAACGGTGGCACCCATATCGGATCATTTCTGTATAATTGATAAGGGAAGATTAATGAATCTCTTCAGATCAGATTTTGTCTTAACCGCATGGATATTCATGTATTTGTTTTAATAGTCAGCTTGTAATAAGCCCTGAAGTTACTTATACCTGAGATGGCAAGGCCGAGACCGACACCGTTATAGATCAGTGAGAGCCAGTCTTTATGAATTTGAGAGTGGCGTAATGTTATGCCCATAGCTATCATGAAAATCACAAGTATGGAACTCCTGAAAGTAATAAAGGAAAACAAACAGTCTAATTTTATCATAATTCATTTCAGCGTACTATCCCGGAAGTGCCGACACGACGAAGGGCATATCTGTTATCTGTGTCAGCTGCTCTGAAAGTCTCGTTCGTGTAGAGTGATGCAGGTTACTTTTCATCTCCGGATTTGAGTGTAATACTTAACACTCCGTTTGCTCCTTCCATTCCATATACAGCCGCCTGCGAGCCCTTTAACAGAACTATCGATTTTACTTCAACAGGATTTATATTACTAATATTGTTGACCCTGGCACCGTTCACTAAAAACAATGGCTGTGAGCTTCCAAAAAATGAATTTTGCTGTTGCACAACAATGCTGCTTCCGCTTACCAGGACTCCCGGAACCTCCTCGCGGATCATCTGGTAAATATTAGTATATATCTTTTGATGTTTAGGCCTTATGGTAACGGAATTATCTTCCGCTTCTGTTATTGCTCCTGAAAAATCAGGCCTGGTATCTTGCCTTGGATCCAGTCTGATATCAACAGTCGTTCTTCCGTCAATAACTGCTTCACCGCCGCCCTTCATATATGAATAGGCAAAAACCGTTTTTGCACCGGGACTTACCTTTATTTTATATTTTCCAAGATCATTGGTTGTAACGCCCGTATCAACACTGTCAACATATATTTGTGCATCAGCTGCCGGATTTCCATCCAATCCTGTGACAGTACCGGTAATAACTATTTTCGATGAGGTTTTGTCAGACTTTTGTCCTGACACAGCCGTATGTATAAAAACAATTAAAATAATTGAAATGAAGATTGCGTTTTTCATTCAGCTCTTAATTGGGTATGCAATATACACTATACGGTTTAAAAGAACAAATCATTCAATCTGCAACAACCGACTATGCGTCTCGTACTTGTAAAGTATCCCAGGTCAATACTTCCTGTTTTTTATTGCCAGGTAACGGGTTCTGGCCTCCTCAATATCTGCGTCGGGAGCAATATATATTCTTGTTCTGTGGTCAATTATAACTTCCTTCAATTTCGACAGGTCGGGTGATTTAAATACTATTGGTTTTCTTTCCATCTTGTTTTTTTAAAATTTCAAAAAAAGTCCCGCGTTTGGCGGGACCAAATTCTTAAATGACTATAATAGATAAACTATGCAAGTTTAACATTTACTGCATTTAATCCTTTTTTGCCCTGTTCCAGATCAAAGGTCACCACATCATTCTCTTTAATAGTTCCCTTTACTCCTGTTGAATGTACAAAATACTCTTTTGGTGAATCTTCCTCTTTAATGAAACCGAATCCTCTGGCTTCATTGTAGAATTTTACTGTTCCTTTACTCATTATTTGTTTTAGTTAATCAGCCAAATATACGATTAATTATCGGTATATTATATTTATTTTCAATTAATTATATATTTTTCACATAAGTCAGCGGCCGGATATACAGGCATAGACGATCTGGTTTGCCAGGCTGTCTGCGTATCAAACCATGCAGGAAACCCACGGGCTGGCTTCCGGGGGCTGTGTAGAATCTATAGTACTTTAATGTAAAAACGTTACATCGCCAGCCATATCAAAATACTTGCCGTCAGCATATCTACCGTTCACTTTCCACACATAAACGGCTTGTGCAGCAAGGCGCCCGTCCTCACAATAGCCATCCCATCCCTTATGCAGATCATCACTTTCATAGATTAACACTCCCCACCTGTTAAAGATCTGAAGCCTGTATTCAATCACATTCTCAAAAAACGGTCTGAAAACAAAGTCCATTTCCGCATACAGACCTTCATTCCATTGCCCCCCGGTAGGTCCCACTCTGTTCCATCTGAACACATTGGGAAATCTCAGCTCACCAGTCTTCCATTCAACGATAACAGGTGTCTCCAGCAAGGTTGAATCAACACACCCGTCTTTCGAGGTTACTGTAAGAAAAACCGTATAAGCTCCCGGGGCTTCATATTTATGAAAAGGATTTTCTTCAGTGGAGGTCTGACCATCGCCAAATTCCCATAAATAAGTATCTGCATAATATGAGTAGCTGTAAAAAACCACGACCTGTTCATTATTTACAACATTGGTCGGGTAGGCGTTGAATATTGCCGAGGGATTCTGGAACACAGTGATAACGCCGTTGTGAACTGTGTGTCCTGCAATATTGTAGACGGTTAATTTAACTATGTAATTGCCTGGCACATAATAAGTATGAGTTGGATTTTTTTCAGTTGAGTAGATTCCATCACCAAAGTCCCAGACATAAGATTCTCCGTAGGCGCTTCGGTTAATAAACTGAACTGTAAGAGGGGTGCAGCCAACTGTATCAGGTTCAAAATCCGCTATTGGCAGAGGCGGCATAGATACGGCAATAATAACAGAATCCCTTGCCCGGCAACCCCACCGGTCTGCAGGTATTTCATACGTAATGACATGAGTGCCAATCCCTGCTGCATCAGGATAAAAAATACTGCCGGTTACTCCTGTACCTGACCATATCCCTCTGGCCGGGGTAGCAATTAACGGTACCGGAGGGCCATTCACAAACAGTGGATCCACATCAGATATTGTAATTGCAGGATTTGGCATGACAGTAATGATTGTACTGTCTGTATCCATGCAATCCGGGTTGATTATATTGTATATGATCAGGTGATCCCCGACACCGGCAAGCACCGGATTAAATGTATTTCCCACAACTCCTGGTCCTGACCATATTCCGCCCAGATCATGAGCTGTCAGCGTTATTTCCCGGCTGTCCTCACAAAGCGTATCCACCGGCGTTATGGTAGCGTCAGGTGTCGGCGACCGTCAGAACGGATTCATCATAATCCGAACACCCGTTTGCGTCAGTTATGCTGTAGGTTATGACATGGTTACCCGATCCGGTCAGTGAGGGATAAAAAGTGTCTCCCACAACTCCGGGCCCCGACCAGACCCCGCCTGCATCACGCGCCACCAGGGTCAGCGCCGGATCGGAGGAGCATACAATTCCTTCAGTAAGGATAGTTGCATCAGGTACCGGGACAACTGTTATGATTGTTTCATCGGCATCGCGGCAACCATCAGCATTTATGATTTCATACCGGATTGTGTGGTTCCCCGGTCCTGAAACTGACGGATCAAAGATATTGTCCCTGACCCCGTTTCCTGACCAGGTCCCGCCCTGATCATGGGCATTTAAGGTGACAGCAGCGGCATTGGCACACAGTGTGTCAACAGGTGTTATTGTGGCATCTGGATAAGGTACAATTAATATTCTTGCAGTTGTAACCACAGGGGGGTGATCTCCGTTGAGACGATCTCTCGGCCCTCCCGCTATATTTGGATCATCATACGGATTACAGTAATTCCAGTTACGGAGGGTCACTTCAAAATACTGCCCTATCAGTTTATCACTGGCAACATTGAGGACGTCGGACCAAACTCCTGAGCCTGTTACCGGGCCCCGCAGCGTAATAATATTACCATTGAAGGGAAAAGTCCTTGACCTGCCGTCCACGGTTACAGGTATTCCGGTCATTGTAATATCAGTACCGTATATCCATTGTATCCACCTCGTGTTTACATTAGGATTGTCTCTTTCCTGCGGGGGGACACAGTTAAACAGGGTTAAATCCTGAAAACGGACATTAGCGCCATTTCCGAAACATATCGGATAAATTTCCGGATTTATATGCATCCGTCCGCCATTGTGATCATCATCATCCCAGACTGTCACAATCTGTTCCTGGGATGATGAAGTGCAAACCACTCCGTTAACTATCAGTGTTGCCTGAGGATGATAATTACATATTTCACCCCTGCGATGTATAGGTATTGATGGCCGTCGCCCGGAAAATTCCTGGTCCAACCCTGGAGGCAGGGACCGTTACTATTGTACCATTATTCCAGTCAAATCTTATACTGACCGGGGTACCGGCATTAGTAACACCGGTATAACTTACATCCCATGTTGCAGTTACCGGTGAACATAATTTATCCGGGGTAATGTTATTAGCCTTGGAAATAATAGTACAATTTTGCCCCGAAATGTTAACCGATAGAACCACAAAGAATGCCAGCAGACACCATTTTTTCATGACTCTGTGATACTTCACTCCCTAACGTAGCAATTGTTAAACGTACGGGCTGCCCTTTCGGTTACATTATCGGCTTATTATTTATGATATTAGGCATCAATCACAGATATTTTTCCGGTAATGTTCAGGGATGCCCGAAGACAAGAAGTTTTTTGAACTTATCACTCCGGGAAACCAATTTTTCTTGACTTCAATCTGATAAAGGTTTAAATTTGAGTATGAAAAATATAGCCCTAATCCTTGTCTTTTTTGTTCTATCTGTATTACCTTCCGGCGGGCAGACAGATACTGTCACCTTGAAAAAACAGGAGGAGAAATCTGCCAGGAAATATTTGTCGCTTTTTGAAAATGAGGACATTCTTGAGGTCTCCCTTCGGTTTGATCTTTCAGGCTTCCTTAAAAAACCGGACAAAAACCAGTCATTTGACGGGGTCATGACCTTTCATTTCAGTGAAACAGATACCCTCGACAGGAAGGTGACAATTCAGTACCGGGGTCAATCACGATACGAGAGATGCAGACTCCCGCCTATGCGAATCATTTTCAGGCAACCGGTTTATGAAGTCTCCGATTCCGCCAGGATAAAAAAAATTAAGCTCGTCAACCAATGCCAGTCGGGAGCATTATATGATGATTATGTCATTAAAGAATGCCTGGTTTACAAACTGTATAATGTACTTACTGACACCTGCTTCAGGGTCAGACTGTTAAAGGTCAATTATATCGACACGGAAAAGAAAAAGAAACCGGTTGTACAGTACGGGATTTTCATCGAACCGGAAGAGCTTCTGGCTAAAAGAACAAATATGCTCGAGGTCAAAACAAAAAGTCTGACACAGAAGCATATGCATCCTTTAATGATAGACCGTATTGCTATCTTCAATTACATGGTTTCCAACTGGGACTGGTCAGTTCCTGGTCAGCATAATATATCTGTATTTTCATCACAGGTTAATTGAGTTTGCAGGATCAGGCATACCCGTTCCTTTTGATTTTGATCTTACAGGTATCGTAAACGCCGAGTATGCGATCCCACCGCCTGATATGGGAATAGAGACTAACCGGGATCGTATGTTTACAGGCATCTGCCGCACCAGGGAGGTCTATATGGAAGAACTTATGATGTTCCTGGATAAAAAGGACGAATTCTATTCAGTAATCAATAATTACCCTTACCTGGGTAAAGCAGCGAAAAAGGATATTATTTCCTTTCTCGATCAGTTCTTTGATCAGCTTGAAAAACCCAGAACCCTTGATAACCTGATAGATCTCTTCCTTTACAGCTGCAAGCAACTGTGAGGCTCAGGCCTCATAAAAGACATCCAGCACCGCAATCCTTTCCTTATAGTTTACCCTGCGGATTTTAACCTTTTTGACATCGATGCCGGTTATAGCAGCAACGTCGGCTATAAGCTCCTTCTTATTCTCTGGTTTAAGCATATCGAGGTTATCATATACTATGGGATGCGAACTGTACCTGTCTTTTCTTTCGAGCAGCGCCTCAAGAATATATGCAGTGGCAATGATCATAATGTCAAAAACCAAAATCCCCAGAGTGGGAAACTCCCCCCTGAGATCAATTGAGTTTAAGACAGAAATGGCAATAACTGCAAAAAGATATGCCATGTTCTTTACATCAAAGCTTATCGTCCGGAGATTAAGGATGGTGAAAATTGCAAACAGCCCTATAGCCATCTGAAACTGCATGGAGACTATTTTCAGCATGGCACCTATGAAGAAAATCACAATTCCCATGAGGAAAAAACCAAACAGGTAGTTTGCCTTTCTGGAATACCTGTAATATACCACACGCAGGAGAAGAAAAAGAAAAATCAGGTTGATGGCAAACCTTTCCAGTATTGCCCAGAAGTCGGGGTTATTCAAATTAAAAAATCCGGTAGTCATAGTATACATGTTTTAGAATTAGAAATCCTTGCAGCTGTTTAAGAACACATCCAGTATCTTCTGCTTTCCTGTGCATTGTTCGTAAAATGTGTCCAGGTAATAAATCATATTCTTTTTCTGCTTTGCATCCAGGTAAGGGAACTCGTTTATCAGCCTGTAAAACTCTTCTTTCTTCTCCAGGAATTCCTCCAGGTCTTTCTGGTAAACCTCCCTGCTGCGGCACACTCCAAGGAAAATGCGTTCGCGGATAGAAGTGGTTCCCGTTATCTTATCTTCAGGAACTGCGTAATCAGCATTAACCAGGCCCGTGAAATCAAAATCATAGGGAACTGCCGCTGCAAGGTAAACAGTCTCGAAGACAAGAGGTTTAAACACTTTTATATTATGCTGATTAGGCACAGCCCAGTCGTAATTCCCTATCATATAATTGAAAATAGCAATTCGGTCCATCATGCGGGGATAGATGCTTTTCTGGTTAAGGGCCCGCAATTCAATCTCCACGGAATTCGTCCTGCCAGCCAGCATTTTAGTTGGTTCAATAAAAAAACCGAACTGTGTGTAAGGCTTTTTCCTGTTTTCCGAATCGATATAGTTTATGGTCAGCAGCCTTACCCTGAAGCTGGTGTCAGTCATCGCACCGAACATCTTGTAAATCAGGTACTCTACAAGTACGTTCTTTTCACTCTCACTGCCTGGTTTGCACTGAGGCACAAGTTTTATTTTCCTGATACTGTCCAGGTCCGAAAATCCGAAATCTGCATTCTTGAAATTTAGTTCCAGCGGAGCATAATAGCACTCCACATTGCGGAATATCCCCCTTGTGCGGAGCCTGATGTCCCTGGTCATGGAATCTGCACTGCCCGGTTGAAAGGTAATTTTGCCTTTCATGTATTCTTCCTTCGGTTTGGTTCTGACATAGGTCGAAAGATCGAACTGAAGGGTTATCTCCAGCGGCGCTTCGTTTTCAAAAAGTCCGAAACTGTTATTTGATGTATCCCTGACTGAAGTTTGGGCAACGGAGATACTGTTCTGGCAGAAAAGAGTTAAAACAAGAAAAACGATTACATAAATCCGAAAGAAAATACTGTTTTTCATAGAGGTAACTGAACAGATAATTTTCCGGCCTGAGGCCTGATTTTCTTTTAATTAAAGTAAATATATGAAATGTTGTCACCCAAATCAATAGCATAACAAATATAATCATACTATGTTCATGATCAATAAGATAATAAAATATTGCTGCGAATCTCCTGATGAATTCAATCGCCTGAAATCCAATTATCCTGCTTCCTGATGTGAACTCCCATGGAATATATAAGGAAATACTGCCGGTTCCAGGTCCGGGAATAAGTATTAACTTTCATGAACAATATGAGGAGTCAAATTGTATTCCTTGTATATTGAATGATTGTATCTAAAAAGTATTCACGGCATGAAGAGGCATCTGCTCTACCTAATAGTCTTCTTATCGTTTATTCCGGCCCTGTCCGCAGCTTCCGGATCAGAAGCAAGAGATAGTGTCACTGTCAATGATGGCCCATATATTTCATACCAGAATGATACTATTAAGGTCCGGTGGATTGAAAACAGCCTGCTCAGAGAGGAATATCTTTTACCCGGAAGCCGCTCTGAAATAAAAATTTCCCGTAATCAATCAGCCAGTTACAAGGAACTGATAAAAGTTTTCAGCCAAAAGCCTGACTATGGCCAGAGTTTCAAACGGGTTGACAGCATCGCCGTCATAACAGATGTTCACGGACAATATAACATTTATATAAATCAGCTGATGTCAAACGGGATTATCGACAGAAACCTGAACTGGAAATTCGGCAAGGGACATCTGGTTTATCTTGGTGACGCTTTCGACAGAGGTGATATGGTAACAGAAATTCTCTGGCATCTTTTCAGCCTGGAGAAACAGGCGTGCAAAAGCCGGTGGTATGGTTCACTTCATCCTTGGCAACCATGAGCTGATGGTCCTTGATGAAGACCTGAGGTACATTAATCAAAAATACAGGGATGTCGAAGCAATTTCCGGAATAAATTATTCAGGGCTGTACTCCGCAAACTCCGTTCTGGGCAAATGGCTGCGCTCCAAACCCGTAATGATTACAATAAACGATATCATATTTGTTCACGGCGGAATTTCTCCTGAATTGGTTCACAGAAATCTGAGTATCAAACAAATCAACCAGGTATTTGCTGACAGTATTGTTGGAAGGGACATATGGTCTGGCCAAGAGAATGAAGCACTGGATTTCCTGGCAGGAGATAACGGTCCCGTATGGTACAGGGGATATTTTACAGATTCGACTTTCAGCGAAAGCAGCCTGGATTCCATACTGGCTTTCTATGAAAAAGCTCATATAGTTGTCGGACACAGCACTCATAAGGAAATCAAATTACTCTTTAATAATAAAATCCTGGGAATTGATGCCGGTATAATGTATAATCAGCCCGGTGCAATGCTTATTTACAAGGAAGGTTATTTCTATAAAGGCTCCTTAACTGGCAAGAGGGACAAATTATAATTGAATCTTATAAGCGTTCCTTCCGCATTCCTCCCTTCGTTCGAAATAAACATATCTCCGTTCTTCATGAAGGTGATCCCTTCAGGCTGTGTAAACAGATCTTTGTCCAGTCTTTCGAGGTATTCGATATTTCCATTCATATCAAAAACAAGCAGAAGCCTCTCCGCGCCCGATAAAACGTATAACCTGTCCGATATCGGGTGAATGCATATTGCAGAGATCTTCAGCTTAATATCAGGTTCTTTATCCCCTTTCTTACCTTTCATGGGCACTTTAATATCGTTTTCAAGGGCAAATTTTTCTATCATAGGTATATCAAGCCTCAAAACGGCCCCTTTAATCAGTTTCTTAGAACCAAGGTCAAAACCATAAATAAACCGTTTGTCTTTGTTCTCCGGATTATCGTCCGAAATCTCTTTAGGCACGATCAGCAGCCTGTTATTCTTTCGGTCAAAACAGAGGCCTTCGGTATTCGTTCCGGGTATTCTGGTTGAATATGAAGCGCTTTTAAAATTATCGGAGTTGAAGTCCCTGATTTCAATCAGGAATTCATCACTGCGCATGACATAAAGCGTTTTATCAACCCTGACTATATCTTCATAATCGCCCTCCGACCCGAAAAAAAGCTGTCTTGTAATCTGGCCCTTATTTATGTCATAGAAGAATACCAATCCGTGTTCATCCTGGATGCAGGCAATCGTTGAAGCATCCGTTTCAGTCATTCCTGATATTTCAAAGAGTGCCGGAGGCAGAACATATACCTTGTCCGGGGAAGAAAGATCGTACTCAATTCTTCTTAAGGTATTTCCGCTTTGACCATCTGCCGGACTGTTCAGGAAGAACAAATTTGTCAGAAAAAGCAACCAGTATAAGAATGCCTTCATTTTGCCGGAGGTTTGTATCGGTATCAAATTTACTGACAATTTACGTTCAGGGCATTTCAGGTGAGGCAGTATAAACCAGCTTGCCAACCCGGCGTACACCCTGGTATTCAGTGGTCACGATGTAAACACCGGGAGCAAGTTCTGTTCCCGAAAGGCTCAGCTCTGAATCGTTTTCAATATCCCTGATCAGAACAATATTGCCGGTAAGATCAGTCAGTTTTAAGGTAATAACTCCTGTTATATGATCACCGGAATGAATTCTAAAGACGTCAGATACCGGGTTAGGGATTATGCCCAGTGATTCTGAACGGCCCAAACCATGAGGATCCTGCTCAATACCGGTTCCGGTTCCTGTCAAAATCACTGCGGTGGTTGAAAGAGCTGGCAGTGTGATATTGAACGAATTGCCTGAAACAGAAACAGTACTGCTTTTTAATGCATTTGAACTGTGCGAAATGAATGTCTCATCGGCAGGCAATGAGGATAGTCCAAGGGTGTTATAACTTCCGTTGGAGACAGAAAAGCCGGCAATGTTTACAGTAACCGTTCTTGATGCACTGAGATCACGGTTTACGAGAATTACAGTCATCGAATCAACGCTGGAGCTGATGGTGGTATATCCCGAGACAGTGGCATCGAGGCTCGAGGAAGTATTTACCTTGATGGTTTTTGCATAACGACTGAAAAGATGGAGCGTTTCCCACATTCCGGTCTTCCATGACCAGGGTGTAAATATTTCAACACCGTTATTGGCAAAAGTGCCAAGCATGGAGGCATAAACCGCAGAAACTATATTGGGGTCATTTGAACTAATTGAATTTTCTGTCAAACCAATTGTTACACCATGATTCTCTCCGAAATACTGGAGCAGCCAATCATTGATCCTTTGGAATATATATTCCTTGTTTTGAGAATTATCCCAACCGCCATTTATTGTTTTCACTCCGTTGGCGCCGGGATACACAAAGGTTTTATCATAGAAAACACGATGCAACTGAAGCAAATCAGCATTGGATGATTCTGACGGATACCAGTGTATATCCAAAACATCGAGCAGTCGTATCCCGGTTTTCTTTTGTTCGTCAGATACTCTTTTTATAAAGTATTCCAGCCAGCAATAATACTTTCCGTCAATTGTTAGTGATTCCTCGCCCCATTTGTACCATTGCCATTCGTTTGCCGGCACCGGACCTGTCAGCCTGATTTCCGGAAACCTTTCACGGGCTTTTTTTGCTACTGCAAACCAGGCATCCATGAATGAGGAAGCAGAGATCAGCGAAGGCATTACATCATCATGGGTACCGTTCCAGATCTCCGGTTCGTTATCCATGCTCCAGAAAAGGAATTTGTTTTTATCTAATCCTAATCCGCCCTGTCCAAACCAGTGATTAAGGATAGCGGTGGTTAAATCGGCATTCCAATCCTTAAGGTAGAGGTCAGGATTGCCCTCGACAAGTGCCTTTGAGCCGCCGGCGGGGTTGACCTGTCCTCCTCCGGCAAGGTTTTGTGCAACGCCGGTCCACCACTGTGAACTGTTGTAACCCCAGTCATTGAAATTGTTATTTTTATTCGCTGCGACTTTTCCTATCAACTGGAAAGCCCACATGGTTTGCATCCCGGGAATTTTGGTCTGTATGTCCTGTGATGCAAAATCCCAGTTATGGCCATATACATTATTGTACCAGTCCGGATGACTCGAAATCTTGCTGCGCCAGTTATATTTAGTGGCATTATTCCCTCCGTTTTCACGCGCAAACCGGAGCCCGGCTTCCTTGTAAAGAGTGATGTTTTCGGCGGATGTTGGAGATATGGAATTATCAGAAAAGTTATTGTTCCGTCCATAAAGAAATGGTGATACCGGTAACCGTCCTTCGGCGGCATTCACCTGAATGGTAATATGCTGCGCTTCACCGTTAAAAACATTAACAGAAGAATCGGAACAAGAAGGCGAAACCTATTCATTTTTTTTCTTTTATTCCTATGGCAAATATACCAACTTTGCACGTCTGAAATGCCCTGACTGGAGTCACCATGTATACACGGTGCAAGACTGATTCAGAAGGTTAAGCTCCAATTATTTTCATAATACCCGGATCAGAACAGTATTCCCTTCCAGATCGGTTATCGTCAGGGTGAAAGTCCCCGTTACCTGTTCATCAATATGAACGTAAACAGCATCTGATGCCGGGTTCGGATAGATTGCCAGTGTACCCCGGTTCTCATCATCCTGAACCGTTCCGGCAGACGTTGATGTCTCATCGTCGGCAAAAGGTGATCCGCCGATCCTGATCGAGCTTTTCCAGTATCCGTAATCATTCGGATCCCCGGTGGGCAACGATCTGTTTGCAGAAAGCGAGTTTCCGTCACCGTCAGCGCTCTCAGACCATGGATAATCGTCAGAATAGGTAAATGAAAGTATTTTACTGCCGCGGGTGTCATTAATGAGAATATATTCACCGGCGTTGGAAAGGTTCCCCTTGAAAGTTGCCGCTTGCATTCATTCCGTAATACCCATAGAATGCCCCGGGTTTCGATGCAATCACATAAAAGGTTTTTGGCGGCATGATCGCTCCTTCCGGAACGGTAAAATAAACTGCCGTATCTATGGTCACTCCCGAGATGTTTATAGCACTGTTTCCCGTATTTTTCAATTCCAGGAACTCAAGGTCCTTTCCGTCAACTGTGTCAGTGCCATTGATCAGGTCGGCAGGATGATAATGCACCTCTGTCACTTTCAGGTTTGAATAATCCTCATTGCCGGAAGAAAAACTGATTTCCTTTAATGTACTCCACGTCTGACCATTGACAATGCGTGACTTTATGACGGTTGTTGCGGAGATGTTCAATGTTGTATTATTCGGGACCTGCATTGCTGATGAAGAAACGGTACCGCCAATAACACGCGGATCACTTCCGTCGGTCGTGTAGTATATCGCTCCCTGAGTATTGGGATTGACCAGCGAAATGACAATCGGGGAAGAGAAAGTAACATCTTCCGTCAATGCTGCTACCATTTTCCCGGATGACCGTCGGATAAAGGGAAGCGTACAGTCCTGCCGCTTTTAACTGGTTAATTACAATGCCGGTACGCACCGGAAAGAAGTAGTTTTCAAGAGCTATTCAACTCCGGAAGCCAGTCATCGATCTTATTTCTTGGAATGGCAGTCTTTGCATCGCCCCATCGGGCCAATTCGGCAATTATTGCCGTATCAATCTGTTCCTTTCGCTCCCGGAATCTTTCAAGACATTTTTCAGGAGAAAAGACCCCTCCGGCAGAAAACTGCCGGTAAGCCCTGTCTGCAAAGCGTAAGCGATATTCAGCATTTGCCAGTAATTTCTGATGTAGCCACTGGGGCTGAAAATTGTTTATGCCTGTTACGGTCATGGAAGGATCATTGATTGTCACCCGGTTCTCATATAAGCCGTTGTGCGCGTAAATCGGATCAATAAACATGGTATGCTCCGAATCGTGGGCGATAAAAACAAATCCTTTTCCCTTGTTTTCATGATTGGAAATGGCAAAATAATTATTGGCCATAGCGTTCGAGTTAAATGCAGAAACAGGGGCATCGACATTACCCGTATAAAAAATCACCATCATGTAATCGATCAGGTTGTCAATATCGACGAACACCCTGGTGTTTTTCACAGGTTTACCGTACTGATCTTTCCCCTCCAGGGCAAAATAATCTGCATTCGAAGTAAATCCCCTGTTGCATTTATTCAGCAAGTCCTGCCACGGAGCCATTGTACCGTCTGTAGCTTCGTTAAAATACGGCCAGGCTTCAACAGAAACCTTGATGACATCATAATCTTCTTCATCGCCACCGAAATATGTCTCTGCATAATCAGCCTGAGGACGCTCTTCTGTCTGGAATATTCCCCAGTACATACCGTTGAGATATAGGTGATAATACCTTCCGCGGGTGTAGGGCTGTCCCATAGCGCGCTGCGTGTCACGTGCAAATATGTCTCTCAGGAAAGTATTATGTTTATCACCGTCCATGGACCAGGAATAATTCTGCTCTGTCCGCAGATCGATCTTGTCAAATTCTGTAGCGCCCTCGTCCCCGAACAGAGGATAAACGAGTTTACCCGGACCGTATTCCTTTCTGAAGAACAGGCGGAATGCATGTTTTGGATTGTCCCCTTTACGGCTTGCACCTCCGCGGATGCGCACTCCTGCATTGACCTGAAACCCCTGCGATTTATCAGGATTAATCAGTTCGACGGAGCACTCACGCTCCCACTGTTCCCCGTGTGCATAAGAATTCACGTAAATACCTGAAGAAGAACTGAACATATCGGCATTATCCGTCACCAGCGAAATAGTCGGGATTTCCAGAAGGCTCTCTTCCATCTGAGAACTGTATCTCGGATCGTTTACAACATCACCGTCCATTGCCAGGTCAATAACCTGGTCGTTTAGCGAAGACGCAGGCCAGTCACCCCCGGGATAACCCTGGGTCAGTACCTCATCAATGAAAATGTATGATGTTGTCACCGGTCTCGATGGTGCAAATCCATCTGCCGCCAGTGAGGCGCGCACGATGAAGACTGGTGTTTTTGCCCTTCCGGCAGTGCTTTCAGGGTCAACTGAAATTGAGACAGGTGAATAGGCCATTACAGCCGAAGCTGATGTCTGCGGATTACTGCCATCAAGGGTATACACAATTTTGTGGCCTGAGGCGTCTGTCTTCAGTACCAGTGCAAAGGGACCGTCATAAAACCCTGCCTCATGATCAAATGTAATTTCCAGTGAGTCGGAAACTTCCGGCAGCGAAAGTGAAGCGCTGATCCCCATATCGAAATAGAAATCGGAGCTGTTCAGTGTGACATTCAGTCCCTGGATACAAAGCAGATTTTCACCTTCTTCCAGGTGAACATCAGAAGAATCCAATTTAAATGTAACGACCGTTCCCGATTTATGGTTTGCAGTAGCCAGCGAGGCTGATGATAAGGTTGCAGGTGCATTCTGCCGTACAGCCTCAACACCGTTGATCCATATTACAAAACCGTCGTCATAATTTACTGCCAGGGTGATTTCTTTTATCCTGTCAATCGAAAATGCATTAAATGTTGTGCGCAGGTACAGTGTCGGATAAGAGTTCATCATATCTCCAAGCAGTGTGCCCCCGCTGCCGTCTCCGTAACGGAAAGGAGCCTGGGCTGAGGTCCAGCCTGAATCACCAAAAGCCTCAGTCATCCAGTTACCGGCAAGGCTTGAGGCAGCTGAGCCCTTCAGATATTTATAGGTCGAATTGAGATTGTACTGAATCTGTGCTTCTGTGTTTTCAGTCAGACAGATAAAAAAGATAAAAAAGGGAATAAGGTTTTTCCTTAAATTGTTAAGAGTAAAGATTGTCCGGCAAATACAAATAAATGTTTGTATGACTGACAGTTATCACAGGCTTCCTGTTTAAAAGATTATTAAAAACCCCGGTTATATCTCCGGGGACCGGAAAAAAACTGTGATAGTCCATGGTTAAAACAATACCAGCGCATCCCGTACAACCTGAGATGCCTGGTCTGTTCCGTAAAGCTTTAACCTCACACTGGGTATAGCATCCTGAAGAATATCGGTAATCGGACTGAAGGCATCCTTGGCTTCAGACAGCGTTTTCATGTCATCATACTCTTCAAGAGGAATGTAAAGATGGACCAGTAACTGGTATTCTTCATTATTAATTCTTGTCAGTGCTTTGACAATTTTTGAGATCCACAGTAAGGATGATGTATTGAAATACTCAAGGCTAAGTCTCAAATTCGTCACAGGTTTTGCGTCAAGAACGTACTTATTCACCCAGTTCAGGACGGGCTCGTAGATTTTCCCCGCATTCTCAGGCAATGATTTACCGGTCAGACTGAGTTCACCGCTTGAATAATTTAATTCTATCTGCGGCGTCTTCAGTGTTTTCTCAATTGTCAGGTTTCTAAAATCGTTCATGGCCTTACTTTACCTTAGCAACAAAAAATAATTATCATTTTAGTTATTAAACATATTCAAAAATAGAGATTGCTGCCTGAAATACGTGCACCCTTCATCAAAAACTAAAGTACGATTATCAACTTATTCGTTCATTCGTCACTGAATTACTGAAATTGCCATTTTCCCGAGGCGTAATTGGGGTCTTCCCCTTTTCGCGATGCATTTCCGGAGTTTTTCTGCTGAGCTGCATCTGCAGATTTCATGATATAAATAATTTCCGCGTACCCGTTTTATTGAGGCCCCAGAGACTAAATTTATCAATATTATGACATTTGTCGTTTTTATTAAGACATATTTCGTATATTTGAAAAAATAAATTAATCATGGAAAAGGCTATTCCTCTCTTACCTGATGTTTCAATGGACAATGTTGATGACAATACCATATTATATGTCATCAGGGAAGTTCGTAAGGGCATCGCATATACCAGCTTCACCAATGCGGTAAAGAATGTCCCTCTGACCCTGAAGGAATGGTCAGGCATACTGGACCTTTCCGAACGTACTCTCCAGCGCTACAAAAAAAACAGGAGGGCATTTGATACGCTGCAGTCAGAAAAGATAGTGCAGGTCACGCTACTGATAAGGTATGGCAGGGATGTCTTCGGAGACGAAAAGAAATTCAACATGTGGCTGAACACTGAAAACCTGTCGATCGGCAATGTCAAACCAAAGGAACTTCTTGACAGCAGCTTTGGAATAGATCTTTTAAAGGACGAGCTGACCCGCATTGAAAACGGCATCCTGGCATGATCGTCTACAGGCTCAGCAAGTCAAAGTATTCTGCAGACCTTTCGGGCAAGGGAGCTGAGAAGGCAGGAGGCCGGTGGAACAGCAAGGGTGTCGCCATGATCTATACAAGCGCCAGTCGTGCATTGTGTACGGCAGAGGTGGCAGTGCATGTGCCGCTGGGAATAGTACCGTTCGATTATGAACTGGTGACAATCGAGATGCCCGATGATTCTGTAACAGAGATGGACATTAAAGATCTTCCGGCCGACTGGTGTTCGTTTCCGCATTCCGACTCAACCCAGAAGCTGGGCGACAGGTTTGCGAGGGAAGGCAAATTCCTGGTGCTGAAGGTGCCATCTGTCGTTGTTCAGGGTGAATTTAATTTCCTCATCAATCCGGGTCATGAAGCAGCAGCAAAGGTCAGGATAGTCAAAACAGAACCATTTCTGTTCGACAAGCGACTTTTCATCAAATAGAATGATGCCTTGCTGTTTTGCAGAGTGAGCAGCTTACTTGTACTGAGGAAAAGCGCTGTTATAATCAGCCATTGACCGCCTGACTATCTCCTGGGCCTCCTCCCTGCCGTAAATTTCCTCAATGGAAACATGTCGCTTCTCTCCCGGCAGGTCCTTATAAGTAAGGAAATAATGCTTCAGTCTTTCAATAGCCACCGGAGGGCAATCGGCAATATCGTTATACCCGCCGTAAACAGCATCACTGTCAAGGACGGAAATGATCTTATCATCGGCTTCATTACCGTCAATCATGCGGAATCCTCCTATCGGCCGCGCCCGTACCAGGATATCGCCGTGAGAGATATCTTTCTCAGTCAGAATACAAATATCCATCGCATCGCCGTCGCCCATGATACCCTTCAGTCCTGTGCGTTCCATGCAGCGAAGGGCAACCTCCGTACCTGTCAGTGTCCGGGGAATGAAGCCGTACAGGGCCGGTACGACGTTTGAAAATCTCTGCGGCCTGTCAAGCCTTAAATAACCTGAGGCCTTGTCCATTTCATACTTAACGGTGTCGGTAGGCACCATCTCAACGTATGTCATGACCAGCGCGGGTGCATTTTCCCCTATGTCAATGCCATGCCATGGATGTGACCTGTAGCGGCAGCAATCTTTTTTATCTTTTGTTACCATTCGGTTGTCAGTTATCGGTTGTCGGTTGTCAGGTTCGAAAATATCTTACTTTATTATATTCCGAGATAATCGCCTATCAGTGATGAAGAAGTGTCATCAAGTATCGGAAGGCTGGGAAGGCGGTAGAGGTCAGTAGCTGACGAGCCGGTCACGTTGCGTTCTGAAGTGCGTATGTATCGGTATCCGTTACGCTGAGCTCCCGCGATTATATCCGGGTCACCGGCGCCGTCGCCAAACGGAAGGGAAAATGCACTGACACTCCCGGAAATATGAGCATCAATCATACGCTTTGATCCGCCAAGCTCCTCATCGAGGTAGGCATCATAAGCCGCACCGGCACCCAGGGCCGACTTCTTTGCAAGGAGATACTGATGCGAAGCTGTGTGGGAGCCGAATGCAAACGGGTGCTCTCCTCTTTTATCCAAATAGTGACTAATGAGTTCCACTTCATCCCATGTCAGGAATGAATTCATGCCCATCTTCGACGTCCATAGAAAGAATGTGGCTTTCATCCCGTACTGTTTCAGCAACGGCATTGCCAGCGTGTACCACGAGTGATCTCCGTCATCGAAAGTAATGATGGCAGCATCGGAAGTAAGTTTTTTCTCACCCGATACAATCTTTTCCAGCTCTGCAAAATCGATGACAGTGACATTGTTGTCATTGAGCCACTTCAGATCACCCTCGAAATCAGCAACGCTGCGCTCATACAGGTTCTCAGGCTCACCTGCCGAAATACGATGGTACATGAGAATGATCACCTCACCGGGACCTGCGGGCTCAGGTTCATGCCCGCACCCTGTAAACACCAGAAACAGGATAAGCAGATATGGTAAGGTTCTCTTCATGCAAAGTTGTCAGTTATCGGTTGTCGGTTTTCGGTTATCAGTTGTCGGCTCTATATAATAACTCTCAATTCTATTGTTCTATTGTTCGTTTGTTCGTATTGTTCCTTGCACTGACGACGCTGCAGATTGGTCGTCGCTACAACCTATCCCTATGCCCATGCTCCATGCTCCATGACTTCATGCTCCCAGCTCCATACTATCGTCCATGCATCAGGCGCCGTATCCCCTCGATCTCATCACGCAGCCGGGCGGCTTCAACAAAGTCAAGTGCTGCCGCTGCCTTTTCCATTGCCTTGCGTGTCTTCTCAGCAGCCTTCTCAAGCTCTTCCTTCGACATGTATTTTATTACCGGATCGGCTGCCAGATCAATCGTCTCAGGACCGGTATACGCCCTGACAGGTTCGCCCTTGCGGCCGAGACCGATCAGCATGGTTCCGCTCTTCCTCACTATCTGCCGGGGTGTTATGCCCATCTCCTCGTTATATTTTGTCTGTTTTGCCCTTCGTCTGTTCGTCTCGTCGATGGTCTCCTTCATTGACCGTGTAATCTTGTCGGCGTACATCACCACGAGGCCGTTAAGGTTTCTTGCGGCACGTCCTGCTGTCTGTGTCAGCGCCCTGCCTGACCGCAGAAAGCCTTCCTTGTCGGCATCAAGAATAGCCACAAGAGACACTTCGGGCAGGTCAAGTCCTTCCCGCAGCAGGTTCACTCCCACCAGCACATCAAACTCCCCTGAACGCAACCCTTCAAGTATCGCGACACGCTCGAGTGTCTCGACGTCAGAATGAATGTACCGGCATTTTATATCGAAGCGGCCAAGATATGTATTCAGCTCCTCCGCCATACGCTTTGTCATGGTTGTGACCAGGACCCTCTCTCCTGCCGCCGAACGGTGTCGTATCTCCTCCATCAGGTCATCAACCTGGTTACGGCTGGGCCTGACATCAATAGGGGGATCGAGCAGCCCCGTCGGACGGATGACCTGGTCAACGTAGATTCCTTCGCTCTTCTGCATCTCATAATCTGCAGGGGTGGCACTCATGTAGATCGTCTGCCCTGTCAGTGACTCGAACTCCTCAAGATGGAGCGGCCTGTTGTCAAGGGCCGAGGGAAGGCGGAAACCGTACTCTACCAGTGTTTGCTTGCGCGAGTGATCACCGCCGTACATGGCACGTATCTGCGGTACGGTGACATGACTCTCGTCTATCACTGTTATGAAATCCTTCTGAAAGCAGTCGATCAGGCAGAAAGGCCTTGTACCCGGCTCCCTCCCGTCAAAGTAGCGTGAGTAGTTCTCAATGCCGCTGCAGTATCCCAGTTCCTTTATCATCTCTAGATCATACTGCACCCTCTGCTCGATACGTTTAGCCTCCTCAGGTCTGCCGGTATCCCTGAAGTGCTGTGACTGCAGCACCATGTCATCCTGTATCTGGCTTACAGCCTGGTTGATACGTTCACGTGTCGTCACGAAGAGGTTGGCAGGATAGATAACATACTCCTTCAGCTCGTCCCTGCGGATACCGCTGAGCGGATCGAAGGTAGAGATCTCCTCTATCTCATCACCGAAGAACACAATCTTCAGACCTATATCGGCATAAGCCGGAAAGACATCAACCGTGTCTCCCCTAACCCTGAAGGTGCCGTGTTTGAATTCGATCTCATTACGCGCATAAAGGCTGTCAACCAGCTTTCTCAATAACACGTTGCGGCCCATTTTCTTCCCCTGTATCACATGCACAGTGTTCGACCTGAAGTCGTCTGGATTGCCTATCCCGAAGAGGCAGGAAACAGAAGAGACCACAATGACGTCACGCCGGCCGGAGAGCAGCGAGGAGGTGGCGCTCAGGCGCAGTTTCTCGAGCTCATCGTTGATGGCAAGGTCTTTTTCAATATATGTGTCGGTTACCGGCAGGTAGGCTTCCGGCTGATAGTAATCATAGTAAGAAACAAAATACTCGACTGCGTTATCGGGGAAAAACTGTCTGAACTCACCGTAGAGCTGAGCTGCCAGCGTCTTGTTATGGCTCAGCACCAGGACCGGCCTCTGAAGCTGCTCAATGACATTGGCTATGGTGAATGTCTTGCCTGACCCTGTCACGCCCAGGAGGGTCTGAAAAGGCGCGCCCTGCCTGAAGCCGTCTGTCAGCTGACGTATGGCCTCCGGCTGATCGCCTGTGGGCGTAAAATCTGAAATAAGCCTGAATTCCATTGGTTACAAAATTAACCAAATAAGCAGAGACGTCGCATGCAACGTCTCTACATATATAAATAACAACAATTGTGTATTATCCCAGGTATCCTTTCAACAGCTTGCTGCGTGAGGTATGGCGCAGGCGGCGGATAGCCTTCTCCTTGATCTGTCTTACTCTCTCGCGCGTGAGACCAAACTTCTCGCCTATCTCTTCGAGGGTCATCTCCTGGCAGGCGATGCCGAAAAAATAACGGATGATATCTCTCTCGCGCTCTGTCAGAGTAGCCAGTGCACGGTCTATCTCTTTCGAGAGTGACTCATCAATGAGCAGCTTGTCTGCTATCGGTGAGTCAAGGTTGGTCAGCACATCAAGCAGGCTGTTGTCCTCACCCTCAACGAAGGGAGCATCAACGGAAACATGACGTCCTGAGACCTTCAGCGTATCAGCTACCTTTTCCTTTGGCAGGTCAAGCACCTCTGCCAGCTCTTCCGGCGACGGTGTACGCTCATTCTCCTGCTCAAAACGTGCAAATGCCTTGTTGATCTTATTTAGCGAGCCGACCTGGTTAAGAGGCAGACGGACTATCCTCGACTGCTCAGCAAGAGCCTGAAGGATAGACTGCCTGATCCACCATACGGCATATGATATAAATTTGAAACCGCGTGTCTCGTCAAATTTTTCTGCAGCCTTGATAAGGCCGAGGTTCCCCTCATTAATGAGGTCCGGAAGGCTAAGTCCCTGATTTTGGTATTGTTTGGCCACTGAGACAACAAAACGAAGATTTGCCTTTGTAAGCTTCTCCAACGCCGCCCTGTCACCCTTTTTGATCCTTTGTGCTAACTCTACCTCTTCCTCAACCGATATCAACTCTTCCTTACCAATCTCCTGCAGGTATTTGTCCAACGATGCACTTTCACGGTTAGTTATGGATTTGGTAATCTTAAGTTGTCTCATTCTTTTTACCCCTTCGAGAAAATTTTCGCAAAGATACTTCTTTACTGATTAATAAACAAATAATAAAATGTCAAAACAGCTTATAGGAAATTGCGCCAGGCAACTTCCTGATTAGCTGTATTTTAAATTAAATAAGTACCTATCTCCTTGTCTGGTATTTGAAATAGGTTCCGTCTGTGGTATATCCCTCAATAGATGTAAGACTTTTCTCATCATTTGTTGCCCTGCGTATATCGGCAGCACTGTTCACTTTCTGTCCGTTCACATCCACTATGATCGTTCCGGTTGCCATGCCCAGGTCACGCAGGCGTCCGTCTGTTATTGATGTTATTTTAACACCGTTCTCAATCTTAAGCTGATTCCGTTCTGTAGCAGTCAATGGAGCAAAGGTTGCTCCGAAAATATCAGTACTTGCCGTACCGGGAGTAACAACGCCGGTCGTCCCCGCAATATTGCGCAGCACCACCGTCTTTTTATCCTCTTTGCCTTTGCGAAGATAGGTCACTTCAATCTTGTCGCCGGGCCTGTAACGGTTAACTTTTGTCTGAAGATCTCCTGTTGTCTCCACAGGTTCTCCGTTGACAGCAATGATGACATCCTGCTCGCGGAGACCTGCCGCACTGGCTGCACCGTCAGGCACAATTCCCTGCAGATATACACCCTTTATCTCCTTCAGGTTCTGCTCCTTTGCTATTTTTTCGTCGACATCGCTTATATTAACGCCTATCAGCCCGCGTTGCACCTCACCGAATTCTCTGAGGTCCTCATAAACCTTCTTTACGATAGATGCCGGCACAGCGAATGAGTTACCTGAATAAGATCCGGTAGGCGAAAAAATTGCTGTCGTTATCCCAATCAGTTCACCACGGGTGTTTACCAGGGCTCCGCCACTGTTTCCCATGTTTACAGCAGCATCAGTTTGTATGAATGATTCAATACGGTACTGATTATCCAGCAGATTAAGGCTTCTTCCCTTGGCGCTTACTATACCTGCCGTCACTGTGGAGGTCAGGTTAAAAGGATTGCCTACTGCAAGGACCCATTCACCCAGCCTGATTGCGTCTGAGTCGCCAAACCCTATGTATGTTAACCCGGTGGATTTGATCTTCAGCAAAGCGATATCAGTGCTCGGATCACGGCCAACAACCTCGGCAGTGAAAGTGCGTTTGTCGTTAAGAGTTACCTCCACCTCATCGGCATCTTCGATTACATGATTGTTTGTTACAATGTACCCGTCGGCAGTGACTATCACTCCGGAACCGGATCCGCGCACTTCCCTCGGCTGGGTTGAACCCGGACCGTAGAAGAATTCATAAAGCGGATTTGAATAGGAGGAACTTACTGTGGTCTTCGTTTTTACGTGTACTACGGCATGGACGGTATGCTCGGCGGCAAAAGTGAAATCGTTCACCCCCGACTGCGGCACCAGTGACGTGTACCTGGCATTCTCCGCCATATCTCTCTTATCCTTATCCTCGCCCGTGACCAGCCTGCTCCTTGTCGAGGAACCTGGTATAAACGAATAACCCGATAAGTGCGCCTAAAATTGCAATAAATAATGTGGTAATAAATGTCTTTCCTTTCATGGTAATATTTTTTATTATGTTCTGTACTTTGTCCCAACCACCCACTCAAATTACGTGCCTCCGTAAAAGATTAATATCTTTACAACCCTGAAACTGTTAAATTGTTTTGCAAAATTTCGCTTTTTTAACAGACTGTAGGCTCCATTTTATGATAATTAACATCAATTTAACGCAATGAAAATTCTCTTTAACAAATACGAGGGAGCGGGAAATGATTTCATTATCGTGAGAAATGTTCCCCGTCAGATAGACCCATCTGACAGTCTGCCTGCCCGTAAGCTATGTGACCGCAGGTTTGGCATCGGGTCCGATGGTCTGATCCTTATTGAAGATTGCGAAGGTTATGATTTCAGAATGATCTTTATCAATCCTGACGGATCACGGGGAGCTATGTGCGGTAACGGGGGCCGCTGTGCATCACATTTCGTGATGAGTCATTTAACAGGATTTCGGGATATTGAGTTCATGGCCGACGATGGCCCTCACAAAGCCAGGAGCCTGGGTGATGACCAGATCGAAATTTCAATCAATGATGTGCATGGGGTGAAGAAAACCGGTGACGGTATTGCAGTTAATACAGGTGTGCCCCACCTGGTGGTTTTTACAGATGACACCGATAACATCGATGTAGTTGCGGAAGGCAGGCGGTTGCGCTATTCGCAGCTTTATGCCCCTGACGGTGTGAATGTGAATTTCGTCCAGAGTGACAGAGACAGTATTAAAGTCCGCACTTACGAACGCGGTGTTGAAAATGAAACACTTGCCTGCGGCACAGGTGTCACGGCATCTGTCATTGCGGCAGCCATGACCGGAAAAATTGTCACAAAAAATCCTGTCGTGAATGTCAGGGGAGGGACGCTTTCAGTCAGCTATACCCTGACCGCTGACGGTGCCACAGATATCCTTCTCAGAGGGCCTGCCACCTTCGTCTTTAGCGGTGAGATTGAGCCTTATTCAGCAAAATGACATGAAAAACCCGCTTAAAGTAATCGGTAAAAGGTTCTGATGGATAAGGAAAAACTATTCGGAAAGACGCTGGAGGAGCTGTCTGAGGTGGCAGCTGCCGCCGGTCTTCCGCCGTATGCTTCAAAGCAGATAGCAGGGTGGCTCTACGCGCGCGGTGCGTCGGATATTGAATCCATGACCGACCTCTCCCTGAAAGCGCGGGCCGTGCTCGCAGAGAAA
Organism: uncultured Bacteroidales bacterium; assembly: GCA_963719235.1. Taxonomy (GTDB): domain Bacteria; phylum Bacteroidota; class Bacteroidia; order Bacteroidales; family VadinHA17; genus SR-FBR-E99. The sequence goes on from CAVRBS010000011.1 coordinate 184,805, forward strand.
TATGAAGCAGGCATCACTCCCCCTTCATCAGTGGCGGAAAGCAGCGATGGTACAAAGAAATACCTCTTCCGCGTATCTGAAAACCGTTTTATCGAAACAGCATTTATACCTGACCGTGAACGCGCTACGGTATGTCTCTCCGTGCAGCTGGGATGCCGCATGGGTTGCCGGTTCTGCATGACAGCCAGGCAGGGCTTCCAGGGAAACCTTACATGCGGTGACATCCTGAACCAGTTCCGCAGTATTCCGGAATACGCATCGCTCAGCAACATTGTCTACATGGGCATGGGCGAGCCCCTTGACAACCTTGCCGAGGTTCTTAAAAGCCTTGAGATAATGACCTCGCCATGGGGTTACGGGTGGAGCCCTTCCACGGATCACCGTCAGCACTGTCGGCATCACAGACCAGATACAGGAGTACCTTAACGGAACCCGTTGTAACCTGGCAGTGAGCCTGCACAGTCCGTTTGACGAGGAACGGCAGGCGATGATGCCTGTGCAGAAAGCACACCCGGTAAAGGAAGTTCTTGATATCATCAGGGCTTTTGACTTCGGCAGGCAGAGAAGAGTATCCTTCGAGTATATTATGTTCAAAGGACTGAATGACACGCCTGCACATGTAAGGGAGCTTGCCAGGATACTTAACGGCATCCGTTGCCGGATAAACCTGATACGCTTCCACGCCATCCCCGGCTCAGAATACAGCAGCCCCGGCTTACGGGAGATCGAAGCCTTCCGTGACAGCCTGAACGCAAAGGGCATCACAGCCACCGTACGTGCCAGCCGCGGCGAGGATATCAGCGCTGCCTGCGGTTTATTGTCGACACTTGAACAAAACAAAACAAAATGAAAGTTAAAGGATTGACAGCAGTTATCCTCTCTGCGCCTTTTTCGTTTTAATATACTTTAACATTTTGAGTGAAATAAACCGCTTATTTTGCGTGTCAATTCAGGAAGGTTGTAAAAAGAATGAAGAAGAGTACAAAAGTTATATTATGGATTAGTATTCCACTGGTACTGTTAGCTGGTTTTGCGGGTTCCCGGACAGGGTTATTCGGTAACAGGGACGGCAATCCTAAAAAAACTGGCTTCAGAGGCACCGGCCCAGGGATCTGTCCAGCCTTCCGGCGGACAGCAGGCAGGGCAGGTTCTGCCGGTATCAGCAACGATAGCCAGGCCATCATACCTTTCAAACGGCATCAAGTCAGCAGGTACCTTACTGGCAAATGAAGAGGTGGACATAGTCAGCAAGGTTTCAGGCAAAGTTACAGGCGTCTTCTTTAAAGAAGGAACTACTGTAAAGAAAGGTACTCTCCTGGTAAAAATCTACGATGAGGACCTTCAGGCCCAGTTGCGGCGTTCAGAGATACAGGAAAAGATGCTTTCCGAGAAGCTCGAACGACAAAGGGTTCTGCTCTCAAAGGATGCTGTCAGCCGCGAATCTTTTGACCAGCTGCAGACTGACTATAATGTTAATCTTGCTGACATCAATCTGCTGAAGGTAAGGATCGCCGAGACAGAGGTCAGGGCTCCGTTCGACGGAGTAATAGGTTTCCGGTATGTCAGCGAAGGCACCTATGTGCAGCCGTCGGTTAAGATAGCCCACCTGATTGATTACTCCCAGATGAAGCTTGAATTTGCAATCCCTGAAAAATACGTTTCCCAGCCACTGATGGGTAAAAAAATCGCATTCAACGCACAGGGATACAATGATGAGTTCATCGCTTATGTATATGCCATCGACTACCGTGTTGATGAAACCACCCGTACCATCGGTCTCCGCGCACGTTATGACAACCGCGATAAAAGACTGGTTCCCGGTATGTTCGCGGATCTGACCCTGATAACCGATGAAAAGAACAATGCCATACAGGTCCCGTCCGAATCCATAGTGCCCGAGATGAATGAAAAGAGGATATGGCTCTACCGGAGCGGCAAAGCCTCCCTGGTGCCGGTTGTATCCGGGAACCGTACTAAGAATATGGTTGAAATACTCTCAGGGATAACCGTGGGGGATACTGTCATTACCAGCGGATTGATGCAGCTCAGACCGGGCATGGCGGTCAGGGTGAATATAACGGAATGATCACAGCTGTCTGCCATAATATCAGTCAAACCTACAGTAAATGAGCCTGTCGTCAACAAGCATAAAAAGACCAGTCCTTACTACGGTAATGAGTCTTGTGATACTCATTCTCGGAGGCATCGGTTTCACTTATCTCGGGGTTCGTGATTATCCGAGTGTCGATCCGCCTATAGTTACCGTTTCCACATCTTTTCCAGGCGCCAACTCGGATGTAATCGAGACACAGATCACCGAGCCTCTCGAGGCTGCCATCAACAGTGTTCAGGGTATCCGCTCCATTTCAAGTTCAAGCAGCGACGGTTCAAGCCGCATCACTGTGGAGTTCAAGCTGGAGGTGGAAATGGAGACTGCCGTGAACGACGTACGCGACAAGGTCTCGGGAGCGATGCGCCAGCTGCCGCAGGATGTTGACCCTCCTGTGGTTCAGAAGGCTGATGCTGACGCCCAGCCGATCTTTGCCATCTCACTCCGAAGTGAATCACGTTCGATAATCGATGTAAGCAACTTTGCCGAGATCAATTTCAAGGAGCGCCTGCAAACGATTTCAGGCGTCAGCGACGTAAGCGTATGGGGTTCCAAGAAACTGGCCATCAGGATGAAGATGGATCCCGGGCGCCTGGTTGCATACGGTCTTACTCCACTGGATGTGCGCAATGCCGTCACAAGGGAGAATATCGAACTTCCGTCAGGACGAATTGAGGGAGACAACACCGAGCTGACAATCAGAACACTTGGCAGACTGAAGACTGTTGAAGAATTTAATGATCTGATCATCAGCAAGAAAGGCGACAGGGTAGTCAAGTTCAGGGATATCGGCAACGCCGAGGTGGACGCTGAGAATATCAGATCGATACTTAAAGTCAACGGCGTTCCATGCGTTAATGTGGTGCTGGTCCCTCAACCAGGCGCCAATTACATTGATATCGTTGATAACGCCCTGGTTGTGCTTGAGAGCCTTAAAAAGGACCTCCCTGAAGATGTTATAGCTGAAGTGCTGTTTGACAACACCATTTATATCCGGAAATCGATAAAGGAGGTGGAAGAAACCATCTTTATTGCCTTCTTGCTCGTGGTACTCGTAATCTTCCTTTTCCTGCGCAACTCGAGGACCACCCTTATACCTGTCCTGGCAATACCGGTAGCACTGGTAGGCGCCTTCTTCGTCATGTACCTTTTCGGCTTCACAATCAATATCCTTACCCTGTTCGCTGTGGTTCTCTCTATAGGGCTTGTCGTCGACGATGCCATCGTGGTGGTTGAGAACATTTACACGAAGGTTGAGCATGGCATGTCACCTATGGATGCAGCATACAAAGGCTCAAATGAGATATATTTTGCCATTATTGCCACTACCGTTGCGCTGGTCGCCGTTTTCATGCCGGTTGTCTTTCTGCAGGGTGTTACCGGAAGGCTCTTCAGGGAATTCAGTCTTGTAATCGTCGGCGCCGTTACCATCTCAGCATTTCTGGCACTCTCGCTGACACCAATGCTCTCTTCCAGGGTACTGAAAAAGAATGCTATGGAAGGCCGGTTCTACAAGGCTACGGAACCCTTCTTCTCCGGCATGCAGAACTGGTACAGGAAGGCCGTTACGGGATTCCTGAAAAAACGTTATTATGCTTTCATTATTATAGGCCTTGCAGGAGCACTGATCGTATGGATGTGGACACTGCTGCCTTCGGAAATGGCGCCGCTCGAGGACCGCGGGTTACGTAAGCATCAGTGCCACAGCCACTGAAGGAACGACTTATGAATATATGCTGGACTATGCCGAGTCTGTTGTACCTCTTGTGAAAGAGAATGTCCCTGAGAGTGATAACATCATGATGATGATCCGCGGCAACTCGGGAAACATCAGAGTACGGCTTGTTGATATTGATGACCGTAAAAGATCGCAGCAGGAAATAGCTGCCTCTCTCTCCCCCATGGTACGGCAGCAGACCGGTGCCAGATCCATCGTATCACAGCAGCAGACATTCGGATCACGCCGGGGAGGTCTCCCTGTACAGTATGTGATACAGGCTAAAAGCCTTGATGATCTTAAGAGGGTCATCCCCGATTTTATGGCAGAGGTTGCACAGAGTCCTTACTTCTCCGCAAGTGACGTGAACCTTAAGTTCACCAAGCCCGAACTTACAGTGCTGATAAACAGGGAAAAAGCTTCAATGATGGGCGTAAACGTCCAGTCTATTGCACAGACCCTGCAGCTGACAATGAGTGAACAACGTATCGGATACTATATCCTTAACGGCAAACAGTATCAGATAATGAGTCAGTTTGACAGGTCGAAACGGAATGATCCTTCTGACCTTACAAACGTTTATGTCAGAAACGATAAAGGTGAGCTTATTCAGCTTGACAATATTGTTACTGTACAGGGAGAGCAGCCTTCCGCCTCAGTTATACAGGTACAACAGGTTCAACTCCGCCACAATATCAGCAGGACTGGAGGGCAGGTACACCCTTGGAGAAGGCATTGAAGAGATGGACAGGATTGCAGACAGGGTGCTTAATGAAGATTTCAGTACCACCCTCTCGGGTGATTCAAAAGACTTCGTTGAAAGTACCTCGAGCCTTCTCTTCGCCTTTGTTCTTGCCATTGTTCTGATTTACCTTGTTCTTGCGGCACAGTTTGAGAGCTTCCGTGACCCGGTCATCATACTCGTGACAGTACCCCTTGCTCTTATCGGGGCTCTCTTTATCATGGTCGTCACCGGCCAGACCCTGAATATTTTCAGCCAGATAGGATTGATCATGCTGATTGGCATGGTGGCCAAGAACGGTATTCTTATTGTCGAATTTGCCAACCAGAGACAAAAGGCAGGACTGAATATCATGGACGCCGTAAGGGAAGCAGCAGTATCACGCTTCCGTCCCATACTGATGACCAGCCTGACGACAATACTGGGCATCATGCCTCTTGCTGTCGCCACGGGCGCCGGCGCCGAGAGCCGGGTGTCAATGGGTGTCACCGTGGTCGGCGGACTGTTCTTTGCAACTTTCCTTACCCTTTTTGTCGTGCCTGCGATATACAGTTACCTTGCAGCAAAGAAGAACATTGAAAATAATGTCAATGAAAAACCTCAGGCGTAGTTTTGTATTATTAATGCTGCTTTTGCCTCTGACTGCCGGAGCGCAAAAGTTAATGACCCTTGACGAGGCCATAATGCAGGCTCTGGAAAATAATTACTCTCTTAAGATAAGCAGGAATGACCAGGCTATGGCTGAGAATAATGTCACCCTGGCACCGTTCCTCCCTACTCTTGAAGGTTCAGCGAAGACAGTTGCAGACAAACAGCAGTGATAAAACAGCCTCGACAGAATATGAAGATTCCAGGACCAACTATTACAACCTCGGGGCCTCGCTGAGATGGACAATATTTGACGGTTTTGGCATGTTCGCCGACTACAGCAGGCAGAAGGAGTTGCTGGCCATGAGCAGCCAGAGTGTGAAGATAGATGTTGAAAATCTTGTGATGACAGTTTGTACTGAATACTACAATATTATTGTGCAGGAAAACAGGCTGCAGTCAGTTCGCACCTCCCTTGCCCTCTCCCGTTCAAGGTATGAGACCGCGGAGGAGAAATACCTGTTGGGTGTCATCTCCGGCCTTGATCTTCAGCAGGCCAGGATCGACCTTAACATTGACAGCTCAACGGTATTATCACAACAAAAAACGGTTACCAGCTCCTACATTCTCCTGGCTAAAAAACTGAATGCCGGGCATGAGATCACTTTCAGCGTCGAAGACACCATCGTCCTTGCTCCTGAAATGAATATTGACTCATTGCGAAGCCGTACACTGAAATATAATAACCAGCTGATTCTCGCACGCCAGGGAGAACAGCTTTCACAGTATGATCTTAATGCAGTCAGGGCGTTGCGTTATCCGACGATAAATTTCAGTACCGGATATAACTACACACGCTATGATTATCCCTGGGAAGCAAACTATTACAGCCAGACAAACGGAATGAACTGGGGATTAGGCCTTACCTGGAATATTTTTACGGGGTTCGAAACGCAGAGAAAGATATCCAATGCAAAGCTTGAGGTGGAGAATAGCAAACTCGCCTATCTGGATATTGAAAATGAGATACTTGGCGATCTTGACCTGCTTTACAATACTTACAGGAACAGTATCATTGTGACATGGTTTGAGACAGAGAGTGCCGAGGTAGCCCGCAATTCACTTGAGATAGCCATGGAACGCTACCGTCTGGGCTCTTTGTCAGGCCTTGAGTTCAGGGAATATCAGAACAAGTATCTTGATGCTATCAACAGGAGGCTGAGCGCATTGTTTCAGGCTAAGGTATCTGAGATCGGACTTCGGTTACTGGCAGGCGAGCTTACTGAGTAGGTTCGCTCTTCTTTCTTCTGTATGCTTTCACGCCCTGGACAACCAGCCAGGCCACAAAGAGCGCTCCCACAGCATACATCACCCAGTCAAGATAAGGCAGAATATGATCGCGCATATCGTAGGCGAAATACCCTATAACCGCGAGAATGACATTCCATATCCCGGCATCCGAGAAATGTGATAAAGCAGAAAGGTACCGATCTTCATCCTCGCAAGGCCTGCAGGGAGAGAAATCAGTTGCCTGACGGCAGGCACAAGACGGCCAATGAAAGTCGATGATTTTCCGTGTTTTACAAAATAACTCTCAGCCTTTTCAAGGTTGGTCCGGTCAATGAGGAGAAAGTGCGCCCAGCGGGTATCGGCCAGGCGGTAGAGAACCGGCCTCCCGAGCCAGAGGGCACAGATAATAATTAAATACAGCCCCCGTCATTGCACCGGCTGTTGATGCCAGCATTACTCCGGCAAGGGAGAGTGTCCCCTCCGCAGCCTTCCAGGCCGCAAACGGGACAACGATCTCGGAAGGAAACGGTATGAACGAACTCTCTATAGCCATCAGCAGAAAAATGGTCCCGTAATTCAGGTTGGCCATGTACCATTCAAAAACATTCTGAAAGATCTCCATTCTATGATTGTTTGTTAAGGCGGCGCCAGATATAATATACCGGTATTCCGATAATGACTATGACAAGTCCGGGCCAGGTGAATGTTGGTTTATATATTAAAAGAATGATCATTATTGTTACGGCCAGAAGGATATAAACAGCAGGGATAAAAGGATATCCGAAGGCTTTGTACGGTCTCTCGGCATCAGGCCGTTTGAAACGCAGGACAAATATTGCCGCGATTGTCAGCACATAAAATATCAGTACGGCAAAGACAACATAATCAAGCAACTGCGAATATGACCCCGAGAGACACAGCACCGACGCCCAGACGAACTGTACCCATAGCCCGGGACCCGGTACGGCTTTTCTGTTCAGCTCACCCACTTTTCTGAAGAACAGCCTGTCGACTGCCATGGCATAATACACCCTGGCTCCTGACAGTATAAGGCCATTATTACAGCCGAAGGTGGAGATGACTATCAATACTGCCATTATCAGAGCGGCATAATCACCGAAGATGGATGAAATGGCGGCTGTCCCCAGGCGGTCGTTGGTTGCGAAAGCCATTCCCCTTTCAATTACGTCAGTGCCTCCCGGCAGACCGCGGAGGGGCAACACTTTAATATAAACGATATTGGAAAGGAAAAAGAGAAGAAAAGCTATCAGTGTCCCCCAGAAGAGGCTTGCCGGCAGGGTGCGTTTCGGGTTTATAACTTCGCCTGAGGCAAATGTGATGTTGCTCCATGCGTCGCACGTGAAAAGTGAACCTACCATAGCCATGCCCAGAGCCGCCACTAACATCCCGCCTGAAAGCGGCGTGACAAGACCTGTGGCTTTGTCCAGAGTGGCGGCCTGCCAGAAATAATCTGAGTTAGCCCTGAAGCCCTCTGTACCTGCGAAGAAGAAGCCTGCAAGGAGCAGAAGAATCAGTATAACGACTTTTGTGAAAGTAAATGTATTCTGTACACGCTTTCCTGTTTTTATCCCGCGCGAATTGATCCATGTCAGCAACGCCAGTGAGCCAATGGCAATTAAATGAACCGATGATATCCTGACCGGGCCCAGGTCAAGGAGTATATTGGTTTCACTGATCCATGGTATGATTACGCCGAAGAACTTGCCGAAAGCCATAGCCACGGCTGCAATGGTTCCGGTCTGGATAACGAGGAACAGTGTCCATCCGTACAGAAAGCCGACGAGAGGATTATATGCTTCACGAAGGTAGACGTACGTTCCTCCTGCTTTAGGCATCATCGAGGCCAGCTCGCCGAAGCTGAGTGCAGCCATTACTGTCATGAAGCCGGTGATGAGCCATGCTACCAGGAGCCATCCCGGTGAGCCAAGTGTGCGTGACATGTCGGCGCTGACAATGAAAATGCCCGAGCCGATCATTGAACCGATTATGATAGCGGAAGAATCAACCAGGTTCAGGCTCTTTTTAAATGCAGGCTGGCTACCTTGCGACATAAATGTTATCGGTTGTCAGTTATCTGTTATCGGTTCACTACCTGCAGTCTATACTGCCTACCCTGCAGTCTGACAGCTCCCTAAAATGATCCACCGGATCATTTTCTTACGCTCGCTTCTCTATTGCCTGCCATCTAGGCATCAATATTAGCATACTTCGCATGCTTCTCTATGAACTCTCTCCTTGGCGGCACCTCGTCGCCCATAAGCATTGAGAAGATATGATCAGCTTCGGCAGCGCTGTCAATGTTCACCTGGCGCAGTGTGCGGGTCTCGGGATTCATTGTCGTAGACCACAGCTGTTCGGCATTCATCTCTCCAAGACCTTTATAACGCTGAACGCCTACACTTGAATCCTTACCCTGTCCCATTTCCTGTACGGCAGCCTCGCGCTCTTCCTCGGTCCAGCAGTATTTCTCGAGCTTGCCCTTCTTCACAAGGTAAAGCGGCGGAGTGGCAACATAAATATGGCCATTCTCAATCAGCTCATGCATATATCTGAAGAAGAAGGTCAGAATAAGGGTGGTGATATGAGATCCGTCCACATCAGCATCGGTCATTATTATAACCTTGGCATACCTGAGGCCAGAGGTGTTCAGTGCCTTGCTGTCATCATCAGTACCGATAGTCACTCCCAGGGCTGTGAAGATATTCTTGATCTCCTCATTATCGAAGATCTTGTGCTGCATTGCCTTCTCGACATTGAGTATCTTGCCCCTGAGAGGGAGGATGGCCTGGAAACGACGGTCGCGGCCCTGTTTGGCTGTTCCGCCTGCCGAGTCACCCTCGACAAGGAATATCTCCGAGACAGAGGGATCACGGTCGGCACAGTCTGCCAGCTTGCCCGGCAGTCCTGACCCTGAGAGAACATTCTTGCGCTGCACCAGCTCACGCGCCTTGCGGGCTGCGTGACGGGCCGTGGCGGCAAGGATGACCTTCTGCACTATCGCCCTGGCATCCTTTGGATTCTCCTCAAGATAATTGGAGAGAGCAGTGCTGACGGCAACATCAACAGAACCCATCACCTCTGAGTTGCCGAGCTTGGTTTTTGTCTGTCCCTCAAACTGGGGCTCAGCCACCTTCACCGATATGACCGATGTAAGACCTTCGCGGAAATCATCACCGTTAATGTCAAACTTAAGCTTGGACGTCATACCGGAATCTTCAGCGTACTTCTTCAGGGTACGGGTAAGACCCCTGCGGAAGCCTGCCAGATGTGTTCCTCCCTCAATGGTGTTGATATTGTTTACATAAGAATGCACGTTCTCGGAAAAGGAGGTGTTGTACTCAAGCGCAATCTCGACAGGAGTATCCCCTTTATCATAATCAATATAGATGATCTTATCGATCAGTCTCTCACGGTTAACATCCAGATATTCGACAAATTCCTGGAGACCTCTTTCGGAAAAGAAATTTTCTGTCGCAGGGTGCGATCCGTTGCCGTTTTCAACAATCTCACGCTTGTCGGTGAGAGTAAGGAGGATATTCTTGTTGAGGAAAGCCAGTTCACGGAGACGGGCAGCCAGGATCTCAAACTTGAAGTCGATGGTCTGGAATATGGTGTTGTCAGGCATGAATGTGGTTATAGTACCTGAGCCGTCTGAATCTCCCACGAGTGTAACCGGAGTAACAGGCTTGCCACGTTCATAAGTCTGCGACCACTTTTTTCCCTGTCTCATGACTTCTACGGTCAGCCTGGAAGAGAGTGCGTTTACACAGGACACTCCCACACCGTGAAGTCCGCCTGAAACCTTGTAAGAGTCCTTGTCAAATTTACCGCCGGCATGCAGCACGGTCATCACGACCTCAAGGGCTGATTTCTTTTCCTTCTCTATTATCTCAACGGGTATCCCACGGCCATTGTCGATGACAGTTACCGAATTATCTTCATTGATGGTTACATCGATCTGTGTGCAGAAGCCTGCGAGCGCTTCATCGATTGAGTTATCAATAACCTCATAAACAAGATGATGCAGACCTCTGACACCTATATCGCCAATATACATTGCAGGTCTCTTCCTTACAGCCTCAAGGCCTTCAAGCACCTGAATACTGTCGGCTGAATAATCATCCTGTTCCTTGCTCCTCTTCCTCAGTTCCTCATTACTCATTTCAGAAATATTTAAAATCAAAAAAAATACTGTTAAACAGTTGAAAATATGTTATTTATTAAATCATACAAAGGTAGTAAAAAGTACGGATTTTACCTTAAAAAAGGCAACAATCTGATCCAATAGATATGAACAATTTAAAATGTTTTCCGACAATTTACAGGCTGTAGGTGAATCCCCCCAAAATCATGAAGTTACGGGCAGGATAATAGTTCCATTCGTAATACCGGTTATATGAAATATTGTTGCACTTAAGCCAGAATGACAGCACCGGTGTGTACCGGTACTCTGCCCCAAGGTTCAGATTGGGGTGCATCTTGAATTTAACGGTATTTTCAGGTGCCGCAATTCTTGCATACCGCTGTCCTATGAGTGAGAATGTGGCTGATGCCACAATCTTGTTCCTGAGATTGTAATCTGCCTTGACAGATCCTTCCCAGCCAGGCTTATGCCAGGCATACTCCTGCGCTGAAAGATTATATCCGTAGTAATTACCTATGATTGAAAACTTCAGCTGGCTATTCACCGGAAAGGCTGTCTCTCCGTGCACCTTCAACAGGTGACCGTCGTCATATACAGGCACGAAATAATTTCCGACCCCGATGGTATCATTCATAAACAACAGGAGATCCTTGAACAGCGTATAACTCACGTCCAATGCGTATGTCGCGGCAACATTCATGCTGCCTGACAGTCCAGCGGTGATCCTGAGCTGGTTGTCGGTGTTGCGCAGTGTGAAGAGCGTGTCACCGGGCATCAGCCACGGGTTGATATATGCTGTATTCTGAGCCTCGTTGTTTTCAAGCGAACCGTCAATCGCTACGGTAGCCCTGAGGAACTTTGGTATTACCCTGAATGTGAAAGACACATCGGGATAAAAGTAAGCATAGGCTTTAGTGACTCCTCCGCTCAGGGGATCATGATCTTCCTTGATATCAAAATAAGCCTTGAGGCCAAAACGGAACCTCCAGTCTTCTGTCCCCTTGGTGATATACGGCGCCAGCGAGAAAAGATTTCTCGACTTGCTGTCAATGGCATTTGAGTATAGCCAAAGATCATAATCGACGGTGGCTGCCCCGTAAAAACCGAACATGTTCATGCCGGCTTTCATTGTAAGTCCGGGATTATTATGTGTACCGCTGCCGGAACGGTTGAACAGGTTGTACCTGAGCGTGGCATCCCAGTTGAGATCGTTCGAATCGGGCTCCATGGTAAAATACCTGGCTGTTCCCGTGACATCATAATAGACTGATCTGATGTCATTCTTGTCCGGATGATAGCCGGTTACGTCCGGATCATATCCGTAAGCAAACCTCGACATCTGTTTGAAATCGATATCCGCATCCAGCCTGCTCCTCCTGTAAAACTTCCTGCCGTATAAAATTGCCTGGTTATCCATAAAACCGGCATAGACCACATCTTTGTTTTCCAGCTCTATATCACCCGCCGAGGCATAGCTCCTTGTAAAGAGGCCGATGGTACCGTTTTTTGACCTGCCGTTCGACAGGCTTATCTCAAGGAAGGGCGAAATGTAATTACCAAACCCGAGACTGACATAGCCCTTCCTGAGCTCCGGCAGCGGATCGGGTGAAAGCACAGCGGACTTAATGGGGCTGATATTATATACCGGGATGAATGTCCCGGGTGTGAAATCATAGGAGAATGCCACATCAACTTTTGCCGTGTCGGCAGCAGCGGGGAGCAGTGCCCTTTTGGTGGCCTCCTGAAGTGAAGGCTTATATGGATTGTAAAGTGTCACTGACCTTTTGATGGTGTCCTCCTGTGTCTGACCGGTAGCGAACACAGATAAGAGCAGTGCCGCAAGTGTGATATATGATTTTCTTTTCATCGCTTTGTCGTTGTTTCGCTGATCAGTTCTGTGTTGTTGTTGCTGCAACCGCCGGCTGCTCTGCATTAAGAGCGGCAAGGCGCTTGCGGGCTTCATCAATGATCCCGTCATTCTTAATCGTGTAGTAGTCAATGAGACTCTGAAGTGTCGCCTTGGCCTGGAACGTGTCGCCATTTTTGACGGATATATCCGAAAGGAGCAGGAAGATCCTTCCCGTCCAGTAAGTATGAGGAGACCCCATATCTATGAACTCATTGACCTCCGTCTCCGCACCTTTCACGTCGCCTGCGAGCCAGAACAGCTCAGCAACATGATACTTTGCCTCAGCTCCGTAAGCCGTCGCTACCTCAGTCCCTACCCTGCGGTAGTCATCAAGCGCATCTTCAAGGTTGCCCAGGCGCTGGTTGGCTTTGGCCGTGACGAAAGTCGCTTCACGTGCCAGCTCTTCTGTCAGCTTATCGGAGCCAAGCACCATCCCGGCTGAAGCAATAATCTTATTATCATCGTCAATCTTCACGGCTGAACGCATCATACCAAGATAGGCGTACATCAGGTTCTCGGGATTGCCAGCCTCACGACTGAGATTTTCGTAAAGAGAATATGAACGGCTGAAATCTGCCTTACCGTAGGTGATTGAGGCAGCACCGAGCAACGACTGCTCCATGAACTGGTTATTGCCCACACTGACGACTTTCAGGTAGAGGTCAAGGGCTTCATCGGTCTTGCCTGCCTTGTTAAGGCAGTCGGCCAGATAAAATCTTGCATTTGTTGCAAAGTTACCTGACGGGAATTCTTTCAGGTAGTTTCTAAAAATCTCGCTCGATCTGTCGCAGTTTCCTTTTATATACTGGTTTTCTCCGGAAACGTAAGTCATTGAATCACGCGTCGTGACCGCTATGTCTCCGAAACCGTCAACATTTTTCATATAAGCAAAATAGGCCTCCACATCGTCCATTTCAGTATAAGCATTCCTCAGTCCGTTTACGGCATTGCGGGCTTCAGGGGTGTTCCTGTAATTTTCAATCACCTTTTTGAACTGGGCCACAGCCTTTTCATTTTCTCCGGCATTGTAATATACCAGGCCAAGCTGCACTATGGCCGGGGGTACAAACTGACTGCTGGTATACCAGGCGATTATTTTAGTAAAATCAGCCTCACCAAGGGCAGGCTGGTCAAGCGTCACATAGGCTCTTCCCCGTTCGAACAGCGCATTGGGCACATAAGCCGACTTCGGATACTTCTCAATGAGAGAAGTCAGGGTGCTGACCTTGGCTGCATTGTTGTTGCTCAGTCCCATGGCAAATCCCTTCTGAAACATTGCATAGTCTGCGTCGAGCCTGGCATAGTCGATGACCTTGTCATAATATTTTATGGCATTGGTATAATCTGCTTTTATGTAAAAACAGTCGCCAATGCGGTTGCGGGCATCGGCAACTATATCTGAACGTGTCTCCTGGTTGACCTTGTCATTGAAGGAGAGGAAGAGAGGCAATGCCTGTGCATAGTCACCGTCATTGAAATGGACATAGCCAAGGTTGTATTCGATAAGGTCGTACTCCGGCAGTGAAGATGCTCCGGGCATCTGCCCGAAAGTTTCCCAGTTGTTGCGGGCTGCTTCATAATTCTCCAGACGATAGTTAGACTCCCCTTTCCAGTAGAGTGACTGAGACCTGACCGTGGGATTCATCTCCTTATATTTCAACGATTTATCGAACATTGCCACAGCATCAGAATATTTTTTATTCTGGAACAGTTCTATCGCCCTGTAGTATGCCACCTTCTGGTAGGCTTCCTTCAGCCTGTTATCCTTTATCGTTATTTTGTCAAGAGAGTTCAATGCCGCCTGGTAGTTCTTCAGCCGCATATAAGCTGATACCAGGTAATTGTATGCTTCAGTGGTATGATCGGAAGCCGGATAGGTCTCGATAAAACTATGAAGCGCTTCTATTGCCTCGCCAAACGGCGAATAAGAGTTCTCATACGCCAGCTTGGCAAAATTGAACAGCGCCTCTTCCCGGATTGACGGGTCGTAGTTCATTCCGGAGGCGGCTGAAAAAGCTAGCTGGGCCCTTTTTTTGTCCTCGCTCTTCAGGTAGCATGAGCCCAGCATATAATAGGCATTCTGGGTCAGTATGTCGCTCTTGCCGACAACTTCAGTGAACATGTCGGTTGCTTTGGCAAACTCACCCGTCTGATAATAGCTGTATGCCAGCTCGTACTTGTCGTTCCTGTCACTGAGCTTTGTGTTTTTAATGAATTTCTCCAGCCATGGGACGGCCTCGCTGTAGTTTCCCTTCTGGAAATGGGCATCGCCGATAAAGCGGTAAAGCTCAACCTCGCGTGTCTTTCCTGCCTGGTCAATGAGTGACGGAGCCATGGCCAGTATACCGTCGTAATTCTTGTCGAGATAATATATCTGAACGATATAAAATGGAACTACACCTCCAAAGGTTTCATCTCCCGTGAGGCGCTCAAAGCCTTCGAGGGCCGTCTTGTAAAAGCCGTTTTCATAGGCTATGCAGGCGTGATAGTATATTGCGGGAGCAGTATAATCAGTGTCGGCATTGATGAGCTCCGAGAACAGCATCGTGGCTTTCTTCCTATCTCCCTTCATATAATGGGAGTACCCCAGCTTGAACATGTATTCCGGCAGGCTCCTGTCTGACAGCTGGAGACGGTCGGTCTGCTCAAACCATTCAATAGCACAGTAATAATTACGTTGCTGGTAGCAGTACAGACCTGATTCGAACCTGGCCTGGTTCAGCATCGGGCTCTCACTGTTCATGATTATAAAGTTCTGCATCCTGTACTCAGCGTCAGGACTAAGCAGACGCATGGAGGAGAGGGCAGCATAATACTGGGCATCTGCTCTTTGCTGCCTGTTGCCGGTTTTTTCGGATGCCAGCCATTTGTCGAACAGCTCAATGGCCGCAGCATACTTTGCCTTGCCATACATCTCGTATCCATTGTTCAGCAGAGAGTTAAGCTCTTCCCCGGAGAAGGATGACTGACCTTTCACTGCCGCACCGGCAGTTAAGGCTGCTATAACAATGATCATCAATATCTTTCTGTTCATAACTTTCTCTTTTCTTAAGCCTTCGTTAATACAAAAAACACCTGCAGAAGACATACTGCGGGTAATTATCTTATTAACAATATTTTGCATGAATTTTTCAGTTCAAATTCATCCGCAGCAAAAATACAACTATAAACCACCCGAAAAATCTCTTTATTGGTCATTTTATCAACATCACTGCCGCCGATTGTTAATTCTTTTTTATTTTGCGTGAAAAGTGATAATGATGGAAGAGGCTGCCCCGCTTGATAAAATAATAGAACTGAAAAGTTGTTCAATAATGCAGCAGGATCACCTCGTTCTGTCTGATGTCAACCTGCAGGTAGACAGGGGAGAATTTCTTTATCTCGTCGGCAGGGTAGGCAGCGGCAAGACTTCCCTCATACGCACCCTCAATGCACAGCTGCCTCTCATAGACGGTGAAGGATGGGTAGCAGGCTTCGACCTTAAGAGACTGAAGAAACGTGAGGTACCCCTTTTAAGACGCAAGCTGGGGATAGTATTCCAGGATTTTCAGCTTCTGACTGACCGGTCAGTACATGACAACCTCGAGTTTGCGCTAAGGGCAACAGGATGGACAAATAAGGTTGCCACGGCTGACCGCATCAGAGAGGTGCTTGAAAAGGTTGGACTTCAGAACAAGGGATTTAAGATGCCCCATCAGCTTTCCGGAGGTGAACAGCAAAGGGTTGTCATTGCCCGTGCCCTGCTCAATGACCCGGAAATAATCCTTGCTGATGAACCAACAGGTAACCTCGACCCCGAGACCTCGGAGGATATACACCGCCTTCTGCGCAGCATAAGCGATAACGGGAGGGCCGTTGTAATGTCAACACATAAATACTCACTGGTGAAAAAATTTCCAGCCAGAACCATGAGGTGCGAGAACGGGAAGATGGTTGAGACAGGCGGATCTGACGAAGTGATTGAGCTGCTTTTCTGATTATTTGAAGAGCCTCGCCGGCCAGGGAAGCATATTACTGTAAACACGGTAATATGTGGTTCTGATTCCGCCAAATGATTTCATGAAGATAGCTATTGAAGGTACTGAAGAACCGGCAAAATCGATAGTCTTGCCAGTTCCTGCATTCACCTTGATTATGTGGTCTATGACATGGTACGACGTTCGGAGCTCGCGGCTCTTCCTGCTGCCTGCGGTAAAGAGCAGTGTAATCCGGTCACCGGTTTCTATAACAAAAATGCCCCACAGCAGCTTTCCTTTGGGTGATCTGACACCCAGCAGTTTCCCCTTCCCGGTGCCGGTGCAGTGATCCATCAGGCTGTGCAGTCTCCTGTAGCTGGCATCCCTGATCACTCCCGCCCTTTTGCCTATATTGTTCCTGAACAGGGAAATGACTTCATGAGGGGTGGCATTGTCAACGATTTCCTGGGGATAACGGTGAGCAATGTTGATATTCCTTCTGCAATCCGTCATATAGCTGAACCATATGGTCTCATAGGGAACGGTCAAGCTTAAGTTCAAAGTTTGTGCGCGGCGTAACCTGGTATTTTTCTATTTTGACTTCCTGTGCGATATTCAGATCCACAAGCCTGTAGAACTCAGGCATAAAAGAAATGAACTCTTCCGCTTTCCTTGCCGGGTCACCGTCAGGGGTGAATGCCCCGAGCTGCTGGAGAAACATAGGAGTGGCAATATAATTGAAGCCATACTTGCGAAACCATGGTAAAGGAAAGAGAGAGATATAATCATCATCAATCAGTGCCTCCCATCCGGGTGCCATGATATCGAGATACCACGACCACGGGTAAGGCTTCACCCCGGGTATCTCCGCCAGGCAGTTATCCCACCTTGTGCGGTCTATCTCCTCATTTTTCAGATAAGCGATCATGGCTTCTGCAAAGCCAGTGTTTCCTCAAACACAGTTTTCCATCCTTCCCATCCGTTCGTGCCGCTGAGGGATGTGTTATGCCATACCGAGACGAAATGACCGCCGGCATTTCGAGTCGCCTCTATTACACTCCTGATGACCTTTATTGCGGCTTCAGGTGTCAGGTGCATGTACTGTCTCAGTGTTCCGTCCATTAACTGGAAGGGCACAACGGTCAGGCCTGTGATCTTCTCACGGGAGAGATCATAGAATAAAAATGGACGGGCAATGCCTGCCCTGAAACCTGGTTCATCGGCATATCCCATAGTGTAGTCATACCTGATACCGGCATCCTCATAGGCCTGATAGGTATGAGGAATATTGAGCAACAGCCAGTGCTGCCTTGCTTTTTCGGGGTGGTGACCGGTTATATGTTTGTAACGGCCAACCTCCATCTTCAGCACCTTCGGTCTGCCTGCAGAGCGGTATGAAGGATGAAGGCCGCTGCCTGTCATGCTGTCGTACTTCCGTATTACCGAGGTATATTCGTGATCTTTGTAGTGCGGGTTATGATCGTAGGGACCCTGGTCACCGGTCGGGAAAAAATAAAGAGTTTTACACCCGTGAACCTTCACCTGCTCATCGATATAGCCGAATGTGTCATAAGGATCATCCTTATGCCCGGCCATCGTCCGGATGCGGTCCGCCGGTTTGGCCCCACGTACCGGTTATGCCTTTAACGAGGCCTCCCATGCTGCGGAAGAAGCCCCTGCTCCTGTAGGCAAAAGGCTGATCGACATCAACCGTGAGCAGAGAGCTGAAGTCATTATGTCTGATGGTTATCACCGGATAACGCTTTACCAGGGCACCGGCAAGAAATCTTGCCCAGATCTCTACTACCGGTTTCTGAAGAAATCCTCCGCGGTAAGCAAGCGATTGCGATCCGGGAAACCTTCCGTGAGCATCATTGGCGAACGGAAGATATTCCTCGTACCTTGAAAGCATATAGAATGCGGCAGAGAAAACATCAAAGGGGAAGAGACCTTCATCAGAGGCGAACAGCACAGGCATATCCCCGATATGCGTTACATCAGGCACCAGTGCCGTCACACCCGTAGCAGACAGGAGTCCTGAAGGCCGGATCACGAACTGGTCTTTTACCTTTTCGTCCGAATAAAAGATGGAAGGACTGTTCCCGATTTTTCTCCTGTCGTCAGTGATCTCATAATCAATTCCAAGGACAGATGAGAAAATTACCCCCGAGACATACTCAAGCCTCGGAGTAATAATCGGTGAATATATCCTGAGCTTCTTTGTACCCATAAGTGCAAATTTATGAAATCAGCAGGTAAGCAACCCGGTGTGAATAACCTTATTTATTAACACAAATTTAGAACGAGACAAATTTTACTACTTTTGCCAACTGAAAACTTAAATATTCATTACTAAACAAAATTATATCATGGGTAAAGGTGATCAGAAATCAAAGAGAGGCAAAATCATAAGGGGCACATATGGCGTCCGCCGGAAGAAAAAGGCAAAGAAGGCCGTTATTGTACCGGCTCCTAAAGTTAAGGTCAAGGCTCCTGTAGTAGCTGCGGCACCGGTACAGGTACCTGCTCCTAAAGTTAAAGTTAAGGCACCCGTAGTGGCAGAAGTGTCTGCACCGGCACCGGCACCGGCACCGGAAGTAATAGCCACGGTCGCCAAAGCACCTGTAACAACCAAACATAAAACCCCGGCCAAACCGGCAGAGAAAAAGGCTGAAAAAGCCGTAAAGGAAGTTGCTGAAAAGGTTGAGAAGGTTGAGAAGGTTGAGAAGACCATAAAAAAAGTTGAAAAAGCAGCAAAACCGGCTGAAAGGGCAACGAAACCCGTTGAAAAGGCAGCAAAACCAGCTGCAAAAGCGACAAAGCCTGTTGCAAAGACAGCCAAAGCAGATGAAAAGGCAGTAAAACCAGCTGCAAAAGCGACAAAGCCTGTTGCAAAGACAGCCAAAGCGGCTGAAAAGGCAGTAAAGCCGGCTGAAAAGGCTGCAAAGCCCGCTGCAAAGGCAAAGAAACCTGCAGCTAAGAAGAAGTAGTAATTCTGTTTACGATTTAACGATCAGGTCATCGTACACGGCCGGATCAACAGCTGCTTCAATTATCACACTCCTGTCAGAGAGCAATGCCCTGCTGACAGCTGTTTGCATACTTTTACTGTCAGTTGCATGAATCACCTCTGCTCCCAGGAATGTTGCAGAACCGAAAAGGGACCCGCTGTAAAGCTTTGTCCCGTAAGGTTTGACATTCTTCCATGACTCCTTTATTCTGATAAGGTTGAGCTCGCCGTCAGACAGGACGACAACAATAATTTTTAGCCCGTACCTGCGTGCGGTCATCATCTCGCCGGCATTCATCATGATGCCGCCATCGCCGGTAATGCACACGACCGGTGCAGCGCGGTTTACCAGTGCCGCCGCAATGGCGGCGGGCAGGCCGAAGCCCATCGATGACCAGCCGTTGGTCATGATAAGCCTGCCGGAACCTGTCACATCCCACATCTGACCTATAAGGTGAAGATGCGATCCGACATCAGCCGTTACTACAGTTTCCTCAGGCAGCATTTGACGGAGTACAGAAAGTGCGGTTGCGGGTGTGAACCCTCTGATGGCAGATTTCAACTCCCTGGTTATATTCTCTCTTGCTTCACCGGCAAGAGAGACCATTGTCGGTGAACTGCGCAGCGGTGACAGTATCCTGAACCAGTTTTCAGGACCGGAAACGACCTGCATTGCTCCAGCAGGTAAAACATCGGCTGCCACGGTATCAATATGAACCAGCGGCACGCGATGCAGCCATGATTCATAATTATATTCAACCGGGTCATACCCGAGGCCAATTACCAGATCCGCCTCCTGTGTCAGTTTCTTCAGCCTGTCGCTGAGAGCATGAAACAGCACACCGGCATAACATGGATGTCCGGAAGAGATTATCCCTTTAGCCATAGGGGTGACGACAACAGGCACTTCACAGGTCTCAAGGAACTTTCTCAGTCCATCCCCTGCATCTTTACGCATGGCCGTCAGTCCTGCCGCTATGACCGGCCTGCGCGAGGATGCAAGCAGCACCTTTACCCTGTCATCAATGCGATACTCAGGCGACTGGCCTGCAACTTTGCTAGTCTTTAAGGGGCCGGCGAGTCTGGTTTCAGCCAGATCAGATGGTAACCCTATATGCACCGGGCCGGGATATTCACTGTTGGCAATCATCAGGCTCTCACCGATCACCTCGCGGACGTTTTCTGCAGATAGTCTAAAGGTGGATTTGGTGAGAGGCCTGTATAAAGCCTGGTGATCGATGTTCATCTGTGCTGTACGGCCCAGCCAGGCATCCGGCATCTCGGACGTAAGGGCAAGGACAGGCGACCGGTCGAGCAGAGCTCCTCCCACACCTGTGGAGAGATTTGTTGCACCGGGTCCGTAGGTGGCATGACAGACACCTGTCACTCCCGTCAACCTGGCCGTGACATCTGCCATGACAGCAGCGGAAGATTCATGAGAGGTGAGGATGAACTCGATCCCTGCTTTTCTGAAAGCCTCCATATAAGGTGATGGAAGGTCCGCCCGGGATACCGAAAAACCTCCGGACCCCGTGATCGCTGAGTTTCTTTGCCAGATAGCCCTCGACTGTCGACATTTATTTTGTTCTGACACAAATGTAATCAAACAGCGAAACAAAAAAACCACGATATTTGCTCACTTTTTTGCACAAAATGATAAAACAGCACACTAGTACCATTGCCTGGGCAATAATTACATGCCTGCTATGGTCAACTGCTTACCCCTTCATAAAGATAGGACTTCAGTATTCTCCACCGCTTCATTTTGCCGGATCACGTTTTATCATTGCAGGCCTTATGATACTTCCGTTCACCCTCAGACCAGGTGAATATATTAAAATGGTAAGGCGCAAACAGGAGCCTGGTGATCTGGGTGACTCTCCTTCAGACCCTCATCAACTATACTCTTTTCTATATCGGGATGGAGAAGGTACCGGGAGCCATCGGTGCAGTAATAGTAGGTTCTCAGCCTTTTGTGACGGCTATCGTTTCAAGGATAATGATCCGTGAGGAGAGGTTCACAAGGGCTAAGGTGGTGACCATTGTACTTGGACTGGCTGGTATTCTGCTTGTCAGCGTGGGAAGGCAGGAGTTTAATTTCAGCGGTCCGGCGGAAATTGCAGGAATAGTTATGATCTTCATTGCAAATATCTCCACTGCAACAAGTAATGTGCTTATCTCAAAGAACGGCAAGAACATGAATCCGCTTGTACTGAGCTCATTCTCAATGCTCGCGGGAGGACTCATTATCTTTCTTTTCTCCTTTATCGTCGAGGATGTTCCGTCAAAACCAAATTTTCCCCTGAGTTACTGGCTTGCTCTGATATGGCTGGCATTCATGTCGGCGTTTACTTTCTCAAGATGGTATGTCCTGCTGAAGCGCCCCGAAGTAAAAGTATCTGATCTGAACCTGTGGAAATTCATTATTCCTGTCTTCGGAGCCGTACTGAGCTGGATAATCGTCCCGGGTGAGCACCCTGACTGGGTCACATAGCTGGCATGATAATCATTTCTCTCTCCCTGATATACTTCTTCGGAATTACAGGCAGGAGGGAAAAGAAGGTTGAAGAGGTTCCCGCCGGACCTATGGCAAAATAACGGACTGAGCAACTCCTTCAGCGATTACGGGCTCCCAAATCAAGCGCGAATATTCCAGACTAAGAAAAACTATTATAACTTTGTTTCAGGGCAAATGAATTGTGGTTCACCGCCCTTGAAAGCGATGCACAGACTCAGACTGAAAATTGCCGTGACTGTTATTCTGGTAACGTTCCTGTTGCCAAGACCGGTTTACTCCCAGGAAAGTGTAAGAACAGTGGCCTTCTTTTTCTCATGGAATGCCAGTACACCAGCATACCAGTATATTATGGAAGGTTTTAAAACCGCTTTTGCAGAAGATACCGGTCAGACCTACAATTTATTGGCTGAGTACCTTGATATCAGCAGGGATGATAATATGGCCTATGCCCAGAGTATTGTTGACATATACAATGAGAAATATAAAGAAATCCCTTTTGACTTGATTATTTCAGTAGGGCCATCGTTCCTTCAGGTTTTACAAACACTTGGGCTCGAAGCCCTGGAAAGTACCCCTGTCATTTCAATTTTCAATGAACAACTGGCATGATGATCCCGGTGGTTATAACGGGTACGATAACCTTCTCAGAATTAATTTCAATTTCGACTTCCACAAGACCATCCAGACAGCTATTGAACTCTTTCCAGAAAATAAGGACTTTTATGTAATTAGCGGTAATTCTGTTGTTGATGATTACTTTGCAAAGGTTGTCAGGAGTGATAGCAGGTCTTTCAGTGATACACATAATTTTATATTTGTTTCAGGTATTTCAATTGATTCAACGTTGCGCCTGGTAGAACAGATCCCGAAAAACAATATCGTATTAGTCGCAAATTTTAATATGGATATCAATAAGATTCCCCTTCTCAACGCCCGAAGTGATCGGTACGATTTCCAACTCCACCGATGCCCCGGTCCTTATGCTGTGGGATGGTTTCAGGACTAAGAAAGGGGGGATCGGGGGTTATGTGTTCAGTTATTTTAATGTGGGGAAAGAAGTGGGCAAAGCTGCCAGGGAGATTTTAAACGGCAAGCCGGCACAGGATGTTTCCATCAGTCAGGATAGCTTTTATCAGTATGTTTACGACTGGCAGGAATTGAAAAAATGGGGTCTGACCAATTCAAAAGCTGTACCCGGTGACAGTTTATTCTATTATTACGATCGTTCATTCCTTGCTGAAAACAAGTGGTATGCCCTGGCTTTTATATTATTCCTTCTTGCTGAAACATTGCTTATTATGTACCTCTTCCGGTTGAACAGCAGGCAAAGGGAAATCACGAAAAGAAATCTTGAAACTGAGAAAATGTATCGCGAGCTGATGCGTGAAGACCGTTTCTCAAAAATGACGGAATTAACAGCTTCCCTGTCCCATGAACTTAATCAGCCGCTTACAGCTATTCTTTTCAGCGCACAGGCCGGTAAGCGTTTCCTCCAGTCAGGTAAACTTGACAAGGAGCAGGCCGGTCAGATACTTGACAATATAATTGAAGATGATAAACGTGCCGGTGGTATCATCAGCAGCGTAAGAAGCCTGATGAAAATTGAGTACAGGGAAAAGGAAAAGACGGACATAAATTCCGTCATAAGGGAAACTGTGGAACTTGTCAGAAACGATGCAATGAGACAGAAAGTCAAAATAATCCTTACACTTGAGGCTGATTCGATAGCTGTTCTCGCTGACAAGATCCAGTTGCAACAGGTTCATGTTGAATTTTATCAGGAATTCAGAAATAGCCATGGAAAACAATTATCCTGATAATAAAAAACTGGAAATACTTACCAGTATAAACAAGGGATATGTTACAGTTACAGTCCGTGACTCAGGACCGGGTATCAGACAGTAACATTATTGATAACGTTTTTAAACCATTTGTTACTAACAGAAAAGGCGGTACCGGAATTGGCCTGTCTCTGAGCCGGTCGATAATAGAAGCCCATGACGGCTCAATATGGGCTGAAAATATAGCCGGGGGAGGCGCCGTTTTTTCATTCAGACTGCCATTGTTAAAAGATGAGTGACCCGGTTGTTTATATAATTGATGATGACAGTTCGGTCAGGAAGGCAATCGCATTGTTTCTAAGTTCTGCCGGTTACAATGTCCGGGATTTCAGCAGTTCTGAAGAGTTCCTTGACCGGGAACCAAATGAAGAAACGGGATGCATAATACTTGACGTAAACCTTGGAGGAAAGACAGGACTTGAACTCCAGGACCATCTTGTCAGCCTCAATAACAGTTTGCCAATCATTTTTATTACCGGAAAGGGTAATATCCAGATGAGTGTAAGCACAATGAAGAAAGGTGCGGTAAACTTCCTTGAAAAACCTTTTGATGACAATGACCTCCTTCATTCTGTCGCTGATGCTGTTCAAATCAGTCAAAGAATTGCAGCTGAAAAGAATGAGACAAAAAATGCTGCCAGCCTGATATCCACTTTGACTGTCAGGGAGACTGAGGTCCTTTCACTCCTTCTCACCGGAATGTTGAACAAGCAAATTGCCTCTGATCTGAATATAGCTGAGCAGACCGTTAAGCTTCACCGTCACAGTATCTGCGAAAAGCTTGGTGTTAAGTCACTTCCGGGTCTCCTCCGTATCGCCGATAAAGCTGGCATAAAACCATCCGGGAAACTGCAGTAGTATCAGTATCGTTGAATTGTTATAAATCACGTTCAGGTAGTACTAAAGTACTATTGATTAGAGGACCAGTATTACGGTAAATTTGTATAAGCAGTAAAACGGCAATTTCGAACCACTCCCGTCAACTAATAAGAATAAAATGATTTATCTGATAGATGATGACATTTCAGTTCTTAGGGGTTACGAGTTATTCCTCAGATCTGCCAAAATAGAATGCAAATCCTTTGAAAATGCAAAAGATTTTTTGATTTTTTCGTGGTCCGGGAATGGTGATCTTCTAATTCTCGACCTTAATCTTCCGGAAATGAATGGCTTCGATGTATTGAAAAAACTTGAAGATGGTGGTATTTCTCTCCCAGTTATTGTGGTAACAGCTTTTGATGATCTGTTCCACCAGGAAACAAATGCAAAGATATTCGGTGTAAAGGCATTTCTCCGTAAGCCTAAGGCTGTTCGTGCGAAAAATACTCATTGACAGCTATAAAAAATCTGCCGGAGGGAAAACCCAGTTAATAAATATTGGTGTAAATTTCGTCAAAGTTTGATCGTTATCCGGCATCGAACCGGGAATAAAATTAACTATTTCAGAATTATTAGTTTAATGTTATGAATATCCAACGTTTTGCAGTGATAGCAGGGTTGTTTCTCATCCCGCTTATGGTAGTCCTGATTCCCATAATTATAGGCCAGTTTTATGGGACCAGGCGTAAAAAGAAAGCGGTGAATATGGAGCCTTCCTCAGTCGGCACTGTTGTGGCAACCACCTTTGCCCTTTTAGCTTTCATGATGGCTTTCACGTTTCAGATTGCTTCCAACCGCTTTGACAAACGCAAAGAATTGCTGCTTGAAGAGGTTACAAACATAAGAACCACCTATCTGCGGTCAGGACTATTGCCTGAACCATTCCGTTCTGAAAACAAGAAATTGCTTCTTGAATATACCGATCTGCGCGCCGAGCTTGCCCATGATATCACAAAAGCCAATATAAGTATATCACGTTCACAGGAGATTCTTGACAGCCTCTGGGAATGCGCTGAAGCACTGGCAGCACAGGACCGCAGTTCTGAAGTATATGCGCTCTTCACTTCATCACTAAATGATCTTGTTGATAATTATAATCAGCGTATCACAATGACATTTGAGTATCGCATACCTGTTGTTGTGATCTGGATCTTATTGATCATTACTTTCTTTTCGATGCTAACTCTCGGTTATCATTTCGGGATCTCAGGAAAAGGGAGTATCAGGATGAACCTTCTGATCTCTATTGTTTTTGCTGTGGTCATGTTTCTTATATTAGTGCTTGACCGTCCTGAGACAGGGCTGGCACGACCCAGTCAGAAGCCGATTCTTACATTACATCAGCAATTACACGCATATTAATCAAAGAGAAGTCATTAAAGCACAGAAATCCATAATCGAATTAAAAAGAAGAAGATGTATGGAAGGAATTAAGGAAGTTAAAAAGTGTTTTGTTGTTGAAGGAAAAGGGTAATATTAAATAAAAAGACTAAAATAACAAGTATAATGAAAAAACTTATTTTTTTTACAGAGATAATTATCAGTCTGGCGTCATGCTCTTCTCCTGACGCTAAAAAGGAAAGTGCAAACCTTGCTATTGCCAGACACTATATGGAGGCTGTGAAAAACATGGATGCCGCAGCAATGTATTCACTTCTTGCGAACAATTATGTGAGATATGATCCCTCTATAAATGATTCAGTTAACAAAGAAATTGCTATCTAAAACTTTAAATATAATGAGAAAAAACTATATAAATCTTTTGAATATAACAATCATAAAAAAATAACTATGAAAATAAAAAAAAATGAAACTAATTAAAAAATAAATTATAAAATAAATTTAACTCAATATAAAATAAAAAAAAAAAAAAAAAAATATAAATATATAAATTAATATAATTTAAAATTTAAAAAAAAAAAAAATTATAAATAAAAAAAAATTATAAAATAAAAAAAAAAAAATAAAAAAAATAAAATAAAAAAAAAAAAAAAAAAAAAAAAAAAAAAAAAGAAAAGAAAAAGAAAAATCAAGCGTGATGAAAACAAAAGTCTTGTTTGTTTTGGTACTGTCAGCATTGATTACCACACCCGGTTTCTCGCAGGAGAAGACCAAAAAGGAACTGAAAGAAGAGCGGAAGATTGAAAAACAGAAACAGACGGAGGCTTTGGTCAACTCAAAGGAATTTCTCTTTACGGCCAGAACCGCCATGCCTCAGGGAGGCCGGTCAATTGACCTTACCACAAACCCTGGTTCAGTGAAGTTTAGTCCTGATCTGATTAAAAGTGAAATGCCATATTTCGGAAGGGTAACAGGCTCTGCTGCATATGGCGGGAGGGACGGAGGAATGAAATTTGAGGGGAAGCCTGACGAATACTCAGTAACTGCAAAAAAGAAAGGTTACCAGGTCAGTGCTGTGGTCAAAGGGGAGAACGATACTTACCGGCTCTCTTTGTCAGTCAGTTTAGAAGGAAGCGCATCACTGTCTGTCACCAGCAACAACCGGAGCGTAATAACCTACAATGGGGAAATTTCCGCCCTGGAAAAACCTGCAGAATAATACTAAAAAAGGGGCTCCGAAACCGGGCCCCTTTTTTATGTGATATCTGTCTTTTCTGCCAATTAGCTGGCATTTAAAAGGATCTTATGTTACCACTCAGCAGGCCATTCTGAAAGGTTCTTGAAGAAAAGCATGTCTTTATAATGCGGTTTCGTCTTGGCTTCGATGGCCAGCATTTCATCAGCAGTCAGTGGTTTGAAATCCTGCGCTATCTGTATGTTCTCTTCAAGTTCTGCTATCTTATCTATTCCGACTATAATGGTGCTGACAGGAAGCGTCATAACATATTCCATTGCTTCCTTCATTGTAATGATTCCCCCATTTGAAAAAATACGGTCACGGGCAGGGATCTTCATGCCCACGATGCCCATTCCTTTGCTGACTGCATTGGGCAAAAACTTTTCTATAAACGGATCATGATGCTTGTCGGCAGCATTGATAGCAACCAGAACATTGTCAAACGGGAATCTGTCTGCCAGGGCGTTGAGTACATCAGGCCCTTCATGGCCTGTGAACCCGATAAAACGGATCATCTTCTCATCACGCGCTTTAACCATAGCTTTCAGCACACCTCCTTCACCGGTGATCTTGTCAAGAGTTTCCAGTTCAGGTAATCTGACATTATGTATCTGCCAGAGATCAAGATGATCAGTCTGGAGTTGCTTCAGCGATTTTTCAAGCAGGCGCATTGATCCGTCATAAGTACGGTCGTGGGTTTTTGATGCAAGAAAGACCTCGTTACGTCTGTATTTCATCACCTTCCCGATATTACGCTCGCTGGTGCCCATGGCCGCTTCCTTTGCTACTTCGGGCGTAGCCCTTCCATATGCTGCAGCAGTATCAATGTAGTTAATACCCAGGTCAATAGCTCTGTTAATGATCTCCAGTGAGAGCTCCTCCTTGCCAGGTATCTCTGTAGTTGCCTGGCCTCCGAAGCTGTAGATGCCGACCATATGACCTGTCTTTCCCAGGGGACGTTGAGGAAGCTTGCCATTAGCGGGTAAAAAAAGAGGATTCCCGAATGCATCAGCATACGGAGCGACACCAATAAGCGCCGAAATGGCGATCATCTTCTGCAAAAACTCGCGACGACTGTTTGTGTTCTTCTGTGACATTGTTTTTTATTTAAAGTTAAACCATTTATGACTACAAAAGTTCAGTCATAAATATAATACAAATCACTTCTTTTTGTAGGTATTTGTTTTCCTGGCCAGTGACTGAATTGTCTCCCCTGACGTCAACCGGTTGATGCGGTTTCTTATCGGCGCATAACTTTTATGTAACGGACAGGGGTTGTTCTCATCACATAATTTAAGTCCGAATCCGCAACCGGTGAATATCTCATCCCCTTCTACGGCAATGATAACATCCCTTATCGGAACGGCAGGCTTTTCAGGGTCGAAGAAGAAACCTCCGCCCCTGCCCTTCTGCGATGAGACGAATTCCTGCCTCACAAGCCGCTGCAGAATTTTTGCGGTAAAAAACTGAGGTGCTTCAATCTCCCTGGCTATCTCGGCAATACCTGCCATCCTGCCCTTTTTATTCTCTGCCTGGATGTAGACCAGGGCCCTGAGTGCATATTCGGTTTCCTTGTTAAACATTTTTATCTGATTAATGAACAAAGATATAAATATTATGTTATTGAAATATATAAAGACCTTTTTGTCTTTTTATAAAATATTAAATACATTTGCATTCCCGATCCTATTAAATGACATGAAATGAAAAAAGAGAACCTTTTAAAAAAATCGCTCGGTGAAATTGTAACAGATGACTTCCGGTCAGCGGCAATATTTAAAAAAGCAGGTCTCGACTTCTGCTGCGGCGGGAAAAAAAGCCTGGAGTCAGCCTGCGCTGAAAAAAAGGCAGACCCTGATAATATAATTAACCAGCTTCTCGAACTTGAAAAGTCAGGTAATGACAAAGGCAATAATTACAAGGAGTGGTCTCCCTCCTTTCTTTCAGACTATATCGTTAACAGTCACCATAAGTATGTCCTGAAAACGCTGCCTGACCTTTTATTCTATACCAAAAAAATTCGTGAAGTCCACGGCGAAAGACATACAGAGCTGAATGAAGTTGCAGATCTTTTCTCACAGATAAATACCGAGCTTATTCAACATCTTAATAACGAGGAAAAAGTTCTTTTTCCGGCAATTAAACAGGTGCAGGAAAACAACTCCCTGGCCATGAAGACCGTTATAAGTTCGGAAATAGAAAGAATGACAGGGGAACATGAGTTTGCCGGCAACGCGATGGACAGGATCAATGAGCTGACAAGCGGATACTCTGTACCTTCTGACTCCTGTAATACATATGCAGTCACAATGAAGCTGCTCGAAGAGTTTGAAGATGATCTCCATACACATGTTCATCTTGAGAATAATATCCTCTACCCGGCAGCCTTGAAACTAGCAAATGGACTAAACAACTAATAATTAAGATTTTGTAACTTCGTAATAATGAACACAGCCACAAAAGATCTTGAAAACGATCACATTCACATTCTTCGTCTTACAGACGTAATGGAGAAGATCACGAAAACAGAAGCGCCTGATCGCTACTGACCTTGAGACAGTCGTCTATCTTATCAGGAATTATGCGGATGGATTCCACCATGCAAAGGAAGAGAAAATTCTTTTCCCTGCTCTTGAAGTCAAAGGGTTCAGTCCCCGCCAGGGACCGGTGGCAGTGATGCTTTCCGAGCATATCCAGGGGAGAAACTTTGTAAAGGGAATGGCAGAAAACATTGCTCTTTATAAAGAAGGCGACATGCCCGCATTGGAGCAGGTATTCATCAATATGACCGGTTACGTTAATCTCCTTCGTACCCACATTTCCAAAGAAAACAACATTCTTTTCCGGATGGCTGACCAAGGTCCTTTCAAAAGAGGATCATGAAGCACTGCTGAACAGTTATGCCAGCGTCAATCCTGTTACTGAAAATGGAGGCGGTATCCCTGAATACCTCTCTATTATTGAGAGACTTGAAGAAAAATATTAATAACCGTATTATACTTAAAACCAGCAGGAGGGTCATTGACCCTTGGTAGTTTCAGATCAGCTATTCAGTCTTGATTGAGTCTGCAGGATTCATTATTGCAGCCTGATAAGCTTTGTAACTGATAGTTATAAAGGTTATCAGAATGGTCAGTAAACCCGCAATTAAAAAAAGAGGCACCCCGATCTTCGAACGATAAACATAATTCTCAAGCCAGTTACTCATAAAATAATAGGCAACAGGAATTGCAATAATGATTGCTATTGACGTCAGGATCAGAAAATCCCTGGAAATTAACCTCAGTATAACACTCTCGTCAGCTCCGAAGACTTTTCTGATGCCTATCTCTTTTGTGCGTTGCTCAACAGTATATGATGCCAGACCAAAAAGGCCAAGGCAGGCAATAAGTATTGCCAGAACAGTAAAGAGAGTAAAAATCAATCCCCTCTTCTCATCAGACTCGAACTGCCTGCTGAACCGTTCAGAAAGGTAAGTATATACAAAGGGCTGGTCGGGGAACACCTCCTTCCAGGTGGTCTCAATATAATTCATTGTCTCCTCTGCATTCTCGCCGCTGAGCTTTATGTAAACCACATTATTCAGGGGGCGGGTAAGCAGCAGCAGAGATTCAATCTCATTATACATTCCTGTCTGATGATAGTCTTTCATAACGCCAATTACCCTGGCCCTGATGGTATTCTCATCTCCCAGCTCAACTTTCTTTCCTATTGCCTCAGTCCATCCCATGCGTTTTACGAAAGTCTCATTTACTATCACACCTGTGAGTGTATCCGAAGGCATGTCCTCCTGAAATTCTCTTCCTTCCACAATTTTTATTCCAAGGGCTTCAATGAAGTCACAGTCGACAACTGCAAAATTGATGCCCCGCGAAGACATCCCCTGGTCAGTCTCAACATTGAAAAGCACTTTTCCCGAACCTTCCCCGACAGCTGTATTTGTTCCGCCAACGTACTTAATATTCGGATTTTCCCTGAGGGCAAGCTTCAGAACCGGATATTTTCTGGCCATCGGACCATTCAGCTCAAGACCCACCACATTCTCCTGATCAAACCCCTGATCCATTGTCTTAAGATAATTAAGCTGCCTGAATACGACAAGGGTACAAATGATCATTATCACGGAGACGGTGAACTGTATTACAACCAGGATTTTTCTGAACAGACTGCCGGCAGAACCCTGTGTTATCTCTCCTTTAAGCACGGTAACAGGACTGAACCTCGAAAGAAAGAAGGCCGGGTAACTCCCCCCGATTATTCCTACCAGGAGAATCACTGCCAGGAGGCTCATTAGAACAACAGGACTGTATACAACATGCAGGTCAAATGACTTACCTGCAAGAAGGTTGAATTTAGGCATAAGGGCAGCAAGCAAAACGATGCTAATAATCAGAGATATAACTGTAAAAATGGTTGATTCGGATAGAAACTGTGCGACGAGAAGCCGCCTGCGTGAACCGACTACCTTTCTCAGTCCTACCTCCCGTGCACGCCTCGCAGATCTTGCCGTTGACAAATTCATATAATTCATAGCTGCAATAAGTACAAGGAACAATGCCACTATTGCGAAAATGTAGACATAAGTGATACTGCCTGTCGGTTCCGGTTCGCCGGCATTGGTTGAATAGAGATGAATACGTTTTATTGGTTCGAGTATGTATTCAATAGTTATATTGAGTGATCCAAAGATTGGTTGCATGTATGCTGCATACATACCCTGCATCTTTTCTTCAAAAGCACTGACATCCGTTCCTTCCGGAAATAGCAGGTATGTGAATACGCCAAAATTGCCCCAGGATCCGATTTGCTTAGGAAGATTATTCCTTGATGCCACCGCATCAAAACGAAAATGCGAATTGAAAGGAACATCCTCTATAACTCCTGTTACTTCAAAGGTGTTGTTTCCCGCGGTAATTGTTTTTCCTATCGGATCATCGCTGCCGAAATATCGCCCTGCGGCTGTTTCAGTGAGAATAATCTTGTCAGGCTCAATAAGCGCTGACTTTACTTCCCCTTTTAAAACCTTATAAGTGAATATATCAAACAGTGTAGAATCCACATAGTAAAAGTCCTCCTCATTATACTCCTTGTCCTCATATTTGAATAATGTCCGGTTCATCGGAATGAACCTTACAAACGCCTCGACCTCCGGATAATCCTGGGCTACCTGCGGTCCGAAAGGAATCTGGGCAACGATCCAGGTAAACTGATCATCCGGCTCGGTAATCTTTGATGCTACCCTGTATATACGGTCAGCTTTCTCATGATAGCGGTCATAGCTTATCTCATCCGAGACATAAATTATCAGGAAAAGGGCGCTGGCAATACCAAGAGAGAGGCCCAGTATATTTAATATACTGTAACCAGGGTTCTTCAGAATATGTCTGAATGCTGTTGTAATGAGATTCTTAATCATGAGGATCAATTTAGGCTAAATCTATAGAAAAGACGGAAAAAAATTCCTGATGCTTCACAATTTACAGTGCTATTAACATGATTTTAACCAAAAACACACATGTTCTTGTAAAAGAAATTTACATTGAATGTCTAATTATTTTACACAAATGATAGCTATTTATTGTGTAATGTGCTGATTTATTTTCTTTTGCATAAATGGCACGCCAATTGGAATTAAACAAGACATACCAGAAGAACAGAAATGAAAAGAGTGATCATAACGGTGTTCCTGCTGAGGATTGCATTATCACCCGGGCTGTTTGCACAGGAGATTAGCTGGACTCTTGGAGATTGCGTAACCTATGCGATCGAGAACAACATTGAGCTTAAACGGCAAAAGCTCCAGACTGAAACAGCCGGGGTTAATCTCGTCAAGTCAAAATTGGATGTGCTGCCTTCTCTTAATTTCGGTTCAGACGCCCAGCTCGGCTTCGGAAGGTCAATTGACCCGGTGACCAACCTGATTACATTTGAGCAGAACTTCAGCAACTCATACTATCTGAACTCCTCCATCGAAATCTTTAGCGGTTTTACAACTCTTAATTCCATTGCTGCCAACAAATTCATGATGAAAGCCGGACTGGAAAATGAGAAGATTGCCAAAAACCAGCTTATTCTTGACATAACCACCCAATACTTCCAGTCTCTGTATGCAAAAGGTGTGGAGAGGGCATCTAAGGGCCAGCTTGACCTTTCCGAACGGCAGCTTTTCAGGATAACCAAAATGGTTGAAACAGGCAAGGAAGCGGTCTCAAAACAGTATGAAATGCAAAGCCGGGCTTCAGCTGACAGACTAAATTATACAATTGCGCAAAACAATACCAGCCAGGCCCTTACCACGCTGAAGCAAATGCTTCAGCTTGAAGCAGGTAGGGCATTCGATATCATTCAGCCTGACCTGGATACCATAATGATCACTGCTCCTGACTATGACACTGACAGTATCTTCAGCATCGCCTCCAATATACTTCCGCGACTGAAAGCAATTGAATTTGAACTTGAAGCCTCAAAGAAACAGGTTTCGGCTGCAAAAGGGTTCCTCTCGCCAAGCCTCGAGGTCGGAGGGACAGTATATACCGGTTATTATCAGAGATTAACTGAAGGTACACCAACCCAGGACTCATTCTCCGAGCAGCTTAAAAACAACAACAGCCAGGCCTTATACCTTACTCTGGCAATCCCTATCTTTAATAATTACGTAACCGGAAGAAACGTTAAACTGGCAAGGATAAGAATGAATGACACTCAACTTAAGCTTGAACTGGAAAAAAACAATCTCTACTCCGAGGTTGAGAATGCCTGTCTCGATTTTAACAGGGGTGTTGATGAAAATGCAGCTGCTGTTGCCAACCTTGCATTCAATAAAAAGTCATTTGCTGCGGTAGAGAAGAAATTTGAATCAGGTCTGGTTGATGTGACCGATTACTCGGCAGCACAGGTGACCCTTTTCAGGGCAGAGACTGAGGCACTGAGAACCAGGCTGCAGGTTATGTTCAGAAAACTCACAATACAATTCATTACTACAGGTGATTACGAATACATTCTAAGCAATTAAACTCAAACATAAGTTACGATGGATACCCCTATTGAGAAAATGGATAAACCTATTCCAAAAAAGAAAGGCCTGCAAAAAAAACATTTCTGGTATGCCGGTCTGGCAGCAGCGTTTATAACGCTCATGTATATGGCTTTTTTTGCTGACCGTACATCAACATATAAAGTTGAAAAAGATAAACTGATAATTGAATCCGTAACTGAAGCACAGTTCAATGATTATATAACGGTACCGGGTACAGTTGAGCCCATAAGCATCATCTTCCTTGACGCCCAGGAGGGTGGACGCGTTGAAGAGATACTTATTGAAGAGGGTTCAATGGTAAAAAAAGGTGATATAATACTGAGACTGTCAAATCCGGATCTCTATCTGAATATCCTCGACAGCGAAGCACAGCTTGCTGAAAAGGAGAACTTTCTGAGGAATACGCAGATAGCCATGGAGCAGGACAGATTACAGATAAAACGGGAGTTGCTCAATCTTAAATATGATATTGAGAGAAAGGAACGTAATTATTCTCAGAATGTCATCCTTATGAAGGACAGTCTCATTTCCAGGGAAGAATTTACGAGATCAAAAGAGGATGTTGATATGGCCCGTCAGTCCAGGGACCTGTTTATTGAGCGCCAGAAACAGGACTCGATTTTCCGGTCAGTTCAGGTTGATAATATGATTAACAACCTTGAAAATATGCGCAGGAACCTGGCACTCGTAAGGCAGCGGGTGGAGAACCTGAATGTAAGGGCCACTGTTGATGGTCAGCTTGGATTACTGGTTCCGGAGATCGGGCAGTCAATCTCACGCGGGGCAAATATGGGCCAGATAAATGTTTTAACATCATTCAAGGTCACAGCACAGATAGATGAACACTATATTGACCGTGTCAAAACACAACTGACCGCCAAACTTGACCGGCAGGGCAGTGAATTTGACCTTGTTGTGAAAAGGGTTTACCCCGAAGTGCGGAACGGGACATTCGAAATTGACATGATTTTCCAGGACAGCATTCCGGCAAATATCAGGACCGGACAAACATACTATATAAGCCTCCAGCTGGGTCAGCCTAAAATATCGGTCCTTGTTCCGATAGGCGGATTTTTCCAGGAAACAGGAGGACAATGGATATATGTCCTTGACCCGTCTGAAACCTATGCTATTAAACGAAACATCTCAATAGGGAGAAAAAATCCAAAGTATTACGAAGTCCTTGAAGGTCTCCAGCCCGGTGAAAAAGTAATTGTATCAGGCTATGAGACTTTCGGGAAAAATGAAAAACTCGTTTTTAAGAAATCCAGATAACATTAAATACTAAAGTCATGATCAACACAAATGAATTAACAAAGATCTTCAGAACTGAAGAGGTCGAGACTACAGCACTGAATAAAGTGAACCTGAATGTCAAAGAAGGTGAGTATGTAGCTGTAATGGGACCATCAGGATGCGGGAAATCAACCCTCCTGAATATTCTTGGATTACTTGATAATCCGACATCAGGAAGCTATATCTTTAACGGAACCGAGGTTGCCAGGCTTAAGGAACGTGACAGAACAATCTTCCGTAAAGGTAATATCGGTTTTGTTTTCCAGAGCTTTAACCTGATTGATGAGCTCAACGTCTATGAGAATGTTGAACTGCCTCTTATCTATCTGAAGATGAAGGCAGGTGACAGAAAGAAAAGGGTTGAAGATGTGCTTGTCAGGATGAAGATAAATCACCGTGCAAAGCACTTTCCCCAGCAGCTGTCCGGAGGGCAGCAGCAGAGGGTAGCAATAGCCCGGGCTGTTGTGGCAAATCCTAAGCTGATCCTTGCAGATGAACCGACAGGTAACCTTGACTCAAAAAACGGTCTGGAGGTAATGAACCTGCTCACCGAACTTAACAAGGAAGGCACGACTATTATTATGGTTACCCACTCAGACCATGATGCAGGCTTCGCTCACAGGATAGTCAATCTGTTTGACGGACAGGTCGTATCGGAAAAACACGCATAATAATTTATACTTCCCCTTAACGGAAAAGGAGGGACAATGGATTTGATCCCTCCTTTTAATTGAATGCACTAAATAGCAACTAATGCTTATATAATCCTGTATTGGTTAAATGATCTCCGGAAATCTTACAGGTCATAACTTTTTATCTTATTGTATAAGGTCTGTCTCGTGATTCCAAGCTTGCCAGCGGCAACACTAATGTTATTACCGTATCTCCTGAGGCTGTCAGCAATCATTTTCTTCTCCATCTCCTCAAGAGTCATCTCCGGGTGATAAGCTCTGGACACAGAAGTACTGAATACAAAATCAGGCGGCTTCAGCATATCGGAATCACTCATTATTACTGCTTTCTCAATGGCATGTTGCAGCTCCCTGACGTTACCGGGCCAGTCGTGGTTCGCCAGCTTTTCCAGCGCCGGTGTGCTGATCTTCATCCTGCCTTTGCCATATCTCTCACAGTCGGCTTTCAGGAAGTGATTTGCCAGAATAGGTATATCATCCACCCTGTCACGCAGTGGCGGGACTTCTATCATTATGGTATTTATTCGGTAGAGCAGATCCTCACGGAATCTTCCCTCTCTGACCATCTGATGAAGATCACAATTAGTGGCACTGATAAGCCTTATGTCAACCGGGATCTGCTTATTTGACCCAACCCTGACTATATGCCTGTTCTGCAAAACACTAAGGAGCTTAGCCTGTGACTGCAAAGACAAATTTCCTATCTCATCAAGAAACAGGGTTCCCTTATCAGCCAGCTCGAATTTGCCTTTCCTGTCTTCCCTTGCATCAGTAAATGCTCCTTTAACATGGCCGAAGAGCTCAGATTCAAAAAGGGTCTCCGTGATTGAGCCCATATCCACATTTACCATCAGCTCTCCCGACCGTCTTGACAGTCTGTGTATCTCCCTTGCCACCAGCTCCTTGCCTGTGCCATTTTCACCGGTGATAAGGACATTTGCCTCGGTGGCTGCCACCTTTCCTACAATGTTCATCACATTTATCATGGTAGGAGAAGCTCCAAGGACAATCTTTTCACCTCCCTTGTTTATCTCGCGCTTAAGAAGCTGATTATCCTGCTTAAGGTTTGATGCCTCAATCCTTGATGCCCGCAGTTTCCATGCTGCGTTAACCGTAGTAATAAGCCTGGTGTTGTCCCAGGGTTTAAGTATATAATCGACTGCACCCTCCTTGATAGCCTTCACAGCCAGCTCAACATCGCCTGAGGCCGTCAGGATCACTACACTTACCGTACTGTCAAAAGCAGAGATCTCCCGCATCCAGAACAGTCCTTCGTTGCCATTATGAACTGCTGCCCTGAAATTCATATCGAGTATCACAACATCAACATCATTCCTGCTCAGCAACCCGGGAATCCTGTTCGGGTCATTGATCGTAAGAACACGCTCAAACTCCCCGCTCATAATACTTTTCAGGGTTTTTAATACCCCTTTGTCCTCATCAACTATAAGAATGGTTCCGCTATTCATTCCGCATTTTTATCAAAAGACGGCAAAAAATGTTTAATGTGTCAAAATAATAGACATTTTTTAATTAATTATTCGCTCCTGAGATTGTCAGCAGGGTTAACGGAAGTTGTCTTCACAACAATTACGGCTATCGTAATCAGTGTGAAGGCAAGTGTAACCAGAAAAGGCAAAATGAAAGACCAGGCTGAGACATCCATCTTTGCTTCAAAGGTCTTAAGCCACCCGGAGAGCCAGTAATAACAAACAGGAACGGCAATAATGAAAGATAGTATAGTGATCCTTACAAAGTCCCTGGAGAAAAGCACTACTATCCCTGAAACACTTGATCCCATCACTCTTCTCATGGTGATCTCCCTGGTTCTCTGAAGAAGGAGGAATGAGGTTAAGCCAAAGATCCCAAGGCAGGTTACGATAATTGAGAGCAGGGCAAAGGCTCCAAAGACACTTCCCAGCAATCTTTCATTCCTGTACTGTTGCTCGTAATAATCTTCGAGGAAGAAGTAATCAAACGGGTTATCAGGAAAGAACTCATTGAACTTTTCCTCAACAATACTGAGAACTCTCTTCTCCGCTGATGGAATAATCTTCATCATAAAGAAACCCCTTATGTCTCGTCCATGAGGCATGAACCTGAATATATGAGGTTCAAAAGCCTCCCGGGGAGACTGCTGGCTGTAATCCTGAACCACGCCGGCTATCGTGTAGATCTGATCCCAGTAGTTTACTTTCTGACCAACAGCTTCCTGTGGTGATGCGAAGCCCATCCACTTCACCGCCTTTTCGTTAAGTATCAATGATGAAGAATCGGAGAACGAGCGGTCAAAGTTTCTTCCTGCAATGATATTTGCCTCCAGTAAACCAAGGTAATCGTAATCAATGCCCACAATCTGATAATTCTTGCTCTGGTCTGAACCGACCCTGAATATTCCGCCGGCATCCCATAAGATCTGACGTCCTGGCACTTCAGTCCCGACACTGAACCTGGTGATAACCTGGTTTTTAAGCAGTTCTTCCTTAAATGTCAGAAGTTTGGTCCCGAATGAAGCGTCCCTGACGCGCGGTGCCCGAACGGCAAGAATATCAGTAATATTTATTCCTTTGTCAATATTCTGCATGTATCTCACCTGCCTGAAGACCATAAGAGTGCAGGTGATCAGGCATATAGCCATGGTAAGCTGGAATACTACCAGGGCTTTCCTGATCCAGATCCCGCTTTTTGAATGGATATATTTTCCGCGTAGCACTTCGGAGGTTGAGAATGAGGTGAGTACAAATACGGGGTAAGTTCCTGAAAGAATAATACTTGAAATAAAGAGGACTAATGTGGTTATCCGGAACCAACTCTCTTTCCATATTACATAATCAGCCGGGATACCTGTAAGATTGCAAAAGAGAGGCAGAAGCAATACCATCAAAATCAGGGCTAACGCAAAGGCGGCAGCATTGATCATCACGGTCTCAATAAAAAACTGCCCTGCAAGCTGCCGCCTGGCGGCCCCGGCAACCTTGCTTACACCAACCTCGGTAGCCCTGGTAAGTGACCTTGCCGTTGTAATGTTGATATAATTAACCCAGGCAATGATCAGAATAAAGACTGCAATTACACTCAGGAAGGCCACTGTGTCATTATTACCGTTCACCTTGATCTCCTGCATATAGGCCGAATTAAGATGAATGTCAGTAAGAGGCTGGACCTTCAGATCAAGGGTAAGCTTATAATATCTCAGCACCTCTCCGAAATCGCTTTCAACAAGCGACTTGAGTTTTTCCTCGAATTCGACAGGACTGACAGATGGCTTCAGAATAAAATAGGTGAAAAAACCGGTATCTCCCCATGACAATTCTATGTCAGGTCCATAGTGAGTTAGAAGATTGGGCCATGAAAGCATAAGATCAATGTCAATATGGGAGTTGTCAGGCAGGTCACGGTAAATGCCTGTTATAACGAAACTCATCTCCTTGTCAACCGTAATGGTCTTTCCCATCGGATCATCATCCCCGAAGTACTTCCTTGCATATGACTCAGAGATAAAGGCACAGTTTGCATCTCTGATCCCCGTCGCAGGATCACCTGTGATCATTTCAATGTCAAATATTTGAAATATCTGAGGCTCTGCAAAATACATCCGCTCCTCATAGAACTTTCTTTCGCCAAAGATTACTGTCGCTCTGTACCTGAACAACCTGGCAATAGTCTCGACCTCAGGATACAGCTCCCTGATCCTGATTGCCGCTGGCGGGCAGCAGGATGCAAATTTCACAGTCTCCCCCTCGGCGCTTGACCTCTGGTAAAGGAGCCTGTAGATGCTGTCGCTGTTCTTATGAAAAGTGTCGTAGCTTCTCTCGTATCGCACGTAGACCAGAATCATGAGGAAGGCAGTGATGCCAACAGCAAGACCTATAATATTAATTGATGAAAAAAGCTTGTTTCTCAGGATATTCCTGAACGCTATCTTAAAATAATACTGCTTCA
The DNA here is from genome assembly GCA_963719235.1 of uncultured Bacteroidales bacterium. Taxonomy (GTDB): domain Bacteria; phylum Bacteroidota; class Bacteroidia; order Bacteroidales; family VadinHA17; genus SR-FBR-E99. Next base: position 225,074 of record CAVRBS010000011.1, read on the forward strand.
TATATTCAGTTTAAAACCAACTTTCTCAATGCAACGTTTTATCAATTCAGACGTCTTTTAAAGTGTAAAGAATTCATACTGTATAGATTTTTATACTGTAATCTTAATAACCTGAGAGATGACTGTAAAACTGAATCCGAATGAGGTGGTGATAAAGGCCGGTGACACAAACCAGGTGGTCGGCAACGATACCATCGAAGGTAAACTGATCGTTACCAACCAGAGATTATATTTCAAAACGCTGAAAGAAGAGACCGAGAGGTTTAATCTTGAGATCATGTTCGAAAACATCCTTGAGGTCATATATTTCAGCAGGGGAATCTTCTCAGTCAAGGGTTTGAACGTCATCACCAGGGATGGCCGGTGTCTCAGTTTTCCGCTCAGGAAGCGTGACGAATTCGGGCAGCTCATTAACAGGATGTATTAGTCGCTTCGCTCCGTCTTACCGCTTCGCTGTCTGTCACTTCGTTCCGTCTCATGGTCCTTACCACTACTGCCTACTGCCCATTGCCTATTGCCTGATAAGCCTACTCGTACCTGAGTGAATCAACCGGATTACGCATCGCGGCCCTGCCTACCTTAACTATGATTGTAAGTACAGTAGCCGTTATCATAACCAGTGCCGCCAGAAGCAAGATGCCGGCCTTGATTTCAATAAAATAATCCCATATGCTGTCGAGCAGCATAACCGACATATAATAGCCTCCGACACTCCCCACTATAGATGCAATAATCAGTACAATCAGGAACTTTTTGCTGAGCAGGTACATAATTACGGTGACCGGTGCTCCCTGTATCTTCCTTATGCCCACCTCTTTCGTTCGCCTGATGACATCAAGGGAGACAAGGTTATAAATTCCGACAAGAGAAAGGAGCGTGGCTGTTACAGCAAGGAAGAGGTTAACCTTTGTTATGCTTCCGTTGATATCCTTTTCCTCCTGCATTGTATCTTCCTGCAGTATACCACTGAAGATATAATTTGTACCCATGCTTTTCCATTCAGCATTGATATATTCAAGAACCCCGGCCAGATCCTCCGGCTCAGCCCTGACAACAAGATTCCAGAACTGGTCGTTCTGTGCAAGCCTAAGCATTGCAGGGTCAATAACCTCCCACAGACCATTGGTGTAGAAATCCTCCACAACACCTATCACCGTCAGTTTTGTGGTATCATACAATGTGATGGTCTGGCCAACCGGTTCCTTCCAGCCGAAGTCAGTGACAAACTTCTGATTGACAACGATTGATCCGTTTGACCTGTCAGCAGCACTTCTGGATTGGTCAAACAGGCGGCCTTCAATAAGTCGCAGCCCCATCGCTGAAGCATATTCGGGTCCTATATCCAACACATCCACTTCAAGCTGTGTCTGCTGATACTTAACCGGTCTTCTGTAGCTCCCCCACCCTATGTGGTTTTGAGTTCCCTCGGCAGATATTATCTTAGGATTATTCAGTATCTCATTCCTGAATGAGGTGAATAATTCAGGCACAACCGGAACAACTATTAGCTTGTCCCTGTCATATCCGAGATCGAGCGTCTCCTGATATCTGGCATTTTTTGCAAACACGATGCCCATTACAAGCGCCATTACAGAGATGGAAAACTGCAACGTAAGGAGGAGGCTGGCAAGCTTACCTGACCTGCTGAAGGAGCTGGTCCCTTTCAATACGTTTACCGGGCTGAAAGCACTTACATGCAGTGCCGGATAGACCCCGGCAACGAAACCTGTCACTAAGACAAGAACAATAAGAAAAATCCAGAAGACAGGGTACTCAGTCAGGGTAAGTTCAATGGACATGTAAGCCCAAAGGCTGCTATATGCGGGCACCAGGAACCTGGCAAAGGCGACGCCCAGCAGTAATGCAAGAAAACAAATGATCAGAGTTTCTAACATAAACTGTGCAACCAGCTGACTTCGCCGCCCTCCGAAAGTCTTCCTTAAGCCAATCTCTTTCAGTCTTTTACTGAATGTGGCAATAGAGGTGTTCGCAAAATTGAAGCAGGCAATCAGCAGTATGAACAGAGCCATGACCGACGGTGCTATCAGTGCTGCAGGATGCAATGATGGAAAAAGTGCTGAAGACCATATCTCACGGGTGTTTGCACCAACATCTTTGAGCGGGACCAGGCTGAACCTGTTAATCCTGAAATCCTCCCTGGCCTTGTTCTGCACCGGCAGATAGCTCTTTAACGAAGCGGTAATGGAGGGTACGACAGACCTGTCAGGCACCTGGATAAAAAAAACATGCGTCATGATCTTCCAGTCAGCGTCATTCCGCTGCCACATGAGCAGAAAATTATCATAATGCGAAATAATGTCTATCCTGAAGCTTGAATTCTCCGGCAGATCTTCGAGAACGGCACCTACCTTATATGTAAACTCTTTATTTTCTTCATTCATCAGGGCCAGTGTCTTGCCGACAGGATGCTCATCCCCAAAAAGTGTTTTCGCCATGCTCCTGCTGATCAGAACGCTCCCGTGATCATCAATTGACCTGATACTTCCGTTCACTACAGGGAAAGTAAAGATCTCCATAAACTCAGGATCAGCAAATGATATCTGGGCAGAATAAATATCATCCCCGACCTTGACATTTGACCCGGCTCTCATCAGCCGTGCCGACTTTTCTATTCCCGGAATATCTTTTTTGGCCACAAGCCCGAGAGTTGCAGGGACTGCCCCGTACTCCTGTTCCCTCCCTTCCATGTCCCTGAAACATGTGACACGGTATATCTCATCGAAGTTCTCATGAGTCCTGTCAAACTCATAATTGAACATGTGATTGAAAAATGCGACGATACAGACTGACAGTGCAATACCCAGTCCTGCAATGTTTATAAGGGTGAACAGACGGTTCCTGATCAGGTTTCTGAAAGTGACAGTCAGGTAGTTCTTAAACATAACCAGGAGTTGATCTATTCATATTTAAGTGACTGGGCAGGATTGACCCTCGCGGCCCTCATGATCCTGAAACTGATCGTCAGAAGAGCGATGCCCATGGCGATGAAAAGACCGGCAATAAAAGTAAGCATCCCCGGATCTATCCTGTAATAAAAATTCTCCAGCCATTTATCTGCAATATAATAAATTAATGGCCAGGCTATCAGTGCCGAAATGGTTACGAGAACCATTACCTCTTTGGAAATCACAAGATAAATGCCTGAAACTGAAGACCCCATAGCCTTCCTCACCCCTATCTCCTTGGTGCGTTGCTCAACGGTGAATGATGTCAGCCCGAACAGTCCCAGCACGGCAATGAAGATGGCCAGGATTGAAAAGATAACAGCCATTTGTGCGTTCTGCTTTTCCTGAATATACATCTGCTCAAAATCCTCGTCGACAAAATAGTACTGGAGCGGGTTGTTTGAGGTGAACTCTTTCCATACTTCTTCTATTCCATTTATTGTTTTGGCATAATTCTGTGCTGAGAGTTTTACGGTGAGATACCCCCACAAAATATCATCGTTTTTAAAAAGGAACATATAAGGACCAATCGGATTCCTCAGTGATTCGAAATTGAAATTGCTGACTACCCCGATAATCTGGTGGTAATTCAGTGCACTGTCGCCGGGTCTTATGAATCTTGTGTTTGCAATATCATTAATCTCAAAGTCTTTTGCAGCACTCTCATTGATCATGCATGCCTCGCGATCAGTTGTGAATTCCTCATTGAATGACCTGCCTGAGGCGAGGGTCATACCGTAAGTATCCAGGTAGTCATAATCGACCCAGCTTGTCTGCAGCAGGAAGGTTTCTTCCTTCCTGCCCTCAAGCATATAGCCGTTGTTGTTATTACTTCTGCCCGGTACTGCAGTGGAACTGGCAATATTAATAACTCCGGGAATCTCCTTCACCGCATCCTTGAACGATTTCACTCTCGTTCCCAGGGCCTCTGCCCTGTTAATCACAATCAGCTGCTCCTTGTTGAATCCCACATCCTTGTTGAGCATGAACCTGATCTGTCTGTACATGATCATCGTCCCGATAATGAGAAGAATCGATACGGTAAACTGGAAAATAACCAATACTCTCCTCAGGCGTCCGTTCCGCATACTGTTCTTCACACTTCCTTTCAGGACCTCATAAGGATTAAATGAAGAGAGGAAAAGAGCAGGATAGCTGCCTGCCAGTAGACCGACCATCAGGGTGAATCCGATCAGTGCCGGAATGGTGTACCAGGAGATAAACAGATTTAGCTTCAGCTGCGTATCAAGGAGGTTATTAAAATATGGAAGTGTCACTCTTATTATGATCAGGGCAAGCAGGAGCGATATAAAGGAGAGAATAAAGGACTCCGTCAGAAACTGGGTTACAAGCATCCGGCGGGTTGAACCAGCCACTTTCTTGATTCCAACCTCCTTCGCCCTGCGCGATGCCTGTGCTGTTGAGAGATTCATGAAATTGATCGCAGCAATCAGCACAATCAGAATGGCAATGCTGCCGAAAATTATCAGAAACTTAGGGTCACTGGCTTCCTTAAAAATCTGTTGAATATTGGGCTCCAGATGTATATCGGCAAGGTTCTGCATAAAAAACCTGTATCTGTTACCCTGGGCAAAGAAATCATCAATGGTTATACCCAGGTACTGCTGAAGCTCAGGCCCGACATGTTCAGCCAGGAGTTCAGGTATTTTCTGTTCAGTCGTCAGGTAATTTGTGTTGGGTTTCAGCAGAAGGTAAGTGCCAAAGCTATTGTTCAGCCACGTCGGGTCATTTGACCTTGGATTGGTCATGAATGACAGAATTATATTGGCATTGAAGTGAGAATTCTCCGGGATGTCAGCCATCACACCTGAAACAGTGTACCTGATACTGTCTGACCCGATCTTGATCGCCTTGTCTACCGGGTCTTCATCTCCGAAGATCTTTCTGGCGGTAGTCTCTGAGAGGACGGCCTTTCTTGGAGCGTTAAGCAGGTTAGCCTGATCACCCTTGAGAACCGCTATAGAAAAGAAATTGAAGAAAGAAGAGTTTGCTTCAATCAGGTTCTCTTCGGTGAAAGTCTGATTATTATATTCAATAACAGTGGGGCCCCATCCATTCATCCTGAGAAAATCCTCTATTTCAGGAAATTCCCTTAACATGGTTGGTCCTATAACTGATGCAGTATATGCACCGGTTACCTCCTGGCCACCAATTTTACCGTCAAGTATCAATCTGTAGATACGGTCCTTCCTGACGTTGAACTTGTCATAACTGGCTTCATTTAGTACGAATAGAGCAATGAGCAGACTGCAGGCAATGCCAATAGAGAGTCCGAGGATATTGATGATTATGTATGCACGCTGTCTTTTAAACGACCTTAAACTGTGCCTGATCAGGTTGTTATACATATCTTGAACTTTGAATTTTGAATATTTCTTTATTCGGATTTAAGAGCTTGTACAGGGTTGATACGCGAGGCTTTGAAAGCCTGGAAACTAACAGTAAGTAATGCGATTATCAAAGCTCCGGCCCCTATCAGCACAAATACAATTATGCCCGGATCAATCCTGTAGGCAAATTGTTTAAGCAAATTTTCAACTATAAACCAACCTGCCGGTAAGGAAATAATTATTGAAATAAGCACAAGTATAAGAAACTCTTTGGCCATGGTAATTATTACCGAGGAAGAGTCGGCTCCCATAACTTTCCTTATACCGATTTCGTTACTCCTCCTCTCAGTTGAATAGGCTGATAATCCATAAAGTCCAAGAGAGGCAATAATAAGTGCAAGCATCGTAAAATACTTTAATAATCCTGTAAGACGAATCTGAGACCTGAAAAGGTTCTCGTAATCCTGTTCAATAAAAGTGTACTGAAGCGGGTATTCCGGTATTAGCTCACTCCATACCTTTTCAACGGACTTGAGTGATTCCTCGGTTTTTCCGTGTGTTAACCTTATCAGGATATAATCAAGAAACCTGGTATCGGCAAGGGCGAAGGCTATTGGTTCGATAGGCTGATCAGCCCCCTTGAAATGGAAATTCTTAAGCACCCCAACAATGGTTCCGTTAAGACCCATAAAACTGAAACTGGTACCGACCGGGTCTCCGATACCCATGATCTTAACAACCTCCTCATTAACCAGGAAATTCCCCGTGGTATCTCTGGCCATATCGGCAGTAAAGTCTCTCGAAAAGTCCCTTCCTGACTCAAGCTCCATCTTCATTGTTCCGAGGTAATCGTAATCAATCCCGTTTGTTCCTATAAGCACCCTCTTTTCAGGATCTTTACCCGGCCAGCTGGCTCCTCCTGAATTACTGCCTATCATTACAGGATTGCGCAGAGAGGCCGTCACACCGGTGATCAGTGTCTCCTTTAAAAGCTCACTTTTAAAGGAGTAATATTTCACTTTCATATCCTGTGACATCGGGATACAGATAAGGTCTTTCTTTTCAAACCCCAGATCTTTGTTCTGGAGGAACCGGAGCTGCTGATTCATGAAGATTGCAGCCGTGGCAATCAATATCGAAAGAGAAAACTGGATCACAACAAGAATTTGCCTTAATCTCCCGTTGCCCTTTCCTGAAACTGTCTCTCCCTTCAGTACAGACACAGGCTTAAGCGAGGAAAGATAAAGAGCAGGATAAATGCCTGATATAAAGCCTGAAAGCAATCCTGCTGCAATAAAACTGATTATAAATTTGAGTTGAAACAGATCTGAAAGAGTAAAGCTCTTCCCGGAAACATTATTAAATGTGTTTAAAAACAATCCAACCAGGAGAAGAGCAATGAACATTGAAGCAGTAACAAGAAGGAAAGATTCTGACATAAACTGAAATATCATACTCTTCTTGTCGGCTCCGGCAACTTTCCTTATGCCTATCTCCTTCGACCTTGATGAAGCTTTCGCTGTTGCAAGATTTATAAAGTTGATACATGCAATAAGAAGGACAAAAACCGCAATAAGTGTAAAAATCAGGATTGCAATCACAGGGCCCCGGTTCTCTCCGTAACCAAATTGTGAATGTAAATGAATATCCTGAAACGGAAAGAGAAGGTATTTTGTAGTTGCCTGGGGTAAATATTCAAGGACTACATCCGTCAGCTTCTTATTGATGCTTTCAATGTCAGATCCATCGGCGATCTGCACAAATGTCAGGATTGAATTACTACCCCATGAATCGCTTATTGCACCTATCTCCCTCAGAAAAGAATATGGTATTACACCCTGAAAAGTAAAGATTGAGTTACCAGGTATATCTTTCATAACTCCTGTAACCATGAACTGGATCTTGTTTTCCAGAGTTATTGTCTGACCAAGAGGATTGGCATCACCAAAATATTTCTCAGCAAGTTTCTCTGAAAGGACAATTGAATGAGGCTCACTTAACGCTGTTTCTGGATCTCCAATCAGAAATGGTAAGGTAAAAATCTCAAAAAGCCCGGAGTCAGCCGCAACAACTGATGATTCGAAGAAGACATTATCTCCCATGCGGAATAATAACCTTGGAAGTCTGTTGATGCGAGTTTGGTCAACGATCTCAGGTATCCTCTCCTTCCAGACAGGTCCGCTGGGATGCGGCGTAACCGTAACATGATACCTCTCTCCTGAATAAAACTGATCCTCCTCTACCCTGTAAATGCTTGCAGCATTCTCATGAAACCTGTCGAAACTCAGTTCGTCCTGAACCCAGAGCAGTATGAGTAAAGATGCCGCTAATCCGATAGCGAGCCCGGTTACGTTGATAAAGGTGAATCCTTTGAATCTTGAAATATTCCTGACTGCTGTAAGAAAGAAGTTTCTGATCATGGTCCGGCGTATATTCTCTATCAAAGACTGTCAAATTCTTTGACTGTTGCACATGAAAGACAGTTTTCTGTTCTGTCTGTGCAGCAAAACTTGTAACATCATGTCTTTAACTTGAGATTCAAAGTATAACCTAATCGTTCCGGCAATGTTGAAGAACTTTTTTATCAATGCTCTGCGTAATATGAAGAAGCAGCGCGGATATGTCATCATGAATGTATCCGGACTTGCATTCGGACTGACAAGCTTCCTGTTTATTGCATTATATGTGATCCATGAGCTGAGCTATGACAGGTTCCATCAGAATTATGAGAATATCTACAGGCTGAAGGTAGTCGGAAGGATGGCCGGAGGTGAGCTCGATCAGGCTGTTACTGCAGCACCGATGGCACAGGCAATGATCAATGATTACCCGGAAGTGCTGGTTGCTACAAGGGTAACACAGATGGGCGACTGGCTTGTTAAATACGGAGAAAACAGGTTTAATGAAAGCGGCATTCTTTTCGCTGACTCCACCTTCTTCAATCTCTTTGATTTCAGGTTATTGAGAGGCGACCCGAATACAGCTCTTGCAAGGCCAAGGTCAATAATCCTGACAGAAGAGTATGCAAATAAATATTTTGGCGACCGCGACCCCATGGGACTGCAGATGAGCTTTGAAACCGATACAGTACTTTATACGGTCACAGGTGTGGTTCAGAATATACCTGATAATTCCCATATCAAATTTGACATGCTGGCTTCGATGAGCTCATACCCCGGACAGGCTAACAACCAGTTCTGGATCAGCCACAACTTCTATACCTATATAGTGGTTAAAGATGGTACCCTGAAAGATGATCTGGAGGAGAAGTTTCAGGGGATGGTCATAAAATATGTCGGCCCGCAAATTACTCAGGCACTCGGTATTTCAGTCCAGGATTTCCTCGACGCAGGCAACTTATTCAGGTATGTGCTGGAGCCACTGAAGGACCTTCATTTGAGAGGCGCAAAACAGTATAATCTTGAGCCGCTGGGGTCAGAAAGTACCGTTTATATCTTTGCAGTGATAGCCCTCCTTATCCTGATAATTGCCATAATTAACTATGTTAACCTGGCAACGGCCAGATCGGCGACAAGAGCCAAAGAGGTAGGCGTCAGGAAAGTCGCAGGGGCAAACAAAAAGGGGCTTGTGTTTCAGTTTCTTGGAGAATCGGTGCTGATTGTGACTGTTGCTACTCTCATTGCGGTAATACTGGTCTCTGCACTTACGCCCTCTTTTAATCAGATGATCGGCAAAGAGCTGTCTGCAGGTATCTTTGATAATCCTGCCGGAATACTATCACTGATCGTGCTTGTCGTGCTTGTGGGAGTTTCCTCCGGAGCCTATCCGGCATTCGTACTGGCCTCGTTCAACCCGATTGAAGTATTGAAGGGTACGTTGAATCCGGGATCAATGTCAAAGAACATGAGAGGTGTACTGGTTGTGATCCAGTTCACTATCTCAATCGTGATCATTATCGGTTCAATTATTGTCTATCGTCAGCTCAATTATGTAACAAAGAAGGACATCGGCTTCGATAAGGAAAACCTGATAGTCATCCGCAGGTCTGATTCATTTTTCAGACAGAGAGAGGCATTTCGCGATCAGCTTCTGCAGATCCCCGGGGTTGAAAATGCTGGCTTTTCCAGGGCTGTTCCCGGTACCAATTTCAATAACAATGCATTCCTTCTCGATGACGATCCTGAAAAGAACACTTATCTTATAAACCAGACACAGGTAAGTTTCGACTTTGCGCAGACTCTCGGAGTTGAACTGGTCGATGGCAGGTTCTTCTCACGTGAGTACGGAGAAGATTCGACAGCGATTCTTATTAATGAAGCGGCGGTTAAATCACTCGGTCTGACTGACCCGGTAGGAAAATATATCCTTCAGCCTCAGGGCCCTCAGCAATTTCAGAGATTAAAGATCATCGGGGTAATGAAGGACTTCAATATTGCATCGATGCACATCCCGATTGAACCCGTATGTTTTACCGTTCTTGGAAATTTCGGAGGAGATCAGTTTGCCACTGTCAGACTCTCGGGAAATGATGTTCCGGAAACATTAAAAACTATTGAACAAAAATGGCATACTTTTACTGCCAATCAACCCTTTCAATATGATTTTTTCACTGATTCATGGAACAATCTATATTCATCAGAAATGAAAACAGGAAAAATCTTTGTTCTGTTTTCTGTACTGGCAATATTCATTGCCTGCCTGGGTCTGCTTGGTCTAATTACCTATATCACAAATAAAAGGACACGGGAAATAGGCATTAGGAAAACTTACGGAGCCTCAGCTCAGGTCGTACTCCGGTTGTTATCAAGAGAGGTCGTATATCTCATTCTTATCTCTTCACTATTTGCGTACCCTATAGCTTATTTCGGTTCGAAATACTGGCTTCAAGGATTTGCAAGCAAAGTTAAAGTCACTCCGCTGATTTATATAATTGCCACATTAGCTGCTTTGGTTATAGGCTGGTTGTCAATACTTTACCAAACAAAAAAAGCTGCAAACTACAGCCCTGCTGATGCCCTGCGACTAGAATAAAGAAATATTTTCAATTCCTGGCCCGTTCTTTCCGGCTCCGGACAAAAAATATCATCATGACTGCGGATAATAATGCCGTTGCAGCACCAAAATAAAAAGGTACCCTGGAGTTAACCTTATCATACAGCACTCCGGCAATAAGGCTCGCCGGCAATAGTGTAATACCAAGCAGGGCATTGTATATACCCAATCCGGTGCCCTGCTTGTTTTTATCAGTAATATCTGATATAAATGCCTTTTGTATCCCGTCAGTAGCAGCCGAATACAATCCATACATGGCAAAGAGACCTACTATTGCCCAGACATGTGAGGTGACTCCAAACCCATAATAAACGATCGCGTAAATCAGGTAACCGGCTATGAGTATCTTTTCTTTCCCTACCCGGTCTGACAATGATCCGACAGGGATAGCCAGGAGTACGGCGACAATACTTGTGATCATATACACAAGCGGAATAAAAGCAACCTTTACCCCAACCTCATTGGCTTTGACCATCAGCAGTGCATCGGTTGAATTACCGAGTGTAAATACAAAAACAATGACCAGAAAGAGATAGAATTTAGGAGGGAAGTCCTTAAAATGAAATTTTTTAAAGAGACTTTCCTGATCCCTTTTTGCTTCCTTAATACCAAGGATTATCACCAGGATGCTCAGGACCGCGGGTATCCCTGCCAGCAGGAATATCAGCCTGTAATTTTCGGGAAAAAAGATCAGCAGGACAAATGCAGCCAGGGGGCCAACAATGGCACCACTGTTATCCATTGCTTTCTGCAGGCCGAAACTTCTGCCGGTCTCTCCGTTCGTGACCGAGCCGGCAATCAGGCTGTCTCGCGGGGCCGTTCTTATACCCTTTCCAAACCTTTCAATAAAACGCAGAAAAAGGACCTGCATGGGAGACACTACAAAGGTGTAAAGCGGGATGATCAATGCTGAGAGACCATAACCTATAAGCATGAAGGGCTTGTTCTTACCGATCCTGTCGCTCCAGAAACCTGAAAGTGCCTTGACAAGGGATGCGGTACTCTCAGCGATGCCTTCAATCAGTGCCAGGCTTGTCTTGGATGCGCCTAAAGACATCAGGAACATTGGCATGACCGAATAGACCATCTTGACCGAGGTGTCGGTGAGAAAGCTTGTAAGGCCAGTAGAAATGACGTTCCTGTTAAATCCGAGGATTTTCTTCTCCTTCTTCATCCTGTGACTATTCCATGTCACTCTTTACGCCATTGATCTTAAACAGCTTAAACAGCTCTACTATTGCAATTGGCGCCAGAGACAAAAGAACCACTGCCAACCAGTGTACCCTGTCCATGGCTTCCAACCTGAAAGCTTCACGTATCGGTGGAATAAGCAGCACGATCAGGGCCATCGCGGCAGATACTGCTATGGCGGCTATAAGAGGTTTATTATGAAGCGGATTTGTTGTAAATGATGATCTGCTGTTCGAGTGGAGGTTACGTACATGAACAAGCTCGGCAAACATAAGGGTTGCAAATGCCATGGTTCGGCCAAGAGCCTCTCCCCCGTCCCTTAAACCCAATATATATGCTGCAAGAGGAAGTAGACCGAACATCACTCCCTGATACATGACCCTCCAGATCATCCCTTTGGTCATAAATCCCTTCTTTGAATTCCTGGGTTTACGGTTCATGATTCCCTTTTCAGGTGAATCAACGCTCAGAGCCAGAGCCGGAAGACTGTCGGTGACCAGGTTGACCCAGAGTATATAAATCGGGAGCAACGGAATACCTAAATTGAATATTGAGGTTACAAGCAGCAGAAATATTTCACCCACATTAGTTGAAAGCAGGTACTGTATTACCTTGAGAATATTATCATATATCCTCCGTCCTTCCTCGACGGCAGATACGATGGTAGCAAAGTTGTCATCAGTGAGGATCATGTCAGCGGCACCTTTTGCCACGTCGGTTCCGACAATGCCCATTGCAGCGCCGATATCAGCCTGTTTGAGGGCGGGAGCATCGTTGACACCATCGCCGGTCATTGCCACCACCTCGTGGTGGCTCTGCCATGCTTTAACAATACGGACTTTATGTTCAGGGGCGACCCTGGCATAGACCGAGTATTTTGAAACGGTCTCATTGAACACTTCATCAGTGAGATTTTCAAGCTCAGAGCCGGTAATGGCGACATCGCCGTCTTTGTATATCCCTATTTCGCGTGCAATAGCCAGGGCTGTAGTTTTGTGGTCGCCGGTTATCATGACCGGACGGATACCTGCCGTATTACATCTGGCCACAGCATCAAGGACTTCAGGTCTGGCAGGATCTATCATGCCGAGCAAGCCGGTGAAGATGAGTCCGCTTTCGAGCTCACCTATGGTCACCTGCTGAGGCGCCTCCGGACATTCTTTGTATGCCATTGCCAGTACCCGCAATGCTGAGTTTGCCATCGTTTCATTTGCATTACGGATCTCCTCCGCATCAGCTGATGTCAGAGGCCTGATAATCCCTTCGATCACTATCTTGTCACATACGCTCAGGACTTCATCAAGACCGCCTTTAACATTAACACTTGTACCCTTGTCCGCCATCCTGTTGACTGTGGTCATACGTTTTCTTTCGGAGTCAAAAGGTATCTCAGCCACCCTGTGAGAGGCTTGTTCCATTTCATCCTTATATAAACCGTAGAGCACCCCGAAATCGAGAAGGGCTGTCTCAGTCGGGTCACCGGAAAAAATAAACTTCCCGTCTTCATTTTTCTTCATATAAGCATCAGCACATAAGACAGAGATCGAGAGAAGTCTTTTTTCCTCGTCATTGAGGACAGCCTTGGGAGAAGCCCTGTTTATCATATGTCTTTTATGATTGACATAAGCTTCAACAACAGTCATTCTGTTCTGTGTAAGGGTTCCGGTTTTATCGGAGCAGATCACTGTTGCGCTTCCCAGCGTCTCAACTGAAGGCAGCGTACGGATTATCGCATTCTTTTTTACCATGCGCTGCACACCGATAGACAGCACAATGGTAGAAACAGCCGGAAGACCTTCGGGGATGGCAGCAACGGCAAGACTGACAGCCGTCATAAACATGGTCATTATGGGATTTCCATAAAGAATGCCAACAAGAAAGATCAAACCACAAATGATCAGGGCGACGATTCCCAATAGCCTGCCAAGCTTGTTAAGACTGCGGCTCATGGGAGTCTCGGTTTCTTCAGAAGAGTTCGAGCATATGGGCTATCTTCCCAACCTCGGTTTTCATCCCTGTAGCAACAACAACCCCGCGGCCGCGGCCGTAAGTCACCATACCGCTCGAAAAAGCCATGTTGACCCGGTCGCCAAGTGCTATTTGGTCACCCGCCAGAGTAGCTGTCTTCTTTTCAACAGGAACAGATTCTCCTGTGAGTGAAGATTCCTGGATTTTAAGGTTTACTGCCTCTATCAGCCTAAGGTCGGCAGGGATAATAGCGCCAGTCTCAAGTATAACCAGGTCGCCCGGTACAAGTTCTTTGGTGTTTATTTCCGATATCACTCCGTCCCGAAGAACCTTGGAAAGAGGTGCTGCCAGATCCTTCAGGGCTTCAAGTGACTTCTCCGCCTTCTTTTCCTGGGTGGCGCCAATGATGGCATTCAGAAGAAGTATTCCCAGTATCACAAAGGTGTCGAGAAGCCCCTCCTCTTCCATTACGCCAACCACTCCGGATATCACCGCTGCAATTAGCAGAATAATGATCATGGAGCTTTTAAACTGGCCCATGAACATCTGGAAGAAACTCTTTTTCTTTTTTGATACGAGCTGGTTATAGCCGAATTCCTCAATCCTCCTCTTTGTCTCCTCAGTCGTCAGTCCTGCCGTTTCACTGGTTTTCAGCTGAGAGATTACCTCATGTATCTCCTGATTATAGAAACTTGTCATAACTTATTTATTGCTAATTATTTAGTTCAATTTTAGGGACCTGTGTACCTGCCGGAAAGACATTCCGCAAAAGTACTCAAATATTATTTTCAAAACTTTTACCCCAGTTTTCTTATAGTGTCTTCGATTATCACTTTCATATTGTCATAATGAGATTCCTCCCCGTGCACCTTGCTCCATGCTATCAGAGTCTCTTTTCAATTATTTCAGCCAGAAGTTCCGGAGAAAGTCTCACCGGGTTATTCTTTGTATCAGTCTGCTGGCATATACTCTGAAATATTCTCACTTCTGATCCCGTACTTTCCCAGACGGGGTAGCATAAGCTGTTCTGTCAGCCTATGCAGGTAATCAATAACACTATCAATATAATAATCATCGTCCCTCCCCTCAATGTCAGAAAAAATCCTGCCAAGGTTGGCATATTTCTTCAGTGCCGGAGTTGATCAGTAGATATCTTTCGCAGCTCCCTCACATTTATTTCATTGGCGACTGCCATCAGCGTGCCGCAGATTACTCCGTGAGGAATATCGAACATCGCTCCCATCGTGCCTGCCAGTCCGTGAACGGCACCCAGTCCGGCGTTGGCAAGACAGATGCCTGATGTAAGCGCCGCGAAGGACATATCTGCCCTGGCATCAATGTCTTCCCCGTTTGTGAAACATCTGAGCAGTGATCGTCTTACAGCCTTGAACCCTTCTGTAGCCAGGGCATCAGTATACTCATTCGACTTGCCTGACAGATAAGCCTCAGCCAGCTGGGTAAAGCAATCCATACCTGCAGCTGCAGTGATATCCGGCGGGCAGTTCAGGGTAAGTTCGGGGTCAATAAGAGCAATATCAGGAACAAGGTTGTCATGACGCAAGGATCTCTTGAAGCCGTCTTTCCCCACCTTCGAAATAACAGCGTTCTTTGTTGCCTCGCTTCCTGTTCCTGATGTTGTAGGTATTGCAATGAATGGCACTTTGGTTCCGGGATGCTCTTTGTTTCCGACAACTTCGAGGTACTCCCTTACTGATCCGGTTTTGTTTAACATCGCAGATATTGCCTTGCCTGCATCAATGGTACTGCCTCCGCCAATACTTATTACAACATCAATTCTTTCATCCGAATAATTACGAACAGTTTCATCTACCAGTTCAGGTGAGGGTTCTGATGTTACAGTGATATGATGAACCTGAATATCATGTTTCCTGAACTGACTGAGCAAGGATTGTGCATGAGGCGAATTAATGAATGAGCTCTTTCCCGTCACGAGCAGAACATGATGTTCCGAATTTTCCGACAATGCCTGTAATGGCAGAGATCTTTCCGCTTCCGAAATATATCAGCGGCAAACGTGCAAAATTGAAAAGGCTTTACCATTGCGATCTGTCCGATGGTTCAATAATATTATATCTCACACCCTGCCTGGTATCTGCCATATAGTCCTTCACCGTATCACGCCATTTGATATAGTGGGGCGTTGTTTTGTGAAGATCGGCAGCTTCCTGGGATTCAAAGGCTTCATAGATCATGAACCGGCACGGGTCGTCGGCTCTTCTGGAGGACATCGAACCGCATGTTGCCCGGATTCCTGAACAGAAGCTTTGTGATTTTCAGATCATCGCCTTAATGAACTCCCGGACATTTTCAGGCTTGACATTGACATGGACACAGGTAACAATCATAATGCACTGATACGTTTTTGCTTTAACAATTAACCCAAACAATTAAAACCCACTCTGGCTTCTGGTATTCAACTCGGGTTAAAACAAGGCAAAGATACTCCTGATTATTCATAAGGCAAGCGCTATTGTTAACAGGTTCTGCATACATATAATTAGTTAAGAGGATTACCGGAACAATGCAAAGAGGTACAGATTTCAACAAGGAAGCAATTAGAATCACTTTTTTGAGAAAATCTCCCGTTTTTGTAATCATCATTATATCTATTAGTAAATTTGCACCTTGGATTCCTGAGGCACAAGGAAAGTAGTTCAGATCGACTCGATATATTATGTTATGCATATTAGTGTCATAACTTGAGTTCATTTGATCACCTGGTCAGGAGTTTTGATTTAGAGATGGTACCGGTAATAATTTTCATCCATGGTTAAGGCTGTAAATGATATTCGTGATCTGGCAGAGTTATTGGGCTTGTCGATAACTACGGTTTCACGTGTACTTAATGGCAAGGCAAAACGGTATCGCATCAGGGCAGAGACCCAGGAACGGGTTCTTCAGGCCGCCAGGGAATATAATTATGTGCCAAATAAACTGGCCAGAGGTTTAAAAATGTCAAGGACAGATACTCTGGGTCTGATCATCCCGGATATTTCCAACCCCTTTTTTGCTGATATTGCGCAGAGTATAGAAAAAGAAGCTCGCTTACAAGGTTATTCTTTAATCCTGGGTGACAGCGGCGATGATCAAATGATTGAAACGGAATTGATAAGGCTTCTGCTCAGTCATAAGGTAGATGGTATTATTATAGCGCCGGTAGGTATAGATTACAAGCAAATTATCCAGACGTATAATTCAGGTATGCCTCTTGTGGTTATAGACCGTTGTTTTCCCGAAATAGGTCTCCCATTTATTACTTCTGACAATTACCAGGGTGGAAACGATGCAGTGAACTATCTCATTGCCATGGGGCATAGAAAAATTGCCTGCATACAGGGTATTCCCAAAAGCCGGCCGACTGTAGAGAGGGTTCGCGGATACAAAGATGCTTTGCGCAGTCATAGTATTCCGATTGATGACAGTCTGATAGTCGGTGACAATTATACAATTGAGAACGGGTATAAACAAACACGTATCCTTTTCAGCATGGAAGATCCACCAACTGCGATTTTTGCGCTCAGTAACCTTATCGGATTAGGTGCCATGAAAGCAGTTGATGAAATGGGGCTAAAAATACCTGATAACATTTCCCTGATCTCATTTGATGAACAACCTTATTCAGCCTTTCTTGCCACACCTATGACTACGGTTGACCAGAAGAAGAGTGAAATAGGGCAGCTTTCGGTAAATGTCCTGTTAAAATATATCGGTAATAAGGATTACCGAAAAAAGTTAGTCCATATGACTTTAAAAACCAATTTAATAATCAGGAATTCAGTAAAGAAAATTTAGCATATTGGCACAAAATATTTTTTTTGTCAATTGCACAAACGTTAGTGCCTGCAATTGAATAAACACAGTTTCATCCGTGTTATGGGCTAAAGACTGTTATTTTCCTGTTGGCTTGCCTGTCACGATGAAACCAATCATTCTCAACTTGAAATTTAATCGGAGCCATATACTTACGATCAAAATTTCCATATTCAATTGATCTTCTGAAATATACCTGATTTACTATTTCTACCCCACCCCGCCATTATCATCTATTAAAGATTTGAACCCTTGATTTTGCCAGGGCAGGGTATGTCTGGTTCATGACGGACTGGAAGTGTACTGAATTCTGAATGAATAAATGACCTTAGTTAGATTATAGTCTGAATTTTGCCTGCTTAAATGGGACTTATACTTATTATAAGCATACAAAAGAATCGTAAAGGAGCTTAAGGTATTTAATAGTCCGTTATTTATTTAACTGTATATCTGTTTTTTATGAGGCTATTTATTTCAATTCCCCGGATGCTTAACGAATTCTTTTAGCGGGCGAATAAAAAATTTAATTTTTTCACATATTATATTAAATAAATATATAACTTTGTGTACAAACGTTTGTGCATTTTAAATAATAACCCTAAAACCAACCAGTTATGAAAAAAACAATTTTTTTGTTTCTACTTGTGGTTTGGCCGATCTTACTATCTGCCCAGCAATCAGTAAAAGGTATTGTTGTAGATGAGAAAGGTGCGACCCTGCCAGGTGTATTTGTGACATTAAAAGGTACTACCGTTGGTACTATAACAGATGCTAATGGAGCATTTACCATCACAGTATCCGAAGGTAATATTCTGGCTTTCACCTTTATTGGGTATAAAACTCAAGAGATACCATACTCAGCAGGTGTCAACCTGAATATAACAATGGAGCTTGAGCTTGTTGGCATGGAAGAAGTCGTTGTTACGGCTCTTGGAATAAAGCGAGAAGAAAAGGCCCTTGGTTATTCTGTTCAAAAGGTCTCAGGAGAGAGCCTGCAAAAAGTATCGGTTGTTGATGTTGCTACATCTCTTACCGGTAAAGTAGCAGGACTTTTGGTTAAAAACTCGCCCGATTTTGGTGCAGCTCCGGTGATATCTATTCGTGGTGAACAACCTTTACTGGTAATAGACGGAGTTGCTTATCAAAATAAAACACTTAGCGATATATCCGCTGAAGATATAGAATCAATGAGTGTATTGAAAGGAGCAACAGCTTCGGCTCTTTATGGTTTTCGTGGAGCAAGTGGTGCCATTTTGATTACAACTAAAAATGGAAGTACCAATGCAGCTGGAATAACTGTTGATTTTGCAACCAATACCATGTTTACCGCTGGATTTTTAGCTATCCCTGAAAAGCAAAGCACCTATGGTCGTGGTAACAATAACACGTATAATATAAACAATACGAGCGCATATGGAGCAGCGATGGACGGTCAGATTTTAAATCAATGGGATCCCGAATTGAAGGCTTACAGAGATTATGAATATCTCCCTGTTGGAAAAAACAACTTCGCTAATTTCCTGGAACAGGGTTATGTAACCAATAATAATATTAATATCGGATATAAAGGGGATATTGCCTCTCTGCGTAGTTCGTTTAACATGGACTCAGAACAAAGGACAATATCCTAATAATGTACTAAACAAATATACCTACACTTTTGGCGGAGATGTCAATTTAGATAAATTCAAATTGAGTTCAAACCTGTCTTATTCCAAAAAAGTATCACCAAACATGGGGTCTAATGGCTATACCTCTTACGACCCTATGTATTCTTTACTGATTTGGTCAAGTGCTGATTTTAATATTTTGGACTACAAGGATAATTACTGGCTTGTGAAAGACCAGTTGCAAAACTATACTTATGCGGCATCTGCGAATATGAACAATCCTTATTTTGATCGTTACGAAAAAACGAATCCGGTTTCCCGGGATCTTTTTAATGCTGATGTGACGATGAGTTATCAGTTTTCCGACTGGTTGACTGCCAGTATTCGTTCAGGTCTTGATTTTTACACAGATAAAGGGGAAATAAAGGTTGCATGGGGATCATATTTAATGTCGGGCAATACACCTGTACCTGGTAACCTTTATACCTGGAGTGGTTATATGACCGGAGGTTATGTTATTGGCCAAACTCAGGGAATAAGTATGAATAATGATTTGCTGCTGACAGGCAATAAGTCATTTGATAAAATTAACGTAGAATATCTTGCAGGGGGAACAATATTCTACAAAAAAGATGACAATATAAATGCTAATACGAATGGCGGTATTTCTGTTCCTGCCTTTTACTCGCTAAAAGCATCGGTATCCCCTGCCACTGTAAATCAGAGTACTTATGGCCAACAGGTAAATTCCCTGTTTGGCCGTGTAGCAGTCTCATGGAACAAACTTGTATATTTAGAAGCAACGGGGCGTAACGACTGGAGTTCAACTATGCCAGCCGATTCTAAATCATACTTTTATCCCTCCGTTGCGGGGAGTTTTGTAGTTTCAGAACTTTTACCGGGAACAAAAAACTGGCTTGATTTATTAAAGGTGAGAAGTTCCTGGACAATGTCAAAAACACCGCCCGCAATTTATGGAATTAATAGTGTCTATGGAATTAATAGCAGTACCTGGAATTCGCTGAACGGAGCATATCCTCCTGGTAGTTTATATGGGTCAAATATTGCTCCCCAAAGTGCTAATACATTTGAGATAGGATTGCAGGGAATAGTGTATAAAAATCGTTTAATGGTTGATGTATCCTACTATAAGAAACATATCTACGACTTTTTGAAATATGCACCTGTATCACCAGCGACCGGATATAGTAGTAACTATATTAATATTGACGAAGAAATAGATCGCAAAGGTTGGGAACTGGCGGTTACCGGCTCACCCATTAGAAGTAAAGACTGGCAATTGGATCTAGGTCTTAACTGGTCAACCTATGCGCGCTACTATGCCAAATTAGACTCTGTATATTCAAGTACAAAACCCTGGGTAAAAGTAGGCGAGCGTGTTGATGCTTTGGTAAGCAGAGATTTTGTAAAAGTCCCGGAAACCGGAGAACTTATATGTAGTAGCAGTGGAAGGCTCCAGTATAGCGGATATGATTCAAATTTTGGCTGGACCGACCCTGACTGGCTATGGGGTGCAAATGCCACTCTGAGATACAAAGCTTTTAGTTTGTTTGTATCTTTTGATGGTGTAGTTGGTGGGCTTATGAACACGCGAACGGAAAGTTATATGTGGCAGTCAGGTGTTCATCCTGAGTCTGTAACACCGGAAAGGGCACTGGACGTTGCTACGCCAGGTTCAGTAAACTATCTTGTTCAGGGGGTAAAAGTGGTATCCGGTACAGTTACTTATGATGCAAATGGTATTATTCTCACCGATACCCGTACTTATGCAGCCAATGATGTGAAAACCACCTATAGCCGATATGCAATTGATTTGCACAACAGCAGTGCCTGGGGAGGTGCAGGAAGTCCTGCCGATACGTATGCCAAGACTTTCTTAAAACTGCGTGAGATATCTTTAACGTACAATCTTCCAACCCAATATACACAAAAATGGGCTAAGGCTGCATCTGTAGGTTTGGTAGGGCAAAACGTACTATTGTGGGCAAAGGATTTCAAATATTCTGACCCTGACGGAGGCGTTGAAGATTTTGCTGACCCGGCTGTAAGATATCTTGGGTTTAACATTAAGCTTACATTTTAATCAACCTTAATCAAACGTAACAATGAAAAATATACATAAAATATTTTTAGCGCTGATTTCTCTTGCATTTGCAGTTTCATGCAGCAATTTTGAGGAATTAAATACAGACCCGAATGCAGCTACATCGGTTTCACCCGAAATGCTCGCAACCCAGGTATTGAAAGATACCTACAGGTTCTGGAATCCTAATCCAACTGATTTCTCTACTGGCAACTTATGGTGTAAGCATATCGCAAGACTTGATGCAACCGCAAACCCTTACCAATATTATTATTCTTACTGGCCTTATGGCGGATTTGGGGGATTGCAGAAGATAACCAATCTTAAACGGATGGTTGAATTTGCTCAAGGAACACCAGCTCAATCCTCATTTGAGGGACTAGCTTTATTTCTGAAGGCTTATGCCGGTTTATCTGCGACGCTGGATATGGGTGATATTCCATATTCGGAGGCGGGAATGGCAGAGGAAGGAATAACCCAGCCTAAGTATGATAAACAGGCAGATGTATTCGTAGCGGTATTGGCTGATTTTAAGGCTGCTGAGGAAAAATTTGCTGCAGGAACTAATTTTGGCGCTTGTGATATAATGTTCGGCGGAGATGTTGTAAAGTGGCGCAGGCTCTGTAATGCAATGCAGTTAAAGGTTATACAGACGATCAGTAAAAAAGCTACAGCCGAACAAAAAGCACGCTTTGCGGCTATTGTATCTGCAGGTAATTTAATGACCGGCAATGCTGATAATTTTCAATTGGCATATTCTGATAATCCAAATGCAACTCACCCTTTTTGGAGTGGGGAAAACCAGAGAATATTAGATGCTGTTTCAAAATTAACGGTTGATGCCTTAATAAATTTCCAGGATCGCAGATTGTTTTATTTCGCAGAGCCTGCAGCAGCCCAGATTGCCGGGGGTAAAGTGGAAACCGATTTTACTGCTTATGTCGGTGCCCCTACCGAATTGGTTTCTAGTACGTTGGCCATTAATGGTCAGGCTGGCATGTATTCGCTGGTAAATAAACGCTATACAATA
The DNA here is from genome assembly GCA_963719235.1 of uncultured Bacteroidales bacterium. Taxonomy (GTDB): domain Bacteria; phylum Bacteroidota; class Bacteroidia; order Bacteroidales; family VadinHA17; genus SR-FBR-E99. The sequence goes on from CAVRBS010000011.1 coordinate 247,138, forward strand.
CCAAGGGCGGGCGACCCAATGATTAAATTTGTCTATGCAGAGCAATGTTTCATTATTGCTGAAGCAATAGAGGAAGGCTGGGTTACCGGAAACGCACAGACTTACTACGAAAACGGAGTAAAAGCAATGCTTAGTTATTATATGAACCTGCCATCTGCGCAAACGGGGGTCCATAATATGAAAATTGATCAAGCCTATATAGACAATTATTTTACCGGCGCTGCTGCCTATGCTACAGCCGGAACCAAAACAGATCGTCTGCACCAGGTATGGACGCAAAGATGGCTCATAGATTTCTTCCAGGGTAACGGATTAAATTATCCTCAGTTTCTCCGTACAGGATATCCTCTCTTTCCTCTGGATCCGGCTACCAGCATGAATCCTGATGATAAAAATGTATATCCAAAACGCTGGAAGTACGACACCGGTGAACAAGTAACTAACCCAGTAAATTACAAAAAGGCTATCGATGATCAGTTTGGCGGATATGATGGAATTAACGAAATTCCATGGTATTTACAGAATTAAATACTTTCACGCTTGCTTAATTCGTGATTTCTGTAAATGCAGTTTTGATTAATTGGATTAAAAAGGAGGAGTCATGAAAGTCTCCTCCTTTTTTAATTTAGAAGGATTTGATTAATGATGCTTTCAGAAAAGATAAACAGGCAAACCGGTTTAAATTAAATGCTTAGCATTTTTACTATACATGAGCAGAAATGTGATGTTGAAAAGTATGGCGGTTTTTACACTACTGATGTACACTGCTACAGTATGTGCACAAACCCGCAATCAACTATTGCATAAGAGAATGGTAGCAGACACCAATATTATTTTGCCACCATCATGGGCGTTTGGTGTATTATACGGAGGATATACCAACCAGCAGGAAACCATTGACCGGATTGAACAAATTATGAAACATAATTATCCTATTGATGCATACTGGATTGACTCCTGGTTTTGGAGCTACACTGAAAAGGGCAGGGGGCCTCAAAAATATATAGACTTTGTGGCTGATACCATTGCCTTCCCCGATAGATCCAAAATGTGGAACTACATGGAAAAAAATAACATCAGGGGAGGCTTCTGGACCTGGGATTGTATACTCGAAACAGGTAATGAGAAGGCGTTTGAGGATTTTAAATCCCAAGGATACTTTTCAAGAATTTACGATGAGACTAATACGTGGCATAATAATAGCTTCAGTACTGCAATGTTCCATGACAATAAAGATAAAAAGAACTCAACGCCATGTGGGGAGATTAATTTTGATGACCCTGACGCAGTCAATTATTTCAAACACCAAATGAAGCACTTTTTTGATGAAGGGGCTGATTTTATAAAACTTGACCGCACAGCAAAAGTAAGCGCATCAAGAACAATGTTTGAAATGAGCCAGGAGTTCGGTAAAGAAACCAAAGGCCGTGGCTTCATGCTTGCCCATAGCTTTGAAACGGATAATGAGGAATATAAGCGTTATCCTACCAAATGGACGGATGATACGCGCAGCGACTGGACTGTTGAAAAGCCATTAGTGAAATTTGCAGAATGGGCGCCAGCAGTAGCGTTAAAAGAAAACATTGCAATGTTTACCGATGCTGCAAAACCCACCAGCCGCATACCCTTTCTTACCAATGACCTTGGTGGTTATACTGTAGGGAATGTAGAAATGCCTGAAGAAGAATTATATATCCGGTGGCTGCAGTTCTCCATATTTAATCCATTAGTTGAGGTTTTTTCAGAGCCCGAAAATATCACATCAAACCTGCCGTGGATGTATTCCCAAAGAGCAGATTCCATTTTCAAATTTTACGTGCATTGGCGAATGCAGATGTTTCCTTATATCTATAGCTATGCATTACGAAGTCGTACGGAGGCCAAACATATGTTAGGGAAATTCCCGGAACACATTTATCAATATACATTTGGAGATGAATTACTGTTGGCACCTGTTTATGAAAGGGGAGCTACTACTCAGAAAGTATTCCTACCTGAAGGGAAATGGATTAACTACTGGACTGATGAGCTCTTAGACGGAAATACTGAATATTTTGTTGCGGCACCCATCCATCAGATTCCTCTGTTTGTCAAACAGGGTTCAGTTATTCCAATGCGCAAATATGCTTCATCCATCAAAAAGGGCAATAATGATACCTTATACCTGCATATCTACCCGGGCGATAATGGTCTTTTTAAACTTATGGAAGATGACGGAATAAGTAATGATTACCTTAAGGATATTTATGCATTCACTCTTATTGTAATGAAATACAGCTCAAAAAAAATAGATTTGAGAATAAACCCTGTTGAAGGTCATTATACAAACATGAGTTCGTCAAGAAAATGGCTACTTAGTATTCATTGTAGTAACCCTCCAAGAATAATTAAGCTTAATAAAAAACCCCTGCCTTTTGAATTTGATAAAGTTAAAAAGATAGTGGTCGTTGAAGCCCCACTGTCATCAATTAATACAGCACTAAACTTTGATATATATTACTGAAAACAAAGAAAATGAAGAAAACATATTTCGTGATTATCATTTTATTAGTTGGCTGCATTAACCTGTCAGCAAATGTGACTTTGCCTGGAATATTCTCCGACAATATGGTATTACAGCGAGATACACCTATACCAGTCTGGGGATGGGCATCTCCCGGGGAAAAAATAGTAGTAACATTTAATAACCAGGCTAACTCTGTCAAGGCGGATAAAAAAGGCAAATGGATTGTGAAGTTAAATCCTGAAAATGCCGGAGGTCCGTATGAATTAGTTATTAAAGGCAAAAACACAATCCGGATGAAAAATGTGCTTGTCGGTGAAGTATGGCTTTGCTCAGGTCAGTCAAATATGGAATGGACAGTCGGCAGATCCGACAATGCAAAAAAGGAAATAGCATCCGCTGATTATCCTTTTATAAGGCATATTAAAGTTCCGCATTCAATAAGTTCTTTGCCCAAAACGGAATCTCAGACAGATGGCTGGCAGGTTTGTGATTCTAACACCGTTGGAGATTTTACCGGCGTAGGTTACTTCTTTGCTAAAAACATATATGACAGTATCAATATTCCGGTTGGCTTAATAAATGATTCCTGGGGCGGCACAAACATAGAAACATGGATCAGTCGGGAGGCATTTGAAAGCAGTGATGAGTTTAAAGAAATGATTGCAGGAATGCCAAAGATAAACCTGGACTCACTTTCCAGATTAAAAGTACAAGCCAGTGAATTGAGAATTGAAGCATTGCAGGGAAATAAACTTAAAGACCTTAACACAAGCCTGTTCAAGGAAATCTCTTTCGATGATTCCGACTGGCCTGAACTATACCAGCCTCAATTATGGGAACAACAAACCATTGGAGAACTGGATGGCGTGGTTTGGCTTCGGAAAACTGTCAATCTGCCAAAAATTGAAAATAAAAGTGCGATCCTTGAATTATCAACAATTGATGATGATGATATTACCTATGTAAATGGAATAAAGGTAGGCAGCACAAATCGATGGGATGCAAAAAGAAAATACATAATTCCTTACGGGATATTAAAAGAAGGGGGAAATGTAATTGCCATCAGAGTGGTTGATAACGGCGGTGGTGGAGGCATATACGGTGATGCTGCAGATTTAAAATTGATTGTAGGTGAATCTGTAATTTCATTAAAGGGTAATTGGAAATTCCAGGTTGAATCGATCAAAAAGTTAACTAACGAAAATTCTCTCCCCTCCCTTTGTTTTAACGCTATGATAAATCCTTTGATCCCATTTGCTTTTCAGGGAGTATTATGGTACCAGGGAGAATCAAATGCCGGCAGGTCTTACCAGTACAGGAAAACATTTCCATTATTGATTAATGACTGGAGGCAAAAATGGAACAGACCAGATATGCCCTTTTACTTTGTCCAGCTGGCAACATATAATAATGCCGGCAACAGCAATGAAGGCTGCGGCTGGGCTGAACTGAGAGAAGCTCAGGCCATGACACTGCAATTGCCTAATACAGGGATGTGTGTTACAACTGATATTGGCAATCCGTGGGATATTCACCCCACTAATAAACAGGATGTCGGAAAGAGACTGGCTGCACTGGCTTTAAACAATATTTACCACAAGACAATGATATGCAGTGGCCCCACCTATAATTCAATGGAAATAAATGGCAACCAGATCATTCTTTCATTTGATAATATCGGTTCAGGTTTATATACACCGGATAAGTACGGCTACATAAAAGGTTTTGAAGTTGCTGGTAATGACAGCACATTTTATTTTGCTAAAGCATCTATCAGGGGCAATACTATTGTTCTTTCATCAGAAAAAGTTACCAACCCGATTGCCTTGCGTTTTGGCTGGTTTGGTGATGCCAGCGAGTGTAACCTGTTTAATAAAGAAGGATTCCCGGCTGTGCCTTTCAGAACAGACCAATGGCATACAATAACACTTGAGGAGAGATATATCATTGAGAAACTTCAATAAAAAAATATGAGAATATTCTTCCGCTATAAGAACTTATTATCGGCCGTATTTATCCTGGCAACAATTATTAATCCGGCAAAGGGTCAGGTGAACCCGTTGCCTCAGGAAGCCAGGTTTAAGACAGGAGATAATATGGATTGGGCAAATCCATTGTTTAATGATGCTGACTGGAACAGCAGGCGCTTAGGTACGAGTTGGAAGGATACTGTCACCAAAGAAAACATATATGTGTGGTTCAGGATTAAGACAGTGATCCCTTCAGACATGAAAACCCAGGCTGAAAAAGAAAATGGATTACTGCTGCATCTCGGCAAGATAGATGATGCTGACCAGACATTTTTCAATGGCAGTCTCATCGGGCAATCAGGTTCTTTCCCGCCTGATTTTAAAACCAAATGGCAGGATGAGAGGGTGTATACTATTCCTGTAAATGAAGTGCAGTGGGATAAGGAAAATGTGATTGCCGTAAGGATCTTCAGCCCTGACAGCTGGGTTGGTATGTATCAGGGCCCCTATAAATTCGGACCCATCCAGTGGTCAGACTTTATCTCAGCCGAGCAAAGCATTTCTGAAACAACAGATAATGGATTCATTACAAAAATAAAGCTTGCCAATAAAGGCAATTACCCTTTTATTGGAACAATAAAGTACAGGATTGCAGATAAAAACAACAACGAATTATTCACTGAAACAAAGCAGGTAGAAATTCAACCCGTACAGGGATTTGAAACCGAAGTAGTTTTCTCTGATTATCAACCTGTTGATGAAATTATTTTCAGAGTGAGTTGTTGTATTGCAGAAAATAATAACATGTTATCTGTTATAAAAGAAACACTTTATCTGTCTGATAAACATGTAAAGATTGAAGTCCTCAACGAGCCCAAACCGGTTGTTGAAAACAAAGTTAAAGATGTATTTACATCAATCCCTTTTCAAAATCAGCAGTTGCAGGGATACCTTGGCAAACGAATGAACCAAAATTTAAATGAGCGTTTATTGAAGCTTGACGAAGAGGGCACCCTGGATGGCTATTTATCAAGACCGGGACATCACCCATGGGCCGGAGAGCACATTGGTAAATACCTCGAAACGGCCAGTAACGTCTGGCTGAATACAGGCGATGAAAGGTTAAAAATCCAATTGGACAGGCTGATGTACCAATTGATAAATTCGCAGTTGCCGGATGGTTATCTGGGTACATATACCCCTGATGAGTATTGGACAAGCTGGGATGTATGGAGCCATAAATACAATTTGTACGGATTGCTGGCTTATTATAGAGCAACCGGTTACCAGCCTGCACTGGAAGCCTGTATAAAAATAGGCGACTTGCTGTGTGCTACTTTCGGAAATAAAACCGGACAACGGGATATTATCCTGGCAGGAACCCATGTCGGAATGGCTGCAACAAGTGTCTTAGATCCAATGGTTGAACTATACAGGTATACCGGAGACAAAAAGTATCTTGATTTTTGCTATTATATATTAGACGCATGCGAACAAGACAATGGCCCTAAAATTATCAGTTCATTGCTTGCAACCGGCAAAGTAACCAAAGTGGGGAATGGTAAAACATATGAAATGCTTTCCAATTTTGTAGGAATAGCAAATTTATACAGAGTCACAGGTGATGAGAGACTACTGAAACCGGTTATTATTGCATGGCAGGATATAGTAACCAACAAACTATATATTACCGGAACCACCAGTTCCCATGAGTATTTTCAGGATGACGATTATTTGCCTGGTTCCGCAACAGATAATATGGGCGAAGGATGTGTAACAACGACATGGATGCAATTCAACCAACAATTGTTAAATATTACCGGCGATCTTAAGTATCTCGAACAAATCGAAAAATCAATTTACAATCATTTGCTTGGAGCGGAGAATCCTCTGACAGGATGTGTCAGCTACTATACACCGCTGATGGACAAAAAGCCATTCACGTGCAATATTACCTGCTGTCAATCAAGCGTTCCGAGAGGGATAGCAATGGTGCCATATTTTACGTTTGGCAATCTTGACAATGTTCCGGCACTTATGATGTATGAACCTGCAACCTACAGGGAGGATATAACAACTTCTAAAAATAAACCTGTCAGCTTAAACTTGCTGGTTGAAAGCAATTTTCCTGAGAGCGGTGACATTTCGATAACAGTAAAGACTTCTCAGGCAGCATCTTTTCCTATCGCATTAAGAGTACCCGGATGGTGCAGTACTTATACTGCATCTGTTGGGAACAAAGTCTATAAAGGTATTCCCGGTAAAACATTAATCATTGACCGTAAATGGAAATCAGCCGACAAGATCCAAGTATCTTTTCAAATACCTGTTCAAATTCTACGCGGTGCTAAAAGTTATCCTGATCATATTGCATTTCAAAGGGGTCCGCAGGTTCTGGCATTTGATGATTCTTTAAATCCCGGAATACTTTTAAAACCTGAAGACAAACTGTCGGCAGAAATGCCTGAAGGCAGAGGTAACGGCCGTTTATTACCGCAAGAGTGGATCGGGAAACAAGCCTATCAGATAAATGTCATAAATGAAATTAATAATACAGCAGAACAACAGATTATTGTCGTCCCTTTTGCTGATGCCGGTCAGACCGGTGGTGCTCTAAAAGTCTGGATGCCGCTGGATATAATCAATAAATAAAATGAAAAAATCATTTATTACTGGTGTCTTTGCATTTGTTTTGGCAATCTGTATAGTTCCTGTTTCAGCTCAGGACCTGGACGGAAATAAAAGCAATGGTAGAGAAATTTATACTCCAGCACCACAACCACAACCCCGCATCAATGGGCCTTTGGTTTATGGGTGTCGGCCCGGTCACCCATTTCTTTACCGTATTCCGTGTCAGGGCGAGAGGCCAATTCACTTTTCAATGAAAGATTTACCCTCTGGTCTGAACCTAGATCCTTTAACAGGTATTATCACCGGAAATTCTCCTGCCAAAGGCGAATACAATCTGGTGATTAATGCTGTTAATTCGAAAGGTAAGCATCAGCGAGAATTTAAAATAGTGTCAGGAGATAAACTTGCATTGACGCCTCCGATGGGTTGGAATCACTGGTATGCCCATTACGCTCGTATTACAGATGTAATGGTGCGTGAAGCTGCCGATATAATGATCAGCAGTGGGATGGCTGACGTGGGCTATCAGTACGTAAACATCGACGATTGCTGGGCGAATTCCCCAAAAAGTGATGATTCAATGCGTGTTGGCCCGTTGAGGGACGAAAAGGGAAATATAGTCACCAACCGGTATTTCCCGGATATGGCGGGGCTTACTGACTACATTCATTCACTGGGCCTTAAGGCCGGTATTTATAGTTCACCCGGACCATTAACCTGCGCTGGTTTTGAGGGCTCCTATCAGCACGAAGAACATGATGCCCGCCAGTTTGCATCCTGGGGTTTTGATTTTCTGAAATATGACTGGTGTTCCTATTTTGGGATCGCTGGTAATGATACAAGCCTTGAAACTTATCAGAAACCGTACCGCCTGATGGGTGATATTCTGAAATCAATGGATCGCGATATCGTTTTTAACCTTTGCCAATATGGTATGGGCGATGTCTGGAAATGGGGCGGCGAAGTCGGCGGAAATTGCTGGCGAACATCCGGTGATCTGGGATTCGAACTCGATCGTATTTTCGATGTTGCCATAAACAATGCTAAAAACAGGCAGTACTCAAAACCAGGCGAATGGAACGATCCGGATTACATTCAGATTGGCTGGATTGGTAATGCCAACAAAATGGGAGTCCCGGAACTTACCACAATGCCGGCAGCCATGCAATATGCTTATATGTCGCTCTGGAGCCTGATGGCAGCCCCGCTGGTATACAGTGGCGACATGTCAAAACTGGATGAATTTACTATCAATGTGCTGTGCAATCCGGAAGTAATTGAAGTGAATCAGGATGTTTTGGGCGAATGTGGATTGGTAATCAGAAAATCTGAAAACTGTTTCTTAATGGTCAAAAATCTGGCTGACGGATCGAAGGCTGTCGGTTTATTTAACCGCGGGAACGCAGCTGCGGAAGTCGATGTTGAATGGGCTGAACTGAAAATATCCGGGAAATATGATGTGCGTGACTTATGGCATCAGAAAAACCTTGGTGTTTATAAGCAGAATTATAAAACACGGGTACCTGCTCAGGGAGTTGTGATGGTGAAAATCAGCGAAAAATAAAACTGAAAACATTTAAGAAGAATTATAACCACATGAACACCAAATTTATATTAATCAAACTATTGTTTATTTTATTGGGAATAAACCCCGGGTTTTCTCAAGCATTCCACGACCGGAACAATACTGTCCCATTGCCTGAGAGCGTAAAGGCTATAGCAGCTAAATGCAACCAGACTTTGCTTGGAGAAAATGCTTTTGTGTTCGATCCTTCAATGGATATGGCAGAAATTCAAACACTAATCGATTCTCTTCATGCCGGTCAGGTCTTTCCCGCGAATGAGTTCTCCGGAAATCGTTTTGCATTACTGTTTAAACCCGGAACCTATAAGTTAGATATCAGGGTTGGCTATTACATGCACATTATGGGTTTGGGGAATTCACCTGAAGACGTAGTGATCGTTGGTGCTGTCAGGTCCAACTCAACGCAGGGAGGTCATGTGTTGTGTAATTTTTGGCGTACAGCAGAAAATTTAACAATAGTTCCTACTGTTGATTCAACCAATACCTGGGCTGTTTCGCAGGCTGCCCCCTTGCGCCGTGTTTATGTAAAAGGAAATTTGAAACTATATGATGGCGCTTCCAGCGGAGGCTTCATGGCCGATTGTAAAATTGATGGGACAGTGTATTCCGGTTCGCAACAACAATGGTTAACAAGGAATTCTGTATTTGAAAAATGGGATGGCGGCGTCTGGAACATGATGTACGTAGGAGTGCCGGATGCCCCGGAAGAGAATTGGCCCGATAAGCCGGTTACCACCATAAAAGAGACACCTGAAGTTCGTGAAAAACCTTACTGGATTTATTCCGGAGGGAGATTTGCTTTAAAATTACCTGCATTGAAGAACAATTCAATCGGCGTCGATTGGGATACCCACAACAGTGGTGAAAAAAGTGTATTAATCGATGATTTTTATGTTGCTAAACCAGGTTCCGACAATGCAGAATCAATTAATAAAGCTTTGAAGAAAGGTAAACACATTCTTTTTACACCGGGGATTTTTCAGTTAGAACAAAGTCTGAAAGTTACTCGTCCCGGAACAGTTATTATGGGAATTGGGATGGCAACACTGGTTCCGGTAAAAGGGAATAAAGTAATCGAAGTTTCGGATGTTGACGGCGTAACAATTGCCAGTTTACTCATAGATGCAGCAATAATCCCTTCTGAAACACTTATGCAGGTTGGAGAGCCCGGGTCGGATAAGGATCATGAAGCAGATCCTGCATTTTTATTTGACCTGTTTTTTCGGGTTGGCGGCCCTCATGAAGGATCTGCATCAAGTTGTTTATCGATCAACAGTAATAATGTTTATGCAGATCATTTATGGCTTTGGAGAGCCGACCACGGCAACGGGGTAGGCTGGGACAAAAATAAATGCGCCAACGGATTGATCGTAAATGGCGACAACGTTACAATTTACGGTTTGTTTAATGAACATTTTCAGGAATATCAGACAATTTGGAATGGTGAAAAGGGCCGGGTTTATTTTTACCAAAGCGAAATGCCTTATGACCCGCCATCTGTTGATGCCTGGAAACACGGCCAGACCTATGGATATGCATCATATAAAGTTGCCGGGCATGTTGAAAATCACCAGGCATGGGGTGTAGGCATATATAATGTATTTTACAACGCTCCGGTTATTGTCGATCAGGCCATTGAAACACCTCCGGCAGTGGAAAATAATTTTTACCATAAAGTTATTTTTTGGTTAAACGGGAATAAAGAGAGTATTGTGAAGAGCATTATTAATGGCAAAGGTGGAAGCGTAAGCAGTTCGAACAGAAAAGCGACCATGAAATAGAAATCTATAAATATGGTTAAAACAAGAGGACCATTGAGTATTTCATAAACCTGTTTTTTAAAAAAGAAACAAGCCAAATAAAATGAGTAAGAATAACATCCTGATCATCGGCAGCTCTAATACTGACATGGTGATAAAAACAAAGAAAATCCCTGTACCTGGCGAAACAATCCTGGGTGGAACTTTCCTGACGAATCCGGGTGGTAAGGGAGCCAATCAGGCTGTGGCTGCAGCAAGACTTGGCGGAAAGGTCACCTTTCATTACAAAAAGTGGAAACGACCTGTTCGGAAACCAGGCTATTGAGTTGTTTATGAAAGAAGGTATCGATGTAAGTTATGCTGTAAGGGACAATGAACTGCCATCAGGTGTTGCCCTTATTACTGTGGATGCAGCTGGCGAAAACAGTATAGTTGTTGCCCCGGGTTCAAACGGCAACCTGCTACAGAATGATATTCCCCCTAAGATCTTTGAAACAGGCAAATACTCTATCCTGCTTCTTCAGTTGGAAATACCAATCACGACGGTTGAATATTGCGCTACCGCTGCATCAGTTCAATGGGCTTAAAAGTGATAGTTAATCCGGCTCCAGCGCAAAAATTATCAGATAATATGCTAAGGCAATACATGGCTTCTAACTCCGAATGAAACTGAGAGCAGAAATACTTCAGGGATTTAAGGTACATGACTTCGCATCAGCTGAAAACAGCATCATTGTCACTTCAGAAAATAGGTGTTAAAAATGTAATTATTACAATGGGATATGCCGGAGCGTATCTGAAAATCTGAAAACTTCTCAGGAATGATTCCGGGCAGTAAAGGTAAAGGCGGTCGACACCACCGCTGCCGGTGATGTCTTTAATGGGGCAATCGCAGTGGCAATTTCTGAAGGAAAAGACCTGAGAGTGGCTGTTGATTTCGCAAACAGGGCCGCATCAATCTCAGTGACAAGAATGGGAGCTCAGGCTTCAGCACCATATAGAAATGAAATTATTCTATATAACCCAATAATCTACAGTTATGAAAAAGATGTCATTAATAATGTTATATGGTTGCTCTGTTCCTTGCAATCTCTTCCTGTAATCCATCATCCGGTGAGTTCAGAAACTATAAGCCCGGAAGTCCTAAAAGATAAAATTGCCGGCGGCTGGGCCGGCAAGATGATAGGTGTAACCTACGGGGCTCCTACAGAATTCAGGGCTCAGGGTAAAATGTACACGGATTCCATTAAACTGGAAACCATCTGATATCAAAGGAAGTATGTGGCAGGATGATATCTATGTGCAGCTGACTTTTCTGATGTCAATGGATAAATACGGCATCGATGCCCCTGCAAAAAAATACCAGGAGATGTTCGCAAAGGCAGGTTATTGGTTATGGCATGCTAATATGCAGGCAAGAAAAAATTGGTATGACAGTATCTTTGCCCCTCTATCAGGAAGTCCTGAATATAATCTTCATGCAGATGACATTGATTTTCAGATTGAATCCGACTATATCGGATTTATGTGTCCGGGAATGCCACAGACAGCCTCGGAAATAGCAGATAAGATAGGCCGTATAATGAATTATGGTGACGGAATATACGGAGGTATTTTTGTCGCAGCTCTTTATTCAGAAGCATTATTTTGAATCGGATATTCCGAAGATAATTGAGAAAGCACTGCTATCAATTCCTTCCGGAAGCGACTACTATAAAATAGTCAAGGATGTGATTAAGCTCCATCAGCATTATCCGACCGACTGGCAGGCTGCATGGCAGGAGCTTGAGGACAAATGGGGCGATGTTGATATCTGCGGGGCAGGCTCACCTTTTAATATTGATGCAAAACTGAACGGTGCATATATAGTAATGGGTTTATTATACGGAGAAGGCGACCCCATGAAAACAATGGAAATATCAACCCGATGCGGTCAGGATTCCGACTGCAATCCCTCAAATGCAATGGCAGTTCTGGGTGTAATAAAAGGCTTCAGCGGTCTGCCTGAAGAAATGCAGGAAGGAGTAAAAGCCGTCAGTGATTCTGTTTTCATACATACCTACATATTCCTTCAATACAGCTGTCAGCAGCACAAATAAATATGCACTTGATCTGATTGCTAGAAAACGGCGGAACGGTTACTGACAGAAAGAATCAAAGTCAAAACACAGATCCCTGTTGAACCTAAACTTGAGGTGGCATTTCCTGATCTTGTTTTTGATAAAAGAATTTCAATTTTCGATGAGAATGCCTGGACTTTCAAAGGTAAATGGAGCCCGTTCGAGGTTACCGGATGGGATAAGCAGGTGAGTAAACAATCAATGTTTGCCGAAAATGCAGGTGATGAGCTTGAGATAGCATTTAACGGCACAGGAATATCACTGGTCGGCAACTGGTATAAGGACGGAGGAAAAGCTGACGTATATGTTGATGGTGCACTGCACCGTAGCATTGATACATATTACGATTTTGCCAATCAACAGCATACTGAAAGCATCTGGCATATTCTTAACCTGCAGCCCGGAGACCATAAGGTCAGACTTGTCGTAAAGGGTGAGAAACGGCCTGAATCGGCAGGAACCAGAGTTTACATCACATCTGCCATCATCTTCAAAACCGCTCCAAAAAAGAGTGATACTTTTAAATTTTCATTCGAATAATAAGCAAAAAAAGTAGCAGGCTAACGACTTTAGACTTTCAGACTTTTGTCTTTAACCTTTAACCTTTAACCTTTAACCTTTAATAAAATGTTTATACCTCAAACTTATTCACTGGCAATTGTCCTCTGCATCGTAACAATGCTTTGCTGGGGATCATGGGGCAATACACAGAAGCTGGCAGGCAAGTCCTGGCGCTTCGAACTGTTTTACTGGGATTACGTCCTGGGAATCCTGCTGTTCGCATTGCTGATTGGTTTCACTCTCGGAAGCACCGGGGAAAATGGCCGGGGATTCATTGATGATATAGGCCAGGCAGAAGGAAGGAATATTTTGAACGCCCTGCTGGGAGGAGTAATCTTTAATGCCTCAAATATACTCCTCGTTGCTGCGATGGCAATAGCTGGAATGGCAGTTGCATTTCCGGTTGGGGTTGGAATTGCCCTTGCCCTTGGTGTGATCATTAACTATATTGCCGTCCCGAAAGGAAACCCTCTTATTCTGTTTATCGGATTGGCTTTTATCGTTGCTGCAATTATAATTGATGCTGTTGCTTACAAAAAACACAGTACCACATTAAAGCGGGTATCAAAGAAAGGGATACTGCTTTCGGTTTCAGCAGGTATCCTTATGGCACTCTTCTACCGTTTCGTGGCAAGCTCGATGGCCACTGATTTCGTTACGCCTGAACCAGGCAAGCTTACCCCCTACTCTGCTGTTTTCTTCTTCGCAATTGGTGTTGTCGTCAGTAATCTCCTGTTTAACTATCTGCTGATGAAGAAACCTTTTGAAGGAGTACCGCTCTCCTTCAATGACTATACCAAGGGAAGCCTTGGCGTGCATCTTACCGGCATCCTGGGCGGAGTTATCTGGAACATCGGGATGGCTATGAGCATAATTGCCTCAGGGAAAGCAGGATTTGCAATTTCTTATGGACTTGGTCAGGGAGCAACTCTCATTGCTGCCTTCTGGGGTGTTTTTATCTGGAAAGAATTCAAAGGAGCTAGCAAAACAAGTTAATACTCTGATATTCTTTATGTTTCTTGCATACCTTGCAGGACTTGCACTGTTGGTTTATGCAGGAACTTAAAAAGGATCACTCATTTAACCTGATTCCTATCGGCTAACTACAGCCTGCTGTTTTTTACTTTGGTAATTCCTTGCCCCAACGGTATTGCCAGACGATGCTGACAGTATTGAAATCGGTACCTGTCCGTGTTGAAACACCTGTGCTTGCGAGCAACCTCAGTGAATTATGGAAGTTCACCGGAAGGGAAAAAGTAAAGTCCGAGCCGGGTGTTACTCTGAAGATCATCACCCTCGACCCCATCCGTTGTTGTATGTCCGCCCCAATAGTAGGTTCCATCTAATGCTGCCCAGATCCCACGCCTGAAAGTGTAACAAAAATGTCCCTGAAGTGATCCGATAGGGGCTTGTGACCGGGTCTTATCCTGATAAAATTCATGGTTAACCGTGTAAAACGCAGCACCCGCCGTAAATTCAAGAACCAGGGACCCTATTGTCTTGGAAATACCCAGTTCCGGTTTGAATGTAAATCTGTTCGTACCAATATTTACAAGTCTGTTCGGATCATATTGACCTATAGGCAGATACACCTGCAAACAAGCTCCGATGACAAGATCCTGTTTGTATTCCTTAAATTCTGATAGCGTAAGTGCCGGCGAGCCCACGAAATTTACAGACAAGCGGATCCGCGGATCCGCTAACCCTGAAATCTCACGTGAAACCGGTTGACCCTGGAAATCGGCAGTACCGGAAAGCCATCCATAAGGTAAGATCATATCAACTTTGCCTGACATACCACCGATTTTAACAGAACGCGCATAGGCAATTAAAACTCCATGTATCTTAAAGTTTGCATTTTCAAGCGGAACGGTCGGATCAAACAAAACACCGCCAGCCGAATAGTTATAGCCGGCAAGCATAAAATTTATTCCCACAGGGATGTTTGTGTAAGCCCGCGGCTCAAGCTCCTGGGCATTGACTGAGGCTATCTCAAATACTAAAAGCAGTGCGGTGAATAAAGGAACGAGGCTGGATCTTTGTCCTGTCAGACGCATTTTTATTATTCAATATCAGTTCAATACAAATATAATAAATTGAAAGAGCCCATGGTGGAACATGGACTCAATCTTTCAACCCTAAACTAACCTAAACCCAATCTATGAAATTCAAATTACCTATTATTAAGTATATCAAATTTAAACTTGTTTGGTAAATTTGTAAATAGCACCAAAGTACTATATACAAGCTCCTTTTAATTCAATATCTTTGAATTGACAGGACATTCTTGACAAAACAATTTAATTCACATTATTATGAGAATTGTGTTAGTTGTGCTTGCTCTTTTACTGACCACATTTCAGGCTAATGGTCAGATCCTTGGCAAGAAGAAATCAAAAAATGCTGATCCAAAGGATGCACAGATTGATTCTCTCACCACGCTTACAAAAACCCTCACACTTCAGCTTGATTCTGTGTCAGGGGAGTTATCAAAATATGCTGTTGCGCCAGATTCACTAAAGGTTCCCGGTGATACATCATCTGTACTTCCGGCCGCCGTACCGCAATCAACGGCACCACCTGCAAGCGTAACCATGGCAGCAGTGAGTGCGCCGGCCCCGGTTCCTCTCATTGTCGAACCTAAAGGACCTGCAGCCCCGGACAGTGTAGCTATCCTGCTTCAGGAAAACAAAATGCTTACGGCTACCGTCGACAGTATGAAAGTGGCCTGGGTGAAAACCGTGGAAATGTTAACATCCGAGGAGATCGTTAAAGCAACAGCGGTAAACGACTTAAAAAAGCTTAAGGAACTCCTTGACAGCGGAATAATTACAGTAGCTGAATTCACCGTACTGAAGAAAAAATACCTGGAGAAGCTTTAAAAGGCTAGTGTTCACCAGTTTCTTAACTGGTTCCGTCGGGGCCTTCTTCACACTTCCGGTTCTGTTGATCTATTTTGCCCAAAAGAAAAGTGAGCATCATTTTTTTGATTTCAATTTGATAAAGTAGTTAAATCCATCTGCAAATGGCTGCACAAAAAAAAGAAACTGTATCGGCAGAACCTGTCGCTGAAATGAAAAGGTTGAATGAGGACAGGCAAAAGACAGCTCCATGGAAAAAATGGGGGCCTTACCTGAGTGAGAGGCAGTGGGGTACGGTAAGGGAAGACTATAGCGAAAACGGTGATGCCTGGAACTTCTTTACTCACGATCATGCGCGCTCACGCGCTTACCGCTGGGGTGAGGATGGCATTGCCGGCATTTCTGATGATAAGCAGCATCTCTGTCTTGCGCTGGCCCTGTGGAACGGCAAGGACGCTATACTAAAAGAACGGATGTTTGGGCTTACCAACAGCCAGG
>CAVRBS010000012.1:0-83421 GCA_963719235.1 uncultured Bacteroidales bacterium
GTAACCATGGTGAAGATGTGAAGGAGTATTACTTCTACCTCGATAGCACCCCGACACACTCGTACATGAAATATCTTTACAAATATCCGCAGGCGGCTTATCCCTACAGTGATCTTGAGATACAGAACGGACAACGTACACGTGAGGAGATGGAATATGAGCTGCTCGATACAGGTGTATTCAATGAAAACCGCTATTTCGATGTGTTTATTGAGTATGCCAAAGCCGGCCCGGAGGACATACTGGTGAAGATAACCGCTGTAAACAGGGGGCCGGAGGAAGCAGCTCTTCATCTTCTGCCGACCCTCTGGTTTCGAAATGACTGGTCAGCCTGGATTGCTGACTCGAACAGAGCTGCACAAAAACCGTTTATTAAACAGGTGAAATCCAGGTCGGGAACGAGTGCGGCTGTGGCTTCTCATTCGAAGTTGGGAGAGCTGTTGTTTTCTTGCCAGGGCGATGTGCCTTTGTTATTCACTGAAAACGAGACCAACCATGAAAAGCTTTTTCCCGGACAAAAGAATGAAAGCCCTTATGTTAAGGACGGGATAAACGATTATGTGATTCAGGGAAACAAGGAGGCAGTGAGTCCTGAAAAACAAGGCACAAAAGTTGCAGCACACTACCAGTTAACTATTGATGCAGGCAAGTCAGCAGTGATTAACCTCCGACTCAGTAACAATTCACCGGCCGGGACAGATAAGGACTTCGGTGAAGAATTTGATGAAGTCTTTGCTGACAGGTTGCATGAAGCCGACCAGTTCTATCAGGCAGTGACTTCGCCGTCAGTGAGCAAGGATGAGGCTAATGTGATGCGACAGGCTATTGCCGGGATGCTCTGGAGCAAACAGTTTTTCTTCTTTGACGGTGACAACTGGCTGGATGAGCACAACTCCAATCCATTGCATAAGGGGTTCCATAATGCGCGTAACTCTGACTGGTATCACATGCTGAATTCGGATATCATCTCTATGCCCGATAAATGGGAATATCCGTGGTATGCAGCCTGGGACCTGGCCTTCCATACCCTCCCGCTTTCCATCGTTGATCCTGACTTTGCCAAGTCGCAAATGGATCTGATGCTCAATAGTCTATATCTTCACCCCAATGGGCAGATGCCGGCTTATGAATGGAATTTCAGCGATGTGAATCCACCTGTTCATGCCTGGGCATCGATGTTTCTCTATAATACTGATAAAGCAGCGCAAGGCAAAGGCGATATTGAATTTCTTAAGTCGATGTTCAATAAGCTGATGCTTAACTTCACCTGGTGGGTGAACCGTAAAGACCGTTACGGCAAGAATGTATTCGAGGGTGGCTTCCTCGGCCTTGATAATATCGGTGTATTCGACCGCAGCGCTCCACTGCCGACAGGCGGCAGTCTGGAGCAGGCTGACGGAACCGCATGGATGGCCCTCTTCAGTCAGAACATGGTGGAAATGGCCTATGAACTGGCCAACCACGACCCTTTTTATGAAAATCTGGTCGTGAAGTTTGTTGAACACTTCTATTTCATTGCCAGTGCCATGAACAAGCCTGGTGCGGACGGAATGTGGGATGAGGAGGATGGCTTTTACTATGACCTGCTCCGGCTGCCTGATGGCAGTGCCCAGCGGCTTAAGGTAAGGTCACTCGTCGGGCTTCTGCCTTTGTGCGCTACCAGTGTCATTGAAAAGGAACATCGGGAAAAAGTTCCGCATGCAATGGCACGTCTCATGGAACGCCTGCGGAGGATGCCCGAACTTAAAGAATCCATGCACCCGACAGGGCCCGGCAATTATGGTGTGGCCGAACGCGGGATCCTTTCCCTGGTTAATCCCGAGCGGCTCCGCCGGATATTATCAAGGATGCTTGATGAGGAGGAGTTTTTCAGTCCATACGGCATCCGTTCCATCTCAAAGTACCACAAGCAAAATCCTTATGTACTTTATGCTGACGGTCAGGAATACCGGGTGGATTATCTGCCGGCAGAGTCAAATACCGGGATGTTCGGCGGTAACTCTAACTGGCGCGGGCCTGTCTGGATGCCCGTGAATGTTCTGCTGGTCAGGGCGCTCCAGCAGTTCTACCTCTATTACGGTGATAATTTTAAGATTGAATGCCCGACAGGCTCCGGAAACCTTATGAACCTTTTTGAGGTAAGCAAGGAGTTAAGCAACAGGCTCACGAAGATATTCATCCTGAACGATGAAGGCCGGAGACCGGTGTTCGGGGGTGCAGAGAAGTTCCAGACCGATCCGGAATGGCGTGACTATATTCTGTTTTATGAGTATATCCACGGTGACAACGGGGCAGGACTGGGTGCAAGCCATCAGACAGGCTGGACCGGTGTCGTGGCAAAACTTATTCAGCTTTACGGAATTATTGATCCGAAGAAATTACTGGAGCAAGGAAAACAGGCAGCTTTTATTAAGGGGCCACAGGGATAGGGGATAATTACTGTTTAGTTTTTATTTATTAATCCAAGTTCGGGATACTGAGGGCAGAACTTCGAAACCACGGTGTTCTCAAAACTGAGGTTTTTAAGTTTCGGGCTCCAGGTCATGCGTACCATGTTCCAGACGTCTTTATCATTGTTCAGCGAAGAAGAATTCCTGATCAGCATTTTGCCATTGACATCGGACCAGTCATAATTATCTCCGTAGCGGATACCTGTACCGTTATTTAAGAACATGCAGTCATCTGCCACGACAGAATGATTCGCAGAACTGTACCCAAGCTCCAGTCCCTGGCCGCAGTTGGTAAAAACACATCCGCTGAAGCGATGATTTTTAACTGCAGGATCAACACTTGACAATGCAGCCCCTTCGTGAAAACACGCTTCAAACCTGCAGTCTGTAACAGTGATCTCACCTCCGCCGTCGGCACCGGTATCCAGTCCGTCATCCTTTGCAAACATAAAGACAGTATTTGTAATTACTGCATCCGAAGCATTCAGGTAAAGTGCATCGTTATCTCCGTCCATAAAAACATAGGAATCGTCAGGGAAGTCAGTGAAAACGGAATTTCTAAGGGTCAGATCTGTATGGTTAACCTGACCTCCTGTTTTTGCCCGTTGGACCAGGATATTATCTAAGGTAAGGGTGGCATTCTTCGGGTAAAAGATCTGGCCGATATGATCAAGCATGAAACAATGATCAAGGATAAGGCTGCTGTTTTCTGTATAAAACAATGCCTGCCTCCCGGCATGACCCCAGGCATATTCATCAGAATCATGATATCCGCTCTGGCAGAAGACAGTGTAATGCGCTTCAACGGTTCCGTCTGATACCCGGGTGATAAATCCTCCCCAGTATTTATCATTCCGGCTGCAAGTGACAAATACCGGATTTGCTACAGTTCCGTCGAAGACAACCGGGCCGCTCACATTAATATCAACTGCCTCATCAATAATTATTACTGCGCCTTCGTGTACCGTCAAAGATCCTGTGGAAGCGATATTCAATGTCCCGGTGATCCTTACAAGACTGTTAGCCTGAATTTCGATTGGTGTGTTTATTGTACCACTGAGCGTAATGTCTGTGTTTGAGATTTTTGTAAGTGATGCGCTGATTTTTTTGCCGCCAATGACAAAATCAGCCTTATTTGAAATTGCGGATGCAGCAATGTTCACTGAACCCACCCCCTGCTTGATGTTGAAAACATCGCCCGAAGCCGGGCATTTACCCTGGCAATAGATGCCTTTTACAGCGCCGGATTCCCTGATATAAAAAATAAAAGGGACTTTAATTAAGTCTGTATATCTGTGAGGGTAGTATATTTCAACATTTTCCGTTCCCAGCGGCACGGTTTTATATGGTGCCGGCACCCAGGCTTTAATACCCCATTCGGAAAACTTCCTTTCATCGGTCGTGGTAGTAAACAGAATTGTGTCATTCTCCTGATTAGAAGAATTGTATATCAGGATCAGTTCATAAAATCCGTTTCCCCTGATTTCAACATAGTCACCATCTGTAAAATCAACAGTGTCACCATTTAGTACTGCCAGGCGGATGATATTGGTATCATTCAGAATGGCAAAAGGCATATAATAATCCTGCTTTGTTTGCAGCTCCGACAGATTAATGCAGCCTTCAGGGATCTTATCCAAATTCTTTTTGCAGCCGGAAACAAGTAACAGAAAAATAAAACAAAGCAGCAGGTTTTTGATTCTCATATCTACCGGTTTTACTGTTTGTCAAGCTCCTGAAGAATCCAGTTTCTTCTCTCCTTAAGCATCTGCCTTTTCTCAGCAAGGTTAGTAACAAAAAGATCATAATCAGTCTGGTCAACATCATACTGCGACTGCTTCACGATCGAATCATTACTGTAAAACGGACTGATGTGGTCATAAGTATAGTCAAATACTTTATCAATTACTGCGACATCAATTTTTTCAATAACAGTACGCAGTGTCTTCAGATATTCCTGGTAGATAAGGTTGTCCTTTGCAATTTTATAATCGAGATCATCTTCGATTGAATACAGGAGTTTTGAACCCACATCGGCAACTATGTCATCCATGCTGAAATATTCCCTGGGGCCGAATACTGTACCCGGTGCCCATTCGTTTCCAATTTCATGCGGCTGCGCGGCAAAAATATCATCGTAATCCCATGGAAACACGCCCAGTACTTCCCTGTCATCCCTGATTGTAGAATAAAAAAAGATCTCGTCAGTATAATCTCCGTTTTTAATAAGCAGGTCGATACTTAGTTTGGTAAAATACTGTTCCATATCGATATATGCCGTAAGTGTATCATACAATTGCCGGCCGGAATATTCGGGAAGAATTGAGTAGATCTTTTCCAGCCGGTTATAATAATCCTGCTCATTCTGTTGAAAATCAGGGTTTATATAAAATGCCTTTACCACATGGTCATAACCACGGCGCACCACAAATGTGGCCTGCTTTTGTTCGATAAAGTATTCAACCGGATCTTCAATGAAATGGTACAGTCCCTGGGTATGACCATTTAATCTTACCTCGGTGAAAAAGCTGTAAACGGGCCATAAACCGACTTCCCTGAACAAGCCTGCAGCAGTGCTGTTTTCGATGTATGTATAATCATATACCATGGCCAGTAACTTGAATTCCTCATACTTTCTCTCCAACTGTTCAAATGGATTATAAAGAGAGAGCTTCCGACCCATATTCACGCCAAATCCCTTCCGGGCAAAATTTACAGTGTTGTCGCCCCTGATCTCAAACCTGTCGATCGAGTATATGTCTCCGGCAAAATACAGATCAGGAACTGGATCAGTAATCTTGTACTGTTCCCCGCGGCTTTCATTTATGTGCAGTCGTTGTGCTTCGGTAACCACAAAATTCAAAACCTCTTTTTCTGGATTTGAAATAATATAAGTCTCCTTAACGCATCCGTTAAACAGCGATGGCACCATCAATAGAAGCAATAAATCAGCCAGCCCCCTGGTCTTCATTATTCACTCAATTTACCATGAAAAATTACAATACAATGTTAAAGATAATTTGAGGGAAAACGAGTTAAAAAATAATGAAAATCTTATTAACAAAGAGGCACTTCCCTGACATGTCTGCCTTCCCTGTGGAGGATAAATAAATATAAATTCCTTTTTTCTGACGGCATGAATTGGGTATCTTTGCATCCTGTAATTCCGGCTTACGGAATAATTAAGAAGATGCGGTTATTGCACCCATTGGTCATTTTCAGGATACTTGGCACAGTCCTGCTGATAGAGACTATCTCCTTTTTCCTGTGTTTGATCATAGCATTAATATACGGAGAGCCGCTGTTGCCTTTTCTGTTATCATCCGCAGTAACTGGTGCCTTATATCTCATAATCCGTTTCTTTTGCAGGAAGGCCAACTCCGCTGATATCACCAAAAGAGACACATTTCTGATTGTTACACTGGCATGGGTTATTCTGTCGGCACTCGGAACACTGCCTTACATCATCAGCGGTACAATTCCCACTTTCATAGATGCACTTTTTGAAACAGCTTCAGGATTTACCACAACAGGCAATTCGGTCATTAAAGATGTTGAAGTAATTCCTTTTTCCATACATTTCTGGAGAAGCTTAACTCACTGGATAGGTGGCCTGGGGATAGTCGCACTTGTCATTATTATCCTGCCTACACTCAAGATCTCAGGATACCAGCTTTTCAGCCTGGAAGCATCAATGAAAGAGAAGTTCTATCCTAAAACCAAGGGCTTGGGATTCAGGATTTTGGTAATCTACCTCGCCCTGACGATCGCCGAGATTGTATTACTTGTTCTCGGTGATATGAATTTATTCGATAGCATTTGCCATTCGTTCGGGACAGTGGCAACAGGCGGATTTTCAACGAAAAACAATAGCCTGCAATACTATTCTTCTTACAGTCAGTATGTTGTAATGGTTTTCATGTTCCTTTCCGGAGTAAGCATGGTTATTTACTATCACTTTATAAATCTAAATTTCAAAAAGATAAAACAGAATGACGAGTTCTGGTTTTACGGTTTGATCACCCTCATAGCCGGTGCAGTGGCAACGCTTATCCTGTTAAATTACACAAGCGCTCCTCCGGAAGCAGCATTCAGGAACGGATTTTTTACCGTAATCTCAGTTATTACAACAACAGGTTATGCATCATCAGATTTCCTTCTCTGGCCTGTTTCCGGACTCATGCTGATATTTGTCCTCTATTTTGCCGGTGCAAGCACCGGCTCGACGACCGGAGCCATTAAAATGGGAAGGCATCTGATTCTCCTGAAGAACCTGAAGAATTTCTTCATCAGGCTTTCGCATCCTCATCTGGTACACAACATAAACTTCAATGGCAAACCCCTGACAAGCAATGCGAGTTTTTCAATCATAACATTCGTCCTGCTGTATCTTTTAGTTTTTATAATTGGTACGCTGTTAGTAATTGTGACAGGATCAGATCCCATAACTTCTGCAACCGCAGTAGCAGCGTCACTGGGGAATGTCGGACCGGGACTGGGAACAATAGGGCCCATGAGCAATTATTCCCATCTGCCCCAGGTCAGCAAGCTAGTCTTAAGCCTGCTGATGATCATCGGAAGGCTTGAAATCTATACGGTTTTTGTAATCTTCTCCAGGTCGTTTTGGGAACCATAATTCCGGACAAATTCCCGGGCATTAACCGGGGATCTGCCAGCATAATTATTGTCCTGAGATTAAAAATCCGGCTATAAACTACTAATCACCCTCTTAAGCTTATTAGTCACCTCAAGCGCTACATCTCCCAATGAAGGATTTGTAATTGCCTGCATCGAAGCAACTGGGTTTACAGCGGCAATTTCAATTTTATTCTGCCCCTGCTCAATGACGAGCACATTGCATGGGAGCATGGTCCCTATCTTTTCCTCAGCCTTTAAAGCTTTGTAAGCCAGAGGCGGATTGCAGGCGCCCAGAATTTTGTACCTCTTGAAATCGACACCCAGCTTTTCTTTCAGCTTTTCATGCATGTTGATTTCCGAAATCACGCCAAAGCCTTCACTTTTCAGGGCTTCAGTGGTTAATTTAACAGCCTCATCAAATGCGACCTCAAGTGTTTTGCTGAAATAGTACTCCATAATTTCCTGTTTATTCTGATTATTGCACAATTTAATCTTTCAATTCAGAAAAAACAGTTTATTGCCGATATTGTTTGCTATTTTTTCTCCCTGCGTAAAACCAGCTTCTATTGATGTTCTATAATGTATGCCTCCGTACAGCCTTGACATTCCTGCTTCCCTGGCTGCCTCGGTAAAGTTATTGAAATGATGTGCATTGTAACCACGATAGGCATAGGTGTTATCGGTAAATGACACCTTGTCTCCCAGCATTTTTGTTAGAATGGTGGCGCCGGACATAGATACCACAGCATGGGCTGCAGGATATTCCGGATGTGGCGGAGTTATGATAAGTGGATTCCAGTCGTTGTGTTTCATAACACCCTGGATATATGTCACTGGTCGCTCCAGATTATAAGTGTACTTCGCTTTGAAACTCCGATCGCTGCATCGCTCTCAGTGATAAACAACGCTGCATAGAGGTGGGCACCTTCAATCAATGAAACATTCAGATCAGTCATCACGGTCTTAAGGATTGAGGCCCAGTGACCTCCGCCTGTGAGTGTTTTGCCGTCAGGAAAGTCATCCCAGAAAAGACCCGTTGCCCTTTGACTGTCATCCAAATTCCGGGAAACCAGATAAACATCTTCATTCATTTTGTAGAAAGCAGACTTGTTATCGGTTGAAAATGCAACCGGCTCAGGAGGCATGGTGTTGTCGATACTGCCTTTTACCATTGTTCGCTCATTGCCAAGATAGGGAAGGATTGGAGCTATAAACATCGGTGGCGTAGGTTCCCATAGACCCGGTCCTTTCGGAACCACATAAGCAGCGCTAGCCCTGTCATCGCCGTCAGTCTTGCTCCATTCTATTACTGCCAGAGCTACTTCTGATCCGTATTTTTCTCCTGCAGCAACAGAAGCCTCATTGTTACCTTCCCTGAGCAGCCGGTCTCTGACGGCATTCTCAAGCGAATCGAACCGCATTATGTCTGCCGGGTTCTGAGGATAAAAAAACCGGAACATTGTTGCCATGGCAGCATTGGCGCTGGCCTGCCAGCAAATACTCCCGTCTTCCGGAACTGTTTCAACCGGCTGATAGCCATTAAGCTGTCCAGCGAGCGACCGGTATTTCCTATCCCCTTTTACAATCGATTCGTACAGGGCTACACCAGTATAAGCCTGTTGACGGAGATGATGAGAAGGAATTTTAGTGGATGCGATAGTCTTTAGATGCACGGTGATCCAGTCGTTAATTAATTGACTGCCGCCAGGACTTTCAAGTTTCTTATCCGGATCAGTTGCCTGAGCTTCTGATTTCGGTACGCCGCCAGCCTGCAAGCCAGCGAACATGAACAAAGCAATAATAATTGTCTTCATATTGTTAGATGTTAATTAATACTTCGCCTTAAATGAAAGTATTTGTTTCCGTACGGCTATTTTCAAAGAACGATATAATAACAAACTACCTTCCCTAATGTTCATAATATGAAACTACGGTAGCATTGTCCATTGATGGCGGTCAATTTATCCGTATTTACCCCGCTGCTGCAGTCGCAATAATGTTATATATTTAAACAGGTATAACATTATCAATTCTGAAATATCACTAAATGGCATAAAAGTTATTTCTTATTCTGGTTCTGTTTTGGGGAAACATTGTGTACTCACAGCAGAATGACCGCAAAGTGCTCAAACCCGGGATCTCGGAATCTTACTCGGGTGGGTGCAAAAACGGATTGGCGGACGGAAAAGGAGTGGCACGCGGCATCGACTATTATGAAGGGCAATTCGACAAAGGCCTGCCCAGTGGGAAAGGAAAGTATAAATGGGCAGACGGGACATATTTCGAAGGGTATTGGGAGAATGGCAACAGAGACGGTTCAGGCAAGATGGTTTACAGAGACTCTACAGTCACCGGTTACTGGAAGGATGATATATATGCCGGTAAGAAGCTGATCCCGCCCTATGAAGTAATGCGTACCGAAAGCGTTTCCCGTTCTAACATTATTAAGTCAGTAGGTGCTGCTGAAGAGGTGAGGATCAGGATTTTACAGGGATGGTCCGACAACAGGACTTTCTCCAATCTGTCCATTTCCAGCAGCAGCGGAGATGAATACCGAACAGATAACATTTACGGACTTGAGAAAGTATGGTTTCCGCTCGATGTAAAAGTCAGGTACACTTCAAGGACCCAGTTTGGTACTTCCCAATTCAGAGTCATATTTGAATTCCGGATCAATGAGCCAGATGTCCGGGAGGTCACAATATCCAATTGATTGCTTTTCTGTCGGTTCCGGAGGCTTTTTTGTTGATTTTGGCACACTGAGGACAATTTTTGGGACGAATAGAAAAGCCTGTTGTTAAACTTAACGTGAACTTTGTTCCAGGACAAAGTAATAACTAAGCCTACTCAGATATGAAAACGAAAAAGGTTCTTTTCAAAACAGCCTTTGCCGCTATCCTTCTTATTACTTCAGGATTCAGCTCTTGTGATATGAGTGATGATTGTTTGACGTGTTATGATGGAAGCAGCTCTTATATTGCCTGCGGGGCATGGGATAAATATCAGGAAGAATTGGCTGTGAATGATTGTTATTAAGACAGGTAATGAATGACCGGTAAGCTCAAAATCTGAAAATCTCAGAAATTATTGGATAAAAGACGGCCCGGGGTTACATATCATCATATTTTATGTCGCTGCCTGTTACAACCACACCTCAGTTTACTGCAATACCATCCTATTTTATTATTTTTGCAATTATGGAAGAAAAAACAAAGCCCATATTCAACAAACGCATTTTTTGGGATGTAAACTTTGAGCAGATTGATTATGATGTCAAAGCCAACTTTGTTATCGAGCGGGTTTTTGAACGAGGGGATGTTGAGGATATCCGTCACTGCCGCAGGTATTATGGCGATGAAAAAGTGACCGCCGCCTTGTTAAATGCAAAATTTCTGCCAGAACACAGAATACATCTTGCAAGTGCGGTAATTGGCAAACCATTAAATGAATTCAGATGCTACATACTGAGACAGTTGAATCCGGGACTCTTTCCTTACTAAAAAAACTGATGGTGCTACAATCCCTTAAGCCGTTTTCGCTTGTGGGAGGAACCGCTCTGTCGCTGCGATACGGACATCGCAGTTCGGTAGACCTGGATCTGTTTCTACACGAAAAATTTGACTTTAAAAGCATCGAGAATGAATTGGAGAATGTATTTGGAAGCGAGTTCAATTATGAAAGTGGACATAAGAATATTGGAATCTTCTGCTACATTCAAAAAATAAAAGTTGATATTGTTTACTTTCCACACACCCCGATTGAGAAAACTGAGGAAGTGGATAATATCAGGATGTATAGCATCGCTGATATTTCTGCCATGAAAATTCAAGCCATACTTGGGAGGGCTAAGAAAAAGGACTTTTGGGATTTGCATGAATTACTGCAGCATTATCCTTTGCAGCAATTGATTGACTGGCACAAACAGAAATATCCCAACCAGATGCTCGCGATAAGCATCCCAAATGCAATCACCTATTTTGCCGAAGCAGAGGAAAGTGAAACACCCATGAGTTTTAAAAATCAAACCTGGGAGCAAATTAAAAAGGGGATTTCAAAGACTGTTAGTGATTATCTGAGATAATTCTTAAATTTCAATAGTATGTTTTGGGATTTTCCTAAATCATGCAGCGAGACAACCCCTGGCACAAAACAAAAACCACCTGCACGGTTATAAGTGTAAGTGATTGATTTTCAGTATATCGAGAGGGAGGAATAGTCTGCCCCGGCATAGTCGGGGATCTCCCCTACCTTTCCTATCCACCAGCCGGCGGATCCAGACACTCTAACCGATTTATTTCGATTCAATGAGGGTCTTGATATACTTACGGCTTTTCTTATTTTTAATTTCTCTTTCCCGTTTTCTTGCCGCACTTTTATTGTCGAACTCCTCAGTATAGACAAGTAGCCATGGACTTCCTGGTCTGGTTGAAGGTGTGGCTCCGAGATTATGTTCCACAACTCTTTCTTCCGGATTAGTCGAATATCCCGTATAATATTTGTCTTTTGACTGACTGTAAAGGATATAGACGTAGTATTTCATACAACTAATTTACAAAAAAAGAGTCCATTAAAACAAAATGGACTCTTTGTAGCGAGAGGGAGGAATGATCTCCCGACCTCATGATTATGAATCATGCGCTCTAACCAACTGAGCTATCTCGCCAATACTTATTTTAATGAACTCCCGACCTTCCCGATTTATGATCGGGACGCTCTAACCAACTGAGCTATCTCGCCAATACTTATTTTAATGAACTCCCGACCTTCCCGATCTATGATCGGGACGCTCTAACCAACTGAGCTATCTCGCCAATACTTATTTTAATGAACTCCCGACCTTCCCGATTTATGATCGGGACGCTCTAACCAACTGACCCCGACCCGTCGGGGTCGCCAATACTTATTTTAATGAACTCCCGACCTTCCCGATCTATGATCGGGACGCTCTAACCAACTGAGCTATCTCGCCAATACTTATTTTAATGAACTCCCGACCTTCCCGATCTATGATCGGGACGCTCTAACCAACTGAGCTATCTCGCCAAATAATAATTTTAATGAACTCCCGACCTTCCCGATCTATGATCGGGACGCTCTAACCAACTGAGCTATCTCGCCAATACTTATTTTAATGAACTCCCGACCTTCCCGATCTATGATCGGGACGCTCTAACCAACTGAGCTATCTCGCCAAATAATAATTTTAATGAACTCCCGACCTTCCCGATCCTATGCATCGGGACGCTCTAACCAACTGAGCTATCTCGCCAATACTTATTTTAATGAACTCCCGACCTTCCCGATCTATGAATCGGGACGCTCTAACCAACTGAGCTATCTCGCCAAATAATAATTTTAATGAACTCCCGACCTTCCCGATGCCACTGATCGGGACGCTCTAACCAACTGACCCCGACCTGTCGGGGTCGCCAATACTTACTTTTAATGAACTCCCGACCTTTCGGGTCGCCCCCTGAAACGCGGGTGCAAATATAAATATTATTTCATTTTGTCCCGTCTAACTTTTTCTTTTCAGCTATTATTTTTATATTGCATCACAGTCATATTTCCAGTAATGAGATCGAGATTCGAACTAGAATATACCCTGAATTGCCCTACCCGCGTTCTCTTCGACCGGCTGAGCACCCCGGAAGGACTGGCCGAATGGTTTGCTGATAACGTCACCGTAAATGGTGACGTCTTTACTTTTTTCTGGGCTAAAGTCGAAGCAAGGGCACGGCTGGCTCATATCAGGGATAATAAAAGCGTACGGTTTGAATGGCTCGACTTTGCAGACACCGAGACCAACTACTTCGAATTCAGGATAGTCATCCATGAACTGACCAACGATACTGCACTCATGATCACCGACCACGCTGATGACGATGAGATCGAAGATGCCAAAGACCTGTGGGATAACCAGATCTCGTACCTTAAAAAGGTGCTCGGCCTCACTGAATGAGAGTGCTTTGCATCTTTCTCAAAAATAACGTACGTTTGCACAACACCATGGACAATGAAGAAAATCGATCTTTTCATGATCAGATCGTTTATCGGACCGCTGGTTCTGACTTTCTTTATTGTGCTTATAATCTTTATACTGCAGTTCCTTTGGATGTACGTTGACGAACTGGCTGGCAAAGGCCTCGAACTCAAGGTCCTTGCCGAACTCCTCTTCCAGTTCTCCCTCACTTTCGTTCCTGTTTCACTGCCTCTTGCAATATTGCTTGCCTCACTGATGACCTTCGGTAACCTGGGAGAGTTCCTTGAACTGACAGCGCTGAAATCTTCAGGCGTGCCGCTGCAGCGTATCATGCTCCCCCTGTTTGTCCTGGTCTCATTCCTCGCCGTGGCGTCATTCCTTTTCTCTGACTTTATTCTCCCGCTCTCAAACCGCAAGGCCAGAACACTCCTCTACGACATCAGGCGCAAACGGCCTGAACTGAGCATCCAGGCAGGCCCTTTCTACAACGGCATCGATGGTTTCAGCATAAAAATATCCGACAAGGACCCGGAGACCAACAGGCTTGACAGGGTATATATCTATGACCACCGCAAAGGCCAGGGCAATTCTTCCATGATCTATGCAGATTCAGGATATATGGCCGTCACACCGGACGAAAGCGGGATGATCCTGACACTCTTTAATGGCTATTCCTACGTCGATATTGAGGAGAAGGACATTGCCCAGGATAAAAGGAAATTCCCCTTCCGGCGCGACAAGTTCACTGAACAGACCATGGTCATCGAGCTTACGGGCTTTGGTCTTGACAGATCAGGCATGGACCTCTTCAGGTCAAACTATTCAATGCTAAACTCCAGTGAACTTGGGTTTTTCGTTGACTCCCTTTCAGAAAGGTACGAGATAAGGTCAAACTCCTATTTCAAAGACTTTGCAGACACAAAGCTCCTGACCCCTGAGAGATATTTTTCAGGCGGCTATCACTATGACGGCGATACTGCTACGGCCAGAAAACTTGAGAATTTTAACTGTCGTGCAGTCTTTGACACACTGACAGTGGTGAATAAGACCGCAGCAATAAACAGGGCGCTTAACTTACGCCCGGGAAGGCATCGCAAACATAACCGAAAAAAGCGAATCTCTTCTTTATGAGTCGAAAAACCTTAGAAAGTACGAGGCGGAGCTGTTCAAGAAATACACCCTGCCTTTCGCCTGCCTGGTGTTCTTTTTTATTGGTGCACCGCTGGGCGCAATCATAAGAAAAGGAGGGCTTGGTACCCCTGCTGTCATCTCTGTTCTGTTCTTCGTGTTTTATTATGTCATATCGCTTACCGGGGAGAAGTTCGCAAAAGAACTTATCATTAACGTCCCCCTCGGAATGCTGGCCTCAACAATCATACTGCTGCCGATAGGTATCTTCCTGACATATAAGGCTACCACGGACGCCGCCATTATGAACGCGGAGACATATATTCTCTTCTTCAGAAAAATAGGAGCTTTCTTTACCGGGATAAAACCTGACAGGGAAAATGAAAATTCTGGTCCTGTCGCCTAAGCCACCGTGGCCGCCATATGATGGTGGCGCCGTGGCAACCGGGAGGTGCATAGAAGGACTGGCTGCCGGCGGGGCAATCATTTCCGTGCTGGCGATGCGTACCGAAAAACATGGCCCTGCTTCCGGGATCTCTTATCCACCACCTGCCTATTTGAAACACTATGAAACGGTAGCTGTTGACACAAGGCTCAGGCCCGCTAAAATGCTGGCAAACCTGCTTTTTTCGGCGGAGCCATATGACCTTCTACGTTTCCGTGTGAAGCAGTACTCAGAAGCCCTTCATACCCTGCTAAAGCGGGAACACTATGACATCATCCAGTGCGAGGGACTGCTCTTCTCCTATTACATTGATGTAATACGCTCCGTTACAGATACGCCTTTAGTATTCAGAGCACATAATGTCGAACACCGCATCAGGGAGATGATGGCCGAACTGGCAACTGTTCCGGTTGAGAAAGATTATCTGAAAAGCCTTGCCAGAAGATTAAGGAAACGGGAGTTGTTCGCATTAAAACAGTTTGATGCCATTATTCCGATCAGTGAGCCTGATTTTCAATGGTTTAAGTCTTTAGCCCCCGACAAGCCCATGATGCTCTCGGAAACAGGAGCTTACGTATCTGAGCCCGTTGATGATCATGACAGCACAGGCCTCAGGGTTGGCTTCATCGGCGCCCTTAACTGGCAGCCGAACCTTGACGGCCTGAGATGGTTCCTGGCCGGAGTATGGCCGCGTGTACTGAGGTCACTGCCAGATGCTGCGCTGCACATTGCAGGCAGAGGTGCCCCGGCAAATGCAAAAGTCTGGCTGGCCGGTAAAAACGTCTTCCTGGAAGGCGAGGTTGAAGATGCACGCAGGTTCGTGGGATCAATGACGGTCATGATCGCACCCCTTTTTGCCGGTAGCGGATTGCGCATAAAGATTATGGAGGCCATGAGTATGGGCAAAACAGTGGTGGCGACGCCCGTGGCAGCAATAGGACTGCCTGTGGAGGATCACCGCGAACTTCTCATCGGAACCGATGCAGTGTCATTCAGCGATGCCCTGATCTCAGCCCTCAGTGACCCCGGTCTGAGAGCTGCCACAGGTGCCAAAGCCAGGGAGCTGGTAAGAGACAGGTTCGATAACCTGAAACAGACATCGCTGTTGCTGGCATTCTACAAAAAACTTTGTGATGGCCGCTGAGACAATATTCCTGATAGCTCTTATACTGCTCGCCTGGACGTACCTATTATATCCGGTCCTGGTCTTTACCCTCGCTTCCATACACAAGAAACGAAAAACGAAAAACGAAAAACAGGAGCTGAAACCTTCAACATCGCTGCCTTCTGTTTCTGTGATCATGTCACTTTTCAACGAGGAAAAAGTGATCAGCGAAAAAATCCGCAGCCTACTGGTATCTGATTACCCTTACGAACTGACCGAATTCATTGTAGGGTCAGATGCCTCCCACGATGGCACTGATGAGATAATGAAGAAATTCGCTGATTCGGACCACAGGATAAAGTATCACTTTAACAGTACAAGAAAAGGCAAGGCTGCCATGCTCAATGAACTGGTTACAATGGCAAATGGCAGCATTCTTATCATCACAGACGCGAATGTCATTTTCTCCGGCGCAACTGTGAGGCTCCTGGTTTCAGGCTTCGCCTCATCACGGACAGGATTATGTGATGCTACGGTCATTCCGTCGGCATCACCCGGTCACGGTATGACAAAACAGGAGAATCTTTACAGCAGCTTCGAGACTTCACTGCGGAGAGCCGAGGGTGAGGTATGGAAAGCTATGACCGGCCCATACGGAGGATGTTATGCCGTCCGGCACGAGCTCTTCCCTGTCATACCGGAAAACACTCTCGTCGATGATCTCTATGTGGGACTGACGGTGATGCGTAAAGGATTTGCTTCGTTCAATGTTCCGGAGGCTGTTGTGTCTGAGGATACACAGCCTGACATAGCAGATCAATTCAGGAGGAGAGTAAGGATCGCTGCAGGCTCTTTCCAGAACCTGTTTCGCTTCGGGCCGTTCCCGTCCCGGAAGGTAAATGCTTCATTCGCATTCTTTTCCCATAAGGTGCTGAGATGGTTCACTCCGCTTTTCCTTACTCTCTTTTTTATGACAACGGTCATTCTTTCAGGGCGTTCTGTTTTATATTTTTGCCTTGTAGCCGTTCAGTTAATTTTAATACTTTTGTCAGCGCTTGATCTGACGTTTGACAAGTTCGGCAGGACAACAAAACTACCACGTTACGTGACACAGTTCCTGCTTATGAACGCAGCGCTGACAGCAGGGTTTGTGAAGGCGGTTAGAGGAATAAAAAATGGAATATGGGAACCCACAAAACGAGTCTGAGATGACTCCGAGCAGCAGCCTGAACAGCATTAACGAAGCCATCGAAGATATAAGAGAGGGCAGGATTGTCATTGTTGTTGATGACGAAGACAGGGAAAACGAAGGAGATTTTATCTGTGCGGCCGAGCTTGTAACGCCTGAGATAGTAAATTTCATGGCCAAACATGGCAGAGGACTGATCTGCGTGCCTCTGCCCGAGGAGCGCTGTAATGAGCTCGATCTTGACATGATGGTTGGTCATAACACCTCTCTGCATGAGACCCAGTTCACCGTTTCTGTCGACCTGCTCGGTCCTGAAACTACTACCGGCATTTCGGCCCGTGACAGGGCGCTGACCATCAAGGCACTTGTCGATCCTGCCACCAAGCCATCACACCTGGGCAGACCCGGACATATATTTCCGCTGAAAGCACGATCAAAGGGTGTTCTGAGAAGAGCAGGCCACACCGAAGCTACGGTAGACCTCACGCGGCTTGCCGGATTGCACCCCGGAGGTGTGCTCGTCGAGATAATGAATGAGGACGGGACAATGGCACGCCTGCCTGACCTTATAGAGATCTCTAAGAAGTTTGGTATAAAAATAGTAACTATAATAGACCTTATCCGATACCGACTTGGTATTGAATTTATCGTCGAGATGGGCGAGCAGGTCAAGCTGCCCACAGAGTACGGCGATTTTGACTTCATCCCATTCAGACAGGTCAGCAACGGCCTTGAACATGCAGCCCTGGTCAAGGGCACATGGACAAAAGATGAGCCGGTACTGGTGCGGGTGCATTCTTCATGCTTCACAGGTGACATCTTCGCATCAAAGAGATGCGACTGCGGTCCGCAACTCCATAAAGCCATGCAGATGGTCAACGAAGCAGGCAAGGGCGCAATAATATATCTTAACCAGGAAGGAAGAGGAATAGGTCTGATCGATAAGATACGCACCTATAAGCTCCAGGAACAGGGACGTGATACGGTCGAAGCAAATATCGAGCTGGGGTTCCGTGAAGATGAGCGCGACTATGGCATTGGAGCCAATATCATGCGCGGTATCGGACTGGGTAAGGTAAGGCTCATTTCAAATAACCCTGTTAAAAGGGCGGGGCTGGAAGGATATGGAATCTCAATCGTAGAAACCATTCCTCTCGTCATCCCCTCAAACCCCTACAACTCGTTCTACCTGGAGACCAAAGCGACAAAAATGGGGCACAGCATGTCACGCTATAAGACGCCCCTGAAAGGCGAAAATGACTGAGACACTTCCACGAATAGTGTTCATGGGAACACCATGGTTTGCAGTAGCCAGTCTACGTGCCCTGCATGAGAACCGATACCCTGTGGTATGTGTCGTTACGGTGCCTGACAAGCCTGCGGGACGCGGCCAGAGGATCGCCACATCGCCCGTAAGAGATTATGCGCTCGGGAACGGACTGCCGGTATTGCAGCCTGAACGGCTTCGTGACACCGGCTTTGTAGGCGCTCTTAAAGACCTGCATGCGGATATTTTTGTCGTTGTTGCTTTCCGGATGCTGCCGGAAGAGGTGTGGAGCATCCCTCCGTTTGGTACGTTTAACCTCCATGCGTCCCTCCTTCCCCAATACCGCGGCGCAGCCCCGATAAACCATGCCTTATTCAACGACGAAACGAAAACGGGCGTGACTACCTTTCTTATCGACAGGGAAATCGATACAGGCAGGATATTGCTTTCAACAGAAACGGAGATACTCCCTGCTGACAATGCCGGGAGCCTGCACGACCGCCTGATGACCCTCGGGGCAGGACTTGTTATTGAAACTGTAAAAGGGTTGTACGAAAGGAAATTAAAGCCTGTGCCCCAATCAGCAGAGCCCGGTGCCGCCCTTCATTATGCCCCGAAGATACTCCCTTCCGATACAGTAGTCGACTGGAAAGAACCGGCTGTAAGGATACATAATAAGATAAGGGGCCTCTCTCCGCATCCGGGAGCGGCGACTATGCTCAGATCGGAAAGCAGTACTTTACGGCTTAAGCTTTTTGAAAGCAGGATTGACAGCGATGGCACACACTCAGCTGACGGCAGGAAGGCAAAGCCCGGAGCCATAATGGTGAAAAATAAATCAAGGCTTTTCTTCACCTGTGGATCAGGTGAAATAGAAATAATTTCACTTCAGCCTGAAGGCCGTAAAAGAATGACTGCTCCGGAGTTTATCCGGGGCTTCGACCTGACCGGATGGGTTACATGCTAAAATAAAACACTACCTGATCCTGACTTTCTGACCCGGGACACATTCCGTACCCTCTTCCATCACATTCATTTTATAAAGCGATGAGAGTTTTATTGCATATTTCTGAGAGAGCAGGTACATCGTTTCACCCGCCTTCACAGTGTGTATCATGTTACCTTCCGACGCTTTGCTGCGTTTAGGCCCCAGGTATATGTACTGACCAGGTTTCAGGGGAGCCTCCGGAGGAAGGTCATTATAGCGGCTTACCTCCAGTTCCAGGAGCTGATACTTCTCAGCAATGGATTTATAGGTATCTCCCTCTACAGCAATAATATACTGTACACCGTTATTCTCCAGGACCTTTCTCCCGGTATTAAGGCTTATGACCTTTATCGGAGCCTGAATTTCCGGTTGGGCTGGCACAGGATCAGCAGTTTTTTGAACCGGCGGGATCTGCACAGTATCAGCTGTTTTCTGAACCGGTGTGACAGGCTGCTGTCCGGTTTTCTGCTCCAGATCTGGTGTGGCGGGTGACTGACCCGGGGCAGCTTTGCCGGTGCCGGTATCATAGGCATGCAGCCCGTAATCATCAATCTTATTGATAAGCAAAGTCGCATATTTAGGATCAGTAGCATAACCTGCCTTCTTTAGGCCGTGTGCCCAGCCCTTGTAATCAGTGCTGCTGAGTTTGAAAAGATCCTTGTAACGTGAGCCCGTCGTCAGAAAATCCGAATGATCCCTGTATAGAGTCCTCAGCGGTGGGGTAAGACCTGAAGCATTCTCCCTTTCTGTTGTCGTCATGATAAATCTTCTTTCCCTTCCAGTCACTGTGGCATTTTATGCCGAAATGGTTGTTGCCCTTCGTAGCAAGTGTGCTTCGCCCGTAGTTGGATTCCAGCATTCCCTGGGCGAGCGTTATGCTTGCCGGGATGCCTGTCCTGCGCATCTCGCTTACAGCCAGAGCGCTGTATTTATTAATATATTCAATAGCATAGTCCGGGGTTGGCGAGCCGGGTGAACCACTCCTCGATGCCTTGCGCGTGGAGCTGCAGGAATAAAGCAAAACAATCAGTATAATAAATATATATCTCGGCAGTTGTCTCATCAGAACAGTTTTGGCAAAAATATAAAAATGTCGTCAGCCTCTGCAATTTCTGAGACCTGAGAAAAAATATTATTACTTTTACCCTTACCAGAATCACTGTTATCCTCTATGAAAGAAAGAGAAATAAGGATTTTTTATAAGGAGTATCTCAACGTAAATGAGATGCCGGAAGCTGACAGAATTCTAACTGAAGAAGCCGTCGTTGCAGCCTCGGGCGCCTATGCTCCATATTCGCATTTCATGGTTGGAGCCGCCATTCTGCTTGATGACGGTACCGTTGTCAGGGGAGCCAATGTTGAGAATGCTGCTTTCCCTTCAGGAAGCTGTGCAGAGAAGACAGCCCTCTCATACTCTGTATCAAATTACCCCGGAAGGAGACCTGTGGCCATTGCCATTGCAGCTCTGTCAGGCAACAAGCTGACCCGTGAGCCTGTTCCTCCTTGCGGTAACTGCCGGCAGATGCTCGTTGAGGAAGAGCAGAGACACGGGAAACCGATTAAAATGATCCTAGCTGGCAGTGAGAAGATCTTTGTGATAGACAGCGCTGAAGCACTCATGCCGCTGCGCTTCACAAAATCAAACCTTGGGTGATTTGCGATAGGCGCAGTTACGATTTGCGAGTTATGCAATTTCCATACACCTTGCTCGGTGCTCACCCGCTTTGCAGGACTGAGTACTGTAGCCTGTAACCTTCAACCTTATCTCTCCAACGACTAATTGGAACCCGCTCCCGTGTATGTTCTTCAGAGTGATCTGAGGATCTTCACCCAGGTATTTTCTCAGTTTAGTCACATAGACATCCATGCTTCGCGCGGTAAAATAATCATCCGTACCCCATATTTTTTTCAGGGCTGCCTCACGGCTTACGAGCGAGTTGGGCGCCAATGCAAGCATTTCAAGTAACTCTCCCTCCTTGGGGGAAAGCTTCCTCTCCTGATCGCCAATGGTGAGTGTCCGCAGCCTGGCATTGAATATAAACTTTCCGATCTGGTATACATCTTTCGTCCCGTCATGGATGTCCCTGCGCGAAATGATAGCCTTGATCTTAAGGAGCAAAATATCAGTATCAAAAGGCTTGGTTATGTAATCATCGGCGCCGACGCCATAGCCTCGCAACAGATCCTCCTTCAGTTTCTTTGCCGTAAGGAAGACAATTGGTATAACCGCGTTCATGCTCCTTATCTCTGAGGCAATTGTAAAGCCGTCGACATGCGGAAGCATCACGTCAAGAATGCAAAGATCGTAGACGCCCCTGCGGAAAGTATCTACAGCGACCTTGCCGTCGTCGACAAGATCAACACTGTAATCGTTGATCTCGAGATAAGATTTCAGAACTGACCCGAAGCTCAGGTCATCTTCGACCAGAAAGATCCTGGGATTTTTTTTGTTCATGCCCGTGATTCGCCTTTAAATGGTAAGAATACAGTGAAAATGCTTCCGTGCCCCTCCTCGCTCTCGACAGAAATCGTACCCCCGTGTGCATCGGTAATCGCCTTCGCATAGTTCAGCCCAAGCCCGAATCCCTTGACATTGTGTATGTTTCCCGTCGTCTCCCTGTAGAACCTTTCAAAAACACGGTGTTGCACTGCCTTGCTCATGCCGATGCCTTTATCTTCAACAATGAGGAAAATTCCGCTTTCATTATCCCTTGTCCTCATGGTTATCTCCGGTTCCTTTTCGGAATATTTGTTTGCATTGTCAAGAAGGTTATGCACAAGGTTGCGTAGATGCTCGCTGTCTCCTGTGATAATACTCCTTCCGGCATCCAGGTGCCGGGTTATCACCCCGCCCCTGTCAGCGACCTGTATCTCAATGGTCTCAACAGCCTGATTGATCACTTCATGAAGGTCCGTAGCTGTGAAGTTAAAATCAGTCTCATGCTTGTCAAGGGTAGCTATCTGCAGGATGGTCTCCACCTGCCTGTTCATACGGGAGTTTTCCTTTTTAATCATCCCGATGAAATGTCTGACCTTTTCCTCATCAGTGATCACCTTGCCGTTTGCGATAGTATCGGCAGCAAGAGAAATGGTTGCTATCGGGGTCTTGAACTCATGAGTCATGTTGTTGATGAAGTCAGCCTGCATCTCGGAGGTTTTTTTCTGCCTGAGGATAAAATAAAGGCTGAGTGCAAAGGTCGATATAATGATAATGAGAAAAAGCCCTGATCCCCCCAGCATGAGGCCCATCGAACCAAGAACATAGTTCGTCTTGCGCGGAAAAACTACAGACACCGTCTCGCCTTTTCTCAGGAGACCGTCAGAAAAGATATTGATTTTATAAGGGCTTTCGATAAACTCTTTAACCCTGACCTTCGAGTAAATCCCGTCTGCTATGGTATCAGCCCTGAGAATGGCAAACTCGAAAGGTGTTTCTATGCCTGATGCCTTCAGCTCGCCCTGGAGGGTATGCAACAACTCTTCCTTGTTTATCTGGAGACTTTGTTCCCAGTCGAACATCTCGCTGACCAGCTGCCCGCTCATCGACTGGAACTCTCCGGCACGCCGCTGCACCCACCGTGCATATTCATCTGATCCCACAACCACGCTCTGCTCAATTGCTGTCCCGGCTGCATCACGGGGCACCTTCATCTTTACGGGAGGGTCATTATTTGTTGCTATAACTATCTCAACCGAATCATTACCAGAGGCTGATGAACTTTCGATCCTCAAACTGCTTGAATATGAAGTCTGCTCCGGAGTGTGAGTCTGCAGACGTGGCGCCTGTGAATACCCCCTCAGGAACATCTCATTAAGGAAGCTCAGGCGACGCGATGTTTCCATAGACTGGACAGTGCTGCGGAGACTGTTTATTACAAAAAAGTCGAACTGCTCATTCTGTACCTTGATTGAATTGCCGATCCAGGTCACCTGAACCCAGATGATCGCAATGACCGACAAAACCATTAACGCTATCAGGCCGAAAAACCTCCGTTTATTCATGACACAAAATTAGATATATTAATAAGCCTGAAAGTGGTTTTAACTTTTTGTTAACCAGTTTTAACCTCACTTTAACCACCACCACGCTAATTAGGCTTATTTTTGTATTGTTAATCATACGAAACCAGAGGTAAAAAAGATCTTACTGAAGAAATAGGTTTTCTGGCTGCGCAGACCCTCAACCAGGGTGCAGCATTCATAGGTTGGTTGATTTAGGTTAGTTTTGGGTTAGGTTGAGAAGAGATGCGGCAGAGGCGTCTCTTCTTTTTTTTGCGGGGGTCTGTCAAAAGTTTGCGAAGAACTGCCAGATCTTTTCGTCGGGAAGAGGAGCCACAACCTTTACCTCTTCGTTTTTTACGGGATGAATGAAAGAAATACTTCTTGCATGCAGCGAAATACCACCTCCCTCGTTTGACCTTTTTGATCCATACTTAAGGTCACCTTTAATCGGACATCCTGCTGCAGCCAGCTGAGCTCTTATCTGGTGGTGCCTCCCGGTATGAAGATCTACCTCGATCAGGTAATATTTCTCAGAACGGCCAAGGACACGGTATGACAGTTCAGCCTCCTTTGATCCTTTTACCTCACTATCATATACATATGACTTATTCTGCTTCTCATTCTTCTTGAGGTAGTTACGAAGTGTACCCTCTTCAGCAGGCGGACGGTCAGAGACGAGAGCCCAGTAGCACTTCCTGACATCCCTGGTCCTGAAGAGCTCACTCAGTCTTGACAGTGCCTTGGAGGTACGGGCATAGACGACACAACCGCTCACAGGTCTGTCAAGCCTGTGTACCACTCCCAGGAAGACATCTCCGGGCTTCTTGTACTTTTCCTTAATATATGCCCTGACAACATCGTCAAGCGGCTCATCGCCGCTGCCGTCACCCTGTACAAGGTCAGAAGAGCGTTTATTTATTATGATTATATGATTGTCTTCGTAGAGTACGGCCAGTGGTTCTTTTCTCATCATTCTACAATACTATATGGCCTGCGGCCATTTTTTTCCAGATACCTTTTATGCCAAACAACTTTATCCTTTATCCTTTATCCTTTAACCTTTATCCTTCATCCTTTACCTAGTACTGCTCCTTATCATTAGGGAAGTCGCGTGATCTGACGTCGGCAATGTAGTTAATTACTGCACCCTTGATCTCGTCATGCAGGTTGTGATATCTTCTCAGGAAGCGGGGGGAGAACTCGATGTTGATGCCCAGCATGTCATGCAGCACGAGCACCTGTCCGTCAACCAGCGGTCCGGCGCCTATGCCTATCACAGGCACTTTTACTGTCTCAGCCACTTCCCCTGCCAGCGAAGCCGGGATCTTCTCCAGAACGATGGCAAAACATCCTGACTGCTCAATGATCTTGGCATCTTCCTTGAGCTTCCTTGCTTCCTCTTCTTCACGGGCACGAACGACATAGGTTCCGAACTTATGAATGGACTGCGGGGTCAGCCCCAGGTGACCCATTACAGGTATGCCGGCAGAAAGAATACGTTCAATGGATTCGGTGATCTCGCGCCCGCCTTCCATCTTGACAGCGCTGGCGCCGGTCTCTTTCATGATCCTGATTGACGAGGCAAGGGCTTCACGCGAGTTGCCCTGGTAGGTGCCGAAAGGAAGATCAACAACAACAAGCGCCCTCTTTACCCCTCTCACCACCGAGGCAGCGTGGTAAATCATGTTGTCCAGTGTGATAGGCAAGGTTGTATCGAAACCAGCCATCACGTTAGAGGCTGAGTCTCCCACCAGAATTATATCTATACCCGCTTCATCAAGGATCTTCGCCATGGAATAGTCGTATGCGGTGAGCATGGCTATTTTCTCACCCTTGTGCTTCATTTCATAAAGCACGTGCGTGGTTACCAGTTTTACAACTTTTTGTTCCGGCATGATTCTGCTTGTTATTGTCATCTGCAAAGCTACAAAATAAGACAATGAATAACCATTACAGGTGCTTTTTGACCTTATTCTGCCGTTTTGTCATAGGAAGGAAAATTCCATTTTTGATTAATCATGACATAATTTCATAATAGGGCGGCAATTAAGCCCGTGGCATAAACATTGTCAT
Source organism: uncultured Bacteroidales bacterium (assembly GCA_963719235.1). Lineage (GTDB taxonomy): Bacteria > Bacteroidota > Bacteroidia > Bacteroidales > VadinHA17 > SR-FBR-E99. The sequence continues at coordinate 25,269 of CAVRBS010000012.1, forward strand.
AACTGGGATATTGCTAAAGAAATTAAAGTATAAAACAGAATAACAATGGGAAAAATTATCGGTATTGACCTGGGAACCACCAATTCATGCGTTTCAGTAATGGAAGGCAATGAGCCTGTGGTAATACCCAACAGTGAAGGCAAAAGAACCACCCCGTCAGTGGTGGCGTTTCTTGAGAACGGCGAACGCAAAGTAGGTGACCCTGCAAAAAGGCAGGCTATCACCAATCCCCGCAAGACGGTATCTTCAATAAAGCGTTTTATGGGCAGGAGCTTCGACGAGGTGACCAACGAGATGAAGAAGCTGACCTATCAGATCATCCGCGGCGACAACAACACCCCCAGGGTGAAGATTGACGACCGCAACTACTCTCCCCAGGAGATCTCAGCCATCGTGCTTCAGAAGATGAAGAAGACCGCTGAGGATTACCTTGGGCAGGAGGTCACTGAGGCTGTCATTACCGTGCCGGCATATTTCAATGACTCACAGCGCCAGGCAACGAAAGAGGCCGGAGAGATAGCAGGACTGAAAGTAAAGAGGATCATCAATGAGCCTACGGCAGCATCACTTGCATACGGCCTTGACAAAAAATCACAGGATCTGAAAATCGCTGTCTTCGACCTTGGCGGTGGTACATTTGATATATCCATACTTGAGCTTGGCGACGGTGTTTTTGAGGTCAAATCAACCAACGGTGACACTCACCTTGGGGGTGACGACTTTGACAACATAGTCATAGACTGGCTTGCAGATGACTTTCAGAGAGAGGAAGGCGTAGACCTTCGAAAAGATATGATGGCACTGCAGAGACTTAAGGAAGCAGCCGAGAAAGCAAAGATTGAGCTTTCAAGCGCTACATCCACAGAGATCAATCTTCCTTATATAATGCCGGTCAATGGCATTCCCAAGCACCTTGTGAAGACTCTTACCAGGGCTCAGTTTGAGAAACTGGTTGACAAGCTTATCAGCTCTACCATAGAGCCTTGCCGCAAAGCGCTTGAGGATGCAGGAATGAAGGCTACAGATATTGACGAGGTGCTGCTCGTGGGCGGTTCAACGCGTATCCCCGCCGTACAGCAGATCGTTGAGAAGTTCTTCGGAAAGGTGCCGTCAAAGGGTGTAAACCCTGATGAGGTCGTTGCCGTAGGCGCAGCCATCCAGGGCGGTGTTCTCACCGGCGAAGTAAAAGATGTACTTCTGCTTGACGTGACACCTCTTTCTCTTGGTATAGAGACCATGGGCGGTGTAATGACAAGACTGATCGAGTCGAACACAACCATTCCTACCCGCAAGACCGAGACCTTCACAACGGCAAGCGACAGCCAGCCGTCAGTGGAGATACACGTGCTGCAGGGCGAAAGACCTATGGCTTTAGGAAATAAAACAATCGGACGGTTCCATCTGGACGGAATTCCGCCGGCCCCGAGGGGTATACCGCAGGTCGAGGTCACTTTCGATATAGATGCCAACGGTATACTTAATGTGTCTGCAAAGGACAAGGGAACAGGCAGGGAACAGAAGATACGTATTGAGGCCTCATCAGGATTAAGTGATGACGAGATACGCCGTATGCGCGAAGAAGCCAAGGCAAACGAGAGCGCCGATAAGGTTGCCAGGGAGAAGGCTGACAAGGTCAATGCTGCTGACAGCATGATCTTCCAGACCGAGAAACAGCTGAAGGAGTTCGGTGATAAGATACCTGTCGACAAGAAGGGTCGCATAGAGAACGCCCTTGGCCAGTTGCGCGAGGCTCAGAAGAGCCAGGATGTGACAGCCATTGACCGTGCTCTTGCCGAGATCAACACTGCATGGCAGGCAGCCTCCGAGGATATGTACAAGCAGGCACAGGGCCAGGGTCAGCAGGCTGGCCCGCAGTCAGGTCCGCAGTCAGGCCCTATGGGAGGTGACGAGACGCAGGACCGGCGGCAAGAAACCGGGCGACGACCAGCAGGTCACTGACGTGGACTTCGAAGAGGTGAAATAAGAATAAAGTTCCGGAGATTTCCGGGACTTTTTTTTGGTACATGGAGAAGGGAACATGAGGCAGGGAGCAGGGAGAATGGGGCATGGAGCTGCTTGCCCTTGCATCTTGTACCTTTTTAGTATCTTTACATCAAACTGCAAAATATGATCACAAAATATCTCCTTATTGCATTGTTGATCCTTACGCCTGTAATCACCTCCGCTCAGAACATGACCGATTCGGCAGGCAAAAAACAGGGCCCCTGGGTTAAAAAGTACCCGGACGGCAAGATCATGTACGAGGGAACTTTCAAGGATGACAAGCCCGTCGGTCTGTTTAAGAGATACAATGAAAAGGGTATCCTCCAGTCAGAACTGACATTTTCGGATAAAAAGGACGAAGCACAGGCAGTATTCTTCCATCCTGACGGACATAAAGCCGCTGAAGGGATGTACGTGGCAAAGAAAAAGGAAGGTCTGTGGAAATTCTATTCAGTGACGCAACCGGCCTACCTCATCGGCGAGGAGAACTATTATGAAGATACCAGGCACGGACTTGCCCGCAAATTTTACCCCGACAGCACCCTGGCTGAAATTGTCACATGGGACTTCGGTAAGAAGACAGGCGAATGGCTGCAATATTACCCCGACGGGAAAGTGTGTCTGAGAGCTGAGTATTTCGACGGTAAGCTTGAAGGCCCGTTCTCATATTATTATCCCAGCGGTAAACGGCAATATGAGGGCAGGTACAAAGCCGATGTCCGCACTGGCGACTGGATGATCCTTAACGAGGACGGAACCCTGCAACAGGTCCTGGTATATAAAAACGGCAAGCTGGCCGATCCGAAACTCGCAGATAAAGAAACAAAACTCCTCAATGACCTTGAGAATAACAAAGGGAAAATTGAAATACCTGACATCAACGGTAATATTATCAAATGATAATTAGGTCATTCATCCTGACGGCACTCTCTCTTTTTCTGAACTTTGCCGGTCTGTGCGCAACAACCGAACCCGGCGCTGATGCATCATCCTTATACTACTACCGTGTCACATTCACTGACAAAGGCAATACCAGTGCAGGTGATTTTGCCCCCGAAGACCTGCTTTCTCCTGCTGCCATTGCACGAAGGGAAAAATGCGGGGTGGCCCCGCTTACTGCAAGCGATCTCCCGGTCAATCAGGATTATATTTTGGCGGTCACACAAAGAGGGCTGGCATTCAAATGCGCTTCAAAATGGATGAACAGCGCCCTGTTTACTTCTGCATCTGAAATCGAAGCAGACGCACTGACTGACCTGCCGTTCGTTAAGGAGGTGCTATTGGTAAAGAACCCCTCTGATCCTGTTAAAGGCAACACCGAAAAGTTCGGTATTACATTACCAGGCAAAACATTTGATATCTATGATCCTAAGGTCCCCGTGAACGGTGTCCCACTTCATCAGTCAGGCTTCACGGGTCAAAACATAACAATTGCCGTGCTTGATGCCGGTTTCATCAACGCTGACCTCATCGAGTCGCTCGAGCCGCTTCAGTTGCGCGGAGGTATCGTAGCTACCCGTGATTTCGTCAACGGATCGGATTACGTATATGACTATCATAACCACGGTACGTCAGTGCTATCTATCCTGGCCGGTTCTATACCAGGGGTCATGTCAGGCACCGCACCCGGCGCAGACTACCTGCTCCTGCGCACTGAGGATGATGCGTCTGAGTATCCTGTGGAGGAGGACTACTGGGCTGCAGCAGCTGAATATGCCGACAGCGCCGGAGCTGATATAATAACTTCCTCATTGGGCTATTCCACGTTCGATGACCCGGCAATGGACTATTCGTTCTCTGAGCTCGACGGTAACACAACCTTTGTCACGCGAGCAGCCGATGCAGCAGCATCAAAGGGCATCCTTGTCGTTGCCAGTGCCGGCAATGAGCGCAATAAAGAGTGGGTACGCATAATCTCTCCGTCCGACGGCGACAGTGTCATGTGCATCGGAGCAATAAACCAGGACTTGACGATCGCCGGCTTTTCATCAGCAGGATACTCATCCGATGGCCGCGTAAAACCTGATGTTGTTGCACCCGGTGTGGGCCTGACGATCCAGTTTGTCCCGGGCCAGTTACACAACGGAAGCGGCACATCGTTCTCATGCCCTGTCATAAGCGGCCTCTGTGCCTCGCTGATGCAGGCAGTTACAGGTGCCACCGCCGCCGATATCATCAATTCGGTCCGCGAGAGCAGCGACAGGTTCAATAATCCTGATTCTCTTTATGGTTACGGGTTGCCCGATTTCGTTTCTGCCCTTAAAAAACTGGAGGATCAGTTTACGTTCAAACCTGAGGTAAAGATTACAGCAGGACCCAACCCGTTCTTTGACGAGATCAGCCTGTGGTTTCGCGAAGGCCCCGGCTATTTGTCGGTCAGTATGATGGATTTCAGTGGAAGACTTTTAATGAGGAAAGATTTTCCCTTCTATGCTTCACGTTCATTCACCCTCGACGGGCTTGGCAGCATGGCGCAGGGAGTATATTATCTGAAGGTCATTACAGACTCTGGCGAGGAAGTTTTTAAAATGATCCGGTTAAGAAGATGAGTGCCGGTGAAAAGATAACCCTCACAGAACTTCAGGGACTGATCCGTGACAAGCTGTATGAGACTTTGCCGGGTTTTTTCTGGGTCATCGCTGAGATAGCCGAAATAAAAGTCAACAGCGCAGGACACTGTTACCTTGAGCTTACTGATAATGAAACTCCCGGCGGCAGGGTCACTGCAAGGGTCAGGGCAACCATCTGGGCAGCAAAATACCGGTCGCTGAATACTTTTTTCAATGCTTCCGCAGGAATACCCCTCCGCGCCGGAATAACGATCCTGTTCAAAGCTACCGTCGAATATCATGAACTCTACGGCCTTAGCCTGAACATCTCTGACATCGATCCATCATACACTGCCGGCGATATGGCTCTGAGACGTGAGGGTATCATCAGAAGGCTCACAACCGACGGTGTGATGACGATGAACCGTGAACTGCCTCTCACACCGTACCCGAGATATATTGCCGTCATCTCTTCCTCCAAAGCTGCCGGCTACCAGGATTTCATCAACCACCTCACAAACAACCCTTACGGATACGTCTTTGAACCTGAACTTTTCGAAGCTGCCATGCAGGGTGAGACGACTGAAAGATCGGTGATCGAAGCACTCGACAGTATCTCAGCAGAAGCAGCGGGTTATGATGCAGCAGTAATCATCCGCGGAGGAGGATCGACAACAGACCTGAGCTGGTTTGACAGCTATGATATCGCTTTCTATGTCACTCAGTTCCCCCTGCCGGTTTTAACTGGCATCGGCCATGAGAAGGACCTGACAGTCACTGACATGGTGGCATGGAGGTCATTCAAGACCCCCACCGCTGTGGCTGATTTCCTTGTTGAACAGACACTTGATTGCGAAAACAGGATCATTGACATGGCTTCATCACTGTATACTGAAGCCTCCGGCTTGATCTCCTCTGCGGAAGAACAGCTTTCTTCACTTCAGAACCGTACTGTCGCCACTGCCAGACTGATTGTCAGGGTGAAAGATGAGCAGCTGGGCTACCATGCTGAAACACTTCTACGCTCGAAGAATAATCTTCTGCGTACGGCAAAAGAGAAAATTGACCGGATAGAGAGTGCCCTTCGTCACCTCGACCCGGCGGGTGTCATGCAGCGGGGCTTTACCCTGACGACAAAAAACGGAAAAATATTACATTCACCGGCCAGCCTTGCACCAGGTGATACCATAGTCACCCACTTTGAACAGGGTCGCGCAGCCAGCACCGTAAAAGAAACCAGCAAAAAAGCATAAAAGATGGCAAAGAAAGAGATCGGATTCAACGAAGCAGTGAAAGGCATAGAAGAGATCCTGAAGAACATCGAAGAGGGAGAGCCGGATATAGACAGGCTCTCTGAGGATGTAAAGAAAGCAGCAGAGCTGATAAAGATATGCCGGAAGAGACTCAGGGAGACCGGGGAAAAGATCGACGGCATAATGAATGATCTGAAGTCATGAATCAAGGAAGGCTGCTTCCTTCGAAACAGCCTTCAACTCGAAACCCTAACCTAAATTCCAGAAAACTAACTCTTCTGTAAGAAAACTACCTTCTTAATATCAAACGTAAAAGTTAAACAATTGTTTTGAAAAAAACCAAAAAAAATCACTTTTTTGATAAAATATTTTTTCTTTTTGGTTTTTCAGTTTTTTTCTATCCCGAAAATATCTTTAAAAGCCTTTTCGAAGGCATCCTTGGGTAAAGCACCCATAGCCATCTGAGGCTGTCCCTCCATCGGTACAAACAACAGTGACGGTATACTCCGTATGCCGAAGACTGACGCCAGTTCCTGTTCTGCCTCAGTATCAATCTTGTAAACGTACAGCTTGCCATCATATTCCTTTGACAACTCCTCAAGAACAGGCGCCACCATCTTGCACGGTCCGCACCAGTCTGCGTAAAAATCTATGATGCAGGGCTTGTCCCCCGAATATTTCCATTCCTTGTTCTGCTCATAATTGAAAACCTTTTCAATGAAGCTCTCTTTTGTAAGATGTTCTGCCATTACTGTATATTGTTTATTTATCGTTAAACAACTATGTTATTCTATTGTTCACTCTTATGCAATTGTCATGCCTGTAAGAGCTGAACTGCATTTTTTCTTCAATTTAGGCTATTAATTGTAATTTTGTCACGGTCACGGTTAAATTGTCATGTGAATTTATGAAGATATTTCCCGAGGAAAAAATTTTTGAGATAGTCGCCAGGGTGGCTGAGAGGGAGCATGTTGAGGCGTATGCCATTGGCGGGTATGTCCGTGATCATATTATGGGAAGGGATAACCCCGACAAGGATATTGACATTGTGATCCTTGGTGACGGTGTAGCGATGGCTAAAGCCGTTGCAGCTGAGATAAGCACTGATATAAATGTTACTGTGTTCAAAACATTCGGGACCGCGATGTTCCGTTATAAAAACTACGATATTGAGTTTGTAGGCGCGAGGAAAGAATCATACACCACGGGTTCACGTAAGCCGGCTGTTGTTCCAGGCACCCTCACTGATGACCAGAACAGGCGCGACTTTACAATCAATGCCCTGGCAATAAGTCTCAACAAGGGTAGCTTCGGGGAGGTTCTTGATCCCTTTAGCGGGATGGACGATATCAGAAATAAAATACTGCGAACCCCGCTTGACCCTGACATGACCTTTACTGATGATCCCCTCCGGATGATGAGGGCCGTCAGGTTCGCGACACAGCTTGATTTTACGATTTCGGACGAAACCCTGGCATCCATATCCCGCAATGCTGAACGGATCAAAATTGTCTCTGCCGAGAGGATAACCGTCGAACTGAATAAGATAATTGCCACTGAAACTCCCTCAGCAGGATTCCTGTTACTTGAGAAGACAGGCCTTCTCGGCCTTATCCTGCCCGAGCTCGACCGTCTCAGGGGTGTTGAGGACAAGGAAGGGAAAGGACACAAGGATAATTTCCACCATACCCTGAAAGTGCTTGATAACGTTGCAGCGAAGAGTGATGACCTGTGGCTGCGTTGGACTGCCCTGCTTCATGATATCGCCAAACCGGTGACGAAAAAATTTGTGCCTGGCACTGGCTGGACCTTTCACGGTCATGAGTTCATCGGCGCCAAAATGGTTCCCGAGATATTCGCCCGCCTGAAGCTTCCTCTCAACGACAGGATGAAGTACGTAAAGAAGCTCGTCGGCCTGCACCTGAGACCCATATCCCTCGTTCAGGATGAGGTGACAGATTCGGCTGTCCGAAGGCTTCTCTTTGAGGCAGGAGATGACATTGACGACCTGATGCTTCTCTGCGAGGCAGACATCACCTCCGGCAACAGGATGAAAGTGCAGAAGCATCGTGAGAACTTCACCCTTGTGCGAACTAAGCTCCGTGAAATCGAGGAGAAGGATGCTGTAAGAATTTTTCAGCCGCCGGTGCACGGCGATGAAATCATCGAAGCTTTCGGCATCCCCCCCGGACCGGCAGTGGGGTTAATAAAAGCTGCGATCAAAGATGCCATCCTCGATGGCATTATACCCAATGAACGCGAAGCGGCCTGGGAGTATATGCTGAGGAAGGGTACGGAAATGGGGCTCACACCCGTAAAGTAATTACCGGTGCGTTACAGTGATCAGAACAGGAAGGTGATCGGAATAGCCTCCTGACCACCTGAAACCACCGTATGTCGGAAAAGGCTTTTTGCCCGGATAATCGGGATCATCTGCAAGCAGGAACGGTGCATCAAAGACCCTGAATGAGAGAGGATCGGCGTATATCTTTCCCGTCGGATCTGTCATTGAACGTGATACGAATATCTGATCAATCAGCTCCCACCTGCCCTGGTAACGGTATGATCCTGTGCCTTTTTCTGCAGGGTCTTCGGCATAATTGACCAGTGAAGTATCATCAGCTATAATTTTTATAACAGGATCATCGGGAGCTGCATTGAAATCGCCCATTACGATTATCGAAGCCGTATCGCCTGAGAAAGCCTGCAATGAATCTGTTTTAGCTCTTACCAGCCTGGCAATTCTCTCACGCAGATCTGCTGCTGCCAGTGCGCCGCCCCGTCTTGAAGGCCAGTGACAGAGTATTAAGTGCACCGTGTCGTTGCCTATGACGGTCTTTGCATAAAGCAGGTTCCGTGAATTATAAATTCCTCCCTCCTGCTCTTCCGGTATCCATGATCTGCTGTCAACAATCCGTACGAGATCCTGTCTGTATAAAAGCGCAAGATCAATGCCCCGGGGGTCAGGAGATTCCCTGTGGATCACTTTATACCCTGCTCCTTCAAGAATTGACCTGTATGCAAGATCGCTGACCACCTTTTCATTTTCCACCTCACACAGTCCTACGAGAGCCGGCATTTCCCACTCTCCTGCCGCCACAATCACACGCGACAGTGCGTTGATCTTCTGCCAGTATCTCTTTTCCGTCCAGCGCCGGCTTCCTTCAGGCAGGAACTCATCATCTTCCTTTGTGGTATCATCAACCGTGTCAAACAGGTTCTCAACGTTATAGAACATCACACCGAACTCCTGCCCTTGCACTCGTTGGGCAGCTACAGTCAGCATTAGCAATATGACAAAAAATGGTCTCAAGTCTTAAGGTCTAAATGTCTAAAGTCCAACGTATTAACGTTAAAAGTCTCGCTAATGCCTACTGCCTACTGCCTATTGCCTGTTGTCTGTTTTTTCTCCCCCGGTTGCCTCTCATACGCCCCTATATCCGGTCCTGCACCTGTTGGTCTTGGCATATTCCTGATATCCCGCGACCATGAGACGGCTTCACTGCGACCGGCAATATCCAGCAAGGGTGAGAGGGTATCAGGCCTGTAATCATAAGCGATCTCGTCAATATAACGGGGAAGTGGTGTAGTCTGTACATCTTTAAACAATCCCCTGACATACCAGCTACTGCCAGTCGTGTCGACTTTAATAAGGGAGCTGTCGGCAAAAAACATTCCTGCCAGATCTGAGGGAACTGCATCTATAACCAGTTCATTATTCAAAGTGCCGGAAATTACCGTGTTGACAACCGTAACCTCCGGCAAAACACCTCCGCCCTTGCCAATGAACATCACCGGTTCCGACCGGAAACTGTACTCCCACCTGTTTGCCATGGTACAGTGAATGAAGTCATAAATGCCTCCTTCAGTCAGTGACACGGTGCTAAAACCGGAATGGGCAAAGAGGCTGTTGACAGCCAGTACCTGCGCCTGGTTTGCAACGAGTGATGCCACAGAATTATGCATCAGGCTGACGTTGACTAAAAGGATATCAGGCTTTTTTGTTTCACTGCCTTCCAATCGGACAGAAATCTCTGCATTTCTTATATCAGTGGACTCAAGAACATTGTTTCTGCTGCAATCGAGGAAGGTAATACCCTTCCAATATCCCGGTACATCCTTGTATGCCTGTTCAAGCCGCTCAGAGGCAAATACAACCGGCTTTTCCACATCACCCATGGTAATCAGGGTTCCTGCCACCGTCATGCTTGCATTGTGATGAAAGAAAACCCTGGTCCCCAGCATCATTACAAGGGTAGCGGACGTATCGACAAGGAGTGAGCCTTTTACAACATATGGCTTCCCCTCAGTCCATGTCGCCGTGCCGGTTACTTCATCCTCCAGCAGCCAGATATCCTGTCCCCACGCCTCGAGGATGACCCTGCCGGTGTAACTTCCTGATTCAAAAACCACTAAATCAAGGACAGCAACAGGGTTAGCTTCGTTGAGAGGATCAATCGTCACATCCACGAAAACAAACAGGCTGTCACCCTGTGCCAGGATGATCTCTCCGCTGCTCACTGAGGGAACCCCGTCGATATTCAGTCTGAAAGGCGAGCCGTTTCCGCCACCCAGGTATATCCTGTCAATCAGCAGCGGGTCATTGCCCTTGTTAAGTGCCCTGAACTCCATTGTAACTGATCCGACGGTTGAAAAAACCGTGTCAAAAGAAACAGTGTCAGATGAAAAGGAAACAGGTCCTGATACAGGATTGGCAAGAGGATCACAACCCAGAAAAACTGCGGCAATTAATAAAATTAATATGAGTTGCCTCATTAGTATTTATTGATCCATCTGTACCTTCTCGGATTGTCACCGAAGCGTGCAAGCACTGTCAGTTCGTGTGTCCCGTAGGTATAGCTCCGGATGTCGGACAAGGTAAAGTCAAAGGCATAACCGAGATAAAACCTGTCAACCATGACCCCTCCCAGGAGTACGACAGCATCATTCGTTCTGTATGATACGCCCAGCCAATAATCATCCTTATAGTAAACTCTTGCGGTGAGATCGAGCTGTATCGACTTTGAGAGCATATCAGATGACTTCAGCATCATCGAGGGCTCTATTATCCAGTCGGTGCTGCCGGGATAGAATTTGACTCCTCCCGTAAGGAAATAATGACCGAGCTGCGAGTTACCGTTCTCTCCCCCGTTGCCGATCATCAGCGATCCCCTGAAGAGATTTGTCATTGCAAAACCGGCAAAAAACCTTCTTGTCGTATAGCTGACACCGAAGTTGGCATCAGGGATGAAAACCACCTGATCATAGTTTGCCAGTAACTCATCATTCTGGTCTTCGATAACGGCACCGCTTATATCTACAAAATACTGGTAAGCGCTCAGTGAAAGTCCGAAAGAGAGCTGCTTCTCTTCTTCAATGGGCAGGTGATAGGCATAGGCAAACTGAAATCCTGTCCGGTGCATGATACCGTTATGATCAGAAAAGACATATCCTCCCAATCCTACCCGTCCACCCTTGGTGGGCCTGTCTATCTTTTTCCTGACCGTGGTGGACTTGGTGATGTAACTGTCATTCAGTATCCTGGTCTGGAAGGATGCAGCGTAGGTGCTCGGAGCTTGTGGAATACCAAGCCACTGCTCGCGTACAGTAAGCCCGAAGGTTGTATAGAAGTCACTGCCGGCATATGACGGGTTTAGCAGGAACCCGTTCATTATATACTGGCTGTACATCGGAAACTGCTGACCTGTTACAGAAGGCATAATTGCCAGAAGGCCGATCACTGTTATTATTCTCAGACGTTTCATATCTCTTTTCAGTAATCAGGTTATTTGCTAATGATTGAGATCACTCCTGTGCGCGGTTCAGAACCGTCGTTAAGGTGGATGACATAGTGATACGAGTCATTTGGCAACAGCTTGCCGTCAGATCTTCCATCCCACTCATCGGTGGCATTACGCGTATGGAACACCAGCCTGCCCCATCGGTTATAAACAAAGACTTCAGCATCGGGATAGAGCTCTGCATTACCAATTCTCCATGTGTCATTCCGACCGTCAGCATTAGGGGTTATGATCTCATAAACCCTCAGGCAGTCCTGGCCTATGACACCGACTGTTACAGTCAGCTCCTCCGTACATCCGTTGCCGTCAGTCACTGTTACAGTACGATCGCCGGGAAGTATGTCAGTACGGTCAGGTGTCGTTGCGCCGTCATCCCACTGGTAGGTAAGTGTGCCTGCACCGCCGGCGACAGTCAGATCGATGCTGCCGTCAGGGGTATCAGGACATGAACCATTTTCAGTTGTGGCCGTCAACACCATCGGTTCAGGCGCTGTCAGTATGAAATCTTGTGTCAGAACACAACCCTGACTGTCAGTGATTGTCAGCGTGTAAGTGCCAGCCGGGACCAACGCCAGACCAGCCTGGGTCGATGTAAACCCTCCCGGCCCGTTCCAGAGATATGCCAGAGGCGGAGTGCCGCCTGCGGCAGTTACAGTGATCGAACCGTCTGCAGAAGTCGGACATGAGGTACCGTAACCTCCGAAATCCGACAGGACTGCACCGGTGATCGCAAGAGCCGCGGGCTCAGTAAGAGTCTCATTAAAGTTGAAGGTTGCGCATGAATTGGCGTCAGTGATAGTGAGGCTGTAAGCACCTGCTATGAGACCCGTAATGTCAGCGGTGGAGGCCGTATAACCTGACGGGCCGGTCCAGCTGATATTGTAAGGCTCAGTACCTCCGGAGGGTGTAATATAAATTGCACCGTCATTGCCTCCGGAGCAGGAGATGTCACTCGTGCTGTCAAGTGTTACATTGAAAGGCAGGGGTTCAATAATGGTAAGGGTAATGTCAGACATACAGCCGTATGCATCCATCACCTCAAAATCATATGAGCCGGCAGCCAGTCCTGTAAAGTCACCCGATGCCTGGAAAGGCGATCCGTCGATACTGTAGGTGTATGGCGGCTGACCTGTGGTGGCGTCAAGATGGATCTCGCCATCTGTCAGACCGTTACAGGTTATATTGTTCTGCTGCGTAACCTGTATAACCGGCAGCGGAAGGATAGTTACTACTGCTGACGATACAGCCGTACCGCAGGATCCTCCGCCGGTGACCTCCATGGTCAGTGTCACAGTGCCGTTAGTGTAGTCTGTTGTTCCAAATGTATAATACGGGTTGTCAATGGTGGCGTTATCAAATGTGCCGTTGCCGCCGGAGGTCCAGAGAACTGTTCCGCCACCGTGCGAGGCGCCTGTGACCTGGAAGCCAGCCTCTGTACGGCAGAGAGCACCGTCAGGTCCGGCATCTGCGACAGGTGCACTGGTGAAGGTAATCGTCACGTTATCGGTAACAACACCGCAGGCAGGACTGGTGACTGTCATGGTGAGCGTCACCGGACCCGTATCAGATGAACCGAAAGTATAAACAGGATTCGTCAGCGATGGATTACTGAATGTGCCATTACCTGATGTGGTCCATGAAACAGTGCCGTTGACTGCTGAAGCGTCGCTGAGCGTGACGGATGCAGTGCCTTCACACAGGTCTTTGTCTGCGCCTGCGTCAGCAATCGGTACTCCTGCAAAAGTGAGAACCATATCATCAGAAACGGTCACCGGGCAGCCGCTGATTTTTGTGCCTGAAAGCGTTAAAGTCACATTTGTAAGATCGGTTGGTCCACGTGTATAAACCGGGTTCAGAAGTGCAGGGTTATTGAACGTGCCCGAGCCGGAAGTGGTCCAGAGAATGGAGGTATTCACGACTGTGGCACCGGAGATGGTGTAAGGTTGGTGCGGTGATGCAAACCGTACCGTCAGATCCCGCATTCACTGCGGCCGGGAAGGGATCCACTACAGTGATTGTGGCATTGCAGTTTGAACTGTTGCCACTTGCGTCCGTGACCGTTACAGTAACGGTCGAAATACCAAGGTCAGCACAGGTGAAGGCTGACCGGCTGAGAATCACCGAGGCCACCGAACAGTTGTCGGTGGGTGCGCCGGAAAGAACACTGGCAGGAATGATGGTGGCATTGCCTGATGCATCAAGGGTCACCGTTGCGCTGACGCATGAGACAACAGGAGACTCTGTGTCATTAACTGTGACGGTGAATGAGCAGGTGGAGACCATGCCGTCCGCATCGGTTGATGTATAGGTGACAGTAGTCAACCCGACAGGGAATGTGGCACCGGGGAGATGACTTGAAACCATTGGTGCGGTGGAGACCGGCGGTATCCAGCTGACAACAGCCGAACAGGCTCCCGGAGTGTTGCCGACGGCAATGTTAGACGGGCATCCGGTGATCACCGGCGGATCATTATCGCGGATATTGACAGTGACATTCTGCGCCCCAAGAGCATCAAAATTATTATCGGTCAGTGCCTGGTTGACAGTAACAGCAATGATATCTGTTCTGTCAGCATCAAGTGCATCCTCGACGGCAGTCACATTTACAACGATAGGTATATTCCAGTTGGCCGTGGTGAAGGTTACCTGGGCTGGATGAACAGTGTTAACAGGGGCTGCATTGACCAGATCGAAGACGACATCGGTCAATGGCTGTGCTGTCAGCACGACGGTAAACTGACCGGCCGGACCTCCTTCTGTTATAGTTATAACCAATGGATTAACGATAAACCCGGCAAGATCGTCATTGGTGACATTGACATTGACCGTACCTGTAATCCCGTCGAAAGTATCATCTGAAAGAGCATTGTTTACAGTCAGGCTGATCGTTGTGGATGTGTTGGGAACAGTGTTGTTGTTGACTCCTGTGACGATGATTGTCTGCGGAACGCCCCAGTTAAGGGTGGTGAATGTCAGCTGAGGGATGTTGATGGTGGCAACCGATGTATTGTTGCTGATAAGATCGACAACCACATTACCTGATGCGGGTCTGGCTGACAACGAAACGGTAAAGGTGGCTGTGCCGTTCTCGGCCACTGTAACTGAAACCGGATTGATGACAAGTGAAGCCACATCATTGTTGGTGATGTTAACCGGGATATTTATGTCAGGCAACGGATCAAAAGGATTATCCGACAGGGCATCATTTACTGAGATGATGACTGCGTCCGTCTGGTTGCCCATTGCATTGTTCTCAACAGACTGAATCGTTATTATCTGGTGCGTTGCGTAGTTTGCAGTATTGAAAGTCAGAGTTACAGGACTGATATTCAGTACACCCGCAAGCAATGTCGAGATGTTCAGGGTTACAGATCCGGCAGGTGCATTGGAGAGCCACACTTCTATCGTGGCAGTGGCTCCCTCAGCCATCGTGACCGATGCCGGAGTATACATGATTGATGGAAGATCATCGTCGGCAATGGTAATAGTTGCAGGTGTGGCGTTGATTGCCAGTGCCGGGGTCCCTGATACGCCGGTGATAGTTACTGTCACCGTTTCATTACCCTCGACGATGAGATCAGCCACTGAGGTGAGATTAAGGTTGTATGTCACAGCATTCGCAGGCATGACGAAAGATCCTGCCAGGGCATTGAAATCTGTCCCGGATGTGGCTGTTCCGGTGACTGAATATGAGACCGTCCTCGCTGTGGCCACAGGGTTTGAAAAGGTAAAAGTAAAAGTTCCTGTGCCCACTGCACCCGGACCGCCTTCCGTAATGACAGCGGTCGATGTTGTTACACTGACAGTGGAGTTGTCGTCGTTGATGATCGTGTAGACACAATTTAAGATCGGGCCGGCAAGAACGTTAACGAAGGTGTTCATGCTCAGGTTGATCGTTTCGTCATTCTCAACAAGCAGATCACCCAGGATTGTAAGATTCGAAGCAGAGAGAGGAATTGAAACAGGTGTCGTGTAATCGCCAGCTGGTATCGTGATTGTGTTGGACGTCTGTGACCAGTCTCCGGAGGTTGCCGTTCCGTTGGTAACCATCATGATAAGACTTCCGGCAACATTTGTAATGCCGCCACTAATGACTATCTGAGGAGCAGAGACAGTTCCGGGGGCATTACCCTCCGGTCCCGAGGCAGTTGCAGAAGAAAATGAGACGTAGATATTGTCATCGTTGAGAATGGTATAAGTATAGCTGTTCTGAGCGCCAATGGACAGGCCCGCTGACGGATTGGAAAGTCCCGTAATGATTGTCTCGCTTGGTTCAACAAGAGCGTCATTGATGATTGTAATATTGAAGGTGCCTGTAACTGATCCTGAAGGGATATGTGATAGTACCGGGCACAAGAGTGTAATCGGTGCCGCTGGTGGCTGTTCCTCCGGTGACGGCAAAGTCAAACGAAACATCTGCCGAGTGGGGGTAATTGAGATAAGCCTGTACTGTGACGCTGGTGACGCTCTCCAGTCCTGAGGCTGATGCAATTGTGAAGTTCACCTCGGGACGATAGACTATTATTGCCAGGTACTGTCCGTCAGCGAGGTTCAGGCTGACATCATAAGCACCGGCTGTGAGGGTGGTCCGATGCATCGTTGCACCCGAGGTGAAATCACCGTCAGCATCTGTCAGTATACCTACCAGCGAATAACCTGCCGGGAATGCGGGCAGTGAAGCAGCAGGTACGCTGACGGTAACTGTGCCAACATCGGAGGTCTCATCAATCCTCCACTCCCTCATCAGCTTGAATGTGCCCGGAGCCGGAACCCCGACGTTTGTCCATGTTTTGGCACTTGCCTTGTTGTGTCCGAAAAAAAGATATTCGTTATCTGAAAGGTCTGTCGGATTATTTATTGACAGTTGTCCTGTCGACCATGCATTGGTGAAGACAGTGCCGTTGTACGCTGCTATGCCTGAGACATCATGCGAATGCGTCAATTCCCACGAATAGTGATCATCGGAAATGGGAATAAGATACTTGGCCCCGAGGTTGTTGTCAAGGACGATACGCTCGGCATCATTGAGCTGGCCGGAGAACACAGCTATCTCGGTTATGTCGCCGTTGAAATACCCGGCAGGATTGTATATCCCGTTGAACTGGGTGGCGCCGATAAGTGCAAAATTGGAAACCAGCGAGGGTACAGTGGCAGATGCTGAACTTCCCGTCAGGAGTGTAGCATTCAGGTAAGCCTGATAACCTGATACTGAAGCCCCTGCGGGATTGGTATAATTAATTATCTTCCAGTCGCCTGATGTATGTCCGTCGTTGAATACCTGGCTTTGACCGTTAAATCTTACTGCGTCGGCATATTCAATCCCGTAGCTCCTGACAGCGTTAGCTCCCCCTATATTTTTCTGGCCAAGGTATAATCCTCCGTTCTGCTCATCTGCGGCGGTTGTATTGCGTGCAACTATCACCACTGTGGCAGCGTCGCTGCCTGAGATACCAATTGAACCGTTGTAGCCGAGAAAATCGCCGCCAACACCCCCCTGGTCAGTGAAAGTCACTGCAGGGTAGCCGTTAATGACATTCAGTGTAAGGGAAGGGACGGTCTGTCCCGTGAGGACCGGGGCAAAATCGCGCGCGTGACCGGAGAGGTCCTGCCAGCTGGTGACAAAATACAAAGGCTGTATGGCAATCAGGCTGTCGGATCTGAGCCATAACTGGGTATTTGTGATGTTGCCTACACCTCCGGGGCCTACCTGAGCGTCAGTGCGCAGGGGCAGCAACAGAAGTGAAGGAGAAGAAACAGAGGTAACAGGCGGGTTCGTTTCATGTCAGTCAGGGTCATGCTTCAGGAAACTTATCATATTATTTATCAAACAGTTGAGCTAACGATTTGAAAGTAATTGCAGGCAAATCGTAACTCATTTAAAGTCAAAAAGTACCGAAAGCTAATATATATAAATTTCGATTATTGGTATCATTCCCCCTCTTCGTATAATTAACAGAGTTAATAACATGACTCCGTGGGCAGTCAGATGGTTGCGTCATTGTCAATAACAGGCCAGTTTGATGCGTCCCATAAATTCATATTAACTTTTGCAGAATTAAAAATGTGGGTTATATTTGCACTCGCTTTTCGGGCGATTAGCTCAGTTGGTTCAGAGCACCTGCCTTACAAGCAGGGGGTCGTAGGTTCGAAACCTACATCGCCCACAAGGCAAAAAGAGGCTGTCAAAAAGGCAGCCTCTTTTACTTTAACAATGGGAAGCAGGTTGGAAATGTTTACTGGTATTATGACAATAAAGAAGGACTTCCGGCTTCACCATTCAGAACGAACAGCTGGCAAGGTGTGAAAGCAGATATAAGATAGCTGGAGAAATTTAACTCTGATCTCTATTGTTCTTTTCTTCTGATCTCTTTCACAGCATCAATCATTGCCGTGAAACCTTCAACAGGAATGTATCCCGGAATGGAGTTTCCCGAGCCTATGCCGTAGCCTTTGGTTTTAAGTCTGAACTCCGTACCCTTTTCAAGTACTTCCCTATATACATCGTCGTAAGGATTAAGGCAGAGGGTGTTCACGTCAATACCGCCGAACAAACCAATCCTGTCATTATACAGCTCTATCCATCTTTCAAATGGAGCTATCTGATCTTCATTTGAATGCTTGGCATCAATCCCGAGTTTAATGATGTCTTCCATAACGCTGAAAATGCAGCCGCAGCTGTGCAGCAGGAATTTCTTTCCGGATTGATGCACAAGGTCAATGATCCTCTTGTAGTGAGGCAGTATGAAAGTTCTGATCGTTTCAGGATCGAGCATTGTCGAATTCTTATATCCAAGGTCATCACCCATCCTGAAGAAGACAAATATATCGCTGTAATTTCTTATCATCTCGGACCAGAGTGTAACATAGAGATCACCTATTCTTGTAAACAGGTCACTGAAAAGTTCAGGGTCAAGGAACTGCATGGTGCAAAGTGGCTCAAAGCCAACAAGGTCCTGACTGGATTCAAATATACCATATCCGCAACCACCGTAGGCTTTCATACCCTTCGGCATCACATCCCTTATCGCGTCAAGGTGGGGTTTGTAGGTTTGCCAGAAGATATCAGGCAATTCATCAAACGGATACCTGTTAAAGTCATCTCTGGTCTGTATTGGACCAGGTCTGCCCCCGATTATTGCGCCGTGTTCAGGGTATATTTCACAGATAGCAGCCTCATAATCAAAGGCATCGTACGTCATAGCCTTCCAGAAGCTTATGATCTTTCCGTAGAATTCCCTGTAGTCTCCAGGTCTTTCTCCCTGAAGAACAATTTCCTCGCCCAGATATTTTGAAATGAAAGGCAGATCAATATGATGCTCATACAACGGAAGACACCCAGGTCTTTCATTGTAAAGAACCTTAAGGATATTCCTGTAGTCTGGCTGAAATGTCATGGTATGATTTATAAACTAATACCTGCTAACTAAAAGTACTTCAAAATATGGATTTCTGTTATATACTGGAATATTTCTGAACGCCATTTTACATCTGACCTTGCAACCATATTCATATTGCCAGCAATTCTCAGGTTAATCGAGATAATTATGAAGGAAATCATCAACAGGTTTTAAGACATCAGTTTCCCAGATTTCCCGGTAAGGAGGTTAAGTCATGTGATGTCCGCGATATGGAACCGTAAAAATGATTTTTTTGCCTTTAGCCTGGTTAAGAGCAGCAAAAACAGCGGAGGAGGGACATGTCTGGTCAATTAATCCAATTTCAGCAACGATTGTTGCTCTTGAGCCCTTAAGAATATGAGCTATATCAAAATAAGGCAGTACTGACAACATTTTTTCTTTGTTATTTTCAGTTTCAAACGGGTACGGCCAGCAGCCTTTGCGGCCCACCAGGCTTCCTCCCCAGTCGCACATTGCCGGCACGGTGGCAATTACCGCAGTCACTCTTTTATCCAGGCCGGCAGCTGCAAGCGCCTGCCCGCCACCCTGACTCTCCCCTATTACCAGAATGCGCTTGCCGTCCCATTCCGGCTGCGATGTAAGGTAATCAAGCGTTCTTATCAAACGCAGATACATTCCCCTGAAATAGATATCGCTTCTGCTTTCAAGACCTGCCTGTGCATAGTCCTTCAGATCATTCTTTTCAAGATGAAGATAGTATTCATCCGGTTGACCATTAAGCATCCCATGAGCGTTCAGATCAAAGGCAAGGGCTCCTCTTCCCATTTTCGCATAACGCAATGCAATCCCTGGTTCTGACCGGCACCAGTCTCCACTTACTCCTGCAGCATGGAAGTAAATTACGATAGGTAGCGTTTTTGGTTTGGAGGATAGCGGTTTAGCAAAATAACCGCGAGCCGGTGATGACCCGGGGCAATTCAACTCCACATCATAACACATATATTCTTCTCCTGCTTCAGTGACAGGAATAGCTTTTACATTTAAAGGCAATGACCTTAGTTCTTTTTTCTCGCTCCTCCAGTAGACATCAAAATCCGGGGGACGGCTTGTTCCGGGTTTATACTTTTCAGGGTCAACGATCAGGCCAATGCTGGCGGATTCTTTTTTTGTGCTGACTTCAAAGATAAATGTTGCTGGCCCGGATAAAGTCTCATTAAATATTACCAGGGTGTCATCAGTGCATTTCACCATCCTCCCGGTGTGCTGAACAGTGAAATCCTTGACGATAGTAATTAAAACAGAATCGATATCCTTATCGTGTATCATCAGGGTAACCTGTGCTTTTTGACCACTTTTATAAATACCATTTTCATGCGTTTGTTTCATTATCAGTCCCTGGCTGGCCGATAAAATGTTTATTCCAAAAAGAAAAATAAGGGTTAGTGATATATATTTGCT
This sequence comes from uncultured Bacteroidales bacterium, assembly GCA_963719235.1. Lineage (GTDB taxonomy): Bacteria > Bacteroidota > Bacteroidia > Bacteroidales > VadinHA17 > SR-FBR-E99. The sequence continues at coordinate 45,692 of CAVRBS010000012.1, forward strand.
CCAGAAAGGACCGTCTATATGATAGCTATCTATGAGGACTCTTTCTGACGATTGGCTAAATGCAGGGACAGCTAGGAGTGAAAGAAGGATGGCTGAAATTTGTGCTTTCATCTTATTCTATCATGCCGGGCATTGTAACAAATGCTTCAGCAATTCTGACAAGGAACAGGTAGCAACACCTACATATTTGTCAGCGCCTCCGTAATAGACAAAAAGTGTATCACCGATAACAACCTTGCCGCACGGGAAAACGACTCCGCTGTAAAATCCGTTTATTTCATAATCTTCTTCTGGCTGCAGAAGCCAGTCCGGTGTACGGTGGCGTACAATTGAAGGGTCTTCAAGGTCAAGCAACATAGCACCAAGCCGGTAATGCTTATCAGGCCCGACAGCATGGTAAATAGTCAGCCAGCCGTATTTTGTTTTTATAGGGGGTGTATTTCCGCCGATCTTCATCTCCCATTTATACTTTGCCTGTGCAAGTATTTTGCCGTTGGGAAAACCAAGAAGATCATCTGAAGCTGATATCCATATCGCGGGGTGTTCTGTTCCGTATTTCTTTCCAATCCAGTCCATAGGACGATGCATCAGATAGAACTTTCCGTTAATTTTTTCGGGGAAGAGTATTACATCACGATCATCAACTGCTGCGTTAGTCAAACGTCCAATGCGTATGTATGTTTTAAAATCCTTTGTGATGGCCAATCCTGTTGATGTATGGTTGTTCTGCAGGATTGATGGGAAATCAAATGGGAAATTTGGTGACTTGTATTCACGTTTCTCATAAAGCCAATATTGGCCAGGAGGAAAAGGTCTGCAGGCATAGGTAATGAAAAAATAATCACCCATTTTTACGATCCTTGGATCTTCAACGCATCCGGCATCAAAGCCGTCAATGCTGGGACTGAAGACTGGCTTATCGGAAACCCTTTTAAAGTCATATCCGTTTTTACTTATTGCAAGGCCGAAGTAGGTTCTGTGTTCAGGATCTTCACCTGCAGTACGGTATAAAAGATAAACTTCTTTTGTCGCTTCGTTATACCATGCACCGGGGTTTGTTGTAACAAGGCTTTCCCATTCATTTTCGGGATTAGGAGACAGGACCGGATTGCCTTTGTAACGATTCAGTTTCATGATTTACGGTTTTTATCTGTACAACAACATTATAGCAAAGCAAAACAGCACTAATAGCAGGGACCAGAGTCTGAAATCAGTGTACCACTTTACAGTTTTATATGATACGGCCTCATCCCTGAAAAACTGTCTCGTCAACGTCATGCCATCAGTCTTTGCTTTAGGGGGTTTTTCAGTCATGAGACTTACAATGACCATTATGATCATTGAGATGAGAAAGTTTATTGGTGCCATATAAAGAAAATGTATCCTACCGAGAGATGTATGATCAAGGCCGTAGAACATCATAAAAATGGCGATAGCTATGGTTGAAAGCAGTCCGGCGAACACTCCGGTACCATTAGCCCGCTTCCAGAATAATCCAAGCATGAAAGCAGCAACAATTGGTGGACCGACATATGATAGAAGCTGCTGATAGTAATTAACGAGAGTACCGAATTTCTCTATGAATGGGGCCCATATCGCTCCCAAAATCAAAATAATTGTAGCCGATATCTGACCAACTCTGACGAGTTTCTTTGAATCTGCTTTAGGGTTTATTTTGCGGTAAAAATCCATGGTAAAGAGTGTGGACAGAGAATTAAGACATCCGCTCAGGCTGGCAGTAAGAGCGGAAATCATTGCTGCAAGCATGATCCCAAGCAGACCCACAGGTAACCAGGTGGTCACCATTTTAGGGTAAATACTGTCCGCCGGTGATGTATCGGGGAAAGCGATGAAAGCCCTGATAGCCGGAATAAAGATCAAATACAGGGTGAACATTGTCAGAAAACCTGTCAGCAATACTCCTTTTCTTCCGCTGTCTACCGACTTGGCCGAGAGTACCCTCTGCACCAGCTGCTGGTTGTTTCCCCAGAAATAAAACCCGAGAATCGGTAGTGCGAAAATCAGTGCCGGCCATGGAACAGCTTCGTCATTCAGTCCTCTGATAATATGCAGCCTGTCTGTATCTGCCAGCCTTTCGGCAAGCCCCCCCCAGCTTCCCACATTCTGCCATGCAAGGAAAGCCAGGATCATTGATCCGGCAATGAGTATCACAGCCTGGACAACCTCTGTTTTTATAACGGATGACAGACCCCCGGGGATAGTATACGAGGCAACAATAATTGCAGAGAAAATGACCACCACCCTTATACTTATGTCTGGAAATATAATACTGAAGATCATTGCACTTCCATACAGAGTGGATGCAATATCCATAAAAACTCCTCCCAGGATCGAGATGGAAGAAAAGTAGTATTTTGCTCTGGCATCAAACCTCCGTTCAAGGAATTCAGGCATGGTATATATGCCTGATTTTATATAGAACGGGAGGAATATCCATGCGAAGAAGACCATTACCAGTACTCCGATGAGGTTATAGTTAAATATCACCAGGCCATATTTAAATGTAGCTCCAGAGTGACCAATAAGAGTTGAGGTGGAGATACTTGCAGAGAAGAGGGAAAGCCCTACCATAGCCCATCCCATGTTTCGACCTGCAAGGAAATAATCAGTTGAAGATTTGTTTTTAGCATTTCTCAGTCCCCACCAGATAATGCCTATCAGATAAAGAACTATGATTGAAAGATCAATTGGGCTGATCCGGGTAACAGAAAGCATCAATAATGGTCTCATGGCAGTATTATCATATTAATTTGTAGTTGTCCAGTTAATTATTTCCGTTATATCAGGAGCTGTCACATTTGATAAGTCCGAGAAATCAACTCTTATTGTCGTTAGGCTCTGGGCTGTTCCTGAAAATCTGATCTGAAGTTTTCCGTACCACTTATTAACTGAGTTTTTACCTGCCATTACGGGAAAAAAGATGACGCTTGTCTCAGGAAGATAGTTGATCGTTGATTCTGATCTGTCAACTATTTCAAAAACAGCATTCTCAGGTGATTTTAGAAAAGCATAAAATGTCTTTCCGTTCTTGATCATTGTCGCAGTTTTACCACTGTTGCTTATGATCAGGCCGTCCGTTGCAGGACTTTGGCCCAGCCAATAGACGGTTGAGGTGTTCTTAAGTATGAACTCGTCCTGGATTGTTATCAGACCGCTGCTGCGGTTCAGCTTTATTCCACGTTTGTAGTATGTTACGTCACGGCTGTAACATGATGTCAGATCCAGTACATAAAAACCGCCGTCGTTGTCTGCGCCTTCATGAATAACTGAAGCAACGCCTTCAGGATTTTGCTCCGGGCGTGCGTCAGGACTAAACACCATGCAGCTTTTTGACTCTGTTTTTACACGGTAATAATAGAACCGTCCTCTCGTAACGGTGTTATTTGTCGGTAGATCATTATATGCAGGAGAGGTGACTGTAAAATAATCAGAAGGGTAAGGATCTTCCCTGCCAAGGTTTCCGACTAAAAAATTCTCTCCCAGGGCCTGGATAAAGACTGTTCCGGCATCAAGGTGTCCGTGACTGGCATTGTTATCGCCTCCGTGCATTCCCACGTACAAGGAGTTAATATCTGAGCTGCTCCCCCTGATATACATATAATCAGCTCCTTGAATAAAACCGTTCATCGGAGATGAGACAGCGCTTCCCTGGCTAATCAGGTCGGGACTGTAAAACAACAGATCGAACCAGCCGTTCATTTTTTCTGTCCGTCCCGAATTCCTTTCTATGCATGCAGTATAATGTGTCTTTGCCAGATTTGCATCTGATGTATTGCCGGCAAACCAGAAATATGAAAGAAACTTGTTGGTGATGCCATAGTAGAGATAATCGTCGCCCATTGTTGCAGTGCCGGCAGGGCCGGAAACAAGGTACGGAAACCATCCTGTCTTTTTAAAACCGTTCATTTCGGCAAGACCGAATGAGGTGCTAAGGACACGCTTCATCGACTCGAGTGCAAGAAACGTATTCGACAATCCGTACCCCCAGTACATCATTCCCTCTTCGCTTGCGCCTTCAGGTTCCAGAGATGCAAGGTAAGGAGGGATACCGTTGACTGAGACTGCAACAACGTTGCTCATAAATTCGGGGTCAGTCTCATAGCAGGCAAGCGCAGCCATGATCATACCTCCGTGGCATATGCCATTCCAGTTATTGTCAGATAGATACCATTTCCACGCACCTGTGCCTGTCTCTATTTGTGTCTTACCCGGCTCCAGCACATACTTCCTGACAGCCCCGACAAGCCTTATTCTTTGTTCGATGGAGAGATAGTCATAAAGTCCGTCATAAGCGATCGCAATACCTTTGGCAGCTATTCCTGCATCAAGGAAATGCCTTGCTGCTCCCCAGTCCTGGTAAGTGCACATCTTGTCAAGCTGTGCCCAGCAGCGTACTGCGTACTTGGGGTCCCTGGTAAACTGGTATGCCAGAACAAGGTAGGGGATCTGATCATTGCTGATAGTGTGCAGGTTGCTTACCCTCAGGTTGGCACCGTCAAGGCCCCATTCAAGGATGGGTGTCGGGATAATTGCGTCAGCTTTTGCAATGATCATGTCATAAGTCGGCTTAACGAACTGATCAGTTTGTGACAGGGATTTTATCCTCTCAATGTCATTACTGCTGAATATCAGACGGGGATGTATCCCTCCTTTTTTTGTGCCAGCAAAGCATTTTTTAACTGTTGCAGGGGTTACCGGTACTATTTCTGTCGGAGTGATTGGGTCCGAGTCACCGGATGTTGTAACCTGAAATTTTTCTGGAGCAGTAACTGTTTCAGGCCCAATCCTGACATAAATTGAATATGAACCTGCAGCAATTCCCTCCGGCACATTGAACAACAGCTGATCATTTGAAGCAGATACCGGAACGAGGTGAAAACCTCCTATAATGATAAGGTTTTCCCATGCTTTTGATGAGAAATTTTTCCCCGTAATTGTGACTTTTGTCAATTCACCTCCGGATGAAGGTGATAATGATTCTATAACAGGGATCAGGTCGTCAGGTTTTGTCCCGATTTTCTTTTCACATCCCGTAAAACCTGAAATGAGAGATATTAAAACCAATAGTTGTATCATCATGCTCCTCATTAATCTTATTTCAATATAAAGTACCTCAATTATTATGACAAATATTCGTTTTTTTAAGCGATACTTGCCTCAGTATGCTTTGAGTAATTCCAGCATTTACCTGTCACGCAATATCCCGTTGTATTTTTCGTATTTAACATCTTTTCTGCCTCTGCCGGCAATACCAAACAGAATCTGTGGTTTTAAGTTATAGCCCTCAAAAATGACCTCTGCATTCTGTATCCCGGAATCAGCCATATTCACTTCAACCTGCTTCTTTTCTCCGGGGAGAAGAGTGAAATATCCTTCGGAAAAATAGGCCGGAAGTATAGTTTTTTTAGTCTCGGCATCGCGAAGGTTAAACTTCAGGCCTATTGCAGGCAATTTATCGGTATTTGAAACAACAAACAGTACTCTGCCGTTCTCCTGTTTAATTTCTTTTACACTGAGATCGGGTTCTAAAAGATCATTAAATGATTTAAACCCGCTACCATCATCTGTGCTTTTCCAATATTCATTCTGCGATAACACCTTTTCCCCCTCTGAAAGGGTAAGTCTGACCAGATAAAGGGAGGGAAATCCAGAAGGCATTTCTGCCGTGAAGCAATAGGTCAGCTGATTGGCTGGAATCAAGGCCTTAATACTTTTGCTGTTCAGTTTTTTGCCGTACAGATCATATATTGCCAAAGATACATTAAGCTCATCATAGCTTTTTAGCGATGTGTTTATGACAACAACTTTTTTGTCATGAAGGTTCATCTGAATGTGAACCGGTTCACAGGCTTTCTTAGCGCCAAAATAGGCCCCCAAGGTTTCATAATCCCATGAGTAAACCTGCCAGTCGGTACTTGGCCAGGCCGGGTGCGACATCCACAGCAGCACGCCGCTGACGTCATTCCATAGTCTGCTGTTCCAAGCCTCGAACATTGCACGGTTGGTTTCATAATTGACAAGCTGAGCCTTTTTGCAGAAATCTTCCAGGGATACGGGTAAGCCATAAAGGGTTTCAATGGTATTGCGGTAATTCTCCTGTCCTTCATGGAAATCATGATATGCCCATACATCGCTCACAGGCCATACATCTTCTTCAGCCATCATCCGACGCATTGACTGTGCAGTTGGCACTGCCGGAATGCCTATCTCAGTGTTAAACCCTCCGACGTCTTTTATATAGCTGGCCGGGTCAGGGTAGAAGTGCCACGGCCCGCTGGGCCGAAGATTAAGATAGCGCGAGTTTGGCTGATACATCCTTGTTCCGTCTTCTGTGGCGATGAGTGTCTGAAGCTGTGATTCAAGCTGAGGAGGTGCATAACCTTCATTCCTCGGGCACCATATTACTATGGAGGGGTGATTGCGAAATCGTTTTACAACATCCGCGGCGTTGGACATAAACAGTTGATTGTCATTCACATTCAGGTTATATCCTTCGGTTGATAGCCAAAAATCGTTCCACACCAGCATCCCATACTCGTCACACAGGTCATAGAAAACCTCCTCTGTACTTTCTCCTGTCCAGTTCCGGATCATGTTGAAATTGGCATCGCGCTGAAGCCTGAAGTAGGGCTCAAGCCGGTTCCGTGAAACCCTTTTCATCGCATCATCCATACCCCAGTTTCCTCCCCTGCAGAAAACCGGAACGCCGTTTACTTTTATGACAAGAAAAGGATTCTTACTGGCCCTGTCAATTGAAGTCAGTAACGCCGTATCAGCAGATGCCGCCAATCCGGGAACGGATGTTCCATTGCCCACATCAAGACGGTCAATATTGTTGAACATTATTATGCCTGCAGACCTGACAGGATTGAACCCTACACGCCACATTGTACCGTCTGATTGTTCCACTGACAGTTCATAGGAATACTCACGTATTCCGAAATCGAATACTTTTTTCATCAGACAGATTGCCGTTCTCAAGAATTGCTTTAAGCTGAAGTTCATACAATGCCGGCTGACCGTAACCATTTGGCCACCAAAGCTTAGGTTTAATAAGGGTCAGCTGCGGATATTCACTGTGAGATAGAACAATCAGTTTGTACTCACCGGGCTGTAATTCAATCTTTTTGCTGAACGTGAGACTGTCAATTGATCCGATAAGAGACACACTCTGAACACAGTCTGAGTTATTTTTTATGCCTGCTTTAACGGTTATCTGTGCCGAACATGTGTCAGGCAGAGGGAGATCGGTTATTATCTGAGGGTCTTCAATAGTTATGTCATCTGTGAGGCGCAGCCTTACGTCCTGCCAGATCCCGATGTTACGGTCACGTATAGCAGGCACCCAGTCCCATCCTTCAGAAGAAATGAATGTTGGTCCGTCAAGGCATAACTGCCCGCCGTTAGGTCCGGCACCGGTCTTTAATGATTCTTCATGCGGTATGCCAGGGTTATAAGGTGGATAAATATGCACCGCAAGGATGTTAAGCCCTCCTGCGTTTATAACTCTTGTGGCATCGAATTTCCCCCGTATAAACGCACCGGAAATATGCCCTAGAAGCTGTCCGTTAAGCCATATATCAGCTCTGTAGTTTATCCCGTTGAACAGTAACCATACTGTCTTGCCTGAGCAGTTTTCAGGTAGCTTCAGAGGTATGCGGTACCACCATTCGGTGCGGCTCAGCGTTTCAGGGATGGCAAGATTGTTCAGTCCGAAGTAAGGATCAGGGTAAACACCCTGATCAACCAGTGTTGTCAGAACAGTGCCTGGTACCGTGGCGTTGTACCATCCGGATGAGTTGAATTCAGGATTAAAAAGAGACTTACCTGCACCGGTTACCTTTTCTGCCTCAGCCATTTCCCAGCCTGATGAGAGTATGAATTCTGTCTCACTTACCTGTTGCAGAAGAGCTGGAATAGCAGCTTTTGGTTTCCGATCAGGTAACTGAGTTGTTGCAAGTGATACAGGCAGGGTGGAGGGGTCCTGTGGCTGTTGTAATCCGAAGTTATAGGACAAATCCTGAGTGAACCCCGCAATAACAGAGGCGAAAGTTAAGATCAAAGTGGTGATACCTTTGTAATATTTAGCGGTCATAACTGGTTTTACTCCTTTTCACTTCTGGCTGCAATCTTTGGCCTTTGCCATGATCTCATCAAAATATTCCTGCGCCCAGCTCTTTGACCCATCAGGCCGTATGAGCCAGAAGCCCCTCAGCTCATCGGCGGTCTTGTTCCTGTCCTGTGTTCTGGGACCCTCCTTAGGTTCGTTGCAGAAAAGCTCCCAGTGAATGATATAGGGAATATCCTGTGCAAGATATACTCCCATAATCAGATCCCAGAACTCTCTGACTGACTCACGGGTCTCGCCATTGATGTTCTCCGGAAGACCTATCTCGCCAATGAAAACGACCTTCTTTCCGTTCATGTAAGGGGTAGGATTGAGGTGCTGGCGAATGTAGTCTATTCCCCGGTACATCAAAAGGCCGTCGGCAGACCTCCCGTCATACGATGACCATGATACCATGTCAACCATGACTTTGGGAAGCACCGAGGTAGTAATGGAAGGTATTCCCTCCATGCCATCGTAAACCTTGTTCACCTCGACGGCATTGTATACCCTGCATTTTGAATCTGTCACCTCACTCCTTGCACGGTCAACTCCTCTTTGTCGCGCGTTTACCCAGTCAATCATGTTTTTGACCCTGACAGGAGCATCGGCAGGAACTCCTGCGGTTTTCCACCTTGCATCCGGCTGCGTTCCACCTCTTAAGGTCCAGTCCCCTTCCCACATCTCTAGAATGAAGGTGGCGTAACGGTCTTTGTACTGCGTGAGCAGGTAAACAGTAAGATCGTAGAATTCGTTCTCGATGCGGTTAAGCGTGGCAGTCTGATCTTCGGTTGATGCATTGCCGTAACCTTCATTAATGTTGAGCGCAAACACCCTGAACGGCATATCAAATACTGCCTTATAATAAGGGTGCTGGGCAAGTTCTTTAAAAGTCATTGCTTTGGTCAGTTTCCAGTCGGAATTGTATTTGTATCCGCCCGCATTGCCATCAGCTTTCGCAAACCAAAGTTTCAGAACTCCGTAGCCCAGCTCATTCATTTTTTTTGCGCCTTCAATTATGTAAGGCTCACTGGTGAAACAGTACTGCCCATCCATATGGGTAGCCCCCATACGCTCTCTCAGATCAGCCAATATTGCGGCCCCTTTCAAGGGTCTGTTTTTCTCGATCAGCATAAGAACCTGCTGATCTGTCAGATTACCTGATATTTGATCCTGTGCATCAGCTACTAAACCCAAAACAAGGATTAACGAAAAAAGCAATATTCTATTCATATTCATGGATTGTTAAGTGTTGAGTAAGCCCAGCTCATGTATTCCTCGCGTGTTGGTAACCTGTTTAAGGTCTTTTTCTGGTTGTATACCCATTGTTTTGCTTTTTTATAAAAGTCAGACAAGGTAGTGTATAGCGGCCATTTAGTGTTTGTATTATCAATCAGCCAGAAGCCGCGCTGGACACCGTCTTTTATTTCATTGTTGTACATCTCCCAGTATAGAACGAAGGGAGCACCCCAGGAAACAGCTTTACGTATGTTCTCACGGTTTACCAACTCATGCTGGGTCCTTGAGAAGGAGAAGTCCTGTGCACATCGTCCCATCTCCCCGATGAAAACCCTCTTGCCTAATATGTGTGATCTGGCAGGCAGGTTGCCCTCAATGTAGTTGAGAACGTTGTTGAATTCGGTCTGGCTGAGGCCCTGGGCATCGTACGACGAGTAAGAGACATAGTCGACATTAGTGTAGGGCAACACATAGTTTGTCACCCTACGCAATCCATTGATGGCATCAACCACCCGGTTCACCTCGCAGTAACTGAATACATCTACACCAGTGTGAGTGGTGACCCTCTTGGCTTCATCCACCGCATTCTGGCGGGTACGGTACCATTGTATCATTCCCTCTATGCGGGCATCAGACGGAATGTAGTTGACATCATAGTTAGGGAGCAGGTACCAGTCGCCCTCCCAGTGCCCCAGGAAAAACTGCTTGCCGCTGTTAATGAATTTCGTCAGCAGGTATCTGGTCAGGTCAGCAATCTGAATAGAGTCTTCCGTTCTCTCAGCCGCAGAGTATCCGTCTGCCCAGTTTGAGTGTGAGCGTGCCCAGAAGAAATAGTACGTAAAAGGCATTTCAAGCACACTGCTGAATGACGGATCATCTCTTACGAGTGCCGTGAGGCTGGAGTAAGTACGCCCTGTGATGTTATAGCTGCCCGGGCTGAGAGTGATCTTCAGTATGTTGCTTCCCATGGCCGATATGGCTTTGGCTGTCTCCACCAGCCTGTCATCGGCAGTGAATCCGTATGATGGCCCTATCGACTGCGTTCCAATGGCATAGTTAAAGTTAAGCACCTCGGGATCAGTTATATGGGCTTCTTTCTCCTTTACCTCGAACAGCTGAGCTGAATTCAACCGTCAAACCGTTTACCGTGACAGAGGCCTTGTATTTACCCGGAACTATGCCCTGGGGAATCCTGAAAAGCAATTGAATGGATGTTGCAGAGGTGACTGTTGCCGTCTTGCCACCCAGGATGACCAGGTTTGATGAAGGAGTGCTGCTGAAATTAGAGCCATTGACTGTAACGGTCTCTCCTTCAGATCCGGACAGCGGTGTGATTGAATTTATCATCGGTGCCTCCTCTGAAACATCGTGGTTGTCCTTGTCACAGGCACACAATAACAGGAGGGAAGAAATTGTTATGGCAGTCAGCCGGCGCATACTTTTTATTTTCTGGCAGCGAGATATCCCCAAATGTAAGCCGATGGCCCCAGATTGCGGTCAACAACGTATTCATTCATCAGGTCCCATCCGTAGAGATCGAAATACGATTCAGCAGATGGCCAGAGTGATCCGGCGGGCGTACACTCCCGGTCAAGTCGCTGTCTCATGTCTGATCCGGGTTTTGCATAGAAAGGTACCTCACATGGTCCGCAGACTGAGAGGCCTATGGGAGCAGGCTGACCTGTGTGCCTTGTGTCCTCATGAAGAGGATGCAGCACATGGTTTACACCAATGCCTGTTGTAAGGACCAGGTTCATAGGGTTTGCCCCTGCAGAGAACAGCGTGGAACGAAGCAGGGTATGAAGGTATCGGGAATCGCCGGTGAGAAAATGTGCCCTTACAAGTGTGGGTGAGGCAGGTATTGAATAGGTGCTTTCCCAGCCTCCCAGAGGCCTGCCCGGGATGCCTGATGTTATTCCGTATGCGCTCTTTCCTGAAATGTCCACCAGTCTGTCAGCTTTGTGTAAAAGAGTATCTATGGCATTTTTCTGAGCCTTAATGTTGACCATTGATTTATTTAGACGGGCATAAATAAATACTGCATCTGTTCTGGCTGTCTCATTATTCCTGGAGTCAAGATATACTTCATGCCATTTCCTGTCCTTAGTCAATCTGTATAACTCTATGGCAGCCAGGTTACGCTCAATAGCCACCTGTAATTTGGCATTCGGAACAATCCTGTTGTAGAGAGTGCTGCTTATCCACTTTTGATATTCTGTCTCTGACCACTTCATAGCCATGACAGCACTTTCTTCCCATACCAATGCAATCTCCGGCTTTCCTATCATCTTCAGAACATACGCTGCCCTCGCCGCCACACCTGCATAAATGAATCCTGACCAGTGATCAGGTGCATACGCATACACTGAAAGCACCTCCTGCCATGAAGTGCTGCCTTCAGCCGGGTGTTCAGACGATTCGACCCCTCCCCGGATGGCTCCGTCAGGAAGTTGCATTCTTCTGTAAATATCCAGGCCAAAAAGTGCCTCGTCAACAAGGTCAGGCAGGTCGTTATCCGATTCCGGAATATTCAGACAGATATCCTTAAAGTAATCTGGATAGAGCTCCATCAGTTCCAGGTACAGGCGGGGTGAGTTCAGATGTCTTATCCGTCTGTCCCAGTCTCCGGCATCCATAGTGCCGCCCCAGGCTTCAGGCACCAGCTCACTGGTCCTCCCTGCAACCAGGGTATCAAAATTATTTTTCTCCCCTCCCAGAGCATTAAGTCCGTTACCACTGTACAGAAGAGGAGCCGTAGACTGGTATACATTGACACCGTCAGCCGGATAGAAGCTTCGAGGCCTCACAAAATTAGAGTATGGAGGCAGTATCGGTATACCGCTGCGCTGGTTAAAATGACCCTTCATAGAAATCCGGAATGCTTTATCCCAGGTATTTGAGCTATCAATATAAAATGGATAACTGCATCCGATGCCTTCCACACAGATACGATATTTGCCAGGTTGATTAAAGCTGCTGAAATTCAGACGTATAACATCCGTTCCTGAGTGGTTGACTTTTGACCCTATTTCTTCCGGAATATCTCCTCTCCAGTGCATCAATGTCTTTCCTGTGTACACTTTTTCATTGGTTTTGTCATTCACCACTGAAAATTCCAGATCCTCAGGATAAGAATAACCGCCTCCGTTTCCCATCCACACGGATAGGAATGCATTCTTTTCCGGGTCATCAGCCCTGAAGCCAATCTGAGATGCATGCACAGCCTCACTCCTGACATAGAATGGGTCATATACATAATAAAAAGCTGAAGTGTTAAGTTCTAACTCAGCCAGACTGACAAGGTATGCTCTGCCTTCCTTTAGTGGGAAGGGTAGCTTCAGGTAAATAAAGTGTTTCGCTGTATAGAACTCACCTCCGTGACGGTTTTCCTCAGGATAGTTGGTTGGTTTGCTTTTACGCCAGACATTCAACGGAGAGATCTTGCTGATATAGTTGCTGTCACCTGCGGATTTTATGGAATAATTTGAAGGATTGTCTGCGACAGCCGTATTCAGATGTCTGCCGTTTATCCTTTCATAAATTGTTAATGTATTACTCCCGGGGCCAACTAGCAATCCAAGAGGAAAACCGCCGCGTTCAACCCTGACCGTATTTTCTTCGCCGATAGGAGAATAATTCTTTATGGTTATAACATCTTGTGGATCTTTCTGATATGGAATCTGCACAGAGGGTATTATGCTGCAGGCTTCTACTTCTATACATAAAATATCCGGGGCCACAGATGCGACATTGACTATCTCCGGTGGCTCCTGCTTTTCGCCTGTCGATGGCAATGCATCTCCGACCTTCAGGGAGAGATCAGGAATACTGTGGATGCTTTGTCCCTGGGCCTGAATTGTTTCCTGAAGATAGAGACAGGTGGAAACCAGAAAGACCGTGACAATAAACCGCAGCTTCATAATGAGATGGTTTTTAAATGAGTAGATTATTTTATTTTTCTTCCTGCATTTTTCATTAGTATATCAAAATATTCTGCAACATAGCTTTTCGTTCCGTCCGGTCGTATAAGCCAGAAACCACGCATCTCATCCTTTTTCCTGGTTTCCTGAAGCCGTCGCAATGACTCATCCTTGGGCTCATTGCAGAACAATTCCCACTGTATAATATAGGGAATATTTTGTGCAATGCAAACCCCAATGTAGACGTCCCAGTTATGAATTATTGATTTTTCATCCATCAGCCCCTCATAACGTTGTTCCGGGACACCTATTTCACCAAGGAAGACAGTTCGTTTTCCGCCCATCATCTCTGTCGGCCTCATCTGTTTCCGGAGATAATCGATGCCGTTGTAAAGATTTACCCCGTTTTCTGTGGTATCGTTTACCAATGCATCATAACATGACCACGAGACCATGTCTGTTTTTACCTCCGGCAGAACATAATTCGCCAGGCCGGGAATGCCATCCATGCAGTCCATTACTTTATTGACTTCTATGGCATGAAATACTTTGCATTTTGATCCCGGCATTTCAGCACGTGCTCTGCTTATGCCGTTCTGGCGTGCATTGAACCATTTGATCATGGCATTGCATCTTTCGGTGGTATCAGCCGGAACAAGCACAGTGTACCTGTCGCCATCGACCGCTCTGATGAGCTCACCGGCTTCCCTTGACCACCTTGCATAGTCACCGGTCCCACCGCGAAGCATCCAGTCACCTTCCCAGTTATGTATTATGAAAGAAAGGTCCCGTTCCTTGTATTTTCCAAGCAAATATTTTGTGAGCTCATATATCTCTTCCTCTTCTTTATCGGCACTTTCATCTGTTGTCCTGATACCAGCACCATCAACACTAAGTGCAATCACTGAGAAGGGCATATCGAAACACTCAGACCAGTATGGGTGTTGTGCTAGTTCTTTCAGGGTGATCGTATCATGAAGGTTCCATTCAGAATTGAAAGGATAGCCTCCACCGCCTTTTCTGAACCATAGCTTGACGACTTTGTAACCCATCGAGATCATCCGGTCGCATCCCTCTACAAGGTATGGTCTTTCGGTGAAGTAATATTTTCCCCCGACATGTGTCGCCCCCAGTCTTTCACCAATATCAGTGGGTATCACAGAACCTTTCAGCGGCCTGCTGTTCTCAATTATCGCAAACTCATCCGCTTTCCTTAAATTATTCTTGCAGGAGACGGCAAATGCCAGCAGAGTAAAAAGGACCAAATATGCTCTCATGTATTAGATCATTTGATATACTAATTTCTGAATTCTAAACCGTCAGTTGGCAAAATGAACAGAGAGATAGGGGAAATCCTGATCTCTCTGTCATTTACCCCCTTCTTCTGACGAAGGAGAAACCCCAAAACTCAATTAAAGATCTATTTTAACATATGGAGCATAATTGGTCCTGATGGTACCGACACCTGCTACATCAGCCATCGCCCCGACTCTGAAGAAATAGCTCCTCCCAGCTTTGAATAAGGTGGAATTTGCTGTCAGGTCAATTGACAAGGCATAACTGGTTGCCGGGTCAATTGAAATTGTCGGGCTGAATGCCTGTGAGAAGGTTGTACCGGAAGTGGCAAACTTTATATATTCACCCACAAACTGGTCGCTGAATGCGTACAGCCTTATTGACTTGACTTTTACTATTGGTTTTCCTGCTTCAAGTGTAAAAGTCGCAAGAATCCTGTTGTTTGCCTGATCCCGTGTAATCACGCAATTCTTGACACGAATATAGGGATAAACACTGAAGTCAATCTCGTTTTCTCCAGAATTGATAGTAACATTTTTCAGAGTGTAGGGAAAATAATTCCCGTTCCGCATATAAATGTCATAGTCATTTGAGAAGACGAGGTTGTTGCGGTATTCGCCGTTGTTTTTTATAACCCAGAACTGAGATACAAGAGTCTGGAATCCCAGTTCCTGCACTTCAATCTGAGATCCGGTCTGGATATCCTGTTCAACAAGCGAACCATCAAGGCTGTCTCTTACAGCCCCGAAAACCTGCGCATCCGGACCCGGAAAATCATCTATCTCGCATGATGTGACCAGTGTCAGGAGGCAGGTAACTATGAATGAAATATATAGTATCTTTTTCATAATGATTTCTTTATAGTTTAGTACTCAGGATTTTGTATTAGCCCGCTTGTTGATACATCCGGGATAGCCAGATAATATGACTTCGTTTCAAATGTCCTCCCGCCTGCATTATTATCAGGCCAGTTATTAGCCCTGACAAAGAAATACATTGGCGGATTTTCGCGCAGATCCAGGATAGGAACAAGTGCTTTTCTTGAAGTCTTATTAAACATGGTATGAGAGTCTCTGCGCCTGACAAGATCCCAGTAACGGTGTCCTTCAAAGGCTAGCTCAATCCTGCGCTCTTTCAGAATGTTTTCAATCGTTGCAGGAATATTATCGGTATGACCTGCTCTTATGCGCAGGGCATTCAGGTACAAAGCAGCCTTGGTTGGGTCACCGGAGCCACTTTCAATGGCAGCCTCCGCATAGTTCAGGTAGATTTCAGCCAGCCGGAAATCGATATAGGGAGTTGTGCAGATATACTGGGTAATAGTAGTCATGCCCTCCCTCAGGTATTTTTTCACGTTGAAACCCGAGCTTGAGAAATTTCCCTGTTCATTATTGCCGAGCTGAGCAAAGCCTGAGTATTCCGGACCGGAAGCGCCACCGTATGTATAGTATGTCCGGCCATCAAGACCTACTGCGTTTCCGTTCTGATAGATAACCTTGGTGCCATCTGACGTGATGAGACCTCCCTGGATGACCATTGTTTTGCTTTTCCATAGCGACCCTGGAGTGATAATACTGGCAAACAAACGTGCATCTTTATTTGCAAATATTTCAGAGGGAGTGGCATAAAGCTTGTAGGGTTTTGAAAGATCAAGGTCCGTTCCCGGATTAGCGACATATTCATTTTCAACGCCGTCTGTACGTGTCACCAGAGGAACACTCGTCCCTGTTCCGTCATCTGTATAATCTTCAAAAAGATCAACCAGGTTCAGGGTCGGACTGAACCTCCCGTAATAAGAATAACTGGGAGCGGTCTGTGACGGGTTGAAATAGACATCATAGCTGTGCCCCTGCATACGAGATGTGGAACCGTCAATGTAGGCTTTGAGGAAGATCGTCTCCTCAGGAGCGCCCAGAGGATTCTGGAAGAGGTCCTGGAAGTTTTTAGCAGCTTCTGTTACCGTAGCAGGAGTAGGTTTATAAAGTGCTTTCCCGGAATTATCAATAATTGCAGCAGATGCCTCAATACATTTAGCATAGTAAGCATTTGCGTCGGCAGCAGTCATTCCTCCCACCAGTTTCAAAGTGACAGCTTCACCTGAAAGCGGTGCTTTAAACCAGTATTTAGCTATTGAAGCAGCATAGAGAGCTACTCTGGATTTCAATGCATAGGCTGCCCATTTTGTGGCTCTGTAAATGCCATCATTTACGTTTGATGCGGCCGGAAGGTTCTCAATAGCCAGATCGCATTCATTTAAGATAAAGTCGAAAGTTTCCTTTTCCGTGCTTCTGGGAACGAACAGATCATCACCCGGAACCTGCGGTACTTCAATTATAGGTACGCCGCCGTATCGTTTTACAAGTCCGAAATACATATAGGCGCGGATAAAGTGTGCTTCACTTATACATCTCTTGCGAAGGCCTTCTTCAAGGGTTGCGGTTGTCACGTCCTGCAGAAACTGGTTTACCTGTCTGATGCTTCCGTAGGCGCCGTTTGAAATGTTATTATTGCCCGACATTGTCACAGCGCCGTATGCCCAGTAATTGTCATTTACGGGGCCTGCTCCGGATCCCGGAGAATAGTTGGCTTCATCTGTATAAAAGCTTGTAGACCAGCCGAAATCAACGAAAGCATTACCGCCAAGATCCCTGTGATAGTTAAAAAACTTACCGGGATTGTACATAAAGTCCTCCATGGGCATTTTTATGTAAAGATTTGCCAGTAAGGTATTTATACCGGCAGGATCACTGAGAAATACCGATGAGGGAGTTTTGGTCAGCGGTTGAACTTCCAGCCAATCCTCGCAGCCGACTGTAAAAAGCAATAAACAGGCTGCGATGGTTATATTTAATATTTTCTTTTTCATATCCTTATTTATTACTAGAAGTTAATATTAAACCCAAAGTTGAATGATCTTAAGAGCGGGTAGGTCAAGTCGGCTGCATATGATCCCTCTTCCCTTTCAGGATCAAGACCCTTGGCATCTTCACTTGCGCAGAAGGTATACAGATTGAAGCAGTTCACATAAACCCTGATACTGTTCATCCTTATTTTACGTGTAACATCTGCAGGAATATTATAACCCAGCTCAAGTGATTTTATTCTCACATATGTTGCGTCAAAGCGCCACATATCCGTTATCAGGGCGTCACCGGTATTGGACGTATTCACACCGGTTTTCAATGCAGGATATCTGCCAGTTGCCCAATCGGTAGCAGGGTCAAATGGATCAGCACTGGGATCTTCAGTATGCCACCTGTCAAGGAATTTTTCAAACAATGCCGGGTATCTTCCATAACCCCAGACATCATTTGGTGCTGTTACCACTGTAAACAAAGAGGAACCCTGGAACAGAATATTGAAGTCGAATCCTTTCCATGCAGCATTCATGCTCAATCCGTACTGCAGCGGAGGGTTATTGGCATAACCCTGGTACTGGCCTGCCCATGTGACAGGCATCATATCATTGGAGTTAATTACTCCGTCGCCGTTTACATCAGTGATTTGATAGCTGCCGGGGGTGCATTTTGAGTTGCCCAGTGTGCCACCGTAGAGAGGAGCCGTCTGGAACTGTGTGATATCGGTATACTGTCCGCCACGCTGATATATCCACTCTCTCCCGAGCACACGTTCATTACCCCACGGATCCTTCCATTCCTCCCATGAGCTTACATATGGTTTTCTTTCAGTATAAATCAAATACTTACGTGCGTAGGTCAGGTTTGCGCTTATACCATACTCAAACTTTCCGACATTGTTTCTGTGTGAGACCGTAAACTCATAACCCTTGACTTTATCGGAATTCAGGTTTTCTTGTGGAAATGCTGCCCCGAAAGTATTGGGAACAGACTGAAAGCGGGTAGCCAGTAGTCCGTCTCTGTTCTTCTGGAAGACATCAAATGTCAGTCCGAATTTTCCTTTCCACATTTCAAGGTCAAACCCGAGATCAATAGTTTTTGTTTCCACCCAGGTGAGGGTATTATTCACCACACCGGGAGGATAGGCGCCTGAAGTCAGGATGTTATTGTTAAAGACAGAGCCTCCGTCAATACCTGAGAACTGATAACCGGCAATATACTCGAACGGATTCCCTGCATCAGCTCCCATCATTCCGTAAGAAGCCCTGAGTTTCAGGTTGGAAATTATTGTTACATTATCCTTCATAAATGATTCTTCAGAAAGACGCCATCCTGCCGAAAATGAAGGGAAAAATGCCCATCTTGATTCAGGTGCATAGCGGTAGGAACCGTCTTCCCTGAAAAGAAACTCAAACAGATATTTGCTTCTGTAATCATAATTAAAACGACCGAGGAGGGAGAGGTACTTTTCCTTGGTACGGTTTCCGGCTGTCTGCATATTGGTCAGGCTTCCCTGATCAATAATGTCAGTAGTATAAACATTGTCATACTGCCTGAGAGCGGAGAGGTAATTGTTGTCAAGAACCTTGGCCTCAAACACAAGAGTTGCCCCGACGTTATGATTGCCCCCAAAGGTGTTTTTATAGTTCAGGTGTGCCTGGAAATCCATCCTCCTGAATATACTATTGGTATTCCTGTATTTAGCAGGAAACCATGAACGAACAAATGCATCTGACCACTTGTCATAAATATTATATGCTTTTGCGAGGTTTGACCAGTTGTTGGTATTCCCGTCATATCCGAATATTGCACTTGCCTTTAATCCCTTTACAAAAGGAATTTCATAGGTCAGATCAACCGTGGTCTGGTACTGGAAATTATTCCATTTTTCGTAACCTGATATTGATTCAGTTGCGAAGGCTAAAGCATTAATGTTCTCCGTGTTGGAAGCCAGATGAAGTGGATTAGATACAGTGTAGGGTCCAATTCCACGATCAGAACTAATAATGGGTTTGAACAGCCAGAAATAGGAACCTTGCGGAGACCTGTTCTCATCATATTTATATGCAAAAGTGAAGGATCCGGTTAATCCTTTGGCCATATTTGCTGTCAGGCTGGTCCGGAAATTAAATTTTTTGTACTTCTGGATATCGGTAGAGATAATACCATTATCATCCAAATATCCAAAACTTGAATAGAAGGTAACTTTATCATTGCCTCCGGTTGCAGACAGGTTGATCTGTCCCTGACTGGTCCAGTCATTGAGAAGTCTCGTTTATCCAGTCATAATCCTGGTAACCCGGTTCTGTACCAGCTTCCCACTTGGCAAGATCATCAGCGGTAAACAGGTCAGGTTTCCCGATATTATTCTCCATCTCATTCTTAAGGACCCTGTAAGTATAGGCATCAACCGATTCAAGCATGCTTGTAGGCTGCTTTACTCCGTAAAGTGTGCTGAAATTAAACTGAGTGCGGCCCTTTGAACCCTTTTTTGTGGTTACAATAATAACACCGTTATCTGCATTCATGCCGTAGATAGCTGCAGAGGCATCCTTCAATACGGACATACTCTCTATGTCTTCGGGGTTCAGACGTTCAAGGTCTGACATTCCGTCACGGGCGACGCCGTCAATTACCAGGAGAGGAGTACCAAAGCCACGGACACTGACCATGGTAGTGAACATCCCTGGCTCACCGGACTGCTGACGTATGTGTACTCCGGCCAGTTTGCCCTGGAGGTTACTGACAACGCTTGTGCTTTTCGTTGTCATGATTTCTTCCGACTTAATCTGCGTTATGGCACCGGTTAGGGTCTCTTTTTTCTGAGTGCCGTAACCAATGACCACCACTTCCTCAAGTCCCAGCATGTCCTCTTCCAGAACAACATCAATAACTGTTTTGCTATTTACAGGTACATCCTGTAATTTATAGCCGATGAATGTGAATTCCAGTACCGCATCAGAACTTACATTGTCAATGATGTATTTTCCGTTAACATCTGACAGGGCACCGTTAGTAGTTCCCTTGACCACTACATTAACTCCCGGCATGGATTCCCCGGTGTTGCTCCTGATTGTTCCTGTCACTCTCAGAGCCTGCGGGAAAGCATTAACCGAAGCTAATGCAAAAAAGAGCAATATTAGCATTGCCCTTAAGTAGGTTGCAGTTTTTTTCATAATTTATCGGTTAGGTTAATATAATCCTTTTCAAATTTCGGCAAGCTCATGTCAAAAAGGTTTGCATTCTATGCCACAAACCAGTACAATTATGAATTATTTAAATAATTTTATTATAAGTGTATTTTTAACATTAAATATATCAGTGATATACATATATATATTGTATGATATTTTGATGTAATCAGAACCATGCATAGATATACAATAAATAATCAGTTATTGGAGGCCTTCTATCATTTCTTGTGTATCTTTGATGATACTAAAGCGTATTCCGATGGACAGAATAATGAGGGAGATCACCCCGATTACAAGTGAGGATCTTTTTGTTGTCCTGAATCATTATAATGCAAAGTTTGATTTTCCTGTACACTATCACCCTGAATATGAATTAAACCTCGTATTGAATTCAAAGGGGAAAAGGATCATAGGAGATTCTATTCAGGACTATGGTAATCCTGACATGGTTCTGATAGGGCCGAATACACCGCATGCCTGGACCGGAAACACAAATGGTAAGGGCAACGCCCATGTAGTTACAATACAGTTTGACCGTGAATTCTTCAGTGAAAATATGCTGACCAAGAAATTTGCCTCAGCTATCAGAGACCTGTTTGAAAAATCAGTGCGTGGCATCCTTTTCCCGGTTGAAACAATTGAGGCTATAAAAGGCCGTATAGTTAAACTGTCAGAGCTTCATGGATTTGATTCCTTCATAGGTTTTCTCTCTGTTATATATGATCTGTCCATCTCAAGAAATCAGAAAATACTGGCATCCCAGGGATATGTGGGGCAGTTCGATACTATCCACAGCCAGAGAATAAGCAAAGTGATTGATTATCTTCAGGAAAACCTCATTAACGATATTAAATTAAAACAGGTAGCCAACCTTGTGAATATGTCCGAGACTGCCTTTAGCCATTTCTTCAAGAAAAGGACACAAAGATCCTTCTCTGATTATCTGACCGATATGAGAATAAGCTACGCAGCACGACTTATCCTTGAAACTGACAAGAACATTTCGGAGATATGCTTCATAAGCGGCTTCAATAACCTGTCCAACTTCAACAGGACCTTCAAAGGAAGATACAACTGTACGCCGGGAGAGCTTAGATCTCAACAGCAATTCATGACAAGGCATTGACAGAAGATCATTTTTTTATAACCCATCCTCTGAGGTTTTTCATCAAAATACAGGATTTCAGTAGAAAAGAGGAGACTGTTGTCTTCCCTGATATGTAATTTTATGCAGACAAACATTTCTGCCATGAACCGTAAACTAATAGCTGCCCTGTTATTATTTGCTTTAATACTATGTGAAAGCATTAATGGTCAGGATGTAATACCTGCTGCTGTTTTCGGCGATCATATGGTAATTCAGCAGGGGATCAACCCTTCTATTTGGGGTACTGCAAAACCGGGAGCACACATAACTGTAGCCTTCGCAGGATTTGTTACAAGCGGCATTGCAGATCATCACGGCAAATGGATGATTAAGATGCCTGTCCTGAGTGCCGGAGGGCCTCATGCTATGAAGATCTGCAGCACCGATACTATAATTTTCAGAGATGTCATGGTTGGTGAGGTATGGCTTGCTTCCGGTCAGTCCAATATGGAATGGACCATAGGTTCAGGTATAGGACCGACGACAGAAATCGAAACAGCCTCAGCAGACTTCCCGATGATCAGGTTCTTTACTGTGCCCAAAAAGACCAGTTCAATGCCGCTTGGCGATACGGAAAAACAGGACTGGGTTATCTGCTCCCCGGAGACAGTGAAGAACTTTTCAGCCGTAGCCTATTTTTTTGCCAGGGAATTAACCAGTCATCGGAATGTGGCTGTAGGCATTATAAGTTCAGCATGGGGAGCAACGGGAGCTGAAGCATGGATAAGCTCTGATATGCTGGCCACCCACCACGATTTCAGGGAAAGGATACTTCAGATAGATACTGATACATCAAAATGGAATGGTTATGTAAGAAAATGCATAGCTGCAGAAAATGAGAGGGAGATAATAGCCCGGACCTCAAAAAAAGGATTTGAGGCAGGTGCACATAATTCTTCCTTTGACGATTTAGGCTGGGAAAAGTGCATGTCACCAGTCGATATGCCGTCAATAGGACTTAATGGATACTGGGGCCTGGTCTGGCTGAGAAAGCATATTGAAATACCTTATAAGGTCATTTCAAAAGAAATGAAGCTGGAGCTGAATATTAAAGCTAAGGACGCTTTGTTGTTTCTCAATGGAACTGAAGTGGCTCATCTTGTGAATCCCGCAGGACCTGTTTCAGTGAATATCAGTCCGGATGTATTACGAAAAGGAAAAAATGTACTGGCTGTTAGATTATATGTAAACTGGGGTAGTGCCCAAATCGGTACAAAAAACGTGGAGCCGTACCTTGTATCTTATGACAAAAAAACAAAAATATCACTTGGTGGTGAGTGGTTATTCAATTCGGCAATTGAACCTGCAGTAGCACAGTGGCAGGATTATTACA
Organism: uncultured Bacteroidales bacterium; assembly: GCA_963719235.1. GTDB lineage: Bacteria > Bacteroidota > Bacteroidia > Bacteroidales > VadinHA17 > SR-FBR-E99. Next base: position 68,807 of record CAVRBS010000012.1, read on the forward strand.
ATAAGCCGACAGTGTTATTTAACGCACGTATCGCACCTCTCATTCCTTACGGTATTAGAGGCGTGATCTGGTACCAGGGTGAGAACAATGCAGGAAATGGTTACCAATACAGAAGCCTGTTTCCCCTCCTGATCGAAGATTGGCGTGTAAGGTGGCAGCTCGGATATTTCCCTTTCCTTTATGTCCAGCTTGCTAATTATATGGAAAAACAGTCAGAGCCTGACGAGAGTGACTGGGCAGAACTCCGCGAAGCGCAGCTTATGACTTTAAAATACCCCAACACTGGTATGGCCGTTACAATTGACATAGGTGATCCCGGAGATATCCATCCACGCAACAAACTTGACGTTGGTAAACGGCTCTTCCTCCTGGCACAGAATATTGCATATAATGAAAATATAACATCTTCAGGCCCCTTATACGAATCTTCGTCTATTGAAGGACAAAAAATACGATTAAAATTCAAATCATCAGGAACAGGGCTGAGTACAAGGGATAGTATGCCTGTCAGAGGATTTGCAATTGCCGGAGATGATAAAAAGTTCTACTGGGCTGAAGCGGTAATAGACGGAAATGAAGTACAGGTCAGCAGCCCTGAAGTACCTGCACCCAGGGCAGTCAGGTACTCCTGGGAAGACAATCCCGATGGCAATCTGATAAACAGTGAAGGATTGCCTGCCTCGCCATTCAGGACAGATGACTGGAGCAGGGCGTCAAAACTTTAGTATCAGACTGCTCTGCAGATATACGAATTATTAAACAATAAATATTTTCAGAAATGAGATACAAAATAGTTATCTGCATCCTCCTCCTTTTATGTCTTTCGGGTCTCTTTTCACGGATTTTTGCCCAGATGTACTGGAATAGCCATACGAGTTTGATACCATGGAGGTTACCTTTGCCTGGCGAATATAAGGTGTATTATGTGGATTTTGACCGGGATGGCGACCCTGATATGATAAGGACGATGATTAATGATTCGATCCCGTTAATATGGATAGACGATGATGATGACATGCGTTCAGGAGATATGGAGGGTGATACGGACAGCGATTGTATCTGTGCTGACATTAATAGGGACGGTATATTTGGCGGGCCAAGAGATCTTTGTGTAGACTGGACTGATATTGACAATGATGGAATATCTGAGGTGCAGGCTGTTGTCATTAACGGAGGTTCAGAACTGCGCAATTACTTCGACTGGGAAGCTGATTTTATGTACATCATCGATTACGGTGAGAAAGACGGCATTCACAATTTTATCAACTGGAATGATCTTGTGCTGAGAGCCTGGGAACACAATGGGCATTCAGACTTCTTCACTGATTACCACGGTAACACTCTTTTCCTGAAGATGCACGGCTCAACTTTCCGCATCAGCGATGTGCGATACTCATGGGAGAACCCCTTTATTTTTTACGACTACGACAACGATAGTATGTCGGAGATGGCTATAAGGCTTGTTGATACACCGCACTTCAGGCCAAAGGAGCAAGAAGAGCAGAATTCTGAATTCGACCCGGTTAATCCTGAGTATGATGTGGTCTATACAAAAAACATAGATTATGTGGCTCTTACATGGGACCTGGATAACGATAACGGGCAAGGCAACGAATGTGACTATGATATATCACTGAAGTTCTCTGGTAAGGGATTTGATTATTCAGATCAGGTGCATGTGTTCAGTGGCATGCGGGGATTGCCGGCTGCTGACAGTTTATTTTATGATCCGCGCTGGCGGCAGAACGATGAACTGATCTATCCAGACCAGAATATATCATACAGCAAAATATTCAATGAGGGGAAATGGGATTATTGCTGGTTTGTCTTTGATGAGGACGATGACTGCAATCGCTGGGAACGTGTTGAGTTTTACGAGCCTAAGGATCTATGGCAAATTGGGGCTGATAAAGGAGGTATTGACAATAACAAGCAGGCTGATGCTGTCGGCGACAGGGGTGAGTTCGATATGGACAATTCAGGTGGCGGAAGCCTCTATATCGCCCCGTTTGACGGAAGACTGCATTTATACGGAGCCGAATGGGGTGTCTGGCGTGTAGATATGAGTGCAAGAAGTTTTCAGGGTTTCGGAGGATTGTATCCTTCTGCAAAAAAAATTCATGCACGTGACCAGGTGGAGCCTGAAAAGTGGGCAACCATCCGGTACAGCGACACGGATATGAACGGGTTCTTCGACCTCATTGAATATGACCTTGACGGTGATACTATATTCGAAGAAAATGTATCGCTGAAAGATCTGGGCATCGATGACAGTTCTGCTGTCATCAATACAGGAGCTGCCAGCTATAAATCTTTTAATAAAACATTTAAAAGGCTTACCTCCAGTATGTGGAACCGGGCACAAACAGTACTTAAGATTGCAGCGAAAATGGAGATAAACGCAAACTGGTACGCATTCTGGCAGCAGCCGAGAACAATGAATGAGAAATATCAGTACGCATTCTGGCTGACATTTTATCTGTACAAAGACATGTGTCACACTGCAGAACTAAAGGGAGACATGGATCTAAGGATCAAACTTGATAAAGCCTACTATTCAGGCGACTGGAAGGCACTTAAGAAGATGAAGTCGTATTGAACCTGTCAGGAGCATCATAATGAAAAACAAATTAATTCACCTCAGGATTGTCGCAGTACTTTCTGTCGCGGTGGCTTTGCTAAGTGGCTGTGGTAATGCGGAACAGATAAACCGCCAAAGGCCAAACTTCCTTTTTATACTCCTTGATGATCAGCCATATGATGCTTTCAGTTATGCGGGGAGATATCCCTTTCTTAAAACACCGAACATAGACAGAATAGCGCGGGAAGGAGCATGGTTTAACAATGTCTTCTGTACGGCTTCTCTTTGTTCTCCTTCAAGGGCAAGCTTTCTAACTGGCACTTACCCGCACCTCCATGGTGTAACACAAAATGACCCAAGAGTTGATCCCGATTGGGTTTCTTTTCCTCCCTACACGGTTTTACTCAGGAAAGCAGGGTATGAGACAGCCATGATTGGTAAAATTCATATGAAGCATCTTGAAGGAGAGGACCAAATCAGACCCGGATTTGATTACTGGCTGAGCTTTCAGGGTCAGGGTGAATTTTTTGATCCTCTTCTTAATGAGAACGGCCGTGAATTCATTGAGAAAGGCTATATAACGGATATCCTGACACGATATGCCGTTGACTGGCTGAAAAACAAACGTGACAGGTCAAAGCCGTTCAGCATGTGTGTCTGGCATAAAGCAGTGCATGAGCCATATTCTCCTGCAATCCGGCATCAGGGTATCTTCAAGGATGACTCTTTACCTGAGCCTCCATACGGTACTGCCTATGAGAATTTCCTGGGGAAACCGGAGTGGCAGAGGATAAAAGCATATGACCACAACTGGAAGAATTATACACCGGTGCTGGAACTGCCGGTTAAGAAATGGGACCCTAAGAACCAGAGATTCTTAAATCTTCTTGAGTCTATTCTGGCTGTCGATGAATTTACTGGTGAGCTTCTGAAAACCTTGAGCGAGCTTGACGAACTAGACAATACGGTTATAATTTACAGCAGTGACAACGGATACTTTATGGGTGAGCATACTTACTGGGACAAGCGAATTGCGTATGAATCCTCGATGAGGATACCGCTTCTAATCCGTTTCCCTGAAAAAATCGCTAAGGGAACAGTAGTGGATGAGCTATGTCTTAACATTGATGTTGCCCCTACGTTACTTGAGCTTGCAGATGTTGAAATACCTTCATATATGCAGGGAGAATCGTTGCTACCATTGCTTCGTGGTAAAACAGCAGATGAATGGAGAAAATCCGTATTGTTTGAATACTATGTTGATGATGCCTATCCATACGCAGGACCTGATTTATTGGCAGTAAGGTCTGACAGCTTCAAGCTGGTTGACTGTTTCCTGGAAAATGATATTGATGAGCTATATGACCTGAAGAACGACCCCGGTGAGATGAAAAACCTCATAAATGACCCTGCTTATTACAAGGTGCGGGATAGGCTAAGGTTGGAGATAGAGCAGCTGAAGTTAAAATATAAATATACTAGTGACCGCGACTGGTGGCTGAGGCAGGCCGTATTAGAGTAAAGAGTAACGGTTTTTTCAAAATAATATAGGTCTTGAACTGTATGCCTCGCTGTCTTTCGCCCCCTGTGCGGGGCTACTGTCTTGCAGTCTCATGTACCGGGTTTTGATATTGACACAAAACTCATTTTTCTAATCCAGTTTTCAGGTCAAATCCCTTTGTGACATTTCAACTAATTTATAAACATAACGAGGATCTGCGGCATAATGAACACAGTTTAAAAATACCAGATAGAAAGCATCGTCATTACTTTCTTCTAATCTATATCCCCGTGATAAATAATATTTCTGCCATAGTGCATAATCTATAACAGAATCAGACCAATGAGAATACTGTGCATGCTCTTTATAGGTTCCTGTTGCGACAGTAGGTCTGCGTTTAGGAAACCTCATGCCAAAACAATTATTCCCATTCAAAAAAATATCAGAGGTATAATATCCTGTTTCAAGCTGAGATTGCAGAATTACTATGTCCTGATATTCTATGCGTTCATAATAAATGCATAGTTTCAATAAATCCTCGCTGAATGGCAGGTCCTTAATCTGATAGTAAAAGAAAGCTCTATCAGTTTGAAACCTCATTTCTTCTGTCATTACAGGCTTCCCGCCAGGGACTTTGAAGGAGCTGAGCAGAAAAATTATGCAGACTAGAATAGTTCGTATTGCAGAATTAAATTTCACGGGGTTGAAAGTTATTTCCAGAATTCTTTTCCTGAGTACGAACATTCCTGTTAAACCTGAAGAAATCTGATAAAATGTCTTCATACCTATGTGTCCTTTCTTACGTGTCAAAGTTAAGGTATAAGGTTTCATCGCACAAGCATATAAAGCCCAATTGGTGGCACTCTGCATGAGCTAAAAAGACTCTTAATCAAAATAATACTGAGGTTTATTTACAGTTGAAACCGACTGACAACCGGAATGAGGTTATTGGTCAAAAACAGGTCAATTTTTACCAGGAATCAAGCGGGAAAACGGATTTCAAAGTCAAAATGTACCCTATAGTACTAATTATCTGAATACTGGAAAAGGAAAATATTTATTGTTTAAAGAGTCGCAATTTTGACAAAGGAAAGGTTATAGAGGACAAGATTCAATCACATAGGCATTATTCATCTTCAATTAAAAGCTCCCGGAGCTGATCCGGGGGCTGGATATAAATGATTGATATTGAGTGACTAATTATCTTTTATGCATAGGATAGGAAGTCTGACATGATCTGCATTAGACTTTCCATAATTGGTCATTTTTAATTCATATTAACATCATATGTCTGTTTTCTTCTTGCTTTTTTGCTGATATTGACTGCAACATAAAAATTAATGCCAGGCATTATCTTATCATTGACTTTGAACAGCGGGAGAAGAACCCGGGTACCGAATATTAACCTGACACTGGCAGTCCTGTTAAGTATGTAACCTCCTCCTGCCATTAACATTAATCCGCCATTTTCATAGTTCTCATTATATGGATCAGTTAAATCATAAATCGACATCATGCCATATCCAAGTCCTCCGCCAATATATCCGGTATTTTTTGAATAAGTAAACGGATAATCTACTGTAATAGCAATATGACCTTCACTATTTTCCTCCTTAAAGTAGCCGCTTATGTCCAGGCCATAAATAATATTACGGTTATCATAGGTAGTTAATATACCGACGCCGGGAGCGAAAGTACCTCCGAAAGGATAAAGCCCCCCAAGCAGTACCCCCCAGCTGATCTTCGTTTCAACCTCAGTCAGCTCCTTTCCCTCCTGTTTGGTCACAGTATAAATATTATCAGCTGTTGATGTAACATTTTTTAACCCAAGATTCTTTGAACATGTGATCAGTATCGGGTCAAGATCATCAAGTCTATTTGCCTTGAGTAAAGCATTCCATACCTCTGCTCCGTTATCTGTCTGGTACATTGATACAGTTACAATAATAAGATCACCAAGAGCATTCAGATTCCCTTTAATAAAAAAGGGAACAGCAAGCTCACTGGCCTTTGATTGCGTGATCTCATTATTTTCTGTGGGATATGGTTCATTTTTCCATTCAGGAAGGATAATTTCATACTTCCCCTCGTCGCTTACATATTTCTGAAACAATTTTGACAACGAGTACTGGTAATTCTCATTAAGATTTATAACCTCAAAAAAAGGCATATAAACCTTTTGCTGGGCTTGTATCATTTTCCCGGCAAGAAAGAGAATGAGCAAATACGCTGTGATTTTCTTCATATTCTGATATTTAGGTGATTGAATTATCCATCTCTATGATCCCTGTCAACCAAATAATAATATAAAGTTACACCAGCAGAAAGTCAAAGTCAAGTTTATTTTAAAAGGCTCCTGAAGCCGATGTCACATGGCTGGCCTTAAATTAAAAATATAGCAAATCAGAGTATTCTTTCCGGGTGCCAGATTCACAAACTCACCTGGATTTTGAATTCTTCCTGAAGATCACCCCAAACTTCAGATTAATGAAAGATGTTCTGTGGCTGGGCTGCATCTGCAACATCAATCCGGCGCCAAAGATCCCTTCAATCCTGGGAGAAAATGACCATGACAGCCCCGCTCCCGGATTAATAAACATTTGGGATCCGTCAGCTATATTTTTGAAATCAACCAGAAACCCTGAATCATAAAAGAGATATGGATTGATGCTTTTAAAGCAGGTGGTATATCTCAGTTCAAGAAAAAGAGGGATCAGAGAGCTGCTGTCATAAGCCATATAGCCGAACCCGGCTCCCGCTAAAAAGTGTTTATCTATCTGATAACCAAAAATATTAGTGACACCAAAGTAATATTCCTCATTTGGTGAACCGGTATGCCTGAGACCAAAAGAAGATCCGGAGATTTCAGTGATATTGACAAAACCAGAGCCCGGAATGCGTTCCCCGGAGACTTCTGACACATCATTGTAATGCTGACCGGAAAGAGGGAAAGTAACAGCTATAAATAATCCAGCCAGCAAATGGAGTCTTTTCATACTGTAAAGTTACAATTCAAAGGTTTTAATCTATAGCTAAATATAGTTAATAAGTAATTATTTGGTTTAAGCAAATTGTCATTGCCAGCCGACCCTTAAAAAAGGCCGGTTGCCATTACCTGTTGAAATATCTTATCATCCCAGACCCCCAAAGCCCGATCTATTTAATAAATGCATCGAACGGGATAAAATCAAGGTCAGAAGCAACAACATTCTCCAGAACCTGCTCCGGGGTTTTTCCGCCGGGAATCACCGTATGACATGCGGGGTGAGAAATGCAAAATCTCAGGCTAAGCTGCGCAGTACTGTAATCATGATATTTGCTGAAGACCGGTTTGTATGCTTCAAATTCTTTCAGGTAGGCTGACAGTTTTTCAGGAGAGAGATTGGACCTGCGGTGATCGTTCTCGCCAAAAGTGGTTTCTTCCCTGAATTTTCCGGAGAGCAGTCCAAAGAGCAATGGAATACGGACAATAACGCCCGTCCCGTAACTGAGAGCCATCGGCAGCAGAACCTCCTCCGCCCTCCTCTCCAGCAGGTTGTATCTCACCTGGATTAAATCAAGGAGCTCATGATGTCGCTCGAGGATATGAGCCTGCGAGGTCTCCTCAAACGACTGAACGCTCCACCCGGCATGTTTTATCTTACCTGATTTCTTCAGCCGTTCAAGGGCCAGCCACGGTTCATCCGTTTCCAGGATATTCAGTCCGGGACTGTGCAGCTGAAGTATATCGAGCGCCTCCAGGTTAAGTCGTTTGAGGCTCTGTTCAACTGCAAATTCAAGATGTTTAACAGAGTAATCATGCTTTATGGGAGTCACTTTATGATCCTGCCCCAGGAACTGGTAGAAATTGTTTCCGGCCTTGGAAGCAATTACTATCCGGTCTTTGTCGGGTCTCTCGTCGAGCACCTGTCTGATCAGTTCTTCGGAGTGTCCGAAGCCGTAAACGTCAGCGGTATCAATAAATGTAACCCCGTTATCAAGGGCCGTGTGAATTGCTTTTCGCGAGCTGTCATCATCAGTCTTTCCCCAGTCGCGTCCGCTGATACCCCATGCACCGAAGCCAACCGTTGATACCACCGGTCCGTTTACACCAAGTTTTCTGTATTTCATGACATTCTTATTTTAAGCTATTCTGCTATTCAATTTGTTCATAAAGAGCCGAAAATGATGTCTGCATTCAGCCAATCGCAAATGTCTCAAAAATTTTTTATTCGATGGTCTACGACCATCCCATTAAATTTATCACCCGTTTCTACAGTAATTGGATGATCTACGATCATCTAATTTTATGACAATTCATTACATAATAATGTATTAATGAGCATCCTTTGGATCTTCGTAGAAGATCATATTATTGTAGGTGTGTGCAAAATCTGTGTACCTTCAAACCAAAATCAGCCAGGGAAATCATTAATTAACAAAAATATGATCCGGAAATTGATGCTAATTTTGTCAGGCGTTGTTATCCTTTTATTTTCAATGTGTAATCAGAAAGACAAACCGTTTTATGCGTCTGATGCCTTTGCTGTTTTTCCTGACCGGGTTGAACAGGGAGACTTCCGGGCTACAGCATTGAGCCCGCAGCAACTGATTTCCGATTATGTCAGCCTGCAGGCAAACATCGATCCCGTCATCCAATTCAAATTCAGCATAAGCGGCCGCGATAATGAACTGGCCTTCGGTGTGAACCACGAAGCCAATATCTTTCCTGAAGCTGAGGGGGAAGTCGTTCTAAATATAACTTTCGGACAGAAATCTGTTCTGAGAACTGAAAAGGAATCTTCGCAGCCACTACCGCCAAATACCAGGGTCAGGTTCAGGGTCGATTTTACACGGGTACTGAAAGCCTTTGAAGACAAGGGATACTATGACGATGTGCTCGGAAACCGGATATACAAGGCCGATTTCAAAGGTCTTTATATCGCCGGCGACACCTACCCCCTGAGCTGGGACTTTGAAAACCTGGCAGGCAACGAGCAGTTGAAAATGCAGGATCCGGACGGCGACGGGATCTTTGAGAATGAAATGGTATTCAATGTGTATGACCCTTCAGCCCACACTTCTTCAGAATGGAAACTGAATAACGATATTTCCGGATACCCTGAGTTCAGCAGCGAATCTGTACTGCTGAATGCACTGTATAACATGTCGCTCGATGAGATGATCATGCTGCAGGAACCCGACGGAACATTCCGCACCGGGAAGGAGTGGGCAGGCGTATGGACCCGTGACGTCAGCTACGCCACCGTTCTTGCCTTTGCATACATTGATCCCGAGCGATGCAAGGCCAGCCTGATGCGCAAAGTGGCAAATAACAGGATAATACAGGACACGGGCACCGGCGGTGCCTGGCCGGTATCATCCGACAGGGTTGTATGGGCGCTGGCTGCATGGGAAATATACAAGTATACGGGTGACAGGGAATGGCTGGAACAGGCTTACTGGATTGTGAAGAACAGCGTTGAAGACGACAGGAAGACAATAATTGATCCCTGGACAGGCCTCGTCAGGGGTGAGTCTCGTTCCTCGACTGGCGCAAGCAGACCTACCCGTTATGGATGGAACCTGCCGATATTTATGCTTCGATGAACCTCGGAACAAATGCAGCTTATTACCAGGCGCTTAAAACCCTCGGGAAAATGGCAGAAGTGCTGGGCAGGGACAATGAATGGTCAGGTGAGGCAGAGCAAATCCGCAAAGGCATCAACAAGTACCTCTGGCAACCTGAAAAAGGCTACTACGGACAGTACCTTTACGGTCAGCTTTACCGTTCGCTGTCGCCCCGCTCTGAAGCCCTGGGTGAGGCATTCACCGTACTGTTTGATATCGCCGACGAAACGCAAAAAACAGCAGTATTGCAAAACACACCGGTCATTGAGATATGGTATCCCGTGTATTTACCCGCAGATACCCGGCATACCACCCTACCACAATAACGGAATATGGCCCTTTGTCCAGGCTTTCTGGACCATGGCCAACGCTTCCCGGGGCCAGGTCAGTGCGGTGGAATTCGGCCTGGCTTCAATAATCCGTCCTGCTGCCCTTTTCCTGACAAACAAGGAGAACTTCGTGGGCGAAACCGGTGACTTTGCCGGTACGGAGATCAATTCCGACAGGCAGCTGTGGAGCGTAGCCGCCATGCTGGCAATGCAGTACCGGGTTATCTTCGGAATGGAATTCGAAACAGATAAGCTTATTCTCAATCCGGTTATTCCGGAAAGCTTCAAAGGCACTTATATATTGAAAAACTTCAGTTACCGCGAGGGAAGCTACCAGATGACTATCGAAGGTTTTGGTGATGCAATCAGCTCTTTCAAATTAGATGGAAAAGAAGTTTCTGACCATTTCATTCCTGCCGCAACAACAGGCACCCACACCGTTGAGATCAAAATGAACGGGCATGTGGATAGCCAACATTTCGCAACCGTCGTCAATTATACTGCACCTGAGACACCAGTGCTGTCCGTTGAAAATAACCGGCTGATGTGGAAGGCAGTCAGGGGTGCCACGGATTATCGTGTTTTCATGAATGGTGTTAAATGGAATTCCACATCCGGGGCATTCATTGAAAACATTGATCAGAGCCAGCCGGCAGAATACCAGGTCATGGCTGTTGACAGCACCGGCGTAGGATCTTTCCTGAGCAATCCGGTAAACATCGTGCCTGCATCCTTGAGAATAGTTTTTGAGGCGGAGGATTTCAACCTGAGAGGTGAAAACACGGCGGAAGGATTTTCCGGAAAAGGGTATGTTCCGTTCACAATGAAAAGTAAAAACGACCTTGTCATAAAAGTGAATGTAAAAGCAGGAAAATATGTCCTCAGGGCCAGATATGCAAACGGAACAGGGCCGGTCAATACCGACAACAACTGCGGAATACGGTCACTCTATGTAAACGGAAATTTTGCGGGATCGTTGGTATTTCCGCAGCGCGGGAAAGATGAGTGGTCAAGCTGGGGACTGACTAATACTGAATGGGTTACTCTGAAGGAAGGGGAAAACACATTGACAATCAGGTACGATGATTTCAACCGGAATATGGACGGTGAGATCAATGAGTTCCTGCTTGATTATATCTCATTACAAAGGATGAAGTGATACTGCCGAAAAATCAAAATTATATGACCTTTGCGAAAGCCGTACTAGACTCTTATTACATAAAAACAGAGATCCGTACGGAGCAGTGATCTGATTCCTTATGATACCTTATTAAAACTTGCTGTATATATCAATCAGGCTTTTAATACTGTTCACAAGCTCATAGTAATACTTCTCTATCCTATATTCGGAACCGGGGCCTTCTATCTTTTTGAGATTCTCCCTGGCAACTTCCAATGGTGCTCCAATGAACTCGCTGGATGTCATTTTCGCCCCTTTGGATATAAGCAATTCTGCTATTTCAGGTCCATTCTTATATGGTGATGCCGGGATAAAATCAGCCGGAGCTGCCAATATATGAAGGGCTGTTTTTCCATACCGGTCGTGAGAATTCGGATCAGCTCCAAAATCCAGCAGCAGCTTAATGATTTCCGTGTCACGGCAATCGGCTGCCAGAAGCAATGGAATATTGTGATAGTCATAATCAGGTGAAGTGGTGGCTTTTGCGCCGTTCTGCAGAAGCCATCTGATTATTTCCAAATAAGTACTGCGTGTAGGAGCCGGCAGTCCATACTGCTCTGCCAGTGTCTTTAAAAGGTTATCCTCACCCGGTAAGTCAATTATGATTACTGCATCAATTGCCTGGCAAAGCGGTAAATTCTCTTTAAAGTTAATATCAGCCCCTTTTGTTATAGCCAGTTTGACCGTTTCAAGATTACCGACCTGGATCGCATTTACAAGCATCTCCTGAGGAGGAAGAGACTGCATAAATTCCAATCCCTGACTTATTGCATTTTGTGTCACAGAGTAATAAAAATCAAAATGCATGCCCGTTTTATCATTTTAAGCCGTTTTTAGTTTCTAATTATCTCACCAATGTTCAATCAATGAAAAAAATCAGCGTATGTTATGCGTTTGATTAAATAAAAGATTGTTTTACAATTTGCTGTAAATATCAATCAGGCTTTTTAAACTGTTAACAAGTTCATTGTAAAAAGAATAATCTTGCCAATGGAGAGTACTATCTTCAATTATTCTGAGTGTTTCCTTTGTGCTGGCCAGAGGTGTTTCACCAGTTATATGAATTTTTGTCATCTTAGCTCCTTTCGATATCAACAATTTTGCGATTGCAGGTGAATCTTTAAATGGGTAGGAAAAAGGCACAGCATAGCCCAATAGATGAAGTGCCGTAACTCCTCCATCATCCCCGGTATTAGGATCGGCATTATAATCCAACAGCATGTTAATAATTTCAATATCACGGTTCTCGGCTGCAATAAGAAGTGGAATTTTTTCATAATAATATAAATCCGACGGAACATTAACCTTTGCTCCTTTCTGCAAAAGAAAAGTGATTATTTCAATATAATCACGGCGTAAATCACTGACTGACCGGCCTGAAAAAACAGCATCTCCATAGTCACGTATCTGGGATGTTAAAACACTCTCCTCGTCCGGGAACCTTGCATTACCGGCAAAATTTATTGCCATGCAAAGAGGAAACTGCCCGTTAACTTCCTCAATGTAGTTAATATCAGCTCCTTTTGCAATTGCTGATTTAATAATATCAAGGTCACAATTACCTAATCCCAGATTAAGCAAATCCTGAGGATGTAATTGGTTGATATCCAATCCCATATCCGAATATTGCTTGATATCTGTATAAACCTGACCAGAGGCTGTCAGTGTAAAGAGGATAAAAAAGACATTGGTGAGAAGCTTTTTCATTTTAGTAAGTTATTAATTGTTTGTTATGTCTACCCGTCATTGGATCTTGCGCTCACTCCCCAAACTCCTCCCTGTCAGGAAGTCTGGCTCACTCTTCGGTTTACTTATCTTTAGTGGAGAAAGGTTTCAAGGTTGCTGTGCATTGATCCGTGTATCTATATAATTCGCTATCCGCATAATAACCTGTTTTGGTTACATCTACCTGTATTGTGTAACCATTTATTGTACCGCCGGCATTATGGGGAATTATTGTGAATCGGGGAATTGGTGATATCCCATAAAGGGAAATTCCAGCTGACATATAAAGCTTAAACTTGCTCTTACCGGCATCGCGGACATCGTAGGTCCTGCATCCTCCACTTTCCCTACAATCGGATTTGTACCAACGGTAACTATAAGCGTCTACGCTGGTGTAGGGTATTATCAGGGAAAAAACATCCAACCCTTGCGGATCATATTCAAAACTGAAAGAACTTTTAGCTTCCGAATTCTCAGGTTAGCAACGTATGTTTGTGAGGAGCCACTCATTTCCCAGTACTTCTTAGGGCAGTTTTCACCAGAGGGATTTGGACCGGTGAACTTTAAGAAGGTGTGTATAAAAAGTTGTCCGGAGACGCTCATCGTCGTATCGATGAAATCGAATTCGGTTTTTCTTTTATTCGCGGTACCTAAAATTCTCCCGTGAGCGGACTGTGTCATAAAAGAAGTCTTTTGCTCCCATCCTGTTCCATCTATGACCTGAGTTAACAAGTCTTTATAACTTGTCCCGCTTCGGCGGAGATCGAAATTCCAGCACCCACAGGTTTGTTGTATCGACTTTGCCCACGACAATCGATGCTGACCCATTGGAATAAATCGTATCATGGGTAACAGAAATCAGATTCGGGATCGTTGCGATGAGAATTGCTATTCCGTCTGAACCTCCCGCTTTAAACACCACTTTAGTTTTGCCGTTTGCATCTGTCTGAACAGTCGCAAGCCAAATGTGCCGCCTGTTGATTTCGAGTTTCAATTGCCGGTTGGCAATTGGCGAACCCGTCGCAATCTATCGCTGTTACTGATGACATCGGTTGATCCCTTCAGAGGCAACTTTAATTTAGCCGGGGAGATGTCGATCTTTGGATTGATTGCCAGCAAAGGATTGACCGCCTTCAGTGATTCCTCATAACTCCCTATCCTGGAGGTAAGCTGGAGTATTTGCTGTATTGCCGACAGACATGCTGTTTTAACATTGTCAGTGGTTGCGTAGCCAAATGTTGCAGTTCCATCCACAATATGAGCATAAGTATGTCCATCTTCGATCGTTACTGTGAGAGTATAGCTGCCGGGGCTCCCTACGATTTTACTCGCGATAACAAAGTTGGCATCGTTAACACCTCCGCTATCCGAAAAAGGAAATGACTGTTCCGGAAGAGATAAGTCATTTTTCAAAGTATCTGCAAATCCGTATGAAAAAAGGAAGACCTGGTAGGGTTGCTGGAGCTATCACTGAGAATGGCTTGAAGTATCAGTTTCGAAATGGAGTTAATTGCCTCCTCCTCGTTGGTGTTACTGGTGACCGCTGATGAAGTATCGGCCTGTCCCTCGTATAATGCCATGGAAGGTTTCTGGCAGTTACCTTCTGACTGGCCATGCAGCATGTAGAGATTAGTCAATGCCATAAATGTCGGTAAAAAGAGAAGACGAAAAATGGGTTTCATTCTATTA
>CAVRBS010000013.1:0-553682 GCA_963719235.1 uncultured Bacteroidales bacterium
CAACAGGGAGTGTGAAAATGATGGATTTGCCTTCCTCTTCAGCTACGTGATGGCTGATACCCAGCATCTTCCCGTCAAATGAGAGAACGTGATCATTGTTATTGTTAGTGGCAAAACCGCTGCTGATCATTTCAGGTTCACCCTTTTCAAGGTCAAATTTATAAAGCAAACCGCCGCTGTTGTATATTAGATACTTGCCGTCAGCAGACCAGTTGGGTGCCTGGATCGATACCAGCGACTGGTAGATTACCTTACGGAGGCCGGTCTCAACATCCATTACCTCCAGGTTGCTGCCGATAAAATCCCTGTAAGGCACAAAGCCATCCTTTGCAGGCCTGGTTATCCGTACGTTGTAGAATCTCGCTTTTTCAACCACATTATTGTCGTGCGAGCAGATGAAAAGCCCGACATAAACTTCCCCTGTCATTGCATCATTGGTGATCATGACCGTGTCAAAGGTTTCTCCCATCACAGCACATGAGAAAATGAACCTGTTACCTTTTCGTTCAAGCTGAATCACATCAGGTGAAACAATCCCTGACTTCCTTTCGGCCATGTCAGCTCCGGCAGACAGGCGGTACTGCATTGACGTAAGGCCGTCGCCATGCACTGTGGCGCTGATGTGTTCCGAGCCCGGATCAAGGCTCTGACGTATCATCCAGCCTGCCTTACGGTGCAGGTGGCTGCCCTCTCCGATGAACTGCACACTGGCACTAAGGATAAAATCCCCTTTCACCTTCTTCCAGGCAAAATGGAACTGGTCGTCACCGAACCAGATGTTGTCACCAGATCCTGAAATAGTATATTCCTGGTCCGGGGGGTTGAAGATCATGTCTCCTTTCAGTTTGCACATTCCTACATCTGAGTGTCCGTCAAAGATGCTTTCTGAATATTCCTGCGCAGATACAGGTCCGAATAATAATGCTGTTACCGCCATACTGATGATGAATATTTTTCCGTTCATTCGTCCGTGATTAAATTGTAAACTCAACTCCTGTTTCAGGCAATTGTTTCTGCTCATCCGGCACTGAAAAAGCCAGTAGCAACAATACTGGTATCAGAAATCCCGCTGCCAAATTCTTATTTAGTTATAAATATATATCCTTCCGTTTATATAACCGGTACGACAAAATAGTCAAAACCAGGGACAGGCAGATAAAATAAATCAGATTCCGGAACTCAAGCCTGTATTCCGGGTTTAAGGTATCAAGGTTGACATATTTGAACGGACTGATGTACCCTATCTTTGATAGACTCTCAGTGATTTTTGAGAGGGTATAAAGAAAATAGAGGATCAGTACCAATCCAATGCTTAATGTGGTTATCGGCCTGGACCTTTTAACAAGGGTTGACATGAATAACCCCACTGCGCCAAAGAACAGATTCAACAACAGGGTGTAGAGTGTGAGGATAAGAAAGGCGTTGACACTGAAAGGCTCCTTCTTAACAATCGTCATGCTGATAAAACCTGCCGCTGCCGCGACGAGGTTAAGAAAAACCACATTCAGAAAAACAACTGCCATCTTGCTGGTAAAGACCTCGCTACGTGTCAGAGGCCAGGTAAGCAGGTATTCGGCGGTCTTATTGTACTCTTCTTTTAGCAATATACCGGAAGAGATTACAATTGCATAGATGCTGCCAAGCACCAGCATATATATCACATTATTGGCGGAATAAAAGCCCAACACAGAAAAAAGGTCGTCGACATTGGAGATGCCTTTGAATTGCAGAGCTCCTTCGGGGAGAATACTCATCATCGCCAGGATCTTGGAATTGTTTTCCAGGAAAATCCCGTAGACCGACATTGTCAGTGAGACCAGGATTGTAATTACTATCGTCCACACCAGAAGGCTGAAGGAATTGCCTTTGAATTCCCGTATGAAAAGATTCCGGTTCATAATACTGATCCGCGCTTAATTATAGTAATGCATGAATATTTCTTCCAGGGATGGTTCCTCGATTGTCATGTCGGTTATTTTCCTGCCCATGAGTTTTAAGACAAGCTCATTGATATCACCGGCGTACATAAACTGCAGGGTGTTGCCGGAAACGACAGGAGTATTTTCAATACCCCCAAGTCCCGCAATCTCAGCGTCAGCCCGCTCTGCAAATTCGATGTGTATCTTCTTCAGCTGCCTCTTCCTCAGTGTTTCAATATCCTCTACCTTGATGATCCTGCCTTCCTTGATTATGGCTACGCGCTTGCATAACAACTGCACTTCACTCAGCGTATGCGAAGAAAAAAAGATGGTCATCCCCTTCCGGTTCTCTGACCTGAGCAGCTCAAAGAACCTTGCCTGCATCAGCGGGTCGAGACCCATGGTCGCCTCATCAAGAATAAGAAGGCGCGGGCTGTGAAGGAGGCTTTGAATTATGGAAACCTTCTTGCGGTTTCCCATTGACAGATCCGAGATCTTTCTTTTCCGGTCCAGCTCAAATATTTCAGACAGTTCAGCTATGCGGTCCTCACCGTTCCCTGTCCGGTAAAATCCAAGACAATAGCCAAGAAATTCATCTATATCCATATGTGAATACAGATTTGCATCAGACGGTACATATCCCGTATGAAACTTGATCTTCTTTGAATCTTTGACCACGTCCATACCCATGATCTTTGCTCTTCCGCCGGTGGGGAAGATCAGGTTCAGCAAAACCCTGATAGTGGTGGATTTGCCTGATCCGTTTGGACCGATAAACCCAAAAATATCGCCTTCCCCGACCTCAAGACTGACGTGTTCAATCCCTCTGTCCCTGCCATAGGTTTTTGTGAGATCCCTGATATCAATTATTGGTGCGCTCATAAAGGATTATCTTTTACTCATATTCAGTTTCAAATACATGAACTCATTTATGCCTTGATCTTGCTTTTATGTACCAGGGAAAGTTCTTCATATGACCTTGAACATCCGAAGACCACGTAATCCTTTTCAGAAAGTTTTCTGATTGCCTCTTTGGACCTTGGTTCGGCCTGTGCAAAATCACGGTCATGAAACTCCACCAGGATCTGATCTATGGTAACAGGTGATGCAAGGATCGTATCGATCACATCATATTCAGACCCTTCAATATCCATCTTAAGTACATCAATATGAGTGTGATTAAGCTCCCGTATAATGTCGTCAAAGGTCTTCATCATTACTTTTACGGACTGTGCGGCATCAACCTCTTTATGCTTTACCAGGCTTCCGGAGATGGCCCTGGGATTGGCAGGGAGGAAGAAGTCAGCCTGGCCGGTTCCGGAAGCACTTATACCGTAAGGGTGAAAATGAAATCTGTCAGGCAACTTCTGATTGCCAATCCAGTCGATAGACTTTGGAGTGGGATCAAAAGCGGATACCGAAGCTCCGTGCTTCTTTATACACTTGAGATCAAAGGAGATGTCCCTCCCCGTTCCAAATGAATATATGACTGATGATCCGTTAAGAAGTGAGGGTATGATATAAAAGCCGCCGTAACTCGTACCGTACCATTTGCGCTTAACCTGAACAGCAGGTTGAAGATGGCTGAAGAGTGCCGGGTCGGTCAGCCGGCTGATCCTTCTCTTCCTCCGGCGTGATAAATATTCAAGCCACAGATTCCCGGCTTTTTCCCTGGCAGATGTGATGACGGAGCTTGCCATTGCAGGGTTCATACAAGGTCACAGGCTTCCGGAGGCATCCAGTGAGCATCCCTTCCTTCCCATTTGATGTTGCATCCAATGGGATTGGTCTTTGTCACTGAAACAGGTCTCCCTGAAGTCAGTTCACTGAGCACGATGTCAAGATTATTGACTGTCATCCTTGAAGTATCACGTGGTGAATTAACTCCTCTGCCGGTATATACTAGCACTCTTTCTTTGTTGAAGACAAAGAAATGTGGTGTCTTCAGAGCTCCATATGCCTTTGCCAGCGACTGGTCAGCATCATAAAGGTACTTCCAGGGGAACTTGTGTTTTTCCATACGCGCCACCATATTCGGGAAACTGTCTTCCTCATAAGTATGCTCACTGTTTGAGTTTATGCCGACAAAGACCACTCCTGCAGAGCGGTATTTTTCTGCGGTGGCACGTGTCACTTCATCTGAGCCTATGACGTAAGGGCAATGATTACAGGTAAAAAACAGCACCAGGTAAGGGTATTCATCAAAATCGGACAGCCTGTACTCCGGGCCTTCAGTGGAGGGAAGCCTGAAATCAGTAACCTTCTGTCCGGGTTCAAGTGTGTAGCTCATCTCTGATATTTTTATTTGTTATTAACTGTAAACATGCGTTAAAGTGTTTTGTTAAACAGAGCATCTTGTTTTACGGATACCAATTTAATCTTTTCAGCTTAATGCTCTATGTGATTCTTTCACAATAGTCAGGCAAAGTTTAATAACTTTATGCTTCTCCGGTACCGGCTGATATCAGCGCAATTCTCAAACGGCCCAAAAAGGCCAGCCCTACATCGCAGCTTATCCTCTGCAAAAAAAAAGACCCTGAGGCTGCCTTGCCTCAGGGTTGTGTACCGCTTGCGCTGACTTAATTCAGAAATAAAAGTATTTCAGACCCATCTTCGCTTAAGCATAAATTTCAATTGTGAAATTCATATAATCCTCTGTTATAGTTTGAATCAATCAGCCGGAGCTTTCCTGTTTCATTTTCATTCAGGTTTTTCAGATGTTTATTCAAAATGATAATCCTGAAAGGTACTTGTCCGTTCAGCTTTTCAGTCAGTTCTGCCCGTGACAAAGTCCTTACCTTGCCGCGACTGTAAAACTGACTTGAATAACTCTTTTTATTAAGATAATACAAATCAGTAATTTCAGTATCAGCTTGATTTAAGATGAGAAACTTATCAGTGTTACTGTAGTACTCAATCCTGTTGCCAGTCATTCCGGCAATGAATATGATCAGAAACAGGAATGGCAGTACCAGGCTTGTATATACGAGTGCAGTTTTATTCTTTATATCAGTCCACCAGTATGTTACGAGTAACGCTACCGGAATCATTACCGGAAGAACATAGGTGTGGATCAGGCTTTTGGAGACAGTGAAAAACAAAGGTGTCCATAACAACCACAGCAATAGGAAACCGATCCACTTATCCTTTAAAATACGCGACCTGTTCATCCATGCCCTGCAAATGACCGTTATTATCCAGGGAAGAGTACCTGCAACCAGGAAAAGCCAGATAATACCAAGAGGCATCTGCTTGGGGAAACCATACAGGTCGCCTTTCCATCCGGAATCAAAGAAACGTTTAAAGTGTTCGCCAATAATGAAATAGTTCAGAAATCCGGGTGATTTTATCTCAGCCATCCAGTACCATGGGGCAGCTATCAGAATAGCCAGCAGAGAACCTGTCAGCCATGGGAATGCTCTTAACACCTTTTTGTATTCTTTGAACAAAACTATCCAGATGAAGAGAGGAGGGAAGGTTAAGATCAGTGCAATTGGTCCTTTGGCCAGCATGCCCAGACCGATGCCGGCAAAAAACAGATAATTCCAGACAGATTTTTGATCCTCACTTACGGACTTCCAGAAAGACAGCATTATCAAAGCCACACTTAATGACAGGGTTATGTCTGTGGATACAACTCCCATATGTAATAAAAATTCCGGTAAGGTTATGATTACAAAACCCGCAAGCCACAAAGGCAGGTCTTTCTTTCCGGCAAACCTGTTCACCATGAACACCATCAGTAAACTCAGCAGAAGCGAGGGCAGTCTGAGAGCAAATTCATTGATACCCAATACCTTCATACTTAATGCTGATAGCCAGGTTGATAAAACGGGTTTTGCCCAGAACGGAACCCCATAATCAATCTGCGGTGTGACCCAGTTGTTTGTCTCAACCATAATCCTGGCTATCTCGGCATATCTTGCCTCGGTCTTATCCATTAAAGGAACGAAGGCGTTAAGTATTAATCTTAACAGGATAATTGCAAGACATACCCAGAGATAAAAATAGCGATGCTGCAATATACTTTTAAGGCTGTATTTCATCTGTATTTCCTTTTTATCCTGAGTATGTCATACCATATTCTGAAAGAATATGTAAAGCTGACTTTAGAATCGGCAGTATCTATCCAGTTTTCCAAAGGTATTTCCCGGCAGATATGCCGCATCTTCTCTTTTCCGTATAGCCTGATTATCCTGTGAAATATTTCAACATCAAACAGCCATTTTGAAATAAACCTTTCGCTGAAAACCGCCTTGGCGAGGTCCGAACTGAATACCTTGCATCCGCATTGAGTATCGTATACGTGAATTTTCAGCTGACCGGAAATGACTGTAGCCAGAACCCTGCCAATTATGTGACGATAGGGCTTTCTTACTATGTTGCTGTCAATCTTCAGTATCCTGGAAGCGAATGCAAATATCACACTTTCATTTATGTACTGGCTTACTGACTGGCACTCCTCAAGTGAGGTTGCGCCGTCAGCATCGAGATATGCTATTCTGTCAAATTGTAAATTACCGGCAAAACAATATAAAACTCCTTCACGTATAGCCTCAGCTTTTCCTTTATTCTTTTCAAGAGAAATGATGAACACCTTGTCAGGGGCTATGCTTCTGATAGAGTTTAGTTTTTCAACTGTTTTATCCGTGGAACCATCATTTGAAAACAGGATTCTTGTGTTGTTATTCTGTTTCAGGAAAGTTTCATAACTGCCTGTGTTCAATCTTTCATATTCGTTGTAACATGGAATTACAATTATCAGAGATCTGTTCATTACGATGGTTATTTACTATTTAAAGTTTTCAGCCAGTAGGGGTGTGCAACTTTACTTTCAAAACAAAGCCCTCCATTGCCTGCAGCCGGAAAAGTCGCGTTCTCTCCGTAATCAGATTTAACATACCGGTTATATTTCAATTCGTAACCGTGAGCCACGCCTTCCTGATGATAAGGGCCTTCAGTTATCTTACTGTTAACCATACCGGATGGAATAAAGATACTACCTGTCTTTGTCTTTGCTTTACTCATTCTAATAACCTGTACTGTCATATACTTTCTTTCCGCCGACCCATGTCTGGAGTACTTTTGTATCCCTGATCTTAACGGGATCAATTGCTGTGATGTCATCACCCAGTACAACAAAATCTGCCAGTTTACCAGGTTCGAGGGTTCCCTTGATCTTCTCCTCGAAAGAGGCATAGGCCGCATTTTTGGTATAAGCTGTCAGCGCCTGTTCAATGGTGATCTTCTGCTCCGGCACCCACCCGTCAGGGTTCTTGTCATCCAGTGTCCTGCGGGTAACGGCGGCGTAGATACCCTCCATGGGTGTTGCCGGGGCTACGGGCCAGTCGCTTCCGAAAGCAACGACAGCTCCTGCATCAAACAACGACTTGAAAACGTACATCGATTTAATCCGCTCTGAACCGATTAACGGCTCAGCCCACCTGCCATCATCTATGGCATGATATGGCTGCATGCATGCAATGACATTCAGCTTTGCATATCTTTCAATATCACCGGGAGCGATGTGCTGTGCATGCTCTATTCTGAACCTCCGGTCTTTCGCACCGTTCTCATTTTCCACCTGCTCATAGATATTCAGCATTATATTGATCGCACGGTCGCCTATTGCGTGGATACCGACCTGCAGGTCAGCCTTGTCAGCATTTGAGATCCATGTGTACAGGTCCTCCCTGGAATTGACCAGAAGGCCGGAATCAGTGATCAGATCAGTGTACGGTTCAAGAAACGCAGCAGTATGTGACCCCAGCGACCCGTCAATAAATCCCTTCAGTCCGCCGGTCTTCATCCAGTTATCACCTCTTCCGTCACGCGCAACCTGATTCTTAAGTTTTTCCCATCTGCTGATTGTCTCCATGATATAAACCCTGGTGATGAGCTTGCCGTCCTTTCTTACTCTTTCAATTGCATCAGCATAGCTGGCGGCATCAACGGCATGGACAGATGTCACCCCGTTTGATGCAAAGTAATTCATTGCTGCCAGCAGGGCATTGTCAATTTGCTCGTCCGAAGCAGCCGGTATCCTGTTATAAATGTAATCCATGGCATTGTCCTTGAAAATTCCCGTCAGCTCACCCGCTGTATTTCGCACAATGGTTCCTCCTTTTACATCCTTTACTTTCCTGTCAATACCGGCAAGCTTCATTGCAAGGGAATTGGCCAGGCCCATGTGTCCGTCAAGCCTCTCGACAAATACAGGATTATCACGCGTGACTGAATTGATCCAGCTTCTTTCAGGCAGTGTCTCCCACCCTTTGCCGTCCCATTCACCGCCGGTGATCCATGTCCCGGGTTTAACGGATGCAGCATATTCAGCCAGCCTTTTTATGAACTCCTCAGGTGTTGAGGCATCCCTGAGCTGCACGGAAGAAAGATTTAAACCACCCTGCAGAAAGTGTAGATGGGAATCAATAATGCCGGGGACGACAAATTTTCCTTCCATATCGGTAACGACGGTGTTGTCGTTTTTGAGTTTCATGATATCCCTATTACTGCCAACCGCAATAATGGTATCACCGGAGACTGCCATGGCTTCAGCCAGGGGCTGGCTTTCATTGCCGGTCCAGATTTTTGCATTTGTTATTATCATATCTGACGACTGATTATTGTTCTGACATGAAATCACACTGAACAGCAGCGCGACCGCCATGAGGTATTTGTGAAAGTTTTTCATATGAGTTAGCCTGTATTAGTTGGATGTCTGTACTTTTTTATCAGAGGTCATTACTCGCTCAGCAACTTCAGGGTTACCAGGTAAGCACAGTGATCTGACGCAATGGAATCACAGATTACCTTTGTCTCAAGGGTTTCCCATCTCTCTTCAGGGAAATGCATGACATAGTCGATCTTTATCCTGGGATGATCAGACGGGAATGTAGGTTCAGGATTGTTTTTATCATACGAGGCTGACCAAATCTTCTCGAGGATATTGATCGGGTTGCTGCCGGGCTGAGCATTCAGGTCTCCTGCCAGGACAGCAGGGTAGGGGCTCGGGGCAAACACTTCATTGATCTTCTCCGCCTGTGCTACCCTGTCATTTTCAGGATTAAGATGATCGAAGTGCGTTCCGATAAATGCTATGGTATCTCCTGAGGGCAGTACCACAATTGCTTCCAGCGCAGTTCTGGGCTCATTTCCCGGAGTATAAGGCAGGGGTACATTCCTTGTCGAGATAAAACTGTACTTTGATAAAATTCCTTCACCATATTCTCCGCCATCGTAGTACATGGCCCTGCCGAATAAAGGTGACATATTTGTCCTGATGCCGAGTTCCGCTGCCAGATCAATATGTCCGGATCTGTTAGTTTTAAAATCTACCTCCTGCAGCGCGACAAGATCCGGATCAGCCTCGATGATCACCCTTGCTATGGCATCAAGATTATAATCACCAAGGGTGGTAGCTCCATGAAAAATGTTAAAAGACAGGATTTTTACTTCAGAATAATTTTCACTCACATCCTGCGCCCTGCATGCCTGTGCAACCAGTACTACTGTAAGCAGAAGAGTGATTTTAACTTTCATTTGTAACAGTTTTGGGTCACTTTTAAGTTATTTCAGTCAGGCTGTCATTTACCTTTTTGTCGGGATAAAGCGTTCCGCCCTTGGTAAGCCATGATACGCCGAAGGCTACAAGTGTAACGGTTTCAGCCCAGAACACGAATGTGGATCTCGGATGCTTATCATCGAAAAATATTATGAATATCTCCGCCGCAATGAGACTGGCGATCATTAACGACCCGCAGATAATATAAATCCTGTTTCTCTTCAGTTTACGGTTTGTGGGCAAAGACGCTTTTTTTGTAAAGAGGAATAGTGAAATCCCGGAAAGGATGATAAAAAGACAGGCTGCACTGTAAAAATGAACATGAGCCTGCCAGTCGTAGGGCCCTTCTTTGACTGTGGGGAAAAATGCTACAACGAGAGCAAGGAAACCTGCCAGGTTTCCCGTAAGGTTATCCCATTTATCATAACCTTTATAGAAGAAAAGGAAGAGGGAAATTGCACAGAGTGAGCCCACAAAAACATTCCGCATCCCTGTGTAGTAGTAAACACTTATATTTTTAAGAGTAAGATCTTCCCTGAAGATCAGGTAGCCGCCCAGCATCATTACAAAGGGCAGCAGGATGCCAATCCATCCGACAGCCTTACGCAGAGCCAGGTAGGAAAAGGTCAGGTTTGGGTACTGATCGCCCTGTTGCATAATCATGTTGTACTCGTCTGATATCCTTCTAATGTCTCATCATTCCTGGCCTCCTTCTGCCTGGCGGAATTATTGCATCTTCCGGTAATAATGGCCAGGGATATTACTATGATAAGTTGTTTCATTTTTTAAAATTAAGAAATTTCCCGACATGGGTGGTCAAATGACCGTATCAGGCAAGCTGTAGAGAAACTTGTGGCCTGTGCTGTTGCAGATCTGGGAGTAAAGTACTGCCAGCATGAAAATTACTTCATGTTTATGCCCGGGTGGTTGTCACAGGGTCTGGTCAGCCAGTCATAAATATCAGATGCTTCCCTCGCTTTATTCTCAACATAGAAATCCCCTGTCTGCCTGATGAGAACGCACCTGTACCTGTTGTGCCCGGGTTCGTATATATATCCGGCATATGAAAGCGAGCCGAAATCGCACATCTGATGTTCCGGAGTGGTCAGTTTTCCTTCCTGTGCGTGTATAAGTTTGTCCGAGTAATATAATAAGTCAGGCTTGCTGACCGTACATGACTTTTCTCCGAGCTGAGCCAGGTTCTCCTCCATGTCAGCTTTGCTGATATATCCTGCACTGTCAGGAAAATTCCACACTGAAGGAAGATCGAATTCCCTTACATCTCCGGAAGCATCAATAATTGATCCCGAATGCTGATATCCCCATGCATAGTTTATATATTGAACCTCGAACAGAGCCGTTGGATGGAGATCATTGATTATCTCACATGCGGTGAGAATAAAAAGCAGGAAAAATATGATCAGACTGCGCATAATCGGTTTTTATAGTGTTACTGTTCTCAAATCCGTCATAAAACCCGCATAAATGGCACAAATTGTATGCCAGATAACCAGAACGGTTGTTTTCTCTGATAAAATCTCCAGGGCTTTTACTTTTGACGTCTGATCTGAGACAAACTTAATGGCATCCTGAACAATACTCAGATCTGCCTGTTTAATGATTATACTAAAAATAAGAACTGATGAAAAAATTATTTGTAATCCTATTTGCTCTGGCTTCCTCTTTGAGTTCTTTCAGCCAGGGAAAAGATGTTGTTGATATTGCAATCGGATCTCCGGATCATACAACATTAGTTGCTGCTGTAAAAGCTGCTGATCTGGTAACAACTTTGAAAAGTGCCGGTCCATTTACAGTATTTGCTCCAACTAATGCTGCTTTTGATAAGCTTCCTGAAGGAACTGTTGCAAATTTGCTGAAGCCTGAGAATAAGGCCCAGTTGGCAAAAATCTTAACTTATCATGTAGTTAGCGGCAATCTTGATGCAGCTGCAGTGATGGATGCTATCAAAAAAGGTAACGGTAAAGTAGTTCTGACAACTGTCAGCGGTGGTAAGTTAACTGCTTCACTGGATATGGGCAAAGTTAAATTAACAGATGAATCTGGAAAATCAGCATTTGTAACTGTGGCAGATTTAAAGGGAACCAATGGAGTTGTTCATGTTATAGACGGAGTGGTTCTTCCTAAGTAGTTAAGATACTAATAGAATAAATTAAAGCTCTCTGATTAATTCAGGGAGCTTTTTTTAAACCATTATACCCCGGGAATAGTTTCTCAAGTTTATTTTCACGGTAATTGAAAATAGTATCCAACTGCTTACTGATGAAGATGCTGTTGGCTAAAGCTCCTAAAAACCCCAAGGGTGGTGAATAGGATACAATGTCTGTCATTAGAACACCCTGGCCGGCGGGTTCAATAAAGTGCTGATGATGCCACATCGAATAAGGTCCTATTCGCTGCTCATCGACAAAATACCTCATTTCTTCAACATGGGTAATTTCTGTCACCCAGATCATTCTTATCCCCAATACAGGTTTTACGGTGTAACTTATAATCATCCCCGGGTACATTTTCCCTGACAGGTTTTTGGAATTGATTTCAAAACCCATGTAATCAGGAGTAATCTCTTTTAAGTTTTTCGGAGACGATATAAAATCCCACACATCTTCTATTGAACCGTTAACTATTTGTGTTTTATGAAACTGATAAAATGCCATATATCTTATTTTTATTGAGCTATTATTATTCATCTCATGGCAATATAGCCTGGTTTTTTACGCTGTCCCTTTCAAGGCCATTATTCTTTCCTCATTTTGTTCAGCGATTGAATCTCATTACGCAGTTCGTCTATTTTAGTCATTAAATGTATATAAAGCTCTTCCGATTTAATATCCTGGAATTTAATCGCCTTAAGCTCCTGCGATAATTCATTTTGGCTTTCCTGCATGCTGTTCATAATTACACCTATAAATAAGTTCATAATTATCATAGCTCCAACTAAAATAAAGCTGGCAAAATACAGGAAAGGCCAGATAGATATTATTTGCATATTCCCATCCGAAGCTGAACCAAAAATAAGAGGATCCATTATATCTGTCCACCCTTCAAGCGTTAACACTTTAAAAAGCGTGACCAAAGTATGGTGCAGATCACCAAAGTGCATGGGATCGGAAGCTCCAAAAACAAAAACGCCAACAATTGCATAAACATAAAATAGGATTGCAATAAGCAGAATGATATAACCCATAGAAGGAATACTCTTTACCAAGGCGCCAATAAGAAGCCGGAGTTTTGGAAGAAAGGTTATCATCCGCAGTATTCTTAGAACCCTTAATATTCTAAAAGCTGCAAAAAAATGTGTATCGCCTGCCGGAATGAGGCAAATGGCAACAATTACAAAATCAAAGACATTCCAGGGGTCTAAAAAAAAGTTCCAGGGCCTTTTTCCGTTGGAAACAATTTTCAATCCAATCTCCACGACAAAACATGAAATAATAAACCTGTCAAGAAATACCAGTATAAGTCCGTATTTTGAGGCAATTTCAGCATAGGTCTCAATGCCGATAATAATTGCAGAAAACAAGATGAGGACGAAAATGAAAACATTGAATGTTTTATTCTTAGTGATTTTTTGGGCTATTTCGAAAATTAAGTTCATGGCTTTTTTACTTTTAAGAAAATCATCTTGAACATAGGAAAAGCAGCAGAAGCAAGGAAAATAATAGCATATAGAATGAATATTCAATTACTTCAGGATATGCTTTGCCAATGAAATAACCGAGAGGCACAAGTGTTCCAACCCGGGTAATTGCCCCGAGAAAAAGAATCAGTAATAAACCACCATATTCAATAATATGATGTGCATCAATCAGATAGTCCCCAAAATTGCTTCCTGACAAAATCATAAACTAACCTAACTTGTTCTTTTTATTTTTAAGGATAAGAAGATACTTCCTGTAATTATGGTGGCTATAAAAATCAATGACCATTCGATTGGGATTTTGTATAAGTCGATCAGCAGCATTTTTATTCCTACGAAGACCAATACTACTGCCAGACCATAATTCAACAACCAAAACCTATGAACTACGCCTGCCAATGCGAAATAGAGAGAACGTAATCCGAGTATTGCAAACACATTGGACGTATATACAATAAACTGATCCTGCGTTATTGCTAAAATAGCAGGTATACTATCCACTGCAAAAACAAGGTCAGTAGTTTCTATAAGAATTAAAACCAAAAATAAAGGCGTAGCAAATCGTTTACCATTGAGTTTTACAAAAAAATTATCTTCCTCTAAATGAGGTGTTACCGGCATGAACTTTTTAAAGAACCTTATTAGTGGATTTTTATAGGGCTCAATCTTTGCATTATTATGATAAAACATTTTATAGCCTGTGTATATCAACAATGCACCAAAAATATAGATTGTAAAATGAAATTTTTCAATGAGTGCAACCCCTGCAAATATGAAAACCACACGCATTATTAACGCACCTAAAACTCCCCAGAACAAGACCTTATGCTGATATTTTGAAGGAATTTGGAAGTAGGTAAAAATCATAATAAATACAAAGATATTATCCACGCTCAGAGCCTTTTCAATTAAATATCCCGTAAAAAACTCCAGTGCTTGCTGCCGGCCTTTCCAATAAAAAATTATTGTGTTAAAAAGCAATGCAAGGGAAACCCAGACAAAAGTCCATGTTAATGCTTCCCTCAAAGAGACTTCATGAGTCTTTCGATGAAAAACACCCAGGTCAAGTGCTAACATAAGCAGCACAAAAGCATTGAAAAGTATCCAGAAAATAATTGGCGTGTCCATAATTTATATTTTAAGTAATCATCATTTGCTTCCTGGTACAAATATCAAACCTCGTATTTAGATATTCCTGCCCGGCACTATCGGGGTAAATATATTTACTATTTTGCTTTTAAAATCAAATGGCATCAAGATCCTCTGCTCCAAAGAAGTGGAGTTCTATAAAGATATGATTTATACTGACCACCAGACTATATTAAAATAGTTATCTTGGCTCAATCAACAATTGATAGAATGGATAACATGAAAAATTTGAGACCTCTTGGTCGTACAGGTATTATGGTAACCCCCTACAAGGTCAAGGAGCTGTCCGTCAAGTAAAGTGTAACACCATCACAGGTGGCTCTCAACTGGCTTATCCATTATAATGGCGATACAGTAGTGGCAATTCCGGGTGCAACGAATGAGATCCACGTAAAGGAGAACAGAGGAGCGATGTCATTCAGGCTTTCTGATGAGGAAATGTTGAGACTGGATAATGTGAGTTCAATATTCAAATAACCGAAAATTGACCCCTGCGTTTATCGCAAATTTTCTATGAATGACGAAAGAGCTCCTGCGTTGTTGATCAGCTCAATCTGTTTATAGACCAGCTCAGCTCTTTTTTCGTTGAATCTGAACTGCTCTTTCTGAAAATCGATTTCATCTGTTAAAAGATCGTATGCATTTATCTGCCCTTTATCAAATCTCTCCTGATTCAATGAGAGGTTCTCCTCATAGAGAGCTATGTTCTTTTCAGATAATCCAGCCTGATACTCAATCTGCCTTATCTCTTCACTTAGCAGAAGACTTTTATTACTGACACTGTTAATCTCATCGTCGAGCCTTGATTTCAGTCCTTCTTCCTCCAGCTTCAACTGGCTGACCCTGTTCTTTGTACTGCTTCCGGAAAGTATCTGAAATCTGAGACTCAACCCTACGTAGCTGCTCCCGTACCAGCTGTCTGAAAGGAACGGATTAAAGGTATCTGTATACTGATTTGCTCCAAGGAATCCCTCAAAACCAATCGTTGGTGTATGTTTCATTCTTTCTGACCTCTGCTGCTGTTCAAGAAGTTGAGCTCTGAATCTCAGGCTTTGGACAGAGGGAATGGAGTCTAACAGAGGATCTGTCTTACTTATATTCAAAACATCATCCGAAAAAGGTGAAAAGTCAAACGTACCATCAAGCAAAGTCTCAAGAGAAATTCCAGTGAGGAAGCTCATATAAATTTTTTCCCTGGTGAGGGATGATGAGACAACCACATAATTTGAGAGAGCATTATTATGGTTCAGAATGGCCTTGTTGACTTCTGTCTTAAGAACCTTACCCTCTTTTGATTTTGCAAAGAAAAGCTCCTTTGTCCTGTAAGTACGGAGCGTATCCAGTGTCGCAGAACGAAGTTGCTCCTCCCTGAGCCATACATTTGTAAAGCTCTTTATGACCTCCAGTTTAAGATCCCTTTCAGCGGCAATAGCATCGGTATTCTTCAGTTTCTCATTTATCTTACTTTCTGCAACGCGGCTTTTTATTGAAAAATCAATTATAGGTTGATAGAGATTTAATCCTGAATTCTGCTGCCAGTCGGTGCCAAATTTTATCGGCCTTTTTTCATCTGTAGGTATCTGGCTGAACTGTCCAAGAGGAATTATCTGTGTAGGAATGATAGGGTTATATCTGTAGTTATAATTTAACGAGAGGTCAGGCAGGTACTTCTGATAAGCCGAAGAAGTCTGAAGTTTTGCTATTTCGATATCAGTCCTTACCGCTTGTATATTCCCCTTATTTGCAAGAGCAGAATCGATACAGGTTATAAGTTTTATGTCCTGCCCGGATAGACCGTATGGAGAGGCTTGCAAGGAGAATAAATATTGCTGATCGTGTTATTGATTTCATTTTCAATATGATTTAAATTTTTCAGCCGCGGAATACTGCAGCCGGTTCAACATTGTTGATTGTCCGTATGGAGAAGAAGAGAGAACTGCCAACCGAGATAAACACTGTTACCAGGAAAAGGGCAGAGTATTCCCTGATTGAGTAACTGAATACAAGGCCGGCATTGGATACTCCTGCCCTGAAGCCTTCAAGCAGTACCATTGCGATTATAAAACCTGTAACTGCGAACAGAAAGCTCTGTGTGAGAATAAGCCTTGTAATATACTGGTTAGTTGCACCAATGGCCTTCAGAGTTCCATAATCCCGTATCCTGTCAACAGCTGACGAATATAGCGTAAGGCCGATAATAAAGAATCCGCTGATTACAGCAAAAATAACCAAAGAACCGATGCTGGTTCCAATGTTTGACGATAAGGTGATATAGCTGACCGTTGTTTTTCTGAGTTTCTCTGCATTCCATGCTTTAATGCCATAGACCGACCTGTTTATGTTATTGACAACATCATCAACAGCAAAGCCGGGCTTGACCTGAATTGCTATTGTGCTTACTTTCGATTCGGGGAATGATGTATAATAACGTGCCTTCGATAATGTTGTATAGAAAAACGATCCTGCAAAGCCCCTGGCATTTTTTGTCTGCAGCTTTATAGTGGCACTTTTGCCGTTAATCTCAACTCTTGTACCCAGTTTTACAGGGTAATCGAATACGGACTGGTCGTAAAACTCAGCTGACACAGCTTCATCATCATTGAGCGACATAAGGTCTCCTTCGTTTATAGACTCCGGTTTAGGACCTGCAATAAAAAGTGGTGATTCGCTTCCTATTATGAGGACAGGGGCAAGCTTGCCATTCTCAAATTTGACCGATGCTCCTGAGACTACAATAGGGTAGGTATTTCTGACACCCTCTATGCTCCTGAGCTCCCTCACAAGGCTCTCATTAAGCTTAGGGAGTTCATTTGCATTTCTTGTAATGTTATCTACAACCCAAATCTGGCCAATGTCCTGCCTTGAGTTACTAACCAGACCTCCCATTAATCCTGTCAGGAAACTAAGTACCCCTATCTGCTGACCAATAAGGAAGATACTGACAACGATACCGATTATAACACCAATGCTTTTTACCTTGTCATACCTTATGAACCTGTATGCAGTTGAGATCATAGTTGGTTGTTTTTAAGTTTAATTACAGATTCAACCTTTGAGTTTAGTATAAGTCCGGTTTCTCCCTCAAGTTTTATTCTTACTTCCCTTACAAGCCTGTCTTCCTGTTCATTTGATTCTCCTGAGAAAAGCGACTTCTTTTTAAGATAGGGGGAAAGGAATATTACTTTACCCTTTGCAACCACCGAATCGCTTCCGACAAACCTTATATCAGCATCAAGACCTTTGCTGAGCCTGCCGGCAAAAAGTTCATCTACTTCAGTTCTCACAATCGTTGGTCCCGCAGGGGCAACCTCCGCAAATTTTTCAAACTGGTTTACAGCACTTCCTTTTTCAATTTGCATTTCGAGAAGAACACCATCGTAAGGTGATCGCAATATTTTGTTAGCAGCCTCGGCTTCAGCATATCTTACCTGTGCAGTCAGCTCCATAAGCCTGCTGGCAGAAAGCTTCACCATTGCCCTGTCCTTTTCAACAGTAAGAGAAAGGGTTGTAACCTCAGTCTCAAGATCATCAAGAGTCTGCTTTGTCTCGGCCCCTTTTGATGCAAGAACTCTTACAGATTCAAGTAGCTTTTTCTTATTGGCAAGCCTTGCCTCCGAATCCCTCAGGTTAAGCTCATCAATATATTCCTGTGATTTCTGTGAGTTATACTGGCTTCTTAACTGCGAGACCCTTATCAGTTCAAGATCATCATCAAGTCTTACCAGAGGTTCATCTTTTTTGATACTGTCCCCGTCGTTCCTGTAGATCTCCTTAACAATACCACCAGATGCAGCTGCAAGACTGATTATCTCTTTTTCAGGTTCAACCTTGCCAACCCCGACAACTTCAGACACCTCAACCATTGCACTGTTAACTGAATTCGATGTAATGCCTGATTTTTCCTTATTTTCCTTACTGCCGCTACAGGCTGTAATAATCAATGGTATTATAACCAGATAGATTTTTTTATTCATTGCTTAAATGTTAAAATTGTATTATTGAGTTCCTGATTTTTAATTATGAAATATCTTATCCTCTGAGGGTTTGTCGGAGGCGATCCCGTTATTCACATAAATGATCCTGTCGGCAAACGGTTTCAGCCTGAGGTCGTGAGTTACCACAATAACCGATTTTCCGGATTCTGATAACATTTTAAGCTCTTCCATTACAATACCAACACTTCTGATATCGAGTGATGCGGTAGGTTCATCACAAAGCATTATTGAGGGGTTAGTAACAAGTGCTCTTGCAATTGCCACTCTTTGTTGCTCACCACCGCTAAGGTTTTTAGGCAGGCTCTTCACCCTGTTTTCCATGTTTACCTTTTTAAGTGCATCCTCTGCCTTATTCTTTGCCTCCTTTTTATCGGTGCCTGAAAGCCTTAGCGGTTGCATGACATTTTCAAGTACAGTGAGTGGTGCAAGAAGGTTGAAATTCTGAAAGACAAAACCTATGTTTTTCAGTCTCACTCTGGCCAGTTCCTTATCACTGAGATTATTTACCAGAAGGTTATCTATATAAACTTCGCCTGTGGTTGGAAAAATCACACATCCCATAAGAGAAAGAAGAGTTGTTTTACCTGAACCTGACGGACCTATTATAAGCGTAAGCTCCTTCTTCATAAAATCGAAAGTTGTTGGCTGAAGGGCAGTAATCACGGTGTCTCCTGCTTTGTACTCTTTACTTGCTCCCCTTATACTGGCTGCTATCTCCATATCTGCTTTGTTAATCTGATATTAAACAATAAGTATTCATATATGTTCATTTAAATGAAAATAAATATGAACAGAGCACAAAAATTTCATTTATACTAATAAGTTATTAATCAAATATTTATAATATAAATAAACATTAAAATAATGAAATATATACAAATAATGAATATTAATAATAAAAATTAAATGAACATAATTTATTCTAGGATGTTTATTCTCAAAACAGTTATTAATAAAAATGAACAGAAAATGAAAACGAGAAATTTGACTTTAGTACTATTCGCGCTATTAGGGATTTTTATCCTTTCAGGGTGCGAAAAAGAAGAAGATCCACAACCCACACAGAACATTGTAGAGATTGCTCAGGATGAGCCAACTCTAAGTTCACTAGTTACAGCTCTGACAAAATTTCCCGATTTAGTGTCAACTCTAAGCGGAGACGGAGATTTTACAGTATTTGCTCCTGACAATGATGCTTTTACTGCCCTCCTGGCCACAATAGGACAAACCAGCATCGACAATGTACCTGAATCAGTCCTTAAATCATTGCTTCAGTATCACGTCTTAACAACAGGTTCAGTACTTTCAACAGAGTTAACAGCTGGTAATGTTGCTACTGCCAATACGGAAAGTATTGCTGTGACGACCACTGGCGGCATAAAGTTGAATGGGTCAGCAGAAGTAATTACGGCAGATGTTTTAGCCACAAATGGCGTAGTACACATTTTAGATGAAGTACTTGTTCCGGCATCCATTGGTAAATTTGTAAATACAGTTGTTGAACCGGCCTATTTCAATAAAAACTTCTCTACACTAATTGCAGCCGTCTCAGCAGCCAGTCCTGTAATTCTTGAAACTCTTCTCAACTCTACTAAGAAAACTCTGTTTGCACCGACAAATGCAGCTTTCACAGCAGCCGGAATTACTACTTTACCCTCACAGGCAACCCTTGATGCAGTTTTGAAATATCATGTACTTGGTGTCGAAGTTAAAGCCGCTCAGCTTCCAAATGTTGCAGCTCCGGCGAATAGTGCCATAACTACATTAGGAGGAACATTCTACCTGAGCAACCGTGGAACAACTGGTGTGTTTATCAATGGACGGACAAAAGTTACTTCCACAGATATCATGGCTGATAATGGCGTTACTCATGTTATTGATCGCACTTTATTACCCCCTTCTCAAACTATAGGTGCGATTGCCGTTTCTCTTTCCACAGCTTCTGTGGCGGAATTCACACAGCTGGTAGCTGCCCTACAAAGAGTACCTGATTTGCTGGATGCTGCTTTATCACCTAATTCTAACCTTACAGTATTCGCACCTACCGATGCTGCCTTCAGTGCTCTATACACAGCATTGGGTGTAACTGGAATTAATGATATACCTATCAACACATTAACAGCCGTGTTGCAGCATCATATTATTTCCTCGCCGACAACAGCCACCGGCCGGATATTTTCAAGCGACCTGGTTAATGGAAGCGTGGCCACTTTGAATGGTAACATAACCATCAGCGCCACTGCACTTACAGTTACTTCCGGGAACGGAACAGTAGCCAATATCAACTCAAATGCAGCTCTGATAAATGTATTTGGGACAAATGGGGTAATTCATACAATAAATAAGGTTCTTGTGCCTTAAGGAAAATAGTAAATTAATCCAGAAAATCTGCAATCGAAAGATTGCAGATTTTTTTTAAGCCAAATATTAATACCTGATAATGCCTATCCTTGTCAACACTACTACTCCCCGTATGAGACATTATGCCATATATGAGCTTGAGAAACTGACTGGTATAAAGACTGCTACACTAAGAGTCTGGGAGAGACGCTATAATATCATCAAACCTAAGCGCACTGAAACAAACAGAAGGTGGTATGATGACGATGACGTGAAGCGATTATTAAACATCTCCGTCATCTATCATAGTGGTATCAAGATATCAAAAATTGCCAAATATACCGAATCTGAATTGGAAGAGAAGGTAGTACTTCTTACTAGCGATTCATCAGGCTCTGACATATATATCAACTCGTTAATTGTTGCAATGCTCTCTTTTAATAGTAACGCTGTCAATGAGACTCTCTTGAGGTCAATCATAAACAGTGGTTTTGAGGAAACCTTTTCCAATGTTGTATTCCCATTTCTAAGAAGGATTGGGATAATGTGGCATACCGGTTCTGTAAATACGGGTGCAGAGCATTTTATAACAAACATTTTCCGTGGAAGACTGATTTCAGCCATAGATTCCCTGCCACCGGCAAATGATAAAAAGAGCAAGAGAGTTATCATGTTTCTTCCTGATAATGAAATACATGAAATGGGACTTCTTTTTTATTCATACCTGATTCGAAAGTGGGGGCATGAGGTGCTTTACCTGGGTCAGACGACCCCATTTTTTGCTCTCTCTGAAGTGAGCGAAAAGTGGCATTCTGATATACTTGTCACAGGTGTATTATCAAATCTTTCAATTTCAGAACCGCAAGAATACCTCAATATTCTAAGCTCAACATTCAAGTCACAAAAAATTCTTGTATCCGGATCTCTGGCTGAAGAACCTGTAATTGAAAAGTATAAAAATATTTATCCAATCAGGTCAGTAAGTGACCTGAAAAAACACTTTTAGTAAACGTGCTTCAGGTCCTGATCAATTCTTAAACCTGATAGAATCCCCTAGTATTAAGTTAATCCAACTATCTGATAACTATTTTACTGAACTGTATTCTGGCTTTTCTCCTCCAGCAGTCGCCTGATCTCATTCAGCTCTTTCTTTAAATCACTGTAATTAAGACTATTCCGATATGCCATCATTATCAGCTTGATCGAAACAAGTAGTACTCCAGCCTCCAATAAAAGGGCATTCGTAAAACCTTTTGCAAACAAAGCAGCTGTGAAAAGCAAAACTGTGATTACTATGACAATAATTATCCACGGATCAAAGTGTTTCATCATTTCAGTGCCTTTTAATTAATATTCAATTTGGATAAAATTAAGAAATTATCTGCTTGCATAAGAACTCTTTGGATTATATTCCTCAATTCTCTTCAATGCCAGTTTTGAGCTCATCATTGCAATTGGCGATCTGGATCCCGGAATTGAATAGTTGAGGCCCCGGCGTAGAATACATTTCTAAAAACTTAATCAGAATATTTCAGGCGAAATCCTCCGATTTGCAACATATCGTGTAAAAGTCCAGATCCGCACAACCGATGAAGATTATATTGATTTTACAGTCTTCGGGAGTATGGACAGTTTTCAAACTGTCTATACGTCAAACCTTCCGTCCTCCATCCGTTAGATGTAATTGGCTGTGCCGGCCTGCTTTATTGAGAGGAATGTGGTGTACTATTTTCCATTGAAGGATTTTTAAAATTGGTAGACAAATCCAGTCGAAACTGTTAAAAAATTTAGCCAGTTTTTTACATAGCCATCTCAAGGGAAAAACGGAATATCGGGAAGAGCACATCCTGCCCTCCATCTTTTATATAATCAAAATAAGTCCCATTCTGACCCAATTGAATATGATGGGCAAGAACAGAAGTAAAACCGATTTCTGCAACTGCGCGGAATTTAAATTTCGAAGTGTCGCATTTCATATCGATATTTCCGCTTTGAGCTTTCACAGCAAATGCAAGAAATAAAGAAAAAATAGTCAGGGGTATTCTTAATTTCATAATGCAGAAAATTATTTATTAATTAATAGCAATGATAATTAATTCTTCAGAATGTAATACTGAGAATGAATAGTGTTTGTGCATTTTGCTCTTTTGTTTTTGCATAGGCTGAAGCTTGACGAATTAAATTTATTGTCCGTTTCAGGTGGTCGTGAATGTTCTTGTAAGATGAAAGTTGAACAATCTTTGTATAGTTGTGTTATTGTTTCATATATTGAATGATTATTAATGTTATAAATAACAATTTATGAAAAAAGCATTTTCAGTTTTATTATCAGTAGTTCTAGCTGTTTCGATCTTTACGCTATCTTCCTGTGAAGATGATGATAAAATTACATATGCAAATGTTCTGGTCACCCATGCATCTCCTGATGCTCCGGGGATTGACCTGTTGATTGATGATGTTAAGGTAAACACCCAGCCTCTTACTTACCCTAACAATACTGGCTATCTGGATGCAGAAACAGGCACCCGGAACATTAAAGTAAACGTTGCCGGAACCACTACCACAGTAATCAATGGAAATCTTGATGTGGAAGCAGATAAATACTACTCAGTATTTGCAGTAGATCAGGTATCGGAGATTACAGCTATGGTACTGGCCGATGACCTTACAATGCCGGCAGCAGGGAAAGCCCATGTTCGTTTTGTGCATCTTTCACCCGATGCCCCTGCAGTTGATGTGGCGGTTGCAAGCAGTGGAGCGGTAGTATTTTCAAATATTGAATTTAAGGAATCCACCGCTTTTACTCCGCTCGACGCAGGAACTTACAACCTCGACGTTCGTGTAGCAGGAACTTCTACGGTGGCACTGGTCTTGCCTCCTGTCACACTGCAAGCAGGTAAAATCTATACAGTTTTTGCAAAAGGTTTCCTGGCAGGAACTGGTGCACAGGCTCTGGGTGCAGAAATTATTATTAACAAATAGTCCACCGGGGCTACAAAAAAATGCCCTGGCCGGAAGCCGGGGTTTTTATTAAGCTTGAAAAAAATGAAACTCTCTTAATACTAATACAATGTTTATAAAACTATTTATTATTGCCTTACCGGTCTTTTTTGTAATTGATATGGTTTGGCTGGTACTTGTGGCAAAAAAGTTCTATCAGGAACAGATTGGTTTTTTGATGAAACCGGATATTAATTGGTTTGCTGCAATTATTTTCTACTTATTGTTTATTGCCGGACTGATAATATTTGTTATTTCACCGGCTGTTGAAAAGCATTCCTGGGTTCATGCACTCCTTTTTGGAGCATTATTTGGTCTCATAACATATGCTACCTACGATTTAACAAATCTGGCCACTTTGAAAGACTGGCCTTTGTTAGTTACGGTTGTTGATTTAATCTGGGGTTCTGTATTAGCCTCTTCCATTTCGCTGATAACATACTTTATCGCAAATAAAATATAGAATACCTGGAATTGCTCTCAAAATGAGCCACACGGTCAGTGCGGCTTTTAAACGCGCTTACAAGACTAGTTAAAGAGATATTCGTTTCCGACGATTAGATGAATTCAGCATTGTATTTTGGAAATCAATTATTAACAATGTCAGCTTTTTTCAACAGGAGACAGATCTTAATAGCTTCATCTACATGACGTTGAACCTCTGTTTGTGAATCGAATATATAAACTACTTTACCTGAACGGTCTGCGACATAAGTCACCCGTCCGGGAATTAATCCGAAAACCCTGCCGGGAACGCCAAATAATTTTCTTACAATATTTTCATTATCACTTAACAGGGTATAATTGAGCCTGTTTTTTTCTGCAAATTCTTTATGGCTTTCAACCGACTGACTGCTGATGCCTATAATAATTGCATCTGCCTCTTCAAATAAATCTGAAATATCCCGGAAGTAGCAGGCTTCTCTTGTACAGTTCAGGCTGCCA
This sequence comes from uncultured Bacteroidales bacterium, assembly GCA_963719235.1. Taxonomy (GTDB): domain Bacteria; phylum Bacteroidota; class Bacteroidia; order Bacteroidales; family VadinHA17; genus SR-FBR-E99. The sequence continues at coordinate 24,571 of CAVRBS010000013.1, forward strand.
TCCTGGGGGTAGAAAAAGATAACGAGTTTTTTCTTACCCAGATATGTATTGATATCGAACAGATTTCCATGCTGATCCTTTAGTTTGAAACCAGGAATAGCGTCTCCGACTTTAATTTTGGACATTTTACATTTATTAAATCAAATTCCTGTAAAAATAAATACAAATACTGTACTTGTTGTGCCTATTTAAGTGATTTACTTATTCCGACGTAGTATAAATCAAATCCGCCTTTTCCTCCTGGTCTGTCCGAAGAAAAAATCATCAGATTGTTAAGGAAATTATTGAGAAAATATTCGCTGTCCATGTCTGCAATAACAGGCCTGTATTCGTCGAATTCCGTATTTATGGCATCTCCGAAATTTACCGGGGCAGACCATTGGTTATTGACATACTTTGAATACCAGAGGTCAAAACCGCCAAAACCACCTGCCCTGTCTGAAGCGAATACCATGATATCACCCCTGATATAAGGACACTTGTCTTCACTTACTGTGCTTAGTGCTTCTACTTTCTCAATTGCTACTCCTGTAGATTGATTTATTAACTTATTCGGGTTGCCGGTGGCCTTATAAATGTCAAAATTGTCACCCCTGTCTGATGTGAAATAAAGAACTTCGGTCCTGGTCTGATTGTCATAGAAAATTGTCGGATACGCATCATCAGATCCGGAATTTATTTCTGAAAGTTCAACAGGTTCACCTGAAATTTCAAATTCATTATCCTTCACTTCAAGAGCAGCCCAGTAAATGTCAAGACTTCCATCTGTATCAGAGGCATAAAAGAAACGTTTCTGAGCATCTGTGAGCTGCGTCGGATCAAAAAAACCTTTTGCCGGATCATACATGAAACAGGGACCAAGTTCATTACCTGTCGTATTAAAGGGATCAACAAATCCTTTCTCATCAAAGTCAGCATGCATTTCGAATTCACCGGAAATAAGAGCTGAGTAAGCCATGCAATCGTAGCAGATAAAATCAAAATCATCTGCGATTTTTCTGTTCGTTGAAAAAATAAGTGTAAAATATTTTTCAGACCAGTCATAATCCATGTCCGAATTATAATCATCGCCTGAAGAATTGACCTTCTTGAAATCCTGAGGAGTGGAAGGGATAAGACCTTTGTCAAAATTCAGCCTGTGTGTGTCGTAACAGGAAGTCAGTATTATTGGAAATACCAGGATTAGTGATCGTAAGGCTTTAATTCTATTCATGTTCAGGTCGGGTTAAAGCATGATAGTAAAGCCGATGTTGATATTTTGAAAACTGACAGGCAGTGTGAAATGCTGTTCGAAACTGGTTTCATCGCTGAATGTAGGAGTGGTTGAAAACCGGCTGTAAGAGAGGTTGATTCCATACTTTTCTGAAAAGTAATAGTTAACCTGCGCTTTTATGCCAGCGGATGCGGATGCGGCATTATCCTTACTGACGCTGTTAATCACCCCTGTCTCATCATCGGTGACAATCAGATCAGGATGATGACACAATGCAACACCGATCATCGGAACAAATAAAACTTCAAAGTCACTTCCTGCCGGTATCTTGAAGACTAACCCGAAGGATGTATTGAGGAACTGGTAAGTACCTGCTTCCGTCGTTATCCCCTCCGTTCGGTTTAATGCAAGGTAGTATTCATTTGTGTACGCGCTTTCGTTAAAACCAAAAACCGAATATCCTACACTGGCATTTAAGGCAAAAAATTTACCGGTATAGCGGTAATAATTCAACTCTGCGTTTCCTCCTGCAGTTGCAAAACCTGCGTCGTAATCAAATGTTATTCCAGCAAATTCTTTTGTGGGTAATGAAACCCCGATGTGTCCGCTGAAAACATTCTTTTTGTTCTCATTCTGGGCATACAGGGAGACTCCCGCAGTAAGAAGCAAAACACATGGCAATATCTTAATTACCAGTCTCATGGTTCAACAGCTTAACTTAAGTAAAGGTATTTATTATTCTGAAATAACACCTGTCTGGTGAACAGGCTTCTGTTATCATTTTTTATTAATGTTCTTATAATAGTCTTTTATAAGCTTGCCGAATACCTTGTTCTTTTTTCTCTTCCCTGAAACTGTAGACTCGTAATGTGCTTTTTCCCGGAGAGAGCTGTAGTAAAGCCTGGGTCATTCATGTTCGTTTCTGGGATTTATGTTTCTGCTTAGTGTCAGCCCCGTACTAATTTCTTGAGCATCCAGATACTGCATGTCTTGTGTTTTGAGCTGCCAAGCGGTTTAATCAGCCTGACAAAGCCTTCCTTTTCGTAAATACCAATTGCTTTTGCAAAATGGGGGAGGCTCTCTAAATACAATTGCTTATATCCCAGTTCTATGGCTGAGCTTATGCATCTCAGCATTAATTCCTTTCCAATTCCTTTACCCCTGGCATCTGCCGAAAGATAAAACTTGACCAGTTCAGCACAGTCCCCGGGCAATCCTTCAGTAGGATAAATGCCGCAACATCCGATAGGTTCATTATTATCTACGGCAACCCAGAGTATCGATCCTGGCTTAAGGAATAATTCATAAAGATGGTCTGTTGTCGGATCAGAATAGACTGTTCCTTCACGGGGAGCATCATGCTCCTTGAAAACCTCCCTGATAATTCGGGCAAGTTGCAGATTATCCTTTTCTTCAACCTGTCTGATAATATACTCCATTTTCAAGAATGATATTTATGCCGGGGAATCTCCTGTTCACTTTATCAATAGTCGTCCTTATTGAACAGGGTGAATAACCATGCCCTCGGAGGTTGAACCTCAAATATAAGTGCAACATGAAGCCGTGGCCCCTGGAAATAATCGATCGTGACCTGGTGAATACCCTCCATAAGAACTATGCTGCCCTCCACTGCGGTCGTAGGATGCTGACCGTCATTGTTTATAACGACCTTATTGTCAATGATCAGCCTTGAACCGTCGTCACTGGTGAGTCTGAATGTGTATTTACCCTCCTGTGATTGCCTTATTCTTATTTCTCCGGTATACCGGATGGCGAACCATTCAAAACGGCTTGTGACGTTTGGAAATCCGCTGTCAAAAGGTCTTTCCGGTATGTTCAGCGTTTTGGTATAGATCTTTCCGACAGAAGTCAGCGAGGAAAAGTCTGGCAGTTGTGATGTTCCTTCCGGCAGGAAATAGATATCGCCTGTGAGTGCATTCTGGATCCAATTGTTGTTTCCGAAGACTTCCTGTTCATCAGTCTGAACCTCGGAGCCAGTTGCGTAAGCATATGAGCAATAAGCATATTGGAGGTCAGGTGTCTTGTTGTAGGCTCCTGCCACCTCCGTGAAAACAGTGTAGTTTTTATTTTTTTCAACCGGCACGGTCCAGTCGATATGGGCAGCCATCGTTCCGGGGAGATTATCGGAAAGGGGGATGCTCTTCTGGAAAAATACAGCCGGCCCATCCATTATGGTGAGCCTTATTTTAACATTCTGACAGGCCTCCGGGGCGTGATTGTTTACGTATGTAGTTATGATGATGTTTTCCGGGTCCGTGATGTCCGGTTTGATATCAACTAAGGGCTGAAGGGCTGACCAGGCAGATCTCCATATTGTATATACAGCGAAGACAGATTGTCGGATTCCCCAGTCTGGCGCCAGAAACATCTGTTGTGTAAATATACTGGTCCGGTTTGCAACCCTGGATGCAAATCTCGCTACCTGATCTGACTGAGTGGCTACTGCAGTTCCCTTGAATTCATAATCCGGAACGCCGTTCACCCATAAATTATCATATAGCCCCGGTCCTGAAAATACTGGGTTATTAATGCCCCCTGACGCTAGCCAGGCAGTATGGGCATTTGATTCAAAAGTGACATGACTTGACTGTGCAGCTGATAAGTAACTGCCGTTCCAGTACCAGGGATCGAACCAGTCAACAGGGTTAGAACCATTTTCCATTATTATCGCATTTTCCCTGGCACTATTAAATTCCGCATAAGCCCTGGTGAAATCATTGTCAAGTCCGTAACCCCGATACTGCTCAATGTTAGCCTGAGATGAGGGCAGCAGGAGTGAAGGTGTAAGGTTGCAGAGATACAGGGGACCGGAGTCATCTCCGCTGAGTATGTACGGCCTGGGTTCACTCGCCGGGATCTCATAATAATAAGGGATGCCATTTACATGATAAGGCACAGTCATGTCAGCCACAAAATGGGCTGACCAGGCCATCCCCTTTAAAGCCCTTTCCCTGTCAAATTTCGTTTGCAGTGTGGCCAGCGCAAAATCAAAATAATATTTGCTGGCTGCTCCTGTTGCATTACCTGAAAAGTTCCTGGGATTGTACCAATGCCAGGAAAACGGGGTCGAGCCATCAGCATCCGGTCCGGGCCCGTAAGTATACGTACCGAGAAAGGTGGTAGTGCCGACATCTACGCCTTCATACTGGAGTATATCATCAACATTGAGAAAGGAATTATCACCGAGATACATTAATCTTGCTTTGCTCATAACCGGGTCCCTCAGTAACAAATTGTACGCTGCCTTAATAATGTCCTGATGAGTGTCGGTGACTTTCGCAATCCTGGCTATACCCCTGAACGCTCCCCATGAGTATAGATCCATGCCAAGCGGTCCTGTGAACAGGATCTGTAAAACGAGGATCAACACTATGATCTTAAATCTTCTTCCGGCCTTTGGGCTGAATAACCTGGGTTCAGGGACGAATCCATTCATAATTCAAAGATTAATTAGTCTTTAACAAGTTTACGCAATCTGCTGATAAATAACAAAATATTCTGATGAAACCTTATACGGGACGAGCTTCGTACTCCCGATATCTTTATGTCGGAAGAGTTGATGGCAATAACCGACATGGAAAAGGTTCGTAATCTAGCTTATTTGATTTGGGAGGTTGTATCAAATATATCGTCTGACTTTCTTTTTGTATTCCAGATAAGCTTCTCCAAAAGCTTTTTCAAGAAATTTTTCTTCCCCGATAATTATAAGATGATAAACTACTATGCTGTAAATACCAGGCACCAGAATAATGGGATTAATGAAATAGATTATGGACGAAAGCGTAATCAGGTTAAATCCAAAATATATTGGGTTTCTGCTGATCTTATAAAGTCCCCTCGTTTTGAGGACGGTTTTTTCAGTGGGCAAACCAAATCGGGTTGATTTGCCAAGGCTGAACAGGCTTAATATGGAGAATAATAGTCCTGTAATTAATAATATCCAGGCAATGATATCTGAATGCCATATTACCTTTTTGGACAAAATTGTTATGTCTGTCAAGGATAATAGCAGGATGGTCCAAACGATGTACCCAGCTATCTTGCCGGAGTAGAACAGGACGGGATTTAATGTTGGCTTGCCAAGTACTTCCATAGCTATTTTCTTGCCTGTGATTTAGTTTTTGCAATCAATCTGCCAGAACATATTTCTGCATCGTTGAATAGAAGTCGGATAAAATCTTTTCCGAATCAAAGTTTTCCCAGATAATAATTTTCCGGACATTATCTGGCTGCTCTTTCCACTGATTATCAATCATTATCGGACAAGGGATTGCATCTGGAACAGCCCATTCGGGATTCTTAACAATAGCTACGGCGGCCATGTCGAATAAGGCACGCGATGGCGGATTACCGTAAAAATGTGCATTCTTGAATAAATCGACGGAATAGTCGCCAAAGTTGTAAAATTCGCCTCCGTGACGCCCGGTCACAGGTTGTTTTATTACAGGGCCAAGCCCGGCCATTTTCAAGGGAACTTCTGCTTGTGTAACCCGAACTGCGTCGGTTCCCGATGGTTTACCATACCGAACCGTAACCATCTCAAAGTGTATTTTGGTTTGCAGCAGATAGTTCATAGCCGGAATATCGTTTTCTAAATTATGTTCTCCGGCCTCAGGATAATTAGAGCCCAACCAGACAAGCCTGATATTATCAATAATTGACGGTTCCTTCTTTACTGCAAGGGCTACATTTGTCAATTTGCCAACAGCTATGATCACAAGCTTTTCAAGAGTGTGCTTTTTTGCCTGTTCAATAATAAAATTCACTGCTTTATTGCCGTCAAACTCCGGGCTGTCCATATGGTTTTTGATGGCTCCGAAATTACCGTCAGCACCCTTAAACAAGGGGATTTTATCGGCGAGGCCCAGCAATTTTAGAATCCGTTCTGCTTCGGCATACTGTTGGTCAATGTCTCCTCCGGTAGAAGTGGCATTAACTGTAATACCTTCCACATTAAAATTATTGCCGCTGCATAAGAGGTAAGCGATGGCATGCTGGTCGTCAAGTTCGTTATTTGTGTCCGTATCAATAATGACTGACAATTTGTTCATTTCAGCCTTTTTTTCAATCTGTTTGTGAAAGCCATAAGCGAAAAGACAACTGGTTATTAAAACTCCGCTAATTATTGATTTCCTGTCAGTCATGCACTATATAAATATGCGGTTTTACAAAAACCATTTAAAGTACGTTATTTATTTACTTAGTTAGTAGCAATTAATGCCAGGATTTTCGGAACAAATACAATAAGTCCTATTATAAGTGCGGTTATGGCGCTGATCAATACCCCTGCAGAGGCAAGATCCTTGACTTCTTTTATTGAACTCCGCTTTTCAGGCGATACAAAATCAGAGAGTTTTTCAATAGATGTATTTATCGCTTCTGAAGTAAAAACCAGACCGATTGCTATAAAAATAAACACCCATTCTGAAAGGGAAATCTTAAAAACGATGCCGGCAATAATTGCCAATAATGCCGCAGCTAAATGTATCCAGGCATTGTGTTCGTTAAAAAACAGGATCCTGATGCCATTGAAAGCAAACTTAAAGCTCTTAAATCTGTCACCAATTTTAAATTTCTTTTGATTCATGGCAATTGTGTATACATGAACTCTAACGTTCGGCGGAACCAACCAGATGCCGGTATTCTCTAAACCTATGCTTTGCCTGAGCCATGTGTGATGCGATCATTAGTTAAAAATATACTTTTTGTGCCAGAAGCAGCAGTAAATCCTTTTATTTTTTAGGAAACCAGGGGATGAATGCACTTGTTTTTTCGATATAATCCTTGTATTCCGGTTTTGTTTCTTTTAATGTCTTTTCGATAAGTGCCACTCCCGAAACTTTAATAACCAGAGCTATCATTAAAACCGAGCCTAAAACCGGAATAAAACTTCCGGCAGAGATGCAGATGAGTGCATATCCGCACCATACGGCTGCATCACCAAAATAGTTAGGATGGCGCGTATAATACCAGAAACCTTTGTTGAGCACTTTTCCCTTGTTCGCCGGGTCTGCTTTGAACCGGGCCAATTGAATGTCGCCGCCTGCTTCAAAAATAAATCCGATAAGCCAGACAACAACGCCTATATAATCCAATATACTCAGGGAATTTCCCTCTTTGCTGTATTGGGCACCCAGTAACGGTGCTGAAACAAGCCACATTAAAATGCCCTGCAAAAGAAAAGTCTGAAAAAAGCTTATCCACCAGTAACGGTGTTCTCCGTAATCACGGCGGAATTTCCGGTAACGCGGATCTTCGCCTTTGCCAGCGTTACGCCATGCAAGATATATCGAAAGCCGCAACCCCCAGATGGTAACCAGTGTTAATAACAGAATTTTGCGGATTTCAAGTCCGTCTGTTTGCAGGAAGTAAATTAAACATGTTACAACAAAGCCAAAACCCCAGAACAGGTCTGCAATGCTTGCATTTTTCATTGGGACACTGATAATCCACAAAACAGATATCATAGTGATGATTGCAGCCAGGGCAACAAAGTAAACTTGAACGAATGTCATCGTATAATTCTAATTGAACATCAGAGCTACTGCTGCTGCACCTATACCGGCATTTCCTCCTATTACCGGTGAAATATTAACAACAGCAACAGGCATTTTACCCGTGAAATCATTCATTTTTTGTGTGTACCATCCGGCAGCATCCTTGTTTTGTGCATGCAGAACGATATAATTCCATATTTCACGGTCTTTACAAATTTCTGACAGATGCCCCATCACCATTTCCATATTTGTTTTCTGGTTGAATGTCTTACCAAAAACAAACGAGCTTCCATTTTCGTCCATTGAAACAATTGGGTTGACGTTCAATAATTTTGCCATAAAGCCTTTGATGTGCGAAACCCGGCCGCCACGAACCATATATTTCAGCGTTTTCACACTGACAAAAATGCGGGTATCCTTTATCCATTTTTCAGCAATCATGACAATTTCGTCGTGCGATAGGCCAGCTTCAATGGCTTGTGCTACACGTAAAATAATCAATCCCAGCGAACCCGAAAGATTTTTCGAGTTTAAGACAGTTATCGGTTTATTAAATTCCTTGCTCGCAGCCTGCGCTGCTTTTTGACTGCTGCCAAATGTTCCGCTGAACTTGTCTGTCAGATGGATAGATATAATTGAATCGTACTTTGACGCCAACTGAGCATATAAAGCGCTGAATGCTTTTTCATTGATCTGGGATGTTTTAGGAAATTCGCTGTGCTCATTAAGCAGGGTATAAAACTGTTCCGGATGAATAGTAATTTTATCGAGATAATGGCTTTCGCCGAAATTAATATTGAGGGGAAGCATATTAATCTGGTACTGATCTATCAGCTCCTGCGGCAAATCGCAGGTCGAATCCGTTACCAATGCTATCTTCCATTTTCGACTGAATATCACTTCGCTCTGTCGTAACATGTCATCAGCTTTTTGAAAAGTAATCAGACTTACTTCTTTTAACTGATGAAACATTTTTGCGGGATTATTCGTGTGAACATGAATATGCTTTACTTTTTCATTTCCACCTATCACCACAGAATTGCCATGCTGCTGAAGCTTGCGGGTAAGGGTTTCCCGATCGACTTTCAGATTCCTTAAAATGCCTTCTGTGCAATACCTGAATTTAACGTCTTCCGGAATGAGCTCATTATTTATTGGCAAAACATACGGTTCCGTTTTTGAGCGTAATAACTTCCTTATACTGCTTGAATTAATAAACTCTATGATCCCTTCAATAAATAAAACAAATGCATTCGCGCCGGCATCAACAACATTTGCCTTGGCAAGCACAAGCAGTTTATGCTTTGTCTCCGCAAGAGATTTTGCCATTATCTCCTTTGAAGAGACAAACAGCTGGTTAAAATCGGTGATAATTTCTCTCTGGGAATAAATGAATTCGGACCATTCCCTGATAACAGTAAGCATTGTGCCTTCAGCAGGATTGGCCACAGCTTCATACATATACGGAATGGATTTCTTAATACTCAATGCAAACTGCGGAATGGTAAGGCTTTTATGCTCTCCTGCTTCCTTGCTCAAGCCGAACAGGAACTGGGCGAAGATTATACCTGAATTGCCACGGGCATTCATCATGGTTGTTTCGGCAATCCGGTTGGCGGTAACTGTAAATGACTTGTCGGGAAGAACAAATTCAATAGCAGACCGGACGGTAATGGCCATGTTACTGCCGGTATCCCCGTCTTTTACCGGGAAAACGTTGATTTTATTCAGGTAATCCTGCTGTTCAAAGATTTTCTTTGACCCGGCAACAAAGGTGTAGTATAGCCGACGACCGTCTATTTCATATATGGGTGCAGGACTCATCGTTTCGATTTAATATTTTTCAAGGCCAAAGTCATGAAATAACTTCATAAAATTGGTACCACTCTTAAATAACATACCAACAGGTAAAAAGTTACATGAAATTATATAAAATCAGTTTTTTTATTTCCGCCAGTTCAACCACCTGGTTCATTCTTTCTCCAGAATTGATTTGGCAGCATAATATCCCATCGAGAAACAACCCTGAATCAGAAAACCTCCGGTTGACGCATCCCAATCGAGCATCTCACCAATCGTGTATATCCACGGGTATTTTTTCAATGAAAAGTCATCATTTACTTCCTTCAGGTCTATTCCGCCAATCGTTGAAATAGCCTCTGCTACGGGCCTCAGCGAGTCAACGGGTATAGCCAGTTTTTTAATGCTATTGATGAACCCGGTAAGCGACAGAAAACTATCCTTGCCGGTGAAGGCTTTTATAAGGGCCATCTGTACGCTGCCTAAATTGAATAACTGGCCATAATCCTTTGTCCTGACATTTCTTCCCGTGGCTTTCTCCAAGAGTTGCTCCCCGGTATTTGATGGTTTAAAATCGATATAAATAGATGCAGGCATGTATTTGTTTAGCATATTACGCATGGTTGGTACCAGCGGATAAACAGCGTTGCCTTCCATGCCGTAGTCAGTAATTACCGCCTCACCCAGCACTTCAAAATCGTTAACAGACAGCTTGATATTCTTGATAGGTTTACCGGCATGATATTGCCTGATAGCCTCCGGCCAGTTAATGTTAATGCCGCAATTGGACGATTGAAAAGGATTGGTTACAATACCCATCGATTCGAAAATAGTCCGCCACGATCCGTTCGAACCCGTAATAGGCCACGAGGCTCCTCCCAGAGCAAAAATGATGTAATCAGCATCATGAATTATCTCCTGATCATGATTTTTAAGGGTTACATGCCTGTTATTGTCGAACCCGACCAGTTCATGCTCCGGATGAAAATGAACGCCCTGCTCTGCCAGCTTCGCTCTTATTTTGTTCAGGATATCAGTTGGCTTGATGCCTTTCTCCGGGAAGACCTTGCTGCCGGACCCAACGAAGGTAGGGATGCCCATGGAAGAAAGCCATTGCCGGAGAGCTGTGGGGTCGAAATCCGATAAAGCTCTGTTCATAAACCCGGCAGGTGTATATTTACCGGCTAATTCCTCACCCTGCAAATTACTGGTCAGATTAAGACCGCCCTTTCCGGCTACCAGAAATTTTTGCCCGACGTTTTTTTCCTTGTCGAATAAACATACGTTGTGTGCGGTGCTGAGTATTTCTGCAGCCATTAAACCTGCAGGCCCGCCACCAATGATGATGATTTGCTTCCTTCCCATCTGCAATTTTAAGGATTCCGGTAAGTTATAAAAAACTGTTACGAATAATGGAAGCCTGAAAATATATTGATTAGACTATACTGCCACTTGGCGGAGCTGGCGAGATCAACTAAATCCCTGCAGCCGGCTGAGATGAGTTACCTTAGTACAACGCAAACAGCAATTCGCTTATTCTGCCAAAAATAGTTAATAAACATAATTACTATAAAAACAGAATTTTAGCTATCCTTTTTCTCCCTTTTTCCAAGGTAGAAGAACAACAGGTAGAATATGAAAAGCGAGAAAATATTTACCACAAGAATTGCGAAGAATCCACTGCCATATACAAACATTACTGATAAAAGGAGAAACATAGTATTTGCAATCAATGCCCTGAAGATTGCTCTAAAGCGAAATGAATCAAGTCCTTCAGTTTCATTTCTTTCTTTGGTGAACACGATCAGGGCAAGGCCACTGATGAGCAATAACAAGGTAAGCTCATCAAAAAAATTTGTTTTGAAGGATGTAAAATATTTTGTTGCAAGGAATGAAGAGTAGACGGCAAATACCGGTATCTTAATTTTATAATCGAAGAATAAATAAATGATTGCTGAAATGGCTCCGGCAAAAGCAAGAACCATTCCGGCAATCTTCAAGCGATATGGTAACAGCCTAGTTTTCAGAACTGGTATAAATAGGGAACGTAACTTCCGTTTGATCATCGAACGTCACTTTAACACCCACCAATCCGAATTTATGATTTGCGACAAAGGTGTATTTATCAACACCCCCGCTTTTCAGGTTAATCGGATCCATTTCAACCTGGATGGTTTTGATCAGGAAAAGGCCATACGAGTAATCATCCACCCCGGTTTTGCTTACAACGGTCCTTACCTTTCCTGTGCTACCAATCGGGTAGGTGTCGCCAACCGATGAATCATACTTGACCAAAATACCTGCACCGGGCCCGGTCAGGCTTCTGATTCCCTCTTTGGTTTGTTGAATTTCCATATCGGTAATTGAAACCTCGTCTCCATTAATAATCACACCGGGGAAATTGGCAAGCAGATTTTTAAATAGTTCGTTGGTAACGGTAGCCGAGGCTGAGTAAGTAGAAATACCATCTTCCAGCTTGGTAACAGTGGCATTAAAATTACTTGCCCCTGCAATTTCGGCCGAGCTCGATGATACGGTAACCCCAACCACTCCCATTGGTGACTGATCGCCGTTTAATATTGTATCACTTTCCTTACTGGTATTCAGAAAATATATCTGCGAACGCAGACTAAAATTCACTTCTTGATATCAAATTATGAGTGCTGGCCTTGAAGTGTTTTGTTAAATTACCTGGCCCTCATTTTATTTCCTTTCGGGTCATGAGTAAGGTCTGCAAGTCCAAGTTTTTCCATTAGCGGGGGAATGTACATTCCAAACCGTCCCCGAAGACCTTTTTTAAGTCCATACCATCCGCCGACCGGGTTTTTATCAGAGCGACCCCATGCTTCGACAGTCCCGTCTTTTGCAGGTTTCTGCTCATCAGCACTGCCAAGCTCCATCCAGTCTCCATGCTTCTTAAGCATCGCATGAAGATCAGTGAGGCATCGATAGTCATAGAATAAAACTGTCTTGCCGACAGTACATACCAGCACTTCTTTGTTGTCTTTAACTTCTTTGTGCATCTTGAAGTCAGATGTAAGCGGAGGAGTTTTAAGTGTCCAGGGATTTTCTTTTGTGCCTTGTTCTGTTGTCATCGGTATGGATTTTATTGGTTAAGATATCTTGAATTAAACAGCGCACAGTAGTACATTGTTCAAAGTCATTTGTTTCTAAATAACGGGGCTTGTGCCCGTTGAACTGAAATTCATTTGCCTGGCTTGTAAACCACGCAAACAAAAATCAAAGCCCGGTTTCAGACCCTTAGTGAACCCCGGAAACCTCTGACACCATAATAAGATTCTGCACCATTGTGATATGCGAAAACATGGTCATAGCGGCGATCAGCAAAGAGTGCACCGCCGAGCTTCCTGATATCAGCAGGTGTTTTCACCCAGCTCGACGTTTTTGTATCGAAATTCCCAAGTTTCTGTAACTCCCGGTACTGTTCCTCTGTTAAAAGCTCAATGCCCATGGCTGCTGCCATATCTAAAGCGTTATTTTCCGGTTTATGTTCTTATCAAAACGGGATTTCAATACTCTGAGAAGCTCTTCACGTTGTTCCGGTGACAATCTCTTTTTTGTCTCAAGGTCTGACACAGCATTTAATTTAAGGAAACAGTCAATTCCTTTTTATTAAACAAAGAAACTGGTTCTGTGTTCAAGCCTGAAACTGTGTAATGTGCCGGCAGTCCCGCTTAATAATTTTTCCCGGCCCGGAAGCAGAATGTATCGGACAGGGTTAGTTATTTAACTGTGCGGTTTGTGATTGATTTCGTTTTTAATGGTCTAATCCCAAACATATTTCCAGGTACCATTTTGTTTTTTCCAGATTGTATGGAATACTCCGTTGTGTTGAATTTCTTTGCCGGCAGTGTCCTTAATTGTATAGATATATTTTCCATAGGTATAGGCAAGTGTTCCGCAATCAGAAACATATATATAGTCTGGAGTCCAGTTCAATGCAGCATCCGGATTTGCATTTATTGCGTAATAGTGCTTTATGCTCTCCTTACCCTTAATCAGAGAATCATTACCTCTGATAATTACAGCATTATCGTCAGCAAAATAAAAAAATGCTTCTGCCTGCCCTTTTTCAGTTACCATTTTTTCAAATGCCTTTTCAGTTTGAATGATTTCGTTTCGAACAACCTCCTTGTCAACAGAATGTTTGCAGGAGACGAGAAGTAACAGGGGAATAAATAATACCTTATTCATAGTTGATTGATTTATGATCTGTTAAAATTTTTGTCGTTATACGGATTATCTGGGGTTAGAGCACATATTGACCACTTACAGCCAGACATTAAAGGAGGGTTGCCGTGCCCCGTACAGAAGCTCGGTGGCGCACTTTTACCATACGGGTACAAGCTTTGCCATCCGGGTACAAATTATATTGAGCATTACGAGTGTCGCGGTGCCGGGAATGCCACATAACGGTTATCTTTATGTGGCTTTGCCTCAGCTTCGCGGTGGCGCGTCAGCCCTGATCGAATCAAAGATCCTGACTGAGCCAAGCGAACGTCAGGAGCGTCAGGGCCGTACCCCGAATCGAAGGTCATGGGCTCACTTTTTGACGTCCGGGTACAAGTTTTGTGAGTTATACGAGTGTCGCGCTGCGCCCCGTGCGAGCGAAGCGAGTGACGGGGGTACAAGAATGATAGTGAGCAGATGACAAGTCAAGGTATATGAAGTCTTATTGCGGGCAGTGGCGCGATCATGGTATATGGCATTACAAAACTGTCATGGATGTAGTAGCAAAAGTTGAGGAGCGCAGCGACGAACCGGAGCGGTGCTCGGCGAAGCCAAACCCCGCCCTGGCGTGGCAAAAACCCCTGACGATCCCTTTGCGGGATGTCAGGGCAGGTATGACGACTTGTCCCGCAAGGCGGTAAACAACTAACCTTTATTGTCCGGGATGGCAACAGTTTGAATTCTAAAGGCAATCAGTAATAATGACAATTCTTGCTTAACAATCTTATTACTTATAAGTCTTCTAATAAGAATAAAGATTAAAGAAGTGTTCTGTGTCCTTGATGTCTTGTACACCTAAAATCCAACAAACTTCAGACAAATCTGAGAAGTCCAATCCTCCTTCCGAAATTGCCTCGTTATTGTAACGCCCCTCTTTTCCATTGTATTTATTCGACAAATCTATGGCAAATTGCCATATTTCATTCAATTTACGATTCTTGATTTTATCTTTCCATTTGGTATAACCGGGGTCACGAAATCCCGGTGTTCCGTTTCCAACTGCATTACCATCAGGTATTTTGTGATAATCAGAGTTTTCCTTGACGAATTTAAGGCTTTCAGGCGAGGTGGATTTTTCATTCCAGTCGCTATGTTGTACCAAATGGATACGACGTGTTGTATTTATTTCAGGTAAAGCATTTTGAATAGCTTTTATAGTCTTCGCCGAAAAATCTGATTGACCCGCCTCTGCAATCCATATATCTCCTTTGCTATTAAGAGTTGTTTTAACTATTTCCTTAACTTTTTCAACTGCAGGTATAACATTATTATGTGCGTCTGTCCAATTGTCTCCAAAGGCGAGCTGAAACAAATCATTTGGCGGAACATATAAACCTTCCTGTATACCGTATGCGCCAGCTACTGCATGATACTTAATTGTTGAAAAAATGGAATCTGACAATAGAGTAGCAAATGCAGCAACAGTATGAAGGTCATCTACATCCGTCTTACAATCAAATTGCACTAATAACAGGTCTTCTTTTATATTGAAGCGCCCAGCCTGTGAGTTCCTCTTATCCACAATATTATTGAAAGACATGAAAATAGTTACTAATACAATAATTATGAGGGTTTTTGATTTCATTTCTTTAGATATTGTTGTACGGCATGTTTTTATTTTTTTAGTGTATAGTCAATTTTATTTATTCCCCCTTGTAAGTGTCTTTGCTCTCCATTCCAGATGAAAACTCCGTCTAAGTGAATTGGTAAAGTAATTTCACCCCTAAGATGATCCTTATCTTTTTGTAATTTTATGTGAATTGAACCAAGCTTATGCGGCATTGTTGCATCAATATTCTTCAGACTTCCAAGATTAGGTTCTATCCTTATAGATTCAAAGCCCGGTGAGTCAGATTTAATACCACTTACTAATGATAAGAAGTAATAAACTGGTGAAGCACTCCAGGCGTGACAATCAGAACGCGCATTACCTGGAACTTCTGCAAAAGTGGTTAAACCTTCATCCAACATTTGTTTCCAGGGAATTAATGATGATGTAAACTGGTTGGCCTGCCCAACTTTTTCAAGTGCTTCGAATAAATAAAATTTGAAATATAATGTACATTGTGCCAAATCTTTGTCATTGAGAAGCTTATTAATTATTTTGGTTTTATCGGCTGTTTCAGGAAATGTATTGGTTAAAATAGCTAAAACGTTGGCGTGTTGACTAAATGCACTCCTTTCGGGGGAATCGGCAATTAATCCTCTATTAAAATCGTAACATCTTTGATAAACTGATTTTTTAATTTTATCTGCCAGATTTCTATACGCAACAGCAATGTCATGCATCCTGTATGCTTCGAAGACCTCTGATGCTTTTTCCAAAGTGTAAACATATTGTAAACTCAGGATAGAGGAATTGCCAATGTGCGCAGCCGGCGGGCCACCGTTTTCCCACCCTTTTAAATCAACCCAATCTACAAAATTCCACCATTCAACAGGACCTAACATACCACTTAAGTCAATACGGTTGCTAAACCAATTGAGCGTCTCTTGCATACCGGGAATCATTGATTTAACAAAAATAGAATCGCTGTTTAGCATCCAATAATCATAAATCATTGTAACCCAGACTAATGAAAAGGTTGGAATAATTTGGGTTTGATTACATGGGAATCTGCTTTGTGTTATGCCAACAGGTAATTGTGAAGCATGTAAAGCAGATATTGCATTTTTGGTTAATCTGGAATCTCCGGAAACATAGGTTGAAACCAATGCCTGAATTCTCGCATCACCAATATATTGAAGTTGTTCGTAGTATGGGCAATCAAAAAAAGTTTCATTTGCACATAAGCGTTGTGTCCGCCAGCCAACATTCCAAATACTGTTAAAAAGAGGATTGTCGCAAGTAAATGAAGCCTTTTGTTCTAAAGGATATGCAGTAAAAATGCTGTAAAAATCAGTTAATACAAGCGGTTCGTCTTTTGTTTCAATATCCATCTCAATATATCTGAAAGTCCGCCACCATAGTGTCTGGAACATACGATTATCGCCTCCATCACAAATTATAACATCTGAGTTGCCTGTTATTTGTTTATTTTCAATGTCATTCCGGTTGCCTTTTTTCCCATCACTATCAAATAGACTTTCTGCATAAGTAAGTTTTATTAAGCTATTTTTCCCTTTTGAAAAACCAATAACAGGATAGGCAGTTGTTAACACGTTTTGGTCAATAAGTATTTTTATTTTACTATTTGGCGAAATTATGACTGGGTTGATACCTTTCAAGAATTCTTCAGTATTTATGTTTGTGTCAGAACGACGGATTTTGGAAAATCGCTGTACTTTTTCTTCCATTAAAGGTATTTCTCTTTGTGAAAGTAAATGTAATGAAGGGCTTCCCCATTCTCCCATACAACCAACAGGTTTACCGGTTTCAACTTCCTGAGCATGTTTCCAGCCAGAAGTATTGAAATCCTTATCTATCCAGTTCCATGGATGTTTTTCACAATTAAACTCCTCGCCCGCCCCCGCAACATAGTATTCATTCATAATTACAGGAATCGGTTTATATGCCGTATCTTTTATGACAACCCAACTTGTATCTGAGTTAAGAATACTTTCATCCTTCGTATTTCCCTGAATAATAAATCCTGTTTGCCCTGAAATCTGGGCTGCAGGACGATGTTCGGCAAAATTCCATATAATTGAAGAGATAATATTGGTGCCAGAATGCAGATATGAGGAAATATCCAGGCTTTCAAAATTCCATTTGAAAAGATAACTTCTGGCAGGTCCATTACAAACGTATACACCATTTATGTATAGCTTATAGCGATTGTCAGCCGATACATGAATAATAAATTTGTCAGGTTTTGTATTAATTAAAATCTCTTTTCTGAATAAATAAACTCCATATTCCGAATTTGTCTTATCAGGATAAGAAATCCATTTTGCAGTCCAAGGTTTACTTAGCAGTTCGGGATTGATTTCTGTTACCTGTTGAGCAAAAAGCTTCGTGCTAAACAAAAACAAAACTATTAGAAGTTCTTTAAGACGATGTTTCATTAAATGTATTTTTTGTATTTTAACTAATTCAATGTTTGTATTGACATGCGGTACAACGGTTATGTGTATGAGTAGTGACGGATTGCAGGCTCCAAACGTTTCAACCGACACATCAGTAAATGCATGGCAGGACGCTCGAATACGCAATAAACCCCGCCATTACATATACACGATGTTAACAGCTGGGTTTATTTCATTATTTCAAAACGGTCTGAATTCATTACTTTCACCCATGCTTTAACAAAGTCATTCACAAATTTTCCTTTGTTGTCGTCTTGCGCGTAAACTTCGGCATAAGCACGCAAAATTGAATTAGAACCAAAAACCAAATCAACTCTTGTTGCAGTCCATTTTGTTTTTCCTGTTTTTCTTTCTACAATATTGTAAAGATTTTCAGAAACGGGCTGCCAGGAGTATTTCATATCTGTCAGATTTACAAAAAAGTCGTTAGTTAAAACTCCTTCTCTTTCAGTAAATACTCCATGTTTGGTTCCTCCATGATTAGTGCCTAAAACACGCATTCCTCCAATCAAAACTGTCATTTCGGGAGCCGTTAGCCCCATTAATTGAGTTCTGTCAAGAAGCATTTCTTCGGGTTTTACGGCATAATCTTTTTTCTGCCAGTTTCTATAACCGTCATGTAATGGTTCAAGCACTGAAAACAATTCTGCGTCTGTCATTTCAGCTGTTGCATCACCTCTTCCTTGTTCAAATGGAACTTTAACTTTTACTCCTGCCTTTTCAGCGGATTTTTCAATGGCAGCACTTCCGCCTAAAACAATCAGATCGGCAATGCTTACTTTTTTTTCTAATCCTGCTTGAATCCCTGCAAGTTTACTCAAAACTTTTTCAAGACGTACAGGTTCATTCCCTTCCCAATCTTTTTGAGGGGCAAGGCGGATTCTTGCTCCATTTGCACCACCTCTGAAATCGGAGCATCTGAAAGTTCTTGCACTGTCCCAGGCGGTATTGATTAGTTCGGTTGGGGTTAAACCGCAACTCAGAAGTTTAACTTTTAAATCTGCAATCTCTGATTCTGAAAGCGTATAACTTACTGAAGGAATTGGGTCTTGCCAAATTAAATCTTCTTTTGGAACATCAGTCCCAAGATAACGGCTTTTGGGGCCTAAATCCCTGTGAGTAAGTTTAAACCATGCTTTTGCAAATACCTGAGCAAAATATTCGGGGTCTTTGTAAAAACGTTCTGATATTTTTCTGTATTCAGGATCAAATTTCAGCGCCATATCAGCATCGGTCATCATAGGATTTCTACGAACTCCGGGTACATGAGCATCAAAAGGCTTGTCTTCCTCTTTAATGTTGACAGGTTCCCACTGTTTCGCCCCTGCCGGACTTTTTCTGATTTCCCAGTCGTAAGTGAAAAGCAAATAGAAATAGCTTTTGTTCCATTTGGTTGGAGTAGTTGTCCAGGATCCTTCCAAACCACTGGTTACTGTGTGTTCTGCCTTGCCTTTCCCTTTTGGATTTTTCCAGCCAAAACCTTGTTCTTCGACAGGTGCGCCTTCAGGATTGGGGCCTAGCATAGAAGCATCTCCATTTCCGTGAGTTTTTCCGACAGTATGTCCACCTGCGGTTAATGCAACCGTTTCTTCATCATTCATCGCCATCCTTCTAAATGTTACACGCATAGCTTGTGCAGTTTTTAAAGGGTCTGGATTTCCGTCAACACCTTCTGGATTTACATAAATCAATCCCATTTGGACAGCAGCCAAAGGATTTTCAAGTGATTCTTCGTCTGATTTATCTGTATAACGTTCTTTTCCTAACCAATTTTTCTCAGCGCCCCAATAAATATCTTTTTCAGGATGCCAAATATCTTCCCGGCCACCACCAAATCCAAATGTTTTGAATCCCATGAATTCATAAGCCATATTTCCAGCTAATATCATTAAATCTGCCCACGAAAGTCTGTTGCCGTATTTTTTCTTTATGGGCCATAATAGGCGTCGTGCCTTGTCAAGATTTACATTGTCTGGCCAACTGTTAAGAGGAGCAAAACGTTGACTTCCTGTGTTGCTGCCTCCACGGCCATCGGCAATACGGTATGTTCCGGCACTGTGCCAAGCCATACAAATCATTAAGCCACCATAATGTCCCCAGTCTGCAGGCCACCAATCCTGGCTTTCTGTCATTAGTTTTTTTAAGTGGTTTTTTACTGCTTCCAAATCAAGTTTTTTAAATTCTTCCCGATAATTGAAGCTTTCTCCAAGTGGGTTCGTTTTGGTATCGTGCTGGTGCAAAATGTCTAAATTCAGTGCATCTGGCCACCAACTCATTATGGAACTGTTGGTGTCCGTATTTGCCCCGTGCATAACCGGGCATTTACCTATTTTTGAATTGTCCATTATATTTATTTTTAAGTTTAAAAGCTAAAGTTAATCCTTTTTGTCATAGTTTCCAACCTTGCTGTTAACGGCCGGCGGTACCGGGGCCGAGCATTAAATAATTGTCATGTGGACAATTTTAGGATGGAGCCAGCCTGTTGGGTGGCAGTGCTAATGAGCCAAGAGCGTCAGTGATTGGCCAATAATCTGCAGTTGCACCGCCAGCTGGTGGACGGTGGCATGCCTGCCCCGTACCGATCCGCCGACTGGCGGAGAAGGTCGGGGCGTTTTTGCACTCGTGGCACGATGCAGGGTAATGCTGTTATTTGCTTATTGTCGCGTTGACAAAAACCGTGACAACTTGTCCCGCAAGGCGGGAAGCAACTTACCCATATTGTCCGTGTTATAGCGCGTTATTTACTATTAATCCATTCAGTTATAGTATCTGCAAGATCATCAATTACATTGTTAAACCGGTGATCGGATTCAAATCCTTTTATTGAAATACTTTCCGCATTCAGTTGCTCCAACTTTCGGTAAAGTGGAAGTGTGTTTACTTCCAAGAAGCTTGTTTTGTCGTGCCAGCCTACAATAAACAGTACTTTCTTTGATTTTAGTTTTTCGGCATTTTTAACGAGGTCATATCTATCTACATTTTGTAAATAAAGCTCCATCTGAGCTTTCAGATCACCTCTGAAAGGGCCTGCCGGCTCAAATGATTTGGCAATGAACTGCACATAACCCTTACGATATGCTGAATCAGCAGCTACTTTTTTCAGAGAAACAGAGTGATCGTCGTTGGCAATTGAAATGATGTTGCTGATTTTATCGTTATACATGGCGCTTTCAATGGCAATGGTACCACCTAAACTATAGCCGCAGACAACTATCCTGGAAGTGTCAATTTTGAATTGCGCCTGATTTCCGGGATCTGCCAGAAAGTTAAAAGCTGCACTGACGTTATCAATACAATTGTCGAAACTGAAAGTGCCATCGCTTAGATAAGATCCCTGATAATTAAACACAAGGATATTAAATCCGGCGGTATTCAGTTTTTCAGCCAACCCAAGCGGGCTTGACTGATTGCCGGGGAAACCATGCAAAAGAATTACCGTTGGCACCTTGGCCGTTTTATTTACCGGATAGAATTTCGCATCCAGTTTCACTCCACTATTTCTTAAATCAATGCTAACCGGGTTTACTTGCGATACCAGTTGCAGGGAACTGCTTATGAAGACTAGAAGCAGCAGAAATTTTAGCGTTTTCATTTCGGGATCTATTATTTTTTATAAAGAACCCTGAATGCCCTCATCCAGGCAGCCGGAACACATGACATGTGCGTCTCATCGGGGAAAAGTTGAGTTTCGACTTTTAGCCCGGGATAATTCCTGCTCTCCAGTTGGGCAGCCAATATGTTTACATTTGCTATTATTGCCGAATCTTCGGCTCCACCTGCAGTCATGAAAAGCGTTGCATTCAGGTCGTTGTGTGTGGCGGCATATTCCTTTTCGTAGGTGTAAAGAACACCCTTGTCGTATTTTATTGAAGGGCTGCCGGCATAGTAAAGGCTGAATAAATCCGGTCGCTTGAATAAAACATACAACGAAAACAAACCGCCGTAGGAATAACCGCCCAGCCCCCTGCCTGTTGACGAAACACGGTAATTTGATTCCATGAACGGGAAGACTTCTTTTTCAATACATTCCAGGAATTTTTCAGCGCCTCCTGTTTTAACCTCAAGCTGCCTGCCTGCAAATTTTGAAAAGACCCCCGCCCAATATGTATCCGACGAGGGAGTATTGGTCGGGGTCAGATCTCTGGTCCTCCAGGCTCCCCAGTCGCCCATATCCCTGATCTTATATCCTATCCCCACAACGAAAATTTCCGGTTCTACTATCACCGGGACTTCGAAAGAGTTTGCCATATCTGCTATCATGGCAAATGACCGGTTCGCATCTGTACCGTAATAGCAGGGGTAAATCTTTTGTGTGTCGGTTTTGTAAGTGGCAGGAATTTTAATGTATAGCACCATTTCCTGTTCCAGGATGTTTGAATAAAAGGACCGGGTTTCAGTTAACCGAACTGTAACCAAAGGATAGTTGTTTAAATCAGTTTGCTCAGGCTGATTTTGCGAAAAGGCAAGTGGTAACATGGCAAATAAGAATGACAGGGATAAAACCAGTTTTTTGCCATAGCTGGAGGCTGAAAGGTTTTCCATAGAAAATAGTTTATTCGGGTTTTTTACTATTAATTAAAAGCACAACGCAACAAATGATCGCAATAATTTCCAGCACCTTAAACAATGCGGACAAAGAAACCAATTCGGGTATCCCGAATTTTATCAGGGAAAGTGTCATCCCGATTATCGGTACAATGATTGCAAGGTAAAGCGGGTACTTTTTCCTGTTGAACAGGAGAGCTCCAATGATCATGTAAATGATGCCAAATGAAAGAACAGGAACGCTTCCCTGACTGTCAGGAGCCTGAAAATATGTAACGATGTGCAGAATCCCGGAAATCAGGAGAAGTATCCCGGCCAGAAGACGAAATGTTCTCATATTCACTCAATATAGTTTGATGCTTAAAAAGTTAAAACTAAATGGTTGTAAGTGCAATCGAATTCTTCTCAATTTCATAACTGGTAATTTATTTGTTCTGCGCCCCTAAGAAACTAGACTAAAAGTACTAACTTAAATTGTACTTTTATGTTGATGAAAAGGGAAATTCACAAAAGGACGCCACAGGAAAAGGAGGATATAACACAATTCTTGCAGTCCTGGTGCAACTATCTTCCGTGCTGGCATAATCGCGGTACAGGAATTCTGGGGGTTACAAAGATGTCCCATTGTAGGAACTGGCTCGTGGCCCCTGGTGCAGGGTCGCGGTACAAGTATGGTCGGACTAAGTAATTTGTCAAGGTGCAGGATTTAAATTGCGAGCAGATGCGCGTGTCCGGGTGCAAGAACCATTACAAAGTTGTCTTGAGTGCAGGAGCACCTGCCTGCCGGCAGTCAGGAAAGCAAAAAGTGTGACAACTTGTCCCGCAAAGCGGGAAACAACTTACCCATATTGTCCGTGTTATAGGGCGTTTTATTATTATTTCAGTTAACTCTGAACTCCTAAACCTTACTAAAATTAAAATATACTATTGGACTTTAGTAAATTTATGAACCCAAATTACTACACCATCTTTATTATAATTTGTGGTAGTATAAATGTTTGGACTTTCAAATGTGAATGTATATTTACCATACGGTCCGGTTTTAAAATTCTTTGTTCCATAAATAGTGAAAATTTTCTCTGAAGTAAATAACCCAATCCAGTCAACATAATGTCCATCTAAGCCAATTTTAAAACCCTTGAAGTTGCCCTCCTCTGAATCAAAACCAATATTACAAATACCTTCAGAACCTTTTTGCCCCTTAACAAGTTTGTATTAATTCATCAAAAAGGCACTTCCATAATTTTGCCACTCCCTGACATCAACAGAATCTTTACCCACATTTGATTGCCAGGTACCAATAAACTGTTTCATTAACTCGACTTGATTGAGTTTTGTCTGTGTGGTTTGTGCCTGCATTCCGGTTGAACAAATTAAAATGAACACAGTAATTCCAATTGTTAAATGCATTTTTTTCATTTCTTTAGAATTAATTGTTATATCATTGTTAATCATTACTTTATAATTGTTGAATATTGTTTTAAGATTAGTAAGTCTTGACACTGTAATTTTCAATTTCCAAGATAATTTTCCATGAATTGTCTACCTGTTTCTTCCAGACAAAAGTTGCGAGCCCCTGCCCGCTCAGAATCAAATTCCCCTTTATGATATCCGCTGTAAAATATTTTTGCATTTGAATCAAATCCTGATTTAAGGTTGTTGGTCCCAAATATGCTTTTAAATTCTTGACAAATGGAGCCATAGATTTAGCAAATGTTAAAATAGAGTCTTTACCCCAAAAGCTTTTACCATTAATCATCCTAAGAGCATCATCGGTAAAGAAATCAACAAAATTTTGAGGATTACCTGAATTGTAGGCATCAGTACTTACTTTTAAAAGTGAATCAAACAGCGCCTGATCTTTGTTGACTGTGATTATGGTCTCAGGACTGCAGGAAACAAACATCATAATTGATGCAATAAGCATAAGAACCGTTTTTGTTTTCATTTTAAAATGGGTTTAGTTTTCGATTAAGACCTTCTTAATAATGATTAAAAATATTTAATTTCCAATTTCTTGTCAATTACAACATGGCACTATTCTGGAATACTTAATAAAGGTCAAATAGGTGTAACAAATGTTACAATTTTTAAAAGGTTTTCATTGGTCATTTGACCCTTATCTTGCATATTAAACTGAAAGTTTCGGTGTGGCGAATGCCCTATAACGGTCTGGCGGTATGTGCAGTTGCCGCAGCATCGAGGTGGCATGCGTTTTTGCAGGTACGCTGCGAAGTAGGGGAGTGGCTTTGGTAACTTATTTATCGCGTGGCAAAAACCCCTGACGATCCCGCTTTGCAGGATGTCAGGCCAGGTGTGACACCATGAGCGAGACCCCTGACGGTACCGTCATGGGCAGGCCGTGACGCCAGCCACAAGACTGTCCTCTTTAGTTACTCAATTGTCGCGCCACGGAGCGGCAATTGCATATACCGACCTGTTGTGCTGAGTGCTTTTAACTTATGTCGAGGATGATAGTCAGGTTTTCTTTGACTTTAATGGAAAGACTTTCCGATAATTCCCCAATCTTTTTTATTAGTCGGTTATTATCAATTGCTCGTACTTGGTCTATCATTATATCACAATTTTTATTAAGGTTTGCTGTTCCCTTTTTAATGTGCACTCTTAGTATTTCAGATTCTTTCTGGACATTTGTTGTTAAAGGACAAATTATAGTAGAAGGGTGGAGTACCTTGTTCAGGAGGTTGGTTTGCACAACCAGCACGGGTCTTGTTTTACCTGATTCTGTTCCAATCTGAGGGTTTAAGTCAGCTAGCCAGATCTCAAATCTCCTAACTTGCATAATCTATCTCCTCGAATTCGTTAAGCACAGATATTGACTCCTCCTTAACCAAGGCTGACTCTTTGCTAAGCTTGGATTCCAATATTTTCCGTTTCTGAATTCTGTTATAGTATTCTAAAGCCTCGTTAATATACCTGTTTCTGGGCTTTTTTATCTTGGCAAGAATCACTTCAGTCTCGCCGAAGATTGAGTCGTCTATTTTAAGTGATACTGTTTTCATAATTTAATCTTTACTGCAAAGATATATAAAAGTAGTATATACTACAAGTATATCACATTTTTATCTACTGGTAACTGGCTTTGCATCCAGCACTACGGCCCGGCAATAGGGAGGGCCGAGCGTTAAGTTCCGACATTTTATGTCGGAATAGCGAGGAGCCAGAATGCGGCGGTGGCTGTTACCCGACCTGTCCTGACCGAAGCGTCAGGACGCAAGCACCGGGCAGGATCCTGGTACTTTGGCTCTGCCAGCTGGCGGATCACGGTGCAGCATTAATATTGTTGGCAGATGCGCGTGTCCGGGTGCAAGTTTTGACAGGATTTGTCTTGGGAGCAATCTGCCGCAAAAACCATGACGAGCCCAATAATTATGCCGTCCGTGTTATGGTTAGTTATGTTATTTTTTTTAAAATCAAGGTA
Organism: uncultured Bacteroidales bacterium; assembly: GCA_963719235.1. Taxonomy (GTDB): domain Bacteria; phylum Bacteroidota; class Bacteroidia; order Bacteroidales; family VadinHA17; genus SR-FBR-E99. Next base: position 50,369 of record CAVRBS010000013.1, read on the forward strand.
TTTAATTGACTTTTGGTCAATTAGATTTTAACTTGCATCATAAATTAATGAATCATACTATGGAATCTCAGAAGTTTATCATCTGGTTTTTAAAATGTAAATTATCCCAAATTGTATTTAATAGATTTTTGCTCTTAGTTGTTTTCTCTTTAGGGATCAGTCAAATGATTGTGTCAGGTCAGGCAACTAAAAAAATTACTGTCGGTACAATTGAAGCAGGACCAGGGGAAAAAGTATCAGGAATTCTCGAGGTTCCAAAAGGGATTGATCAGGGCACTATCATACCAATAACTGTAATTAATGGTTCAAAACCTGGTCCGGTTTTAGCTTTAATTGCGGGTATGCACGGTACCGAATATGTACCTATTATAACGTTGCAAAGGATTTTATCAGTGATAGATCCAAATGAAATTTCAGGTGCTGTAATCATGGTCCTAATAGCTAATGTCACTTCATTTAAAGAACGAAAAATCTATTTTAATCCAGTGGATGGGAAGAATTTGAATCGACAATTCCCTGGTAATAAAGAAGGGACTTTGACTGAAAGAATAGCAAATATTATTACCAATGAAGTTATTGAGCAGGCTAATTATTTATTAGACATTCATGGTGGTGAACTAAATGAGAATATTTTAAACTATGTATCATTTGAATATAATTGTCCTGATAAAAACGTTTGTGAGAAAACAAAATTTTTAGCGCATGCTTTTGGTGGTTATTATATACAACCAGAACCATATTCTATTACACCGGATTCTGTCAAGTTTACATATTGTCACTTAACTGCTATAAGGCGGGGAGTCCCAGCAATATTTGTTGAGTTTGGAGGAAGAGGAAACACGGACAATAAATCCATCCTTTATGTAGAACGAGGTATTACTAACATTATGAAAGAATTAAACATGATGAAGGGCGAAGGTAATGAGTCAAATCCTGTTGTTTACTTGTCAATTGAAAAATCTGTTACTAACCAATTTGATGGTCTGTTTTATTCCTTAGTTGATTGTGGTCAAACTGTTTCAGAAGGTACACTCTTAGGATATACAACTGATTATTTTGGGAAGCAAATTCAAAAGTTTTATGCTCCTGTCAAAGGAATAGTCCTAATGAGTTATGATACGCCTGTTGTTAATCAGGGTGAGGATGTTTTTTATATTTCAGAACCCATAGACTCATTTAAGTAGGAACGAGTCTTCAAATGTGCATGATTGCGGGTAGTAGTTGTCTCGTTTTACGAAATTTGTCAAGGTGATCAATCCCGGTAACTGGGGAATATTGTCTTGGTCAGTCGAGTTTGATTTTTCTGTTATGGTTAGTTCTTAAAGGTGTTGTCTAACGTGCACAGCTATAATTAATTAACCATCCGTATTATATGTAGGGTTAGTTTTTAAACTGTCATAAAGTACGAGCACTCTATCGTCCAGTCTTTAGTCAAGTCATGAAGGCAGGCATGGCACGACTGTAAACCCCTTGCCGCAAGCCATTGTTAGCGGCTGGTTTCTTCTATTCATAATTATTTACAAGGCTATAAACTTTGTTAATTGCATCACATGATTCCTTCAAGCTCGAGATTATAACCCAATCATGAAACATTTTTGGATACTCAAAATAATTGAAGTTGATCTGTTGATCTTTCATTAGCTGTTTGCATTTTTGAGAATCTGCATTTAATATGTCTTTTGTTCCTGTAAAAATTGATATCCTGCATAATCCGCTTAAGTCTCCATATATAGGACTTACCCGATAATCTTTCAAGTCTAGGGTTCCGGCATATTTCTGACCGGCATTTCTAAGACCTCTAATACTTAACATTTTATCCACTTTGTCTATCAACTCAATATTGGCATTGTTCATAGTGACATCTAACCAAGGAGAAAACATAATTATCTGTTCAGGCTGCTTTTTATTCTCGTTTCTTAATTGTTGCACAAATCCAAATGCTAAGCCACCACCCGCAGAGTCTCCAATGAAAATAATACGTTTTTTGGGATAATCAGTCGTCAATCTTGTATATAAAATTGCAATAAAATCATATGTTTCTTTGCAACTGCCTTCAGGTGTCAAGGGATAATCAGGAACAACTATTGTTGCGTTTGTCTTACTAATTAATAGCTCAATTAAGTCCCAGTGCTGCTTGCGTATATTACCCATGTATGCACCACCATGCAGATATAATACAACAACATCAGATTTATTCGTTTTTGGTGAAATTGTCCATACCTTCCTGCATTTTTGTTCACTTTCCTCAATATTATAGTTCTTCAACAAAGATTTAGATGGCTTTTCCGGTTCCTTTACAAAGCTGTTTGTAATCATCTTCTTTTCCATTTTTTTTTTCATTCCAAACAAGCCCATGATGGATTGTATAAGTTTTGATTCAAAACTTGGAGGTGTATTATGCTGATAGTCAATATTATTCATTTTTATTTCTGATGATTTTTGTGCTTAACATCCATTTATTACGAGGAAAGTAGCAATAAAGATTAATAAGAATTTCATTATTTATTTCCTTTACAAATGGAACTGAATCCTGTATAATCAGTTACTATACCATCAACTAAATATTTGGCAACGTCAGCTCTTGCTATATCATTGTTCGGCAAAAATCCTTCTGTTTGATTTAGAATGTTTCCAGTTGGCATTCCATCAGTTAAAGCTACTGGTCTGATAACATGAAATTTTTGGGAACTATTTACAACAATTTTTTCCTGAAGCCCATGGTCCTTCATTGTACTTTTGATTAATATGTTACAAATAAGTTTGTTAAACCAATTTAGTTGATTCCAACTATCATTTACTCCTAATGCACTAACAACATGAATCTTGCAATTGATGCAAAGTTTGTTTAATACATCAACGATGTTTTTTGTCCCTTTTGACCGAATATTGGATTTTTTTAAATCTCTACTTCCCAAGGCAATTACAACATCTGTAAATTCATTAGTTTTAAAGACCTTTTCTATGTCTTCTTCATTAAGCACATCACCGTAAAACAATTCTGTGTTTTTCGATTTTATTTTTTCTTCCGAGCCCTTCCTTATAAAGGCAGTATGTTGAATTTCGCACTCATTTAGTTGTTCGCAAATTTTTTGGCCAGTTTTTCCTGTTGCTCCAAATACTATTACTCTTTTATTCATGTGATTGTCATTAACTTTTTTGTAAATTAATATGTCAAATAGTTATACAAAAATTCTCCTCAAGGAACGGAGTTGACATAAAATTGCCGCTAATGATTGTGTAAGCGCCATGGTTACGTTTATTTCTGATTTGAGAGTCGTGCCATTCTTTTTCTTAATATGGTAAATATAGGGGAATCTCAATACTTTAATGTTATAGTCATAGGTCTAATGAGTTAAGCTGACTTTTTACCTGATCGAACTCCTTGGTGTGTAATATATATAAATCTCGGTGGTCTAGGGTTTTAATGTTACAATTATTTGTCTTGCAGACGAAGTCCGTTCGGGTAAAAAGTATGTGTTTGGTAGTAGCGTAGGCTTTCGTGGTGGAGGCTGCCAAACTCTTGCTTACGCGTTGGAAGTTCTAGTACATTTATAGAAATTATTAAACTTATGCTGTTATATGGAGGGTGAATGTCAACTCTGTCTAGCAGTCTGGTATTTAGCACCTTACGTATAACGTTCTGCGGTATGTGCAGTTGCCGCAGCATCGCGGTGGCGTGGGTTTTTGCAGGTATGCTGCGGAGTAGGAGAGTGGATATAGTTACTTATTTATCGCGTTGGCAATAACCATGACACCAAGTGTAGTGGCTCGGACAGAGGGAATAGGAAGGTTTATACCTTGGTGTTTGTCCCGCCGGTCGGAAGGCAACCGAGGAGGACACGACAATAGGAGTGGACGACGAGCTCAGAGTTAATTGCATATACCGACTTGTGGGGTACAGTTGATTTATTTCTTGTTTTTATAACCTGGCCCCTCCCAGACTAGCACGCTACAACATTTCTCGCTGTTATAGCCGCTATCGTTAACACCAACGTAAGTGCTCAGAGTGTCCCTATCGTATGAGATTGGTTTAGCGAGGGAGGAACTTAATGGATTGTAATATTCATAATAGAGTTGATCATTCCATTCCGTTCTTGACCAGGTCCCCCATGCTATCATTGAACCTGGGTTATCTTTAGCATAAGCTTCATCTTCTGCTATTTTTACTTTAAGCCATTTGGGAACTTCACTTTGAGGTATTAGGTATTCTCTCTCGCACGAAAAGAAAACTAAGGTGGCAATGACAAGGATTAATGCTTTTTTCAACTTCTCGGTTGGTTATTAGCAAGATGCAATATAAGAGAAATATTCTTATTCAAGGTTTGTGTGACGTTCAATTGTACCCAACGTTTGGCGGAACCGAGGATCCTGCCGGAAAATATGCACTTTAGCCAGAAACTCTGTCAGGGACGAGCTCATGAGCCACGAACCAGAGTGAGTGGCGAATAATGTGCAGTTGGCGCAAATTCGCGGTGGCACGCCTGCCCCGCACCGATCCGCCGACTGGCGGAGAAGGTCGGGGTGTTTTTGCACTCGTGGTGCGGTGCAGTGCTAGGCGGTTTGTAGTTTATTCTCGCGTTTGCAAAAACCCCCGATAAATCGGGGCAGGCTGTGACACAAGGAGGGGGTCCCCCGGCGGTGCCGAGGGCGGCCTGTGCCGCCAGCTACAAATTATTCCTCTTTAGTTACTTTATTTTCGCGCTGCGGAAGGCAATGACCTATACCGACCTGCTAGACAAAGTGCGATTATTGTTTTGTTCTGTCAGTTTTACTTTTTGATTTAAAGAATGATATATCCTTGTAGGATTCTCCTGATACAACTTTTATTGTACTGAATATTGAAAATATACCGTTTACAATAAAAACTAAAACTAAAGGAATCGGCTGGTCTGCCTTCCAATAAATCCATGAGGCAGCAATGATGCCTACCCAAACCTTCAATTGAAAACTAATTACATCACGATAATGCTCAGACATGCCCTTAATTATATCTTTTTTGAAATACCATATTAATACGGTAGGGAAGATAAGAGGTATAATACCACTAAAGTGTAAAAGTCCTAACCAATTGTTGGCATTAACCTGTTGAATTTCTTGTTCTTCATCTAATTCTTTCTCTATAAACAGATTGTAATCAACTTCAAGAGCTTTGGCAATCATTTGAAGAGTATAGGCTCGAGGATCTACTTCTCCATTCTCAATCCGTTGTATGGTCCTGGCACTGACCTCGGTTTTATCAGCTAACTCTTCCTGGGTCATTCCCTTCTTAAGCCTTAATTCTTTTATTAGCTTTCCTATTTCCATTTTCTTTTTTTAATCAAATGTCAGACTGATCATAGTAACAATCCAACTACTCAAACACGACATTTACACGACATTTGAAATTTTCAATCACTCACGTAAGCATTTTGCCTAACGTTTGATGGTATGGTGTCGTGCGGGATTACGAAGCGATTTCCTATCAGTTTACACCGACTTTTTTATGAGTCACAAACCTTCGCAAACCTCTGAAACCCGAATGCACTATACCATGTGTTAAGCCCAGTTTTTTATTCATTAGCTATCTTTTCAAGTTAAGGATACTCTAGTTACTTTTAGCATTATCAATAATTAATACCCAATCATTCTCAAATCCCAAAGTTGGTGTCGTAAAATCAATGGTCCCTTTATTAGCAATGATGCCAATGTTAATCGATTCTGCTGATCGTGGATTAAACCACCATGCGTTTAATTTCTCTGAATTTATAAATAATGTATTTACAGTTATAGTTTTACCAACAGGAATATAAACCATCTCATAACTTCCTACACTATCTCTAAAAGCACAAATATATTCTCCTTTTTCACCTTGTCCTTTTATAATTATTGACTGATCGGGGACTCTATTCAGATGAGGTCGCGACTCAATAAGTTTCTTTAGGTATCCTACCTGAAAGGCTCCGGGCCTATCAAGTGCCTCTGTCCAATATCTATCTGGGTAATTAATTTTTTCTTCTCGAGGGCTCCAAAATTGCCAAACACTATGGTGTCCGTATGTTACACCACAAGCTCCCGCAAAAACTGAACGATAAGTTTGTTTACGAACGTCGTAATCTCTATAATATCCATTTTCAGGATTCCAAGTTGGCCATGGGTTAACAGGATGGTCTTCGTAATTGGGTTCTGCATCTAAAGTGGGTTTGGTTGGGTTCAAATTAAAATCTCTTTGGACTAAATTCCAAATTGGTACATCATGTCCTCCCCCATGTCCTGATTGAATCATATTAAGGTCTAACCATGCTTCATTATGAATGTATTGTGAAGTTGACATGTCTCCACCCCAGGGGTGATAAGTAATCAATGCTTTATTTTTAGTTCCATCCAGAATTCCATGTGCCATGGCACGCCATATTGGTCGCCAGTCACTGCTATCTTTCATTGGTGGACGGTCTCCTCCAAGAATCCAAATTATATTTGGATAATCCTTATATCTTTTACCAATCCACAATCCATAGATATATGCATTTTCAGGATTAAAAACCACAGGACCTTCGCCCCATAATTGAGTAACTTTATCTCCCCATGTAGGTAGAAGCCCCATATAAAGTCCTTTAGATGATGCTAGTTTAACCACTGTATCAACCAATTGAAAATATTTCTCATTAGGTGTTGCAGGGTTCAAATTCTCAAGTGGAATTTCACCATATCGATTTGGTTCTCTTAAACCATCCATCTCAGCAAGAACAACTGCTTGAATAACATTAAACCCTTTTTGTTTCCTATTATCTAAATAGGCTGCAATTTCCTTTAATTGTAAACGATGAAATAATTCCCACCCAGTATCTCCAAGCCAAAAGAATGGCGTTCCGTCTTCATAAGTTAAGTAATGACCATTAGCAGAAGCAATTAATTTTCCGTGTTGCCAGTTATTCTGTCCAAAGACAGAAGTAACTATTATGGAAATAAGTAGGATTAACAATTCTTTTTTCATATTTCTGCTCTTTTATACATCTGTACATTTGGCATTTGTATCATTTTTTTAAAAATTGGGCTTTGTCGTGGTACAGAAATCTGTCATTGGGGCATGAGCAAAAGCAAAAACCGTGACAACTTGTCCCGCAAGGCGGGAAACAACTTACCCATATTGTCCATGTTAGTGGCTGTATTAGTTTATATTGTCCCTTTTTTTAAGTCAGTTTTTACATTAAATAGAAAATACAAAAAATCATTCCCAAGTTAAATGCAGCATGACAAATAATGGCTCCTAATATTGAACCGGATCGTTTTTTAAAAACGAAAAAAACAATACTCGCTGAAAACATACTAAATACCCAAATTAATGCAGGTATTATTAAAAGTTTCCATTGATTGTTAATTAATACGAATCCGAAATGAGAAATATGAGTTAAAGCAAAAGCAGAACTATCAACTAGAGAAGCTTGTTTTTCACCTATGGAGTTGGCAAAACTTGCATGAACAATTCCTCTGAAAAAGAATTCTTCTCCAATTGGGCTGAATATCATTGCGGTAAAAGCTGTAATAATAAAAAAGATTGTTTTATCGTGTTGATTTATCTCTTGAGGAATATTATAAGATTTCCCGATGTAGAAATACCAGTTTTCTAAAGAATTACCATATAGGACTTGTCCAAGAAAGTAAAGTAATATGCTAAAAAGAAGTCCTGAAATAAAGGCCAGTAATAACCATTTGTAATGTGTTGGTTTGGTGATTCCAATTCTTTTTAATCCGTTTTTACTCAAGAAAATGAAAGGTACGATAGCAGAAATAACCATTATCAGACCTATATAACTATAATTTTGAGTGGCATTTGCATTAAGTACTAAGAAAAATCGTGGGATGCAAACAGATAGAATTAGAAATAATCCAAATTTCCAATTAAAGTTAAATATACGGTTCCAAAAAGGTCTTAGTTCATTTTGCATGGTTGATCAGGGTTAGTTAATCTGTGTGTTCATATATTGACTAATGGTCAAGTTTATAGAATCGCAATCTTACGGATTTAATTGAAGGTCAGATTGGTACGGCGGATATTGCCACTAACGTTCGGCGGTATGGGTCTGTTGCCTTGTGTCGCGTTGGCATGCTGTGCCCCGTACCGATCCGCCGACTGGCGGAGAAGGTCGGGGAGTTTTTGCACTCGTGGTGCGATGTGGGATTATTCGGATACGTTTGTGCTTGCGGCATAACGGTCCGGCAATATGGAGGGCCGAGCGTTAAGTTCCGACATTTTATGTCGGAATAGCGAGGAGCCAGAATGCGGCGGTGGCTGTTACCCGACCTGTCTTGACCGTAGCGTCAGGACGCAGCACCGGGTAGAGTCCTGGCACCCCGCGGTAGCGGCGCCAGAAAATTGTCACGCCGCGCCCCGCGCGAACACAGTGAGCAGCGGGGGTGCAAGGAGGGTATGCTGTGCCCCGACGAGCATAGCGAGACGGGGGCGTGCTTTTTGCCGTCATGGTACAAACTTTATTACGTGCTGGCGCGATCGCGGTACAAGTTTGATCGGAGCCGCGAATTTATCCCCGGTTACAAAGTTGATGGCGGGCACTGACGCAGTGTCGCGGTGCAAACTGTCTCGGAGCCAGAAAATTGTCAAGGTGCAGGAATGTTAATTGCTTGCAGATGAGCGTGTCCGGGTGCAACAACCATTACAAATTTGTCTTGGGAGCAGGAGCAAAGCAAAAAGTGTGACAACTTGTCCCGCAAGGCGGGAAACAACTTACCCATATTGTCCGTGTTACCAGTAAGCATTTTTCTTATAAATGGTCTAGGAATCATTGGGATATTGGTTCAATTAAGTCCCAATGATTACCGTAGATGTCCTGAAATACAGCAACTATCCCATATTTTTCTTCAACTGGTTCTCTGACTATTTTGATCCCATTATTGAGTAAATTCTGATAATCTCGTTTGAAATTGTCAGTATGCAAGAATAAAAATACTCTGCCACCAGTCTGATTACCAATCATACTTTTTTGTTTTTCATTTGCAGCTTTAGCAAGCAAAAGGTAACAATCCCCAGATCCATTAGGTTTTACAAGCACCCATCTTTTTGTTTCTGAAAGAGTAGTGTCCTCAATAAGTTTGAAATTCAACTTGCTTATATAAAAGTCGATGGCTTTATCGTAGTCATCCACCAAAAGTGTGATATAAGCTAATCTCTGATTCATTAAAGTCTTAAATATATTAAAAATTTGTCATCAGGTCAGGAAAGCTTACTGGTAACGGTCCGGCGGTATGTGCAGTTGGCGCAGCATCGCGGTGGCATGCTGTGCCCCGTACCGATCCGCCGACTGGCGGAGAAGGTCGGGGAGTTTTTGCCATCGAGCTTGACAACCACAGAATTTCATTTTGATCACAGTATTTTCAGGTAATGCAAAAACCATGACACCTATGCGGGAGACCCCTGACGGTACCGTCAGGGGGCAGCCCGGCCAGCTGAGCCTACAGGACGAAGTTTCAATGATCATCAGTCGTGCTGGCCGAAAGGCAATGACCTATACCGACCTGTAAGCCCCAGTGATTTACTTTTTGAATACTCGGGTTCTTGTAAGCTTTCTTGAGCTATGATGAACAGTTAAGATATTTATCAGATCTTCATCAGCAATCTGATAAATGATTCTATAGTTGCCCTGAATTATTTCTCGAATTTTGTCCTTATGACCAGCCTATGGTACTTTACGCCCAATTCTAGGATTACCATCTAGTAATTGTACTGCATTTAATAAACGCTGTATAGTTAAGGATGCATATTTTACAGAATCTTTCTCAATGAACTCTGCAATATTTTTGAGATCATTGACGGATCTGTAAGTCCAATTAATTACAGCCATTTTTTGAGCTGATCTTTTGCTTGTTTGGTTGTGTATACTTTACCTTCTTCAACCTCTTTAAGACCCTTCTCAATTTTATCAAGAACTACTAATTCTTCAACCACCTGCTCTACTGTGAAGCTCTCAGGCAACCTATCAATTGTCTTTTTAACTTTTTCTTTTGTAAGCATTTTCAGATCATAAATTATGGTGTAAATATACTTATTATATTCCTTGGAACAGTTCATACCCGTTAACATGTCATTGGGGCTAACGGTTGGCCGGTATGGGTCAGTTGCCTTGTGTCGCGGTGGCATGCTGTGCCCCGTACCGATCCGCCGACTGGCGGAGAAGGTCAGGGAGTTTTTGCACTCGTGGTGCGATGCAGGATTAGGCGGTTATTACTTTATTCTCGCTTTGGCAAAAACCCCCGATAAATCGGGGCAGGCCGTGACACCAGGAGGGAGCCCCCTGACGGTACCGTCAGGGACAGGCCGTACCGCCGGACACTTAACGGTCCTCTTTAGTTAGAAAGTTCTCGCGGTACGGAAAGCCAATTGCATATACCGACCTGTTATGCCGTCGTGCTTTTTATTACGTGGTAATATACTTTTCTTTATTGCACTTATCACACCTGTAATCGTAGAATTTGATAGTACCCCCACAATCCTTGCAAGTCCATCTACTACGCTGAAATTCCATGTACTTGTCTAACCCCATAGTTTTAAATTTACCAAACAATCCAGGTATTTCAAATCTATAGTTAAACCTTGGATCATCAATATGTGCCTTGAAAAGCTTTGTTTTTACAATCTTGCATGGATATTCAAGACAATCAATACAGAAATCATATTTTTTAGCATCATAGCAGCAGTTTCTGATCTTGCAGCTCCATTTGCTACATCTGGATTGATTAGTGTCATTTGAGGCACATCCGAAGCAGGATTTACCGAATGATGGACACGCTCCACAGTATACGCCACAAGGAGCAAGGGTAGGGGGTATGTTACGATTACTTAGCATTGATTCGGATACGTTTGTGCTTGCGGCATAACGGCCCGGCAATATGGAGGGCCGAGCGTTAAGTTCCGACATTTTATGTCGGAATAGCGAGGAGCCAGAATGCGACGGTTGCTGTTACCCGACCTGTCCTGACCGAAGCGTCAGGACGCAGCATCCGGGTAGGGTCCTGGTACTTTAGCTCCGCCAGCTGGCGGATCACGCCGCGCCCCGCGCGAACACAGTGAGCAGCGGGGGTGCAAGGAGGGTATGCTGTGCCCCGACGAGCATAGCGAGACGGGGGCGCACTTTTTGCCGTCATGGTACAAATTTTATTGAGCATTACGCGTGTCGCGCCGAAGGCCCTGACCGAGCCGTAGGCGAGCGTCATGGGGTACAATTTTGATCGGAGCCACAAAGTTATCCCCGGTTACAAATTTGGTTGCGGGCACTGGCGCAGTGTCGCGGTACAAAGTTGATCGAAACCAGAAAACTGTCAAGATATACTGAATTTTAATTGCCAGCAGATGAGCATATCCGGGTGCAAGAACCATTACAAATTTGTCTTGAGTACAGGAGCAAAAGCAAAAACTGTGACGAACAACTTACCCATATTGTCCGTGTTATAGCGCGTTAGTTATTTCTTTTCTGAATTCTAATGTTTCTATAAGTAGGTTGTCCTGATTTAAGATTTAAGACTTCATTATCCTGTGTAAAGAACAATCCTGGTTCAAATTCCTGTAAGGTTCCTTCCCCAAATGATCCACTATACTTCAGTAATTGTCCCTCTATGTATATGTTAAGTTTTTGATATCCCAAACTAAAAAAATGAGCTGTTTTGGCATACCATTTCAAATCCATCCCCTCAGGAACAATAATGTATTTACCAACATATTTATTCCAATCCGTCTTTATAGAAGGATCACAGTTACATGAAAATAGTATTGGTTTATCTCTTTCAATTTTATGCCTAAAATACTCATTATTAAGAGTGTCAAATTCAGCAGTAATAAGGTTGTTTTTTGATAATTTCATGGCTCGTAAATAGTCTTCCATTCTCGAGAAGCAGAAGTCAAATGTGTTAGCAGAGTTATTGCAAAGGATCACTGATCCCAAATTATATTCTGGGAACCAAAGAAGTGTTGCACTGTATCCGTAGCCTCCACCATTATGGTTCACAAATAGAATATCTCCTTTTTTATCAATATAAGTACCCAATCCATAGTTAATTGTATTAATCTTAAACATTTCAAGAAGGTATTTTCGGTCGATTAATGTTTTACTCTCAATTTGTCCAAAATTCATAAGTAATTGAGCATAAGTAATAAAATCCTTCAAATTTGTATAAACAGCTCCTGAACCGATTAGTGGAATACTATAATGCTTATTTTTTACCCATGGAATGTTTCCTTCTGTTTTGTTTTGGTTATTTACGACATCCTGATCTTCGGTTGTTGAGTTTAACATTTCAAGTGGGTCAAATATTCTCAATTCTAGAAAATCATTAAAACTTAGTCCGGATTTCTGTTCAATTATTGTTGCTGCCAAGTCAAAGCCCAAATTTGAATATGAATAACTTTTACCGGCTGGGAATTTCAACCATGTCTCCATGATGCTATTAAAGTGGTCCAGCATTGAACATGGCTTGTAATCATAGTTATTTCCAATTGTTGCTTCATGAGTAAAACCAGCTGTATGGGATAGTAGCATTCTTAAGGTAATTCTTTGTTCAGGTTTGCCTTCGAAACAACTATTTACTTTAAAAGAAGGTAGGTAACTTGATATAGGTGTATCAAGATTAAGCAATCCGTCTTGAACAGCTATCATTGCTGCAAGTGCTGTTATGTTTTTAGAAATCGACTGGATACTGAAAATGGTTTCTTCGTTAATTGGAGAATTATAGGTTGAATTACCGGGAAATTCGCTATATAATGTTTCTCTGTTATTGAATATGGCAAAAGCCAACCCCTCAATCTTGTTGTCTTGTTTAAACCTAATTAAGGATTCATGACTTTTAAGACTAAAATTATCCATGATTGGCAAATCTGTCTTTGATAAAGTCGTATCGCAACAATAAAATAGGATAGCACCAAGAATAAGTAAATGGAATTTCATAAGGTTGTCTTTATAGTGATATGTCAGAATATTAACTAACGATCAAATTTATTGAATTGTTATCTTGCGGATTTAACTGAAAGTAAAATCGGTAGGGGGAATGCGCTATTACGGCCCGGCAATATGGGGAGGATGTGTTACCCGACGACAGCACCGGGCAGTGTCCTGGTACCCCGCGCCAGCGGGGCAAGAAAGCTGTCACGCTGCGCCCCGCGCGAACACAGTGAGCAGCGGGGGTGCAAGGAGGGTATGCTGTGCCCCGACGAGCATAGCGAGACGGGGGCGCACTTTTTGCCGTCATGGTACAAATTTTATTGCGTTCTGGCGCGATCGCGGTATAAGTTTGATCGGAGTCGCGAATTTATCCCCTGTTACAAATTTTGTGGCGTGCACTGGCGCAGTGTCGCGGTACAAAGTTGATCGGAGCCAGAAATTTGTCAAGGTGCAGAATTTAAATTGCGGTTAGATGCGCGTGTCCGGGTGCTACGACAATTACGAATTTGTCTTGGGGGTAGGAGCAAAAGCAAAAAGTGTGACAACTTGTCCCGCAAGGCGGGAAACAACTTACCCATATTGTCCGTGTTATGTGCCGTTATTTATTGATTTTAAAATCGTTTGAGTAGCAGATTTGAGGTTAGAGCAGATTCTTATTTGTTGCTTATGTTGAAAATTTAGTTCGTGAAAGTGTTTTTGACCATGACCAGTCAAAACGAATATTCCATTAGCTTTAATTTTGATAGCCAGTTCAATATCTGTGGGGTGGTCCCCGATTACAAAAGAATTTTCTAGGTTAATTGAAAATTTATCCTTTGCAGAGTCTATGAAAAAGGTGTTGGGTTTTCTGCATAAACAGTTGTCTTCTTTTCTGTGAGTACAACAATAAATTTCTTTAATATCTATCCCATGATCACTCATTTTATAAAGAATATATGAATGAATTCTATTCAAACTGGAAACTTTAATAATCCCTTTCGCAACACCAGGCTGATTAGTAATAATGAATAGAAGGAACTCTTTTTGAAGCTCTTTCAAACAGTCAAATGTATAGTTATAGAAAACTATATCTTTCATATCGTTAATATGTCCTCTGTCTTTGATAATTGTTCCGTCTCGGTCAAGAAAAACTGCCCTGTTCATTTTTCTTTGATTAAGTAAATGCGGTTGTCTTCTATTTGATAAAGCATTGGCACTATAATTATTTTTGGATATCTTAAACGCAATCGTGTTGCTTCACTGATCACAAAATCAATTTCATTTCCAATTTCGAACATTGGTGCGAAATTCATAAAATGTTCTTCTGCGCGTTCTTTGTTCCAGCCAGCATTGTTCACTAGTCCGTTAATGAATTGATCTTTGCGTGAAATTAAATTAACCATTCCACAATTATTGTGTCCTATCAGCGCAATGTGTCTGACTTGTCCAACGGCAATGGCATATGAAACTTTAAACTCACTGTAGCGCAAGTTTGCCCCACCTGAACGAATGATGAAAGCAAAGTTGTCGGGAATGTGTAAGTGTTTTCTATTGTCCATACACATTCCGATTAAAAGTTGAGCTTTGTCGAAACTGTCAAGAGGTCTGTTAAGATTGTGATATTCTAAAAGAAGTCCGATTGGTGTCTGTCGGTATTCTTGGAAAATATCATCAGTTGTTGATATATTAACTAATCTAATCATTTGTGGTTGTCAGTCATTTTACAGTCTTGAGTACTGTCAAATCTACTCAATTTTAGTGCACGTTGATTTGATAATTTAGCTGAATATCTCGGTTGTCGATTGTTTCGAATGGCACATAACGTTCGGCGGTATGGGTCTGTTGCCGCAGCATCGTGGTGGCGCGTTTTTGCCCTTGTGCTTTACGGCAGTTAAGTTCTTTGTACCACAAAATAGTCCCGATGCGCAAAAAACATGACACCAGTGAGAGTCCCCTGACTGTACCGTCAGGGGCAGCCGGCCAGCTAAGCTTACAAAACGTTGTTTTATTCGTTATTTGTCAGCTGGCCGAGAGGCAATTGCATATACCGACCTGTTAGGCTGCGTGTTGTTTTGCCTTTTTAATGCTTTTAAACTCGTCCTTCTTGGTCTTCTTTTCTTCTTCTATATCGTAATCATTCTGAAGTCCGAGCCAGAATTTTGCTGAATTACCAAAATAATAACTTAGCCTCAGAGCAGTATCAGCCGTTATTCTTCTGGCACCCTTTATTATCTCAGAAGTCCTTGTCTGGGGAATCCCAACGTCTTTTGATAATCTGTAAGCAGAAATACTCATCGGCTTCAGGAATTCTTCAAGAAGCACTTCTCCCGGGTGTATATTTGGTAAGTTTTCCATGTTACTTATTTATGATAGTCAATAATTGTAACCTCATTTGCTAGTCCATCGTCCCAACGAAATGTGATTCTCCATTGGTCGTTGATGCGGATGCTATAAAGGTTATTCATTTTACCGCTCAACTTCTCTAACTTGTTGGAAGGAGGAACCCTGAGATCGTTAAGGTTCTGAGAGTTATTTAACATTCTTAGTTTTCTCCTGCCTATCAATTGGATCTCCGGAGGCATGTTTTTAACACGTTCACCATGCCAAGTTTTCTCAGTCTCTTTTGACCCGAATGAAGTAATCATATTACGTTTAACGTTACTAACGGCAAAGGTAAGTATTAATTATTGATTATGCAAGCGACATTCGTTTGACATGCAGCCTAACGTTCGGCGGTATGTGCATGTTGCCGCAGCATCGCGGTGGCGTGAGTTTTTGCAGGTATGCTGCAGAGTAGGGGAGTGGCTTTAGTTACTAATTTATCGCGTTGGCAAAAACCATGACAACATGTGTGGTGGCCCGGACAGCGGGAATAGGAAGGTTTATACCTTGATGTTTGTCCCGCTGGCCGGAAGGCAATTGCATATACCGACCTGTTACCGTGCGTTAGTTTCTTTTATTGATTAGGTTAACAATTACCTTAACCATGGTTTCTTTTTCTTCTGGTTTGCTAACTGCAATCATAAGTGTTAGAGCTACTAGTGCATTATCGGCAATGCGCTTATTCCCTGAGTTGTCGAACAGAATACCGTTACGTTCAAGGAAATACAGGAATAAGAAAGCTGCTATTCTTTTGTTGCCATCAACAAATGAATGATTCTTTGTCACGAAATATAGCAGGTTGGCAGCCTTTTCTTCAATGCTAGGATAAAGGTCAACACCATCAAATGTTTGGTAAATTGTGCTTAAGGAACTTTTTAAAGAGTTGTCTTTTTCAACGCCAAATAAATTGCTATTGCTGAACGCTTTTCTTACTTGCTTGATCTTATTAATTGCCTCTGTATAAGTTAATTGATAAGATTCCTTTCCTGATGTACTTCTTATTTCGAGGTTTTGGTAGTCATATTGATCTAGTATTTCAAGGCCATATGCATAGTCAGTTATTATTTTTATTAGTTCTATGCTTTCAGAGTTTTCAAGTGCTTTGTAATTCACTACATTGCCAATAATCTTTACAGCTTCTTGAAGTTCTCTAAGTTGCTCATTCTGTTGAGCAAGTCGCTTTTCGTTTAGAGCGTATCCTTTGATGAGATAATCTTTTATGATTTTGTTTGCCCATATTCGAAATTCTGTCCCGCGTTTAGAGTTAACCCTGTAGCCTACGGAAATAATTAGATCTAGATTAAAGAACTTTATTTTTCGGGTAACTTCTCGACTACCTTCTTTTTGAACTTGTGCAAAAAATGCACAAGTTGATTTTTCTTTTAATTCTTTTGATTTATAGATGTTTGAGATATGTCTGTTAATTGAAGATCGGTCGGTATGAAATAAGTCTTCAAGTTGGTATTGATTTAGCCAAACGGTATCGTTGTCAAGTTTAACTTGAATTTCAGTATCCCCGTCTTTTGATTTGAATATTTTGATTTCAGAGCTAATCATTTGTACTTTTTATCAAAAGTAGGAAAAACAAGGTTAAGAGAATGTCTTTAATGCACGGTAACGGCCAGCGGGTATAGGCAGTAAGCGTTACCTGACGCAGCCATCCGGCCACTGTCTTGGTACTTTAGCCGGGAAATTGTCCCGGTGGCAAGGAAGGTATGGCGCAATTTTTGCAAGTCCCGGCGAAAGATTTAGTTGTCTCTTTAGTACGGATCTGTCCAGAGCCGGAATCACGATGTTTGTAAGTGGACGAGATTTTTGTTTCACGATGAAATTGTCAAGGTGTGGTGCAAAAATTGTAACAAGCTTATTGCCTATACCCGCTTGTTAGCACAAGTTTGTTTTTATATATGCTTTGTAAGATTTTGTTTCCCAATATATCTTCATGCTCTTTAAATCAATCTTAAATAGAGACCCAGGAAGCAATCCAAGATACTTTATAATCTCTGTTCTTTTTTTTGACAAGCTCCTCAACTCAAACTTGCGTAAAAAACCTGAATAAGATTTATTGTCACCTGTCCATACTCAGAAGCATAAGAAATTTCCAATATAGCCCTGTCTATACTAGTTATTGCAAGCTTAAATTTTTAATAAATACAACATGCTAATTTTTGTTCATGTATAACTGAAGTTTTGCTACAAACTCATCTTCATTAATACCCAATACGCTTCTAATATTTCCATGGGTCAGAATAAGATTGATATAAGCGTCATCTCCCCATTCATCCAAAATAAATTTAGCCAAAGGATATCCCCACTTATAAGGAAGTGGAGAATTGTTTTGATTTAGTGCAGTAAATCCTGGAAATTCTTTTTCAATTGAAGACCATCTAGAAAAATCAACACTCTCCCGTGACTCATATATAGCAACCGCTTCCCACAGCCATCGTGGTCGATTGCCAAAACTTGGATTTATTGCTACTGATGCCAGATGTGCAAATTCATGAACAGCATCTTTTGCTGTTGCACCGCCATAAAACAGAAACATTTCAGCCTTACCATTTATAAATCCGGTAGTGCCGGGAGATATTGATCCTAACCTCTTCTTCTGTACACCATCGAATTCTTTTCTATTACTCCATACTGATACTACTATATCAGGCATATTACTAACTCGCAAATGATTAATAATACGGTCTTTGTTTGTAGTAAGGGAATCATAAATAACTGTAGCAATAGATTCACTAATACCATCAAATAGTTTAAACTGAAATCCGGGATAATCGATAATTAGTGATTGGCTATTCTTTTCACAGGTAAATAGAAATGGAATTATAATTAATATCAGTATCAATTTTTTTCCATCTTTCGATTTCATAAATATCTTTGTTTTATTGTTCAAATGAGTACCAACTAATATTAGCACAAGTATAGATTATTTATACACAATGTTACGCTGTATAATAATCAGCTTTTTATTACATCGGGAACTGACAATAAAAGTTTGGCCTTTCGTATTCTATCTTAGTTGTTTTCTCTATTTTTAAGTTCTTCTTCGATTTTCTTTTTACCTATATATATTGGTATAAATATCACCATGCATGCTGCAGCAGAAGCAAAAAGTGCATTATTGAAGCCCTTTCCAATTACTAAAATGTAAATTAGTGCTAATACATCTAACACAACAGCAGCAATTAAGATCACTAAAAGTATGAATGCATACTTTTTTCTTTTTTGAAGTTGATTGGTGGTGAGATTACCAAATTTCCCTTTTTCCATATTCCCATATTTTTAATTAAGGTAAATTTTGCCGACATCGTGGGTATTGATTGTTTTAACTAAAGTAAGGACAATTTCTTTTTTGGTCATGGGTAGATAGTCTAAGGAGTTGAAAGTACAAGATAAGAAATAATTAGAGATAAGGCTGTTAGCACAAGTATTTTGTCGCGGGTTGGCCCAGTCCCGGTGGAAGGCAGAAATGATATTTTGTAAACAGAATCATATAACTGACGGCGGGTAGTATGTGCAGTTGCCTTGTATCGCGGTGGCGTGGTTATTGCCCTCGAGCTAGAAGACCACAGAATTTCATTTTGATCACAGAATTTTCAGGTAATGCAAAAACCATGACATCAAGTGGGAGACCCCGACGGTAGGAGGGGCAGCCCGTACCGCCACTACCAAATTGTCCCTTTAGCCACATAATTTTCGCGGTGCGGAAAGGCAATTGCATATACCGACCTGTTATGGCCAGTTAATTAGCTATTTCATTATTTTCAAGATATCAATTTTGATTGTCTTATCTAAGGCTATTATTGGAACATCAATTAGATCAATAGAATAAAAATATAATCTATTGTCCATTGAAGCATTTGTGAAATCATCAATAGAAGAAAGAGGAATAGTGATCGTTAGCAATATTTGGTCATTGGAATCGTAGAATGTCATTAAATATTTATTACCAGAATTATAGGAAGCCATTTGTAGCAATTCTTTATTTTCAAATTGCTCTGCTTTTGTTGCTGCGATCTTCTTTTGTGATACAAATTCCAGATGAAATGATTGATATCCATAACCATATTCACTAGAATATATTTGCTCGGCACTTTGTATAATGATTTGATTTATAGTTTCTAAATCAACTGTATTAGAACAAATTTTGAAATTTGTTTTAGTAGCACCAAGTGACTCAGTCAAGGATTGAGCATTCAGATTGCTCATTATCATCAATGAGCTAGCGAAGAGTAGAATTTTATTTCTAATCATGATAGTTAGATTTTATGATATACGACAAACAGTAGGTTTAGAATTTTATCTGATGTCCGCAAAACTAACCAGCTTTGTTTTTAATTGTTTTGCTTAATAATTGGCCATAACGGCCCGGCAATATGGGGAGGTTGCGTTACCCGACACAGCATCCGGGCAGGGTCGTGGTACTTTAGCCAGAAAGTTGTCACGCCGCGCCCCGCGCGAACACAGTGAGCAGCGGGGGTGCAAGGAGGGTATGCTGTGCCCCGACGAGCATAGCGAGACGGGGGCGCACTTTTTGCCGTCATGGCACAAATTTTATTACGTTCTGGCGCGATCGCGGTACAAAGTTGATCGGAGCCAGAAATTTATCAAGGTGCAGGATATTAATTGGGAACAGATGCGGGTGTCCTGGTGCAACAACCATTACGAATTTTGATGGCCAGCCGATTATGATATGAAGAAAAAAGATCAAAAAGAAGAAAAAAGTTCAGTCTGATACTCAACATCCATTTTTTGCAAGGCTGGCGAGCACGTCACCTGCAAAAAGTGTGACAAACAACTTACCCATATTGTCCGTGTTAGGTGTTGTAGCAATTTTTATCTTGTTATGTAGTTAATCAGTCTATTAAAATTTATAGAAGATTCTATTTTGCTTTATGACTTTATGAATGAGTAAAAACAAAATTATGGCAATTACTCCTCCAATAAGCGTTCCGTAGATATCTTTCAAGTCAAATACTTTTTTTGGTGTAATAGCTTGAACTAATTCATACAGAATGTAACCAATAATAAAGAAGCATATTAATCGAATGCTCTTTATCTTGGAAGAATTAAATATAGCAAGTCCAAAAAAAATTTGAACGAGAATTCCACCTGAATTTCCAATTGAGTTAGCAATTCCAAAATCGTTTATGTGATTAGCATAAATGTATGGTCTATAAATATACCTGCCAATTTCTGTAGTTACAAAAAAGAACAAAGACATTAAGAGGTATATAACACGCATCGTGTCAATTGTTCTGATTCTATCCTTATCAATAAAGAAATTGTCGACTGATTTCATCTTTTGACCATAATTTATAATTGAATTTTAGTTTTGTTTTAGGCTCTTGTGGTTTGAGTGTTTACAGAGTTAAATATTGTCAGGCGTAAGTTATTCTTTTATTATTTGTCCAGGAGACAAAATAGATATCCATCCAATTTAAATTTTATCTATGCCGTTAGGTGTCGTAGCTTTAAATTTAGTGTATTGTAGGAATTTATAAAGTATTTGGGATTTGTCAGTCAAAGAGAATTTTTCTAAAGGCTATGGTATTTGGTCAGGGGGCTCAGCTATGACACCTAACGGCCCGGCAATATGGGGAGGTTGTGTTGGTTTGAGAATGTAGGCTGTGAGCACAAATTTTTCATCGGGGTAGGGTCCAGGTACACAGCCGGAATGAACAAACCATGGCGCACTTATTGCCGTCCAGGCACAAATTTTATTGAACATTACGAGTGTCGCGGTACAAGTTTGATCGAAGCCTGAAAGCTATCACGGTACAGAATGTTTGTAAAGGGCACTGGCGCAGTGTCGCGGTACAAACTATCTCGGAACCAGAAATTTATCACGGTGCAGGATTTTAATTGGGAGCAGATGCGCGTGTCCGGGTGCAAGAACCATTGCAAATCTGTCTTGAGTGTAGGAGCAAATGCAAAAAGTGTGACAAACAACTTACCCATATTGTCCGTGTTATGTGCTGCCCTGATTTATTATCGTATAGTTGTCTCGGTTTGTTTTAAGTGTTGTTTTATAGAATTATTTTTCTTAGGGCAATTGGTCCCCGTATAATTTATCTTATTTTGCAAGGGCAACAACGATTACCTGAAGTGCATTTGTCAGGTAGTGAGCAAATATAAGTGGAAATACACGACCAAACCGATAATAGTAGAAGGCCATTATCAAGCCGCAGATTGTCGTCCATGCAACATGGATCGGCCCGCGATAGACATGTATAAAACCGAACAGAAATGCCGAGATAACTAAAATGATTAACTTGGCTATAGTTGACGGCCATGCCTTCCATAGACGACTCAGCAGGAACACCCTAATAAGTTCCTCAGAAGCTGCTCCAAGGAATACCAGTGGACCGGCAAAAATAAACAACAATCCAGGACTGCTTGTCATTTCCTTGAAGAGATTTCTAATATTAGAGTCAGAGGTGGACGTTGGAAATAATTCTGAAAGTAAGTATTGTGAAATGACGTTGGTAACAAGGATCACAATAGCGAGAATGAGTGTAGAAAGCAAATCTGAATACCATTTTCCAGGTTTCAAGTTTAGACCACTATAACTCTCCTTACAGAGAAACCGTAGAAGCATTAATGCAATCACAATGCTCAGAGGGCAAATTACTGCCAAGTAGAAAATGAATCCCTGATTAGAAGGTGGTTGCCCTTTTTGAATCTGATAGATTATAAGACTTGAATAAAGTGGAAGAACGCCAATTATAACGGCTAGAAGTTGGACCCACGTCTTGACCTGCATAGGATCAGAGATCTTGGATGACTGATTAGTAGACATTTTAAATCCTCCTAATAATTTTAAGATTACTACATACTATAAAAGAAACTTATTGGAATACAAAGTTAGATGCTGTTTTACTTGTTGTCTGTTTTGTTTCGGGTTGCACATAACGGCCCGGCAATAAGATTAGTTGGTGTTGCTGAGTGAATGGAGGTTGTGACTACCAATTTGTCATCGGGGTAGAGTCCCGGCACACAACCGTAATGAACGAAGCATGGCGCATTTTTTGCAAGTCCAGGTACAAGTTTTCTGAGTTATACGAGTGTCGCGGTACAAATTTTATTGCGGGCAGGTAACAAGTCAAGGTACACTAAGTTTAATAGAAAGCAGGTGCGTGGTCCGGGTTTGTCTTGAATTAGTAAGCTGTCTATGTGCCTGAATGCCAATGCAAAAAATGTGACAAACCTATTAATTTTATTGTCCGTGTTAGGTTTAGGGGAAATTTTAGAATTGTCAGGATGTGATCAATTTGTCTCGATAAGACTTTGCATAATATTCAGTCAGGTTGGAGTTGCAAGTGCTCCATTATAAACAAATATGCTTTTCGGGTCAGCTTACTCTAGCATGAATATATCGACCGAGATCTCAACTGCCGGAACCGTTCCTCTGTTCTCAAGCCAGTGTGTGGTGTTCCTATCCTCGGGCCAGCCCACTCCAGGTCCATAGTCCGTTGCGACTCCATCTCGATGGTCAGTAATCGTTCCATGCAATATGTAAACGGTTCCTGGTCTGTCAATATGGTTGTGAACTGGGCCGATGACCCCTCCTGGCTCGATCGTCACCATACGCATTCGAAGTTGGCGCCCTGCCATGCCCTCAATCTCAGGGCCAAGGTCAACCGTTGTAAGTAACTTCACGGTAACACCTTTCGTTTCTGGTCTCATCTTTTCGTTGCTCATATTGCTCTCTCCTCTCTGTTATATAACAAAGTTGGCAGTAGTTAGTTTATTGTTTATTCAAATTATGAAATCATTGTCATTTAGTAATCCAAATCAAAAAAATCATGTGTTTGTCATCAGCCAAGCTGTTAATTGTGCGGTGGAAGCCCCGGTCTGATTGCACCTCCCTTAAACCTAACGGCCCGGCAATATGGGGAGGTTGCGTTACCCGACGTAAGCACCGGGCAGGGTCCTGGTACTTTAGCCAGAAAGTTGTCACGCCGCGCCCCGCGCGAACACAGTGAGCAGCGGGGGTGCAAGGAGGGTATAGCGCACTTTTTGCCGTCATGGTACAAATTTTATTGAGTATTACGCGTGATCGCGGTACAAGTTTGATCGGAGCCGGAAAATTATCACGGTACAAATTTGTTGTTAGGAGCACTGGCGCAGTGTCGCGGTACAATTTGTCTCAGAGCCAGAAAACTGTCACGGTGCAGGATTTTAATTGTGAATAGATGCGCGTGTCCGGGTGCAAAAACCATTACGAATTTGTCTTGGGTGCAGGAGCAAAGCAAAAACCATGACAAACAATTTACCCATATTGTCCGTGTTATGCGTTCGTACTATTATTTTTACTGGGTCATTGTTGTTGGATGGTTTACTTTGCTAAGTTTTGTAGAAGTCAAACCGACTTTTCAATTCTGATGATAAATCATTTATTTTATAAGATATCGCCTTAGAGTCTTGGCAATACGTTAAAGCATTAGAACCAATCCATTGCTCATATGGATCTGTTTTAATAGTTGCAAAAGAAGTCCACCCATCTTCGCTTTGTTTATCCTGGGCAAGAAACTGACCACATATTAAAAAGTTATTTTTCGCATTTTGGCCAATTAAATTTCTGACTTGAACATTACGAAAATTGACAGGAATTGGTGGCTGGTTGTCATGAAAATCTTTGGCTGATGCGCTAAGTAAAAAAAGAACTATTGAGTCTAGTGAAGTATTCTGTGTTTCAGTTAAACCAATGCTGTCAGGACTACCTTGAGATGAATGATTTTTATTCGAAGATCGGGAGTTACATGATGGCAGAAATAATGTAAAAATTAGAATAGAAATAGGTAATAGATTTTTTTTTAGGACAGCAGTTTGTCTCAATTTCGAGAGTTTTTTCATTTTGCTAGATTGAAAATATTGCCTACTCTAATCAGTTTTCGGCTTTCCTGTTCTTATTCTGCTAATCTTATAAACGCTTTTGGAAGTCCAATGTTCAAGGAAGTATGACGCATAACGGCCCGGCGGTATAATTTAGTGGGCGTTACCCGATGCAAGCACCGGTCACGATCCTGATACTTTAGCCAGAAAGTTGTCACGCCGCGCCCCGCGCGAACACAGTGAGCAGCGGGGGTGCAAGGAGGGTACGGCGTGGTTTTTGCCATCCGGGTACAAGTTTTATCGAAGCCGGGCGTGTCGCGGTACAAGTTTGATCGGAGCCTGTAAGCTATCACGGTACAGGATATTTGTTAGGGGCACTTGCGCAGTGTCGCGGTACAAGTTTAATTGGAGCCAGAAACCTGTCACGGTGCAGGATTTATATTACGGGTAGGTGCGGGCGTCCGGGTGCAAGTTTTGGCAGGATCTGTCATGGGAGCAGGGTGCCGCAAAAACCATGACAAGCCCATTAATTATACCGTCCGTGTTAGCATTTGGGGCAGCTTTACTTTTTTCTCTTATTTAGTCTTACATGTATACAATTCTTTGCGATCTGTCACTTCATTACTAAACGTATCTCCAAGAGGCGGTTCGTATACTTTTAACGAATTCCCATTACAGTCCAATAGAACAATTGGATTATAGCCATCACATACAGGATCATTCATAGTAGCATAAAAAACTGTCTGTTTATTATATGTTGCTTGAAAAATAGCCATCTGACAGGTACAATTTGTGAAGGAGGATTTCATTTCTCCAAGAAAGGCAAGATCTTCTAATGGATCGTCACAGTCGCATGTGTTATCATGTTTCTCACAACTCATTATCAGAACAATTGCTGCAAAAATCAAGATTAACTTTTTCATAGATTGAGTATTAGGTTTTCCAGAAATCAGTGTTAAATCATTAACAACAAAAATTGTTCCAATTGAAGTGTAACAGCAATTATTTAAGTCGTGCGTAGGGAGTATCCTGATAGAAAGCAGGAGTATTGACTAAATAGCAGATGTTTTATAATGACGGCATGAAGGCAACTGTTGAGCGATGGTAAGTCCCGATACAAGTGATGAAGTTGTCATGTTATAATAAAACTATCATAGAACTGAGTGAAGGCAAAATCTTGATTATCAGGTGTTACAGGGTTTTTCTGTTAGCATTTAGGGGCCTTCAATTCTGTCACGTATTTATCACCAGAACTAGTTTGTCAAGGTACCCGGGGCACCAGGCCCTTAATGCTAACGGCCGGCGGTATGGGTCTGTTGCCTTGTGTCGCGGTGGCATGGGTTTTTGCCCTCGAGCTAGACGACCCTTATTGTTTTCTTTGTTTACAGGGATAAATTTTCAGGTAATGCAAAAACCATGACACCAGGAAGGGTAGGGCGGCCGGCGGCCGCAAAATTATCCCCCCTTACACAAATTTGGCATTGCCGGCCGAAGGCAATGACCTATACCGGCCTGTTAGGGATTGTAGCGGCGCAAAGATTTCTCGCGGTGCATTGTCAGTCGTCTTATGATATATGTTTTTGCGAACTGCATATTATGGTTATAACACGAGTCGATACTGTCCCTGAGGCGGAGGACAGAAGTTTCCATTTACGTGAAATAGCTAAGTCGAGCTATATAATTAAGTATTCTCGTCATACTCTTAATTTTCTTAGTTAGGGCGGGAGGGGAGAGTGCCCGCAGCGAGATGGCATGATGATCCCCCACGTATTAATGATATGCTATAGCCGCTATTAGCCCTAACGACTGCAGGTATGAACGCTTGCGTTTTCAGGGCCCTTTGTGGTCGAGTTAGCACAATGTAACCAATAGCACTAACCTACGCAAACCCTCTGCCAGCAATGGTTTATACCTGCTGTTATGCACTGGGCGTAACTTCCTGTCCCTTTTTAAATCTAGGTTTCACAAATACTCAATAAATCATTTTATCAAGTTATCCATATACATCCACTAATCACCAATTTATTTTGTTTTTGAGAGATGACCAAAACTGCCCAACAAGGCAGAAAATATGTGCTGATTTGCAGGCTTTTGTAACTTCTGCTTTGCGGTTTGGTTTGTGTAAAATGCAAGTTTGCATGCAAAATGAGGGATTGACGATACGCCCGAGCGGTGGCCGAAAGCTTAATGCCACCCGCCTCCAGACGCTTGAAAACTTGCAATCAGTAAGTCATGTGAGATCATGGCACCGCACTGAGTGCAGAGCCACCCGTGCCCGCGATTCAAGCTGTTCGACATCCCTAGGTTTCGTGCGACACGCTCCATCTTGAGCATGATGCTGATCGCCTGTAAAAGGGTTTCCTTCTCGTTGGCCCTTGTTCGTTCCTCGTCCCAGCGATGCTTGGCACCGCAAGTGGGGCATTTAACCGCAAACTGGTTGTCCTCGAGCAGGCATAGTTGTCTGGCAATCAACTCTATATACTCGCCATCTGTCGATGCGGCTAACTCAGCCGGCTGTTTAACTGGTCTCTCATCCTTGTCGGGTCCCACAGGGACAAGTGTGGGGGGGCCGAACAGTTGTAAGCTTTCTTGATGTTCACAGTCGCATTTGGGACAATGAGTAAACATGTATTTGTTTGAGCAACTAATCTCGCTTCCACATTTGCAGCATTTACCTTTAATGGCATCTGGCATGAAGGGAACAACGTCCTGCCCATGCAACCAAAAATAATAATGGAACCAGTTGGCGAATCCCTTGGGTTTATGCTCGTCGCAAAAGCAAGCCACTGGCTCAGGAACGTTGGTATACTGAGAACAAACCGCGTTGGTGATCGGCTTGAGACACGCCTCATGCTTGCACCTGAGACCAGTTGATATCACTAACTTACGTCCACAAAGATCACAAAGTACAACGGCAGTGTTTCCTTCAAGAAACATTTTGCGACTGTCGAGCGTATGATCCGGACACGTTGGGCAAATTAACACGTTAACTTGGTAACCCATATGTTTTCTCCTTTCTTGTCAGTGGCGTGGCCGAACTATTAAATAGGCTGCAAAATTGCAATCTATCATTCGTTAGTTTTTGGTTAGACAAATTAAATATTAGCAAATTATAAAAATATTAGTTTGTATTAACACTGCAAGAAAATTTCATAATCTTGAAATAAAAATAAAAAAAATCAAAAAACTTATTCAGTAATATTAATAAATATTTTACATCCAAATATCATATAAACTATCAATTTAGTTCTATTTTCGCCTTGTGCCTAACGGCCCGGCAATATGGGGAGGTTGTGTTACCCGACGTAGCATCCGGGCAGGGTCCTGGTACTTTAGCCACAAAGCTGTCACGGTGCAAGGAGGGTATGGCGCGTGTTTTTGCCGTCATGGTACAAATTTTATTGCGTGCTGGCGCGATCGCGGTACAAGTTTGATCGGAGCCGTGAATTTATCACCCGTTACAAATTTGGTTACGGGCACTGGCGCAGTGTCGCGGTACAAATTGTCTCGGAGCCAGAAATTTGTCAGGTGCAGGATTTAAATTGCGTGCAGATGCGCGTGTCCGGGTGCAACAACCATTACAAATTTGTCTTGGGTGCAGGAGCAAAACAAAAACCGTGACAAACAACTTACCCATATTGTCCGTGTTATAGCCAGTGTTATTTTAAAACTGTCATGATGTGACAAATCTTAGAGTCATGGTTTGCAGGATCTAATCTTTGCAAGCTCTTTTAAAAGCTTTGGGTCAAGCATCAGCCCGCGTGGCTTTTAAAAGTGCTTGCAAAAGAATCAGATTATATATATCAGCTTACCTACCCGATTGTCAAGGTGTATTTTTGTTTTCACTTTTTGTTATTGAAAATGGGATTCTCAAGCTTAATGCAATATTTCTCCCGGGATTAAATAATCCCACTTCTTTTAAAGTCGATAAATGGTCAATGTATTTTCTGTCAAAAAGGTTATTTGCACTTAGGCTGACTGACATAAGCTGGTTTTGGATTTTTATATTTCCTCCTATACTCAGATCCAAAAGAGAATAACCCGAAGTTGGTGTTTCATCAGGAGCAGCATTCATTTGGTTAAAGGCAGTAGTAGTATAAACTGAGACAAACGCTTTTTTCAGAAACAGTAAGTTTTCTTTTTCTGCCCTTAATTCAATACGTAATTTGTGCGCAGGTACAAAAGGTAAATAGTCACCATTGTCTTGTTTTCCGATAACCGATGAGAATGTAGTTTCAAAATGGAGCCATTCTATTGGTTTAGGATGAATATGCAAACCCGCTTCACCACCAAACAAGGCTGAATTAGCCTGCTTGTATTTGTATATATAAATCCCTGAAGATGTAGTGTCGCCTGTTGGTGAAATAAAAATATAATTATTGATGATATTGTAAAATCCAGCAATGTCGAAGGTAAAATTTTCTTTATGGTAATGGATACTCAAATCCGTTTCGTAGGCATTTTCAGGAACAAGATTATTATCTCCGATTTCGTATCGCAATTCATGCTGCCCGTTTGAAGTAAGTTCAGCTAAATTTGGTGTGCGGTATGCAGCAGCAAAATTCGCCCTGAAAAGCATGTTTTCAGAAAAGTTATATGTTGCACCAAATGAACCACTGAAACTCCCATAAGACTTATCAATAGCAGGACGATAAGTGTCTGATTCAGAAGATAAGCCGATTGTCTGCGTTGAAATGAATTTATTATCGTAACGAATTCCTGTCTGCAATTTCAATTTACTAAAAAACGTATACTGGAATAAACCAAATGCAGAGTAATTATTTGTTGTTGCATCAGGTAAAAGTATGGTCTCTCTGTCATTCAAATTTGTATTTGTTTGATTAAATCCCTGAAATCCTATTATGTATTCTGAATTTTCTTTTGAGGGCAAATGTAATTTTGCTTCATATGTTAAAGTTGCAAGTTTCATTTGAAGTTCATATACATTCTCTTCGCCAAAGTGGATCAATTCCGTATTCTGATAAGCCGAATTTATGTCAAGTTTAAATTTTCTTAAATACAGCTTGTTCTGCGAAGAAATTAAATGAGTATTCAATTCCTGATAAAAAATGTCGTTTTTTCTACCTCTGCCAGTTATTAATTCAATTGCTTCATCTTCTACTAAACCAAGTTTCTGATTGTTGAAATCGTAAAACAATTTGAATGTTCCGATTTTATCTGTAAAGCCCGCATTTGCTTTAACTGAATACTCGTTAAACCGGGAGTTTGGGGTATATGCACCACCTCCCTGAAGAAAATCGGCATTTGTTTTTTGTCCTGCTCTTACTCCACCAAAGAATTTTTTCGATGCTCCCTTTATTCCAATATTATTTGTCATACCAAGGGTGTTTGAAAAAAGTTGCAGGTTGTAATCGCCTATAATATTACCAACAGGTGCTGGTTTTTCTTTGATAAAATTAATAACACCACCAATAGCATCAGAGCCGTAAAGCAACGAAGCCGGCCCCTTAATGATTTCAACATCTTCAATTCCAAATTCATCAATTCCAAGAGGATGATGACTGGAATACTGATAATTTTCAAACCGTACGCCATTATTTAAGACTAATATGTCATTCATCGAAAGTCCACGGATAACAGGTTTTGAAACTCCACTCCCCTTTGAAATCATGTCAACACCTGGAACCTGAGTAAGCACTTCCGCGAAATTGGGTGTGATTTTAATTGTATGAGGATCTAGCTTTAGAACATCAATTTTTACAGCATTATCATGTTGTGTGGAATTATAACCACCGGAAACCACAACTTCATCTGCTTCAACTGCCGTTTGTTTTAGTAATATATTAAGTTTTTTAGCTTCTCCACTCAGCTCAACTGTTTCAATACGGTTAGCGAAACCTACGAATGAAAACTGAATCCTGTTTTTACCATTTGGAATATTTATTAATTCATAATTCCCATCTTTATCTGAAATTGTTCCTTTATTCATGTCTGAAATGAATATTGTCGCTCCTGGCAATGGTAAATTATTCTGATCAGTTATCTTTCCAATTATCTTGTTTTGTGCGTTTAATGAATGATAAACTAATACCAAACCGCATACTATGAAGATTTTTTTCATTTTATTACGGGTTAATGTTTTACAAATAAGATGTCTTACATCCGGGAGGATGTTTTAAATGCTATTTGTAAGTATGGGAGGAGCTCGTAATAAAAATGAGAATTGTGAGAGATTAGAAAAATATACGGAATCTGTAATTATTGCAGAAATATTCTAAGGGGTTTTCCTTTTGGAAATCAATATCTCCGGTGTTTGATAAAAAGACAGAAAATTCAAAATTACATATAACACAATTATCATGAAGGACATGGTAATGTTTCTCATTTATTGCTTTGCATTCAAAGTGTTCGTGGTGATGTTCAAGTTTAACTATTGAAGGCAGAAAGAAAACCAGCAATAGAAATAAAGAAGTAATATTTTTGAATTTTCTAATCATTAAATATTCGTTCAGTCATGCTAATGTATGGTCCTTTATGAGGAACAAAGTTCAAATCTAATTGTTTCGAAATGATTAAAAAAATGTCGTTCGAAGATTATCGTAAATTGGAAAACTGACCTAATCAGAAGGAGCGAGGGCATTTGGCTCTTTTGCTTTTGCATGTGTGTTGGGTCATGTGTCGCGTAAAAGCAAATGTGCCAAATAAGCGGTCGCGGTATATTCCGTGATTGTCGCGGCGTAGTCTATCTCGCTGAAAACGTGCACATTGGCTATAACGTTCCGGCGGTATGGGTCAGTTGCCTTGTGTCGCGGTGGCATGAGTTTTTGCCCTCGAGCTAGACGACCCTTATTGTTTTCTTTGTTTACAGAATTTTCAGGTAATGCAAAAACCATGACACCAGGGAGAGGGTAGGGCGGCCGGCGGCCGCAAAATTATCCCCCCTTACACAAATTTGGCATTGCCGGCCGAAGGCAATGACCTATACCGACTTGTTAGGCATTGTTAACCTTTCACAAATTCCCAATCTTTGACCTCTTCAAATGTTTTATAACCTTCTTGGACTGATGGATGCGTTAATACAAATTCTACACTTACTTCTAGTATTAATTCATCCGCAATACCGTTTTTAATAAACATAAAATTAAATCCTAATTCATTTGCTCCAATTAGTCTATAGCCTTTCTTTTTAGCAAGTTTCACCATAGCTATAGGAGAGGCCCCATGATAAACGGGATGTCTTTTTGAATATTCAGATTTAGGATCATAAGGAACGATGATATCATTTAAACCAAATTCATTATGAGTTTCAATAATAACGACTTTAGGATCAATGATTGATAGAGCATCCCAAACCCAATAGTCATTACCATCAATATCAATTGAAAGGAGTCCAATCTCTCCACTAAATCCGGCTTTGCCAATTATTTGATTTACATTTTCGCGAGTAACCTTTTCACAAATGAATTTTGGTTTGTACTGCAATGGATTAGGGTATTTGTTATAGAAACGTCTACCACGTTTAACACTCCATTTGTCACAATCAATAAATAAACCATACCAACCGAAATTGAAGAAGAGATTAGCACAATTGCTATTGATTCCGTCATTTGCACCAATTTCCACAAACTGTTTGTTATCCATACCGATTATTGAGAAGATGAACAGAAGTTTACCATCTTCTTCATTTTGTGAGAAGACCCGGAATCCAGTATCATTTAGGTTGAGTACCTTACCGGATTGAGCAAGATCTTGATAATAATGAAAAAGTTTACGTTGCTGAATTTGGATCGATGGATTAAACCTATTCCGAATTTTCAGGATTAGGAACCAGTCCTTAATGATATGTTTTAGTATGTTCATCTTAATTTGTTGACGGTTAATAATGCCTAACGGCCCGGCGGTATGTGCAGTTGGCGCAGAGGTCGCGGTGGCGCGTGTTTTTGCACTCGTGGTGCGATGCAGGGTTACGATGTTATTACTTTATTCTCGCGTTGGCAAAAACCGTGACACCAGGAAGGAGTCCCCGGCGGGAGCCGGGGCGGCCGTGCGCCGCCACAAAATTTCTTCTTTATAACCAGATATTTTCGCGCCACGGAGCGGCAATTGCATATACCGACCTGTTAGTGGCCGTTTGTTTTGACATATTCGGAAATCTTTTAATATAGATCCAATTAAACTGTAAAGAATAATTCGGATTTGGTAGCTTATTGCCCATATCAAACTTCATAATATGATAAGAGAATTGCAGTAAGCAAACTTATCACAGCAAGAGCTGTCAATATCCTGTAGATGATCATATAGGTTTTGAAAAGCTTTCTAACCTTCTGGTCTTTCTCCAGTGCTATTAACTCCCTATATTTTTCATTGTCAAAGAGCAATATGGTAAATCGAAACTCCATTGATCCCTTGATAAGTTTCCTTGATGCCATATTCATTTTTATGATCAATGCCATAATTACGGCTGCTCCGATTGAGATGAAGGCCAACAGACGAATGATTTGAAATTTGATAGAATCTTCCATGAATGGTAACCTATTATTTCATGTAAGGCTAAGTCTTATGTGAATTTGCATGGAAAGCATTTAATGGCCACTAACGGCCGGCGGTATGGGTCTGTTGCCTTGTGTCGCGGTGGCATGAGTTTTTGCCATCGAGCTTGACGACCACAATATTTCATTTTGATCACAGAATTTTCAGGTAATGCAAAAACCATGACACCATTGCGGGAGAACCCCGCCTGTGGCGGGGGCGGCCCGGCCAGCTAAGCTTACAGAACGAGGTTTCAATTATCATCAGTCGTGCTGGCCGGAAGGCAATGACCTATACCGACTTGTTATGTGCAGGCATTTATTTTATCTATAATGGTTATCGTTTATATCAAATGAGAAGGAGCATAATCAATAGTAAAGCTATGAATCAGATTCGGGTATTTCAATTATGTTGAGATTTATGACATAAATCGCAGACGGAGACTAGCCATTTAATGGGTTCCTTTCCGAGGTTCTTTTTTGCATATTTCTTGTGGTGGACTTGGGTTGCAGGTGCTCCACAGTATACACAATGCCAGTTATCTCGTTTGAGCACTACATATCGCTTACGTTTCCAATCATCTGATTTTAAATACTCGTTTCGGTAATAGTTTCGACGGCGTGCACGCTTAATATATAACGACCAAAGTGATAAAACCAATAAGACAACGAAAATGATTACAACGATTAGGATCTGATTTTCCATAATATTGTCTAAATGGATATTATTTGGCGAGCACAGGATGCTGTCAATTTTCTTATAGGCTCTTCTCCCTTTTTATGCGACTTTGCTTGCACATAACGGTCGGCGGTATGTGCAGTTGGCGCAGAGTCGCGGTGGCACGCGTTTTTGCACTCGTGGTGCGGTGCAGGAATATGCTGTTATTAGTTTATTCTCGCGTTGGCAAAAACCGTGACACCAGGAGGGAGTCCCCGGCGCCAGCCGGGGCAGGCCGCACCGCCGGCCACTTAACGGTCCTCTTTAGCCAGAAAATTCTCGCGGTGCGGAGCGCCAATTGCATATACCGACCTGTTAGCAAACGTAACAGTTTTATACAATGTCAATTAGCTCTTTTAACTTTTTAATGCTCAGTTTCTTAGGTTTAATGGTTATCAGACTAGGGCCAGAGTAGTAACGAATAAATAGCTGGTTTGCCTCTTTGATTTCCATTACTATTGAAACCGGTATTTCATAACTGAACCTAGTAATTTTTCTGTTATTTTCTGAATACCCTGTTGTTACAGAAACAGTTGTTGAATCTGAGGTTGGAATATCCGTTGTGTTTTCTGAGATAGTTTTCACATTTTCAAGTTCAATTTTATCAATAGCCATGGGGTATGGCTTATTATCAATAATCAGGATTACCTTTTCATCAAGCTTGAAGCTGGAACTAGTTAGGAATAAGACATCATAGGCACGATATGACACATCATTATTTTGATCTATTTCCTTGACGATTGACTGTGTAAAGAAATAGATTGGTGTTCGGTGATCTCGATCTTTGTAATCATATTTAAGTTCAAATCTTTTGGTTGAGTAAACAATATCATCTTCTGAGTAGATCTTGTTAAGGTGGAGCAACTGGATAACATTGCACAAACCAGGCCTATTCCTAGGACTTGGTAGGGTACACCAATTTTGCATTGCTTTTTCATTTCAGTTTATTATCAATTATTTACATGTTATGTTTGCTAACGGCCCGGCAATAAGGGTAGGTTGCGTTACCCGACGTTAGCACCGGCCACCGTCCTGGTGCTTTAGCCAAAAAATAGTCCCGGTGCAAGGAGGGTATGGCACGCGTTTTTGCCGTCATGGTGCAAATTTTATTGAGCATTACGAGTGTCGCGGTACAAGTTTTATAGGTGGATGGGAAACTGTCTCGGTTGCAGGAAA
This sequence comes from uncultured Bacteroidales bacterium, assembly GCA_963719235.1. Lineage (GTDB taxonomy): Bacteria > Bacteroidota > Bacteroidia > Bacteroidales > VadinHA17 > SR-FBR-E99. The sequence continues at coordinate 84,877 of CAVRBS010000013.1, forward strand.
CTTGTAAATGGGCACTGGCGCAGTGTCGCGGTACAAACTGTCTCGAAGCCATAAAATAGTCTTGGTGTAGGAATTAACTTACGTACAGCTGCGCGTATCCGGGTGCCATGGCCATTATGAATTTGTCTTGGTAGCAGGATTAAAAGCAAAAACCGTGACAAGCAACTTACCCTTATTGTCCGTGTTATGCCACGTAGGTTATTTAGTTTTATTCAATTTAGTTTCAAGCCTCTTTGGAATCATATCTTTATTAACCATTACTGAAATTGTTTTTAAAAGCAGATATTTTTCAGACATATAAATATATCCCCCACAATCATTATTATTACCCTCCGAATTTTTAAGAATGTAATATGCATTACCATTTTTATCTTTAGCAAGTCCAATTAAGTGCATATTATGGTCATCTTGCGTGGTGAAATTATCAAATGTAAGCTGCCTCATTTCTTGAGTAATGGAAGAATCATGTATTAAATTCCCCGCTTAGTTCTGCAATACCTTTTTCATCTTCGAATCCTGAATTCAGAGACGTCACCGTCCCAACAAAGCGAATATCCTTGTTTGAGGGCGTTATCGATAACTTCTTTAAAATCCTGTATTGGAAGGTTTAAATAAAAGTTATGATTCCAGTTCGCCGGGATTTCTAAAATAATTTTTTGATAAAATGGATGATGATTATAACTTGTAATTTCAGTGTAATCGTCTGGGTTTATCCCAATCTTTTCTGCAGCAAAGGTAATTGGAGTATAACTTTTCCCTTCATAAATAAAGGAATCAGGAGGGTTTCCAAGATATGCATTCAAAGTAGAACTCTATTGATTTTTTCCAACTGTCCTGTTTTATCTTACCATAATCTGATGCTCCAACTGATTTTACCATTGCAAATAAAAGATTGTCCATTTCGTAATGGTCATGTTTATATTCGCCAAGTATTATTCCATTATAAAACTCTTCAGGTATTGCACCATATTTTTTATATGTATTCATTACACTAAATGTTAAATCCCCCTCAGCAAAGTAGCTATTACCATGTAATCTAATATACTTATCTGCTTTGGCAATATATGCTGGGGTTACATAAAAAATAGGAGAAAGTATTACAGGTTCTTTACCTAATCTAATCGCTTCTGTTTCAATAAATGAAGTAGTCGCAAAACTCCAGCATGTTCCTGATGATTGTTGGTTCTTTATCGATGTGCTTTCAATTAGTTTTATAACCTTAAATCCTTCTTTTTGTTGGGAATATGTTATTAAACTAATGGGAAAATAGAAGAAAATAAAAAGAGTAAAAATTCTTGTGTTCATGTTTTTTGTTAATGATAGTAAAATTTTCAATTAGTTGCACGGCCTTTCTATGTGGCATAACGTTTGGCCGGTATGGGTCAGTTGCCGCAGGATAGGGGTGAGGTGGTTTTGCACTCCAGCGGTGCCTGGTATTGCTTTAGAATACGATAAACTATCATCTTATTACTTTATCAGCCGCTCGATCCATGTGACCACAAATTTGTTACGCAGCAAAAGCGGCTAAAATAGAATGTAACGTGCAAAACCATCTCACCGGTAGGGTTGACCCGGCCAGGTAAGTTTACTGAATGAGTTCGTTATATTTACTATTGGTCGCGCTGGCCGGAAGGCAATGACCTATACCGGCCTGTTAGGGATTGTAGCGGCAGCTTATGTTTATCTGGTTACTGATGGTTATGCGTAGTAAAAACCTACTTAAAGAAATTTTCTCTGATTGCCACGTATGTGGTATAAACCACAGGCCATTTAAATGAAACAGATTGAAAAGGTGTGGGCCAGCCCAGCTATAGAGTTAATCTGAAGCATTCGAGCAGTTAAATGTTTAAACAAGGGCGCGCAGGCAGCTATTGGCCGCGATTGTCATGAGGGGTCTTTTTATAAGTCATTTCTCTGCCGCTATTGGCCCTAACGTTTGGCCGGTATGGGTCAGTTGCCTTGTGTCGCGGTGGCATGTGTTTTTGCCATCGAGCTTGACGACCGCGGATTTTCATTTTGATAACAGAATTTTCAGGTTATGCAAAAACCATGACACCATGAAGGGAGGGCCCGGCCAGCACTTTGAAAATTTACTTACATATTACTAAATTGTCCCGCTGAGCCGGAAGGCAATGACCTATACCGGCCTGTTAGGGATTGTAGTGGCGTAAGAATTTCTCGCGGTGCAGGTATAGTTGTTTTACCAAAATATTGAAGCGAACGAAAATCAATTTTTATCACCCGCGTTACTGACTCTTGAGCGGAGAACTAATGTCTCCTGTTGCGTGAAATAGCCGTGTCGTGATAGAAGGTTTGTTATTCTCCTCATGCACTTAGTTTTCTAGGTCAAGGCGGGAGGGGAGAAAGCCCGCAGCGTGACGAAGTGATGATTCTCTATATCTGTATGGCTCGCTAACGCCACTATTAGCCCTAACGGTCGGCGGTATGTGCAGTTGGCTCAGAGTCGCGGTGGCGCGTGTTTTTGCACTCGTGGTGCGGTGCAGGATTATGCGGTTATTACTTTATTCTCGCGTTGGCAAAAACCGTGACACCAGGAGGGAGTGCCCCGCGGCAGCCGGGGCCGGCCTGTGCCGCCACCACTAAACCTGTCGTCTTTAGCTACAAGGTTTTCGCGGCACAGAAGCCAATTGCATATACCGACCTGTTACAGGGCGTTTAGTTTATTGTTAAGTATCTCTCTTAAATCATCAATTTGTTTATTTCTGGCAATAATTTCTCCGTTTGGTGATATTAACAGTAAAGATGGATAGCTACTAATCTTTAGTTTTTCTGTGATAGAGTTTTTATCAAATTGAGTTTGATTAACAAATAGGTGCTTCCAATCCATTTTATTTTCATTTGTAAAATCAAATACAATTTTTGGATCACTATCAAATGCTATACTGATTAATACGAAATTTTTGTCTTTGTAATCATTGTTTAAATCCTGAAGTTCAGGTATTAGCTTTATACATGGATTACACCATGTACCCCAAAAGTCAAATAAGATATATTTGCCCTCATAGTCCTTAAAAGTAAATAGTGATTTATCAAGGTAATACGCATTGAACTTTGGTACATAGAAGCCTTCTGTGAAGCCATAAGGATGAGAATTCTTACCAACATATTCAAGGAATATGCTATCACCCCATTTGGAGATCGAGTGAATCACGTAATCATTACCCTTGACATTGAAAATATCCCCATTCCAAACGGAATGTCCCCATTTAATTCAGAAGGCACGATACCTGTCTTTGGGAAAATAAAAAGTTTTGTTCTATTAGGCTCATAAATATTACCTGAGAAATAATTGGATGCAGTAACTTCACATTTAGTCTTGTTCAGTGAAATGACTCCTTGTTTATATTCCGGGAAGCTGACAAAAAGGAAAAACTTCTTTTCAACCTCATTATCAGTATTATAATTAATGCCCATTGTCCCCTTATAAGGGCTTGGCATTATTTTTACAGACTTTGTTTGTACCTCATCATTTTCAAAATACTCATACTGGGTTAGTATAATAGGCAAATTTTGTTCTATTTCTTTCTGTTTCTCGATAGGAATGGGATAGTCATATTCGTTGATTTTTTCGTCGGCGAAGTCTTCATCATTATCTGAATCTACGATAATTACTCGCCTACCGTTTTTGTCTCCAATCAGAACCAGAACTTTGCAATCAACATCCACATTCGCGAGTGTTGTTGTATCAATTTTGTAGTAGTCAATTATCTGATTAATAGTGTTTTTGTCTATCTGTTTGTTTAAATATCGGTTCCAATAATATTGATCTGGTTGCAGGGCAAGGCTTCTTACAACAAACTCAGACATATCAATGGGTACGTTTCGATAGTAAGCCGAGTCATTAATTGGGAATAATATCCTATTCCCGGGTAGAAATACGCCATAACCATCAACTGATTTGAGATCTACCTTTAGGTTTGTTGTTTTGTTTGTGCAAGAAGTTAGTAGTAGGAAAAGAATCAAAAATATATTGTTTTTCATGTTTACGAAAATTTTAAAATGCCCTGTAACGTTCGGCGGTATGTGCAGTTGGCGCAGAGTTGCGGTGGCGCGTGTTTTTGCACTCGTGGTGCGATGCAGGGTTATGATGGTTAGTTAGTTTATTCTCGCGTTGGCAAAAACCGTGACACCAAGAGGGAGTCCCCGGCTGGAGCCGGGGCAGGCCGCACCGCCGACCACTTAACGGTCCTCTTTAGCCAGAAAGTTCTCGCGGTGCGGAAAGCCAATTGCATATACCGACCTGTTGTGCCTTGTTGCCTTTACTTTACATCAATTGAGTTGTTTTTTTCTTTAAGCATTGAAATGAACTTTTCCTGGTTTTCTGGACTAATTGATATTGAACTGCCATTACCATATGATATCTCCATGCATTTCCATGACAAAGTTGGTTTGATTATCCCGCCAACAGTATCTTGATCTAGTCTAATTGCTTTAATCTCTGGTAATATGGACAGTTTTATGCATTGGGCCTGAATTTATTAGTAAATCGTCAGCTTCAATGCAGATAATAAGTATTGGTCCAGAACCAAATAAACAAACCAATTACCAGAAATAGTAATTATTGCGCTTATTAGAAAATATACTATTGAAAAATTACCAGCAATTAATGGTATTCCAAAAGCACAGAAAATAAGTAAAGAACTTACTATAAGGAGTAAAATTCCAAATCCCTTAGACTTGCGTGAACTGAATTTCTCTATCATGATGCATGTTGATTAAATCGGTTCTGATTGAGTTCTGTTATGCAATTAGGCACAACGGGCGGCGGTATGGGTCAGTTGCCTTGTGTCGCGGTGGCATGAGTTTTTGCCATCGAGATTGACGACCACAGAATTACATTTTGATAACAGAATTTTCAGGTAATGCAAAAACCATGACACCACTGCGGGAGACCCCGCCAGTGGCGGGGGCAACCCGGCCAGCTAAGCTTACAGAAAGAAGTTTCAAATTAACATAAGTCGTGCTGGCCGGAAGGCAATGACCTATACCGACCTGTTGTGTGCTGGAGGTTATCTAAAAGCATGATTTTATGTGGATCCTGACGAGTGTCGTAAATCCTCAGAATATCAATATGATCTTTGCTATCTCTATAAAACAAAGAATTATGCTTGGTTACAGACAACCTTTCTGATTCTCTTCTTCTTGTAGATCAAAGGATATTGCTTTAGATTTCAGATACTTTGATTAATTAAGTGCTCTGTAACGGTCGATGAATTGGTTAACTGACCTTGTAATCCCAATTAATACTAAGATTAGGCTATGGATTTGATTAAAGTCTTTTTCAGAGAAGTGGATGACACAGATAACGTGTTTATGCACGGGAATACTTTTTACGGTATTTGGATATTATCGCATTGATAGGGAAATCCCTTTGCCCGTTTCTATTTCTTCAATTGCCTCAAAAATACCGTTCCTCTGAGTATCAGTAAGTTGAGATATCCCAATTTGTCAACTCTTTCTGACCATTGATAAAGTTGACAACCACACCGTATAATTCTTCTAACTTGCTCTTTTCAAGCAAGATTTATCTGACGGAAATATTCTAAGTTTTATATCTGAAGTGGTCATTTTACTTATTTAATTACAAAGGTTACAAAATTTAAGCCAATGATTAATTAAGGATTCGTTATGCCCTGGCACATAACGTTCGGCGGTATGTGGCGTTGGCGCAGAGTCGCGGTGGCGCGTGTTTTTGCACTCGTGATGCGGTGCAGGGTTATACGGTTATTACTTTATTCTCGCGTTGGCAAAAACCGTGACACCAGGAGGGAGCCCCCGGCGGGAGCCGGGGCAGGCCGTACCGCCGACCACTTAGCGGTCCTCTTTAGCCAGAAAGATCTCGCGGTACGGAGAGCCAATGACATATACCGACCTGTTAGGCAACGTTTATTTTAAGACAGTTACTATTTTCAATTGATTCAAATACAGGCTAATTCCATTCTCCTCAATACATAATAGAAATACTTCATCAGCACTACTAATTAGCCCGTCAGATGATGAATTAGCTATTTCGGAGAATGTGATTTGGTAGTCACTGTTAAAGACAACTTTATATTTTACTGTTGCAACGAATGGCCTTCCGGATCCGAAAATTTTCCGGACGATGTAATAGTCTTGCTTTTCCTTAATAAGCGTGATGCTTTGACCTGCAAAACGGTCAATGATCTGTATTTCATGGTCTAAGTAGTCTTTAATTTTTGACTTTATTATCTTTTATTTGTGCTGGAAGGGAGCAAGCTACTAGAACCAACAAAAGGACTGGGATTAGTTTATACATGCTTTAATAGATTTAATTCTATTTTGTGGGTCAATAAGGAACTCTCATCCCTATTTCATAATGTTGCCTAACGGTCGGCGGTATGGGTCTGTTGCCTTGTGTCGCGGTGGCATGAGTTTTTGCCATCGAGCTTGACGACCACAGAATTTCATTTTGATCACAGAATTTTCAGGTAATGCAAAAACCATGACACCATCTGCGGGAGACCCCGCCGTGTGGCGGGGGCAGCCCGGCCAGCTAAGCTTACAGAATTGAATTCTTTTTTTACAAGTAGTCGTGCTGGCCGGAAGGCAATGACCTATACCGACTTGTTAGACATTGGCGGATTAGTTAAATTGGCTTGATAAGTATGTTGTTACATACTATTGTTATGATATGTAATTTTCTGCCCAATGGGTTATTAGCAGTTAGCTTTCGGGTTATACATTAATGAATGTATCAATTTGCTTTACCGGTCAGGGTTCAGAATTGCTGAATTTATTACAGATAAGTTCTTTCAGATAAATTACCGCTTGTGCCTAACTCGTTTATATGGGTACTAAAGGTAGGCATATTTGACGGAAATGGGTGTTATTGGATACCTGTGGTGGCTTTTACAGACAACAGTAATTATCATAAATCATCAAACGGCGTGCGAATCTTCTGAATACTCTTCTCCGTCACATGCGTGTAAATCTCAGTAGTCCTGCTGCTCTTGTGCCCTAATAATTCCTGGATATACCGCAGATCCGTACCTGCCTCTAAAAGATGCGTTGCATAACTGTGACGCAACCCATGAAGAGTAATGCTCTTCTTTATCCCTGCCTTCTCTACTGCCATCCTGAATACCTTCTCAATACTCGCAGCACTGTACCTGCTCACCCTGACGCTGCCCTTCAAAAAGATAAACTACCGGGACGATAACGCTTAAGATACGAAGTCTATCATCTCAACCAGCTTCACCGAGACCGGTACAATCCGGTCCTTGAACCCCTTCGACTGCCTGACACTTAAAAGCATCCGGTCACGGTCAATATCCTCCGACTCAAGCGTGATTACCTCACTTCTGCGCAGCCCGCATCCGTAAATAATACTTAATATCGCCCTGTGCTTCTCATTCATCGGGGCCGTCAAGATCTTCTTTACTTCTTCTTTGCTCAGTACATTGGGCAGCTTATGTCGTGTACGGGGACGGGTGAACTCGCCGGGGTCAATGACCTCACGACAAATCTCTTTGTAGAATTTCTTGACTGCACTTATCAGCTGATTTTGAAATGAGTAACTCAATCCCTCTGGTATAATATATTCATTGACCATCCTTACGAGGTCATCAGTATTACATTCTGAGGCCTCCTTGGGCGAAACAAACCTCAGGAAGGCCACCATCATCGATGTGTAGGTCCTGACGGTTGTAGGCGGATACCTGTGCGATTCGAGCCAGCTTCGATACCTTTCAATATCATCCAGCGCCGTTTTGCTAAGCTTCTTGTCATTGAAGATCGATCTTGCTATCTCTTAGCACAGGTAGGCGTGACTCTTAAGCTGACTAATCCCTGCTTTGCTTAAACCTCTGACCTTGTCGAAAGTCCTGCTTTCTGAATCTGAATTCAATTCTGCAAATTCTGAGAGCCTTTAATAACCTGATAACTTCATCGTCAGAAATATGCCAGCAATTCATTCTCTTATCCATCTGCATCTGGTAAAGCTTCCTGACGAGTCATTTACAACCTCTTCATCATAAGGGAACTTGAGGGCAACACGCATTCCACTGTCGTGCTTCACCCTCTCGGCAATTACGGTAATCATAGTTTGCAGCGAGTAAAATTATATATCAATGGTGTTTTTGACACAGGATTTATGGTACAAGGTACAAGGAGCATGGTGCAGGGGGCAGGCAGTAAGGCCATGGTGAAAGGTTAAAGGATAAAGGTTAAAGTTAAATAGTCACAGGACTAAAGCGATAGGACAGGGCACTCCTCCGCTAAAGCGTAAGGTCTGTGTCAGCCTGAATGGATCATGGCGATTGCTCATCCTGCCTAATTTAAACCATCTAATTCAACCCTTGCTCCTTTCAAATGATCTTTTCAATTATCGGAACATCATTTCCTGAATTCAATTAATTCAACCGGAGCTCCGTTATGCTCAATCATTGCTACGTTAATGCCTTCCGCAGTTTTATTTGGCTCTGTTATTACCTTCAGACCACGTGTCCTTAGTTCCTTCTCCAGGTCATCAACTTCAAAAGCAATATGAGGAACTGTCTTTATCAGGGCACTTATCGGACTGTCATCCTCAAACCTCATCCATTCCACACCAAAAGGACTTGTGCTGAACCCCGACACATAAAATTTAAATTGCGGCAAGTATTTCTCGTCAGGCATAATGGTTTTTGTGGGTATACCCAGGTGATGGTATTTCCAACCCCATTTTTCCACGGCTAACGGTGGTTCGGAATCAAGCCTCAATATCTCCATATGTTTACTGAAATTCAACATTTATCTTCTTAAAAGCAAGCTCTTTATGTCCTTAGAGTTTGAAACACTTCCTGAAAGAAGAATTCCAGCTTCTGAATATCGAGACTGCCATCTGTTCTTACACCGCTGCAGACATCCACACCATATGGTCTGACAGTCTCAATTGCCAGCCTGACATTTTCCGGGTTTAATCCGCCTGCAAGAAAGACCGGACACTTTGCACTAATCCTGATACGCCGGCTCAGTTCCCAATTGTGCACCCTCCCGGTACCGCCAAGTTCTTTGATTTTTAAATTAGGATTTCCACTGTCGAGAAGGATTGCGTCGACTGATTCTGAGATCCTGATTGCTTCATTGAGCGAATTTTCATCAATGACATGAATGACCTGGACAATTTTAACGCACGGAAGAGCACTTTTAAGCTCGGCATATGTTCCTTCCGTAAGGGAATCAACAATCTGAATCGTGTTGGTATTCGTTCGCTGATGGTGCCTGATTATTTCACTCACTGAAGTTTCACTGGTCAGCATAAATGTCGCAACGGGAGGTGGCACGGTCGCGGCTATTTCCCTTATTAAGTCATCAGAAATCGGACCCGGTCCGCTTGGCATTTTAGCGACCAATCCAATCGCTGAAGCTCCGAAGCTCACGGCTATGCTTGCTTCCTCGATGCTTTTAATGCAGCATATCTTGATTCTGATCATTGAAAATTGCTAATAATCGGTTGGTTTCGCTGCCCGCCCTGCAGTCTGTCTCCTTTTCTGTAAAAGCCCACTGAGTTGTTTTACGCTCGGTCCAGTAATGAAAGCGGCAGGCTCAGACAAGGTAGTCTTATCCAACCATACTGGCAAACGAGAAGGTGCTCCCGGCCTATCCTTTCCTACCTGCCGGCAGTGTCCTGTCCTGACGTCTTTAAGGTGGTATCTGTTAAACCGTTCTGTTGTCCCTCCGGATTCCGCAGCTTTAGCAAAAATGGCTGCTGTTCAATTCGCTCCAGGCTATTAGCGAATATGTAACAATCTGATAATCAGTATAATTAATTTGGGCTTGATCAAACCTTCGTTACGTCAGTCACACGGTCAGTATCCCCTGCATTTACCGGTATCTTATGAACAAAGACTGACAAAAGAAAAATGCAGACACATAAATTTATTAAATCCTGATGAATTATTAAACAAAAACAGGAAAAATCTGAATTCTTATTTGAGAAACTTCAGCAAATTATTATCTGAAGCATTCCATTACGCCCTTGTAGCTTGTCAAACAGTTAGAAAAAATTTTAAGTTTGCAGACTAAGTAATACGATATCCGTCATTGATCGTCAGGCCCTTGTACAAGTACCCTGACAAACTGGACCAGCATTGTCAGATTATTTTTATGAATTCCGGTTCTTCAGTTCCGGGATGCTCATTCTGGTTTTCCTTCAGTAACCCTATACCAGACCTGCAAAACCCATGAATGCCAGAGCCAGAATGCCGGCAGTAACCAGAGAAATAGGCACACCTTTCATTCCCTCTGGAATATTTACCAGCTCCATCTGCTCCCTGATGCCTGCCATAATAATAAGGGCAAGTCCGAAACCCATAGCTGTCGCACCTCCATAAATGATACCGGTGAGGAGGTCGTAATCCTTCTTTATGACCAGCAGAGCGACACCAAGGACCGCACAGTTGGTGGTAATGAGCGGAAGAAAAATACCGAGCGCCTGATACAGAGGCCGGCTTATCTTCTTGAGAATGATCTCTACCATCTGAACAAGAAAAGCAATCACAAGGATGAACGTGATCGTTTGCATAAAAGCTATTCCTAACGGGACAAGCACATAAGTGTAGACGAGGTATGTTGCCATTGTTGCCAGCACAATAACAAAGACAACCGCCCCTGACATACCGAGAGCTGTGCTTACCTTATTCGAAACACCCAGGAAAGGGCATACACCAAGATACTGCGCCAACACTACGTTGTTGACCAGCATCGCTGAAATTATCAGTAAAATATATTCCATTTCAGTTCCTCCTTATGCTTTGTTAGCCTTGTTGATCCTGTTGACGACAGCAATAAGATATCCTAGATGCGATGAACGCTCCAGGCGCCAGAATGAACACCAGAATACCGTCTCCTTCGATGAATTTAAGCCCGAAGATGGAACCGCTGCCAAGGATCTCTCTTATTGTACCGAGTACACCCAAGGCCATCGTAAAGCCAAGTCCCATTCCGGCACCGTCAACAAACGATGACCATACCGTGTTCTTGCTGGCAAATGCTTCGGCACGTCCCAGCACTATACAGTTTACCACAATGAGGGGAATGAATATGCCCAGTGTCTCATAGAGTGCGGGTACATAAGCCTGCATCACAAGGTCGACAATAGTCACAAAAGTGGCAATGACCACAATGAAAGCAGGAATACGCACCTTGTCAGGAATCACATTCTTCAGGAGGGATATCACTACATTCGACCCGATAAGCACGAAGGTCGTTGCAATACCCATCCCGAGGCCGTTCATCGCTGATGAAGTCGTAGCAAGGGTAGGGCAGGTACCGAGCACCAGCACAAGTATGGGATTCTCCTTCAGGAAACCCTTGGTGAAATTCTTTAACCTGGTTCATTTCAGACCTCCTTTCTCAAATGTGTTGTATGCTCTCTGGACCCCGTCACAGAATGCTCTTGAACTTATTGTTGCAGCTGTAATGGCATCAACCGGACCTCCATCCTTTTTAACTTTAAGGGCGAAGGTGGCAGGGTTCTTATCCTTGAACTGATCCTTGAACGCAGGCTTGTCAGGCGTTCCCTCGGGAACCATCTTTGTGCCCAGCCCGGGCGTCTCTTTCTGCTCCAGGATGCTTATATTAAAAATAGTTCCGTCTGGCCTAAATCCAACCATGAAACCTATGTAGCCACTATACCCTTTGTTGGTATAAGATTTAACTGCATACCCTACGACCTCCTCGCCTTTCTTTGCCGGATAAACCTCGAGACTGTCACCCTCACCTGTCGGCAGCATGAACATATCATCGTTGGGATTATTTGTAAATTCAGGTACCACCTGTTTTATGGCGTCAAGCTTCTTGTTAAGCAGTGAGATCTCTATCGGTTCCTTGGTAAACTCATAGACATATCCTAAAGCAGCGGAAGCACACAGTGAGATGAGCGTGAGCGACAACACCATATTCTTGAGTGTCGATTGCATCTTAGCCATTCTTCACCTCCTTTCCGAACCTCTTCGGCTTGATATACATATTCAATAAGGGCACAAAAGCATTCATAATTAAAATTGAAAATGACAACGCCTTCAGGGTATGCTCCCCATGTACGGATCAGCACGGTTATTATTCCTATCCCGATACCGTAAATTATCATTCCTTTGTGCGTCATCGGAGATGTTGCATAATCAGTAGCCATGTAGATGGCTCCCAGCATAAGGCCTCCTGTAAGCAGATGGAACAAAGGATCAGCAAATTTCGTCGGATCGGCCAGCCAGAGGATGCCGGTAAAGAATGCTACAGTAAGAAGGATCGAGACAGGAATGTGCCATGTAATGATCTTTTTCCAGAGGAGATAAATACCTCCGAGGATCAGTGCAGCAGCAGCAATCTCACCCATTGAGCCTCCCATCTGGCCGTAAAATAACTGCATGTGCGATGGAATCTTATCCATAATGGCGGATACGGTCTCACCGTTTTTTACACCCTCACTTAGCAACCCCAGAGGCGTGGCTCCTGTGACAGCATCAGTATAACCGGTTTTAAATCCTGTCGGAACCGGCCAGCTAGTCATCTGTACAGGAAAAGATATCAGCAGGAATACCCTGCCCACCAGTGCCGGGTTGAACGGGTTGTTGCCCAGCCCACCGAAGGTCATCTTTGCAACCCCTATTGCGATTATCGCACCGATAATAATAATATGAACCGGTAGATTCGACGGGCACATTGAATGCAAGGAGTAATCCTGTGACTACTGCGGAACCATCTGATATTGATGGCTTTACCTTTAGAATAAACTTTTGCATGAGATACTCGACAGCGACACATGAGAGCACCGAGGTGAGAGTGACAATTATGGCTCCCATCCCGAAATAATATATCGATGCTGCCAGCGCCGGCAGAAGAGCGATCACCACACCGTACATCAGTTTACGCGTCGTTTCAGGACTTTGCTGATGCGGAGAGGGCGAAACATTAAGGATATTATTCATATTGTTTTACTGCTATTTCGTAATACGTTCGCGTGCCATGCGCATCACCGTGGTCTTGCCCAGCCTGATATAATCGAGCAGCGGTCTCTTAGCCGGGCATGTATAAGCACATGCCCCACACTCCATGCAGTCAGTGATCTTTTCTTTCTCAGCCTTCTCCCACATTGCCTTCTCCGATGCTGCGGCCAGCAGATACGGCTCAAGACCCATAGCGCATGCCATTGAGCATTTGCCGCATCTTATACACGGTAACACTTCGCTTCGACGTGCTTCATCAGCCGGGAAAAGGATTATTCCCGAGGTGCCTTTGGTCACAGGCACATCGGTCATTGCCAGTGCCTTGCCCATCATCGGTCCGCCGTTGACGACCTTGCCGGTGTCTTCCGGCATTCCTCCTGCAGCCTGAATAAGGCTTGTGACCGGAGTACCTATCCGTACAAGGAAATTACCCGGATTACTGACTGACTTCCCGGTAACGGTAACCACCCTCTCAATCAGCGGCTTGTTCTTCTGTACGGCTTCATAAACCGCGAAAGCGGTGCCTACATTCTGAACCACGACGCCCACATCAAGGGGCAGGCCTCCAGAGGGAACTTCGCGCCCGGTGCATGCTTTGATGAGCTGTTTCTCACCTCCCTGCGGATACTTGACCTTCAGCGGCTGCACCGTGACTCCCTTGAAATCCTTCGAAAGACCTGTAAGATGATTTATTGCGTCCGGTTTGTTAGCCTCAATTCCTATTATTGCTTTTTCAACTCCCAGTGCCTTCATGATGATGGTTGCACCGATAAGCACCTCGGCGCCCTTCTCAAGCATCAGCCTGTGATCAGAGGTCAGATAGGGTTCGCATTCAACACCGTTGATGATGATCAGGTCACATTTCTTTCCGGCTGGTACAGTCAGCTTGATATGTGTGGGGAAGGTAGCTCCTCCGAGACCTACAAGGCCGCATTGCTGGCATCGTTCAATGATCTGCTCGCGCGTCATCACGACTTCCTTCACCAGGGTGCTGCTGCGGTCAACGGTGTCAACCCAATCGTCGCCCTCGACATCAATCACCACAGCCATCTGCTTGTACCCGGTGGTGTCAGTCACAGGCTCAATTTTGTTCACCTTGCCTGATACCGGGGAATGAATGTTTGCAGAAACAAAACCTTTTGCCTGGGCAATGACCTGCCCGGCCTTTACTGCAGCACCTTTCTCAATCACGACAGCCGCCGGAGCACCTATATGCTGTGAGACAGGCACTGTGACCTGGGCAGGCAATGGCAGCACGACGATGGGCTTGTCAGCTGTGAGCTTGTTCTCAGGCGGATGAATACCGCCTTTGGGGAATGTCTTGAACACTGTTATTATTATTTATCTGATTATCAATATATTATTAAACAGCTTCTGTTACGGCCGGCTCTGCAGGTTTTTCTTCCTTAACAGGGAAATTAATCTCAAGAATAGCACCTGTGGGGCATTCGTTAACACACTTGCGGCACAGCTTGCATTTGAATGAATCAATAAAAGCGAGGTTGTCGAGCCATTGTGATTGCGTCATAAGGGCAAACCTTAACACACTTCCCGCATCCGATGCAGGCCACCTTACATGCCTTGCGTGCCGGACCGCCCTTGTCCCTGTTCATGCATGAGACGTATATCTTACGGTCTTTTTTATTCCGTTTGCGCAGCTCTATGAGGTTACGGGGGCATGCTTTGACACAGGCGCCGCAGGATACACACTTTTCATCAATGATCACCGGCAGCTGGGTCACAGGATCCATGTACATAGCGTCGAACTTGCATGCCGTCACACAATCGTCGCAGCCCAGGCATCCGTACTGGCAGCCTGTGGTGCCTCCGTAAAGGGCATGAGCCACCCGGCAGCTGGTTGCGCCGTCATAATATGATGTACGGGCGCAGTTTTCAGGGGTGCCGTTGCAGCGCAGCACAGCCACTTTAGGCTCTGCCGCCACAGCCTTGCGGCCGAGCATATCAGCAACTTTTCCCATCGTCTCTGCTCCGCCAACGGGACAGTTGAGACCTTCAAAGGATTCTGATTTCACAAGCGTCTCAGCAAAGGCACGGCAACCCGTATAGCCGCAGCCACCGCAGTTGGCGCCCGGAAGTAACTCAGTGACCAGATCTATGCGCGGGTCTTCAATGATCCTGAACTTCTGCGCAACAAAATACAGTATCACCGCTGATGCCAGACCAAGCGCACTCAGCATGATGACAGTCAACAAAACAATGGAACTCATCTGTCAGACCTTTATTTTGAATTCAAACTTTTTTTCAATCCTGCTCCTCAGGAGCCAAACGATAAAGTAATAAACTGCCAGGGAGGCAAAAGAGAGGAGTGCTGAACCCAGCTCATCTGCCCCTGCTGCCGTTAAGACAATAAATACAGAAATAAGTACAACGAATGGAATAATATAACCGATAGCCAGTGCGCGGAAACCCTGCGACTGCTCCATTTCCACCGTGACTTTATCACCGGCGATTAAGTTTTGCTTCACTCCTTACATTGATAATCCTGACATCCGTGCTGCCCAGTGAGCAGGCTGATTTTGCATGACATCCGGAGCAGGCGCTTCCGGTTACGATCTCAACATCAGCAGTGCCATCGCCCGATGCTTTTAAAACTATTCCTTCATGAGTGATTATCTCTCCCTGTGGCATCACGAAATTATTGAACCGGCAATTTTAAAGAATTGTCCGGAAATAAAACAGAACAATAGTCATTATTTTGTCAGGCAATGAGCAATAGGCAATAGGCAGTAGGCAGTAGGCAGTAGAATTTCCGGAACCGGTAACTGATAACTGACAACTGATAACTGACAACTCCTCAGCTTATCTCACTCCACGTGAAGCTCTTCCCGAATAGTCTCTTCAGATTGACCTTCAGCACCTGGTTGTCTTCTCTTTCAAGTTCGGGATCGTCGGCAAGGATCTCCGCGGCGTGTGATCGTGCCAGGTTAAGTATCTGTCCGTCTCTTCCCAGGTCAGCTATCTTCAGGTCAAAGGCCATGCCGCTCTGCTGCGTCCCCTCCAGGTCGCCCGGGCCGCGCATACGCAGGTCAGCCTCCGCGATCTCAAAACCGTCGTTAGTGCCAATAATAGTGTTGATACGCTCGGACGCATCGGCAGAGCGCTTATGCGATGTCATGAGTATGCAGAACGACTGATCGGCACCTCGACCCACACGGCCTCGAAGCTGGTGAAGCTGTGAGAGCCCGAAACGCTCGGCGCTCTCAATGACCATGACGCTGGCATTGGGTATGTCAAGACCCACCTCAATTACCGTTGTGGCAACCATGATCTGCGCCTGGCCCTTGCGGAAGAGATTCATCGATATCTCCTTATCACGTGCAGTCATGCGTCCGTGCACAACACTGATGCAATACTGCGGCGGCGGAAAGGCGCGCGCCATGCTCTCAAGCCCATCCTCAAGATCCTTGTAATCAAGTGTCTCAGACTCTTTTATGAGCGGATACACGACATATATCTGCCTTCCTTCTTCGATCTGGCGGCGCATGAAACCAAACACCTTCTCGCGTTCAGCGTCGGTGAATGACATTGTTTTTATTGCTTTTCGTCCCGGGGGCATCTCATCAATGACCGATACATCGAGGTCACCGTACAGCGTCATGGCAAGGGTGCGCGGTATGGGTGTCGCCGTCATCACCAGTACATGCGGCGGACAGTCGCTCTTCTGCCACAGCTTTGCTCGCTGAGCTACACCAAAACGATGCTGCTCATCTATTATCACCAGGCCAAGGTTTTTATACTTCACGTTATCCTCTATCAGGGCATGTGTACCTATCAGGATTGAAATGCTTCCGTCAACCAAACCATGCTCTATGCGGGTCCGCTCGCTGCGCTTCGTCGAACCGGTCAGCAGGGCTACCCCGGCATCAATGCCGCGGACAAAGTGACTTATCGAATTGAAATGCTGAATGGCAAGCACCTCCGTTGGCGCCATCAGGCAGCTCTGAAAGCCGTTGTCGGCTCCGATGAGCATGCTCATCAGGGCAACCATGGTCTTACCGCTGCCAACATCGCCCTGCAGCAGCCTGTTCATCTGCCTGCCGCTGCCAAGATCGGTGCGTATTTCACGTATAACTCTCTTCTGTGCTTCTGTAAGCACAAACGGAAGATTGTTTTTGTAAAATGAATTGAGCCTGTCACCAACGACGGAAAAGATGAAACCGTGGGTATTTTTTGCCCTGCTGCCCTTGTAGCTTAAAAGGTTGAGCTGGATATAGAACAACTCCTCAAACTTGAGCCTGAAACGGGCGTTTTCAAGGTCAGTGTTCGAATCCGGGAAGTGGATCCGGAACATAGCATCGGAAAGGCTTATCAGCCTCATCGGTTTCATCAGCGAGGCAGGCATTGTTTCTGCAAAGCGAAGCGCAGGCTGCGAAAACACTGTTGCCATCAGCTTGGCTATGATCTTTGAGTGAAGGAAGTGATCCTTCATCTTTTCGGTGGTGGTGTACTGCGCCTCGAGGGCTGAACTGACCCTGGTGGCCTTCTTCTCCGCCTCTTCGATCTCAGGATGAACTATGTTGAAGGCGCCGCTGAACAGCGTGGGTTTCCCGTAGATAATATATTCCTTTTCAACTTTATATGCATTCAGCACCCACTTCTGTCCCTTGAACCATACGAGCCTGACCATGCCCGTATCGTCATAAAAATCAGCGGTCAGACGCTTTGCTGATCCTCCGCCCTCGGTCGAGAAACGGCGTATTTTTCCTTTTATCTGAACATACTGCATGTCGGTGTCAAGCTCGCTGACAGTGTAAAAGCGTGTCTTGTCAACATACTTGTACGGAAAATAATAAACAAGGTCCCTGAAAGTATGGATATTTGCCTCCGCTGCCAGCAGCTCGGCCCTTTTGGGCCCCACCCCCGGAAGATATTTTATCTCTGTATCAAGCAGTTCAGACATCAGTTCAAACAAAAAAGATACTCACCGAAAATACTTAAATTTGGGCTGCTTTCAAATTACCTGTCTGAAGAAATGAACTTATACCCGGCAGCCGCATATCTCAGGCACCTCCTTGCTGCCCGCAGTACTGCAGGTCACGGAGTTCACAGTCCATACGTTTATGATTTCCTGACAAAAGTGGTCAGGAACAAGACAGATATGAAGATCGTCAGTAAGGTTGAAGGCCTGCGCCGTGAGATGCTCTCTGACAAGCGAAGGATTATGGTGACGGATCTCGGTGCAGGTTCTGTGACCAAAGCAGGAGGGGAGCGAAGTGTGGCTGAGATAGCCGGATCTGCCGCATTACCGGCAAAGGAAACGAGGTTGCTGGCGAGGATGGTCCAGGGTGCAGGGTACAGGGTACAAGGCTCTTGGTCCAATGTGCAGATGAGTGCTGCTCAGGGGCGGCACATAATTGAACCGGAGAGCATCATACTGGAGTTGGGCACGTCTCTAGGTATCAGTACACTGGCGCTGGCACTGGCAGCGCCGGAGAGAAGGGTGATAACGGTGGAGGGATGCCCCGTAACGGCTGCAATAGCCCGTGAAAACCTTCAGAGATACGATGCATCCAATGCGGAAGTAGTGAATGCAGACTTCAGTGAAGCTCTTGAGAGGCTGAGAAACGATGGTCTGAATGTCTCCTTCGCATTCATCGACGGCAATCACAGAGGAGCGGCTCTGACTGAATATGTCTCAAAGATCGCTGCTATGGGAGATGAGATGACCATTGTGGCTGATGATGTCCACCTGACAAAAGAAATGTTCCAGGCATGGAAGTCCCTGGCAGCATCAGGAATTGCTCCGGTCACCATTGAGACACTGCGCCTCGGTATATTTTTCATGAAGCACAGCATTACGCCGGGCAGATACCGGATCAGGTATTAACAAAAAATAACAGGACCATAACATATTTATAGAGTAATTTGAACTAATTTCGGAACTTTAACAACACAGGCATAGATATGGTCATAGAGATACACGATATTGTAAAGAATTACCAGGTCGGAACGGTTATAGTACGTGCTCTCCGCTCGGTATCACTCACTATCAACAGGAACGAGTATGTAGCCATCATGGGCCCGTCAGGATCAGGCAAGTCAACGCTGATGAACATCCTGGGTTGCCTCGATACACCTACCAAAGGACAGTACATTCTTAACGGAACCGACGTCAGCAAGATGGAAGATGACCGTCTTGCAGAGATACGTAACAAGGAAATCGGCTTCGTATTCCAGACCTTTAACCTGCTGCCGCGTTATTCAGCCCTTGAGAACGTGACACTGCCTCTTATCTATGCCGGCATACCGCGCCATGAAAGGGAAGAGCATGCAAAAGTCACACTTGATGAGGTCGGACTGGCTGACAGGATGACCCACAAGCCCAATGAGCTGTCCGGCGGACAGCGGCAGAGAGTGGCCATTGCCAGGGCCCTGGTCAACAAACCTTCAATAATTCTTGCCGATGAGCCTACCGGTAACCTTGACAGCAAGACATCATTTGACATCATGGGACTGCTAGATAAGATCCATGAACTGGGAAACACGGTCATCGTTGTGACTCACGAAGAGGATATCGCACGCCACGCTCATCGCATAATCAAGCTTATGGACGGCGAGGTTTCAA
This sequence comes from uncultured Bacteroidales bacterium, assembly GCA_963719235.1. GTDB lineage: Bacteria > Bacteroidota > Bacteroidia > Bacteroidales > VadinHA17 > SR-FBR-E99. The sequence continues at coordinate 104,428 of CAVRBS010000013.1, forward strand.
ATGATTACATCAACGAGAACCGGATTGAAGTGAGGCTTAAATAGATATACTTCATTTCCAGCAGATGAAGATATATACTAAAACCGGAGACAGGGGAGAGACCTCTATCATAGGCGGCAAGAGGCTTCCGAAACATCATCCCCGTATTGAAGCCTATGGCACAGTTGATGAGCTCATTGCATGGATAGGATTGCTGCGCAGCGCTGATCAGCAATGTGTCAGCCATGAAGAACTCATCACAATACAATCTGCACTCATGACGTGCTGCTCTGTCATTGCAACAGACCCTTCGGCAAAAGAACCCGTTAACATAACCGCCTCTGACACATCAGTGCTGGAGCGCTCAATAGACGCCATGGAAGCCCGGCTGCCGGTACTTAATTCATTTATACTCCCGGGAGGACATCCTCATACAGCAAATTGTAATATTGCAAGATGTGTGTGCCGGCGGGCGGAAAGAGCCCTCCTTCGCCTTGATAAAGAAGAAAAAGTGGACCGGGAAATCATCAAATACCTTAACCGTCTCTCCGATTATCTCTTCGTACTGACACGGTGTCTGAGCTATGATGCTGGCATTGAAGAGATTAAGTGGCTTCCGGATAAAAAGGCGAAATAAGCGATAAAAAAGTCAGGCCACTCTTTTTTTATTCTAAATAATTTTATATTTGCGGACTTTAAGGAAGGTAACAAGAATCTTTCAAAAAAATGTATTGGACACTTGAATTAGCGTCAAAACTTGAAGATGCTCCCTGGCCAGCAACCAAGGATGAGCTCATTGACTATGCAATACGGTCAGGTGCCCCTATGGAAGTCATAGAAAACCTGCAGGAGATAGAAGACGAAGGTGATATTTACGAGGGTATTGAAGATATCTGGCCTGACTATCCATCAAAAGAAGACTTTTTCTTTAACGAAGACGAGTACTAAAAGTTCGGAGTGACTAAAGTTCGGAGTGAACTAAAGTTGCCTTTCTCCTGCTCGCTTTAGTCACTTTAGCTCACTTTAGCTCACTTTAGCTCACTTTAGCTCACTTTAGCTCACTTTAGCTCACTTTAGTTCACTTTAGTCACTTCTCTCAGCGGCCGCAAATCGGGTAACCATCTGAACCCGGCAAGCCTCATTTCACTGTCCGGCTTTTCCAGCGGAGGGTTAAGCGTGCCGTCGGGACTCTGGTTCTGGTATATCTCGGCTATCTTACCGTCTTCGAGCAAGATCTCTATACTGGCGCTCTTGGCCCTGTTCACACCCACGAGTTCTTTTTTGTCAACGACATAATAGATAGCTTCACCGTTGCCTGTTACCTTGATACGGCGCAGCTTATTGTCAACAAAGTATCCTGACAGGTTCTTTCCGCTGATCTGGTCAAAGCGGGCAGTATCTATCGAGCTGACCACGAAGGCTGAATTATAGAGCTCCATATGATCTGCTTTGCGGTCTTTTGTGAACAGGGCGATGGAGTCTGATGACAGCTGGCTCTCACGCGACCATACAACAGGGTCATCATACATCCTGATGACAGAGTCCATGAAAGAGTAAGACAGTGAGTCGCATCGTCCCTGAATCTCACTGCTGAATATGGTACAGCCGTAATATGCCTTCAGCAATCTGTGATCTGTACCGAGGGTGTCTGTCTGCGGCAGCGCTCTGAGGGTGTCGGCCCGGAGTGTGAGGGTGTCATCATCAGAGAACATTGTAAACCATGGAGCATGTGTAAGAATAAACTTTTCAGGACGCTTCAGGTACCAGGCATAACCTCCTCCGCAAATTACTTTGTCGGACGTGTCAGCTATGGCCACGTTGCCGAAGCCTTCACCCTGTCCTTTTTTCTCATCATACCATAGTGTATCACCTGTGATACGCTGCTGACGGTTGTCAATCACAGCATTTTTCATCAGCTGTGAGATATCTTTTCTCGTATCGCTCCACCCTCTCTCACAGAAAAGGTAGATACTGTCACCTACGGCTTCTGTCGGCCCCTCAAACCAAACGATCTCATTGTACGTGTCATAACGCATCGTGTCGGCACGCATTATGAAATCAGGATTGACAATCTTCACACTGTCACGGAAGTGCAGCATTTTTCTGTCGGCATAGTAAGTCCCAATGATACTGGTTAGTGTGTTTTCACCGTTGAGAATGCGTCCGCCGTCATCATAAACTGCTATTTGTGTATTGGTATCATAATCAATTTTGTTGGTGAACAGACGCGTCTCCTTATCAGCAAGTTCCACACTGTCAGTAATTACAGCCTTTCCGGTGTCACCATCATAAAAAAGGTAGTTACCCCATATTTGTATTGTGTCGCCCTGTCTTATATGGATGTTGCTGAAAGCATTAACCTGGTTGGTGTCATCATAATACACAGCGCTGTCGCATGTCATGTAAAGGTCATTATGTTTCAGGCTGACGTTTCCGTTGAGCTTGTTGCGCGACCGGTCATTCATGCGGCCGTATTGCATTTCATCTGAATGAAGTATCTCAACCCTGCGTCGTGCCGGACCATTCTGCGCAGCAGACTGCAGCGGAAGAAGAGAGAAGATTAGAGGTAAAAGGAAGCAAAGATCTCTCCGGGTTATTATTTGACCTATTCGAGCCATCCGGTATAATGAAAGCCGCAGCCGCGGAAATCATCACTGACACGAATATATGTCTTCTTAATCTTTCCAGTGATCCAGTCCTCATATGCCCGGTTCTTCTTGTCCATCAAAGCAGCTTCTGACAGGTAATTGTAATCTTCCTTCGGATTGACCCTGTGGGGTGCAACTTCGTCATCAAGCATTACGATGACATAAACGCTGTTTCCCTTGGCATCAGCGGTACGGAAAGGCTCTGAGATCTCTCCCAGCTTCATGTTACGTACAACCAGGTTGATCTCACGAGGCAGCTCATCAAGGGTGAACCAGGTTACACGGTCTGATGGATTCTCCTGCACCATCTTGCCGCCGTTAGCCCTGGTAGTCTTATCAGATGAGTATCTTAAAGCAGCCTTGTAGAAGGTAAGACTGTCTATGCGAACAAGATTGGCTATGCTGTCGAGTCTCAGGATGGCCCATTCGGTCTGTTCCGGCGAAAGCTTCGGTCTCATGAGTATATGCCGTGTGTTGACCATCTCGCCCTTTCGGTCAATGAGCTGTATGATATGGAACCCGAATTCTGACTCAACAATTTTGGAGACAGCACCTTTTTTCAGACTCCAGGCTGCCTCGGCGTATGGTTTTGTCACCTCGCCTCTTGTGACATACCCTAACTCTCCTCCTTTAGGAGCTGTACCGGGGTCTTCTGAGTACAGCACTGCCAGCGTACTGAAGCTCTCGCCGCCAATAATGCGGCTGCGAAGATCGAGAAGGCGCTGACGCACCTCAGCCTTGCTCGATTCCATGTCAGGAGGCTCAACGGAGATGATGCTGAGCTGTACCTTCCTGGGAACCAGTGGCAGGGAGTCTTTTGACATACTGTTATAGTATTTTTTTATCTCATCAGGGGTCACGGTGATATTCTGCGCTATCGTTCCCTGTGTCTCCTGTACGATATACTGGTTCGTCAGCATCTCTCGCAGGTCTTGCTTTATCTCAGCCATGCTCTTGCTGAAGTAGTTCTCAAGAGCCTGCTCTGATCCGGCACGGCGTATATATTCCGCAAGCCTGTTGTTCAGATCGGCCTCAACATTGTCAGGTGACACCTCAATGGAGTCTATTTTCGCCTGGTCAAGAAAAAGCTTCTGGATCATCAGATCTTCCAGAACGCGGCAGCGAAGCTCCTCGACAGGAGTAGGGTCCCTCTCAGCTTTCATCTGCATCACCTGACCCTCAACATCAGAGAAAAAGATGACCTCATTTCCTACTACAGCCACAATCGATTCAACAACCTGCTGTCCGGAAGCGCTGTACCCTGCTAGCATCAACAGCGCATTTAATATGATAATTTTGATTTTCATGCCTGGAATTCGTCCTTAATAGACTTTCAGGGTATTGTTCCTGACTGCCTCGTTATAAATACCGTCTTCAAGTTTCTGCAGGAAGTCATTCCTGCGGTTGTTAAGTATAATCGTCTTTACCTGTCCGTGAATGTATTCGAACGGGGCTATACTGTTTCTCAATTTGTACTCTCTTATAGCAACAAAATATGAGTATTTGTCATCCTTCAGCTCAACTGCGCTGTTCCTTGCCAGCCATTCCTCCTGGTTTTCAAATTCAAGAGGCACTTCCATCAGGAGGTGGGTGAACGGTATCCAGGCATCATCATAGTCATCATATCTCAGGGCGAACTGCGAACAGTAATCCTCCAGCTCCCTTAGCTCCTCCGGAATGGATGATTTATACAGTTTTCTTACTTTCCCGATGTCCGGGGTGGTTGCCGGCAGCTTGATGAACAGCGCCTTTACAAGATTAGTCGTCAGCGAGAAGGTGTTCAGATTACTAACATAGTAGTCCTGCAGCTCACTGTCTGTAACTACTGTGTCCATCTTCTGGATGATCATCTGCTGCTGGTACTGGTAAATAAGAAGGTTGTTTCTCATTTCGTCCAGCTGCCTGTTCACTTCGTCCTTGTATTCTGCTGTCAGGTTCTCTTCAGCTCTCAGTGCCATCAGCTCCTTGCGTGACCAGCGGCGGATATAGCTTTGCACTGCCGAAGTACTGTCTGTCTCGCTCATCCCCGGCACCACAAGTGTTGAAGGTATCTGGTCAAAATAGAGTACCCTTTCGCCGGCCTTGGCAACGGCCATGCGGTCAGAATCATTTTTAACCCTGTTGCATGAGACTGCCAGGACAAGAACCAAAAGTATTGATGCTGTTCGTATCATCAGTATTCGTTAATCTTCCGGCTGTAGTTAGGTGCTTCACGGGTGATGGTCACGTCATGCGGATGGCTTTCCGTCACACCGGCGCTGGTTACTCTCACAAACCGGCCTTCTCTCTTAAGTGTCGGAATATCACGTGCACCGCAGTAACCCATTCCCGAGCGCAGCCCCCCGAGGAACTGGTAGATAACCTCGTTCAGGGTACCTTTGTACGGTACACGTGCAGTAATGCCTTCAGGAACAAGCTTGTGAATATCATCCTCCATATCCTGGAAGTATCTGTCTTTGGATCCCAGCTGCATAGCCTCCACAGAGCCCATGCCACGGTATGTCTTGAACTTACGTCCGTTATATATAATAGTCTCACCGGGAGATTCTTCCACCCCTGCGAATAGCGAACCTGCCATGATGCTGTCAGCGCCTGCAGCCAGCGCTTTAACTATATCGCCTGAATAACGTATGCCGCCATCAGCTATAACCGGAACGCCGGAGCCGTCGATAGCCCTGGCCACGTTATAGATGGCTGACAGCTGCGGCACTCCGACGCCTGCTACCACCCTGGTGGTGCATATTGAACCGGGACCGATTCCTACCTTGACGGCGTCTGCGCCCTCGTCAACAAGCATCTTTGCAGCATCGGCGGTACCAATGTTACCTGCTACAATCTCTGTTCCAGGGAAGATCTTCTTTATGTCCCTGAGTATGTCAATCACACTCTTTGTATGACCGTGTGCAGTGTCAATGGCAATGGCATCAACACCTGCCCCGACAAGAGCCTCGACCCTTGACAGGGTGTTGGGGGCTATGCCTACGGCAGCTGCAACCCTGAGACGGCCTTTATCGTCCTTGCAGGCATAGGGCCTGTCTTTTGCCTTCGTGATGTCCTTGTATGTCACCAATCCCTTAAGCCTTCCCTTATCATCAACTATAGGCAGTTTTTCAATCTTGTACTTCTGAAGTACCTCCGCCGCAGCCGCCAGATCAGTCGAGTGACTGAGGGTGATAAGCCGCGACTGTGGCGTCATGATCTCGCTGATCCGGCGCGAATAGTCTGTCTCAAAGCGAAGATCCCTGTTGGTAACAATACCCACCAGGGCACCATCGTCACTGATGACAGGTATACCTCCGATCTTGAACTCCTTCATCAGCGCCAGTGCATCGGCGACAGTGGCATTGTCGTTAATAGTCACCGGATCAAAGATCATCACGCTCTCGGCACGCTTGACCTTTCTCACCATGGCAGCCTGCTGTCCTATTGACATGTTCTTGTGTATCACGCCTATACCTCCCTCACGGGCAATTGCGATAGCGAGCTCGGCATCAGTTACCGTGTCCATGGCTGCCGAGACAATGGGCGTATTGATAATGACGTTACGCGTGAACTTCGATCTCAGATCAACATCACGCGGGAGCACCTCCGAATAAGCCGGAAGAAGCAGTACGTCATCGAAGGTCAGGCCTTCAAACAGTAGTTTATCTTCAGAGAATGACATCGGGCAGGATTTTATTTGGGGCGAAAATTACAAAAAAATGATGAGCACCGGCACATCTTAAATGTCAATAAAACGTTAAAAATGAGATTGAGTTATTATTTTTGTAAATAAGCAGCCTGCAACACAATGTTACCGGACATTTACAGGGAGACACTGGCCCGTTACTGGGGCTTCACATCATTCAGGCCACTGCAGGAGGAGATCATCGATGCTGTGGTGTCAGGAAATGATGTCGTTGCCCTTCTTCCTACCGGAGGCGGCAAGTCGGTGACATACCAGATCCCGGCTGTAGCCCGCGAAGGGCTTTGCCTGGTGATCACCCCGCTGATAGCCCTGATGAAGGACCAGGTCACCAGGCTTAAGTCAATTAATATCAAGGCTATGGCGATCCACAGCGGGATGACCCGCGAGGAGGTCGAAATATCACTCGACAACTGCCTCTATGGTGACTACAGGCTCCTTTATGTCAGCCCCGAGAGGCTGCAGACACCGGTCTTCAGGGCACGCCTGCCCCGCTTCAACTTTACCCTTGTAGCCGTCGATGAAGCTCATTGCATATCACAGTGGGGTTATGACTTCCGGCCTTCGTACCTCCATATAGCCGAGATACGTGATATCATTGGCAGGGAGGTGCCGCTCCTGGCTCTCACGGCAACGGCAACACCTGAGGTGGTAAAGGATATCATCGCCCGGCTCAGCCTGAAGAATGCCCGGGTACTGCAGGCAAGCTTCAGAAGGTCCAATATCACCTATGTGGTCAGGGAGGTCGAAGACAAAAGCGCTTACGTCATCCGGAGCCTTAAAAAGGAAGGCGGAAGCGGAATAATATATGTCAACAGCAGAAAGAGATCCAAAACGGTAGCTGAAATGCTTATCGCCAATGATATCGGGGCAGACTTCTACCACGCCGGCCTGCCTCAGGAGATGCGCGACAGGAAACAAAATGCATGGACCACCGGTGAGGTGCGCATCATTGTCGCTACCAACGCCTTCGGCATGGGGATAGATAAGGCTGACGTCAGATTTGTGATTCACTGGGACTGCCCTGACTCAATAGAGGCTTATTACCAGGAGTCAGGCAGGGCAGGACGGGATGGCAAACCTGCTTTCGCGGTTCTGTTATGGTCACAGGACGAGAAGAAAAGACTGGCTGACTCCGTTCATATAAAATTCCCGCCGATAGACCGGATCAAGGATGTATATGAGGCAATAGGCAACTTCTACCAGCTGCCTGTAGGTTCGGGCAAGAACAGCGTGCACGATTTTGACCTGTGGAAATTCGTTACCGCCTTCAGATTCTCGGTGACGGAGACCTACAACAGCCTTAACTTCCTGCAGAAGGAAGGATACCTTGAATTCACTGACGAGATTAACAACCCTTCAAGAGTACATTTCGTTTTCAGCCGCGATGACCTGTATAAATTCCAGGTGGCTAACGAAGAATATGACAGATTCATCAAGCTCCTGCTAAGAACATACAGCGGCATGTTCTCTGAATTTGTTCCTATCAACGAGGAAACTCTGGCAAGCAGATCGGGACTGACACGCGAGGCAATCTACCAGTATTTGCTGAGACTGACTTCCCAGGGTATAATTCACTTTATCCCGGGCAAGAAAAGCCCCCTGGTGATCTTTACGGAAGAAAGGCTTGACAGAAGCCACCTGACAATATCACCCGACGTCTATCTGCGGGTCAGAGAGAACTACATTGAAAGGGTAGCAAAAATAACCGAGTATGCTGATAACACTACACGCTGCCGGTCTGCTTTCCTCACCAACTACTTCGGTGAAGAAAACGGCCGTTGCGGTATGTGTGATACATGCCAGGAGAGAAATGAACTGGAACTCAGCAAGTATGAGTTCGACCTTATAATAGACCGGATAAAGGAACTGCTCGCAGACAGTACCATGAGGCCTGAGGATCTTGCGGCCGCGATGGATCTCCCGGCAGAGAAAAGCACAAAGGTGATCCGCTGGCTTCTTGACCATGAGAAGCTGCTTTATGACGATACCCATAAACTTTTATGGAAGCGGTGACAAAGCTTCTTTTATGAATCCGGATGCATTTTTAAACTTGAAATGAATACTTTTGTCGATTATTTGTAAAAGATGGAACAAGAGGAGAAGATGATTTTTTCCCGCCAGGTGGTTGAGTATGCAGCTTCAGCTAATGAATTCTGCAAATACATTGAGGGAATCAAGGAAACAAAAGGTATTGAAATACTGAAGGTCATGCAGCGACTGCTGCCTTTCATATATCTCAGGGCGTCACTGTTGCCTCTTCTTGAACCCGTTCTTGAAGATGGAAATGAAAAGACGGTGACCGAGTTCGACTGGACACGCGTACATGATACCCTGCTTGCCAGGATAGGTAACGATGATCCTTTTCCGGTCATAGTGGATATAGGTGACCCCGCTGACGGTCTATATACAGGGAGCATTGCCGAGAGCCTTGCAGATATTTACCAGGACCTGAAGAACTTTATAGTCAGCTATAAGAGCGGGAACGAAGAGGTGATGAATGACGCTGTCTGGGAGACGCTTATGAATTTTGAAGAATTCTGGGGAAAGAAAATGCTTAATGTCCTTGTCGCCATTCATACCGTGCTCTACTCGGTAGACGATGAAAAAGACACAAACCAACCTTCAGGCAATGACAAGACAGTTTGATGAGAGTGTCAACGATGAGGACCTGAAGAAGCTTCCTGTGATGCAGTTTGAAGGCCGCGTAAGGCTGATTGACAACATGCAGAAGTTCCGCCATGCCATGAATGAGATCAGCCGGTGCAAAATACTCGGATTCGATACGGAGACAAGACCGTCATTTAAAAAAGGCCAAAGGCATAAGGTTTCTCTCCTTCAGCTGGCAGACGATCAGGATGCCTGGCTCTTCAGGCTGAATATGATTGGATTGCCGCCGGAACTCGCTGCCCTGCTGTCAAGTCCGGATATTATAAAGGTTGGAGTGGCTGTTCATGATGATATCAAAGCCCTGAGACACCTTGAGCCATTTGAACCCGGCGGGTTCGTCGATCTGCAGACTGTGGTTGCCGCCCATGGGATAAAACAGCTGGGACTGAAAAGGCTGTCGGCTATTGTTCTTGGTTTCTCAATCTCCAAGTCACAGCAGACATCGAACTGGGAAGCACCCGGACTGACGCCGCCCCAGCAGGTATACGCTGCCACTGACGCATGGGTTTGCCGGCGCATATACCTGCAGCTCAACGGAAAAGGAAGATAACAAATCAAAGCAATTGACAACAGCCCGTATAACCCTCAAAAAGGGTAAGGACCAGTCGGTAAGACGATACCATCCGTGGATCTTTTCCGGTGCAATAGCAACCATTACAGGTTCGCCTGCCGAAGGTGATGTGGTGGAGGTATCCGCTTCTGACGGAACCTATCTTGCCACGGGACACTGGGCACCGGGCTCGATAGCCGTGCGCATCTTCTCGTTTATCCAGTGTGATATTAACTCAGAGTTCTTCAGGAAGAAGATAGGCGATGCCTACAGTTACAGGCTGAATGCAGGTATTGCCGGAAAGAGTGACACGAACGTCTGGAGGCTGGTGCATGGCGAAGGCGACGGCCTGCCGGGCCTTATCATTGATATCTACGGCAGCGTGGCGGTAATGCAGGCCCATACTGCAGGCTTCTGGCACATACGTGTGATGATTGCAGAGCTCGTCATGGACGTGCTCAAAGGCTCTGTGACATCCGTCTATGACAAGAGCGAAGGAACCGTGCCATTCATGGCTAAACTGGGCGCTGTTAACAGGTATCTCGCAGGTGAAGATGCCGGCAGCAGCGCCATCGTTACCGAAAACGGCTTCAGATTCAGAATTAACTGGGAGACAGGCCAGAAGACCGGGTTCTTTATCGACCAGCGCGACAGCAGAAGCCTGTTGAGAAACTACAGCGATGGACGGAAGGTACTCAATATGTTCGGGTATACAGGAGGTTTTTCTGTCTATGCCATGGCCAATGCTGCCCTGGTGCACACCGTTGACAGCTCATCAGCGGCCACAGCGCTGGCAGATGAAAACATCAGCATGAACTACGGCGCTGACGACCGCCATAAAACATTCACTGCTGACGCCTTCAGCTACCTGGCTGAGATGAAGCGGGAATATGATATGATAGTACTCGATCCTCCTGCCTTCGCCAAGCATCAGACTGCCCTTGACAAAGCCCTGCAAGGCTACAGGAGGCTGAATGCGATAGCTATTGAGAAGATAAAACCGGGCGGCATAATATTCACTTTCTCCTGCTCGCAGGTGGTCAGCCGAGACGACTTCCGGCGGTCAGTTTTCGTTGCTGCTGCAAATACCGGACGCAATGTGAGGATCCTGCATCAGACAGGACAGCCGCCTGATCATCCCGTAAATATTTATCATCCGGAAAGTGAATATCTCAAGGGGCTGGTTCTGTACATTGAATAGTTGAAATGGATCCGACAACAAACATAAAGATCATTGCACAAAAACTTCACCTGCACGACTGGCAGGTTGAGAACACGTTAAGGCTTCTTGACGACGGCGCTACCATACCGTTTATAAGCCGTTACCGCAAGGAGATCACCGGTAGCCTGAACGAAGTGCAGCTCGCTGATATTCGTGACGAATATGAGCGGCTCAAAGAACTCGATAAACGGAAAGAGGCTGTCATAAAATCAATTGAAGAGCAGGATAAGATGACGCCGGAGCTGCTCTCCAGAATCAATGATGCCCTGACACTGTCGCAGCTCGAGGATCTGTACCTGCCCTACAGGCCAAAGAGAAGGACGAGAGCTTCTGTTGCGCGTGAGAAAGGCCTTGAACCGCTTGCCCTGTGGCTGCTTGAACAGATGGCCGGAGCACCTGAGGATGAGGCAGAGAAGTATCTCACCGGGGATGTGGCGAGTATTGAGGATGCTCTTGCAGGCGCACGTGATATTATCGCGGAAAAAGTTAGCGAGAATGAGCAGGTACGCGGGAATCTGAGGATACTGTATGAACGCGAGGCTGTCATATCATCCAAAGTAATAAAAGGAAAAGAGGAGGAGGGCAACAAGTTCAGCGATTATTTTGAGTGGTCAGAACCTCTTCGCCGATGCCCTTCCCACAGGCTGCTCGCCATGCGCCGCGGTGAGGAGGAGGGGTTCCTCAAGCTCTCCGTCATGCCCCGTGAGGAAGAAGCTCTGCAGCTGGCGGAGAAGCATTTTATAAAGGCTAATAATGCCGCAGCAGCAGAGGTGCGGGAGGCTGTCAAAGACAGCTGGAGCCGCCTGCTGGCGCCGTCAATGGAGACGGAGTTCAGAAAGGTTTCAAAGGAAAAGGCCGACGAGGAAGCCATACGGGTCTTCGCCGATAACCTGAGGCAGCTGCTGCTGTCCGCACCTCTCGGCGAGAAAAACGTTATGGGTATCGATCCCGGTTACCGCACCGGATGCAAAATAGTGTGCCTCGACAGGCAGGGCGCTTTGCTGCATAATGATGTGATATACCCGCATCCGCCGCAGAATGAAACTGCCAGAAGCGTCAGCAAACTGCTGTCTCTGACGGATAAATTTGGTATCGAAGCTATCGCTATAGGTAACGGCACTGCAAGCCGTGATACTGAGGAGTTTGTGAAACAGTATCTTTCCTCGCATGGTGGCATAAAAGTGTACGTGGTAAGCGAGGCCGGCGCTTCAATATATTCAGCATCAAAGACAGCCCGCGATGAGTTTCCGGACCATGATGTGACTGTCCGGGGAGCCGTCTCTATCGGACGAAGGCTGATGGATCCGCTGGCCGAACTGGTGAAGATAGATCCCCAGTCGATAGGTGTGGGGCAGTACCAGCACGACGTGGACCAGGCAAGACTGCACGCCAGCCTTGACGAGGTAGTCATGTCATGTGTGAACGCAGTGGGAGTGGAGGTAAATACAGCCAGTCCTCATCTGCTCACTTATGTCTCCGGACTTGGCCCGCGGCTGGCGCAGAACATTGTCGAGTACAGGTCGGAAAACGGCCCGTTCAGGTCACGCCCGGAACTGATGAAGGTCAAGCGCATGGGCGACAAAGCCTATGAACAGGCTGCCGGATTTCTCAGGATAAGAAATGCCGTAAATCCCCTCGACGCCTCTGCCGTACATCCTGAAAGCTATCATATTGTGGAGAGGATGGCGGCCGATGCCGGTTGCACAGTCGCTGACCTCATTCATGACGAAGCAAAACGCAAATCGATTGTGATAGAGAAGTATATTTCACCTGACGCTGGGCTGCCAACACTCAGGGATATCATGCAGGAACTGGCAAAACCGGGACGTGACCCGCGGTCAGCGATACAGGAATTCAGCTTTGCCGATATTCATACCCTCGAGGATGTCAAGGAGGGAATGACAGTGCCTGGAATAGTAACGAATATCACCAAGTTCGGTGCCTTCGTTGATATAGGGGTGAAGCAGGACGGCCTCGTGCATGTCTCACAGATGGCTGACAAATATGTCGATGATCCCTCAAAAGTGGTGAAGCTGCATCAGCATGTCACCGTACGCGTGCTTGGAATTGATCTGCAAAGGAAACGGATACAATTATCCATGAAAGGACTAAAGGAAGGCAATAGACAATAGGCATTAGGCAATAGTGCAAAGCATGAGCATCAAAGAAATCAGAAATCTCTCGGAGATCCCTGCTGTTTAAATTTCATCTCCGGCTTCCGCGGAAAGCACTCATTAAGCATTGCTGCATTATATGCGAACCAGGCTGTGATAATTGCATTTTGCCTGAGATCAGGCAACAGAAGCCGCTCCCAGGTATCAGTATTTGTGTGATAACCCCGATCATACTCTATATCATCCTGGATGAACTGGAATCCGGGAAGGCCAACACGCGTCAAAGGCCAGATGATCAGTACCGCCGGCATTCCGGTTGGTAATAGTCTCAAATTCCATATCCTCGTAAGGTTTCATCCATGCCTCAAACAGGGGGCGGGCAAGTTCGTTTTCCTGCAAGTAAATGCCACGGTAGCGGCCTGTGCCATAGTCCATATTGAAGTAAACAGAGAACTTATCATATCCGGGTTTCTTCTCTTCAGTCTTTCTGTTGTACAGGTACTTTTCAACATAGCCTCCTGATCCATAAAAACCCTGTTCTTCACCTCCCCACAATGCAATGCGTATGGTGCGCCGTGGTTTGATGTCAAGCGATTTAAGTATCCGTATGGCTTCCATCATGACGATACAGCCTGACGCATTATCAGCAGCTCCAGTGCCTGCATGCCATGAATCAATATGCGCACCCAACAGAACCACCTGGTCTTTAAGCTTTGGATCAGTGCCGGGTATTTCTGCAATGACATTGTATACCTTCTTACCGCCATAGTATGAGGCGTCAACCTGTACCTCAACTTCCACCTTCTCACCATGCTTCAGCAGTCTCTCCATCCGGCCATAAGCCTCCTGCGGGATGCTGATCTGGGACGTAGGAAGTTTCCCTTCCCCTTCATAACGTGATCCTGACGATCCCGGGATATTGAATGGTCTGCCTTCGCTTACGATCAGGCTGACACCTTCCTCACCCAGGAATGCGGCTATCTTTCTCCTTAACTCATACATTGCCCTCCAGTCAACAAAGTTCCTGTTCGAAGGGGTACGGTCCCTGTTCTCTGCCTTTGAGAGAGCCTCAAGCTCCTCATCATCATACCTGTCTGCCACCGGTTCATAGCTGACCTGGTAGGCATTGGCGGATGGGGTCATCACTATCTTCCCGTCAAGCTTGCCTTTATACTGGTCGAAATCTTCATCCTTTTTTATGTCAACGAGCATCACCTCACCCCTTATCAGCCCTTCAGTACCGGCAGTCCATGCAACAGGGGTGACAGCAAAATTTACATAATAGGGGACTATCATTGCAGCATAGGCCTTTGAATACTCCCAGCCGCCGTTGGGAAAGTCCGCAGCCTCCTCAATCCTTACCTCAGACAAACCGTATTTTGCCAGCTGCGCCCTTGCTATTTCGTTGGCACGGTCAATGCCGGAAGAGCCTGTGAGTCTCGGACCTGCGAGGTCGGTCATGAGCCAGGCAAGAGTGTCCATGTCTGAATTCTTAAGTCCTTCCTGCCTGATCTTGTAGGCCATGCCAAGGTCAACAGCAACGTCCTGGGATACAGCCGGAAAGAGCATTGCAAAAAGAAGAATTATTGTAAGAGCAATGCGTTGAGGGTTTAATATGTTTTTCATATGGCTTGGTTAGAAGGAATAAATATAGCCATAAACTTTTCTGTCCTGAAGCATTAACATTAATTAACCTTATTTTTGCTCTGAGAATAGCATTGAATGATTTACCCCGACACATACGAGACAAAAATAGGATTTGACCGCATCAGGGAGTACCTGACGGCAAACTGCCTCAGCAGTGCAGGTATCCGCAGGGTGGAGGCAATGAAGGTTTCTTTCACAGGAGAGGAGGTAAGACAACGTACTTGCCCTTACTGAGGAGTTTCAGCAGATACTCAATAGCAGCGAGCAGTTCCCCTCAGATAACTATAACGATCCTCACTCCACGCTGGAGAAGCTGCGTATTGAAGGCTCCTTCCCTGAGCTCGAGGAGGTGGTGGCTCTCAGACGGTCACTTGACACGATAAGGCGCATCATCGGGTTCTTTAAGAACAGGAAGGATGGCAAGTATCCACGATTGACAGCCATGGCAGGAGCAGTGGTTTACTATCCATTTGTTAATGAAGCCATTGACCGCATAATAGACAAGGAGGGCAAGGTTCGCGACAACGCTTCACCGGCACTGAAGGTCATTCGTGCCGACCTGTCGGCAAAGAGCCTGTCGGCTGTGAAAAAGCTTCATTCCGTGATGCGCCAGGCGCAGGCTGACGGCATAGTGGACCGCGATGCAACAGTGGCAGTGCGCAACGGTCGCGGGGTGATACCTGTCAGCGCCTCCGACAAGCGGGGAATAAAAGGCTTTGTGCATGACGAATCTGCCACGGGTAAGACTGTCTTCATTGAGCCGGCGGAGGTGGTGGAGCTGAATAATGAGATCACGGAGCTGGAACACCAGGAGAAGAGGGAGATAGTACGCATACTGACCGCCCTGGCAGACAATATCAGACCTTATATAGATGACCTCTCCGACAACTTCGCCTTCCTGGCCGAAACAGACTTTATAAGGGCGAAGGCACTCTTCGGGGTGAGGCTGCAGAGCATAAAACCCCCAGTTGCCGATACGCCTCACATACGATGGGTCAATGCACGTCACCCTCTGCTCACTCTTTCTTTTGCACGCACCACAGGCAGGGAGGTGGTTCCCCTGACGGTCAGGATAGACAGCCGGGACCGTATCCTGGTCATCTCGGGTCCGAATGCGGGAGGCAAGTCGGTTTGCCTCAAGACAGTGGCACTGGTACAGTACATGCTGCAATGCGGCATGACAGTCCCTGTGGATGAAGGCACTGAGACCGGCATCTTCGGCAAGTTCTTCATTGACATAGGCGATGAGCAGAGCATTGAGAACGACCTCAGTACATACAGCTCCCACCTGATTAACATGAAGCAGATGCTGAGACATGCCGACGACAAATCGCTGGTGATGATAGATGAGTTCGGCACAGGCACTGAGCCGGTCATAGGAGGAGCAATAGCGGAGGCTATCCTCGCTGAGCTGAACATAAGGAAGTGCTATGGGGTGATTACAACGCACTATACCAACCTCAAGCACTTTGCCACCTCGCAGGAGGGGATAAGCAACGGCGCAATGGCCTTCGATAACCAGCTCATGCAGCCGCTGTTTCGCCTCGATCAGGGCAAGCCGGGCAGCTCATTCGCCTTTGAGATAGCAAAGAAGATAGGCCTGCCGCAGGAGATACTCAATGATGCCGCAGCCAGGGCAGGAGAGGGCAATGTCGATTTTGACCGTAACCTCAGGGAGATAGCACGCGATAAACGGTACTGGGAACGAAAACGTGAGACCGTGCGTCATCATGAGAAGAGGCTCGAAGAGCTGATCACATCATATGAGGCGCAACTGGGCAGCATAAAGACACAGCAGAAGGAAATAATCGGGCAGGCAAAGAATAAGGCGGAAGAGATGCTGCGCGAGACTAACAAGATGATAGAGAACACTATACGTACTATACGCGAGGCGCAGGCAGAGAAGGAGAAGACGAAGGAGGTACGTGAGGAGCTCGACACCTTCCGCGAACATCTGACGGCAGAGCAGAAGCATCCCGCAGTACCCTTGCCTTCTCCGCCACCGCTTAAGAGCAGCTCGGCAGGCATAGTGAAACGCATCAGCAAAAAGGCAGCGCCGGAGCCTGTGGTTAATAAGAAGACAGGGAAGGTGGCAGCGGGGGACTATGTGAAGATCACCGGCACTGACACGGTAGGTGAGGTGACAGAAGTTAAAGGCAAAAAACTGCAGATCATCTCCAACAGCCTGAAGATGACTGTCGATATCGACAAAACCGAGCCTGTTGATGCTGCCGCATACCTGAAGGAGATGTCAAAGAACCGCCCGCAGCAGAAGATCGACTGGTCACTTAACACCAGGAGGAACCAGTTCAACTCAGAGATCGATGTCAGGGGAATGCGGACTGAGGAGGCTTTGCAGAAGGTGCAGGAGTTCATTGACACGGCACTCGTGATACAGTTCAGGCATCTGCGCATACTGCACGGCAAGGGTAATGGCATCCTGAGGCACATGATACGGCAGTACCTGGAATCCACCGGCGCCGTGAAGAGTGCAATAGACGAGCATGTTGAGCGCGGCGGCGCCGGCATCACAATCATCGAATTGGATATTTAATCACTTCACGACAATCATGAATTAAACTTATACATGCTACAATCTCATGAAAAAAAATTACTCTATATGATGACGCTACTGTGCATTACAATCGCACTCAGCGCACAGACAAACGATTTCTATGACGATGCTCCGACAAACACCCTGAAGGGAAGCAAAAAAATCCTGGTGACAGGCGAGGTGGCGAAGGAGATGACCATCGACCTGAACAAACTGCCACTGCACAGCATAACGGTAAAAGAGACAACACTGACAGACGGCGCTGTAAGCTTCGTTGGAGCATACCGCTATGACGGATACTCCCTTTATGATATCCTTGACAAAATTGTACTGAAGAAAAAGAACGAGGCTGAGTTTCCTCCTATAATTGACCTCTATGTTGAGGTGGCAAACGAAGCAGGCGAGAGCGTAACTTTTTCATGGGGCGAGATCTATTATCCGGTGAATCGTCACCGCATACTTATTGCCACATCTGTTGCCCGCATTGTGCCATCGAAGAGCAAAGACCTCTGGCCTCTGCCACAGCAGACCAGGGTGGTTGCCGGCAACGACCTTATCACTGCAAGGAATATCAGCAATCCTGTGCGCATCACCGTCAGGTCGCTCGACAGCAAATACGAGATAAAGAAAAACATGAGTCCCATGTTCAGCAAGACCATGAGAATATGTGTCAACGGCAAACAAAGGAACAGTCTCACTGAGCCTGCCGGAGAAGAGCGGTGAAATGACCTACAGAACAGTCTTCTACGGTCGCGGGATGGGTATCCATGGCACTACACCCTTCACAGGAATAATGCTGTCGGATGTCCTGTCAGGATACTATACGCTCATCGCCTGAGGTTCTGCAGAAAGGCATTGCCGTCATTGCAGGTGTCGACGGCTATCGTGCTGCCTTCACTCTCAGCGAACTGGTTAACAGGAATGATCAGGAGGAGATGCTGGTAATCGACCGTAAAGATGAGCAAGGTTCAGGAAGGTTTTCGCTCTTTCCTGCAGCTGACTTTTTCTCTGACCGGGCTATCAAGTCAGTCATGGAGATAAACCTGTTGATACCTGTTGGCGGGTCGAAGTGGGCTATTGTGGTACACGGCGGCGCCGGCGTCATTACCCGTGACCGCATGACACCTGAGACTCGAGGCAGAATACCGAAGGATGATAAAGGCAGTGACAGATACCGGCGCCGCTATCCTCGCCCGCGGCGGTACGGCCCTCGATGCCGTTGAGCGCACAATAAGGGTTATGGAAGACTCTCCCATGTTCAATGCCGGCAAGGGTGCGGTGTTCACTCATGAAGGCATTAATGAGCTCGACGCAGCGATAATGGACGGCAGCGACCTCTCGGCAGGCGCTGTTGCGGGAGTTACTGACATACGTAATCCCATCTCCGCAGCAAGGAAGGTCATGGATGCATCTCCGCATGTGATGCTCTCAGGCAAGGGAGCCTCGGAATTTGCCGCCGGGCAGGGACTGGAGATCGTCGATCCGTCATACTTCTACACAGAGAGACGGTATCAGGACCTGCAGAGAGCTCTTGAGGACGAGAAGCACGGAACAGTAGGGTGCGTTGCACTGGACATGAACGGCGACCTCGCTGCCGGCACATCGACAGGAGGGATGACCAACAAACGCTACAACCGGATAGGCGACACTCCTGTGATAGGCGCAGGGAACTACGCCAACAATGCAACGTGTGCAGTATCGGCCACGGGTCACGGAGAGTTTTTTATCCGTTTTACCGTCGGCCATGATATCTCAGCACTGATGGAATACAAGGGACTGACAGTTGATTCGGCATCAAGGCTGGTGATAAAGGAGAAGCTTGTGAGGGCAGGAGGCACCGGAGGTGTTATTGCCCTTGACCGGGCCGGCAATATTTCCATGCCTTTTAATACCGAAGGCATGTATCGCGGATACCGCACCTCTGACGGATTTGCGGGGGTGTATATTTTTTCTGACGAACCCGATAAATTAATCAGATAAAACACGTAGAAACGCGCGCCCAATCTCTGGGCGCCGCGTCTTCTACTAATATAATCTGCGTCGTTTAATAAAGCCGTACTGATCCGTAAGAAGCAGAAATCGTCACATCACTCGTGGGGTTGCTGCACTTGCCTACCTTTCCCTCAAGCTCAGTGGAGGTGTTGCCAACGATACGCCTGTCAGGTGAGAAATTGGCATCATCAATTTTTACGCTTCCATAAGAGCTGTTTGCTTTAAGGTTGTAGCAGGCCGCCGGATCTATACCAAGCTTCACTGAGCAGTAACCGGCCTTGACATTAATCCCGCTAAATCCTGCAGGGATCTTATCAACCGAAAGATTTCCGTATTTTGTCTCAACCTCAAGCTTCTTGTTCACCGTTCCAATACCGATATCGGTGTACCCGGCCATGATAATGACATTGTTTGAGGCTGTGACTTTATAACCGTCATACTTGGCGTCAGCCACCAAAGAGCTTACCTCACCTATTGAAACCTTTGAATACCTGCTGTCAACCAGCAGGGCGGTGGCTCTGTCAATACTGAACTGTCCGCAGTAGCGTGCGTTGATCTCAGCCCATCCAAGCTCATCAACGGTTGCTTTGCCATAGGCTACCACCAGGCTGTTCAACGGCTTGACATTGCCCCTGGTCAGTTTATGAACAGTCAGATCGCCGTATTTGACTGTCAGGTTCGTCAGGCCTGATACCTCATCTACGACCGTATTGCCATACTTGTTTGTAACATCAAGGTTGACGTATGCCGGCATTTTGACGTTATAGTTGATACTGAACGTATTGGTACCGCCTTTCCAGTTTATTGAGGAGAACTCATCATTGAATACTGTCTCAGCCGTCAGGTTGCCGCCTGTCTCGGTGAATTTTACAGTAATCATATCCAGGAGCTTGTTAGCCTTCTCGGCTGACGAGTGCTCAACCTTGACGGTTACATCAATGACGATGTTTTTCTGGTCCCAGGTCTCTGTGACCACCGATCCAAACTTATTGATAACTGTGAGAGTGGTATTATCGGTTGGTACCATCTCCCTGTGAAAGTCTTTCTTTACCTCTACTGCCGAGGCTGAAAGGGTCACTGCGCAGAGTAACACTGCGAAGGTGACTGCCCTCTGGTTAAATTGTAACTTTTTCATGGCTGCTTGGATTTTCGGTTTCTGCTTTTATCTGTCTGAGCTGTTCAAGTAGATAGCTCATCACTTCAATTTTTTGCTGGTAATGTTTGATCATCGCATCAATGATGCGCTGGTCGCTCGGGTTTGCCTTAAGTTCTTTCTGGAGTTCTACATAGACTGAATCCATACTTGTGAGCTCCTTCATCATCATCTCCTTCTGGTCGGGGTTACTTAAATCGATGGATGGTGAACTCATTCTGCATGAATTTAACCTGACTGACGTAATAAGTCTCAACCTCGCGATATTCGGGAGACACCTGGCTGAGGGTCATTGTCTTTCTCAGGTTCGGCTTGATAAAGTGGTCAAATGACCACAGTGATGAGAGGGTCACCAGAAGGGTCACCACGGCGGCCTTGAGCAGGTACGGAAGAATGCTCCGTTTGGCTTTTCCTGTATGCAGCCGTGTTGCCAGCTTAAAACTGAACCTCTCGAAATGACCGTCTGACGGCTCCCTGTCGTCAAACTCACCTCTTCCTTTTTTGATTATCTCTTCCAGTGTATTCATAATAAATAATTTTTACTGTTTTTTAATTCACCCACCAGCTTCTGCTTTGCCCTCGAGAGTTGTGATCTTGAGGTGCTGCTTGAGATGTTGAGCATCTCTGCAATCTCATCGTGGTCATAGCCTTCGATGAGGTAGAGAGAGAGTATCACCCGGTATCCTTCAGGCAGCCGTTCTATCGCTGCCTTCACTTCCTCAACCTTAGCTTCCACATCTTCATGATAAGCAGCATCTTCATTGCTGTCGTCGCGGAGGCCGGTGTGACTTTCAATATCTTCAAAGATCGCTTTTCTCTTCCCCAGGACGTCGAGTGATCTGTTTACCACTATCTTCTTCAGCCATGCGCCGAAGCTGACGGTACCCGAGTAGGTGTTTATCTTCTCGAATGCTGAGAGGAATGCTTCCTGCATCACATCTTCAGCTTCCATGTTGTCGTTCACAATACGCAGGCTCGTGTTATACATAGCCTTGTAGTAAAGCTTGTAAACCTGGAACTGAGCCTTCTGGTCTCCGTCACGACAACCGTCGATCAGGTCCTGGTGTATGTTCCTGAATGCTGCTTCAACATTTTCCATCTTTCTTTCAAGATCTGATTTGTATATGTTAGTCGCTGCACCCACGTACTTGAACTATTCATAGCAATGACGAATGTAATGCGCGAATGCTGCATCCAAGGTAAAAAAAAGCTGTCAGAGGATAAAAAAAAGTTTTCAGCCCTGTGTCACCGCTCCGGTTGCATAGTCAAGCTCTGAACCAAAGAGACTGTGAGGGATGGAATAAACCAGCAGGAGAAGGATAGCTGCAGCAATGGTGTAAGCCGGACGGTCCTTTTTGCGGTTCATTACAACAGCCAGGATCCAGGCGAAAACTGCAATAAGTGTCTTATTGTCAGTAAGATCCCATCCAAAAGGTATTCCGGTCCACAGGTCGCCGAAGGCATACTTCTGCACAACCGGCCCGAGGATCATTCCGCCGGCAAGCAGCAGCCACAGCGCCCACCTTCCGTATTTCTTCTGCTCAGTCCTGCCAAAGGCCGCCGTGAGACCCGCCAGGTTAGACAAAAGCATGGCAAAGAACATGATGAGAATATGGGGTATCATCACTGCTGCCGGTACATTGCCCTTGAACCGTATCACGACCGGTTCATCCTTTCTGATGACGATTTCACTGCCTGAGGGTGGCGTGAGAATGATGTAGTATTCAAGTTTTCCGGCAGCAGGCTGGGAGGGGAGCTCGCCGGCAAGACGACTCCCGTCATGGTTCATGGTCACGGAAACCCACTCTTCTTCCGTACGGAATTTCCTGTAGAATATCTTCCCGGTAATGTTAACCGGGGCCTCCAATCCGATGGTGCAAGGGTGGGTGTTCGTCTGGCTCCTCTTCAGACTTAAATCATATTCTGAGCCCTCAATTGTCACCGGTACTCTTTCAGGATATGTCGGGCCCGTCATTCTCTGATACATTGCTGCCGCAACCGTTATCAAAGCGGCTATCACCCAGAGGAGGATCTTTTTCATGTCTGCTGAAAGGTTTGTGGTTCTACAATTGAATAAGCAGGAGCTCGCGTTTACCGTTGCGCATCACCTCTACAGTGACCATCTGTCCCGGCTTGAGCTGGCTTAGTCTGAACATATAATCTTCGATATTGTTCACAGGTTTATTATCAATAGCCACGATGACATCTCCTTTCACCATTCCACCTATTGCAGCGGGCTTGCCGGGTGTGACAAAGTCAGCTCTGAGTCCGTTTTTTACATTTCCTGCAAAGTCAGGCATTATTCCGAGCGTTACTCCACGGCGTCTTCCCATACCCTGGGCCGGGGCCATCGGTCCTGCTTCCCTGAAAGCCAGTCTCGCAGTGTCATTGGCTGCAGCGGTTACAATCTCGTACATGAGGTTGCCTATCCTGACCATACCTGCATAGTTCAGCTTATCAAAAGTGTCGAAAGGGGTGTGGTAGTCAAAATGCGGACCGGTGGTGATAAAAAGAACAGGAATATTCTTTCCGTAGAATGAAGAATGATCCGACGGACCGTATCCCTCATCCGTGAAGCTCAGGCTGAGCAAGGTTGTGTCGTTAAATGAAAGCACCGTGTCACGCAGTCCTGCTGCAGTGCCAACACCGCCCACCTGCACTCCGTTCCCCTCTTTCATCCTCCCCACCATATCGAGGTTCACCATCAGGTTGACAGCCGATGGGCTGATACCCATATTTTCAACAAAGTACTTCGATCCGAGCAATCCCATCTCCTCGCCTGTGAAAGCGACAAACATAATGCTTCGTGCATGTTTCCCCTTGTCTGAAGCAAGCTTCTCGGCAAGCTCTATCATCAGGGCCACACCTGAGGCATTGTCATCAGCACCGGAATGTATGGCTACGGTATCCTGTATCCTGCTTGATGAACCTGGTCCACCCATGCCGAGGTGATCAAAATGAGCGCCGACAATTACATATTCATCTTTCAGTTTTGCACCTTCAATGACCATCACCACATTGGCAGTGCCGGCATCCTTGGCCACCACCTCAGCCTCACCGTCGGCCGTTGAGGCAGTCATGAAACTGCCAGGCCTGAGACTGGTGTTGGCTGTCTTTTCAAGCTCTTTCAGACTTTTTCCGGAAGTCTTCAGGATGGTATCGGCGACAGCTCTTTTAATATGCATCACCGGAATTCCTGCGCTGCTTTCACTTCGCGCCGGCTTGTCAAGATTATCGGCTGCGTCCCATTCCTCACCGGAAACGAGCAGCACACCGGCGGCTCCGTTTTCCCTTGCTGACATGACTTTCATCCGGTCAGACGACAGGGTGCTGTAGGCTGAAGCGGAAGCATTGGATTCAGGGTATCCCCGTAACATAAGTACCCATTTGCCATTGAGATCCAAGCCCTGGTAATCATTCCATTGCATTGAATCGTTTGCTGCCATGAAGCCGTAACCGCAGAAGGCTACCTCTGCATTGAGAGCGCTGTTGGCCGTCAGGGCAAGCGGAACGAAGTCGGTCCCGGGAACCAGTGCTTGTCCGTTTATCATAAGCCTGTTCGCTTTACCGGCCTCAACAGACACATTTACGCTGAACCGTTGCAGGCCGTCACCGGTAAAAGGGTCCAGGTTTGCTTTTCTGAACTCCCTCATAATATAGGCTGCAGCCAGCGTATCGTTGCCTGTGCCTGTTCCTCTTCCTGCAAAATCGTCATCAGTCAGGCGAGAAGTGATATCCACCAACTCATCAGAAGTGATTTTTGAGCTGTTGCGTGTGCCTGCACATGAAGAAAGAAGAAGCGTAATGGCTGCACTTGCAATTAAGATATATCTCATACTGGATTTACTCAAACTGGTTAATAGCCTTTTTAATAATTGAAATGGCATCGCGGAGCTGATCTTCCGTTATGACAAGCGGAGGTGCAAACCTGATTATATGTCCGTGGGTGGGCTTGGCCAGCACGCCAAGCTCCATCATTGCCAGGCATACATCCCATGCTTCCTTCCCGTTCTTCGGCCTTATGACGATGGCATTGAGGAGGCCTTTGCCCCTTACAAGCTCGATCATATCCGACTTAGTTGCCCTCATTTCTTCGCGGAATATCTTTCCGAGATACTCAGCTTTCTCAGCCAGTTTCTCTTCCCTGATCACCTCGAGCGCTGCCATTGCGACTTTGCCTGCCAGCGCATTGCCGCCGAAGGTCGATCCGTGTTCGCCGGGTTTAATGGTAAGCATGATACTGTCATCTGCCAGTACCGCAGAGACAGGCATCGCACCGCCTGACAGTGCCTTGCCGAGTATCAGGATATCCGGCCTGACTCCCTCGTGGTCGCAGGCCAGCAGCTTACCGGTCCGGGCAATACCTGTCTGCACCTCATCGGCAATAAAGAGAACATTTTTCTTCCTGCAGAGGTCGTAAGGCCTTTTTGATATATCCTTCATCAGGCACGAAGACACCGGCTTCACCCTGTATAGGCTCAACAAGGAAACCGGCGACATCAGGATCATTCAGAGCCTCTCCAAGAGCATGAAGGTCATTGTAGGGGATCGTAATAAATCCCGGTGTGAACGGGCCGTAATCCTTCCTTGCATCAGGGTCTGTAGACATGGAGACAACGGTTATGGTGCGTCCGTGAAAGTTACCTTCACAGACAATGATCTTGGCCCGGTTCTCCTTAATACCCTTAACAAGATAAGCCCATTTGCGGCACAGCTTCAGTGCAGTCTCGTCAGCTTCGGCCCCGGTGTTCATAGGCAGCACCTTGTCATACCCGAAGTACTTTGTAACATATTCTTCGTACTCACCAAGAACTGAATTGAAAAATGCCCGTGAAGTAAGGGTTAGTTTCTGAGCCTGTTCAATCAGGGCAGCGGTAATCTTTGGATGACAATGTCCCTGGTTCACGGCCGAATATGCCGAAAGAAAATCATAGTAGCGCTTTCCCTCCACATCCCATACAAACGGCCCCAGGCCTCTTTCAAGAACAACCGGAAGCGGGTGGTAATTATGGGCTCCGAACTTTTCTTCTCTCTCAATATAATCATGAGGTTTCATACGTGATATTATTATGTTATTATGTCTTTTAAGGGAAGGCAATTTTACGAACCTTTTTCGACAAAAAGAAACTAAAGGATCATGATTCTCCCTTAAGTAGGTCAGGTCTCTTTTTTTCTGTGCTGCGGAGCGATTGTTCGAAACGCCATTTTTCTATTTCAGGAGTGTTGCCGCCAATCAGAATATCCGGCACCTTCCAGCCCATGAAGTCAGCCGGCCTGGTGTATACAGGAGGGGCAATTAGATTATCCTGGAAGGAGTCTGACAGTGCGGACTCAGAATCTGAAATTGCCCCGGGAAGAAGCCTCACAATGGCATCGGTTATCACTGCTGCCGGCAGCTCCCCGCCTGAAAGGACATAATCACCAATAGATATTTCCATGGTGACAAGATGATCCCTGATGCGCTGATCGACACCCTTGTAATGCCCCGCCAGAATGATGATATTTCTTTTCATCGAAAGCTCATTTGCAATATGCTGGCTGAAAGGGATACCGTCGGGTGAGGTGTAAATAACCTCATCATAGTCACGCTGGGCTGACAGCTGAGTGATGCAGTTGTAAACAGGCTCGATCATCATTACCATTCCGGCGCCACCTCCAAAGGGGTAGTCATCAACGTTCCTGTGTCTGTCAGTTGAATAATCGCGCAGGTTAATGATGTTGATCTCAGCCACACCTTTTGCTCTTGCTCTTTTGATTATTGATTCGTCAAAAGGGCTTCTCAGAAGCTCGGGCAATACTGTAATTATATCTATCCGCATAAAAAACTCAATCGGTAAATCTAATAAAGTTTTTTTTGTATTTTTGAGAGTATTAAAGTCAAATTAATCTTTATTAAAATCAGAGCACATGGGAAAATTTGTAATCTCGAAGAGAAAGAACGGTGAATTCCAGTTCAACCTGCTTGCCGGCAATGGTGAAATAATCCTTACAAGTGAAGGTTATGCATCAAAGCCATCATGCCTGAACGGTGTCAAGTCAGTAATGAAAAATGCAGCTGATGTCAAGAGGTTTGAACCGAAGGTAGCAAAGAACGGTAAATTTCATTTTAACCTCAAAGCCACAAACGGACAGGTAATAGGTTCAAGTGAAATGTACGAATTCACAGAGCACCTGCGAAAACGGTATCACATCGGTAAAGAAAAATGTCGTTGGCGCTAAAGTCGAGGATAAGGCCATTTAATAAATCTTCTGATATTTAATAACCCTGCCTTTATATGACAGGGTATAATATGCCGGGTTGAGAGCAATGGAGTGCAGAAGCGGTTGCGGAGCATGTTGCATTGCTCCCTCGATATCATCACCTGTTCCGGGTATGCCGGATGGTAAACCTGCAGGGGTGAGGTGCTTGCATCTCACCCCTGATTACAGGTGCGATCTGTGGGGCAATCCTGACCGACCTGAGGTCTGCTCAGCATTCAGGGCTGAACCGGATTTCTGCGGCAATGACCGGAATGAGGCTATGTCGATACTGACCTCCCTTATCTGATCTTTTTATGAGATGTCACTAAATTTCCGATTGCAGGTATAGAATGTGAAAAATGACATTACTTTAGTTCCCTGTTAACCTGTGAAGTTAAACTCCAATAACTGAAACCATGAAAAACAAGATTATCCCTCCAGGGTATCTTTTCCCTAAAGGTTACACCAATTACATATTTGTGCTGCTCTTCCTGCTCTATATGTTTGACTATATAGACAGGATGATCGTCACATCAATGTTTGTTCATATTGAAGCGGCCCTTGGGATAACACATACACAGAGCGGACTTCTTGTATCGGCCGTTTATTGGGCAATAGTCCTTCTCACCTTCCCCGTTTCGATCCTTATCGACCGGTGGAACCGGACCAAAACGATCGGCATTATGGCGGTTTTATGGAGCCTTGCCACGGCTCTGTGCGCCCTGACGGGCAATTTCGCACAACTTCTGTTAACCAGGGCGCTCATTGGTGTTGGCGAGGCCGGGTACGCACCCGGTGGCAGCGCGGTTATATCAGGCCTTTATCCTGAAGATAAGCGGTCAAAGATGATGGGCCTGTGGAATGCTTCAATCCCTCTCGGGACTGCCATTGGGGTACTTGCGGGTGGCATAATAGCCACCAGGCTGGGATGGAAGCATGCCTTCGGAATAGTGGCTCTGCCGGGACTTATTGTGGCTATTCTCTTTTTCTTTATAAAGGACTACAAGACAGTTGACCTCTCCCTTACCGACAGTAATAATAACAAGACGAAGATGAAGCCGAAGGATATCACCCGCGAATTCCTCTCCAGACCTTCGCTGTTATTCACCTACTTTGGCTTTGCCGCTGTGGTCTTTGTCACCACCTCCCTCATTACTTGGCTTTCAACCTATTTCACTGTCACCCGTGGTATTTCTGTTGAGAAGGCAGGGTCTATGGCCAGTGCAGTAATGGTACTGGCAATCATCGGAGCACCTGCCGGTGGCATTATCACCGACCGCTGGAGAAAGAAGAACATCAGGGCCCGCCTGTATTTTCCTGCCATCACTTCTGTGCTGGCTGCGGTCTTTCTCCTGTGTGCCCTATGGCTGACAAAAGGCACTTTGCAATACGTATTCTTTCTGCTGATGGGAGTGACAGTCACTGCCTTTCTCCCGGGAGCCGCTGCTGTAACACAGGATGTAATACATCCGGGACTGAGAGCAATGTCGTACGCTATTGCCGTCGTGGTTCAGAACCTTCTCGGGGCCTCCACTGCCCCGCTGGTGATAGGCAAGCTTTATGACTTGTACACTATCAAAACGGCCCTGGCCCTGCTTCCTTTTATGCTTTTACTTGGAGCCTTACTATTTTTTGCAGGTTCACGGTTTTACGTAAAAGATATTGATAAGACCGCCAAAATAAAACTGGAACCAGCCCTGTAAATGAGAATAGCCCTGCTTGGATACGGCCGCATGGGGCGGGAGATTGAGCTGGCAGCTGCCTCAGGTGGTCATACAATAGCGGTAAAGACTGATATTCATAATGCGGGGGATTTCAACAGCCATACGGCGGCTGAGTGTGAGGTAGCCATCGAGTTTACAGGACCAGGGGCAGCCGCGGAAACCATCATCAGTGCACTTATCGTTAGGAGTACCGGTGGTCTCCGGCTCTACGGGCTGGCTGACAAGATATGACGAGGTAGTTCGTCTCTGTGCTGAGAAAAACGGTTCCTTCATCCATTCATCAAATTACAGCATAGGGGTCAACATTCTCTTCAGGCTTAATGCGGAGCTGGCGCGAATAATGAACCTGCTTCCTGATTACCGTGTATCTGTCGGGGAGATACACCATCTGCAGAAGCTTGATGCTCCAAGCGGCACAGCCATTACCCTTGCAGGTGATATCATAGGCCGGCACAGCGGTTATGACGGATGGCGAAAAGCTGTCGACCCTGCCGATCTGAAAAAAATAGCCGTGACCTCGGGGAGAGAAGGTACAGTTCCCGGAACGCATACGATTACATGGAAATCAGAAGCCGATATAATTACTCTCAATCACGAGGCTCTGAACCGCAAGGGGTTTGCTGCAGGAGCTATTCTGGCTGCAGAGTACATCTCAACCCGGAAAGGGGTTTTTACAATGGCTGATGTTTTAAGTATTTAATTATAGTTAGATTTGCAGCGAAATAGAAAAAAGATGAAGGAGATTTTTCGGAGCAAATACATAAGATTTGGCATTGCAGCAGTTTTATTCATCCTCTGGGTTATCTGGATGGGTAATTTCTGGTGGCTCTTCGGGCTGCCCGTGGTTTATGATGTCTATGTAAGCAAACTGGTCAACTGGTCTTTCTGGAAAAAGCGCTCCGGCAAGAATAATGTCGTCATAGAATGGCTTGATGCCCTGATATTTGCAGTAATAGCTGTCACCCTTATCAACATATTCCTGTTCCAGAATTATCGCATCCCCACACCATCAATGGAGAAATCACTCCTTGTGGGCGATCATCTGGCTGTAAGCAAGGTGGCATACGGACCGCGAATGCCTAACACCCCAATTGCTTTTCCGTTTACACAAAATACGATGCCTTTCTCGAACAGGCGAGGCAAGTCATGGTCAGACCTGATCCACCTCAAATACAAGAGGCTTGCCGGCTTCGGCCATGTGAAGAACAACGATGTTGTGGTATTTAATTTTCCGGCAGGTGATACGGTATGTCTTGAAAATACGACGGTAAGCTATTATGAGATTGTCAGGGAACGTGCCGAGTTGTTGACAGTAGACGATATAAGGGCAAACAGGAAACTAAAGACCAGGGAGGAGTATACTTCTGTTGCAAGGCAGCTTGTACGGAGTGAGAATACGGTTAGTCTACAGGCCTGTTGACCGTCGTGATAACTATGTTAAGCGCTGCGTGGGAATCCCCGGTGATACAATAACAATAAAGAGCGGGATACTGTATGTGAATAACGTCGAGGTGCCTGATAACGGGACACAACAGACATCTTATTACGTGCGCACAAACGGCACACGCATCAATCCGAAGGCATTCGAGAGAATGGGAGTATCAAAATCAGACCAGTCGCTCATGCTCTCAGGAACCGTCTACAGGCTTCCGCTTACTAAGGGCAATGCAAAGCTGATTTCAGGCTTTACCAATGTGACGGGTATTGAAATGGATATCAAGAGGGCAGGGGAGTACGCCCCTTACATCTTCCCTCATGACCCGGGGTTCAGATGGAATGAGGATAACTTCGGACCACTCTGGCTGCCCTCAAAAGGAGCCACGGTCAAAATTGACCCATCCAACATTTGCCTCTACTCACAGATCATTCAGATATATGAGGAGAATGAGTTGAAGATAACAGACAGCCTGATCTATATCAACGGCAAGCCTGCAGACAGCTACACTTTTAAGATGGACTATTACTGGATGATGGGTGATAACAGGCACGACTCTGCCGACTCACGTTACTGGGGGTTTGTTCCCGAGGATCATATCATCGGCCGTCCGGTGATTGTCTGGCTGTCGATTGACAAGGAGGCATCCGGTCTTAAAAAGATCAGGTTCAGAAGGTTTTTCAAATCAGCAAGATAATTTCCGATTGTCGATGTGAGATTGTCGATTTTATGAGATTCTTAATCGCAAATCGCAAATCGACAGATCGTAAAAAAAGTCGGTGCTCGGTATTTACACCGCTTTTTTTATTCTTTTACCTTATCCACTATCGCCTTGAAGGCTTCCGGGTGGTTCATTGCCAGGTCGGCCAGGGTCTTTCGATTGAGGGTTATGCCCTTTTTGTCAAGGCCGCCGATGAATTCTGAATAGCTCATACCGTAAAGGCGTACGCCTGCGTTGATCCTCTGGATCCACAGCGCCCTGAACTGTCCTTTCTTGTCTTTGCGGTCACGGTAGGCATAGGCCAGACCTTTCTCAAGGACATTCTTGGCAACACTGTAAACATTAGCGTTGTTGCCAAAGTACCCCTTGGTCTGTTTGAAAATCTTTTTTCTCCTCGCCTTGGATGCGGGTGCGTTTGTTGATCTTGGCATTTTCTTTTCTCTTTTTCGGATGTAAGCGCCGTTAAGGTCTTTTATGCTTCACATCCAGGTTAATAATTCTTGTTGATTATTACGCTGTCAGGTGGTTAATACTATTTTAACCCGAGCATAAGTTTGACATTCTTCTGGTCAGCCTTATCTACCATTCCGTCGTATGTAAGATTCCTCTTACGCTTGGTCGACTTCTTGGTAAGGATGTGGCTTTTAAAAGCATGCTTACGCTTGATCTTACCTGTACCGGTCAAAGTAAATCTCTTCTTTGCACCCGGATTTGTTTTAATTTTTGGCATGTTGTAAATATATATGTATAAAAAATTCTATTTCTTTTTCTTCGGAGAAAGGATAATGATCATCCTTTTTCCTTCCAGTCTCGGTGTCTGGTCTACCTTTCCGTAATCATCCAGATCAGTGACAAACCTTGCAAGCAGTTTTTCGCCCTGTTCCTTGAAGAGAATTGATCTTCCCTTGAAGAATACGTATGCTCTGACCTTTGCTCCCTCTTCCAGGAAATTAATTGCGTGCTTCAGTTTAAAGTTGTAATCGTGATCGTCAGTGTTCGGTCCGAAACGTATCTCTTTCACAACTATTTTCGCTGCATTAGCTTTAATCTCCTTCTGTTTCTTTTTCTGCTGATAAAGAAACTTCTGATAATCAACGATTTTACAGACCGGCGGTTCTGCGTTGGGAGATATCTCAACAAGATCAAGTTCCATTTCATCAGCCAGGTCGAGGGCATCCCTGATGTCCATTACCTTCGGCTCGATGTTTTCACCCACAACCCTTACAGTTCTGGCTGTGATCCTGTTGTTAATCCGGTGTTCCGGTTCCGGTTTTCTTCCCGGCCTGGGCCTGGAAAAGATTGGTCCTGCTATGATTTTGTCCTCCAGTTAAGTTAATAATATGCTTTAATTCAATCCTTTAAACATCAATTTCTTTCGAAATCTCATTCCTGATCAGGCTGATGAACTCATCAGGTTTCATAACTCCCTTATCGCCTTCACCCTGCCTTCTGACGGAGACAGTCCCGCTCTCAACCTCTTTTTCACCTATCACCAGAAGGTAGGGAATCCTCTTTAACTCATTATCCCTTATCTTCTTACCTATCTTTTCGCTCCTGTCGTCAATCAGGGTGCGAATATCGGAATTATTAAGGATATTCAAAATAGTTTTTGCATAATCATTGAATTTTTCGCTGATCGGCAGTATAACTACCTGGTCGGGTGTAAGCCATACAGGAAATTTACCGGCGGTATTTTCTATGAGTACGGCAATGAACCGCTCCATGGAACCAAATATAGCTCTGTGTATCATTACCGGCTGATGCTTCTGGTTGTCACTGCCCGTATATGACAGTTCAAACCTCTCGGGCAGGTTGTAGTCAACCTGAATGGTGCCAAGCTGCCATCTGCGTCCAATGGCGTCCCTGACCATGAAATCGAGCTTGGGTCCGTAGAAGGCAGCCTCGCCTATGGCGATGGAGGTGGTAAGGTTCTTCTCACCGGCAGCTTCTATAATGGCCTTCTCAGCCTTGTCCCAGTTCTCATCTGACCCTATGTATTTTTGCTTGTCGGAGGGGTCCCGAAGTGAAATCTGCGCTGTAAACTCGTTGAAACCTGCTATCTTAAAGATATACTGCACAAGGTCAATGATGCTTTTAAATTCCTCCTTGAGCTGATCGGGACGGCAATAGTGGTGGGCGTCATCCTGTGTGAAGCTGCGCACTCTTGTGAGTCCGTGGAGCTCACCGCTCTGTTCATAACGGTAGACTGTTCCGAACTCGGCCATCCTCAGCGGCAGGTCCCTGTATGAGTGCTGTGTGGCGTTGTATATCTCACAGTGATGCGGGCAGTTCATGGGTTTGAGCATGAAGACTTCACCCTCCTGCGGCGTGGTTATCGGCCTGAACGAATCAGCTCCGTATTTCTCGTAATGACCGGAGGTCTTGTAAAGATCAACATTGCCGATGTGCGGTGTGGAGACCATCACATAACCTCTTTCCCTGAGCACCTTTGTCATAAAATCAATGAGCCTCTGTTTCATGTCGGCTCCCTTGGGAAGCCACAGAGGCAGACCCATCCCCACCCTTGGGGAAAAGGCAAAAAGTTCAAGCTCTTTTCCGATACGCCGGTGATCACGTTTACGGGCTTCCTCGATCATGACCATGTACTCATCAAGCATCTTCTGCTTCGGGAAGGTTATTCCGTAGATGCGTGTCATCATTTTGCGCTTCTCGTCTCCTCTCCAGTATGCGCCGGCCAGGCTTAGCACACGGATGGCTTTTATAGATGATGTATCAGGCAGATGGGGTCCGCGGCATAGATCGGTGAAGTTACCCTGACGGTACAGGGTGATTGTTCCGTCTTCAAGCTCCGAGATGAGCTCGGTCTTGTATTCATCTCCCTTTTTCGTAAAGATTTCCAGGGCCTCTTTCTTGCTGACCTCGGTACGTATGATGGGGTTGTTCTTTGCCGCAAGCTCTTTCATCCGGTCTTCAATGACCGGGAGGTCTGCGTCAGTAATGACTTTGCCTCCACCCGGGTCGACATCATAATAGAATCCGTTCTCTACTGCCGGTCCGATACCGAATTTCATGCCCGGATACAGCGACTCAAGAGCTTCAGCCATCAGATGGGCCGACGAGTGCCAGAAGGCATGCTTTGCCTCAGGGTCATCCCATTTGTGCAGTTTCAGTGTTGCGTCAGTG
Source organism: uncultured Bacteroidales bacterium (assembly GCA_963719235.1). Classification (GTDB taxonomy): domain Bacteria; phylum Bacteroidota; class Bacteroidia; order Bacteroidales; family VadinHA17; genus SR-FBR-E99. Next base: position 137,906 of record CAVRBS010000013.1, read on the forward strand.
TCAATAGGGCGGGAGAGATCCCGCAGCTCACCGTTAACTGTTGCTGCATAAACATCAGCTGCCAGCCGCGGACTGACAGACACCGCTACGTCATAGCTGCTGGTACCCTTCTGATACTCCCTGACAGAGCCGTCCGGGAATGTGATCCTGATCATTAAATATCAATTAAAATTAGTTTGCAAAGATAACGATTTTTTACACGCTAATGTTCACCATTTTGAATGCACAGTATTATCATCAGATCTTACCGGAATGTAATGGCACAGATTTTGGATTTGATATAACAGCACTAATATACGGCAGTCATGAAAAGAATGATTTTTTTAACGGCAGTAACAGCGATAATGCTCAGCTCATGTGACATACATCCTGAAGCTTATTTCTACACAGATAAGATCTCGGCTGAGATAGGTGAGGAAATCTTCTTTACCAACGGTTCGGACAATGCCAGCGATTTTGAATGGGACTTTGGTGACGGCACCTGGTCAGATGCAGTCAATGTTGCCCATTCATATTCTGCATCAGGTACCTTCACCGTGGTCTTAAGTGCTTATCTCTTCTTCGGGCAACGTCGACAAAGCATACGCTGACATTGAGATCGTTTCGCCCACGATGCTCGAAGTCGAGGTGCTTGAGTGGTATGACCAGTACCCCGTGCAGGGTGCAAGCGTGATACTTTATCCTACCGAGGCTGACTGGGACAATGAGACCAACGCTATTGTCGAAGGGTTTACCAACTCGGCAGGCAAGGTGATATTCACCGATCTGGGACCCTATGTCTACTATATTGATGTCTGGCATGCAACTCATAATAATTACACTCTCAGGAATGAAGATGTCGGTTTTATCAGGACAGACCAGCTTTTAAAGAATGAGCTTAATCAGTTTATCGCCTGGGTTGATTATACCGGAACAAAGGGTACTGCCGCCCGTGACAGGAAACTTCTCCTGCCTTTAAAAAGCAGGTCAGCTGCCACCTCTGTAAAGAAGTAATTCTGCCGGATTATAAAAATCAGATCAGCGATTACGGATGTGATTAAATTCGTTAAGTTTGTGTATTCACGAACCTAATCGAAAGAATCACTTGGATACAAAATTTGCACTTGGAGGAATAGACTACCTGATCATGGGGGTCTATTTCGTTTTTGTACTGGGTATCGGATGGGCCCTGAAAAAGTACATGAAGAATGCCTCAGCCTTTCTCGAGGCTGGCAGATCCATCCCGGCATGGGTAGCCGGTCTCGCGTTCATCTCCACCAACCTGGGGGCATTGGAGGTGATGGGTATGACCGGATCCGGGTTGAAGTACGGTATGCACACCACTCATTTTTACCTGATAGGTGCAATACCGGCCATGGTATTCCTGGCTCTTTTCATGATGCGTTTTTATTATGGTTCCAAAGCCAGGTCAGTGCCTGAATATCTGAAACTGCGCTTCAATGAGAAGACCCGGGGTCTCAATGCCATCCTGTTTGCAATAATGACTATCCTCGCTTCAGGCATTGCCATGTATGCGCTCGCAATCCTGCTTGAGAATGTGCTTGGGTGGAATTTCCTTGTCTCTCTGCTTGCATCGGCGGCTATAGTGCTTGCCTATACATATCTTGGCGGTCTGTCATCGGCTATTTATAATGAAGTGCTGCAGTTCTTCATCATCATCCTCGGCCTCCTGCCTATGGCAATTCTTGTTATGAAAGATGTAGGCGGGTGGAACGGAATGCAGGCAAGCCTGGCACCAATTGTTGAGGCAAAGGGATATGCTCCGGACACCTGGACAACACATTGGAAATACACAGGCAGCGCCTCCGATAATCCGTTCGGGGTTGCATGGTATGGTATTTTCGCAGGACTTGGATTTGTTCTCGCTTTCGGCTACTGGTGCACGAACTTTCTGATCGTGCAGCGTGCCATGGCTGCCGAATCAATGACTGCGGCGCGTAAGGTGCCCCTCATCGGAGCCATACCAAAGATGTTCATACCGTTCCTTATAATCCTCCCCGGTGTTGCAGCACTTGTTCTGCTTAATGATCCGGCGAAAGGATTTGCCCTGCCGCTGAATGACGCCGGCCAGCCTATATATGATTATACAATAATAATGCTCCTGAAACAGTACCTGCCGGCAGGTGTGCTGGGGCTTGGAGTTACTGCCCTCCTCGCATCGTTCATGTCAGGTATGGCGGGTAACGTATCTGCTTTTAACACTGTCTGGACTTACGATATTTACCAGAGTTATATCAGGCCCACAACTGGCAATAAAGAGGCTGATGACAAACATTATCTGAAAGTCGGGAGGGTAGCTACTATCATGGGCGTGCTGGCCAGCATCGCTGCAGCTTTCATAGCGAGCAAGTTCGGAAACATCATGGACTTCCTTCAGGCGATTTTTTCGATGATCAACGCGCCTCTCTTTGCAGTGATCCTGCTGGGGATGTTCTGGAAACGGTCTACGGGAAATGCAGCCTTTACGGGTCTGCTCGCGGGTTTCCTCATTGCGCTGCTGCATCACGGACTAAGTGTACCAGAGGGAGCTACCACACTCATCAAAGGGGGCTGGATCGCACCGCTGATTACATATCCTGTTGAGATGGCTCAGAATTTCTGGACAGCAATTTATGCGTTCTCAGCTGCATTATTACTGACCGTGATTTTATCGCTTCTTGCAAAGCGCACCAAGACCGATGAAGAACTCAATGGCCTGGTCTATTCAATGACCCCCAGGCTCGACGACAGCGGCGTACTGTGGTACAAGAGGCCATGGTTCCTTGCTGTGATCGTTGGTGTTATGTTTTTTGCTCTCACAATATTGTTCTGGTAACTTAAAATATTGATAACATGATAGATATAAGGTTTCCATTAGGACTGATGTTTTCAATATTCGGGGTGATTCTGACCATTTATGGTCTGGTCACGATTGGCAATCATACCATGTATGCAACTTCGCTGGGCGTGAATGTCAACCTGATATCAGGCATCTGTACTTTGATATTTGGTCTGGTAATGCTCTTTTTCTCTGATCCTGTAAGGAGCAGAATGAAAAAGAAAAAATAATAACAAATTTGCGATTGTCGATGTGCGATTGTCGATTTAAAAGGTATTAATCGCAAATCGCAATTCGCAAATCGCAAATTACAAGTCTACAGGTTGTCTGAGAATACCGACGGTGGCAGTGTCCGCAGGTTGTATCTTGAAGCCATAACCTCGCCGTAGGCTCCGGCAGAACGTATTGCTATAAGGTCACCACGACGTGTCTCCGGGAGCTCAATAAACCTGGCAAAAGTATCAGCTGTCTCGCAGATAGGGCCCGCAACAGTATACTTTTTCCCCGGCAGCGATGAGGTCAGATTATCAATCCGATGATACGCATGGTACAGTGCAGGCCTCAGCAGGTCAGTCATACCTGCATCAAGAATCACGAATGTCTCAGCTGCACCCTCCTTGACAAATAAAACCCTTGAGATTAGCGAACCGCATCCGGCTGTCAGCGAGCGTCCCAGCTCAAAAGAGATGGTGCTTCGTATCTTTTTATCGAGATGGTCGCGGAAGATATTGAAGTAATCAGCAAATGCAGGCAGCTGGTCCGGCTCTGAATAGTTTATTCCCAGTCCCCCGCCCACGTTGATGTCAGCCGGTTCAAGCCCCCTGTCAGTAAACCAATAATATAGCTCGTTCACTCTTGAACAGAGACTCCGGTAAACATGCAGGTCAGTGATCTGAGATCCTATATGAAAATGAATGCCGCTGAATGAAACATTCTTTAAATGCGGCAGGAGCGATGTCACCTTATCCAGCTCAGTAATCCTGATGCCGAATTTATTCTCATCAGTCCCGGTAGTAATATACCATAACGTATGTGCTTCTACATTCGGATTGATGCGCAGCGCCACCCTGGCATTAATGCCCATCCGGCCGGCTATTTCGTTTATGACTTTCAGCTCTTCCGGGGATTCGCAGTTGAAGCATTTAATACCGAGTTTAAGTCCTGTCTCTATCTCATGATCGCTCTTGCCTACTCCTGCAAATACAGTAGCGGCGGCCGGGAAGCCGCAGTTTACAGCATGCTCAATTTCATTTCCGCTGACGCAGTCAGCCCCGAAACCGAACTCTGCAATGGTTTTCATGATTACGGGATTGAAATTGGCCTTAACTGCATAGTGCACCTTAAACCCCCTGTCGGCTGCTTCCTTCGAAGCGACTGTGAGCGTCTCCCGCAACACATCCGTATCATAGTAATAAAATGGAGTGCCGTGAGCCTTCAGTCGCCCGATAATTTCTTCTGTAAATATCATGCTTCAGGGAATAGTTTTGAACTCAGCGACCGCAGTGCTGTGGTCTTGTCGGTTGTGTTTATGAGTATTGATACACTGTTTTCGCTGCCTCCGTAAGATATCATCTTTACCGGGATTTCATTCAGTGCCTCGAAATATTTCAGGTGCGGAACCAACCCTGCCAGGACGGAAATCACCGACTACACAGATAATGGTCTGCTCTTTTTCAACCTCCACCACTCCGATTGAGCTCAGAGTTTTCACAATATCATCAAGGTAGGTCGCATCGTCAACAGTAAGGGAGACGGATACTTCAGAGGTGGTTATCATGTCAATCGGAGTTTTGAAGGCTTCGAAAACCTCAAAGATCTTTCTCATGAAACCATAGGCCATCAGCATACGGTCAGAGCGTACCCTCAGCACGATGATGCCATCTTTTGCCGCCACAGCCTTGTAGTCTTCAAACGTCGATACCGATGTGATAAGTGTTCCCTCATCAGATGGCTGCATGGTGTTTTTAAGTCTGACAGGAATATTTTTCATCCTGGCCGGATTGACGCTGGAGGGGTGGAGTATCTTGGCGCCGAAGTATGCAAGCTCAGCTGCCTCATCAAAGGACAGGCTCCTGATGACACGGGTATTTTCAACGTACCTGGGGTCATTGTTATGGAGGCCGTTGATGTCTGTCCAGATCTGGACTTCATCCGCCCCGAGGGCTGCGCCTATAATTGTGGCGCTGAAGTCACTGCCGCCCCTGCGCAGGTTATCCGTCTCACCGAACACGTTCCTGCAGATGTAGCCCTGGGTAATGATGATCTTCTCGTCATTTACTGCTGCCAATCTCCCGTTTAAGGTTCTCGCGGATATAAAAATAATCAGGCTCACCGTCCTTATCTATGCGCATGAAGTTCAGTGCCGGCACAAGCACGGAAGGGATGCCGATCTCTGAAAGAAGAAAGTAAAGGAAAGCGGTTGAAATAAGCTCTCCGCGCGCCAGAATTCGTTTCTCATTGTGCCTGCTGTATTCCCTGGAAAAAAGACTTTCGATGTAATAGAAATGTTCATCAGCAAGATCACGTGCCTTTAAAGACCATGTTTCTGAAGCGAAGAGGGCATCAGCAACTGCATGATACTGTTTCCGCATGGCTTCACACTTTTTCTTTGCTTCATCCTTTTTTCCGTCTGAAAAAAGCGCTGACATCTCTGCAAGCGCATTGGTGGTGCCAGCCATGGCAGACAGTACAACGATCTTGTTTGTACTGTCGTTTATCAGTGGAATCAGTGCCCTGAAACGCTCAGCTGTTCCGACTGAAGTACCCCCGAATTTATATACTTTCATCTTCTGTCAACGTCATCATTATGCGGCAAATCCTTATTCGCCGGGTTCAAATATATATAAAAGTGATGCTCATGATTAATTATTTTCTCTCTTTTCTCCAAAGAGGGTTATTGTTAAAAAAAATCTTTATTTTTGCACCCGCTATATAAAGACAAAAGACAAAAGGCACAAGACAAAAGTGATAATTAATACCAGTTAGTACTTTTATCTTTTTACTTTTATCTTTTATCTTGAAGAATAGCCCAGATGGCGAAATTGGTAGACGCGCTAGTTTCAGGGACTAGTGTCAGCAATGATGTGCAGGTTCGAGTCCTGTTCTGGGCACCAGGACAATAAGAAAAGACAAAAGACAAAAGTCACAAGACAAAAGGAATTTTCTGCAGGCAGTACTTTTATCTTTTTACTTTTATCTTTTATCTTGAAAAAGGCCCAGATGGTGAAATTGGTAGACACGCCAGCTTGAGGGGCTGGTGCCGGTTACGGTGTGCAAGTTCGAGTCTTGTTCTGGGCACAAAAAAGCTCGTAGAGCCGCTTTTGCAAATTGCGCGGCTTTACATTATTTCGAATGTCATCAATACTATTTCCTGTCGAGGATAGAATCATATGCGGCCTGCAGTATCTTGCCACGGATCAACAAATCAGAAATTTTATTGTTATTGCGCGTCGGATAAACCCGGTTACTGAGGAAAACATAAGAGAGTTCCGCTTCAGGGTCGATCCATACAAACGTCCCGGTATAGCCCGAATGACCAAAGCTTGACGGAGACGCTGAAGGGCACGGGTAGATCTCCTCAGGCGGTATCGTATCATTTGGCAACATCGGCTTGTCAAAACCCAGTCCCCGCTTGTTATCATTCTCCGGAAACTGAACCCTGGTATATTCTTTCAGAACCCCGGGACTGAGTATTCTCACACCGCCGTATTCACCGCCCCTTCGATACATCTCAATAAGCTTCATCAGGTCATTGCCTGTGGCAAACAGACCGGCATGACCTGAGACGCCTCCAAGCATGGCAGCGCCTTCATCATGTACCGTGCCTCTCAGTAACTGCTTCCTGAAAAGCAAATCATATTCCGTGGGCACAATCCGATCTTTCGGATATTTTTCCAGGGGATTGTAAGTGATATTGAATGCACCCAAAGGACGGTAAATATTCTGAGGGGCAAACTTGTCAATAGTTAAATCTGTCAGGCTCTCAATAATTTCTGCTGAAAGAATGAATGCAAGGTCAGAATAAACATATTTCCTGGTTCCTGTTTCACTGTCGCGTATCTCCTTGAACATCTCTTTCAGATAATGCCTGTTCATATACATTGAGTCTGTCACAGGCAATGCAAATTTCCTGTTGTGGTAGTCGCTGAAGATGCCGCTCTTAAAGGTGCTGTCCTCTTTTAAAGTACTCTTCCAGAACGGGATCCATGATTTTAGTCCTGCCTGGTGGGCGAGTATATCGCGCATGACCATGTCTCCCTTCTCGGAGAACCGGTACCAGGGAAGGTAATATCCAAGTGTCTTATCAGGATTGAAAAGTCCGCGATCGTTTAGAAGCATCAGTGATGGGGTGCCGGCTGCAACCTTGGTTACAGAGGCAAGGTCCCACAGGTCATCTTCACTGACAGCTTCGGTGCTGTCATAAAGATGGAAACCATAACATTTATTGAGGACAACAATGCCTTTCCGGGCAATAAGCACCTGGCATCCCGGGTATGCAGAGAATCCATTCCTGATTTTACAATGGAATCCACTTTGCTGTTCAGCATCACGGAGCTCATTCCTGCATTTTCGGGTAAGCCGTACTGAAGCCTGAGACTGCCCGGGGTCCTGATACCGTATCCTTCATGATAGGCGGCATTGATCGTCACAGGGAGCCTGCCCGATGCTCCTAGGGCACCGAATATTACCTGTACGGATACCTGGTGGGTGTACTTGTTATCCTGATAGGCTATAAGCATTGCTGATGGCCTGGTCTTAAGATCAAGGTTTGCCACTCCGTAGGGATTGCCGAACCACAAAATCACTGACCTGTCTATTTCCGCCAGCCGGCTGACAACATTGCATCAGCGGCTGGGTCACGCCGTAGGAGGAAGAAGGCTTTTGAGTAAGTCCGCAGATCCCGGCGATGACGATATCATAATCCCTTAGCTTTGAAAAGACATACTCTGCTGCCTGTTCATTCTCCGGGTCAATATAAAAGTGATCGGCATTCGTGTACCTGTCTGTCATCCGCTGGAATTCAGTCATAGCCAGCCTGTTGACTGCTACAGTAGCAATTCTGACTTTATCAAGCCGACCGACAGGTATCAGGTTATCATTGTTTTCTATCAGCGTCATTGCGCCCGCATAAAGATCCCTTATCAGTGCAGGATGGGCAGACGCAGGGACCTGAAGTTTTTTGCCGGAAGAAGCCTTATCAGTCATGTTCATATCTGAAAGCCACAGTTTTGCCGCGAGCACTTTTTCACATCTTGATCTTATCTCATCGACACCTGTTTCAAGTCTCTCAACCCTGAGGGCAATCTCAGCTATCGCCTTCAAAGGATCAGTGGAGTACTCAATCACATCATTCCCGGCTTCAAGGGCTTCGGCGTCAGCTATACCTGACGGATAGGTCAGGGTGGCACCTGCCATATTCATTGCATCGGTGAGAACCAGGCCTTTGTAACCGATTTCTTCTTTAAGCAACCCGGTAATAATCTTCCGGGAGAAGGTTGAGGGAAGGCGTGGAGTTGCATCCAGTCCCGGCACGTTAATGTGAGCGCTCATTACGCAACTTACTCCTTCATCGGAAAGGCGCCTGAAAGGTATAAGCTCTACCGTGTTAAACCGCTTGCGGTTGCCATTAATGACAGGGAGACCAGTGTGTGAATCGACGTCGGTATCACCGTGCCCCGGAAAATGCTTGGCACAGGCCATTACGCCGTTGTCCTGCAAACCTTTCATATACATTACTGCCTTGTCAGCGACTTTTTGAGGGTCCTCGCCGAATGAGCGGTAATTTATTACCGGGTTAAGCGGATTGTTATTGACATCAGCCACGGGCGCCAGGTTAAGGTTGACGCCTATTGCACGGCACTGCCACGCAATTGCCGCTCCCATACGGTAGATGAGTGAGTCATCCTGAAGGGCTCCGAGGGTCATCTGGTAAGGAAAATCTTCGACATCCGCCAATCGCATCCCTATTCCCCACTCGGCATCCTGGGCAATTATCAGGGGTATTCCGGTGACGGAATCAAGGCGCTTTGTAAACTCGACCTGTGCCGCGGTACTGCCCTCGAAGAAAATCACACCGCCGATCCCATATTTTACTACAAGTTCCTCCACCTGCCTGAAATTATCGACTGAACCACCGGCCCAGGCAGGCACCCAGATAAGCTGGGCTATCATTTCCCTGACAGTCATGGTGTTGATTATGCTGTCAACCCTTTTGTCATCAAGATACCGCAACCAGGGTACCGGATCCCCGATGGCACTAACCCTGTGCAGGGGAAGTGAGAACATGATCAGCAGCAGGAGTGACAAGTAAGTCTTATTCATGGAAAAGGGCTTTTGAGGTCAGTCAAAAATAGCACTTTTCTTTGTCATTATTTTTAATCGGGATTACTTCCAATTTGCTATTTTTACGATATATAAAAAAACCAGACTATGGCAGTTTCAAAGACATCCGCAAAGAGCGGTAAGAGTGCATCAGGCAGGCTGATGTCGTTAGATGTATTCAGGGGTATGACGGTAGCCTTCATGATAATTGTGAATACTCCGGGCACCTGGAGTCACGTATTTGCTCCTCTCAGGCATGCCTCATGGCATGGCTGCACTCCGACAGACCTGGTTTTCCCCTCTTTTCTTTTTATCTCGGGAGTGGCGATGTGGTATTCACTGCGAAAATACAATTTCGAGTTTTCAGGCCCTGCACTGTTCCGTATCCTGCGAAGGGTGGCCCTGATATTCATTGTCGGGCTTTTTCTCAACATCTTCCCCCGTTTTGTCCGTGACTATGACACATTGCGAATAATGGGAGTGCTCCAGAGAATTGCCCTGGCCTGGGGCCTCGGAGCAATAGTAGTGCTGATGGTTAAGCGCAATTATATCTGGATTGCCACATTAGTCATTCTCATAGGATACTGGGCCCTGATGCATTTCTTCGGCGGCAGCGACCCTTACTCACTTGAAGGCAACTTCGCCCGCCAGGTTGATATGAAAATTCTGGGAGAGAATCATCTTTATAATGGTTTTGGGGTTCCGTTCGATCCCGAAGGACTTCTGAGCACTATCCCTGCTGTGGCTACGGTACTTCTCGGCTTCATGGCCGGCAACCTGATAAGCAGCCTGGGCACATCGTGGAAAACTGTCGGCTGGCTTGCTCTTACAGGCGCAGTACTGATAGGAGCAGGACTGCTCTGGGGTCAGTATTTCCCGATCAACAAACCGATCTGGACCAGCTCATATGTCCTTTATGCAGGAGGTATCGGAATGATGATACTTGCGCTACTGTTCATTATCGTTGATATATGGGGAGCTCAGGGGATGGACTGGCTTCTTCAACACCTTCGGAACCAATGCGCTCTTCACCTACGTGCTTGCCGGAATATGGACAAAGACCATGCTTAGCATCAAGATAGGAGAGGTTACACTTTATAACTGGATATTCACTCATATCTGCAGTCCGCTCTTTGAAAACCAGAAGCTTGCAAGCCTCCTGTTCGCAATAATACAGGTTACCATTATCTGGGCCTTCGGCTATATACTGTACCGCAGGAAGATAATCATCCGGCTCTGAGATGGACATAAGAACAACTGTAGAACAGGCCTTTCTGAAATGGAGAGGTACCGCGCCCGGGATAATAACACGACTTCCTCAGTCAGGCTCTGACAGGGTATATTTCAGGATGTTGTATGGTGATGAACATGTCATCGGAGCCTATAACCCCAGCCGTGAGGAGAACGATGCCTTCGTAGGCTTTTCAAATCATTTCAGGTCAAAGGGATTGTCGGTACCTGAGATTTATGTTTATTTTCCTGAGGACAAGGTCTATTTCCTTGAAGATCTCGGCGATTCCAACCTCTTTACATGGTTGGCACAACGTAGTGACGAAGAACGGTTTAACCAGGAGACAGAGGCACTATTCCTGACAGTAGCTTCTGACCTCGTACGTATACAGACAGAAGGGATCAAGGGACTTGACCTTTCGTTGTGTTATCCGCACCGGAGCTTTGACAGGCAGAGTATGGTGTGGGACCTGAATTATTACAAGTACATGTTCCTGAAGCTTATTGGCGCACCATTCAATGAGATCAAGCTTGAGCGTGATTTTGAGGCCCTGACCCAGTTTTTGCTCGATGCCGGGCAGGAATATTTTCTCTTCCGCGATTTCCAGACAGCCAATATTATGATCAGGGATGGCAAGCCATGGTATATTGACTACCAGGGAGGCAGGCTCGGAGCGCCACAGTATGACATCGCCTCACTGGTTTATGACGCCAAGGCATATATTCCCGACGGTATAAGGAATAAGACTCTTGAACGGCACCTTGATCTCTTTGCTGCTGCAACAGGAAAGCCCAGGGAATCACTTTCAAGATATTCGGTTGCCTTTACACTGATAAGGCTGATGCAGGCTCTCGGCGCCTTTGGCTTCAGGGGTCTCCATGAGAATAAACCGACATTCACAGAGAGCATCGTCCCTGCCGTTGAACTTATGAACGAACTGCTGGCCGGGGAGCAGGTACAGATTGATCTTCCGGAACTAAAAAAAGCGTGCGAGGCGGTTCCGCTGCAGAGAAAATACCGTATCCTTTCTCACTACCAGGAACTGGTAAGAATAAATATAGAGAGCTTCTCTTATGTCAGGGGCAGATCGATTAGTTATGATACAGGAAGTGGCTTTGTCTTTGACTGTCGCGGGCTGCGCAATCCGGTTCTTGAGACAGATCTGAGGGACCTTACCGGGCTGGACCCTGAAGTGATCGAGTTCTTCGGCAATGATGACGAGGCTATTGCCTTTGCAGGTGATTGCTCCAACATCATTCGCAACACGTTACCCATGATGAGAAGAAAGGGTATCCTTGAGATAAATGCAGCATTCGGATGCGTTGGAGGAGTCCATCGTTCAGTATGGTGTGCTTCCAGGGTAGCATCGATGCTTTCGGCCATGCCGGGAGTGACAGTGACAGTAAACCATTCCGGACTCGGCTTATGAAAGCCATGATCTTCGCAGCAGGTCTCGGCACACGGCTGGGTGAACTGAGCAGAGAGAAACCGAAGGCTCTGGTGGATATTAACGGTAAGACAGCCCTGCGCCTCGCTGCCCGGAAACTTTTATCTGCAGGTTTTAACGACCTGATTGTCAATATCCATCATCATCCGACGCTTATGATGGAGGAGATAGAAAAGCTCCGCAGCGATGGGTTCCATATCACTGTCTCAGATGAAACCGAGGAGCTCCTTGACACCGGTGGAGGCCTTATGAGAGCTCGTCATTTTTTCACAGACGAACCTTTCCTCTGTTATAATGTAGACATTTTCACCGATCTGGATCTCAGTGACATGTATCAGAAACATCTCGCTTCCGGAGCGCTTGCAACCCTTGCTGTAAGGCACAGGCCGGGAAACAGGTTTTATCTTGTTGATAAATCAGGCAGGATAAGGGGATGGCGAAACATTGCAACCAAGGAAGAGATAATAACTGTTAACAGCAGCAAAGGACTGGAAGAGATAGCCTTCTCGGGCATACATGTGCTCTCTCCTGAAGTATTTGATAAGATGCCTGTCGGAATATACACTATGACATCACTTTATCTGATGCTGGCCGGGAAGAACAGAATAATGACATATCCTCATGATGAGGGTTACTGGTTTGACTGCGGCACTCCGGCCAACCTTGAAAAGATAAGGTATTATCTCAGCAGTCACTCGTGAGATCAGTTCCTCCAGAATGACCTGGTGAACAGTGTCAGGACTGTATATATTTCAAGACGACCAACTATCATCAGCACGACCATCGTGATTTTAGCCACGCCGGGCAGAGTTGCATAATGACCATAATTGCCTGCTTCACTCAATCCGGATCCGACATTAGTCATCGAGCTGACAGCAGCCCCTGCAGCCTCGTTAAGAGGGCTTCCGGCTAAAAGGATTATGAGGATGCCAGTCAATGTAATGATCAGATACAGAATTATGAAGAGAAGCATGTTCAGGTTGAGATTCTCGGGTACTATTCTGCCGTTAAGTTTAACGGGAACGATTGCGTTATGATGCTGAAACATGATAAAAACAAGGCGCAGGTTTTTCAACGCAACAAGATGCCGGGCCATCTTTATGCCACCGGTAGTTGAGCCCGTGCATCCTCCGGCAAACATAAGGAGTAACATAATGATCCATCCGATGGCAGGCCACTGCATATAATTGCTTGTGGCAAAACCGGTCCCTGTTATATGCGCTACCGCCTGGAATGCACCATGCCTGAATGAAAGGGCAAAACTGCGGTCGGTACCGGTGTACAGGATAAGGGTCACAATAACTACCGCAGCCGTTGTAAAAAAGACATAGAACCATATCTCCTCATATTGCCGGAGCCTGCTGAATTCACGTTTCAACAGGAGAAAGAATGCAATGTACCCTATTCCTGAAAGAAACATGAAAACTGTAACAATATATTGAATATAAGCTGAATATTCTGTAATGCTGGTGTTCCTGGTGGAAAAGCCCCCGGTAGAAACTGATGCGAATGTGTGGCAGATGCTGTCATACAGGTTCATTCCGCCCAATCTCAGCAGGATTGCCTCAACCACGGTAAATCCTCCATAAATTAACAGGATATAATAGGCAAGTGACCTGGTTTTCGGGAGGATCTTCTGTTTCATTGAAGATTCAAGGGTGAAGAGGCTAAAGCCACCAGCTTTAAGGTTTGGCAGTATTATTATAACCAGCAATATGACTCCCACACCGCCGATCCATTCCGTCAGACTTCGCCAGAAAAGCATTGACTTTGATAATATCTCGACATCAGGAAAGATCGTGGCCCCGGTGGTTGTAAAACCTGAGACTGATTCAAAAACAGCATTGGTAAAATCCGGAATGACCCCGCTGATCATGTAAGGCAGGGTTCCCATCAGAGTGAGGATAACCCAGGCCAGTGTCACACTGAGATATCCCTCTTTCCCGCTGACTTTTTCATTTGTTGATCCGGGGATGAGAAAAAATATCAGTATGCCCGGGACCAGGGCAATAAGGGCTGACCACACGAACGGCCTGATAGTTTCTGAATAGACCAGTGCCACAGGAATGCACAGGATAAATGCGGCAGCGACAATAAGCATTATCAGGCTGACAATCCTTAGGAGTGACCTGCCGTTAATATTTGTCATAACCAGACTGTCCTGTCAAAGGAGATTACATCCATTTCTTTCTCCTGATCAACAGCACTCCCACAGTGGCCAGGATTGCTGATCCTCCCAGGATGAACCAGAATGCGTTCATGCTGTTCTCCAGCCTGTTAGGTACATTCATGCCGTAAATACTGGCTACAAGTGTCGGGATCATCAGAATGATGGTGATTATGGTGAGTGATTTCATCACAATGTTGAGGTTGTTTGAGATGACGGAAGCGAAGGCATCCATCATGCCGCTCTGGATGTCGCTGTAAATCTTTGCCATCTCGATGGCCTGCCTGTTCTCAATAGTAGCTTCATCGAGAAGATCAGCCGAGAACTCATAGTCACGTATCCATTTTGAGTTTTTCAGCTTTAGCATCATCATCTCGTTCGATCTCAGCGAGGTCGTGAAATAGACGAGGCACTTTTCCATCTTCAACAGCCTGTGCAGCTCCTGGTTGCGCGTTGATTTTTCCAGATCCTGTTCTATCATGCCGGTCTGGTTGTTTATCTGCTTCAGATACCTGTGGTAGAACATCGTGGTCCTCAGGAAGAGATGAAGGATCAGATCGATCTTGTTCTCAATAGTTATCCCCTTTCCGCTCCGGCTGAAGAAATCGTCAAGCACCTCATTGTTCCTGTGACAGATGATCACGAGGTTATCTTTCTCCAGGACTATCCCGAGGGGTATGGTGGTGAACGGAAAACCGTTTGACTGATTCTGATAGGGAATACGGTAAATCATCAGCAGGATATCGTCCTCAATCTCCATCCTCGACCTCTCGTCAACGTCAAGTATATCAGCAAGAAAATCATCAGGTACCCTGAGAGTGGATTTAAGTATTCCTATCTCTGAAGGAGTGGGATCGGTGACGTTGACAATGCAGCCCTTTTCAAAAGTGTTTAACGGAAGGAGACCGTTCGGGATCATCTGCCAGTAAGTAATCATTATAATACCTCCTCTTTTTTGTTCCACGGAGGTACCTGTCGCCAGATTACCTCAGCAGAAAGAATTTAAAATAGCAGCTCGCGTGATAATCGTCCATAAAAGACAACAAAATTGATATGCCGCAAAAATATAACTTTTAATAGATACCGCATCGGAGGTCAGAAAAAAATGTCTTAAAAAAATTAACTTTGTGCATAATCTTTAGAAAAGAGAGATGGGAAAAGTGTTAGTAATAGGCGCGGGAGGCGTCGGAACAGTAGTGGTCAACACGATGGCAAGGCTGCCTGAAGTTTTTGATGAGATTATGCTGGCAAGCCGCACCAGATCAAAGTGTGACGCCATCTCCGAGCGCATCGGGAAGGATAGGGTGCAGACTGCACAGGTTGATGCCGACAATGTGCCTGAACTGACAGATCTGATCAGATCATTCAAACCTGATCTTGTTGTCAATGTTGCTTTGCCTTACCAGGACCTCCATATAATGGATGCGTGTCTTGCAGCGGGGGTTGCATATCTTGACACTGCGAACTATGAGCCGCCCGAAGAAGCTAAATACGCTTATTCGTGGCAATGGGCATACAAAGACCGTTTCCGTGAAGCAGGACTAACGGCTATCCTTGGCTGCGGCTTTGACCCCGGAGTAACCAGTGTCTTCACTGCCTATGCTGCCAAACATCACTTCAGGGAGATACATTATCTTGATATCGTAGACTGCAATGCCGGCGATCACGGAAAGCCCTTCGCTACTAACTTCAATCCTGAGATCAATATCCGGGAAGTGACCCAGAAGGGCAAATACTGGGATAATGGCAAATGGGTGACGACAGAGCCGCACGAGATACACAAACCTCTTACATACCCGGGAATAGGCCCCAAGAAATCTTACCTTATCTATCATGAGGAACTGGAGTCGCTTGTCAAAAACTTCCCATCCATCAGGCGGGCCCGTTTCTGGATGACATTTGGCCAGGAATACCTGACCCACCTGAGGGTGATACAGAATATCGGTATGGCACGGATTGACCCCGTGATGTACAACGGTGTAGAAATTATCCCAATTCAGTTCCTTAAAGCCGTCCTGCCCAATCCCGGCGATCTTGGCGAGAACTATAAGGGCTGGACCTCAATCGGATGCCGCATCAAAGGCATAACGAAGGATGGGACGGAAAGGACATACTATATCTGGAATAATTGCAGTCACGAAGAAGCATACAGGGAGACCGGGACGCAGGCCGTGAGCTTTACCACCGGAGTGCCTGCAGCTATTGGTGCCATGATGTATATGAATGGTCTCTGGAAGAAACCGGGTGTATGGAATGTGGAACAGTTTGACCCTGATCCGTTTATGGCTGAACTCAACAAACTCGGTCTGCCATGGCACGAGAAATTCGATATTGATCTCGAATTGTGATATGATTGATTACAAGAGTATTCCGTCACCCTGCTATGTCATCGACGAAGAGCGGCTCCGCCGTAACCTGGAGTTGATAAGAAACGTGTCAAAGGCATCGGGAGCTGAGATAATCCTTGCTTTCAAGGGCTTTGCCATGTGGTCTGTTTTTCCCATTGTGCGCGAATATGTCTCAGGAGCAGCGGCAAGCTCCATCCATGAAGCCAGGCTATGTTTTGAGGAAATGGGCGCGCCCGCGCACACATACTCTCCTGCCTTCCGCAGTGAAGAGTTCGGTATGATACTGCGTTACAGTTCTCACGTCACCTTCAACTCGCTCGCACAGTATGAGAAATTTGCACCCGTGCTGAAGCGGGAGGGGAAACATATCTCTGCCGGTCTGCGGATTAATCCGGAATATTCAGAGATAGCACAAGGATTATACAATCCGTGTTCACCCGGTTCACGACTGGGTGTGACAGCCGCCGAACTGGAGAAGGGATTACCGGAAGGAGTGGAGGGACTGCATTTTCATGTGCTCTTCGAATCTGACTCCTATGTTCTGGAGAAGGTATTGAGCGTGGTAGAAAATAAATTCGGACACCTGCTGCCTGAGCTTAAGTGGCTGAATATGGGTGGCGGGCACCTGATGACACGAAAGGGCTATGACACGGACCACCTGATAAATCTGCTGCGCAGGTTCAGGGAGAAGTATGGCATACATGTCATCCTCGAGCCCGGGAGCGCCTTTGCCTGGGAGACGGGTGAGCTGGTGGCTACGGTAGAGGATATCGTGGTGCGTGATGGCATCAGTACCGCCATTCTTGATGTATCGTTCACCGCTCACATGCCTGACTGCCTTGAAATGCCCTATAAACCTGTCATAATGGGTGCGTTTGAACCTGCAGAAGGGAAGCCTGCTTACCGTATGGGAGGCAACTCATGCCTTTCAGGCGACTTCATGGGCCAGTGGTCGTTCCACCGCGAGCTGAAGAGAGGCGACAGGATAGTCTTCTGGGACATGATCCATTATACCATGGTAAAAACGACCACCTTCAACGGTGTGCCTCATCCTTCAATAGGTATATGGACAGGTGATCAGAAATTCAGGCTGGTACGGGAGTTCGGGTACAACGATTACAGGGACAGACTCTCTTAGGGAGAGAATAGGCATTAGGCAGTAGGCAGTAGTTCCAATCAGTCGGCAACCGGCAGTGGGCAATCATAACTTGCTGATTGAATGTGGGCTGAAGACTACCCCCTCACTATTGCCTATTGCCTACTGCCTATTGCCTGATACGACTGAAGACTGAGAGACTGAGGACTGAAGACCCCTACCTGTGAATTACCCCTGACCCGAGCAGTTCGTCGCCATTGTACCAGGCTGCGAACTGGCCCGGGGTGATGCCACGCTGTTGTTTGTCGAAGATGACATAGTAACCCTCCTCGCGGGCGAAGAGACGCGCCCGCTGAAGCGGCTGCCGATATCTTATCCTGACGAGGTAATCTCGTACCTCACTCATGCCCATCGCCAGGTCTGGTCTTATCCAGTGCACCTCTGCGGCTCTGATGAACAGGCCTTTACGGTGGAGCCCGCTGTGCGACTGTCCCTCGCCGACATACACAATATTGCTGTCCGTATCAGTGCTGAGGACAAAGAGAGGCTCTTTGTATCCTCCGAGGTTCAGCCCCTTGCGCTGACCGACGGTGTAGAAGTGTGCCCCGTTGTGCTTTCCTGCGGTATGGCCGTCGCCCGGACCCATCTCATGCGGGGCGGCCATTTCAGCCAGCACGGAGGCCGGCACGTCTTCCCCGGGCAGACCGTCAGGCCACTTCCTGAAAGTACGGTCCGGCGGTATGATTATGATTCTTCCTTTTTTTGCCTCAAGCTGCTGCTGCAGGAAAACAGGCAGGTCCACCTTGCCTACGAAGCAGATACCCTGTGAATCCTTTCGGGCAGCCGTGGCAAGGCCCAGATCAACAGCTATCTTCCTCACCTCAGGCTTGGTGAGCGCTCCGAGGGGAAACATAACGTTTTCAAGCTGTTTCTGACTCACCTGGCACAGGAAATAACTCTGGTCCTTATTGCGGTCAAGGCCTGCCAGAAGACGCGTTACGCGCCTGCCTGAGACATCTGTAACCTCTGCCCGGCAATAGTGACCCGTGGCTATGTGATCAGCGCCGTCCTTCAGCGCTTCATGCACAAAAGAATCAAACTTTATCTCGCGGTTGCAGAGCACGTCAGGATTGGGTGTGCGGCCGCGGGCATATTCGCTGAACATGTAATCGACGACCCTTGTACGGTACTCGACGCTGAGATCGACGGTACGAAGCTTAATCCGAAGCTTCTTTGCCACCATTTCAGCATAGGTGACGTCCTCGTCATAAGGACAATCACCTTTAAGCAGGCCACGGCTGTCGTGCCAGTTGATCATAAAGATCCCCTCAACCTCATAGCCCTGTTCCTTCAGGAGCCATGCGGCCACGCTGGAGTCAACACCTCCTGACAGACCAACAACAACCTTCTTTTTCACGCCCCAAAGGTAGCTCTTAACTCAATATGTTGAAAACTCCTTCGCATGCCGGATCAGATGTGGCTTATTTTTTATTACTTTTCAGAATATGAGCGCTTCGGGTAAGTTATTGAGGTACAGTGCATCGGCGGGGTCAGGCAAGACTCATGCCCTGACAGGCTTTTATCTTTCCCGCGTACTCATTGACCCCGGGGCATACCGCCGCATCCTCGCGGTGACATTCACAAACAGTGCAGCCGCAGAGATGAAGAGCCGTATCCTCACACGGCTTGGTGCCCTGGGCTCCGATAAAGCCGCTGATGAGGCTGAGAGGAATGAGTTTGTAAGATACCTGTGTGAATACTTCCCCGATCTGTATCCCGATGCGGTGCAGGCGATGCTTACAGTCAGGAAGAACGCCCCCCTGGCACTGAAGAATATACTGCAGGACTATTCACGCTTCACCGTTGGCACGATCGATTCATTCTTCCAGAGGGTGATACGCGCCTTCGCACGTGAAATTGAAGTGCCTGCAGGCTATGAAATAGAGCTCGAGCACGAAGGCCTGTTGTCAGACGCCGTCGACGGGCTTCTGGCAGAGGTAGCCACTGACCCCAGGCTGAGGAAATGGATCTCATCATATGTCGCTTCACGTCTCGATGACAACAAAGGATGGGACGTGCGCCGTGAAATAATGGAGGTTGCTGAACAGGTTTTCGGCGAGAATTTCAGGCAGTTGAGTCCGGCTGACAAAAAAGCGATCAGCAATTATGATATACTGAACGATTATACAGAAAAGATATTCAGGATAAAGAAAGGTTTTGAAACTGAACTCAGGTCTCTGGCAGCGAAGGGAGTTGCTATATACGAGGGTTGCGGCCTGACACCCGATGACTTCCTGTCCAAAACCAAGGGCGGTGTCGGCGAGATGCTCGGAAGATATGCCGGCGGCGTTATCAAACCCCCAAACAGCGCCTGGCAGAAAGCAGCAGGAGAAGAAAAGTACTTATCCGGAGGTGCCTCCGGGAATGTGGTGAAGGCCCTTCAGGAGGCTCTGAGCCAAGGCCTCGGCCAGATTGTTAATTCTATTTCGTCCATGTTTGAGAAGAAATACCCGCTTTATGTCTCAGCTGTGGTACAGGTCAGAACCATTCATATCATGGGTATCCTGGGAGCTATCAGCGAAAGGGTACGCACACTGGCACAGGATGAAAACATTTTTCTTCTTTCCGACTCCGGTGAGCTGATAAACAGGCTGATAGCCGATGACGATACTCCTTTTATATATGAGAAGATAGGAACGGCCTATGATCATTATGTTATAGACGAATTCCAGGACACCTCACAGATACAATGGAATAATTTCAGACCGCTTATCTCGGAAACCCTGTCACGTGGCAAGGACAATCTTGTGGTAGGTGACGTCAAGCAGTCGATCTACCGCTGGCGCAACAGCGACTGGCGCATAATTCACCGGGAGGTGAACCGCCTCTTCGGCGATGAGATGGTGAGGACAATCCCATTAAGCAACAACTACCGAAGCCGGGAAAATATCATCAAATTCAATAACCTGATGTTTGCTCCGTCAGCAATCCCGGCCATTTGCGATGCGAAGCTGAATTTTGACAGGCTGAAGATCAGTGATATATATAACGGATCAGTTCAGGAGGGCACTGACGGGAAACCGGGAGGTTTTGTAAAGGTTTCGCTGTACAGAAAATCAGATGATGAAGGCTGGAGAGACATGGTACTGAATGATATTCCTTCTCTTGTCGAGGAGCTTCAGGATCATGGATACAAGGCCAATGACATACTGTTCCTCTGTCGCACCAATGAAGAGGGCAAGAGCATTATCAGCACCATACTCGAGCACAGTGCATCATGTCCGCCTGAGAAGCTTGCCAGGTACAATTTCGAAGTGACCTCGGGTGAATCACTTTATCTTGAGCGCAATCCGGCAGTCACACTGCTTCTTTCGTGCCTCCGCTTCCTGGTAGACCCGGGCAGCCGTATAAACAGGAGCCTGATGGTAAGGTCGTATATACTCGCGACGGAAGGCAAGGAAGAGCTGATATATGCTGCTGACAATAAGGTAATTACTGATAATCCGTTGCCGGAAGGGTGGGAGGAGGCCCTTGTAAGGTTCAGGAACGCATCGCTGTTCAGTGCCACTGAAAACATGATCCGTTACTTCAGTCTTGGAAGTCACAGGCAGAATGTGGCGTATTTAAGCTCCTTCCAGGATCTTGTACTGCAGTACTCAGGCAGATACAGCTCAGATATTTCCTCCTTTGTCTCCTGGTGGGAGAGTGACGGTTACAAGAGCACTCTCGGTCAGTCGGATTGTCAGGAGGCGATGCGTGTGATGACCGTTCACAAGGCAAAGGGTCTCGAGAGCAGTGTGGTGATCATACCGTTTGTGTCATGGAACTTTTCAAAGCGCGGTTACAGCCATCCTCTGTTGTGGGTCTCGGATGTGCCTGATGCTTTTGCCCCTATGCCGGTTGTACTGCCTGAACTTACCAGCCGCCTTGATGATTCGCTCTTTGCTGACCAGGCAAAGATGGAGAAAGCGTCGGAGTGGCTTGACGGTGTCAATCTTCTGTATGTCGCTTTCACAAGAGCTATTGATGTACTTTATATAATGGCTCCCGAGGTCGCGCGTATGCCTCCCGGCGGAGGCAATGCCGAGAGCCTACTCAACGAAGCATTGAGGGGATTGCCCGATGATTTTGCGTGGCAGGAGAATGATGCAGTCAGGCACTTTGAATACGGTGAGCTGCCCGCAGCACCCGTTACCAGGGAGGAGAATGCCATGATAATGGAAGAGTATGCTGTCTCCGGGCTGCGAGGTACCATGAGGCTGAGGACGGGCGGCGCCCTCCCGCTCGACGAGATGAAGGTTACCGAACCCGGCGGAAGAGCATACGGCATCATGATGCATGAGCTGCTGAGCAGGGTGACAACCACTGCCAATATTGACAGCGCAATAGATCATGTATGTGATAGCGGCCTTCTTCCGCTGTCACAGAAAGACCTTCTAGCTTCACGCGTACGTTCGATGCTCACCTCAGGTAAGGTAAAAGAGTGGTTCGACGGCTCTTCCGCCGTGAAGACCGAGGCCACCATCATACTGCCTTCGGGCGCCGCCCGCCGCCCTGACAGGGTGATGATGAAGGACAAAAGCGTCACAGTGGTGGATTATAAATTCGGGGAGCCGTCTGACAGTCACCGGCGCCAGGCTGCTGACTACCGTGAGTTGCTGCGGCAGATGGGGTATGAAAATGTGAAGTCGTGGCTGTGGTATGTTGAAAAGGATATTATCGCGGAGGCATGACAGGGAAAGAACCATACGGCAGGAAGACAAACAGGAGGTATAATTCGTACACTGACTGGTTTAACACACTCTTCGGGAAGAGGGTACAGAAGGTGAGCATCAATGCCGGCTTCACCTGCCCCAACCGCGACGGCACACTGGGCTCAGGGGGTTGTACCTACTGCAATAATGAAGCTTTCATCCCCGCATACTGCACGCCTGACATCAGCGTGACCGAACAGATAGAAAGAGGGATCGCATTCCATCGCAAGCGGTACCGGCGCGCAGAAAACTTCCTGGCATATTTTCAGGCCTATACAAATACCTATGCAGCAATTGAGCGGCTGAAGATATTATATGATGAGGCCCTGAGCTGCCCCGGTGTCCTGGGTATAGTCATCGGCACAAGACCTGACTGTATAAGCAGTGACATGCTCGATTATCTTGCTGAGATGTCACGCGATTATTTTGTCATCGTTGAGTATGGTATTGAGTCAACCAATGATGAAATACTCAGGCATATAAACAGGGGTCACGACTTCGCATCAGCAGTCAGGGCTGTGACTGAGACGGCTGAGAAAGGCATTTACACCGGTGCTCATCTTATCTTTGGCCTCCCGGGAGAGAGCCGTGCACAGATCATTGACAGCGCGGCAGCGATATCAGCCCTGCCGCTCAGCTCTCTCAAGATACACCAGCTTCAGCTTGTCAAAGGAACGCTCATGGCCGAGGAATACAGGAATAATCCGGAGCGTTTTGATCTTTACGCACTTGAAGACTACCTTGAGCTTGTTGTTGCATTCTGTGAGCGCCTCAGTCCTTCATTGATGATAGAGCGCATAAGCGGCGAGGCTCCGCCCGGGCTGCTTGACGATCCCCGCGCACTGGGATAAGCGAAGCAATGAGATCTTCAGCCTGTTCGAAGCACTGCTCGAGAGTAAGGATACATGGCAGGGAAGGCTGTATAAAAATAAGGGATGATGGATTTCCTCGGGAAAGTGGCACATAAGCTCCGTGAGAACCACGGCAGGGAAATGGACAGGCAGATAGTCGTTCTGCCCAGCCGCAGGGCGGGACTTTATCTGTCGCGGTTCCTTGCCCGGCTGAGCGATAAGCCTCAGTGGTCGCCGATGATGCTTACAGTCAACGAGTTGTTCCATTCATTTACTGATCTCAGACCGGCAGATACTGAGACCATGATCTTTGAGCTGTACAGCATATACAAACAGAGCTTCACGGGAGAGATGAGCTTCGATGACTTCTGGTCATGGGGGGAAGTCATCATCAGGGACTTTAATGACATTGACCTTTACCTGGCCGATGCGGAAAAGCTCTATACCAACATTTCCGACCTGAAGGAGATAGATGCAAAATTCGGCGGACTGACTGAAGAGCAGACGGAAATCATAAGGGGATTCTGGACCTCATTCAATCCCGGTTCATTTGAGGAGAGCACGCCAGGTCGAAGTTTCAGTCGGTCTGGCAAAAGCTTGCACCGCTGTATAAGGATTTCAATGCTTCAATGAAGAGGCGTGGTCAGGCAGGTGAGGGCATGCTCTGCCGCGAGGTGGCAGAAAAAGCTATGCAGGGCAGCTTGTATGTGAAGGAGGGCTTTACCTGGCATATCGTCGGTCTTAATGCCCTGAACAACTGCGAGAAAGTTCTCTTTAAATACCTGAAAAGCAAAGGTCAGGCGAAGTTCTACTGGGATGACGCTCATTTCTTCATGGACGACCCTGACCATAAGGCTGCCGTCTTCATGAAAGAAAACCTGAGGATGTTTGGCAACGAACCGGGAACTAGCAACGATGATACTATCACTTCGCCGGGCGGCCTATGGACTGTTATCGATACACCATCTGATACTGCCCAGGCCAGGATGCTGGGCCAGATCATTGACGGAGCGGGTCTTGATGCATCAGCCGATCTTACAGACACTGCTATCATACTGGCCGACGAAAAGCTGCTGTTGCCGGTGCTGACATCCCTGCCACAGTCTATAGAGGAGGTGAATGTCACCATGGGCCATCCTTTCCGTTTCACTTCGCTCTATTCATTCCTTAAGCAGCTCATGGCTCTTATCCGTACAGCAAGGATTGTCAACGGCAAAACCTCGTTCAGAAGCGAGGAGGTGATAACCCTGCTGAGACATCAGTACTTTGTCCTCCTCTCAGGTAACGAAGGCGAGAGAGTCGTAACAGAGATCATTTCAGGTAATATGATCAGGGTTGATGAGGATTATCTCATTCCGCGCCTTCCTCTGAAGAAACTCTTCACAGTGCCTGCCGAAGGTGCTGCTCTTCCTGATCACCTTGTATCGGTCATGGAGATGATCGAGACCGCCACCTTTGAGACTGAGGATAACGGCAAGGGAATGAGCATTGACCGCGAGTACCTCAGGATGGCAATGTCATCGACAGGTATGCTGGCCAACCTGATGCACTCATATAATATTGACCTTAAAACCGATACCTGCATAAGATTTCTGGACAGGGTTTTCAGAAAGCTTAAGGTGCCCTTCTCCGGAGAACCGCTGAGAGGTATACAGGTCATGGGAGTGCTTGAGACACGTGCCCTCGAGTTCAGTAACGTCATTTTCCTTTCATTGAATGAAGGCATCTTCCCAGGCACTTCATATGACAACACATTTATTCCTTACAACATCAGGAGAGCCTTCGGCCTCCCTACTGTGAATGAGCACGAATCAATATATTCATATCACTTCTTCAGGCTTCTCCGGAAACCGGTGCAGGGATGGTTCCTTTACAATTCCACGGCACAGGGGCTGGTATCGGGCGAGATGAGTCGCTACCTGGTGCAGATGAAGTTCAGCCATCAATTCTCCCCTGTGTTCCGGACGGTGCATATCACTGTCGGCCGCAGCAGGATGATCGCCGAAAGACTGCCCAAGCAGAAAGAGCACAGCAGGGTGCTGTCGGAACTGTATGCTGCCGGCGGAGAGGGGAAGAAATATCTTTCGCCCAGTGCA
Organism: uncultured Bacteroidales bacterium; assembly: GCA_963719235.1. GTDB lineage: Bacteria > Bacteroidota > Bacteroidia > Bacteroidales > VadinHA17 > SR-FBR-E99. The sequence continues at coordinate 163,035 of CAVRBS010000013.1, forward strand.
ATAAACACCTGGGTCAACTGCCGTATGCGCTTCTATTACAAGTATGTATGTGACATACCTGAGGAAGAGAAGCTTGAGAAAGACATTGACCAGCGCCGGTTCGGAAACATACTTCACAATACGCTGCAGAAGCTTTATGAGCCCTTTAAAGGAACAAAAAACACATGCTCAGGGATAAAGACCATGTCCGCGGACAATGAATTGATCAGGAACACGATAATTTCTGAGGCATCAGATGAAATGAGGTGGGATATCGACACACTCATGGCCGGCAAAGGTGTGATAATCATTGATGTGATTGAGCGGTATGTAACAGATCTCCTTAAATATGACTCTGACATAGCAGACCTTTCACTGCTGAACCTCGAGGATATCTTCCCGGGGACACAGAGTGTCTCCTCCGGGTCGGGAAAAATCATGATCAGGATAGGAGGAAGGGCCGACAGGGTTGATACCACAGGCGGTGCGGTAAGAGTGGTCGACTATAAGACAGGCGCCCCTAAAAAGGATGCAGTAAATCCTGACGACCTGTTCAATGAGGAGAAGGAAAAAAGAGGTGATGCACTGTTGCAGGCCATGCTTTACTGCCATCTGATCCGTGGAAGCTATCCGGGTAAGCTGGTGCTGCCGGCAGTCTACTGGGTGCAGCAGATTTCTTCGGAAGGTTTTACACCCTATGCCAATGTTGAAGGTCTTGACGGTCCCGGCGCTGATGCCGCCGCATGGAATGAGGTTATGAGAAAGTTCTCGGAAGGACTGTCTCTGACTGTCAACCGTATCTTTTCGGACAGTGAGGATTATATCATGACGCCCTTCGTGCAGAGGTGCACCTGGTGTCCTTACAGGATGTTATGCAGGAGATAGGGAGAATAATGCCCCTGGCTTACTTTTCCATCTGACGCTGCAGCGCTGCCATACGTATGGCGGTTACGGCAGACTCGATGCCTTTGTTACCGTGTTTGCCTCCTGCTCTTTCAAGAGCCTGCAGGTGGTTGCCCGTTGTCAGCACTCCAAAGATAAACGGAATGTTATAATCGAGATTGAGATGTGTGATGCCCTGGGTCACACCCTGGCAGATATAAGTGAAATGGGGTGTCTCGCCCTGTATCACGCAGCCCAGGCAGATGACCCCGTCAAGATCGTCATACTCGGCAAGCCACTGGGCTCCAAGGGTGATTTCAAAAGTGCCGGGGACATGTCTGACGACAATGTCTTCTTCGCTGACACCATGGCGTCTCAGGGTAGCCTCAGCGCCGGCAAGCAGCGCATGAGTGACCTCCGGGTTCCAGTCGGCCACGACAATGCCAAATCTCATCCCCGTTGCGTCAGGGACCGTTGACGGGTCATAGTTTGTAAGATTCCGCGTTGCCAATACTTAGTCTATATGGAGTTTCACTCTGGCAATGTACTTGTCAATGCTCCTTCCCTCGTTGCTTTCAGCGTATTTATCCTGGATCCTTTCATAGAGCTTAAGAGCCTCGGCATATTTGGCTTCACTCTCGTAAATCATACCGGCTTTCATCAGGTAAATAGGGGTATGGAAAGAGTTGCCTGCCATATCTGCGGCCTCGAGATAATATTTAATGCCTTCCTCCTTGTTTCCCATCTCAACATTGGCATCACCGATAAGTCCCTTAGCCTGAGGTTTAAGGATCTCATCCTTCAGCGTATATTTATTCAGATAACCGATTGCTTCTTCAAACTGACCGAGGTGCATGAGGCATGTTCCGGCATAAAAATTAGCCAGCTTGCCTGTTTTGGTCAACTTGTACTGATCAGCTATGTCAATAAAACCCAGGTTATTGCCATCGCCGTTAAGCGCAAGCTTAAGAGAATCCTGTGAAAAATACTTCTCTGCCATGAACATCTGGCTCTGTGCTTCTTCATTCTTTTTCCCGGTATACATCTTCAGCAGCCAGAAGAGGCCCACCAGGACAACTACTCCTATAAGTGTGTACAAAAGGGGTTTATAATTCTGTTCAAGGAACTGTTCGGTTTTGGTCAGTGTCTGTTCAACATTCTCTATCCCTTTTCCGGTCTCTTTTTTCTTGCTCATATCAAAGTTCTCTGTTTCAGGTCAAAAAATAACTTCGCAAAAGTAGTATTTCTCGTCTGATTTTGCAATAAAGGGAAAAAAATACTGCTGTCACACGCGGCGCTTCTTAATCTTCCGCAAGGTTGTTACAGCCGTTTCTTTTTCTAACTTTGGAACTTTGTTAGCCGGATAAGGAAGATGCATCTTGCCAGAATAGAGCTCACCAACTTCAAGAACTATGAAGGGGTGTCACTTGATTTTTCACCAGGGTTCAACTGTTTTGTGGGGAATAACGGGGTCGGGAAGACAAATATTCTCGATGCGGTGCATTACCTGTCACTGACCAAGAGTTTCTTCAACAATTCTGATACGTTAAGCATCAGGTACGGAGAGGATTACTTTATTCTGAAAGGCATGTTCGAGAAGGATGGCAGCCAGGATGAGCTTTTCTGCGCCTTTCAGAAGCAGAAGCAGAAGGTATTCAAGCTCAACGGAAAGGAATATCCCAGGATGTCTGATCATGTGGGCAGGTACCCGGTGGTAATGCTATCACCCGCCGACAGCCTGCTCATCACGGGCGGGAGCGAGGAGAGACGGCGTTTCCTCAACAGGATCATCAGCCAGTACGACCCGGTTTACCTCGAGGCGCATATGCGCTACAACAAGGCGCTCATGCAGCGTAACAGGGTCATCAGGGAGGGCGGCCCTGACGCCGACAGCATGATCGGGATCTATGATGAGCAGATGGTGCCTGAGGCGGAGATTATCTTCAGGGCCCGGCAGATTCTCACTGAAAATCTTACACCTCTCTTTTCATCGTACTATGAAAAGATTTCGGGAAGCGCTGAACAGGTAAGCATACGATACCGGTCGCACCTTGGTGGTGAAGATTATATATCTCAGCTTGCCTCTATCGCGTAGCAGGGATCATGCGATGCAGTTCACCACCCTGGGAATACACCGTGACGACCTGGTCTTTGAGATCGATGGCCATCCTGCAAAGACAACAGCAAGCCAGGGTCAGCAGAAATCATTCATCGTAGCACTGAAGCTGGCAAAATTCAGACTGATAAGCAGGATGAACGGTTTTGCCCCGGCACTGCTGCTCGATGATATCTTTGACAAGTTTGACCACAACAGGGTGGAAGAGATTATCAGACTGGTAGGGTCAGGTGAGTTCGGTCAGGTATTCATCACCGACACGCAGCAGGAGCGTATTCACCGCATCCTGGACAACACGGGAGTAGATTTCAGATTATACCGCATCGGTCGCAGCGGGATTGAAGAGGAGATATCAAACGGAAGCAAGTTGAGGCAATGAGAAGGAATAAGACTATAACTCTTAAGGAAGCCCTTGAAGATCTGATCAGGGAATACCATCTTGAAGCCAAACTGAAGGAAGCGTCAGTAATAAAAATCTGGGAGGGCGTCACCGGCAAAGCTATAACGGCACGCACAAAAAGAGTATTTGTCAAAGATGGGGTGTTGCATATTTACCTCACTTCCGCAGTGGTTAAAAACGAGCTGATGATGCTGCGGGAATCACTGCGCAGCCAGATAAACAGCAAGGCAGGAGAAGAGGTCGTCAGGGAAATAATGATCCACTGATCAGGAAACAGAATAATCTCCTTTGGATATTCTTATTATCCGGTTGTGGCCGCGGGTGGTCACGAAACTGTAAGTTTTCCCGTAACACTCAAGCAACGCACTGCCATTGTCAAGTGTAACATTTATTCCGGCAGCCGGATCATTGTGAATAAGGGCATCTGCCATCAGGAACACTTTCTCAGCTCCGTCGCCACGCCCGAAATTCCATACCTCATCGGGCTGTGCCATTCTGCCGTCATCATATATCGATTTGTTTTTCAGGTTATTGACTATGTCATAGACCTCATCAGGCGATTTGCTGCCCAGGTGAGTATGACATACCGGATTGCGCTCTATCGCTGCCTTAATGAAAGGCCTCCAGTCAGTGAAAGCCATATCACGGTAAGCATATAACGACAGCAGCGCCATTTCTGAATTGCCTGCCAACGCCCTGACTTTCCTGATTATATCTTCACGGCTATCCGTTACGCTGATATCCGGATAGACCTCATTAACAAAATCCTTGTCGGGTGAAGGAAGCGCCGGTTCTGTGACTGTGAACGTCCTGATGTCAGCGAACATTTTGCTGACACAGTCGGTATGCTCAGTACTGAAAGTACTTAAAAATTCATTTTCAATTACCAGGAGATCAGAGTCCTTGTGCTTCTTCAGGAAGCCCTCCACATCATTCAGCATGATCTTTCCGGGGATAGGGTCAGCGAAGAATTCATCATTGTCAACTTCTGCCAGAAGCTTGTCACGTGTCTCCTCATTCACACTCCATTTTGACGAGTGCTCATATTCGTAAAGTTTCTCGAGAGGAATGTAATAGTTACCTCCCGGCTGCCTGTCATGATACTGAAACAGGCATTTATATACTGACTTGAATCTCAGGAAATTAATAAAAACGGCAGAGGTGAGGTGCGTTCTTACAAAGCCATTCAGTTTGTCAGTGAAGTTCAGGTAATCACTCCTGTTGATGGTGGCCTTTTTATAAACAGTGTGGATATATCCGGTAATATGTGACACTATCGTCACTTTTTCATTCTCAAGTGCTCTTCTTGCCCTTTCGGAGAGGGAGGTCCCGTTGAACCACATGTTTTTGGTAAGGATGCGCCTGTTGTTTGTCAGCAGTCCGTCCTTTTCATTGATATAATTCTGAGAGTGAAGCGGCGTCGCCATCATAAAGATCTTCTCAAGAGGTATCTCACCGACAACGAACATTGCTGCGGCATAGATGGCTGCAAGACTGACACATTCACCTGCGCCGGTTGAGAAATGCTCCTTGTACCTGAAAGCCGTCATCGCTTCAACCGTCTCCGTCTTCCAGTAGGGTATCACAGAGGAATCATACTTGTCGAGGCCGAAGTGCCTTCGAATGTCAATGCTGAAGTAATACTTGTCGCCTTCATAACCGAAAAGAGCATTGGATTGCTTAAGCACTTCCATATCAAAGAAATCACTGAACCGTGCAGTTTCCTTTTCCTTTTCAGTCAGACCCCAGGTTTCGAGATCGAGGTTAAATACATAATTATCAATTATATACTGCTTAATTCGGTTAGACTTGCTGACGAAGTTCTTTTTATGTATGTCCCTGAACCACGGATCATCACGCCATCTCCATAATATGGGAGACATGATGTCAGCAATGACAAGAGGGTAAAAAAGCTCAGGAAAAATAAAAATCTCCATGTCGGAGAGAGTATAGGCTGAAGAGTATTTTTCGAGCGTTTTTTTATCGGAAAAGTCAGGAGTAATACGAGCGGTCATGTAATTTTCTTAACAGAACAACTGTTTTGAAGTTTTGTTTTGACGGAGATGAATGGATTTCAAAATACCTCAATTGAGGAGAAGAAGAAACTTGCCTCCCTGGCAGCATTTTCCGGTGAGTCTGATCCGTGAACGGCATTCATCTGTACGTTGGTGGCAAATCTGGCCCTGACAGTACCTTTTTCAGCCTTTGCAGGATCAGTGCTGCCAATAAGCTTACGGAACTGCTCAACAGCATTCTCATGCCTGAGTACCAGTACCACCACCGGACCTGATATCATGAACTCCACCAGATCGGGGTAGAAGCTGCGTTCACGGTGCACTGCATAGAATTCTTCCGCCTGATGGCGGGTAATTTGCAGCATCCTCATTGCTGCGATCTCAAAACCTGCTTCGTTGATCATTGAGAGTATAGGCCCTGTTTTGCCCGCTTTGACGGCATCAGGCTTGATGATTGAGAAAGTGTAATCGTTTATCATAATAATAGGTTTAAAGTAGCGTTAGATTGTTCGGTTTTAATAACCTTGTTATTTTTCTTAACTTTGTCGCCTTCAAAAAGCAGCAACTTGCCAGACTTCGGTAAATATACAAAAGAATTAAAAAAGCTTCTTGATGAGGCAAATCATATTCTCCTGATCTGCCATATCAATCCTGACGGCGATGCTATCGGTGCACTGCTGGCAATGAGACGATGGATCTTATCGCAGGGCAAAAATGCAGCAATGGTCTCGCCCAATGCCCTTCAGAAATTCCTCTTATGGATGAATGATGTTGACAAGGTGGTGGATTTCCATCATAACGTGGAAGCCGGCACGAAGCTGATCAATGAGGCTGACCTTATAATAATGGTTGATTTTAATTCGCCCTCACGGATGGGTAAGGCTGAACAGCTTGTACTGGCCTCAAAGGCAAAGAAGGTGATGATTGACCACCATCCAGACCCGGGTAACTTCACTGATCTGAAAATCACTGACATAAGCAGAAGTTCAACCTCAGAGCTCATATATTTTCTGGTCAATGCCATGGAAGGGAGTGAGTTTGACGACAGTGATTTCATTACTGCGGTATATGTCGGAATAATCACCGATACCGGGAATTTTGAGCACGGATATTATACCGGCGACACCATGCGTACCGTGGGCCACCTTCTTGATAAGGGAGTTGACAAAGAGAAGATCCATAATCATATATTCAGCAATTTCTCGCCTGACCGTATCAGGCTGAAAGGCTTTGCACTGCATTCACGGATGGTGGTGCATCCCGATCTGCACACAGCATATATATGGCTGACCAAAGAGGACATGGAGAGATTCAATCATGTAAAAGGCGACACCGAAGGATTTGCCAATGTGCTGCTTACCATGAAAGGGATCGTTCTTTCAGTGCTCTTTATCGAACGCACGGGATTTGTCAAGATGTCTCTCAGATCGAAGGGTAGCTTCAACGCTAATGTCCTGTCACGCCAGTGCTTTAACGGAGGAGGCCATCGAAATGCAGCCGGTGGCGAGATGAAGGGAACGATTCACGACGTGGTACAGCACTTCGAAGACACCCTGCCTTCATACAGAAAAGAACTTGATGACGCTGCCGCTGAGATGGCAACATGAGGACAATCATCCACATACTCATTCTCGTTTTCGTGACGGGCTGCCTGAATAAGCCTGATAACAGGAGTTCAGCAAAACAGGCATCAGAGACAGATCTCATTGAACTCAACAGATCACTTATCGCAAGTGACCGTGAGGTAATAAACGATTATATCAGCAAAAGCGACCTCAGCTTCAGGGAGACTGAAACGGGCTTGTGGTACAGCATTGTAGAAAAGGGCGGGGGAGAAGCAATAAAGACAGGCAATGATGTCTCATACTATTTTGAATGCAAACTGATTGACGGTAACCCCTGCTACAGCGGTTCCAACACACTCAGAGTGGGCTATGCCAGCGTGGAAAGGGGAGTCACTGAAGGACTTCAGCTTATGAAGCCGGGGAGTGACTACATCTTTATCATACCTCCTTACCTGGCACACGGTCTGACAGGCGACGGACGAAAGATCCCGGGAAGATCCATACTGATCTACAGGATAAAAATAAAGGAAGTCATTTAGTTTGGAATGATTTTTGTTGCAAAACGGAAAATGATAAGAACCATAATGAGAAATAAAATAAGTGCAGCAGTGCTTCTGGCGCTTGCTTTTGTTGTTGTTTCATGTGACCCGGCGAAGAAGTACGAGGAGGAGGAAAAGAGCCTCATCGCCAACTATGTTGATGATAATAATATCACAGTTGCTCCTGATTCGCATGGCATGTATTATATAGAGCTCACTCCCGGTACCGGTGAAAAGATCCAGACAGGCGATTCTGTCGGAGTCTATTATACAGGCTATTACCTCAGCGGGAAAGTATTTGATTCAAACACTGACAATGAAACGCCTTTCAGATTCAGGGTAGGAACATACTACCTTATCGAGGGTTGGTCAGTAGGCCTTCCCTATATGAAACTGAACACTAAAGCCCGGCTGCTCATGCCTTCCTCCCTTGGATACGGAACTACGGGATATGGCTATTATAATCAATACGGCCAATACATCACTGTAATCCCCGGATATACTCCCCTGCTTTTTGAAATTGAAGTGGTGGAGCTGCTCAGAGCAAGGAAATAAAAGAAATGCGCCGGATCAGGCGCATTTCTTTTATCTGATGACCACCTGGTCACCGGTAAAGGTCACCTTTTTTATTACTTCCAGATATGCGGCCCATGGTCCGCTTACGAAATCATCGATACGTGCGTTTGCTTCCGTGAGCGCGGCCTCCGCTTCATCCATGCTCTTCTGTTCCTGCTGCGACATCTGCCCGCTGGCCATCATCAATACCCTGTAACCGTTAATCTTTGATATCAACCCGTCAGGACGACGGTCCAGAGCTTCTTCCAGCTTTGTAAATTCTTCTTTAACAGTGTTATAACTAGCGGAAGCAATTTCTGAGAAAGAGGGTGACTTTTGAATCATTTCATCACTCTTCACAAAGCTCTCCTTAATTTCCTTCAGGTTCTTAAGCTTGGTGTTGAGAGCATTGACACGCTCACCGAATGCTTCTGCTTCGGCTATATTCTTTCCCATAGCTTCAAAGTCCTGCCCGGTTATTCTCGGGTCGGGTCTGACAGTTACCGAGGTCTCGGCTGTGGTATCACCTCTCTTCAGAATAACGCTATAATTGCCGGGCAGGACTACACCCCGGAAATTTCTGGAATATCTTCCTCTCGTGTCTCTTGGCGGTTCAGTTATCTGAGTTGCCTGCGGCAGCGGATTGCGGTCAAAGCCCCAGGTATAACGGTTAAATCCTTTCACCGCGTCAATTTCCTGTGACCTGATTATTTTTTTCTCCGTGTCTTTAATTTCGAGGGTCACTTTACCGGAATCCCCCGAGGTAAAGAAAGAGATCAATGCGCCCTGCGGACGGTTTTCGCCCCTGAACATGGCATCTCCGGAGTAGTAATATCCCGGCAGGTTCTTTGTCGAAGCGAGATATGAATCAGGTACCTTGAAAGCTGTCATTTTGCTGGAGAGCAGCCTATTGCCCTCATTTGCAAGGGCTCTCAGGGGGCTTATGTCATCAAGCACCCAGAGTGCACGGCCGAATGTACCGATGACGAGGTCGCTCTCCCGCGGATGGATAACCATGTCGTATGTCGAGACGGTCGGATACCCGCTGGTCCATCGGTTCCAGGTCTCCCCGGCATTGAAGGAGACATAAAGACCGTACTCTGTGCCTGCAAACATCAGTCGCGGCTCAATTGGATCCTGTACAGAAACAGAGCACATATCCCCACACATCAGTGTCATCTATGATCCTCTTCCAGCTCCGGCCGGAGTCTTTTGTGTGGTAGAGATAAGCTGCGTTGTCACCCTGCCGGTAATCGTTCACAACCGCGAAGGCCTCTTCAGGATTGTACTGTGAGGCAGTGATCTGAGGGACCCATGAGTTTCGGGGCATTCCTTTTATATTCTGCGCTGTGTTCTTCCATGTCTTCCCGCCGTCAACAGTAAGCTGTATCATGCCATCATCAGTACCCGCCCAGATCAGATCACGCCTGAGTGCGCTTGGGGCAATGGTGATGAATTGTGCAGTGGTTCTCCGCTCCGGTGGCCTCAGGAGTTATGCCGCCGCTCTGGTCCTGTTTCTGCTTCTCCGGGTCGTTGGTCGTGAGGTCCGGTGATATCTTTTCCCATGTGTCACCTCTGTCGCTGCTTTTGTGCACGAACTGGCTCCCGAAATAAATAGTGTTGTTATCGAAAGGATCCTGAGCCAGTGCCGAGTTCCAGTTGAACCTCAGCTTCTCATTGCCTTCAGCCGCCGGCCTGATGCTTTTTGACCATCCTGTCAGTACATCAAACCGTCTTAATGAGCCACCCTGTGACTGGGCGTAGCAGTACCTGGTGTCACCGGGTACCGGCATGGCGTCAAAGCCGTCACCACCCTGGAGGAAATCATACATCTCATTGATGATAGGTCCGTTGTACCATGCATAGGCCGGGCCTCGCCATGAACCGTTGTCCTGAAGCCCGCCGTATATATTGTATGGAATCTCATTATCGACATTGATATGATAAAACTGCCCCAGCGGAAGATTTTCGATATGGCGCCATGTCTCTCCCTTGTCATAGCTGATGGCCATTCCTCCGTCATTACCGTCGAAGATACGGTCGGGGTTTGCCGGGTCGATGAACCAGGCATGATGATCAGGATGGATCGATTCTGTAATTCTTTTATCAAAGGTCAGCCCGCCGTCTTCACTCACGTTGACGCCGGAAAAGAGAGTGTAAACCCTGTTTTCATTCAACGGGTCGACATAAATCTCGGCATAGTAGAATGGCCTTGTACCTATGTTATTCTCACCTCTCTTCTCCCAGTGCACCCCTCCGTCGGTTGACCTGTATATGGCCGATGGCTTTGATTCGACATATGCATAAACATATTCAGTATTGGAAGCGGCAATGGCAAGCCCGATACGGCCTTTCTCCGCCGGCAGCCCGGAGGTTATCTCCGTGAAGGTATCACCGCCGTCACGTGTTAGCCATAGTCCCGAACCCGCTGAAGATGAGTTGAAGAACCACGGTTTACGTTGATGAGACCACATGGCGACAAATATCTTCCCCGGGTTACCAGGGTCCATCACCATGTCTGCCACCCCCGATGTCTCATTAGTAAACAGTATCTGCTTCCATGTCATACCACCGTCGACGGACCGGTAGAGGCCTCTCTCGGTATGGGGAGCCCACGGGTTGCCTATCGCTCCGGCATAGATAATATCAGAATTGACTGGGTCTATTATTATCCTGTGTATGTAGCGTGTGAGTTCAAGACCCATACACTTCCACGTACGCCCGCCGTCAGTGCTCCTGTATATCCCGTAACCGGGGGTGACGCTGTTGCGGGGATTTCCTTCGCCTGTTCCGGCCCAGACTATATCAGGCCTGAGAGGATCGACGGCAAGGGCACCGATTGATGCCACCGCCTCGTTGTCGAAGACAGGCGTGAAGGTTGTACCGGCGTTGACGGTCTTCCAGAGACCGCCTGAGGCCGTACCCACATAAAACACGTTCTCATTCCTCGGATCGGCCGCAAAAGCGGTGACCCTGCCGCTCATGCCTCCGGGGCCAACGTTTCTCGGCTTAATGCCGCTGAAAAGCGTCATATCGACCTTTTGTGCTGTCAGCAGAGCTGTAAGCACAATCATTATAGCGGATACGAATGTTTTTCTGATCATCATGACAAATTATTAAACGGCTGTAATTTAGAAAATAAAAATAAGAGGAAAGGCCAGGAAGAGCGTGTTTCACCATTTAATCACCCTCAGGCAAGCATCAGGAAGACTGCAGGCCTGTTATCAAGCTTTGGTCTTTTACTCAGCCACGAGGCAACAGTTCCGGTCCTTATTTCTTCAGTTTCGAGAGTGACATCGGCAGCAATGCACAGTCGGGTTGACGGCTTGCATACCGTGAGAATATCATTAAGCAACTTATCATTGCGGAAAGGGGCTTCCATGAAGATCTGTGTCTGGCCGCCGGCGGATCTTCGCTCCAGCTCCCTGATCGCTTTCTGCCTTCCGGGGGCGTCAACAGGCAGGTAACCGCTGAAGGCAAATGATTGTCCGTTCAGCCCGGACGCTACCAATGCAAGCATAATAGATGAGGGGCCCGTCAGCGGGATGATTTTTATGTCCATGCGGTGAGCCTCTGCAACTACAATATTTCCCGGATCAGCCAGTCCGGGCATGCCCGCTTCACTCATCACGCCGGCATCCATGCCATCTGCCACCCTCGCAAAGAAATCACCCAGGTCAGCCGGCTCTGAGTGTTTACCAATTGAAAAAAAGACGGTATCATCAACAGGAAATTCCCTGTCGATGCTTCTAAGGTATCTCCGTGCCGTTCTGACATCCTCGACTGCAAAAAGCCTCAGGGAGGCAGTGATCTCCCTCGTTGCGGCGGGAATAGTCAGCCTGTGATCAGCGTTCCCAAGTGTAACAGGAACCATGTAAATATTTCCCTTCATCTGCTGCACTTTATAGTACCGTAAAGATATGTAAAACGGTGTGGCGGAGCTAAAGTGAACTTTGATATTGTTCTTCTCCAATTTCAGGTTACTTTTGTAGATCGAAAAAAGAGCCAGTGAAAATCACTTTTCTCGGAACCGGAACATCCCAGGGCGTGCCTGTAATTGCCTGCGATTGTGCTACCTGCACATCAACTGACAGCTGCGATAAAAGGCTCAGGGCTGCTCTGCTGGTGGAGACATCCGCGAACACAATCGTTATTGATGCCGGACCGGATTTCAGGCAGCAGATGCTGAATGCCCGTGTAAAAAAACTCGACGCAATATTCCTGACGCATGAGCACAAGGATCATATTGCGGGAATGGATGATCTGAGAGCGTTCAATTATAAAAGCCAGGCTGCAATTGATATTTACGCCGAGGAGAGAGTTCAGAATGCGGTAAGGAAAGAATATGCATATGTCTTTTCTGAAAACCAGTATCCCGGCGTACCAAAGATGGAGCTGCATAACATCGATACCTATAATATTGACCTAAGGGGTGATATAATAATTCCACTGCGTATCTTTCATTACCGTCTCCCGATCCTGGGTTTCAGGATAGGAGATATGGCTTATCTCACCGACGCTAATTATATCCCGGAAGAGACCAGGGAAAAGATAATAGGAGTAAAGTATCTAGTCATTAACGCCCTTAGAAAAGAGAAACATATCTCGCACTATAGTCTCGGTGAAGCCCTGAAACTTATTGAGGAGGTGTCGCCCCGCAAGGCTTTTATCACCCATATAGGTCATCAGATGGGTAAACATGCCGACGTCAACAGGGAGCTGCCTGTCAACGTAACGCTGGCTTGGGACGGACTGGAAGTGTTTTGTGAAGATTGACCTATCTCTTCTTGTATTTGTAGAGCTTCTTCTGATACTTCTTGGAAAAGAAGTACTTGTTACGCCCTAACTGTGAAGTGTCAATGTATGAATTCCTCCTGTTGGCCTGGTAAACATTTTTCTTTGAGGATGCACATCCAGGCATAAGCAACAGCGCCGCAAGGACAAGAATAATGAAAGTTATGCTTCTGAGATAAACCCTTTTCATTATATAGGAATCAAACAGTTTTTAAAAGTAGTAAATATCCTGTTAACCAGAAAAATCTCAGTAATTATGCCGGAAACAGGTTTCATACTTTTTATTGACTTTTATTTTTTGTCGCAATATGTTAAATTGCACTCTCTTGTGCCCCGATACAATATTATATTATATTTAAACTGATATGCACCGCTTAAAGTTTCAGATTTCTCTATTATTTCTTATGTCAGTCCTGTCTGCCTCAGGACAGTCACTTGAGAATATCGGAATAACCAAGGATGCAGGTGCGAAGGCGGTCAGCCTGATACTTGATGACAGCACAACCGTAAATCTTCCGACGGCCAGGCCTCTGTTCAGCTTCCGTCTTGACGGGGTCTATTTTGAATCAGACGATGTACCGGCAGGATTGACAGGCAGCCGTTTCATTATGATATACCCCGGCGGTGTGGAGGCTGGATTTACTCCCCGCGGAGGCTCGCATCCGGGATTTAATGCTGAGCTTGTTTTCCGCAATAACTGGAATGATACGCTGGTCATCAGCGATGTGGTCCCCTTCGGTGAAAATAACAATAATGCCTTTATCACCGGTCACGGGCAACCGGACCTCGCAAGGGCAAACCTGTTTCTTCCCGGTAAGAGCCCGGTTCGGGTGATACTGCCTGATAACGCATGGGAGATGGGTTTCTCGTCATTCGCAACAGAATCTTCAGTATCGGTTGCCGCCATAGCCCGGCGTGGCCAGGTGCAGAATGGCACAAAAAGGAGATACGAGACAATACTGCCTCCGGGAGCATCGGTGACCTATAATATCTGGGCAGACATATTTAAGGGGACATGGCAGGACGGGCTGAAACTCATGTTCAGAGACAGGTATCTATATGATCTTGAAAGCTTTAATGATGAATTATACAGGCGCGATGACCTGAAATGGATACGCAGCAGCTACCTCATGATCCTTCAGATGGCATGGGACCGTGATTACTATGACCGCTTTTCCGGCAAATCAGTCTTCACCAGTTTCCTGTCTGAATACAACACGCTCTTCGACCACGTGGATGTCTATGCAATATGGCCTACCTGGCCCCGTCTGGGTCTTGATGAGAGAAACCAGTGGGATCTGTACCGCGACCTACCGGGGGGTCTTGACGGACTTAAAGATATAGGCAGTCATATCAGGCTTAACGACGGCCGGTTATTTATTGCGTTCAATGAGTGGGACAAGAGCACCAGGGAAGAAGATCAGCTGAAAGGTATGGCTAAGATTTTGACCGCTACCGAAGCTGATGGCGTTGTTCTTGACGCCACAGACAAATCAACCTTACAGCTGCAGCAGACAGTTGATTCCGTGCGTAAAGGCATTATGATGTACTCGGAGGGGATGCCTGAAGTGAAGGATATGCCTGGCATAGTTGCAGCGAGAGTCCACAACGCATTGTTCCTTAGTCCTGAACTGAACCTGAACAAGCTGATCAAACCCGACTTTGCCATTTTCCGTGTCGCCGATGTGGGTGAAGACATACTGCACCGTGAAATATCCGTGGCATTTTTCAACGGGTATGGAACAGAGCTGAACTTGTACAGGCCGGGTGGCAGGGGTGATGAATATGAGGCTGATCTTCAGTACCTTGCCAGGACTACTTTTCTTCTGCGCAGAAACAGCGATGCTTTCCTTGATAACGATTGGACACCGATGATAAAGAGCGAGGCTGACCGGGTCTATGTGAACAGATGGAATGCGGACGATAAAACAATTTTTACGGTACTTAATATGGACCACCTCGGATATGAAGGGCCGCTGTTCAATGCAGGCAATACCGAAGGCAGACACCTTGTCTCCCTCTGGAGGCATGAGGAGCTTGAACCTGCCGTTGTTAACGGCCAGCAGATGGCTACGGTGAGCATGGAAGGGTGGAACCGGTCATATAACGGGACCAGGCGGGAGAGCTCCGTTGACTGCATTGCCCTGCTTCCTTCCATTATACAGGCTGAGATGAAGGGTAACAGGCTATATATTAAGGCAATGAAGGAAGGAACCGTATCTGTTTATAAGGGGATACCCGGGTATGGAAATAAACCGGTTGTCTTTAAATCACCGCTGGATACCTTACTCACCACCGGTGACTTCCCCGGCACGTCCGAGGGCAAAATAGTGATAGAACTGACAAAGAACGGACTTCTCCTGGATGAAAAGGTAATAATTATCAGGGGAGGTCAGCCATGGCTTTACTCGGAGACGGTCCGCACTGCCCCGGCTTCGGATGTACCTGAGGGGATGGTGCTTGTGCCTGCAGCGACGATAAAATTTACCCTTAAATCAAATGATGACTTCATTGTCATTCCTTCAGCCGGAAAAGAAAGAACTGCCGTGATAAGCAGTTTCATAATTGATAAATACCCTGTAACCAATGAGGAGTTTGCCAGGTTTGTCAGGGAAACGAGGTATGTTCCGGATGATACCGTCAACTATCTTAAGCATTGGGAAAATGGTATGCCGGTGTCAGGACAGGAACGTTATCCGGTTGTAAATGTCAGTTTGGAAGATGCAAAGGCGTATGCCGTATGGGCAGGCAAGCGGCTACCCACCGAAGCAGAGTGGCAGCTGGCAGCGCAGGGCACCGACGGCAGACTGTGGCCGTGGGGTAACGAATTTCACGCCACAAAATGCAACAACGGCTTCGGCAGACCGACCCCGGTTGATGCTTTCCCGAAAGGAGAGAGCCCGTACGGTGTGGCAGACCTTGTCGGGAACGTGTGGCAGATGACAGGAGATGTCTACTGCAACGGTACTTACTATTTCAATATCATCAGGGGAGGGAGTTATTTCAGGCCTGAATCGAGCTGGTGGTATATCCAGGGAGGACCTCAGCAACTCGATATGACACAGATACAACTGATGGTGTCACCGGGCTATGACCGGAGTTCCACCGTGGGGTTCAGATGCGCTAAAGATTTATAGTCTAAAGTCTGAAGGTCAGTTGAAAAGTTGAAAGGTTGAAAAGTTGAAAAGACCCTCAACCCTTCAACCCTTCAACCCCTCAACCTCCTCAGACCAGGTTTCAGTCAATCCGCCTCGCACCGTCACCAATTCCTGGTAGATAAAAATCTGCTTATTAAACCCGTCTTGGCGTGGTAGACCTCAGCAAGCTTCTGCATGAAGCTTTCAGCATGGTTGCTTTCAACTATTGAGACAGTGCATCCTCCGAAGCCGGCGCCGGTCATACGCGTGCCGGTTACTCCGGGTAGTTTTCTGCCCTCGTAGACGAGAGCATCGAGCTCGGTGCCCGTAACTTCATAGTCGGTGCACAGGGAGTCGTGAGATTCATTCATCAGCCTTCCTAGTTCCACTATGTCATTTTCCTCAAGAGCCCTGATGGCATCAAGGGTCCTGCTGTTCTCGGTTATCACATGCTTAGCCCTCTTTCTTACCACTTCGTCGCCGATATATTTGTCAAGCATCCAGAGGTCTCTGACGGTGAGCTCGCTGAGGTTACTTATTTTATGGTGTTCAGAGATAAGTTCCACGGCTTTCTCGCACTCTGACCGCCGCTCATTGTATTTTGAATCGGTCAGTCCCCTGCGTTTGTTGGTGTTGGTGATGATCAGGCGCCTGTCGCCAAGGTTCACCGGTGCATATTTGTATTCAAGAGTATCGCAGTTAAGGTTGATGGCATGATCTTTCTTCCCGAAGCCAACCGCAAACTGATCCATTATCCCGCAGTTCATGCCGACAAAGTTATTCTCAGCTTTCTGTCCCATCTTCACCAGCTCCATCATTGGGAAGCCGGCACCGGTGAGCTCATTCATTGCCACCGCCATTACCATTTCAATCGATGCGGACGAGGACAGTCCGGCACCGTTGGGGATGTCGCCGTAAAAAAGCAGTTCCAGGCCGGGTGCCCCGATGCCCCTGAGGGCAAACTCATTTATAACGCCGACAGGGTAATTGGTCCAGCTTCCGGCGATAGCCTTATATGAAGGCGTGACCGGAACGGTTACTTCACCGGTGAAGTTCAGGCTGCAGAGTTTTATATCGGTATTGGCCGTTGTTCTCACGACAAGTGAGGTGCCGAAATCGAGCGCGCAGGGTAAAACATACCCGCCGTTGTAGTCAGTGTGTTCACCGATAAGGTTCACACGACCGGGTGAATAAAAAAGAACAGGGTTTGTTGCCCTGTCCCCGTATTTCTTGAAAAACTCTTCCCTTAGAAAGTGTTTGTCAGCTTTCATACCTTAAGTTTTTTCTCTATTTCTATGATCTGGTTCCTGAAGTGGCGGTCTGTGTCAATAAGGTTATTCACGGTCTTGCACGCATGGAGGACGGTGGCATGATCCTTTCCGCCGATGCATGATCCGATGCTTGCCAGCGATGCCTTGGTCAGATTCTTTGAGAAATACATTGACACCTGCCTTGCCTGTACTATCTCGCGTTTGCGGGTCTTGCCCTGCATCTGATCAACGGCTATCTTGTAATAATCACACACCACTTTCTGTATGTAATCAATTGTAATCTCTTTGCGCTGGGTGTTCACCAGTCTGTCCACCATCTGGCGTGCAAGCTCGAGGGTAACCTCCTTGCGGTTAAGAGTAGACTGTGCATAAAGAGAGATGAGCCCTGACTCAAGTTCCCTGATATTCGATGCTATATTCTCGGCAAGAAACTCAAAGATCTCATCAGGAAGTTCAATGCCGTCATTGTAAGCCTTTTTTCTAAGGATGGCAAGCCTTGTCTCGTAATCAGGCTTCTGCAGATCAGCCAGCAATCCCCACTTGAAGCGCGAAAGCAGGCGCTGCTCCATGCCCTGTAACTCAACCGGCGGTCTGTCACAGGTAAGTATCAGCTGTTTTCCGGACTGATGGAGATGATTGAAAATGTGGAAGAAAGTATCCTGGGTCTTCTCCTTCCCTGCAAACTCATGAACGTCATCAATGATGAGCACGTCAATCATCTGGTAGAAGTGGAGGAAATCATTCTTGTTATTGTTCCTGATCAATTCGACAAACTGCGTCTGGAATTTGTTGGCATTCACGTAAAGAACAGTCTTATCGGGGTATTTCTCCTTTACAAGGATACCTATTGCCTGCGCAAGGTGCGTCTTTCCGAGGCCGGAGTCACCATAAACCATCAGGGGATTAAAAGCTGTTCCGCCGGGATTGTTACCGACGGCAATACCGGCTGAACGGGCCAGCCTGTTGCATTCACCCTCAATGAAGTTTGCAAATGAATAATCGGGATTGAGCCTCGGGTCAAAATGAAGTTTCTTTGATACCGGGGATGATAAAAGGATTCCTGATGGCCGGCTGCGTAACCTCAAATGGAACCTGCATCGGCTTATTGTTCAGATCACTCTTGTTCCTTGAAGGATATTTGACCGTATAAGGCTTGCCGTTACTGTAGCCCGAGTTTTCCATGATAATATTGTACTCAAGCTTGGCTTCGTTTCCAATCTCGCGCCGAAGCGTCTTCCGGAGAATATCAATGTACTGCTCTTCGAGGTATTCGTAAAAGAAAGGGCTGGGAACCTGAATTGTGAGAATATTCTTTTCGAGCCTTAACGGAACAATAGGCTCAAACCATGTCTTAAAGCTGGCTGAAGGAATTATGTCACGGATTATCTCCAGACAGTTATTCCAAACCTCATCGTGTGACTTGTTCATTCAAAGTAAAATTACGAAAATTCCAGTACTTTTCTCTGGTGCCGAAACCCTTGACAATATTTGTAAAAAAAAAGGTAAAAAAAAAAACTTTTTTTGCTTGACTTTTACATTTATTTCATACTGACATGAGCATCAGGTTCTTATAATTAAAAAAATAAATAAAAAAAATAATTGCCTGATTATCAGATATATGTAAGGAATGGCATGTATTACAACACGTTATAAAATAAAAGAAAAAATTATCTTGATTTCAGCAGGGGCGGGATTGAAAAAACAGGCATCTGCAATGGCATGATTCATTTCTGTTTAGCAATATTGCTACAAATTATTCGGCCTTTTTGCCAAAAAGGGAGAAGTGCACATATCTTTTAGGATTTGCCTGCATATCCTGCAAAAGAAGGTCGAGATTGTAGAGGGTGTTGTTAAGATTTGTATAGAGGCTGTCATCCGTCATCAGTTTTCCGGCAGAACCCTGACCTTTGCTCATGCCATCCACCAGCTCACTTACATGTTGTAACGAAGTCTTGAGTGAGGCAAGAGAGGAAGAGAGGTCAGCTGAGGCAATTGTGTCTGTGATTGCGGCAAGGTTCTTAAGTGAAGTATCCAGGGTGGAGCTGTTGGATGAAAGCATGGCAGTGAACTTGTTAAGGTCTTCTATCGAAGCCATGAGCTCATCCTTTTCCTTGTCCGATATTTCCCTCAGGTTGGCCGTTATACCATTGACATTGCTGACTGCTGACCTGATGTCTGTCGTCATCTGCGGGGTAAGCAGATTATTAATGCTTGAAATGACAGAATCAAGCTTCACCACCATGTCGGTAATATTCCCTTCAATAGGAGAAAGTGTCTGGCTCAGCCTGTCAATTATACTTGTGGCTACATAGCCCCCGAGAGTGTCATGATTGTGATGCATCACGCTGCTATCGCCCATGCGCAGTATTATTTTCATACCTGCTATCAGGGTTGCAGTCGTGATCTCGGCCTGTGTTCCGACAGGTATGTTGAAATTCCTGTCGACAGAAATAGAAACGGCAAGCAAGCCGCTGCCGTCGTTGATAAGCTTAATATCCTGCACCACACCTGCCTGGTAGCCATTTATCTCCACCGGGCTCAACTCTGTGAGACCTGCAATATTGCTGTACACAACATGATAGGTGTCTGTGCTTGTAAAAAGGGCGGAACCCTTTAGAAAATTGAACATCAAAATAAAAGCGATCAGGGTGATAAGAGCTACAGCACCTATTTTGACTTCGTGTGATATCTTGTTCATATTACGGTTGCTTTATTTTATTTTCTTCTATCGCTTCATTCAGGGGAATTATCTTGCCGTTCCTTACAGCAATTACAAAGGCGTCGGGGAATCCGAGAGTAAGTGTCCTCCTGTATTTGACAGCATCCTCATATATACTGAAGCTGCCTGCTCCGTACTTGATCCTCTCGCCTTCCTCTAGTATTGTGATTTTTTCAACGCCTTTAAGCTGGTCCTGGCTCATTGGCTTGTTCTTAGGCATTGCTGAGATCTGAACCATGAATACTATATCGTCTGTCACCACCTCAGGCCTGATATCCGTCAGGGGCGGCACGGCTGCCGGCAGTGCGGTCTCCTCCTTTTTAACTTCGGCTGCAGGTCTGCCGGTACTGTCTTCCCTGACAGGCGCAGCCGGTTCACTTTGAACTGTACCGTTTGCATTTAATCCTGACCGGTTATCAATCGTATGTTTATAATCCCTGAATGCCCTGTAAATAGCTGACGCGAGATAATCCTGTCCCTTTTCTGAAATAAGGTATTTTTCTTCTTCGGCATTGGAGAGAAAGCCAAGCTCAACCAGTACGGAAGGCATTGTTGTTCTCCATAATACCACAAAACCTGCCTGTTTAACCCCACGGTCTTTTCTGCCGACCCGGTCCCTGAACTGATCCTGGATCATGGAAGCAAATTCCGTACTCTGCTTGAGATAGGTGTTCTGCATAAGCGAAAAGATGATGAATAACTCAACGGAATTAGGATCGTAACCCTCATATTTGGCCTGGTAATCTTTTTCGAATGTTATTACCGAGTTTTCTTTCATGGCCACCTGAAGGTTTGCCTCGTCCTTGCTTTGACCAAGAACCCAGGTCTCAGCGCCTGTGAAACGTTTGTCACTCATGGCATTGGAGTGAATGGAAATGAATATGTCTGCTTTACTCCGGTTAGCCACCTCGGCTCTTTCGGCGAGGCCGATGAAAGTGTCATCATCACGGCTGTAGATCACAGTAACATCCTTTAGGTTATCCTTAATATACTGTCCTGTCCTGAGTGCTACTGCCAGGTTTATATCTTTTTCCTTCGCCTTCAGTCCGACTGTCCCGGGGTCCTTGCCGCCGTGACCTGCATCAATGACAACAACCCAGTTATCAATTAACGGCGCCGCCTGTGACCATACCTCATGTGGCATGGTAATTGCGGCCATCAGGAAGGCAAAGGTCAGAATAACTCTTCCCCCTCTTAATTTGGAGCTCTGCCGCATTACTGCTTTGCGAATTTTAATTAGTTTTGCCGCTGGCATGTTGTATTTGCACAAATATTACGCAAAAATAGCATTTAACTTGCATTTTAAATCACAAAGATCATTTGTGACAATTTTCATGCCGCTCCTTTTCTCAGCTGCGCTCTGTGGCCAGGAACCAGTCAGTCCTGAGATACTTTTCATTCCGGACTCTCTACCCGCAGCCGAAAACATTCAGTCATATGACACACTCTTTAACCGGGAGGTTTACCTGCCGCAGGACACCCTGATTGCAGACAGCGCAATAACCATATCACCTGATGCTGTTGACCTGCCGATCGTGTACAGCGCTGAGGGTTATATGAAAACGGACCTGAAGACAAAAAAGGTAAGCCTTGTACAAAATGCAAGGGTTACCTACGGTACCATCGAACTTACGGCTGATTCAATAGTTCTCGATATGGAGACAGGGTCAGTATATGCAACGGGAAGGATCAATTCCATAGGAGAAATGGCAGGAAAGCCTGTTTACAAAGACGGTTCGGAGGAATTCGAATCGAAAGAACTCACATATAATTTCAAGTCGAAGAAAGGGGTGATCCAGAATATTACCACACAGCAGGAGGGAGGCTACCTTCAGAGCCGGAAGACAAAGAGGCAGGAAGACGGCACACTGCATGTAAATAAAAGCAAGTTCACAACCTGCGATGCCGAAGACCCTCACTTTTATCTGGCACTGAACAAGGCTAAGGTGTATCCTGGTGATAAGATGGTGTCGGGCCCTGCCTACATGGTGATAGCTGACGTACCTCTTCCGCTTATAGTACCTTTCGGATATTTCCCCGTGCAGCAGCGGAGAGCTTCGGGCATAATAGTGCCGAGGTACGGGTCGGAGGCACGCAGAGGCTACTTTCTTTCCAACGGGGGGTACTATTTTGCCCTTAGCGACTATTTTGACCTGAAGCTCACGGGAACTGCCTACACGAACGGAACCTGGCTGGCTGACGCAGCGACAACATACAAGGTGAGATACCGTTTCACGGGCTCCTTTGGATTCAGCTATGCCAACAATATCACGAGCTACAAGGGATTGCCCGATTATGGTGCGTCAACAAACTACCGCCTTACATGGTCACACTCGCAGGACGCCAAGTCAATGCCCGGTTCACGCTTCTCGGCAAGCGTCAACATGAGTTCGAGCGGGTACGATAGGGAGAACAGTTACGATGTGGCTGATCATGTAACCACAACCAGGCAATCAAGCATAAGCTATTCCAAGAACTGGGCCGGCACGCCGTTCGCCTTATCCACCAGTCTTAACCAGAGCCAGAACGTCCAGAACAAGACACTGCAGCTGAATCTTCCCAAAGTGAGCTTCACGGCATCGCGTATCTATCCTTTCAAACCCAGAAAGCCTGTCGTCAAAAAACGGTGGTATCACGACATTCAGACGCAGTATACTGCTTCACTTGAAAACAAGATTGACACTTATGACAGTCTGCTCTTTACCAGCCAGACATGGAACAATATGAAGAACGGATTCAAGCATGAGATCCCATTAAGTATTCAGATAAGGCCGTTCAAGAATTTCTCCATTTCTCCCCAGGTGAGATATAGCGGGGTCCTTTACACTCAGGAGATAGAAAAGAGATGGGATCCTGCATACTATCAATGAATCGCTAAATAAAATTGTTCCGTCAGTTATCAATGATACCATCAGGGGCCTGTCTTACGGCCAATCGCTTATACCGTCAATAAGCGCTTCGTACAACACCCAGCTCGACGGCAGGTTTCGGTTCACAAAGAAGGGATCAAAGATAGAAACCATACGGCACCTGATAAAACCTTCCATGGGGTTTTCGTACGCTCCCGAGCTTGACTGGCTCGTTAGTGACATGTACAAAACTGTGCAATATGATACACTTGGCAATGAGAGGGAGTATTCTATTTATGAGGGAGCTATCTACGGCACTCCTATTGGTGGCAAACAGTCTGGATCTCTGACCTTCAGCCTGGTAAACATTGTCGAGGCCAAGGTATTTGCGAGGAATGATACAACAGGCAAGCCCAAGAAAATCAAGCTTATAGATAACCTCTCATTTAATACCTCCTATAACATCTTTTCAGATTCCCTGAACTGGGCACCTGTCACAGCTCAGTTTCGCACCACAATTGCAGAAAATATTAACCTGATGGCATCCTCGAGCCTGACTATCTACGGGCTTAGTGAACAGGGAACCACTGTGTCGGAGCTCGCCCTCAACCAGGGCATGGGTCTGTTCCGGATGACCAACTTCACTACAAGTGTTGACCTTGACCTGGGTCGGCTCCTTCAGGGGAAGACCAAGGACCGGGAACAGTCATCCTCAGGCACGGGACAGGCATCAGACGGCCAGAGGCAGGAGGAGCCCGCAGCGGCGGTAACCTGCCGCTCGACAACAGGGAATATGATGAGTACGGCTATGCGAGGTTTGATGTTCCGTGGTCTCTCAGGATGGCATATAACTTCAGCTACAGAAAGCCCGCATTCAAGTCGGATATCTCACAGACAATGACTCTCTCGGGTGACCTGAAGCTTACGCCCAAGATGGCAATCAACTACAGCACTGGCTACGACTTCGGGCAGCATGAGATCACAATGAGCAGGGTAGGCATCTCTCGTGACCTGCATTGCTGGGAGATGAACTTTTCATGGATACCCATTGGTTACATGAAGAGCTGGAACTTCACAATAAGGGCAAAAGCCAGCATGCTTCAGGATCTCAAGTACGAGCGCAAAAAAGACTATCATGAAAATTTTTAACGAAATAAGATCATCAGGAATGAAAAAAATCATCAGCACTACAGCTGCACCGGGAGCTATCGGTCCCTACAGCCAGGCTGTGGAGATCAGGGGAACGCTGTACATATCAGGCCAGGTAGCTATTGACCCCGCAACAGGAAAAATCGTTGAAGGGGGCATTACAGAACAGACAACGCAGGTTCTGAAGAATATTAAAGCTATTCTCCTGGCAGCAGGATATTCACTCAGTGATGTTGTCAAATCGACATGTCTGCTTGCGGATATGTCTGATTTCAAAGCGATGAACGAGGTGTACGCCATGTTCTATACATCTGATCAGCCTGCCAGGGCTGCCTTTGCGGTCAAGGGTCTCCCGCTCGGTGCACTGATCGAGATTGAAACGATTGCGGTAAAATAAGTAACGACGCCCAAGTTGGGCGTCGCTACATGGTAATTAACAGAAATTCTGTTTAAGATTATTCGGCTTTAACCTCGAAGTCAACATCAACCTTAACATCTCTGTGGAGTTTGACGACGGCTTTGTAATTTCCGACTTCCTTGATGGTTTCTTCACCGAGGATGATATTCTTACGTTCGATGTCAAACCCTTTTTCCTTCAGCGCTTCCGCTATCTGGATGGTATTGACCGATCCGAATATCTTTCCTGCTGAGCTTACCTTGGCCCCGATGACCAGCTTGACAGTGCCGAGCTTTTCAGCAATCTTTTCAGCTTCATTCCTGATCTTCTCTTCCTTGTGAGCCCTCTGCTTCAGGTTCTCATTGTGCACCTTTACGGCAGAGCCGGTAGCCTGAATGGCAAATCCCTTAGGGATGAGGTAATTCCTGGCATATCCGGTCTTGACGGTAACAGTATCGTTCTTCTGACCGAGCTTATCATGATCCTGCTTGAGAATAATTTTCATATCTCTTCCTCCTTTATTTTAAAAGATCAGCTACATAAGGCAGCATAGCAAGATGGCGCGCACGCTTGATAGCCTTGGCGACCCTCCTCTGATACTTAAGCGAGGTGCCGGTGATGCGCCGCGGCAGGATCTTGCCCTGCTCATTCAGGAACTTCTTAAGGAATTCGGGATCCTTATAATCAATGTACTTGATCTTGTTCTTCTTAAACCTGCAGTATTTCTTCTTCTTGATCTCTACTGTCGGAGGAGTAAGATATCTTATCTCTGAATTGTTCTGTGCCATGTTATTCCTCCTTGACTTTCTCTGTTGCTCTCATTTTTCTCTTCTTCTCAGCATACTCAACAGCATACTTGTCCATACGGAAGGTCAGGAAACGGATGATCCTCTCATCCCTTCTGTACTGCAGTTCTAATTTATCTATTAACTCACCCTGCCCCTTGAACTCAACAAGGTAATAGAACCCGGTTGATTTTTTCTGAATGGGATAAGCGAGTTTCTTCAGGCCCCAGTTCTCTTCATGAACGATATCACCTTCGTTGTCAGTGATGATCTTCTTGAATTTCTGGACCGCTTCCTTCATCTGATTTTCAGACAAAACGGGAGTTGCAATGAAAACGGTTTCGTACTGATTCAACATCTCTTTTAGTTTGTATTTGTGTTTATAATTCGGGTTGCAAAAGTAAGACAATAAATCTTAAAAAAAAATATTCGCGGAACTATTTGACTATATTTGTGGATGGTATAACCTAAGAATGCGCTGATATCAGATATGGATAACTTTATTGTTTCTGCCCGGAAGTACAGACCTGCCACGTTTGACATGGTTGTCGGACAGGATACCATCACGACAACCCTCAAAAATGCAATAAAGAACAATCACCTGTCACAGGCCTACCTCTTTTGCGGTCCCCGCGGAGTCGGCAAGACTACATGTGCCAGGATCTTTGCCAAGACAATCAACTGTTCTGAACCTGGTCCTGACAGTGTGCCCTGCGACCATTGCGAATCGTGCCTTTCATTTAATTCACAGGCGTCATTCAATATTCATGAGCTTGACGGCGCTTCCAATAACAGTGTCGATGACATTCGCAATCTCACTGACCAGGTGAGGATACCGCCACAGATCGGAAAGTTCAGCGTTTATATTATTGATGAGGTTCACATGCTTTCGGCTTCTGCCTTCAACGCCTTCCTGAAAACGCTTGAGGAACCTCCGTCACATGCCATCTTTATACTTGCCACTACCGAGAAGCACAAGATAATTCCGACGATCCTGTCGCGGTGCCAGATATTCGACTTCAACCGCATCAATGTGGATGACATCGTGAACCGCCTCAGCTGGGTGGCCGGCAACGAGAGCGTGAAGGCCGAGCATGAGGCGCTGCATGTCATCGCTACGAAAGCTGACGGTGCCATGCGTGATGCTCTCTCAATCTTTGATCAGATAGTAAGCTTCAGCGGCAAAAACATCACCTATACCGATGTGATCTCCAACCTCAATGTCCTTGACTATGAGTATTATTTCAGGATCACGGGGGCAGCCATCGACGGCAATGTGACTTCTGTACTGCTTACCTTCAACGAGATCCTGAATAAAGGTTTTGACGGGTATAACTTTATGGCAGGCCTGAACAGTCATATGCGTGACCTGCTTGTCAGCCGTGACGAGGCTACAGTTAAGCTGCTCGAGACGTCACCGTCGATCAGGCAACGCTACAGGGAACAGGCTGTAAAGGCGCCACTCTCATTTATTTATGAAGCCCTTGACATAGGTTCGCAGTGCATGCTTACATTCAAGAGCAGCAAGAACCAGCGGCTGCATGTTGAGCTTGCCCTGCTGCGCATGTGCCAACTGGCTGAAGGGAGCACCGGGGAAGACACAAAAAAAAAGCTGAGCAGCAACCTTCGGCAGACGAACCTGTAATAAGAATATCATCTGCTCCATCTGCACAGACAACTCCCCCCGCCGTCACGCAGACAAAATCTTCCGGACAACAACCCAGGGGAACACCAGCTCCGGATATCGGAAAGAAGGTGTCCATTAAAAACCTCATCTCTGAAACAAAGACGAAAGAGAATATTGTCAGTGAGCCTGCACCAGATACATCCGCGATGCAGTTGCACAAAGAGTTCAGCGCTGACGATCTTGCAGATGCATGGCGTGCCTTCGCCCTCAAGGTGAAGGAGGAGAGTCCGCGCATTGCTGTAACGCTCTCATCAGTGACGCCGGACCTGCTTCCCGGTAATACGGTAATCCTGAAACTTGATAATTCATCTCTCAAGGAATTATTTGACCATAACTTCAGGGCACGGCTGGAACATTACCTGCGCGAGACACTTCAGAACAACACACTGACCCTCCAGACAACGGTCGGGGCGACTGAAAGAGGCGAAATACTCTACTCCGACGAACAGAAGTTCAACCACCTGGCATCTAAAAACCCGGCGCTGAAGGATCTGAAAAAAACATTCAATCTTGATTTTGAGTAATTAATATTTGTCACCTCGTGAGCGTGAAAAAGCAAATACGGGAGATTGATTACCGTACATCCGAAAAGACGGAAATCAGGAACTGCATCCGGCAGTACGAAAAGCTGGCAGGAGGGATAGCCCACGATCTGAATACCATCCTCACAACAATATACGGTTACAGTGAAATGGCTCTGGAAGCTCTTGATGAGACTTCTGAAGCCGGGCAGAACATACATAAAATACTACTCGCTGCAGACAGGGCCAGGGCACTTTCCGGGCAGCTTATGAACCTAAGCCGCCCCGCCGGGAACGACAAAAAAACAGTGCGTGTCAGCGATATCATTAAAGAAACAATAAGCCTCATAGGGCCATCAATACCTCACGGAACAGAAGTGGCGGAGAACATAGCTTCACCTGATATCCTGGTTTCAGCTGATCCCCTCCAGCTATTCAGAGCTTTCACCAACCTGGCTGTTAATGCATTGCAGGCTATGGAGTCGACGGGAGGCACGCTGACAATAACCCTTGAGAGGGTCTCTGCGGGCGACCGAAAAGGGCTGAGCGCCGGTGAATATGCACTCATCCGGTTTGCCGATACGGGAGTGGGGATGGATAAAGAGACGACTGAAAAGATGTTTGATCCGTTTTTTACCGAACGCAGGAATGGAAATGGCATCGGCCTGGGCCTCTCCCTGGTGTACGAAATTATATCGGACCTTGAAGGCGATATTAATGTTTCATCAGGAGTGAATGAGGGTACGGTAATTGAAATCCTCATCCCGGCTGTAACGGGTAAATTTGCCTCTCTGCCCTAAAAGCCTTATCTTTACATATCTTATAATCAGACATAGCGAAACACAGATATGGCCGGGGTAATGGTAGTTGAGGATGATCCTGCACTGCGCGGGATGCTGAGGGAAGCCCTGGAAAAGAGGAAATATGTCGTAATAACAGCCTGTGACGGAAGAGAGGCAATTGCAAAATTCCGTCCTTCAGTCGTAGATCTGGTTATTACTGACCTCCTGATGCCTGAAGAGGACGGACTGATGGTCATAATGAAAATTAAAGAGATCAAGCCATCGGTTAAGATGATTGCTATCAGCGGAGGGGGAAAGGCAGGCCCGGGAAGCTATCTCCTCATGGCCAGTAAGCTTGGCGCGGACCTTGTGTTTTCAAAACCGTTCCTTCCTTCCGAACTGGTGCAGAAGGTGAAAGAGATGCTGGATAAACATTAATGTGAATTCCTTGTTATTATTTCAGGAAAAACCATTAAAAACAAATATATGTTAACAAAGAAAGTTGAAGAATTCTGCAACAGGCAGATTGAAAGAGAAGGATACTCATCAAACCTTTACCTTGCAATGGCTTCATGGGCAGAGAACAAAGGCCTGGCAGGCGTGGCATCATGGCTCTATGTGCAGGCTGACGAAGAGCGGCTGCACATGCTTAAATTCATAAAATACGTCAATGAACGTGGCGGAACAGCACTTTTGCCGGCTTTCAAGCAACCACCCGTGAAATTCAAAAGCGTTCATGACATGTTTAAGGACGTGTATAAACACGAACAGTTCATTTCAGCCAGCATCAATGAGGTACTTGCAGTCGCCAACGATGAAAAAGACTACGCTACTGCCAACTGGATACAGTGGTTTGTGAACGAACAGATTCAGGAGGAAAGCAGCGCCAGGATAATCCTGGATAAACTTGAACTCGCAGGTGAGACGGGCCTCTATTTCCTCGACAGGGATATAATGGCCCTGAGAGCGGCAGCTGAACCGACAGCTCCGCCTGTAGCTTAAGAGACATTTACCGCAGAGAAGGCTGTCCTGAATAACCGGACAGCCTTTTATGCATTCATTAAGCCGGAAAATTGATTACTTTTGCGGCATATTTTAAAAATATCGTTAAATGAGCTTTGTCAGCAAAGTACTTACCGTTTTCCTGGGCGATAAAGAGGCACGCGATCTGAAGGAGATAAATCCTTTTGTTGGAAAGATAAAGAGCGAGACTGCACTTATCACCTCTCTTTCAAATGATGCCCTGCGTGACCGTACCGCCGCCCTGAAAAAGGAAATAAGGGAATCTGTTGCAGCTGAAGAACAGGAGATCCGTGACCTGAAAGTAACAGCTGAAAAAGAAGAGGATATCAACCGGAAAGAAGAACTCTATAATCAGATAGATAAGATCGACAAACAGATCCTTGAGAAACTTGAAAAAAAGCTTGACGAGGTACTGCCGGTCGCTTTTGCAATAATGAAGGAAACAGCGAGGCGCTTCAAGGAAAACGAAGTTCTCGTGGTGACGGCAAGGGACTGGGACCGCGATCTTGCTGCCATCCGGCCGTCAATAACCGTCGAAGGTGACAAAGCCAGCTGGAAGAACACGTGGATGGCCGGTGGTAACGAAATCCTCTGGGATATGGTGCACTACGATGTGCAGCTCATCGGCGGCGTGGCACTGCATAAGGGCAACATCTCCGAGATGGCTACCGGCGAGGGAAAAACACTCGTGGCTACCTTGCCTGTATTCCTTAATGCACTCGCAGGGCGCGGAGTACATATTGTAACCGTCAACGACTACCTGTCAAAACGTGACTCGGAATGGATGGGTCCCCTGTACGAATTTCACGGACTGACAGTGGATTGTATCGATAAACATGAACCTAACTCACCTGCCCGCCGCAAAGCATATAATTCCGACATCACCTTCGGAACGAACAATGAGTTTGGCTTTGACTACCTGCGTGATAATATGGCTATAAACCCCGAGGACCTGGTCCAGAGGAAGCACCATTACGCTATAGTTGACGAAGTCGACTCAGTGCTGATTGATGACGCAAGGACACCTCTCATCATTTCCGGCCCCACGGCAAAGAGCGATACACTTCAGTTCGATGAGTACAAGCACAAAGTGGAGGTGCTGGTAAGCGCCCAGAGAAAACTTGTGACCCAGCTGCTTGCCGATGCAAAGAAAGCGATCAATGACGGCAGGAACGATGATGCAGGACTGATGCTTCTGAGAGCTTACAAAGGACTGCCGAAGAACAACGCACTGATAAAATATCTCAGCGAGGAAGGCGTAAGGACTCTTCTCCAGAAGACAGAGAACCTCTACATGCAGAATAACTCCAAGGAGATGCCCAAGGCGACCGAGGAGCTGTTTTTTGTTATCGATGAGAAAGCCAACTCAATCGAGCTGACAGAAAAAGGGCATGACCTGATCTCTACCTCAGTGGAAGACTCCAGCTTCTTCGTGCTGCCTGACGTGGGAAGCAAGATAGCCGATATTGAAAAGACCGTCAAGGATGAGACTGCAAAAATGAGAGCCAAGGATGAGCTCCTGCAGGACTTTGCAGTCAAATCGGAACGGGTTCATACAATGACACAACTTCTCAAGGCATACACACTCTTCGAGAATGATGTCGAATATGTTGTGATGGATAACAAGGTGAAGATCGTCGATGAACAGACTGGCCGTATACTTGAAGGACGCCGGTACTCGGACGGCCTGCACCAGGCCATCGAAGCCAAGGAAAATGTCAAGGTCGAAGCCTCCACACAGACTTATGCCACCATCACCCTCCAGAACTACTTCAGGATGTACCATAAGCTGGCCGGCATGACCGGCACGGCTGTCACAGAAGCAGGGGAGCTGTGGAATATTTATAAGCTTGATGTGGTGGTTATCCCTACCAATGTACAAGTGATAAGAAATGACGCTGAGGACCTGGTCTACAAGACCAAGAGGGAGAAATATAATGCCGTAATTGACGAGATAGTAAGCCTTAACAAGCAGGGCAGGCCGGTACTCGTAGGAACAACCTCCGTTGAAATCTCGGAACTGCTCAGCCGTATGCTCAAGATGAAAGGGCTGAAGCATAACGTTCTGAATGCCAAGCTCCACCAGCGTGAAGCTGATATCGTGGCTGAGGCCGGAAAGACAGGCACCATCACTATCGCCACTAACATGGCAGGCAGGGGAACAGACATCAAACTCACACCCGAGGTGCGCAAGGCAGGAGGCCTCGCTATCATAGGCACTGAACGTCATGAGTCACGCCGCGTTGACAGACAGCTCAGGGGACGTGCGGGACGACAGGGAGACCCCGGCTCGTCACAGTTCTTTGTTTCACTGGAGGATGACCTGATGCGCCTGTTCGGATCGGAGAGGATTTCGGGTATCATGGACCGCCTGGGACTGAAAGACGGTGAGATGATACAACATTCCATGATCACCAAATCAATTGAGAGAGCCCAGAAAAAAGTCGAGGAGAATAACTTCGGAATAAGAAAGAGGCTGCTTGAATATGATGACGTGATGAATTCGCAGAGGGAGGTCATTTACAGCAAGAGGCGCCATGCACTCCTCGGCGAGAGGCTGAGCGTCGATATTGCAAATATGATGTACGACGTCACTGAGAGCACAGTAAATGTCAACAAAGATTCAGGTGATTTCGAAGAGTTTCAGTTCGGACTGATGAGAATACTCTCCGTAGATTCACCGGTGGCCCGGCAGGAATTCCTGAAAGGCAATAACCAGGAGATCATTGATGCTGTCTACGATAAAGTGCTTTATGCCTACAGACGCAAGGGAGAAGTGATCTCATCTACCGCACTCCCGGTGCTGAAAGATGTATATGAAAGGATGTCAGCGACTTATGAGAACGTGGTTGTCCCTATCACTGATGGTGTACGTACTTACAATGTGATCACAAACCTTAAATCTGCTGTCGATTCTGAAGGGAAGGAGCTGCTCCGCTCTTTTGAAAAGACCGCAGTGCTGGCAACGATTGACGATGCCTGGCGGGAACACCTTCGTGAAATGGATGACCTCAAGCAGTCTGTACAGAATGCTTCATACGAACAGAAAGACCCTCTTCTCATTTATAAATTCGAGTCCTTCGAGCTCTTCAGGACAATGGTGAACAAGGTTAACCAGGATGTGGTCAGCCTGCTGATGAAGGGTACTATTCCGGTCACATCACCTGATAATGTCAGGGAGGCTCAGCGACGCAAACAGGTTGATATGAGCAGGCTCAGGACGCAGAAAAGCGATTTCGAGGGCTACGGCAGCGGTGGCGGATCACCAGAGAAGAAACAACAGCAGACCGCACCTGTCAGGGTTGACAAGAAAGTCGGAAGGAATGATCCGTGTCCGTGCGGAAGCGGCAAGAAATACAAGCAATGTCACGGTAAGAACATCAGCGACGCTGCTGCGGGTGTTTAGTGGAATAAGCTTAAGAAAAACTATTCAAGGGCTTCCATGGCCCTGGCAATCCGGGTCTGCATTGACCTGCTCACCGGAACGAGCGGCAACCTGAGGTTGTTATGACAGAGATTCATGTTGCTCATTATTGCCTTGATTCCGCCCGGATTACCCTCAGCAAAGAGAAGCTCGGTAATCTCCAGGAACCTGAACTGTATCTCCCTGGCTATCTTAAAGTTGTATTTTAAAGCCTGCTGAACCATTTCTGAACACTCTGCCGGATACGCATTTGCCAGAACAGATATTAACCCGGCACCGCCTAAAGCCGTCACCGTCAGAACATCCATATCGTTGCCGGAAATCACAAGGAAATTATCAGGCTTGTCCTTAATGATCTTCATCATATTCTCATGGTTGCCTGAGCTCTCCTTAATACCGATTATATTATCACATGACCTTGCCAGCTCAAGACAGGTCTCGGGCAGGATGCTGCTTGCTGTACGTGAAGGTACATTATAAAGAATGACAGGGACAGGGCTGGCCAGGGCTATCTGCCTGAAATGCTGAAACAGGCCTTTCTGGCATGGCTTGTTATAATAGGGGGCAACTGAGAGAATGGCGTCAACTCCGCTCAAATCTGACTGGCGAATATAACTGACAATATCAGAAGTGTTATTTCCGCCGATACCGAGGACCAGTGGCACTCTTTTTCCGATGGCTTCGACGGCAAATGAAGCCAGCGCGCTCTTCTCTTCCCTGTTAAGCGTTGATGCCTCTCCTGTTGTACCAAGCAATACAATATAATTCACACCGCCGGCAATGATATGTTCAATAATCCTTCCCATGGCGGCAAAGTCAATGCTCATGTCATTCTTGAATGGCGTTATGACTGCCACACCTGTTCCTTTGAATTTCTTCATGTTTCTGAAATCCTTATGTTGGTATGTATTTGTCAGGCTCTTGCATCAGGGTCGCTGATCATTGTAAGATAGTGCATGGTCTGCTCGAGGAAGAGTGCGATACTGAACGGACGCGATGTTTTGATCATCAGGTCATAGGGTGTTTTCTCAGGCTCGTCAGAAATGTCCGGACCCACCTTCATCGCTGCAGCCGACAGGGAAGTAATATACAGAAACTGAAAGAGTGATGAAGGGTTGATATCTATTATCAGGTCAAATTTTGTATCGATGAACTCCTTTGCATCACCTGAGGTAGGAATAAACACCCAGTTAAGGTCTCCCTTCTTCAGAAACTTCATGTAGGAAAGGCCTGTAAGCCTGTCAGGCACACTTTTGCCAGGCACCCAGGTCAGTACCTCAACGCTCTTGTCCATCTCGACAAGTTGCCTGTTGAGAGCTGCCAGATGCTGAAAGTCGTTTTCAAATGTGGCATCCCAGAGGATACCAACCTTTTTTACCTTTTCAATATCGAATCCATGCCGGAGCCTTCTGACCGATGAGAGGCGGTTCCGGAGCATCATCCGTCCGGCTTTTTGTCTGAGGCTTCCGAAAAGTTCCATCGAATGCAAACCTATAATTTTTTTTATCTTATCCGGGCTTACAATGCAATTATTCTTTTATCATTTTGACAAACTCCTCTTCGGTTATAAGAGGTATGCCCAGTTCTTCAGCTTTCGCCCTCTTGGCAGGTCCCATATCGCTGCCTGCCACAATGAAAGAGGTGCTTCCCGAGACTGACCCGGCGTTCTTTCCCCCCGCGGCCTCAACAGCTGCCTTCAGTTCCTCACGTGTGAATCCGGCGAAGGTGCCGCTTACGACGACGGTCTTACCGGCAAGAGGCCCCTTTGCAACCGCTGCCGGCGCTGTACCTTCAAAGGTCATTCCGGCAGCCCTGAGACGCCTGATAATCTCAATATTGTCAGCATCGGCGAAGTACTCCCTGACACTGGTGCTGATCCGCGGACCAATCTCCGGCAATGAGCACAGCTGCTCATCTGTTGCAGTCATGAGAGTGTCAAGATCGGGAAAACCGGCCGCGAGGGTTTTGGCGACAGTCTCACCCACATGTCTTATTCCCAGTGCAAACAGCTTGCGGTGATAGGGAGCGGCAAGTGATTTTGCAAGTCCTTCGAGAATATTTGCAGCCGACTTGTTGCCGAGACGTTCCAGCGAAGCAAGCTGCTCATGCTTCAGATCATACAGGTCCGCCACATTTCGTATCAGTCCGCGGGTGTAAAGAAGCTCAATGGTTTCCTCACCCAACCCGTCAATGTTCATGGCCTTGCGTGAAACGAAGTGTATAATCCTGCGCGTGATCTGAGGCGGACAATGCAGGTAGTTGGGACAATAATGATTGGCCTCTCCCTCGGTTCGTACCAGGGTTGTTCCGCATTCCGGACACTCCGGCGGAAAAGAGACAAGCGCCGTTCCCTGCACCCGGCGGCTGGTATCAACCTCAACGATTTTCGGTATGATCTCGCCACCCTTCTCAATGATTACGGTGTCACCGTAATGCAGCCCCAGCATCTCAATCTGGTCGCTGTTGTGCAGCGTCGCACGCCTGACAGTGGTGCCGGCAAGCAATACGGGACGGAGATTGGCGACAGGAGTCACATTGCCCGTCCTGCCGACCTGGAAATCAACTGAGAGCAGCTCCGTCAGCGCCTGTTCGGCAGCATACTTGATATGCTATTGCCCAGCGTGGCGACTTTGCCGTGTTACCAAGAAGCTTCTGCGCTTCCAGTGAATTGACCTTTATCACCACTCCGTCAGTATCGTAAGGCAGTTTCTTTCTCTCAGTCTCCCAGGCAGAAATGAACTTTATGACCTCGTCCATCCTGCTGCACCGCTGGATGACATCAGAGATGCGAAATCCCCATGAGCGTGCTGCCATGAGATTGTCATAGTGGTTATCGGAAGGTAGCTCATCACTCAGAAGATAGTAAAGGAAACAGTCGAGCGGACGAGAGGCGACGATGCGCGGATCAAGCATCTTGATCGTGCCGGCTGCAGCATTGCGCGGGTTGGCAAAGATAGCCTCACCTCTTGATAAGCGGTCAGCATTCATCTCCTCAAAACCCTTGCGCGGCAGGTAGATCTCTCCCCTGATCGTAAATGAGACGGGAGCCTCTGAAGTTGCCAGAATGACCGGGATGCTTCTGATGGTTCTGACATTGACGGTGACATCGTCTCCCACATTGCCGTCACCCCTGGTGACAGCCCTCACCAGCCTGCCATTTTCATAGGTGAGGCTGATGGAAACACCGTCGAACTTCAGTTCACATACGTATTCAGGCTCATAACCAAGCGTCTTGCGAACCCTCTCCCCGAATTCGTTCACTTCCTCCGTGCTGTAAGTGTTGCCCAGTGAAAGCATTGGGCTGATGTGCTCAGCCTGTCTGAATTCTTCGGTGAGGTCACTGCCTACCCTCATGGTCGGAGAGTCAGGCGTGATCAGCTCCGGAAAATCCTTTTCAATAGTCTGAAGCTCATTGAGCAGTATATCGAATTCGAAATCGGATATAACAGGCTTATTCAGAACATAATATCTATGGTTATGTTCACCGATTGTTTTCCTGAGATCATCTGCTCTTTTCTTAGCTTCAGCAAGCTTCATTGAGGGAATGTTTCGGTTAAATTTTCTGGCATCAGCTCCAGATTCCGGGTATCACGGTTCCGCAACTGCATTTTCCGTTTTTCAGCCTGTCAGAAACGATCCGGAAGCCGCTTCTTTCGATCACCTTCTGTTTGCATGACGGGCATACCGTATCATCTATAGCCGTCCCGGGAACATTATCAATATAGATGTATTTCAGGCCTGCCTTTTGTGCGAGTGCGGCAGCGGTATTAAGTATACCCGTCGGTGTGGGGGGCAGGTGCTCGAGCTTATACTGCGGCTGAAAACGGCTGAAATGTATTGGTACGTCAGTGAATCCGTTGTCAGCAAGCCATCGGCACATAAGCCCGATCTCATCCTCCTTGTCAGTCCAGCCCGGAACGACCAGGTTGGTGATCTCAAGCCAGACACCTTCATCCCTGTATGTCTTGAGAGCATCGAGCACAGGCTGCAGCTTGCCTCCGTTAAGCTTCAGGTAAGTATTGTCAGAGAAAGATTTGAGATCGATATTGGCGCCGTCGATATACCGGCAGAGTTCTTTGAGAGGCTCTTTATTGATGTAGCCGTTGGAGACCATGATGTTTTTTATCCCTGCGGCACGTGCCAGCTTCGAAGTCTCAAAGACATATTCATAAAATGTTACAGGCTCGGAGTAGGTGTATGCAATAGACCTGCAGTTGCCTGCTATGGCATTTGCCACCACGTCTTCCGGAGGCATGTCATAGTTCCTGGTCTTGTCGGGTGAGGTCTGTGAGATGGTCCAGTTCTGACAGTTGAGGCAGGCAAAATTGCATCCGGCAGTAGCGATGGAAAATGCTGTTGACCCCGGAAGAAAATGATAGAGTGGTTTTTTCTCCACAGGATCAATATTCACTGCACATGGGTTACCAAAGGCCATTGTATACAGCTTTGATTTCCTGACCACCCTGTTGCGGCAGTCGCTTAACTCACCTTCTTTCGGATTACACTCATTGGGACAGATCCTGCATATTACACCCCGGGCGCTCTCCTCCTGGAACATTGCCAGCCTTTCCTTCGGCGCCGGCTTCATGCCCTGCAGGTTCAAGGGAGCAATGACACCGGCT
Organism: uncultured Bacteroidales bacterium; assembly: GCA_963719235.1. Taxonomy (GTDB): domain Bacteria; phylum Bacteroidota; class Bacteroidia; order Bacteroidales; family VadinHA17; genus SR-FBR-E99. The sequence continues at coordinate 200,246 of CAVRBS010000013.1, forward strand.
GCCACGGCTAATGAACCCTGCCTGGTGAACGTCCTTCGTGTTATCTTTCTGCCTCTGACTCCCAATGTCTTGAGTGTATAGGGTTGGGACTATAAAGCTAATGCTTAAAGGGCACTGATACAATAATTCCGGCGATTAAAATAAAGGCTGCAAGAATAAAAGATACATTACTTATTCCTGCCAGCGGAACAAGGACGGTTGATACTGTCAGGTAACCCAGGGCCGATCCGGCCAGGTCAGAGGCGTACACTCTCCCGGTCATCCCCTGGCTGCCTGATAATGTCAGCGTCCGGTACACTGACCCGGTGAGGAAACCGGCTACCAGCAGGAAGATGAGGATGACAGGTAACACAACGCCGGGAGCTGCCGTTACCAAAGAGGGTGCAAGAAATCCTGTAACACCATATATTCCAGCCAGGAGTACAGTACAGGTCATCACCGGCCTGACGGCGCTGATGTGACCCCGGCCTGCTCCGGCAGCAAGTCCTGCCATAAGCAGAGTAAGTACGAGAGCTGAGAGCAAATAAATGTTACCGGCCGTCATCTGCAGGATGAAGATCATTAACATGCCAAACCCTGCCAGTCCTGCAGAAGAGGCAAACATCATCAGACCTCCCCTGCGAATAAAAATTAAGGGGATGATAACCATAAGAACCATCACTGCAACTACGCCGCCTGCAACACCTTTGCTCTCAAGCGATAGCATATTGGTGAACCACGAAGAAACTGGCCTGGTTGCAGTATTGAAACCGGCTGCCGTGTCAACCTGCATAATAATCTGTCTGCTCTTGCGCCTCAACTCGTCATCGTTGAGATAATCACCGTTCACGTAACTGTTCTGAATGCCGCTTCTTCCCGCCATTACGGATATTGAATCTGAAAGAGGACTGTCAGATGCAATGACATAAAGCGAGGAACCGGGTATCAGGACTACATAGCTAAAGACCTCGTTCAGGGCGTTGTATACCGGTGAAAATCCCTTGCGGTAGCTTTCAGGGGAATAGTTATAATAAGGCATCGGGGTACATAGAAAGAGTCCCCCGGGGGAGAGATGTTCCTTTACCTTCCTGAAATATTCAATGGTGAAGTACCTGTTGACCGAAAGCGTGGCAGGCGGGGGTATGAGCTGCAGCACGGCATCGTATGCACCGCTGTCTCTTCTCATGAAGGAAAGAGGGTCACTCTTTCTGACGCTTATAGTCATTCTGCCGGCCAGCGTATCTCGTGCACCCTCGGCAGCGATAATACCAGGGTCATGCTCAAGGTATACTACCTCGCTTATGTCATACTTTTCCAGCTGTTCAATATGCTTCATCAGGCCTCCGGAGATCACAATTACCTTTCCGTACTTTTCTCTCTGGAGCAGCGCATAATGAATATTCTCCTCAGCCCTGATGACATCACCGGAAAAGAAGAGAGGCCTGTGATCATAAAAAACAGTATGCTCGCCTCCGTAGGTGCCGGTGGTTATATTTCCGTACGGGGTATCTGTGCTCTTCTCTGCCTTTATCCCCGGTAAAAGCACACTTCTTATGGCAGGGTCAGGACTAAAGATTAACACAACCACCGCCACCAGCAAAGCACATGTTAAAACTGCCCGGCGAATACTGGCAGGGTAGTCCAGGAGCATAACCACAAGACTAACAGATAAAAGCAGAATGATAATGTAAAGCTGATAGTTTGAAATGTAAAGGGTAACGGTAATGGTGGTGAGTATCCCGGCAGCTACCGAGCCTGCAGTCTCGGTACTGAAGCTGTTGCCCGGTACTATTGAGCTCTCAAGCTGTCTTATCGCAGACAGCCTGATGAAGATGAATGATGAGATGAAGGTTACAGGTGCCACACTCACCGAAATTATGACCAGGGTCTTAAGCACAGAGGGAGACTCGCCTGGTGCCAGGAGAATCCTGTTCATGAACAGAAAAAAGAGCGGTGCCAGGACCATGCCTGCAATCATTGTCCACATCATCTTCCTCAGGTCATTAATGCCGGACCTTCCTCCTGTGAGGGCACCGGCAGCGGCGATGATCAGCCACAGCCAAAGGAAGAAACCTGCGGAAGCTTCTGTTCCGCCCCCGAGAATGACCGCCTCACGCATGAGAATAAACTGTACGGCTGAGCTGGCAAACCCTGTCAGCAGAAGCAGCTTCGCAACAGCATTACCCTTCAGCTCCTGATTTGCAGGAGCTTCCTTTAAGCTTTCCTTGTCAGGGTCTTTGCTTTTTGCGAAATAATAGCGCAGATGCCAGGTCAGGTGAATTATTGCAGCAAACGCCATTGCGATGCCGGCCTCCACATGCCAGTGAAGCAGCAGGCCTGAAAAAGGTATGTTCCACTTATAGGTGATTTTCAGGGCCATAAAAAGGCCGAAAAGGCCTGCTATCAGGAACGCACCCAGCAGCACCCAGTTCCAGAAGCGGCGGTGAGATTGCCTATCCAGGAATCCGGTTGAGGAGAGGGAAAGGGTAAACAGATAAATTACGAGAGTGGTCAGTCCTATCGGAAGAACATGATACATCACGTTATGTCTTATTCGCCGAAGACATAGGCTTCATAGATAAAAATCTCAGTATCCTTATCTTTCCATCCGTCCCAGCCAATGCCTGCCTTGTCTCGAGCACAGCAGCCAAGGAACTCGGTGACGCTCCATCCCCTTTCGGTGGCTACCTGGGGCAGGAGGGTACCGGACCTGACCCCTTTTTTGAGGTAGATGCCGTGTTGCCCGATCTTTATCTGGTTGATGTCAGTAATCTTTCTCATCGGGCCAAGCACTGAAATCTCAAGGTGTATATCGGGGTATTCGGTGGTTGTAAGTGGCGAGAACCTCGGATCATCGAACGCTGCCTCCAGGGCCATGGTCCCGATAACTTCCCACAGGGGATCGGGAGAGGTGAACCGTCCGATGCAACCCCGCAGATTGCCGTCAATAGTAATTGTGACAAATGCTCCCAGCGGCTCTTTCAGCCGTGGTGTCAGCTTCGCAGCATCGACGCTGCGTGGCTTCGTTCCCTTGAGTTTTGCAGAGATGGATTCGCGTGCAATGCCCAGCAAGGTCTTCTTCTCTTCTGCTGTCAGCGAAAACTCATCCATCGGAGCAAGCTTATGTGCTTCAGTGACCTTCTCATCAACAACAATGGCATTGTATCCTACCACCTGATCCCTGTCGCCGTGAGGAGAATCGCCTGAATTTGTATATTCGACATTACGAAAGCTCAGACTGCCATCCTCTTCGGTGAGGTAAAGAAGTACCAGCGCTGCCGTCCAACCGCACATGGCTGTGGAAAGGTTATCAATTCCGGAAGCCTCAACATCCCTGATGGTCTTGAGGAAGATGTCAGGATCGCCGGTCAGAATAGCATCACTGGTGAGCTTGTCTGCTCTGACTGCTTCGGTATAGGAGGGGTAATGCGAGAAATCGCTGCTTATGATAAACAGGTTGCGTTCATTGAACCACGGGCTGAGCTCTGAGGCTATCAGATCAAGCATGGTGATGTTGCGTGTACCCAGCAATACAGGCACTACCATCGGCGTTTTGCTGAAGTGAAACTGGATGAAGGGAAGCTGAACCTCGAGTGAGTGTTCCGCCTTGTGTGCCTCATCCATCTTAATGAACCATTTGCTTTTGCTGACCAGTTCTTCACCCAGGGCCCTGTTCACCTGCACTGTGCCAAGCGGTGTCACCATATTGCCTGACGTGAATACAGCGGCACCGTCGAAGGAATACCTGTGACTCACACCTATAAGAAATATGTTGTCATACTCTGCATCATCAGGTACGGCGGCAAAACCTGCCGCAGCAGTATGTCCCGAATAGACATAACCGGCATGCGGCAAAATCAGTGCTCTCACCCTGTTTGCTGAATGTGCCTTTTTGAATGAATTGAAATATCCTGCGAGCTCACTGTTTAGTTTGTCGCTGCCGGCAGGATAAAAGCTGCCTGCCACCGCAGGCTGCCTGTCATGCCCGGCTTCCTGTCCGTTGATGTTCATAAGCGGGATTATTAATGTCATTAAGATAATACTAACCGTTTTCATAAAACAGCTGTTATCACCCGCAAAGGTAAACTAAAAAAACAGTAAAAAAGAGGAAAAAAAAGTTAGATAAGTACGATATTTTCCTTAATGGTGTTTCCGTCTTCATCAATGCCGTAAAGCCTTATACCTACACTGCATGTGGCATCAGCCGTTACATCGAGGAACGGAGACAATGATTCCCTGACATCTTCCTCACCCATGAAATCATACTCCTCAATATCAAAGTAAAGATGTACAAAAAGTATATGATCGCTCTTTTTGATCTTGGTAAGCGTCTTCAAAATCTTCCCCATCCAGATGACTGAGGATGTGTTAAAGTAATCAACGTTGAATTTCAGGTTTGTACTCTCGGCGGGGTTTTTGGCATATTCGCCGGCCCATTTATAAAGAGGCTCGAAAAATGATGATGCATTCTCAGGTAGTGATTTGCCCGTAAAGGCCAATATACCTGTATCTGCCACAAAGCTCACCATCGGTGTCTTGGATGTAGCCTCAATCCTTATATCCTGTAGTTTAACCATACTGATCAATACCTTCCCTTGTCCTGCTTTATTGCCCTAGCAACATGATAAAGGTAGTTCGTTTTTTATGTCAGTGAAATTCCTTCGTCAAAAAAATATGACTAGTTATCAACTTTTTTCAACAATTCACCCTTCTAAAGGGCGATAACTTGAGGTCTTTAGTAACGAAGGAAATACTATATTTGCAGGCGAAAATAAATGAGGATGGAAGACCTGATCAGGAAGGGTGTCAGAGAGGCGATAAGAAGCCTGTACAGTGCTGATGTGAATGATGACCTCCTTCAGATACAGAAGACGAGGAAAGAGTTTGCCGGCGATCTGACCCTGGTAGCTTTTCCCATCACTAAGATATCACATAAATCCCCCGAACAGACAGCAAAGGATTTAGGTGAGTACCTTGCGCAACATGTTGAAGCTGTGAGCGGGTTCAATGTAATAAAGGGATTTCTGAACATCGTCATTTCTCCGGCAGTATGGGCTAAACAACTGGAAATAATTTCTGAAGAGAAGGATTATGGCTTCATTCAGCCGGGCAGGGATGCGCCTGTGATTGTCATTGAATACTCTTCGCCGAACACCAACAAACCACTGCACCTGGGACACATACGGAATAACCTCCTCGGATATTCCCTCTCGCGGATATGCAGCGCTGCCGGGAACAGGGTGATAAGAACAAATATCGTCAATGACAGGGGAATACATATCTGCAAGTCGATGGTTGCCTGGCAGCTTTTTGCCGGCGGAGCAACACCGGCTTCGGCAGGAATGAAGGGCGACCATTTCGTAGGCGAATATTACGTCCTCTTTGAAAAGAAGTGCAAGGAACAGATTGATGATCTCGTTGCTGCAGGGTCCACTCCGGAGGAGGCACGTGACAATGCCCCTCTGATGATCGCCGCACGCCGGATGCTCCTGAAATGGGAGGCTGGTGATGAGGAGACCGTGACACTGTGGAATATAATGAACTCGTGGGTGTATGAAGGCTTTGATGTGACTTATAAAGCCCTCGGCGTGGAGTTCGATAAAATTTATTACGAGTCTGAAACATATAAAACCGGAAAAGAACTGGTCCTCCGTTCACTCGATGAAGGCACCCTCGTAAGAAAAGATGACGGCTCAGTGTGGATCGACCTCACGGCTGATAAACTTGATGAGAAGCTCCTGCTCAGATCTGACGGCACAGCGGTTTATATAACCCAGGACCTCGGTACAGCGGTTATAAGGTACAACGACTACCACTTCAACAGGCACATTTATGTGGTCGGAAATGAGCAGAACTATCATTTCCAGGTACTTGCCCTCACCCTCCTGAAAATGGGATACAAGTGGGCGACCGGACTGCTGCATTTCTCCTATGGCATGGTGGAACTTCCGGAAGGTAAGATGAAATCAAGAGAGGGAAAAGTTGTCGATGCTGACGACCTGATAGAGGAGATGACTGACACGGCAAGGACAATGTCGCAGGATCTCGGCAAGCTTGGCGGTTACAGCGAGACTGAGAAGGAAAACATATGCCGGCAGATTGGCCTCGGAGCTCTGAAATACTTTATCCTCAAGGTCGACCCGAAGAAAAATATGACCTTCAATCCTGCAGAATCAATAGACTTCAACGGTAATACGGGTCCCTTCATACAGTATACTTATACCCGCATCAGATCAGTGATGAAGAAGGCGGAAGAGACCGCCGTTAATTACGGTGTGGAGAGCTATGACAGCTTCACTCCAAATCCCAAGGAAATAAGTGTCATAAAACTGTTAAACGATTTTCCATCCGTTGTGAAGGAAGCCGCCGGAGAACTTAGTCCTGCCCTGCTGGCCAATTACTGCTATGACCTTGCCAGGGAATTCAACCAGTTCTATCACGACTACTCCATCCTCGGTGAAGAGGACAAAACAGTGCGCGACTTCAAACTCAGACTATCAGCCCTCACAGGTAAAGTGCTTGAAAAGGGACTCTGGCTGCTGGGTATCGAAGCGCCTGAGAGAATGTAATACCAATATATCCGATTAGTTATGTTTGAAAACCTGAGCGAAAGACTTGAACGATCCTTTAAAATACTAAAAGGCGAAGGAACCATCTCCGAGATAAATGTATCCGAGACACTCAAAGATGTTCGCCGGGCACTTCTCGATGCCGATGTGAACTTCAAAATAGCAAAACAGTTTACCGATACTGTCAAGCAGCAGGCCCTGGGGCAGAATGTGCTGAAGTCTGTCAAGCCTTCACAGATGATGATCAAGATTGTCCATGACGAGCTTGTTCACCTGATGGGAGGAGAGAAGACCGATATAAATATAAAGACCAATCCTTCAATAATACTCATTGCCGGGCTTCAGGGAAGCGGCAAGACAACCTTCAGCGCCAAACTGGCTAAATATCTTAAGAGCAAACGCGGGAAAAACCCTCTCCTGGTGGCTGGCGACGTTTACAGGCCTGCGGCCATTGAACAGCTCAAGGTGCTCGGCTCGCAGATAGAGGTGCCTGTTTATACCGAAGAGGGCAGCCGTAACCCGGTGGAGATAGCGCGCAACGCTGTCAGGGAAGCAAGGAAGAACGGCAACGACGTGGTAATTATAGATACGGCAGGGCGCCTGGCAGTTGATGAGGAGATGATGAACGAGATAGCTGCCGTGAAGAGTGCAACAAACCCGCATGAGACACTGTTTGTGGTTGACTCGATGACAGGTCAGGATGCGGTGAACACTGCATTTGAGTTCAATGAGAGAATAGACTATGACGGCGTCGTCCTGACAAAGCTCGACGGAGACACACGGGGTGGAGCAGCTCTGTCGATAAGAGCCGTTGTCAACAAACCTGTGAAGTTCATCAGTGCCGGCGAGAAGATGGATGCCATTGATATCTTCTACCCTGAGAGAATGGCTGACAGAATTCTCGGCATGGGTGACATAGTCTCCCTGGTGGAGAAGGCACAGGAGCAGTATGATGAGACTGAAGCACGAAAGCTTCAGAAGAAGATAGCCAAGGACCAGTTCGACTTCAACGACTTTGTCTCGCAGATACATCAGATAAAGAAGATGGGTAACATGAAGGACCTTATGGGGATGATACCCGGCGTCGGCAAGGCCATTAAAGATCTTGATATTGACGATAATGCCTTTAAAAGTATTGAGGCAATTATTGCAAGCATGACCCCGGAGGAAAGGTCAAATCCCATGCTTCTCAACGGCACCCGGAGAAAACGAATAGCCGAGGGCAGCGGCACGACGGTAACGGAAGTTAACAGGCTCCTGAAACAATTCGACCAGACACGGAAAATAATGAAAACAGTAGCCAAGGGAGGTGACCTGTCAAAACTGGCGCCAAGGAGATAAGTTTGAGGGGTTGAAAGGTTGATGGGTTGAGGGGTAATCGCAAATCGCAAATCGCAAATCGCAAATAGAGAATGTACCAGCTCATAGACGGAAAGAAAACTGCAGATGAAATAAAATCTGAAATCGCTGCAAAGGTCAGCAGCATGAAAGAGAGAGGTATACGCGTTCCTCATCTTGCTGCTGTGCTTGTAGGTCACGACGGTGGCAGTGAAACCTATGTGGCTCATAAAGTGAAGGACTGCGAAGAAGTCGGCTTCAGGTCAACACTGGTACGTTTCGATGCTTCTGTAAGCGAGCACGAGCTTCTTGCAAAGGTCGGGGAACTTAATAACGACCCTGAGATTGACGGACTGATAGTACAGCTTCCCCTGCCTGACCACATCTCTGAAGATAAGGTCATAGAAAATATATCACCACTGAAGGACGTCGATGGGTTTCATCCCATCAATGTAGGGAGGATGACTGCAGGACTGCCGTCTCTGGTATCTGCCACCCCGGCAGGCATAATGGAGTTGCTGAAAAGGTATAAGATCCCTTTAAAAGGAGCGGAGTGTGTTGTAGCAGGCAGGAGCAATATCGTAGGCAGGCCTGTAAGCATCCTCCTGTCCCGGAAAGGTATCGACGCCACCGTGACACTGGTACACAGCCGCACCCGGGACATTGCCGCCGTACTGAGGAGAGCAGACATAATAATCGCAGCACTCGGGCTTCCGGGATTTATTAAAGCTGATATGGTCAAAGAGGGCGCAGTGATCATCGATGTCGGCACAACACGCGTCGAAGCCCCTGGTACAAAATCAGGGTGGAGACTTAAAGGTGATGTCGACTTTGAGAATGTGGCACCCAGATGCTCGTTTATCACCCCTGTGCCGGGTGGTGTGGGACCCATGACCAGAGTGTCATTGCTGCTGAACACCCTGCAGGCCTGCAGGAGATAACACGTTACTCCACCGGCAGATCGATGCCGGTAAAATAGAGGTCATAACCGCCCTTGCCTCCTGAACGGTCAGAGGAGAAGATCAGGTACCTGTTTTCGAAATACAGATCAACGCCCACCACAGGCCGGTATTCATTGGAAGAAGTATTGATCCCAGGACCAAGGTTTTTCGGAGAGCTCCATTTGCCTCCCCTAAAAACAGAATAGTAAAGGTCAAAGCCTTCTTCCCCTTCCCCGCCTGGCATGTCCGAGGCAAAAATCATGTATCTCCCTGAGACAAACGGACACTTGTCATTGTAATCGCTGCAGAGACTGTCGACTTTTACAGGAACAGCCGGAGCAGAGGAGAACCATTCATCGAGACCGGTGGCCGCGGGCTTTATCATCATGTAGATATCAAAATTACCTGACCTGTCGGAACAGAAATATGCAGTGTCAAGCGTTTTGTTGAGTGACAGATAAACATCATTAGAATCTGAATTGAAGACAGTTGCGGGAGCAGGATCAGGAATGACAGGGAGAGGTGAATACACAGGTATGTATCTGGTAAAAACAAGATCGAGCCCGGTGCCTGCCACCTCAGTGCCAGCGACCATATATTCCATGCCGTTACCTGAATTGAAGAACCTGAACGGACCGAACTCATTGGCGGAAGTGTTAAAGACAGAGGTCAGCTTATCGAGAAAAGGGTCAGCATTCATCTCGCTTCCCATGTTGAAATAGCCTGTTGTCTGTCCGAAAGTATACCAGATGACACCGTGTACAAGGTCAAACTCACCGCCAGCACTTTTGCGGTTCGAGGAAAAGACCAGCGGCTCATAGGAATCTATTGAGGAGGCCTCAAGAGCTGTGTTGTAGTCATCATACTGAGTGTTAAGCCCTTCAATCACTATTACCGAATCAGGGAAGATGCCCAATTCATAATTGATTTTCAGCGGCTCGTCGTCACAGCCTGCAATAAGACCAAGGGTGATTATGCCAAGAATCGGGTATAAAAGCTTCTGAGTTGCCATAATACCCTTTTAACGTAAAATAGCGGTCTAAAGTTGCCTGACACTGAAATGCACAAAAAAAAACCGGGCTAGAGGCCCGGTCAGAAGGTAGAATTTAGGTTAATCCTAGGGTAATATTGGGTTTGAGAGTAATCTTTTGATTTCAATTATAAGATGCAAAGCAGTCCCGGAAGGTTGCGTCAGCCAAAATATTTTTTCCAATGCTCTGGTTATCATGTTTAAAAAAAGTTAAGGCTGTTGATAATTGACAATGAATTCAGGACCGGGGATGATATTATATTATACATTTGCAGGATATTTTTGGGGAGAATGGAAGAAGAGAAATACGGTTTCGTACACGACAGTGAGGTGGAAGAGGTTATTCTCCGGTTTGAAAAGATGCGGAAGAATAAGGAAGCCTGTTACTTTGATGTGATTGAATTTGAGGCGATTATAGATTATTACCTGGATGGTAACAAGCCTGTGAATGCTTTTGAAGCAACATCATTCGCATGTGAGCTTCATCCTAATTCAGTTCCGATACAGATACGCAAGGCCAGGGTGCTGCTTGAGAAAGGCAGAGCTACTGAAGCGCTTGCCATCGCCGATATTATCGAAAATATTGAACCCGGCAACTATGACATTTATGTGTGCAAGGGAACAGCCCTGGCAATGCTGGGAGACGTTACCGGTGCCCGAAAAGTCTTTAATATGGCGCTGGAATCAGATTTTGAGGACCAGGAAACAATCCTTTACAGCATAACATCCGTGCTGCAGAACCTCAATTATTATGAGGAGATGATACCTTACCTCCATATGCTGGAGAAACTCGAACCTGACTTCGCTGCTCATACCTATGACCTGGCGTATGCATACGACAAAAAAGGCGATTACAGGCAAAGCATCAAGTACTATACCAGCTACCTCGATGAGGAACCGTATTCAGACAGTGCATGGTATAACCTTGGTATAATATACAATAAAACAGGCGATTACGGTAAAGCACTGGAAGCTTACGATTATGCCCTGGCAATAAACCCGGAAAACACCTTTGCCCTCTTTAACAAGGCCAACATACTCAGCAACCTTGAGAAATACATGGAGGCAATGGACGTCTACCGCGAGTTCGTCGAAGAAGAACCGGAGAGCCTTGAAGGACTTACCTACCTGGCAGAATGTTATGACAAAACCGGCAACGAGGAGATGGCCAGGAAATACTACCAGGAGGCTATTGAACTTACTCCGGATTTTCCTGATCCATGGTATGGCCTGGGATTGCTCTCCATATCACGTGACAAGGCATCGGAAGCCATTTCGCCTCTTAAAAGAGCCATTCAGCTCGATCCCAATAACCCCGATTACTGGTTCACACTGGGCAAGGCATATATAATGCTCGGTAACGTCAAACAGTCACTGAAATGCTTCAGGGAGACACTGAGACTAGACGGTTACTACGATGAAGCCTGGATAGAAACGGGCCTGATTATAATGATGACAGGCGCTTACGCCGGGGCAATACGACTGCTCAAAAAGATTAAGCGGATCAGCGGTGATCTGCCGGGGATATATTTCCTGCTGGCATCTGCCTATCTCCACAGCGGTAAAAAAACTGAAGCAAGGAAGGCACTGACCGTGGCTGCCATGCTTGATGATGAGCTGTTTGAGGATTATGCCATCATACTGCCGGAGGAAATGCTCACACCGGCAATGAAAAGGCTCTTCAGTAAAACAAAGTGATCCAGATATGAAAAATGTAAGACAACTGCTTACACACATTCCTGAAAGACCACCCAAACCCAGGAGTGAAGGCCTGACCATGGTAATGGATAAAGGGCTGAGCCTCAGGGAGGCAGAAGACTTTGCCGCGGTCGGAAGCGAATACGTCGATTTTGTGAAGCTCGGCTTCGGAACATCCGTTATTACCCCGGATGTTGATAAAAAAATCAAAACCTATCATAAAGCCGGAATGACGGTATATCTTGGTGGGACACTCTTCGAAGCTTTCATTATCAGGGGAATGTATAAGGAATATGTTGAGCTGCTGAAGGAGTCGGGCATCAAAATGGTTGAGGTATCTGACGGTTCCTATGAGTTTGAGCACACCGAGAAGCTTGACTATATCAGGAAGCTGTCAAAGGAATTTACCGTCGTCTCTGAGGTGGGATCAAAGAAAAAGAACATTGTATATACACCTGCACAGTGGGTTGAGATGATGAAGTCAGAGCTTGAGGCAGGCTCAGTCAAAGTGATAGCTGAAGCACGCGAATCAGGCACAATAGGAATATATAACGATGACGGCTCGGTAAACCTCGACCTGATAAATGCTATATCGAAGCAGATAGGCTTTAACAACGTCCTGTGGGAGGCGCCGATGAAACCGCAACAGGCCTGGTTCATTCTCAACTTCGGCGCTAACGTCAACCTTGGCAATATAGCTCCGAACGAGATAATCGCTCTCGAATCACTGAGGCTGGGACTGAGGAGCGACACATTCTTCAGCTTCCTTCCCGAAAACATGAAATGAGGCTGTTCGGCATTATAGGATATCCTCTCGGACACTCATTCTCTCAAAAGTATTTCACGGAAAAATTCAGCAGGGAAGAGCCTTGCTGAACACAGTTACAGGAAATTCGAGCTGAATTCGATCGATCTGCTTCCCGCGCTGCTTGAAAAAGAACATGATCTCTCCGGATTCAATGTCACCATCCCTTATAAGATCAGGGTGATGGATTACCTCGATGAAATTGACGGGATTGCTGCAGAGATAGGGGCGGTAAATACCGTCAGGGTGACGCGCAGAAACGGCAACAAGCCCTTCCTGAAAGGATACAATACTGACGCCCCTGCTTTCAGGGAATCACTGCTGGAAAACCTGTTAATGCTGCCTGAAACAGCCCTTGTCCTTGGCACAGGGGGAGCATCAAGAAGTGTCATGCACATTCTTATTGAACTGAATATAAGGGCTATACCTGTCTCAAGAAAACCTGTTAAAGGGGGTTATTCATATGACGACCTTCCCGGAGAGGTGATCAGCGAGGCCGGACTGATAGTCAATACAACACCACTTGGAACGTCACCGGCAACGGATGCCTCACCGCCGATCGATTACAGCTTTCTGAGGGAAGGACAGCTGCTTTTTGACCTGGTATATAATCCTCCCGTGACACAGTTTCTTATGATGGGAGAGGAGCATGGATGCCAGACCGTTAACGGGGAGGCGATGTTCCTGAAACAGGCTGAGCTGGCCTGGAAGGTCTGGAACGAGCAGATCAGATAAATACTGTTTCGGGATATTCAATTGCCGTCAGCGACAAGCCATGGGCTGCTGCTGATTGTCCTGCCAGTCCGCGGTCACGGCCGGAAAGAATCCCTTCGAATTCCTTTAAAGACAATTTGCCCCTGCCTACAGGGATCAGCGTTCCTACGACAGCCCTGACCATATTCCTGAGAAAACGGTCGGCCCTGATTGTAAAGACAAGCCTGCCCGGTTCCTCTTCCCAGCGGGCATAACTGACCTCGCAGATGTTTGTCTTGTTTCCTCCATGCAGTCGGCTGAAACTGGTGAAGTCATTGTGATTGAGCAGTATGGCCGATGCCGCGTTAAGCAGATTGATATCAAGCTTCCAGTAGAGCAACCAGGCAGTGTCAGTGACAAACGGATCCTTGACGGTCGTGATAGTGTACTGGTAAGTCCTTGAAAGAGCATCAAAGCGGGCATTTGCATCAGGCTTTACCCGGACTATTTTCTTTACCGCAATGTCGGGTGGAAGGATGCTGTTAAGGTTATAGAAGATCTGGCTGTTACCCTCCAGGTCATTCCTTGCTGAATCAAAATGGGCACAGAAAAATGAAGCATGCACCCCGGTGTCCGTCCTGCCTGCCCCCGTGATTGCGGCCTGCTCACCAAGCACAGTGCCAAGCGCCTTTGTAAGAACACCTTGCACGGTATGTTTGCCGGGCTGCACCTGCCATCCGTTATACGCCGTTCCCCTGAAGGAGAGGAACATGAAATACCTCGTCATATGACCCGTTTGGCGCAAAGATAGCCAAAGAACATTGGTGCTGCTGCAGCTTTTAATTAAATTGCACCGTTAATTAAAAACTCATGCTATGAATGATATAATCCTGAAACGAGGGTTCGCAAGCGATAACAACTCTGGGGTACACCCTGCTGTCATGGAAGAGTTGATACGTGTCAACCATGGGCATGTGGTGGGCTATGGTGACGACCCTTTCACTGAGGAGGCAAAAGCAATGCTCAGAAAAGAGCTTGGCAGCGAGGCGGAGATCTTCTTTGTCTTCACAGGTACGGCCGCTAATGTGCTGGGAGTGGCCGGAGCTACCAGATCATGGAATTCTGTTTTGACTGCCAGTACTGCTCACTTAGAGGGTGATGAGTGCGGAGCGCCTGAAAAATTCGCCGGATGCAAGGTACTGACCGTAGATACACCCGATGGCAAGGTCAGGCCTGAGCTTTTAAAAAGACATATGCATGGATTTGATTTTGAGCATCACAGCCAGCCTGCTGTCATTTCCATATCCCAGGCTACGGAGATGGGAACAGTGTATACCGTTGACGAGATAAAGGCGCTGTCCGATTATGCTCACAGCTATGGTATGTTTCTGCACATGGACGGTGCCCGGCTGGCAAATGCGGCAGTAACGCTGGGACTTCCGTTCCGGGCTTTTACTACTGACGCCGGCGTCGATATTCTGTCATTTGGCGGCACAAAGAACGGGATGATGTACGGTGAGGCGGTCTGCTTTCTCAGACCGGGCATTACAAGCGGATTTAAGTTTCTGCGCAAGCAGGGGATGCAGCTTGCTTCTAAGATGCGCTTTATTGCTGCGCAATATATTGCCTACCTGACTGGCGACCTGTGGAAGGAGTGCGCGACGCATTCGAATACGATGGCTAAGGAACTTGAAAAAAGACTGCGTGAGATCAGGGGTGTGACCATTACCCAGAAGGTTGAGTCTAACGGCATTTTCATTATCATGCCACCTGACGTGGCGGAGCGGATCAGCAAGGAGTATTTCTTCTATTCATGGAACGAACAACTGTCTGAATACCGCCTCATGACCAGCTGGGATACTACTTCAGATGATGTCAATCAATTTGCAGACCGGTTGACAGTTATGATGTCTGAGAGAAAGTAGGAGGTTACTCGTACAAATCGGCAATTGCTGTTTTGCCGTAGTCCCAGTACAGCACCGACGTATCACCCTCCATCTGCCTGTAAAATGCAGGTGTTACTACTGTACCGTCAGGACTTAACAGAGCCCTTTCGTAGACAGCATAGACGGGATTAAAAATTATGTCGGTAACCCCTATGGTGTAAAGCGTTCCGGTCGAACCTTCCGCAGGGGCATCTTCTTTCACCTTTACCTCCAGCTTATTGAATGTCAGCAGGTCCCTGAGAAACTCCATCCTCTCTTTGGTTATTCCGCTTTCAACAATTGTACAGCGCATACCGTCTATTTCCCCGATCTGATGTTTGGCACTGGTAAGTGATGTCATATTGGTTAAAATTAGATGCCGTAACTTAAATTCCTTATCATTTCAAAGATACCGCTGGCAAAGCCCGTTATCACTATGCCGGCAATACAGATCGCAAGTCCCAGTTTTGACATAAAATCGCTTTTAAAATCAGGTATGGGATTTTCGCTTTTGTTGATGAACATGGCCTTGACCACAAGCAGATAATAGTATAATGCCACTATGGTATTAAGCACTGCAATGGCTACAAGGACAAAGAATCCTTTTTCTGCAGCTGCAGCAAAAAGGAAGAATTTGCCGAAGAATCCTGCCACAGGCGGTATTCCAGCCAGTGAAAACATGGCAAGCATCATCGCCAGGCTCAGTTTCGGATTGGTACGGTACAGTCCGTCATAATCATCCATACTTTCCTTTCCGGTCTTCTCGGCAATGATTGAGACTATACCGAATGCAGCCAGGTTGGTGAAGATATAAATAAGGGCGAAGTAAATCACGGTGGTCATTCCAAGCTTGCTGCCGCTGATGAAGCCGAGAAGGAAGAAGCCTGCCTGGGCTATCGATGAAAAAGCCAGGAACCGTTTCATGTTTTTCTGCCTCAGGGCAAACAGGTTACCTATTGTAATGGTGAGTACGGCAATCACCCATATCACCTTTTCCCATGTGTCGATGATGACCGGGAAGACATTGTAAAGAATTATTATGAAGACGAATGCTGCTGCACCTTTGCTGATAACTGAAAGGTATGATGCCACGTTAACCGGAGCGCCCTCGTAGACATCAGCGGTCCAGAGATGGAACGGAACGAGTGACATTTTAAAGCTCATACCGGAGAAAAAGAAAATGAACCCGAGAACTGTGAGAGGCACTGATGAAGCTCTGGCAGCAACATCCGCAAAATACAGCGATCCGACGGTGCCATAGATCATTGACAGACCGTAGAGGAGGATTCCGGATGACAATGCAGATGAGAGGATCAGCTTAATGCCTGCTTCAGCCGATCTGTTCTGATATCTTTCGTATGCGGCCAGGGCGGCAAGAGGAATTGTGGCCAGCTCAATCCCTATATAAAACATCAGGAAATGACCTGCAGAGATCATGAAATTCATTCCTAAAAGCGTGGAGATCAGAAGCATGAAGTACTCATGGATCCTGTCCCTGTTTTCAGGTCTGCCGAGCCACGTATATGACTGTATGAGAACAATCAGAGTACCTATATTCAGGATATTCTTCATCAGAGTGGTCGTTGACCCTGCCAGGTACATCCCCCCGAACAGGGTTCCCTCTGGAGCTGGCAGCATGCCTGTTGCAGTAACAACTGCGAAAAGTACCACTCCAAAGACCCTGAACCTTTCCTTCCTGTTTTCACCGGTGAAAACTTCCGCCACCAGAATTATCAGGAAGGCCAAAGTCAGAACCAGCTCGTGGCGCATCATCAAAAAATTATCAAGACTCATTTTACTGCCGGATTAATTATTCTCCTGTTATACAATATTTTACATTAGCTTTTCCACAATTGGCAATATACTGTCCCTGATGATTCCTGACAGTCCCGAGGGCAACATGCCTATATATACAATACCTGTTAAAAGCGCCAGGATAGACAGCTTTTCGTACCACCTGGCATCATTGAAATCGTTGTAATGATTGTCCCTCAATGGTCCGAGAAGGAGTATTGCAATTACCCTCAGGATGTAAACAGCTGTTATTACAATTGAGGTAATCGCAATAATTGTGGCTACCCTGTGGAACGTATCAGGGTGCTCGAAAGCTCCGAAGAACACGTTCATCTCTGCCACAAATCCGCTCAGACCAGGTAACCCCAGGGATGCCAGACCTGCAATGACGTATGCCACGCCAAGGAAGGGGATAACTTTCATCAGTCCCCCCATTTCACTTATTATCCTTGTGTGAGTCCTTCCATAGATCATACCGATCAATGCAAAGAAGAGGGCTGTCATCAGACCGTGCGAGACCATCTGGATAATCGCTCCTGTCATGGCTGTCTGGTTCATCATCAGTATCGCAAAGAGCACCAGCCCGCAGTGGCTCACGGAAGAGTATGCATTGATATACTTCAGGTCCTTCTGCACTATTGCACCAAAAGCGCCGTAGACAACGCTTATCGTTGTCAGGATAATGAATATCCAGGCCATTTCATTTGCTGCTTCAGGCATCAGGAACATGGCTACCCTGAAACAACCGTAACCGCCCAGCTTCATCAAAACACCCGCATGGAGCATTGAAACAGCAGTGGGAGCAGAGGAGTGACCGTCAGGCGACCAGGTATGCAGCGGGAACAAGGCCCCGAGAACACCAAACCCGACAAACGTCAGCGGAAAGAACCACCTCTGGGCTTCAATCGGAATGGTGACTTTTGAGATCTCGATTATATTGAATGTCAGCTCGCCGCCGTCAGGGGCCGAGTTGAAGTATATCCCGAATAACCCGATCATAAGCAGGGCGGAGCCTCCCATAAGCATCAGGGTCAGCTTCATGGCAGCGTATTCCTTGGGCCCGCTGCCCCAGATCCCTATCAGGATGTACATTGGTATAACCGCAAGCTCATAGAAAAGGAACATGGTGAATAGATCCAGTGAAATAAAGAATCCAAAGACGCCCGTTGCCAGCAGGATAAGAGAGACGAAAAACTCCTTACTCAGATCATCCATCTCCCATGATGCATATACCCCCGCGAAAACAACAATCGAGGTGAGAGCTATCATAGCGACTGAAATCCCGTCAACGCCTACAGTGTAGTAAATGTTAAGGGTTTTAAACCACTCGTAGCTGCTCACAAGGAGCATCTCATCAGTGTTGCCTGCCTTTCGCTCTGCCAGATACAGGTAAACTATCATGAAAGCAACAATAAGCTGAATGCCCATACCTATCGCAGATACGACTTTCGCCTGTCGTGCATCCTTTACAAGCATTATGCCCGTGATTGTCAGGAGCGGAATTATTACCAGGAAGGATAATATATTCATATTCAGATATTTTTCGACTTATGGCAATTATTTTACCAGGTATATAAAAACCAGGACAAGAGCAACTGCCCCTGAAACAAAGATAAATCCGTACTGCTGCAGCTGGCCTGACTGCAGGCCTTTGATACGGTTTGAGACAGTCTGTGTCACCCACGCAATTCCGTTCATTGTCCCGTCAACAATATGCCTGTCAAACCATGCTACAGGTTGTGAAACACGCTTGAATATTACCTTCTTCGTGATAAAAAGGTACAGCTCGTCAATATAGAACTTGTTGTATGCCCACTTATAGCTGTGTTTGAATGTTGCAGAGAACCTGTCAGGCAGTGTAGTTTCCTTTTTGTACATCACCCAGGCAACTGTGATACCTGCAAGGGCGATCAGGATTGAGGGTATGGCAACACTCCATTCAATATGTGACTCAAACGGGGCGCCGTCCGAGGTGACCAGGCTGCTGAACGGAAGAAAA
The DNA here is from genome assembly GCA_963719235.1 of uncultured Bacteroidales bacterium. GTDB lineage: Bacteria > Bacteroidota > Bacteroidia > Bacteroidales > VadinHA17 > SR-FBR-E99. The sequence continues at coordinate 219,017 of CAVRBS010000013.1, forward strand.
CCGGAGAATACAGAACCGAAGGCAAGGATCATCAGCGGGATGGTCATGGTTGCCGGAGATTCATGAGGTTTGTGCTCGTACTGCCTGTCATGCCCGTGGAAAATTGAGAAATAGAGCCTGAACATGTAGAATGCCGTAAGTCCTGCCACAACATACTCGATGGCAAACAGCACCTTGTCATGGTGGAATGCCGCAGTAAGTATCTCATCCTTGCTGAAGAAGCCTGAAAGCGGAGGAAGTCCTGCAATAGTGAGACATGCTATGAGGAAGGTGATATTTGTTATCGGGAGGTGTTTTCTGAGTCCACCCATTTCAGTCATGTAATTGCTGTGCACGGCATGAATGACTGAGCCGGCACCGAGGAACAAAAGGGCTTTGAACATTGCATGGTTGAACAGATGCCAGTTTGATGCCATGAAGCCAAGGCCGTCATGTCCGCCGTAGCCTGAGACGCCGAGGCTGAAGATCATATAACCTATCTGCGAGATGGTGGAGTAGGCGAGAACCCTCTTGATATCAGTTTGCGTGGTGGCTATCACGGCAGCAAACAGGGAAGAGAAAGCTCCCACCCATGCAATGATATGAAGTGCCTCCGGAGCTGCAAAATAATAAACCGGGAACATCCTGGCAACGAGATAAACACCTGCCACAACCATGGTAGCTGCATGTATGAGAGCGGAGACCGGTGTGGGGCCTTCCATGGCATCTGGAAGCCATATATGCAGGGGGAACATGGCTGACTTGCCTGCGCCTCCCACGAAAATAAGTATCATCGACCAGGTCATGACTGACATACCCATAAAAACAGCCCCGCCGGTACTTGTGATTGCCGGTCCGTTTAGATCGGTAAGGGTCACAAAATCAAATGTTTTTGTAGTAAATGACAAAATCAGGATACCGACCAGGAAGCCCATATCAGCAAACCTGGTGACAATGAACGCTTTTTTCGAAGCAGCGACAGCGCTTGGCCTGGAGTAATAAAATCCGATCAGCAGGTAGGATGAAATACCAACCAGCTCCCAGAAAATGTACATCTGGAAGATGTTTGTAGCGACAACCAGACCCATCATTGAAAAAGTGAACAGGGAAAGGAAAGCGTAATACCTCTCAAAGCCTTTCTCACCCTTCATATAACCAAGGCTGTATATGTGAACCATGAATGAGACAGTGCTGATCACCACAAGCATCATCACCGAGATCGGGTCCAGGAGAATACCCAAATCAATATGCAGACGATCTGTGAGTGTAAGCCAGGTAGTGTTACAGGCAATTACCTTCTGATAAATCCCATCGACAAGGCCGGCTCCCCAGAAATACCTGATGGCAGTTGCATAGGAGAGTGCCGTTACTATCGCCAGGGCGGTAGTACCTGTGAGCCCTGAAATACGGGCTTTAAACTTCATCCCGAAAAGACCCAGTACAATAAATGCGACGAAGGGGACGATTAGAATCCAAACTGTATATCCGAAATCTGCCATCTCTGCTCTTCTTTATCAGTATTTTAATTCGTTTACGTTTTCAACATTGATGTTGGAGAACCTCCTGTAAATGCTGATGATGATTGCAATGGCGACAGCTGCTTCCGAAGCGGCGACGGCAATTACAAAAAGGCTGAAAAAATGCCCGTCAAGCTTTGCGGGGAACAGATATCTGTTGAAGGCCAGAAAATTGATATTCACGGAGTTAAGGATAAGTTCAGATGACATCAGTATTGTTATAAGGTTTCTCCGGGTAAGAAAACCATAGATGCCGGTAAAGAACATTATCGTTGCCACGATGATGTAAAACTCCAATGGTACGCCCTGGTTCATATAGTTTTCGGTTTACTTGTTTTTTTCTTCATCTCTCACAGGACTGCCTTTTTTGGCGATGACTATCGCGCCAATCATTGCGGCCACCAGCAGCACGGAGATAACTTCAAACGGCAACACATACCCGTCGGTACCTGTTCCAAGCAGGCTCTTTCCTATAACATTCATGTTTACCTCGAGGGCAGCAGCAGTATCAGCAGCAAAGGTATGCTTCAGGATTGTGGTAATGACCACGATAGCCCCGCCAATGACTGCCAGGGCTGTAAAGAGTGCCTTCTTCCATTCAATAGGCTCAAACTTATGGCTAATCTGACTGGTGAGCAGAATGGAGAAGATGATAAGGACAACAATGCCGCCTGCGTACAATGTAAGCTGTACGGCTGCCAGAAACTGGTAATTAAGCAGGAAGTAAAGGCCGGCAGTGGCTATCAGGACAAACAGGAGCGAAACCGCTGCACGGAGGATCTTCCGGCTGGTAACCGTCAGCACCGAAAAAACGATTATTACAATCGCAAAGACCGCGAACATTATCTGATTGCCTTCCATTATGCAACTCCTTTCTTAAGTTTTGATCCGGGCTGGTTAAGGATCTTTGTGAGCCTGGTCCGGTCAAATACTGCATGCTCAAATTCCTGTCCGAAAGCCAGTGCCTGCGACGGACATGTCTTGACACACAGACCGCAGAAGGTACACATCCCGAGATGATAGATATGTTTGTCAATGATTCTCTGTTTCTTTCCGTCCTCACTCGTGATGGAGGAAGAAATGATCTCAATCGACCCGTTAGGACAGTTAATCTCACATATACCGCAACCGGTGCATTTATGCTCGTTTTGTTCATCGTGAGGCATTATTACCTCGCCTTTGAACATGTCAAACATCTTCAGCTCCCGGCGGTTGTTCGGATACTGCTGGGTCCATGTAGTCCCCGGCTTGAAGAAATATTTGCCCGTGACGCTTAAACCCTTCAGAAGAGTTATCAGCCCGTCAATGATGCTTTTTATATATCTGATAAAACTTTTCATTAGCTTTCTTTCAGTATTGGTTCATGTTCTTACCAGTGCCATCCGATAAGGACCAGCAAGGCCATCAACAGGAGATTGAAGATATTAATGGGGAGCAGGAATTTCCATTCCAGGGTGAGCAGCTGGTCTATCCTGAGTCTCGGGAAAGTCCATTTCAGCCACATCATGATAAATACCACACCTAATGATTTTCCAAGGAACCAGAAGAAAGGAGGGATGAAATCCATCACTTTGTTAAAACCGTCCCAGCCATACACATGCAGCGGCATCCAGCCGCCAAGGAACACTGTAGCGGCAATGGCAGCGACAATGAACATGTTAATATATTCTGCAAGAAAGAAAAGGGCGAATTTGATGCCTGAATACTCCGTATGGTAACCGGCAGTAAGCTCAAACTCAGCCTCGGCCAGGTCAAACGGGCCCCTGTTTGTCTCGGCTGTGCCGGCAACGATGTAAATCACAAAAGCAATCACGGCAGGGATATGTCCCGTGAAAATGAACCATCCCCATCTCTGGGCTTCAATCATCTCTGAGAGCTGCATTGTTCCTGCCAGGACAACCATAGTTACAAGGGCCAGGCCTACTGAAAGCTCATAGCTCACTATCTGTGCGCCACTTCTCATTGCACCGATCAGTGAGTACTTGTTGTTGCTTGACCAGCCGGCCAGCAGCACACCAATGACACCCATCGAGGATACTGCCATCAGGTAGAATACACCTATATTAAGGTCTATGGCATGAAGACCCTTTGCAAAAGGCAAAGCCCCGATAGCCATAATAGAAGCAATTATGACAATGAATGGAGCAATATTGAACAATATTTTATCTGCATTCTTGATCGGAACAAGCTCAACAAACAGAAGCTTTACCAGGTCAGCGACCGTCTGGAATATACCAGCGGGGCCAACCCTGTTCGGGCCAAGGCGGTTCTGCATGAGAGCACATACCTTCCTCTCAGCGTAAACCAGGAAAAGACCTACGAGTGCGAAGAAAATAAGAATCGCTAATCCGATAATTATCATCTCAATAGCTACAGCCCATCCTGGCGACATCGACGCACGGAGACTGCTGTCTATCCATTGAGTAAAGGATGTAAGATCGTATATACTAAATTCCATATCCGGATTCTGTTATTTTTTCTATCTGTCAAGGTCTGGAATGACAAGGTCAAGTGAGCCGTTGATGGCTACCAGGTCCGCTATCTTGAAACCTCTTGCCAATATGTTCAGCGGGGCAAGGTTAACGAAGTTGGGCGACCTGAACTTTACCCTTACCGGATTTTTGTTCCCGTCACTCACTATGAACACTCCAAGTTCTCCACGGGCTGTCTCCACACTCTGCCAGTACTCTCCTTCCGGTAATTTTATCACAGGTTTCATCTTCTCGGCATAAGGCCCATCTGGTACGTTGTCGATGAGCTGTTCAATGATGTTCATTGATTCCCACATCTCATCCATCCTTACCTTATACCTGTGAAAGGAATCTCCTTCGTTATAAAGTATCTCCTTGAATGTCACCTTATTGTACGCACTGTAAGGATTATGCTTTCGTATGTCGCATGAAAAACCCGAGGCACGGCCGACAGGTCCCGTCAGACCCCAGGCTATGGCATCCTCGCGGTTTATGGTACCAAGACCTTTAACGCGTTCCTGGAAGATGACATTGCCGGTAAGAAGACGGTCATATTCAGGCAAGGTCTTCCGGAAGTACTTTATGAAGTCTTTGGTTCTTTTCTGAAAGTTGGGATGTATGTCATTCATTAGTCCGCCCGGACAGTTGTAACTGACAATCAGTCTTCCGCCGCATGTCTCCTCGAAGATATCCATCACCAGCTCGCGGTCGCGCAGTCCGTAGAAGAAACAGGTCAGGCCGCCCAGGTCCATCCCGTAGGTAGCCCAGAAAAGCTGGTGCGACTGGATCCTTGTCAGCTCGCTGAGTATGGTTCTTATGTACTTCACCCTGTCAGATACCTCAATGCCAAGGGCTTTCTCAACTGCGAGGCAGACCGCTTCGTTATTGATGTGTGCCGACAGGTAATCCATCCTGTCGGTCAGGTGAATGATCTGGGGGTAGGTGAGGCTCTCGCACATCTTCTCGATACCGCGGTGGACATAACCTATATGAGGCTCAACATTCAGCACCATCTCGCCCCTGAGCGATACCACAAGCCTTAACACACCGTGCGTTGACGGGTGCTGGGGCCCCATGTTTATTATATATTCCTCCTTTTCCAGGGGAACGTTTTGTACAGCTTCCTCCATAACCTATTTGGCAAGAATATTAATGTCGTCCTTATAATCTTTCCTGAGCGGGTAACCCCACGTGCTGTCAAGAAAGAGCCGGCGAAGGTCGGGATGTCCCCTGAACTTTATACCAAGCAGGTCATAGACCTCTCTCTCATGAAAATCTGCTGCCGGCCAGAGAGAACAGAGGGAATCGATTTCAGGATTCTCCCTGTCCGATACCTTTGTTTTCAGGACGATCATGTGATTAAATACAGTCGACCTGAGATGATAGACCGTTCCAAGCTCTTTGCCCCAGTCCACACCGGTGACGCACACAAGCATGTCAAACCGGGTCTCATGGTTCTGCTTGAGCGCGGTGGCCGTTGAAACAAGAAGTTCAGGTACCACGGTAATCTCAACAAATTGCTTCCCCTGGACTGTTTCAGACCCGGGAGCAAGCACGGCTGCAGTGGCAGCAAGCTGTATATTATCCATCACTCTGTTACTTTATGTCGTGGGACTTATTGCGTCGCTTTCTTGATTTCATTGTCTCCTTATTGATCTTCCTGTGCAGCTGAAGCATGCCGTAAAGAAGAGCTTCCGGACGAGGAGGGCAGCCGGGAACATAAACATCCACCGGTATGATATTATCTGCACCCTTGACGACACAGTATGAATTAAGGAAAAACGGTCCGCCTGATACCGCGCAGGCTCCCATCGCCAGAACATACTTGGGCTCGGACATCTGTTCGTAGAGCAGTTTCAGTACAGGAGCCATCTTATTGTTTATGGTGCCGGCAATGACAATCAGGTCAGCCTGCCTAGGGCTGGCACGGTACACTTCCATCCCGAAACGCGCGAAGTCATGCCGCGGAGCACCTGTTGCCATCATCTCGATACCGCAACAGCTGGTGGCAAAGGTCAGCGGCCAGAGTGAATTCCTTCGTCCCCAGTTTATTACATCATCTATCGTTGAAAGGAATACGTTTCCACCTAATTCCTTCAGTTTTTCAAGGGTTTCGTTATCCTTGAACTCGTCGTCTCTGATTCCTTTTATTCCCATGTGAGAGCGTGTTTTTTCCATGCATAGGCAAGACCGAGACCGAGGATGATTATGAAAATCACGAACTCGACGAAGGCTACCATACCCATCTCTTTCATTACCACGGCCCAGGGAAACAGGAAGACGGTTTCTGCATCAAAGACCAGGAAGAGGATTGCAAACAGGTAGTATCCTACATTGAACTGCAGCCAGGTAGTCCCTTTCGTGGGAATTCCGCATTCATAAGGATCAAACTTGTTAGGGGCAAAGGATCTTGGAGCCACAATGCCTGAAAAGATCAGAACAACTCCGACGAAAATGGCCCCAACAAGAAAACAAGTTAACAGGGCTTGGTTATCCATTAATAGAGAATTTTATAATTTTTGAAGATCAGTCACAAAGGTATCCGCATCGGATTTCAGCCGGCTAAAATATAATATTTATCATCATTGTGAAATCAAAAACAGAATGATGCTGAAATTTTTATTTTTTTATCAAAATCCCTCCGTAAGGGAATTGGCGGCTTTCGGGAGTCATGAGTGTTCAGGCATCAGCAGCATGCAGTCACCGTAGCTCAGGAACCTGTAACCTGCAGAGAGAGCGTGACTGTAGAGTTCTTTCCAGACTTCACCCGTAAAAGCTGCAACAAGGAGTAGCAGGGTGCTTCCGGGCTGATGATAGTTGGTCACCATTCCCCTTATAGCCCGGAACCTGTACCCGGGAACAAGGATTAAACCTGTCGTGGCTTCCAGGACATCAGTTTTTTTCCGTTCCATCATCCTGATAAGATGATCAATGGAGGACTCCATAGTAATACGGGAATCATTATTGTAAGGTTCCCATTGTGAAACGTGCGGGATACCTTCCGCAGGCCACCGGCCTTCTGCGAACATGATTCCCAGCCAGTAGAGGCTTTCAATGGTTCTGACGGTAGTAGTTCCCACCGCGGTTATGTTTCGTCCCCTCAGCGCTTGCAAAGTATCTCTGGTGACAAAGAAATGCTCCGTATGCATCAGGTGGTCAATTATTTTCTCGGATTTGACCGGCCTGAATGTTCCGGCACTTACATGCAATGTTATTTCAGCAATCCCGATGCCTTTGTCCGTCAGAGCCTGCAGGACAGAAGGTGTAAAATGAAGCCCTGCTGTCGGAGCGGCAACTGATCCGTTAACTCGGGCATAGACTGTCTGATAGGTTACGGCATCGCTTTCCTCGTCATTTCTTCCAAGGTAGGGAGGGATGGGCATATGTCCCATTGCTTCAAGCACTTCACCGAAAGATATCCGGTCATCTTCCCATGAAAACCTGACAGTGAATGTGTTGCCGTCAGCTTCCATTTTCTCGGCAAAAAGGGTCTTAGCTGACTTTTCATGAACGAACTGTGCCCGGAGCATTCCCGCCTTCCACCTTTTCAGATTGCCGATGAGACACTTCCATTCGACAGAACCGGCAGAGGCAAGGTTTTGTGAAAAATCGTGCGGTTCATGAGGCTCAAGACAAAAGATCTCGATTGCTGCCCCACTCTCCTTGATGAAAAGAAGCCGTGCCCTGATGACCCTTGTATTGTTAAAAACCAGGAGATTATCGCGATCAAGCAGTGCAGGCAGCTCTTTAAATACCCTGTCGGAAATACTCTTTCCGTCCCATACAAGAAGCTTTGACGCATCTCTCTCAGGCAGAGGGTATATGGCTATTCTCTCCTGGGGCAGATCATACCTGTACTCGTCTATCCTTATATCACCCGGGTGGTTATTCATTTCTGACTGATTGCGGCCAAAATTAGCTAAATTTGGTAATTATCAGAGACCTGTGACGCCTAATAAACCATCAGCAGCAAGACAGCCCAGGGTTGTTGATCTCCACCTGAAACCCGGTTACAACCAGGGTGATGCTGTTGACAGGCAGCTTGCCCGGTTCAGGGGGGAGATGGACAGTGCCATAAGAGCAGGTGCTGCTGAGATTGTTTTTATACACGGTGTCGGCATTGGCAGGCTGAAGGATGAGATAAGGCGGATCATTGCAGACGACTACCCTTCATGCCGCTGCCACGATGCCCCGTTCAGGCGGTTTGGGGTTGGTGGTGCGACGATGATTATCATTAAACACCGGAATCCCCGTGATATTTAGTATTTTTGCATCCTGGCAGGCCGTTTCGTCGCCCCGACGATAAATGTCGGGGAGGAAAGTCCGGGCAACAGAGAGCACCATCCTTCCTAACGGGAAGATATCCGAAAGGGTATAGCAGTGTAACAGAGAACGACAGCCACGCCTCACGGCGCGGAATTGGTGAAAAGGTGAGGTAAAGGCTCACCGGTCCCGGTGGCGACATCGGGAGCCGTACACCTGATGGGTTGAAAGACCATGTATACCGGCGTTTAAGGGCTGCTCGCCCGAGCCGGGGGGTGGGTCGTATGAGCCCTCAAGCAATTGCGGGACAAGATAAATGACGAGACAGATGCTCAATCCTCTTGCAGGATGCCGCATCACGACAGAATCCGGCTTACAGGCCTGCCTTTGAAATAAAAATGCCACCCGATTGAGTGGCATTTTTATATATACCAATTGGCCTTGGCTGCTTCGTTGAAGGCTGTATCAAAAGTATATTTACCACCCCGTCCGCCAACTGGCGGACACCCCTCCTTGAAAAAGGAGGGGAAATATTTGATATTAATTATATTAGCTTTCTCCTCCTTAATTAAAGGAGGAGTACCCCGACCGAATTGAAAATCCTGACCAAAGCGTCAGGAGTGTCGGGGGGAGGAGGTGACTTTTGAAACAGCCTCTTACGGTTAATGCAAGTTTAATTGATCTTGAATACTGAATCTTCCAGCGGTTTGTCAAGCTCTACCAGCGTGAAGGTCATGCCTCCCAGTTCCATCCCGTTGACCATATTCTTCATGACCTTTGGAAACTTGACACCTTTGACATCCATGTATTCAGTAACATATGACTCAACCTCCATCTCCTGACCCATCTGATTGACCTTGGCGGTGGTTTTGACAGTCAGGAAGCTCTCCTTGTCTATGAAAGCTCCTGTGACTGTGCCGGCCTCGTCAGTGACGGAAAGCTTGTAGGCAGGTTTGCCGTTGACATCTTCAACACCCTCCAGCTTCACCCTGCCTGCTTTGAAATTATCAAGCATATGGTCGCGGAACATGTTGAAATCCTGTACACTGGCAAGATTCTCAGCAGGGATCTCAACCGGGTCAGTAGCGCCGCTAAGAGGATTTATCATATAACCCTTCTCCCCGTCATAGGCGCTGATGATGTCCATTCCGCTAAAGGAAATAACTACCTTCACTTTGTCGGGTTTCTTAACACTGATGAAGATCGGCATATCAGTACCCATCTGGCTCATAGTACCCTCAATATACAGGGTTGAAGCTTTCTCCAGTATCTCTGTTCCATTGGCTGCATAGTACTTGTTAATGATCTCGTCCAGCGTCTGGGCACTGCAGACTGATGCCACCAATAAAGCCGGTAAGAGAATGAATAATTTTTTCATAATGTTTTGTTTTGTAATTGATTAAAATATGTTAACTGTAGTTCTTATTAATGTAATTCATTAAACAGTGTTTCCCTGAAATATTCAGACCACTGACTTTCATGCTCTAAACTTAGTAAAAATACTATTTGTCTCCAAGCCTGTATTTATAAATTTTATGCCACCGGGCTGTAAGCTGCTTTCGTATCTCATCCTCGCGAGGATTCGAACCGGGCTCGTAAAAAACGGTCCCTGAAATTTCTTCTGGCAGATAATTGTCAGCGATAAAATTCCCTTCAAATTCATGGGCATATTTGTAACCCTTATGGTATCCTAGATCCTTCATCAGCCTTGTGGGAGCATTGCGGAGATGCAGCGGCACAGGCAGGTCACCATGCTCATGCACTGCGCCTATAGCGTTCTCGATGGCCATGTAGGCAGCGTTGCTCTTTGGCGAGGTTGCCAGGTAAACAGCCGTTTCGGAGAGAATTATCCTCGACTCCGGCCAGCCGACCAGATTGACGGCATTGAAGCAGGCCTGCGCCAGCAACAATGCGTTGGGATTGGCTATGCCGATATCCTCTGCAGCCAGTATCACCATCCTGCGGGCAATGAACTTCACATCCTCACCGCCTTCAACCATGCGTGCCAGCCAGTAAACGGCAGCATTGGGATCAGAGCCTCTGAGCGATTTAATGAAGGCTGAGATGATATCATAATGCTGCTCCCCGTTCTTGTCATACATTGCAAGGTTCTGCTGCACATGGCTGAGAACCATCTCGTCTGTGATGACAATCTCATCGCTGCCTTTCTCAGCCTCAAGAGACACTGTCAGCTCAAGAGCATTATAAAGCTTCCTGGCATCACCACCGCTGATGCGCATAAGCGCCTCATACTCTTCTACCCTTACCGAGTATTGTTTAAGGTAGAAATCACTTGTCAGCGACTTTTCAACCAGTCCTTTAAGATCTTCATCTCCAAGAGGTTTAAGTACATATACCTGGCATCTGGAGAGGAGGGGAGAAATAACTTCAAATGAGGGGTTTTCCGTAGTGGCGCCTATGAGCGTCAGTATTCCCTGTTCAACAGCCCCCAGCAGCGAGTCCTGCTGCGACTTGTTGAAACGGTGTATCTCGTCGATGAAGAGTATAGGATTAGGTTTGCCGAAGAACTGCTGGCTCTTTGCCTTCTCGATGGTCTCCCTTACCTCCTTCACTCCGCTGCTCACTGCGCTGAGCTGGAAGAACGATCTTTCGAGCTTCACCGCCACTATCCGCGCGAGGGTTGTTTTGCCGACACCGGGAGGGCCCCAGAGGATAAATGATGGAACATTGCCTGATTCAATCACCTTCCTCAGAACACCTTCAGGGCCGACAAGATGATCCTGACCAACAAATTCATCAAGTGACTTTGGTCTTAACCTGTCTGCAAGTGGCTGATTTGAAAACATATGGCTCTCTGGCAAATTTTGCTGCAAATTATCACAAATTCACGTTCACAGGCATGTTCCGGGCCATTTTTCAGGAATTTTATTTTCTTTAAATGAAATTAATTAATACTTTTAGCAATTAAATTCCAGTAAATTGGTTATTATGTAAATAAGAAACTTATTTGTAACAGGAACTTAGCAAATTTTTGGATATTATGAAAAAACCTCTCCTGATTACCATAATCGTGCTGGCAATTCTGCTGTTATTACCGGCAGTGAGCTTCCTCAGATGGGCCTTCCAGGAAAAGAAACCTATGAATGTCGTCATTCTTGACAAGACAGTTCCGACACTTGACAGGCTGGGACACAGGTCTTTCGTCTATGCTATGACCAACGACCGTTTTGTCAAAAAAGGCAAGGGAGGCAGTCTGTCCGCTTCAAAAGACTATTATGGTTTTATCCCCCTCAGACCGGTCAGGGAGAAACAGTTCAGAAAAAAAGATTTCCGTCTGACAGAGCTGATTGACCTGGCAGAAAACAACGATGCTCTCTATTATACAGATACTTACGGGGTATTTTTCAACGACTGGTACCAGGGCATTAAGAAAGCACGCCGGTCACGGAAACTTTACGGAGGCCTTAACAATAATGACTACCTCCTTATGTCCGAGATGAAAAAACGGGAAAAGCTGGTCCTGGTTGAATATAACACATTTGATTATCCTACAGCAGACCTTGAGAGATTCAAAACCGAAGAATTGCTGGGCATTACCTCATCAAGATGGATGGGTCAGTATTACCCAACCCTCGATACCACATCAGCCCAGGGTGTGCCAGACTGGATGCCGGCATTATACAGGAAGCAGAACCAGAAACCATGGAACTATACCAAACCCGGTGTAGTGCTCCTTAGAGAAAACAGCATAGTCGTGCTGGAGGAAGGTAAACACCTGACTTCCCCGATGCCTGTTATAACTACGGCAAGCCCTTACACGGAAAAGTATAACCTTCCGCAACTGGTAACGTTTGCCAACAGCTTTGATATAATTGATCCCGGGAAGAACACTATCGTGTCTTCTTTCAAACTCAATACTACCCCTGCGGGTGACACCCTTCTGGCTTCGAATGAGCTGACATCCGTCTTTCCTGCAGTAGTGCAGGATGCTGTATCAGGACGTACATTCTATTTCTCAGGTGATTTTGCCAACAATGATATTCCTTTCTGGACTTCCAGATTAAGGAACATCGATAAAAGAGCAAAAACATTCTTCTACTCAGAGAATGAAAATGACGGCAGAAGATTCTTCTGGGTCTATTACAAGCCCCTGATCACGGGTATATTCAATGAATATCAATCGACCACAGCAGGGAAGTGAATTAATCTCCAATAAAGGAACAGGCCTCAGGCCTGTTTTTTATTTGTATGAAAGCGTACATAATACAGACTGATCTGAGATGGGAAGACATAAGCGCCAACCTGTCGCACATTTCTTCCCTCCTCAGTATTGCTGGACAGTGATACTGGACTGGTGGTTCTTCCCGAGATGTTTACCACTGCTTTCTCCATGGATCCCTCACGCCTCGCTGAGACAATGGAAGGGCCAACGGTTCTCTGGATGAAAGAGAAAGCCTTATCAGGCGGATTTGCATTATGCGGATCGCTGATTATCAGGGAAGACGATAAATTTTTTAACCGCCTGCTCTTCATCACACCGCAGGGAGAAGTGACTGTTTATGACAAGCGGCACCTCCATTCTATGAGTGGGGAACATACTGTCTACAATCGTGGCAAAGAGAGAATTATACGAAGTTACCGGGAGTTTAACTTTAATCTCCAGGTGTGTTATGATCTGCGGTTCCCCGTGTGGTCCCGCAACAGGGGTGACAGTGATGTTATTATCTATTCTGCCAACTGGCCTGTCGTCCGCAGCCAGGTCTGGAAAACACTCCTCGTGGCACGTGCAATTGAGAACCAGTGTTATGTGATTGGCGTAAACAGGGTAGGGACTAACCCTGACGGCACTTCCTATTCTGGCGACTCTGGTAATAATAAGTCCCAGGGGAGAAACACTTGCCTCCCTTGAGCCCTTTGCAGAAGGTGTGGTATCTGCTGAGCTGTCAAGGGAAGATCTTGACCGCTACAGGGCAGACATGCCCATCTGGCGCGATGCCGACCCGTTTACCCTACTTTAAACCTTTCTCCTTTAACCTTTAACCTTTAGCGCAGCGAAAAGTACCTCGGCCGGGTGCAATGCAATCCTGCCCGTCCCATCCTTGATATGGTGCCTGCAGCTTGTTCCGGGTGCAACCACGATCGTCTCCGCCGACGCTGCCCTGACATCCGGGAACAGTATAAGCTCACCAACTTTCTGTGAGAGATCATAGTGCTCTTTTTCATAGCCGAAGGCACCGGCCATCCCGCAGCATCCCGAGGGTATCTCCCTGACAGTGAAGCCTGAAGGTATGCTTAGCGCCTGGATTACCGGCGCAGATGTGACTATCGCTTTTTGCTGGCAGTGCACATGGACAAGCACCTCAGCACTGTCATTGCGGAACATTTCACTGGTGATCTTTCCTTTTGCGAACTCCCTGACAAGGAATTCCTCTAACAACAGAGTGTTCTCAGCTACTTTCAGCGCCTTACCGCGGTAGGTTTCACCTGCAAGATCAGGGAACTCATCCCTGAAACCAAGCAATGCCGACGGCTCGAGTCCTACCAGCGGCCTGTCAGCGCTGATAATCGGTTCAAAGATCTCAATATTATTGATTATCATCTCCTTCGCTTTGCGGAGGAATCCTTTTGATATATACGTTCTGGCGCTGGGTGAGTGACTGACAGTCAGCACCCTGTACCCCAGTCCGGCAAGAAGCTTCACTGCACTGATCCCTACCTGTGTGTCATTATGGTTGGTGAACTCGTCGGCAAAAAGGTAAAGCTCTCCGACCGGGCTGGCAGGATTAAGCTTCCTGAGGTTTTTCCTGAGCCATCTCCTGAATGTCACCGGGGCGAGCAACGGTAAGCTCCTTGCAGGTGCAAAGCCGGTTATCTTTTTGATTAGCTGATGAAGTAATCCTGTTCGATGCAAAGAGGTTGAAGATGCCGGGAATGAACGAAAAGAGACTGTTGATCACCGGGAGCGAGGCTATCAGGCTGGACCGCAGCGGAGGCCGGTGGCTGTCGTTATAATGCTGGAGGAACTCCGATTTCAGCTTGGCCATATCCACTCCTGAGGGGCACTCGCTCTTGCATCCCTTGCAGGCCAGACAGAGATCAAGAATGTCATGCATCTCGCTGCTGTCCCACGGATCGCTCCTGTCGGCATACAGCATCTCCCTTACGATGTTGGCCCTTGCCCTCGTGGTAAGGCGTTCATCTCCCGTGGCCATGTAGCTCGGACACATGGTGCCACCAATGACGCTGCTCTTACGGCAATCGCCTGACCCGTTGCACTTCTCCGCAGCCCTTACCACACCCCCTTCAGCCGAGAAATCATACCATGTCTTCAGCTCGGGTGTAGCTCTTCCGGGGACATATCTCAGTGATGTGTCCATAGGAGGGGTGTGTACGATCTTGCCGGGATTCAGTATGCCATGCGGGTCGAATACTTGTTTTAACTTCTTGTTAAGCTGATAGTTATGTTCTCCGATGATAAGTGGTATGAACTCGCCCCTCAGACGGCCGTCGCCATGTTCACCGCTCATTGATCCACGGTACTTTTTCACTATCGCGGCAGTCTTCTCTCCGATGGTGCGCAGCAGCTTCACATCCTGAGGATCTTTCAGATCCATCAGCGGCCTTATATGCAGCTCACCTGTTCCTATATGTGCATGATAGACAGATTCTTTCCCGTATGAAGCAAGCATTTCTTCAATATCTGTCACGAAGTCGCCAAGCTTTTCCACTGCCACGGCGCAATCTTCTATCAGCGATATCGGTTTGGCATCGCCAGGAATGTTTGACAGGATGCCGAGTCCGGCTTTACGCAGATCCCATACCTTCTTTACATCACCGCCCCATACCGTCGGGAAGGCATAACCCAGTCCTTCAGCCCTCATCTCAGCCTCCATGGCTGAGTGCCGCCACAGTGATCTCATCACGGCTCTCAGCGCAGAACTCGACCAGAAGCAGGGCACCCGGGCTCGCCCTCGATGAAGAACCTGTTTCGCTTCTGACTCTCGACAGTTGCGGCAAGGTTCAAAATGTTGCTGTCCATCAGCTCCACGGCCCATGGTTTGTACTTCAATGCAATGAGATTAGCCCGGAAGGCATCGTTGCGCTTGCGCAGATGTACACAGACAAGTGCTTTCACCGGCGGTGGCAGGGGCACAAGACCCAGCTTCGCCTCAGTGACTATTGCCAGTGTGCCCTCAGATCCGCATATGAGCCTCGCAAGATTGACAGGCCTGCCGCTGCCCGGTGTGAACGGCTCGCTGTAAAGAAGGTCATCAAGGGCATAGCCTGTGTTTCGCCTTGGAATATCTTTTCCCGGGTAATCACGCATGACGGAGTCTCTGTTGGCCTTATCATCCATCATTGACCTGATCTCCCTGTATATGTCACCTTCGGCTCCTTTCAGCGCGCATTTATGAAGTAGTTCTTCAGCAGAGACAGGTCCGAAGACAGCCTCAGAGCCGTCGTGGAGCAGGACTTTGACTTCAATGATATGATCCCTGACGGAGCCATAGACCACCGAATGCAGTCCGCAGCCGTTGTTGCCGATCATGCCTCCTATATTACACCTGTTGGAGGTGGATGTCTCGGGCCCGAAGAGCAGTCCTTCATTTTTAAGTATTGCGTTCAGCTCGTCCGGGACAACGCCTGGTTCAAGTCTTACCCACCTGTCTGCCTTGTTTATTTCCAGTACACGTCCGAAGTGCCGCGACATATCGGCAACAATGCCTGAACCGACTACCTGGCCTGCAAGGGAGGTGCCGGCGGCCCTCGGAATGATGCCCACCCCGTGCTCCGCCGCAAATGACAGAAGCTTTTTCAGATCTGCAGTGTGTGCCGGATAAAAAACTGCTGCAGGCTCTTCCCGATATATGGAAGCATCTGTGGCATACATAAGCCTGGAGGCTCTGTCTATCCGCATTTCACCTTCACATGAGGCTGCCAGCTCCTCAAGCTCTTTAATGGTAACACTCATCTGCATCATTCGGGAATTATCATGTCAAAAATATAGAATTGATCCCATAGACCGTCGCCGTAAAATCCATTTTGAAGAAAAAGTAACAAAAATTTTAAAATCTGATTTTAATCATGGATTTGATTGTGGTGCAGTTACACTTTTTTTTTCTACTTTTAACCCATAACGATTATTAAACTAAATTATTGATTGACAATGGAATTGCTCGAGCAGATCAGAATGAATGCCATAAGGCATAACAAAAGAATAGTGTTACCGGAGGGTACTGAAGAGAGGACCCTTAAAGCTGCAGATGCTGTAATAGCCGAAAAGATTGCACGCATCACGCTTCTCGGAGACCCTAAGGAGATTATGGCGCTGGCAGAAAGCTTCGGGCTGAAGAATATTGAAAAGGCAACCATCATTAATCCGGTCAGCCACCCCATGAAGGATACTTACATTGATCTGATGGTTGAGTTGAGAAAGAGCAAGGGACTGACCAGGGAGGAGGCTTCAAGACTCATTGAAGACCCTCTCTACCTTGGTGTAATGATGATAAAGAACGGTGACGTCGATGGTGAGGTAGCCGGTGCGCGCAATACAACAGGTGATGTTCTCAGGCCTGCTTTTCAGATTGTGAAGACAGCCCCTGGCATCTCGGTAGTTTCCGGGGCATTTATCATGATATTGAAAGACAAGGAGTTTGGTGCTGACGGAGTAATTGTTTTTGCTGACGGAGCCGTTCACCCTGATCCGACGGACAAAGAGCTTGCAGAGATAGCAGTATGCACCGCCCGCACAACAAAAACACTTTTAGGTGTTGAACCCAAGGTTGCCCTTCTCAGCTTTTCAACGATGGGAAGCGCCAGACATGAAATGGTGGATAAGGTCGTGAGTGCCACCAGGATGGCAAAGGAGATGGCTCCCGAATTCATGTTCGAGGGTGAACTTCAGGCTGATGCTGCACTGATTGAAGCGATAGGGCAGAAGAAAGCTCCCGGAAGCAAGATCGCGGGCAAGGCTAACGTGCTTATCTTCCCTAACCTGGAATGTGGTAACATAGCATACAAGCTCGTTGAACGTCTTGCCCATGCCCAGGCAATCGGGCCGGTTCTGCAGGGCATGGCGGCACCGATAAACGACCTCTCAAGGGGCTGCTCCGTAAGTGATATTATTAACGTAATTGCCATTGCTGCAAATCAGGCAGCTGGCATGAATAAGTAACAGTGCACCATCATGATGATCCTTGTTCTTAACTGCGGCAGCTCCTCGATAAAGTACCAGCTGTTCAATATGACTGACGGTTCGGAGGTCCTTGCCAAAGGCCTCATTGAACGTATCGGCATCATCGACGGAATACTGACACACAAGCCTACCGGAAAGGACACCTACAAGGTTGTGCTTGACATACCTGACCATACCGTCGGTATAAATATGGTCATGGAAGCACTCGTCCATCCCGAACACGGTGTTATTAAAAACATAAACGAGATAAAGGCGGTAGGGCACCGTGTTGCACACGGAGGCGAAAACTTCAAGGAATCTGTGCTGATAAACGTTGATGTTAAGCGGGATATTGAAAAGTGCGGCGAGCTCGCACCCTTGCATAATCCTGCGCACCTCAAAGGCATCCTCTCATGCGAGAAGCTGCTTCCTGGCATACCCCAGGTGGCTGTCTTTGACACCTCGTTCCACCAGACCATGCCTGACTATGCATACATGTACGCTATCCCGTACGAATACTATGAGAAGTACAGGATCCGCAAGTACGGGTTCCACGGAACAAGCCACAAGTTTGTGGCTGAAAAAGCCTGCAGGCTCCTCAAAATGGACTTTCAGAGCACTAAGATCATAACCTGCCATCTCGGCAACGGAGCCTCTATCACTGCCATAGAAAACGGCAAGTCTATTGACACTTCAATGGGATTCACCCCTGTCGACGGACTGATAATGGGTACCCGTACCGGTGAGATAGATCCCGGGGTGCTTCTATATCTTGCTGAAAAAGAAGGGCTTAGCGTCAGCGGTGTGAATAACATGATCAATAAGAAAAGCGGTGTGGCAGGTATCTCACAGCTGTCATCAGATATGAGGGATCTTGAGGCCGCCGCCGGAGAAGGCAACCCCAAGGCTATCCTGGCCCTTAATATGTATTCGTATAAGATAAAGAAGTTCATCGGCGCTTATATAGCTGCGCTGAACGGCCTTGACCTGCTCGTTTTCACTGCCGGCGTGGGTGAAAATGACATCAACTCCCGGAAGATGATCTGCACGGGTATGGAATACCTGGGAATAGAGATCGATGATGACCAGAATAAGAGCGCAAGGGCAAAAGACGTTCTTATTTCCAAAGCTTCTTCAAAGGTTAAAGTCATCGTGATAACTACGGATGAAGAATTCGTCATCGCTTCAGATACTCAGGAAATAGTTGAGAAGATAACTGGTTAAACCCTCTATATCATGGTATTAAAACACCTCTCAGAACTCAAGGAACTGCTTGTTGACAAACCGACCCGGAGACTGGTACTTGCGGCAGCACAGGATCATAATTCACTTATCGTCAGCTTTGCAGGCAGCACAGGATGGTTTTATTGAACCGATCCTTGTGGGCGACAAGGAAGCCGTGCAGAATCTTGCCGCTCAATATAATCTTGACCTGACTGGCGTGAGGATGATACATGAGCCGGATACTGAGATGGCGGTGGAGATAGCGGTCAAGATGGTTAGAAGCAATCAGGCCGACATACTGATGAAGGGGCAGGTGGGTACATCATCACTGCTCAAGGCAGTGCTTAATAAGGAATGGGGCCTCAGGTCAGGCGCTCTCCTTTCGCACTTTGCCTTATTTGAGGTGGAAGCTTATCATAAACTGATAGCTGTAACGGACGTTGCGATGAACATTGCACCGAACCTCCAGGACAAGATCTCGATTGTGAACAATTCGGTAGAATGTCTCAACAAGCTGGGCATTGATATGCCCAAGGTTGCAGTTCTTGGTGCCGTTGAGATGGTCAGCGAGACCATGCAGGCCACGCTTGATGCCGCACTGCTTTCTAAGATGAACCAGCGTGACCAGATCAAGCATTGCCTGATCGACGGTCCTCTGGCTTTTGACAATGCTATCAGCCTCGAGAGCGCGATCCATAAGGGTATCCGCAGCGAAGTGGCAGGCGACACCGACTTGCTGCTAATGCCTGACATTGAAGTGGGTAATGTGCTTTATAAGTCACTTGTATTCTTTGCCCATGCCGGTGTGGCTGCTGTGATCCTCGGCGCAACAGCACCGATTGTGCTGACATCCAGAAGCGACTCTGACCAGGCAAAGTATTACAGCATCCTGCTTGCAGCTGCCATATCAAAAACAGAATAGCATGATCACCAGCCTCAGGCAGATGGCCGACACCGTCAGATCATCAGGACGAAGCCATAAGATAGCAGTAGCCTGGGCACAGGATCCGAACACGGTTGGATCTCTCCATAGGGCTGTCAATGAGGGCTTTGCAGAGGCTGTTATGATAGGCAGGAGGGAACAGATAATAAAGACATGCCTTGAAACAGGTGCGGATCCGGAGCGCTTTACAATCATTGAAGCTGGCAATGAAAAAAATGCTGCCGAACTTGCTGTCAGTATGACTGTTTCAGGTGAGGCTGATATTGTCATGAAAGGACTCGTCGGCACAGATAAGTTCCTCAGGGCTGTGATGGACAAGGACCATGGACTTCTGCCACCAAAGGCGGTGATGAGCTATGTATGCGCCATTGAGATACCAGCCTATCATAAGCTTCTTTTTGTTACCGATACTGCGGTAATACCATTCCCCGATCTTGATCAGAAAGTAGCCATGGCAGGGTATGCAATCACAATGGCGGGAAAGTTCGGAATACCCAAGCCGTCAGTGGCACTTATCGGAGCATCGGAAAAGGTGAGCAGTCACTTTCCCAGCACTCTCGACTATTCGGTCATGTGCAAGATGGCAGAGAGGGGTCAGATATCATCGTGCGTAATGGACGGACCTGTTGATCTCTTCCTGGCCTGTGATCCCGCCAGCGTGAAGATTAAGGGCGTGGATACTCCGCTCGCCGGTGATGCCGATATATTGCTTTTCCCGTCGCTTGAGGCATGTAACCCTTTTTACAAGGGACTGATGCTTTTTGGCGGGGGCGAGCTTGCCGGAATGATCTGCGGTACCTCAAAACCGGTGGTGCTCATGTCAAGAAGTGAAAGCGAACTGTCAAAATATTACTGTGTGGCACTTGCATGCATGATGTCCACAACAAACGACTAAAACTGATGGGAAATAGACTTATACTGGCTGTAAATCCCGGATCTACCAGCACCAAGCTCGCATTGTACGATGATGATGAGCAGCTCTTTGAGAAGACACTGAGGCATACTGCCGAAGAGCTTGCAGGCTTCAGGAGGATGGTTGACCAGCTGAGCTTCCGGCATGATATTATTATGAAGGCTCTTGAAGCTGAAAAGATAGATCTGAAGAATATTATAGCCGTAGTAGGCAGGGGAGGATTGGTAAATCCTATTGAATCTGGTATTTATGAAGTCAACGACCTGATGAAGAAACATCTGTCGGAGGCAATGAACGGAGAGCATGCCAGCAATCTGGGAGCGCTTATCGCAGGCGAGATCAAAAAAGACCTCCCTGAAGCTAAAGCATATATCGTTGACCCTGTGGTTGTTGATGAGCTGGAGCCGGTAGCGCGCCTTTCAGGTCACCCGGCTATAAACAGAAAATCGATCTTTCATGCACTTAACCAGAAGGCTGTTGCACGGATATATGCTGCCTCGGTCGGCAAGGAGTACGAGGACCTGAACCTTGTTGTTGCCCACATGGGAGGAGGAATAAGTGTCGGGGCTCACCGGAAAGGCAGAGTGATTGATGTCAATAATGCGCTTAACGGTGACGGACCTTACTCACCCGAACGCAGCGGCGGGCTGCCCGCGTTCCAGCTTGCTGAACTCTGCTTCAGTGGCAGGTATTCACTTGATGAGGTGCGCTCGATGATTGCGGGAAAGGGAGGAATGGTAGCTTATCTCGGCACCAACAGCTTCATGGAAGCATGCAAAAGGGCAGAAGCGGGCGATGAGCATGCTGCCTTAATTGTGGAAGGCTGCAGCTACCAGACAGCCAAGGAGATAGGCGCAATGGCAGCTGTCCTTGGCGGAAACGTGGATGCCATCATCATGACAGGCGGACTGGCATACGATACAAAGCATGTGGAGAGAATAAGCGCCCTGGTACAGAAGATTGCACCGGTCTTTGTCTATCCGGGTGAGGATGAGCTGAAGGCATTGGCATTCAATGGCTTACCTGGCCGTCACCGGCCGGATTTCCGTGAAAGAATACAGAGGATAGATCAGTCTTCAAGTCTTCAGTCTTCAGTCAGAAATCGCAAATCTTCAGTCTTTTTTGCTGACTGTGGACTGCCGACTGCCGACTGATCAAGGAACAGAAAGTGCCACAGGTAAAATCTTCCCATTAAAAAACTTATTGCCGTTAACTGCAAAATCGGCTATAAATTCTGCCATATCAGCAGGTGAGACGGGAGCAGCAGCACCCGGGAAAGCCCGGCTGAACATCTCAGTCTGCACCGCGCCGGGGCAGAGACAGTTGAATGAGATACCCCTGTCAGCATATTCTGCAGCAAGGCACTCGGTAAGGATCGCCAACGCTCCCTTGGCGGCACTGTAATAAGAGAGGCCAGCAAACTTCATGCTTCCCTGAAAGCCTCCCATACTGCCGATATTGACAACATGAGAACCTCTCACGAAAAGGGGCATAAGCTCTGCAATCAGCGCCGCTGCTGCCGTGAAGTTGACAGACACCAGTGATGCTATCTCATTTTCACTGTGTTCGGTGAATGGCTTATTAACAAGATGCCCGGCATTATTAATAAGAATGTCTATCGTGCCGGGATCAATGCTGAGGCTCTTTTTAAGCTCTCTGAGCGATGATCCCGGCCCGGCAATATCTATGGGTATTCCGGTAATATTTTTGCCCGGACAGCCTTCGGCAAGGCTCCTGAGGGCTTCTTCGTTACGGGCGATGGCAAACAGGCGGTTCCGGGGGTCCCCGGCCAGTTTTATGACGACCTCCCTTCCAATACCTGACGATGCTCCTGTGACAACGATATTCATTTTATTTTCAGTATGTTGGATTGTCGGTGTATCTTTTAGTCAAAGACACTTACTGTAAATATACTAATTTTGCTTTTATTTGTACCCTCTTTACAGGATTACGCACGATGAAGAAGGTCATTGTTATAATTGTAGTTATAATACTGAATACACGTTTGTTTGGACAGAATGTTACAGAGCAGGAGAAGACTGTATATGATCCGCAAAAGACCGTAACAGCTCAGCCTCTGAAACAACCTGACCAGAGGCCGCCACTCAGGGAGAGGTTATTTTTCGGCGGCTACTTCGGACTGCAGTTTGGAGACTATACCAACATTGAAGTATCTCCCACAATTGGGGTATGGGTACTGCCGCGTGTTGCCATTGCTGCCGGACCGTCATTCCAGTATTATGCTACCCCATATATTGAAACCACCATTTACGGCGGCACCTCATATGTTCAGCTTATGCTCCTGCGTGATCTGAATAATATCCTGCCTATTGGCATTCACCTTGGTATCTATGGTCAGGCTGAATATGAAGGACAAAGTCTTGATAATTCATACGTCTCATATATCAGCGGTCAGCCCGATTCTGGGGGCAGAATGTATTCGGATGCATTTCTTCTCGGGGCAGGTATTTCCCAGCCTCTGGGCGGCAGGGCAGCCATTAACCTGAGTTTTCTCTGGGTTCTGAACCAGCCGGAGTACTATACCTATGATTCACCGGAGATAAGGGTAAGCTTTCAGTTCTAAATCAGATAAAGTCATATAGCTAATTATAAAACAAATATTTATGAAACTCGAATACAGTAGATTTGTTTCACTTGTATATACCCTTCACGAGGGTGACATCAAAGGTAAATTACTGGAGACAGTTGAGGAGACTGCTCCCCTGAATTTTGTATACGGAACGGGCAGGTTACTGCCGGCATTTGAAGAAAACCTGGCTGGACTGGAAGATGGATCAGTCTTTGATTTCCACCTCGATGCTGTTGATGCCTACGGTGAGAAGCGCGAGGAGATGCTTATCAGCCTGCCGAGAAATATCTTTGAAGATGAAGGCGTTCTGAGAAGCGAAATATGTTTTGTGGGCAATACCGTACCCATGATGGATTCGCACGGTGAACGGATGAACGGCATTGTGACAGAGATCGGTGATGATTTTGTGAAAATGGATTTCAACCATCCGCTTGCCGGCACTGACCTGCATTTCTCAGGTAAGGTCATAGGTGTGCGTGAAGCCACCCCGGAAGAGTTAATGGGTCCGTCAACAGGCTGCTCATCATGCGGCAGCAGGGACAGCGGTTGCGGAGGCTCCTGCGGTTGAGCAGCCAGTCAACAGTCAGCAGTCAGCAAGTTGCCAGAGTCCAGTACAAGACTGGATACTGAGGACTGAAGACTGAGGATTGAGGACTCAATGCAGAAACCTACACTTTAAGAGTTTCCCCCTCTGACTTTGCGATTATTACTGCCGCACATGTATCACCGTACACGTTGATCGTCGTACGGAACATATCGAGTATACGGTCAACAGCCAGGATAAGTCCTATACCCTCGAGCGGCAGTCCCACCGCATTCAGCACAACAGCCATCATAACCAGTCCCGCCATTGGTATGCCTGCTGAACCGATGGCCGCCAGCAGTGCGGTGAATATGACCACCATCTGCTGCCCGAAAGTCAGGTCAATGCCGTAAGCCTGGGCTATGAACATCACCGCCACACATTCGTAGAGTGCCGTTCCGTTCATGTTTATCGTTGCACCCAGAGGAAGCGTGAAACTGGCAATTTTATTAGAGACACCGTCATTGTTCTCCACAGCCTCCATCGTCAGAGGCAGCGTTGCGTTTGATGAGGAGGTGGAAAAGGCCGTCAGGAGCGGGGTTGTCATATTCCTCAAATGCTTTATCGGATTGGCCCTGCCCAGCAATCTCACCGAGAGCGGCAGAGTGATCAGGCCATGCATGAGCAGTCCCAGCAGTACCGTCACAAAGTATAGTCCCAGCCTGCTGATTACCTCGCTTACTTCATTGCCCATCAGAAGCTGCTGCGATATCACCTTGGCTGAGATGCTGAATACGCCCAGGGGAGTGAACCTGATGACGAAGAGAGTGATCTTCATGATCACATCGAGACATGCATTGAGCACATCCATAAGCAGTACGCGGGACTTTTCGCCGACGCGGGTGATAAAAAATCCGGCCAGGATGGCAAAGAAGATTATTGAAAGCATGTGACCCTGTGCCATTGAGTCGAAGATATTCGACGGAACTATCTTGATGAGGGTTTGCCCGAAACTCTGAGTGCCGACAGCTATCTCTTCCAACGGCACCTGCAGCCCCAGCTCAGCGCCAATGCCCGGCTTAATGAGCTGAACAAAGAAAAAGCCTGTCACAATAGCTATCAGCGTTGAAATAACATAATAACCCATTGTCTTTAACCCGAGGCGTCCAAGGTTGTCAGCGGTACCCACACTGGCCACACCTGTTGATATTGAACAGAGAATCAGAGGGATGATGATCATGTTAAGACCCCGGAGAAAGACCTCTCCGATCCAGTTTGTGTACTTTGTCAGGTGCGGGAACAGGTATCCGAAAAGGCCGCCCAAAAGAAGCATTATCAGGATCTGCCAGTGCAGTGCGAGATTAAATCGTTTTTTTTCCATGTAGCAACAGTTTATCGCCTGGCAAAGGGTCTGAAAAGTTAACCCAATTGTTTTACCGTATGAAGATAATTAAAAGATAATAGCACAAAAGATGTTTTTCATAATGCAGCCAGAATTGAAAATTCCGGAAGAGGGGCGGCAAAGATCGTAAAAAATTGATTCCTGAGGACTTTGGATTTTTCGGGGTAGTCTTTAATAAGATACCCTGCCAAATATCAATGACCCGTCTTAAAAAAAGACCAATTCACAATTGTAAACAACCGAATTGAAGTAAAATCACATATATTTAATTACATATGTGATTACTTGTTATTTACATTTGTGAATTATACTTGAAATCGGTAATACGTAAGCATATATATCATAATATCAATTATTTAAGTTATATTATATATAATACTTGTTTATTATCTGTGATCCTGAAAGGCCCTGCTTGTTTAGAAATGGATGTATTTTGCCAGTATAAAATGCATATAATCAATAAATAATAGCTTCTAAAGTCAATAATTAAATCAGATAATTAAAGTAGTTAATGGCAGCAATCCAGATTTCACGGGAGGATTATCTGCAATATTTCTAAAAGCATATTGCTCTAAGTTACAAATGTAAATTGATATAAGTTACATATGTAAACAATACTTTATTTACATTTGTAACAAACACTTTTTATTATGAAAGAGAGAATCCTTGCCTTTTTACAGAGTGAAAACAAGAGTGCTGCTCAATTTGCTGAGGAAATAGGGGTTCAGCCATCCGGAATTTCTCATATACTCTCAGGAAGAAACAATCCCAGCCTCGATTTTGTGATGAAAATGCTGCATAAATATTCCTCTTTGTCAGCAGAGTGGTTACTGTTTGGTCGCGGTGCAATGTATAAATACACGTCTCAGCCCACGTTATTCGATATTCCGCTGTCAGAAGGCGTTTCCGGAGAGGCCGTCGCTGAAGGCACTGAGCTGCCTTCGGATCATGTTTCCTCTTCAGACAGTCCTGAAACATCATCAGAAACCAGTATTCCGAGGAATGATAAATACGGAATAAAAGACAGGGTCCTGACAAAGGTCTTGTTATTCTATTCTGACAAATCCTGCTCTGAATACAATCCTTCCTGAGAAAATCAGTTCAAATTTTCTACCTTTGCAGGCGGGTAAAGAGCTCTGATGAAAAAGAGGATAGAAGATTTCACTGTAACAGAAAACCGCCGGCTGACAGACAGTTTCTATGTCATAAAGCTTTCTTCGCCAACACCTTTACCTGAGATCCTGCCCGGACAGTTCGTGGAAGCCCTGGTTACTGACAGTCCTGCAACCTTTCTTCGCCGGCCGCTCTCGGTGCATGATGTCGATTATTCTGAAAACACCGTCTCGCTTCTGATACAGATCGCGGGCAAAGGAACTGAGCATTTATCAAGGTTACAACCCGGTGAAAAGCTTAACCTGATCTATCCGCTGGGCAACTCGTTCACCCTTCCACAGAAGGGGGAGAGAGTGCTTCTGACAGGTGGCGGTTGCGGAATGGCACCGTTGTTTTACCTCGGCCGCAAGGTAATTGAATCAGGTGCTTATCCTCATTTTGCGCTTGGTTTTCGCAGCCGGTCAAGGATCATCGGGCACGACGAGTTCAGGAAACTGGGGGAGGTACATCTTGCCACGGAGGATGGGTCGGAGGGATACCGGGGATTTGTCACCGGAATACCGGCTTTCAGAGAGGAAAAATGGGACAGGGTATACAGCTGCGGTCCTGAGCTGATGATGAAAGCAGTTGCTGCCGAATGCCTTCGACAGAGACATTTTCTGCGAGGTGTCTCTCGAGAACCTGATGGCATGCGGCATAGGCGTATGCCTGTGCTGCGTGGTGCCTACCACCTCAGGTAACCTGTGCACATGCACTGACGGACCGGTGTTTAACGTACGCGACCTGAAATGGCAGACCTCCGGATAAAAATAGGATCACTTCTCCTTAAAAACCCGGTGCTGATGGCATCAGGCACCTGCGGATACGGCACCGAGTTTGACGATTTCATTGATATCGCACAGCTGGGCGGCATCATCGTCAAGGGAACCACCCTCGAACCCAGGGAAGGTAATCCCTACCCGAGAATGGCAGAGACCGCTTCCGGCATGCTGAACGCGGTGGGACTTCAGAATAAAGGCATAGATTACTTTGAAAAGAATATATATCCCCGTCTTTCACAGTATGATACTCATGTCATTGTGAATGTGAACGGCAACACCGTGGAGGAGTATACCGAGCTTTCCCGCCGTCTTGACAAGCTGGATGCCATACCTGCCATCGAGCTGAATATCTCATGCCCAAATGTGAAGAGGGGGGGGATGATCTTCGGAACCAACCCCGGTGCTGCTGCTGAAGTCATTGCCGCAGTCAGAAAAGCATATCACAAAACACTGATAATCAAGCTATCGCCAAATGTCACTGACATCACGGAGTTTGCCCGTATCTCCGAGGATGAGGGAGCTGATGCCATCTCGCTGATCAATACCCTGGTCGGTATGGCTGTAGATGCCGGTACAATGAAGCCAAAGCTCTCCACCGTAACCGGAGGCCTCTCCGGCCCTGCAATCAAGCCGGTGGCTCTCCGGATGGTATGGCAGGCTGCAAAAGCCGTCTCCATCCCTGTTATCGGTATTGGAGGTATCATGAATGCCGGAGACGCTCTCGAGTTTATAATGGCCGGGGCTGCTGCTGTGCAGGTCGGGACGGCCTCTTTTATTGAGCCGCGGACAGCAATTAACATAATCGGCGGGATAAATTCATTTCTTGACGGCAGAGGATTTGCCACGATAAGCCAAATCACCGGAATAATTAACAGGAATTAAGGTCTTTTCACTTTAAATTTGTAAATTTAAGGGCGGAATAGGATGTATAAAATTTAAAATGGAAAGAAATCATGGCAGAAAATTTACAAATTGACAATTTAGACAGAAAGATCCTGGATATTATCACCAAGAATGCCAGGATACCCTATCTGGAGGTAGCGCGCGACTGCAACGTGTCGGGAGCAGCAATACACCAGAGGGTCCAGAAACTGATACGGATTGGTGTAATAAAAGGGTCAGAGTTCAAGGTAGACCCGGTGATGGTTGGGTTCAGAACCTGTGCATACATTGGGATGTTTCTTGATAATCCCGGCAAATACAAGGAAGTCATCAAGAAGCTTAAGGAGATACCTGAAGTAATTGAATGTCACTACACAACAGGCAACTATTCGCTCTTCATCAAGGTTTATACGCGTGATAACGAGCATCTGCGTGAAGTCCTTACGGACAAGATACAGGCCATTACCGGCGTGATGAGGACTGAGACGCTGATATCGCTTGAGGAATTGATCAGCAGGCAGATACCGGTTCTTTCGAAATAAATTCGCCTTAAATATCATATTTTAAAGACGCCCTGGCCGGGCGTCTTTTTCTAAAATTATGCCGCCTGGTGGCGGCATGATCCCTTAAGGGGGCTCTTACAAAGCAAACGATGCCGCCCCGACTACGATGTGACTTATCATTTGTTGTTTTTGCGGAACTTATGTCAGGCGTCTGTTCCGTTCTTAAAACAACAATTGCACCCTCCAAAGAGTATGTTGTTTAGTGATCCGTTGACGTGATTTACCAGGGTTGTTAGTAATATCAAGAATGGCCTACCTTTTAAAGGTAACTCGATACTCTTTGGCTGAATATTTTATATCGCCATAAATACTATGCGTGGTGCTGATTCCCAGAGCAGTTTGCTCCATTGATACGTCTCTCATGTTGCTACTTTGCTGATTTGATCAGGTTAAAAAATATCAGGTCGTTAAAAGCTTCATTCGCGTCAACAGGATAAGAAGGAGCTAATAAAATCTTCCCTTTTCCGTAGGTAATTTCACCCATGAGAGTAAAAAGATTATCAGGCCTGAAAAAAAATGCGCCATGCGATTTCTGGGGATAGTTGCTTTCAAAAGGTTCGAATCCAACCGGATCGGAATTAGCTTCCCAGCTGTTGGTGCCAATGGTGTAACCCGATGGAACTGCATTGGATTGACCAGTCAAATCGATATATCCCCAGCCGTTTCCGTTCCAGTATGCCTTTTGCAGGCCTCCCCATTTTGTTACCGGCGATTTCAGAATTTTTTGTTCGTAAAACAGTTTGGCCCAGGCAGCATCGAATTTCACGATAAAAGAAGCGCCGTTTTTTACTTGATTTAACACTGATACCAACGTTTCCGGACTTGCCGCATCACCTGCAATAATGCACCCGGTTTTTTCAGCCGCGGAAAAAGGTTTAGTTATTGCTCCGGCTTCTTTTAAAGCCATTTCAGCGGCATCCCAGTTCAAAACAGCAAACGATTTATTTTTCAGCAAACTACTCCAGGAGGAACGGTTTTTTAGAAGTACCTGTTCCTTGCCGTCGGCAACAGATTTTCCGTTTTTCAACAGGGAGCAATTTAATGTTACATATCCGGCATTCCAGCTCTTTTGCATCACCACCGGAAAATCAGGAATAAATGTTTGGGCGTAATCATCTCCGCCAGTCACTTCAACCGCTTGTTCCATGATCATCCCCGTCGGATGGTTCATTCCATCTGCTACCTCAATTTTTAGCTGATAAGTTCCGGCTGAAAGTTTATTTTCGTTGATAAGTCCGATCCTGAAAAGGACGGTATCTCCCGGCTGAAAGTATTTTCCATTGGTACGGCGCACTGCGATCTGCAAACTGCGGGTCCAGTAATTGTAATCCGAAGCCGGCCCTTTCAGGTTTCGCCCTTCGTCGCAAATGGACGAATACCAGGCCAACATATCATCGCCTAAGCTTTGATCGGCGCTACTCCAACCGTTAATGGCATAGCCATCGTTGGTGTTGTTGGCCAAGATCGCCTGACTTAGTCTTCCATCAATGTACATTAAGCCCCGACCAGCCTGCTTGCTTAAATCAGCCGGACTTTTTATGAATGGATGCTTCGAAAAATCGTTCTGTTTGAAATAAAATTCGGTCTTTTTACCCAAAACTTCCCACGATTTGTAATCATACCCCTGTTTGTTTTCAGGATTGGCCAACAGGAAATAATTATCGGGACCGCAATAACAGCGCACTTCGCCCCAGTAGATGATTGAGCTATCGTTTTTTGATTCATGAGACAGCAAGTCAGACTCCTGAAAACGTGATTTGGAATCAACTGTATGGTCATCGACATAATCCAGTCGCGGATTAAATTCATACGGGCGCATGTGTGGAATTGGTCCTGAAGCATCGCCGTAATGTCCTCCCGACTGGTTGACCAAAAAGACGAGAATCATCTGCCTTTCGGGTTTCGTCGAATATTTTCTTGTGAATGTAATCGTAAGTACAATTGTTCGTTAACAATACTCCAAATCACCACCGACGGATGGTTGCGATCGCGGTTCACCATCCGGCTGAACTTTTCGGGAATAGTAAATGCAGCAGTATATGCCTCGTGATCCGGCGTATTCATGATCCACGAAGGAGTCCGCAATTCCGAAACGCCCTGCATACCACCGGGTTCTTCGTAAATTAAAAGTCCAAGCTCGTCGGCATATTTCATCACCAGCGGTTCGCCAATACGACGGTGAAAACTGATGCAATTGTGGCCAATGGCTTTGGCATTTTCAACACTCTTGCGAGCCATTTCATCGGTGGCATAAAAGCCTGTTTGCCAGTAATATCCCCAATCAATAGCCGAGCGGATGCGAATCCTGTTGCCATTTAGGTAATAATTTTGTTTCCCTTCGGAATTGGCTTTCACTTCAAAAACACGGAAACCGAAACGGACTTGATACTGATCGGAAACGCCTTCTCCTGAAATTCTAACCTTGCAGTAGTAAAGATTTGGTGAATCAATATCCCATAATTTTGCTTCCGGAACGGAGATTTTTTCAGCGAGCATCGATTTATCCTGTTTATTTACAACGAGATCTAACGAGTTGGTGGCAATCATTTTTCCATCCTGACAGGAAATTATATCGGCTTCAATCTTCAGGTTTTTAGGAGTTTGTTCTTTGTTGTTTATGGAAATTTGGATTTCAATGTTATTGGCTTTGGCCGGAAGCAGGTTTTTGATAAACAAATCGCTGATATAACAATTGGAAGTGGCGATAAGACTGATATTCCCCACTCCACCGAAGTCGTGACCCGGACAAAGTTTTGTTTTTCCCCAGTCTGTTACCGGCGAATCATTTGATCCACGCTGTCCGCCGGGATTGGTCACCCGAATGGCAATTCGGTTGGTTTGCCCGGGTTTTAAATACGAACTGATATCGGCTGAATATGGTGTTTCGGCCACAATATCGTATCCAGCCAGCTTCTCATTAATATAGATTTCGATGCGCAAACGTGCTTTTTCGATGGAAAGAGTAACCGTTTTGTTGCTCCAATCGGCAGGGATTTCGACTTCCTTAGTAAACCAGCCCACACCATGATAACGCCAGAGCGGATCCCCATTTCCAAATAGTTCTTCGAAAGAAGCGGGAACTTTTGCCTGAATACCTTCTTTGTTAAAAAGATCATTCCAGCCACATGAAGGAAGATTTGGTTTAACTTTTGAAAGATCGAGCGTACGGGGCAAGTACAAAGAATTGTTTTGCCAGGTTGCTTTGCTGTCGAGCCAAACGCGCCATCCGTTTCCTGAAAGATTGATCTCTTGCCTGATTGACTGGCCATTGAGGGAAACAGTACAAACCAAAAATAGATTTAATAGAAAAATAAGGGATCCTTTCATCGTATTTATTTTTTTACTTTTAAAGGTATTGCCACATTGAATAAATTAGTCTGTTCTTTGTTAGCCCGGGTTGCCCCATACAAATATTTAGGTACATCTTTTTCAAAATAGAGTGCAGGACGTTAAAGCCTGGAAATGCTTTGTTCTCCATTAGCCCATAAAAAACTGCTGCCAATGATATTTGCATTTAAAGCCTATTTACCAATGGGCCTTCGTAGACTTGTAAAAGTTGTTTGGAGAGATCGACCTTTGTTTCAGGTTTGATTGAAAGCAGATCGTCTTTTAATTCTGCGGATATACTTCTTCCGCCACTTCCCCAATACAGGTATACACGATTATCGTCATCCGTAAAAACAGCAGGATCCTGACCCCATTCCACACCTTTTATAAAACCAATATCTTTGAATGGTCCCTGCGGCACATCGCTGACGGCAATACCTGTACGAAAAATACCGGTTTCCAGTTCGTGCATACAAAAGATCAGATAGTACTTATCTTGCCGGTAAACGCAATCAATGGCCCAGGCATAATCAACCGCCCAAGAAACATCGTCGACAGAAAGCACCCGGCCATGATCGGTCCAATGTATCCTATCCTGGGTTGAAGACACATGGTAATCGAACATTGTGGCGTGGTGATTGGTACCCGGCGTGTCATGAGAAGTGTATAGCCACAAGGTGGTTGTATCGACCGGCCACACATGTGCCGAGGGATCAGCTGCATAAATATGAGTGATGAAAGGGTTTTGCGCCTTAAGCCCGATGATCAGCAAGCAAAAGCAAGTCAACAGAATACCTGATTTCGTTTTCAATTTATACCAGTTTTAATGAGACATTAAAGCATTATCTATAGTTGACTTTTAT
This sequence comes from uncultured Bacteroidales bacterium, assembly GCA_963719235.1. Taxonomy (GTDB): domain Bacteria; phylum Bacteroidota; class Bacteroidia; order Bacteroidales; family VadinHA17; genus SR-FBR-E99. The sequence continues at coordinate 251,547 of CAVRBS010000013.1, forward strand.
TTTCCAAGCGGTTTCCATTCAGGTTTCAAACCTTCGCTACCACTTCCTTGGAGAAACTGAACAGAAATCTGATGAAGCCCTGCTGACAGGGCCAGTGAAATACTTTTTTCATCCATCGCATGTTTGCCATCATTATCAAGGGTTTTCAGATCATCAATGATCAGGCGGCTACCATCGTCGGAGGTAAGATAAAATGTATAAACAGCGGTTTCAGGAATATTGACAAAACCGTCGAATACAAATCCATAGTTCTCGGGTTTACTTTTTTCAGCAAGTGTAAAATTACCGATCACTTCTGATTTGACCACAGTAAGCTTTGAAAAATCAGGAAGTGTGTCCCAGATTCCTTCGTAATAGCGGTATTTCAGCCCCGGCTTAGACTTGTATATTGCAGCCATTGGTTCCTGTTGTTTGAACTCAGAAACTGCGATTACGCTCACGGGTTTGCCATTCACATAGGTTCGTGCTTTAACGATCAGGTTTCCTTTTCCGCTCAGTAGCATTTTACCTTTTGCCAGTTGTGCGTTTACCGATGGATCAGAACCATCAACGGTGTAATAAACAAGTCCGCTTTTTGTATCTGAAATAATTTCAAGGGAAACTTTATCAATAAAGGCCGAACTTTCGGATTTGATAATCGGTTTGTTGTTTATCAAAGGTTTTCCACTAATTTCCAGAACAATCACAGTAGCAACCGGAGTTTGTTTCACCGTGCTCAAATCAATCAGCCTGTCGGCATCCTTCGCTTCAGTTTTAAGTTTGGTTGCAGGGCTTGCCAGCGGATAAGCCTTCACGATCTTGTTTTCGAGACCCGAAATAAGCAGTTTCCCGTCGGTTGGCCAATCAAATACATTCAGGTACAATTTGGTATTCTTTCCAACATTTTTAAGGGTCACCCGCCCCCAGGTAATATCGCTGAATGGACTGGCTAAAGTCCCATAAATGGCTTCACCGTTGACTTTCATCCAGGAGCCTATTTCTTTCAGGCGTTCGACAGAAGCATCAGGGAATAAATCCCATTTGTGTCGGGCCAACATTCAGCAGATAGTTTCCGCCTTTTGAAGCAATATCGATCAGGTTGCGTACAAGCATTTCGGTACTTTTCCAGTTGTGATCGTTCTTTTTGAAGCCCCAGGTATCGTTCATGGTCATGCACGATTCCCAGTTTTTCCCTGGAATCCCCGTTGCAGGAATAAATTGTTCGGGCGTTTCAAGGTCACCATCTACTCCTCCACCCAAGACGGTTATTGGTAATCAGTTCCGGATATTTTACCAGAATTAGGTGCAAATTTGGCTGCTCCTTCCTTTGTGATCGTGCAGGGAGTGTCCCACCAGATGATTTCAGGATTGTAGGCTGTGAGTATTTCTTTATACCTGTGGAACGGCAATACGGTCGAGATATTCGTCGAAATTCCCGTCCTGGGCTTTGATCCCAGTGCGTACCACAAACTCCGCCGCCCTTTTGGATGCCAGTCCTGATCCTGTGAATAATACAGTCCGAAATGGATGCCATATTTTTTACAGGCTGCAGCCATTTCACCGATGATGTCTCGTTTGAATGGTGTGGCGTCCATGATGTCGTAATCGCTCACCTTACTGTTGAACATAGCAAAACCATCGTGATGTTTCGAGGTAATCACCAGGTATCTCATGCCAGCTCCTTTGGCCAGTTTGACCCATTCCTCAGCGTTGAAACCGGTCGGATTGAACTGTTTGGCATATCCGGCATATTCGTCAACCGGAATTTTGGCGTTGTTCATGATCCATTCTCCAATTCCTCCAATTTCATTTCCTTGGTATATTCCGGCGGGAACCGAATAAAGGCCCCAGTGAATAAACATCCCGAATTTGGCTTCCTTCCACCAGTTCATTTTCGGGTCGTCTGACTTGCTTTTTTGAGCATAGATGGGATTAAAAGCCTGGAATAAGACAAATAGAAAGATTGCAAAAATGATTTCTTTTCTTTTCATGGTTCGTTTGAATAGCTTGGTTAATTTTGATGCTCTTATTTTTTAATTGAAAGGTAAATATACATGGAAAATCAAGACTGATTATCCTGCATTATCCTGTATTCATTTAATCCAGATGAAAAACTTCTTCCATATTGGCCCAGTGCTATCCTTTTGCACGGTTTTCGACAGGTTGCTGCATTGGCATCATGATATCCCACCATTCCTGTGTTCTAAGGTCAACCCCGAAAGTTTGTCCGTATCGTTTCATTATATGCGCTTTATTAAGTTACTGGATTTTTTTGCCAGCAGCTAGTAACTAGCCGCTGGCAAAACAAAAAGATGCACTAAATCAGAGCAGCACAATCTCATAAATACCGGGAGTTTGGCTGAATTATTTCATCAACAACCGCACTTTTTGTGCGGTAGTTTTGGGCAATTTGAGGTCCAGTTTACTTCCGATGGTAGTTCTTTGGATATGGTTTTCCACCGGAGCAACATTCATTACATTTCCGGCATATTCCAGTTCTACGATGGTGTTGATCGGTCGCAAATCTTTCGCCGAAAATTCAAGAACAGAATTTTGCCCCGGTTTGGTTCCGTCAGGTTTTGGACCAACATTGAAGAGCAGGTTACCATCGCCTCCGTCTAAACGGACGAGACTTTGAATACACTGTTCGAGTGATTTTACTTCATCGTTGGGTTTCCAGGCCCACTGGTTGGCAATGTTCATGCAGGTTTCCCAGGGACGATTAATCTGAAATCCACCGACCCGCTGTTCAGGTGTGTCGAAATCACCTTTGGCACCGGTTCGGTCATTAATGATGATATCTGGTTGAAGGGTATGTGCAAAATCGATCACGCTCTGTCCCCGAACCGCGTCAAACTCCTGAGATTATTCCGCCTGGCGGCGGCATGATCCCTTGAGGGGGCTCTGACAAAAAACATCCACCTTCGGTGGTCTTTTTTTTTTTTCTCGAGAACTTACCGAAGCAAGCTTCGTCAGGTCTCTAAAATAAAAAATCCTGCTTGCGCGGGATGCTTTTTGTGATCCAGCTGGGATTCGAACCCAGGACCCCATCCTTAAAAGGGATGTGCTCTACCAGCTGAGCTACTGAATCAGTCTCATTTTTTGCGTGTGCAAATGTAGGGCAAATAATTTTCCGATCAAAAAAATAATTGACTTTTATGGAAAATTGTAAAAAAATATTCTCCCGGACTGACGACCCTAAATTGTAACTATCTTTGACCCCCATCATTGATAGCATGAGACGCTATAACTTCAAGGACAAGGTAGTGATTGTGACCGGTGCTTCATCAGGCATAGGCAGGGCCACAGCTCTGGAATTTGCCCGCAATGGCAGCAAGGTCGTGATTGCAGCACGGTCAGCCGACAAGCTCCGGACACTGGAAGAGGAGATTACCAGAATCGGCGCCGAATCCCTTGCCGTCGTCACCGACGTCTCAAAAGAGGAAGACTGCCGGAGAATGGTGGAGGCAACCGTCAGGAAATTCGGTACAATACACATACTTATAAACAATGCAGGTATTTCAATGAGAGCTTTATTTGAAGAAGTTGAAATCTCAGTTCTAAAACGACTTATGGATGTTAATTTTTGGGGCACTGTCTACTGCACCAGGTATGCGCTTCCATATATTGTCGCCAACAAAGGTTCGATAGTAAGTGTATCATCTACTGCTGGTTATCATGGACTGCCGGGCCGCACAGGGTATTCCGCCTCAAAGTTCGCTATCCATGGTTTCATGGAGACACTCAGGATTGAATATATGACCCAGAAGCTTCATGTAATGGTCATCATGCCCGGATTTACATCCTCTGAAATACGCAAACACGCCTTGTTAGCAGACGGATCTGAACAGGGTGTGTCACCCAGGGAGGAGAAAAAGATGATGTCTCCCGAATATGTGGCCACCTGGGTTCTCAAAGGCATCAGAAAAAGGAAAAGAAACAAGATCATGACCGTATCGGGCAGACTCATTGCCCTTTTGCAGAGGATATTCCCCAAAACGGTTGACTACATCTTTTTCCTCACGATGAAAAATGAGCCTGACTCACCTCTAAAGTAAAAACCATGCCCGATATAGCATTACTGGTACGCAATAAAAAGCGTCAGGTGCTCAAATGCCTTCCGGGGCCTGTCACCTACGCCGAGAAAAAAGCTTTCGGGCGTGCTGCCGACATCGCCATCAACAGCTATGCTCCCGGCAAGAATTACCTTGGCGAGCCGCTGGTGATCTATTACATGGAGCTGGCACGCATCACCGCCTGTGAGATAGGGTTGGGATTACCGGCAGTGATCAGTGCGCTGCTATCAGGTATCAGCGAGGGCAGTGAAGGCTGGAAGAAGATTGACGATCTGAGGGACCCGACGATCAAAATCGTTATCACGGGTTTATCGCGTGTAACCGCACTTAAAGGAAAAGACTTCACAGGCCAGGCAGAGAATTTCCGCAAGCTGCTGCTGAACTCTTGCCGATGATGGCAGGGTCATACTTATTGCTCTTGCTGAGCGGCTTCTGATGATGCGCAGGTTGAAAAAACTTCCTGAGAAAGAAAGACTTCCGGTGGCGTCGGAAACTTATTTTTTGTTTGCCCCGCTGGCCCACAGACTGGGCTATTATAACATTAAGTCAGAGATGGAAGACCTGGCAATGCAGCTGATGGAACCGGGTGAATACAACGAGATTGATGCAAAACTGAAGCAGACCACTACCTCCAGGAACAGGCTTATCAGGGAGTTCTCGCAGCCGCTGAAAGCGAGACTGGATGCTATGGGCCTGAGCTATGAGCTCAAGAGCCGTACAAAGTCAGTACACTCCATATGGCAGAAGATGAAAAGACAGGGAGTGAACTTCGAAGAGGTTTTTGACATCTTCGCCTTGCGAATTATCATTGATACAGACCCCGCCCACGAGAAGTCATCATGCTGGCAGACATATTCAGTTGTTACAGACCTTTACCAGCCTGACCCGAGCAGGTTGCGCGACTGGATCTCCGTTCCCAAGACCAACGGTTATGAGTCGTTACACACAACTGTGGCGACCAAAGAAGGCAAGTGGGTGGAGGTGCAGATTCGCACAAAACGCATGGATGAGATTGCGGAGAAGGGCCTCGCTGCACACTTCCGCTATAAGGGCCAGAAAGGTGAAGGCGGGCTCGATGCATGGATGGCGCAGATGCGCGAGGTCCTTGGTACCGTGGAAAAGGAGGGAAGCGACTTCCTGGGAGAGATTAGACCGGGACTGTATTCCGACGAGGTATTTGTATTCACACCCAAGGGAGAGGTAAGGCAGCTGCCGGCAGGAGCGACGCTGCTCGACTTCGCTTTTGACATCCATACCGGGGTAGGATCAAAATGCATCGGAGGTAAGGTCAACGGACGCAATGTGCAACTAAAACAAAAGCTGCAGAACGGTGACCACGTCTCCGTCATCACCTCCGTTAAACAATCGCCCAAGCGCGACTGGCTGTCGTTTGTCATTACCAATAAAGCCCGTACGAAAATAAGACAGGCTCTTAATGAGGAGAAGGTAAAGCTGGCTGCCGAAGGCAAGGAGATCCTGACAAGACGACTGAAGAACTGGAAGATACCGTACGGAGATGCTACAGTGGTCAGGCTTCTTGAGGAGTACGGATTCAAGAATTCCCAGGATCTTTATTTCAGCATAGCAATTGGGGAGATTGAACTCCTGCAGCTGAAGAAAGTCCTGCTGCGCACTGACGAAGCCACCGAACCGGCCGCCGCAAAGGTGCCCGAGGCGCATGCACATGATGAGACATATAAGGGAGGGGCTGACTACCTTGTCATAGACGAGAAAGTAGAAGGCCTCGACTACAAGCTTTCAAAATGCTGCAACCCGGTGTTCGGTGACCGTATATTCGGTTTTGTCACTATCCTGGAAGGAATAAAGATACACAGGGCTGCCTGTCCCAATGCTGAATACATGATATCAAACTTTCCGTACAGGGTACTGCGGGCCAGATGGACCAGGCTTGATGCTGCCAGGGGATTTCTGACATCGGTAAAGGTAACGGGTATTGAGAACCTGGGTATTGTTGCACGCATATCCGATATACTGACAGAGTACAAAGTATCGGTCAAGAACTTCACCTACAAGATGGACAACGGCCTCTTTGAAGGCAAGATCGATCTGCTGGTGCCGAACATCAATCTTCTCTACGGTCTGATAAAAAAAATACAGTCTGTCAAGGGCATAACCAAGGCCTCCAGGCTTGACAATTAATATCTCGGGTCGGGAAGTACAGGCAGCTTAGCCATCTTTTCAACTTCAACAGTGGTTGAGCCAAACTCGTCAACCACCTTACCCTGAATGAGATATGTCCCGCTGCCGCGGAACGGCCAGCTGCCCAGCGACTGAGGGAAATGGGTTGTGTCGAAGAACTCGCCGCTGGTTGTCAATGAAGCATCCGAAGTTCATCCATTCCCTCTTCACCGTCTTGATATATTTCACTGTCACCAGGTGTCCTACCATTTTCACTTTGCGACCTGTTTTCCCTTTCATTTCCGACGCCATGACCTCGCCCCTGAACTTTGTCTGCAGCATGTCGAACCATGAGAGAGTCACCGGGAAGCCCAGCAGCTCGATCTCATCGTAGGCATCCTCGAGCTTTGACTGTTCAAAGGGAGGCATCACAAACTTTTTCGGTTCAGGGTTAAAGAGCGTACGAGCAGTCTCGCTCTTACCCTTGTTGATAAGCATGTGTGCCTCCCAGAGCAACAGCGCCTTGCTCTTACCGGTGAACCTGAAGGCTCCGGTACGTATCAGGATAACGGTCTGTTCAAGACCCGGACCAATACGTGAGATAAAGTCCCCAATATCTTTATAATCACCATTGTTATCGCGCTCTTTCATGATCTCTTGTGCCAGACTGTTTTCCAGTCCCGCTATATGTATCAGTCCCAGGAAAACGCTCTTTCCGTATATGGTGGTTTTGTATGTGCTTCTGTTTATGCATGGTGCTTCGATGGCTGCGCCCTCGCGTTTTGCCTCGTGCACATAGACCCATGTACGGTAGAAACCTCCGAAGTTATTGATGACGGCCACCATGAACTCAAGCGGGTAGTGTGTCTTCAGCCACAGGCTCTGGAAGCTCTCGACGGCGTACGAGGCCGAGTGTGCCTTGGAGAACGAGTAGCCGGCGAAGGACTCGATCTGGCGCCACACCTCTTTTGTTATCTCTTCGGGGTAGCCCTTCTCACGGCAGTTGGCAAAAAACCTCTCTGTGATCTTCATCATCTCCTGCCGCGAACGGTGCTTGCCGCTCATGGCGCGGCGCAGCGTGTCGGCGTCGGACAGGTCGAGGCCTGCAAAGTGATGGCATACCTTCAGCACATCCTCCTGGTAGACCATCACCCCGAAGGTCTCGCTGAGGAGCTCTTTCATCACGGGGTGGATATACTCAAATTTGTCGGGGTTATGGAAGCGGTAGATGAACTGGCGCATCATGCCTGAGCGGGCCACGCCGGGCCTGATGACCGAGCTGGCTGCCACAAGTGTCAGATAATCATCGCATCTCAGTTTCTGCAGCAGTCCGCGCATGGAAGGACTCTCAATATAAAAGCACCCTTTGGCGTCGCCGCGCCTGAGATGATCCTTTACCAGCGGGTCGTTCTTGAACTGCTGTACGGCATGCACATCGACATCCACGCCGCGGTTGGCGCGTATGATCTCCGCACTCTCCTTTATATGTCCTATGCCTCTCTGGCTCAGTATGTCAAGCTTCTCGTAGCCCAGCTCCTCGGCAGTGTACATATCCCACTGCGTTGTCGGAAACCCTTTGGGCGGCATGTCGAGTGCCGTGTAGCAGCAGACAGGATCTTCCGATATAAGGACCCCGCCGGCGTGTATGCTGCGCAGGTTGGGAAAGTCGGCAATTTTATTGCCGGTCTCAAAGATCATGTCCTGTATCTCGCCGCGGTTACTGACGGCAGACGGATTGTCAATCAGGGCGTCTATTTCATCAACGGGCAGTCCGTGCACCTTGCCCAGCTCGCGCACGATTGACTTGCCGCGGAAGGTGTTCACGGTACCGAGCAGGGCGGTATGACGATGGCCGTAACGCCTGAAGATATACTCGGTGACGGTGTCGCGCTCCTTCCATGAATAGTCTATGTCGAAGTCGGGCGGCGAGGTGCGTTTGGGGTTGATGAACCGCTCGAAGTAAAGGTTGAGATCAATGGGGTCAACATTGGTGATCTTCAGGCAGTAAGCAACGACGGAGTTGGCGCCGCTGCCGCGTCCCACGTGGTAGAATCCGCAGGCCATGGAGTAGCGTATTATGTCCCATGTTATGAGGAAGTATGCAGAGAAGCCGAGGCGGTCGATGATCTCCAGCTCATGCCGCACCCTCTCTTCAGCCACCTTGTTATTTTTTCCGTAACGGTACTTCATCCCGTCCCATGCCAGCTTCTCGAGCAGCAGCTTGTCGTCGTACCTGCTTGCCGAGTAGATCTTTTTGTTCTTGTGCGTGGTGAAGTCGATGTTCAGCGAGCAGTCGTTGAGCAGCCTGCGCGTGTTATCAGTCACCTGCGGCCACATCTCAAAGGGACGGATGAGCTCATTCTCAGGTATGATGATCTCGTCGGGCGAGGCTGTCATATGAGGCTCGAGGCGGCTTAGGAGGATGTTATTGTCTACGGCGCGCAGGCTGCGGTGCACGGGATAGTCGGCGGGCGATTCGATTGTGACAGGTTGAAGGATAACGCATTTAGAGATCTGCTTTTTGTTCATTGACACCAGCCGGCCGGCGGCGAGATGGTCGTATGCCGAGGAACTCATTGTCGCGCAGGGTGGCGGGGGTGCCAGCCTGTACCGGAAGCGCCCATGCTTGCCATGATCTAGACTCTGCCGCCGGCGGGGTAAACAACATAGGCGTTCGGGAAGGAGGGAGGCTGAGAGGGGAGAGGCTCGCCGGTGATGTTACGGTGGGTGAGGAACTCGTTCAGCTCGCGGAAGCCCTCGTTGTTGCGTGCGATGCCGACGTAAAGGAGTTTGTTGCCGGTTCGGAATTCTATCCCGGCTGCCGGGGTGATGTCGCGGCTGCGGCACTCGCGCACGAAGTCGGGCACGCCGGTGGTGTTGTTGATATCGGTCATCACCAGGCGCTGCACGCCGGCAGCCGCGGCGAGCTCAGAAAGGCGCCCGACGGTGATCGTGCCGTATCTCAGGCTGTAATATGAATGGCAGTTTAAGTACATTGTCATGCGGTCTGTAAGTCTTCAGTCTCCAGTCTTCAGTCTCCAGTCATTCAGTCTTCAGTCTCCAGTATTCAGTCGAATCTTCAGTTCAATTCAGTTAATCAATAACTTACCACTACTGCCTACTGCCTATTGCCTATTGCCTACTTCTAATGGTAGTACCATCCCCTGAGTCGTTCTTCCATTCTGGACTTCTCTGTAAGCATCTCGGAGGCCTTTCTGAGCTCGCGCTCGCTGCGTTCCGCAGCGGTCATCACCCCGGCGGCCCTGCGTATGGCATGACGCCCGAAACGGCCCCGGAGTGAGTCCATAGCCATATAAAGGCTCACCATCTCGGGTGTGTCCTCGAACATATCAAGCTGCTGTACCCCGCGCACCAGTCCGCTCACCCTAACGCCTATCAGCCTGATGAGCATGCGCCGCTGCCACAGACGGCGGAAGAGGCTCTGCGCCTCGCTGATGAGCACATGATCGAATGCGGTATAGGGTATGCGCTGCTGCAGCGTGTGCGTGTCGAAGTCGGAATAGCGTATGCGTACCGTGATGCATGAGGCCAGCTTCTCCTGGCGGCGCAGCTCATAGGCCAGCTTCTCGGTCATGCTGATGATCAGCTGGCTGAGCATCACCGTGTCGGTGGTGTCGCGGTCGAAGGTGTGCTCGGTGCTGATCGACTTCTGCTCGGAGTAGCTGATGACAGGCGAGTTGTCTATGCCGTTGGCTTTCTTCCATATTTCCGTACCGTTCTGGCCCATGAGCGACTCCAGCATCTCCGCCGGTATGACACGCAGGGTGTGTACGGTTGAGATGCCCATCGAGCGCAGAGTGTGGTATGTCTTCTGTCCTATCATTGGTATCTTGCGGATAGAGAGCGGGTCAAGGAAGGGCAGGACATACTGTTGCGCCACCTCCTTCTCGCCGTTGGGCTTGGCCTCGCCGGCAGCGATCTTCGAGACGGTCTTGTTGACCGAGAGGCCCATTGAGATGGGCAGCCCCGTCTCTTTTATTATCGTGTCGCGCAGCTCATGCGCCCAGCGCGCACAGCCGTAGAAGCGCTCCATGCCCGTGAGATCGATATAGTGCTCATCCACCGAAGCCTTCTCATACAGAGGGGACTTTTCGGCGATGATGTCAGTGACCATACGCGAATATTTTGTGTACATCTCCATGTCGCCGCGCACAAAGACCGCCTCGGGACACATCGCTCTCGCCATCTTCATGGGCATGGCCGAGCTGACACCGAAGCTGCGGGCCTCGTAGCTGCAGCTCGAGACCACGCCGCGGTCAGAGCCGCCACCGACAATCACCGGGCGGCCGTTGAGCCGGCTGTCGCGCACCCTCTCCACGGAGACAAAGAAGGTGTCGAGATCAAGATGAAGGATGCTGCGCGATTCCATCATGGAAAGGTTAAAGGTTAAAGGAGAAAGGAGAAAGTTTTTTTGTTTTTTTCATTGCCGTTTGAAAAACATGTTTTATATTTGATTAAAATTTAATCAAACTTATGATTACAATATAATCAATTATTATAATATGTACTTCGCAGCGAACATAAAATTTTTAAGAAAACGCCGTGGACGCACGCAGGACGATGTGGCATCGGCGCTGCAGATGAAACGCCCGACGCTGAGCGGCTATGAGAACGGCGTGGCACAGCCTGGCATTGAGGCACTTGTGGCTTTTTCGGGGTATTACAACATCTCTCTTGACACCATGCTCAAGATCGACCTGACAAAACTGTCCGAGAGCCAGCTGGGTGAGCTTGAGAGAGGTTATGATGCCTATATAAAGGGCAGTAACCTCAGGGTGCTGACTACAACGGTGACCCCCGATAACCGTGAGAACATAGAGCTGGTGAATGAGAAAGCCAGGGCAGGATATACCACTGGTTATGCCGATCCTGAATTCATAGGCGACCTTCCCCTGTTCAACCTGCCGTTCCTGTCGCGAAACCGAAAATACCGCACGTTCCAGCTTAAAGGCGACTCCATGCTGCCCATACCGGATAAGTCGTGGGTGACGGGTGAATTTCTGCAGGACTGGCATGAGATAAAGAGCGGTAAGGCTTATATCATACTTACCACCGGCGACGGAATTGTCTTCAAGGTGGTGGAGAACAGTATCGAAAAAAACGGAACGCTCGTTCTTTACTCACTCAATCCTCTCTATGAACCATACGAAGTCCATATAAATGATGTCAGGGAGATCTGGCGGTTTGTACATTATATCAGTGACGAACTGCCCGAGCCGGTCCTTCCCGAGAAGCAACTGCTGCGTACCGTCGCTACCATGAAGCAGGATCTGTACCAGCTCAAAAAGAGCATCGGACGCGATATCCAGGATGCAACCGAATTATAGCATGGAGCACGGAGCACGGTGCATGGAGCAAGGGGAACAATAGAACAAATGAACATTTGAACATTAGAAATCAGAACCGATAACAGAAAACGGATAACCGATAACAGGACTTCAGTTCTTCGGACGAAATTTATATGCTGTTTCTCCGTTTATTTACATAATTACGTCATTAAGTCATTATGCCCGGAAAAGAATACAACCCCGCAATGCACACCGCAGAACATATCCTCAACTCGGTGATGGATAAGATGTATCACTGCGGCCGTTCGTTCAACAGCCATATAGAGGATAAGAAGAGCAAATGCGATTACAGGGCCAGGAGAGCACTGACAGACAGGGAGGTAGCAGCTGTGGAAAGGACAGTTAATGAGATAATTAAGCTAAACCTTCCGGTGGGAGAGGAGTATGTCGGCAGGAGGGAGGCGGACGAAAAGTACTTCACGGGAAAGCTGCCTGAAAATGCCGGCGAGACGATCCGCATAATCACTGTCGGAAGCTTTGATGCATGCCCTTGCATCGGACAGCATGTTGCAAATACCTCAGAGATCGGCATGTTCACAGTTACCTCGGCAGATTTCACGGAGGGAATCCTGAGGATACGGTTTAAACTTAACTGACAACCGATTAGTAAATTCGAAATTCGCAAATCGAAATTCGCAAATAAAAAAACCGGCCTGCGCCGGTTTCCTTTTTTTTATTCTTTGCTGAGTTTGATGATCATATCGACTATTCCCGGTATATCGGCATCAGCTATCTTGCCCGCATAAACACCCCTGACAATCCTGTTCTTGTCAACAATGACAACAGTATAACTGTCCTTTGGCATTCCCCAGTCCAGGTGCAGCTTGCCTTCATAATCAAAAAGGATGGTAGTGTCATATTTCTTTGCTTTTTTATCAGCGATAGACCTTACAAGTGCGTTTGGTTTCCAGGTCGATTTCAGGTCCACAATCCCAAAACCTTTGAAGTCCTTCTCATCGATTATCTTGTCAACATCAGTTGCTTTGTTGACGGCATCATTAAACGCATCATTAAGGTCAGACTCGTCAGGATCAACGTAATTGATCTGAAGCACCTTGCCCGGCCATGTGTTCATGGTGAATTCTTTCTTGTCAGCATCCGGCAATACCCATTCGGGGGCTTTCTGGCCTACCTCAAGTTTACCTTGTGCAGTTGCATATGGCAGCACCAAGGCTGCAAGGAGAAGAGTGAACAATAACTTTTTCATAATTCCGGTTTCTTTTTTTGTTTGCGAAAGATACAATATTTTGATATATATGCACAACAATGCAATTAATGTGCCATGGGGACAATAGAATATTTATACATTTATTTCCGTAATATATTACCGGACCGGAATGAAAATCAAAAAGGTACAACTGTCTGAAAAAGATAAACGTAAGGCTTACAGGACAGCAGTGCGGAAAGCGTCGCAGGAAGCCGGTCTCGACAAAGTAACCCGGCCGAAGATCTATAAGAACAGGAAGAAGTATACGAGGAAAGGCAAGCAGAAGGTCATCAGGGAGCAGGAGAGTTTGGAATAGCAGCTAACAGGCAATAGGCAGTAGGCAATAGGCAATAGTCTGATTTAAAGGATTTTATGGATAGTCCCTAAACCCTTCAACCTCTCAACCTTTCAACCTTTCAACGGATCTTCAGACTGTCAGGTAGTCATGCAGCGGTTTCATGGCACGGAAAGCACTGACTGCCAGGTCGAAACAACCTTCAGAGGTTAGCTCCCGGTCAGAAATTGACTTGTAGGCAAGGAAACTCTTAAACTTAAGCAGCTCAATATGAGGATGATCACGAGGATATCCCTTGGGCGCCGTCTTCAGTTTCTCACCATCAAGTTCTCCGAAGTGCTTCTTAAAATCCTTATTATTAACGATCCTGATCAGCCCGTCGGCGTTTTCGTCGATCTTCTCCCTGATGGCATTTAACCAGGGTGCCGGTGGTACATAGGCGCCGCCTGCCACAAACGATGAACCCGGTTCAATATGGAAATAATAACCGGGAAACCTGTCGCCGTTCTTTTTACCGCCTCTGACCATGAATGCGCCGAAATTGGTTTTGTAGACCGATTTATCGTGGGCAAACCTGGTGTCTCGATTGATCCTGAAGACACAGCTTTTCGCTTCAAGGCCTTTATAAATAGGATCGAACTTTACAATCTCGTCAATTATGGCCTGTACAAAGGTTTCAAAGTTGTGCCTGGCTTCATCGTACGTTTTACGGTTCCTGGCGAACCAATCCCTGTCATTGTTAATTTTCAGATTTGACAGAAACTGAAGTGTGGATTTGTTAATCTGTGGCATAGGGTGGAGTATTTAAAGCAAATATAGGATTATTAAGAATTTGCTTTAACATAATCTCGGTGCCGATATGGTCCTTGCGGCCCATATCTGAGATTATGTTAATCCCGACATTAAGTCGGAAGCACAAATTCTTATGTATTTGCCTATAATTAATATTATGTTAAATAGACTATTTAATAGTCACCATGATCGTACTGAAGGATTTAAAATGCCTCTTCCCTGCTCTTCCTTAAATCCAGAACAAAAAAAGAAGGCACCTTTCCGGGCGCCTTCCTTTAATCAGATTTAATATCCCCTGTTACTGCAGGTTTTCAACTTTCAGTTTGTATGCTTCAAATTCGGGCATCATTTTGAGTTTCAGATAAATTTCTCGCAGAAACTCGAGTGTTGCAACTGATGTGGGGTTTGCTTTTTCGGCATCAAGGAAATAAGGTATTGCTTTCTTCATCTCTTCAAAAGCCTTATCCTTTGCTATTTCATATTGCTTGTTGTCGACAATCAAATTTGCTTCATTAAGCATTTTGTTCGCAATGGAGACATAGCAAAGTCCGATGTTGTAAGTGCTCTCGAACTGTGTGGGATTCTTTACAAGCGATTTATTAAGGCTCTCAATGGCTTTCGGATAATCTTCAAGCTTCATGTAAAGGCTGCCCTCTACCAGGTCAAGAATGTAATTACCCGGATCCAAAGCCATTGCCCTGTGAACAGCTTCAAAAGCTCCTTCAGTGTTGTCTGTATCAAGATAGAACTGTGTTGCCTGAAGCAGAATGTCAAGGGTGTCAGGATAAACCCTTGCTCCCTCCAGCAGTATAGCTTCTGCGTTAACAGTATCATTCAATTTGAGGTAGCTATCGCTCATGAATATATAAGGCTTGGTATCCTCGGTGCCTGTAGTGGTGCAGATACGGAAGTATTCAATGGCGTCTTTGTACAACTGTGCATTGTATGCGGCAAGTCCTGCGTTGAAGATCACCAGGGTATCTACCACTCCGACATAAAGATCACTTGCAGAAACCTTGACATTATTCTCAAAGCTCTTCATCGCCCCTACATAATCCTTCTCATTGAATTTGGTGATAGCTTCATTCAGAAATGAATTGCCCAGCATGGCAAAGGTGTTGTCCCTGATGATGGTGTTCTTCATCTTGGGATCCATCTGAACGCTTTTTTCATAGTTGTTGAACGCTTCCATAAGGATATCCGGGTACAATCCCATGAACTTGGGGTCACCCAAATCGAAAGCAGCCTGGCAGAGCGTGCCTTTAACATAATAGGTCTTTGCCAGACCAGAGGATTTAGGGTTGACGATGGCTTCTTCGATGGCTTCTTTAGCCTTATCAAATGCGCCCTCTCTGATAAAGGTTTCTGCGGCGGTAATTTTTCCCTTCTGGGCTGAGGCGGCAGCTGAGATTATTACTGCAAGTAATAAGAATGTGATCTTCTTCATGTCTGGATAATTTGCTTTTAATGTTGTTTCAAAAATATAACTTTAGATTCTATTCTTCAAATAATTTGCCAAATTACTCACCGGCAACTTCAGACTGCCCGGAATTATCTGTTTCATTCTGGCTATCTTCTTCATTTACTTCTACATAGGCCACAGAAGCAATTGAATCATTTTCTTTGATATTTATCAGCTTCACTCCCTGTGTGGCTCTTCCCATCACCCTCAGACTGCTGACAGGCTGTCTCACAATATTACCGGCCTGGGTGATAATCATGAGATCATTCTGGTCACTGACATCCTTAAGAGCGATCAGTTTGCCTGTCTTGTCGGTGACATTTATGGTTTTTACTCCCTTTCCTCCCCTGTTGGTAATTCTGTAATCTGCAATTGAGGATCTCTTGCCGTAGCCGTTCTCCGACACAACCAGGACATCTTCTGATTCATTGAGTACAGTAATCATTCCAATCACCATATCATCAGCACCTGACAGGGTAATGCCTCTGACACCCGAAGCGGTCCGACCCATCGGTCTCACTGTTTTTTCGGGAAACCTGACAGCCCGGCCTGACCTGACGGCAAGCATGATTTCATGGTTGCCGTTTGTCATTCTGGCTTCAAGGAGCTCATCGCCTTCCCTAACCGTTATGGCATTCACTCCGTTTGCCCTGGGACGTGAGTAAGCTTCCAGGGAGGTCTTCTTGATGACACCCTTGCGTGTACAGAGCACAATGAAGTTATTATTGATATATTCTTCATCGTCAAGTGTCTTTACATTTATGAAAGCCCTGACGCTGTCATCCTGCTCGATGTTGATAAGATTCTGCATGGCTCTTCCCTTGCTGGTGCGCGTTCCTTCGGGAAGATCATAAACTTTTTGCCAGTAACACTTGCCGGTCTGTGTAAAAAACAGCATTGTGTTATGCATGGTAGCAACGTAAAGATGCTCAATGAAATCCTCGTCCCGGGTTGTGCCTCCCCTCGCTCCTGTCCCTCCCCTGTTCTGACGGCGGAATTCCGATAGCGGAGTACGCTTGATGTAACCCATGTGTGAGATAGTGATCACCATTTCATCGTCAGCATAGAAGTCTTCAGGATTGAATTCTCCTGCTGCGGGAACTATCTCTGTACGGCGTTTGTCGCCGTATTTGTTTTTCACGTCAATGAGCTCATCCTTAATTATCTGCATCTGAAGAGCCTCATCACCCAATAGATTTTTAAGATATTCTATCAGTTTCTGCACTTCTCCGTATTCTGCCCTGAGCTTGTCCTGCTCAAGGCCTGTGAGCTGCCTGAGTCTCATTTCAACTATTGCGCGGGACTGCAAATCTGACAGGTTGAAACGTTCCATAAGACGTTCACGTGCTGTGTCGGCGTTGCTTGATGCACGGATGATAGCAACAACCTCATCTATATTGTCACTTGCAATAATCAGTCCCTCAAGTATGTGAGCTCTTTTTTCAGCCTGGTCAAGATCGAAACGGGCTCTGCGAAGAATCACATCATGCCGGTGCTCAACAAAAAAATGAATAAGTTCCTTCAGGGGGAGCATCCTTGGCCTTCCTTTTACAAGGGCAACGTTATTGACGTTGAACGACGACTGCAGCTGAGAGTGCTTGAACAGGTTGTTCAGCACCACGTTGGCAGGCATCTCCTTTTTAAGGATGATAACCACCCTCATGCCGCTTCTGTCCGACTCGTCATTAATATAGGAAATGCCTTCAAGCTTCTTTTCGTTGATCAGGTCGGCAATTTTTTTAATCATCTCCGCCTTGTTAACCATATAAGGTATCTCGGTGACGACGATCATTTCCCTTCCTGATTTGGTAAGCTCTATCTCGGTCCTTGCCCTGACCACTATTCGCCCCCGGCCTGTTTCGAATGCCTCCTTAATCCCCAGTTCGCCGTAAATGATGCCTCCGGTCGGGAAATCAGGCCCCTTTATATACTTCATCAGTTCATCAACAGTTATCTCCTTATTGTCTATATAGGCAATAATTGCATCAACTGTCTCTGAAAGGTTATGGGGAGCCATATTCGTAGCCATGCCCACCGCGATACCGGAAGATCCGTTCACAATCAGGTTTGGTATCCGTGTTGGCAGTACCGTTGGTTCCTGCAGCGTGTCATCGAAATTGGACTGAAAATCAACGGTTTCTCTTTCAATATCGGAAAGTGTCTCCTCAGCTAATCGTTTGAGGCGGGCCTCGGTGTATCGCATTGCAGCAGGACTGTCTCCGTCAATAGATCCGAAGTTACCCTGGCCGTCAACAAAAGGATACCGCATTGACCATTCCTGGGCCATGCGAACCATGGCATCATAAACCGATAGAATCCCCGTGAGGATGATATTTACCAAGCACCTCGCCCACAATCCTGGCAGATTTTTTATAAGGCCTGTTGGAATAATTTCCAAGCTCTGACATACCGAAGAGAACCCTTCTGTGAACAGGCTTCAGCCCGTCCCTTACATCGGGTAAGGCCCTTGACACGATGACTGACATCGAATAATCGATGTAAGCCGACTTCATCTCCTCCTCGATATTTACTTTAATTATTCTTGCTGGATCTGACATATCAGATTGATATTAAATAAATTAGATTAATTTGAGATTTTATTTAAATTAATCCCCGAAAATAATAAAAAAGGAGGCTCGTTTTAACCTTTTATGCGGTCTATTTGTTAACATTGGGTGTTAAAAATTGGGCACAATTATTGACAATATATAATTACATTAGAATTAACTTTGAAATCGGGCATTTCATGCACTTATTGTCAGTCTTTATGACACAATTTCATGGAAGCCGCAACTGAAATATGATGGACGCACATTTCTCACAGAGAGTAAACGATATCCTGGGCTACAGCAAGGAGGAGGCGATCAGGCTTGGCAACAGCCATATAAGCCCTGAACACCTCTTTCTCGGCATATTGCGTGAAGGCGAAGGAGTGGCAGTGGATATTCTTCTCAATAACGGCGTTGATCTTCTCATGCTGAAAGGATCAATAGAGAAGAGCATAAAAGCCGAAAAGCCTGTAACTATGGCAGATAACGAGATACTGCCCCTGCTCAAGAGCACTGAACGTGTTCTGAGGCTTGTACATATCGAGGCTAAGTCTATGAAAACCAGAGTAATAGATACAGAGCACCTGCTCATGGCAATACTTCGCGATGAGAGCAACCTTGTCACAAGGTTCCTCACCGAGCTCGATATAGACTATTCACTGGTCAAGAAAGCTGTCGAGGCCGGCAATCCTGCTGCACAGGCTGACTTTCCGCGTGACGAGGACGAAGAAGGAATGTTCCCGGGCTCCGGACAGGGCAAGCAGCCTCAGGGCGGACAACAGGCCCAGAGGAGCTCCTCGGAGACGCCTGTGCTAGATAACTTCGGCATCGACCTTACAAAAGCAGCCGAAGAGGGAAGACTGGATCCTGTGGTGGGCCGCGAGCGTGAGATAGAACGCCTGGCACAGATACTTTCGAGACGCAAGAAGAATAACCCTGTTCTGATAGGTGAACCCGGTGTGGGTAAATCAGCAATAGCTGAAGGACTGGCACTGAGGATAACGAAGAGGAATGTCTCCAGGGTGCTATTTAATAAAAGAGTTGTTGCCCTTGACCTTGCCTCAATAGTTGCCGGCACCAAGTACAGGGGGCAGTTTGAAGAGAGGATGAAAGCCATACTCAATGAGCTGGCAAAGAACGACAATATAATACTGTTCATTGACGAGATACATACTATCGTTGGCGCCGGCGGTGCCAGCGGGTCACTCGATGCCGCGAACATGCTCAAACCTGCCCTTGCCAGGGGCGAGATACAGTGCATCGGCGCGACCACACTTGATGAGTACCGTCAGCATATAGAAAAGGACGGGGCACTGGAACGCAGGTTCCAGAAGGTGCTCGTTGACCCCACGACTGTTGAAGAGACAATTGACATCCTTAACAATATTAAGGACCGTTATGAGGAGCATCATAACGTAACCTACACTCCCGACGCCATCGAGGCATGCGTCAAACTGACCAACAGGTACATAAGCGACAGAAACCTGCCGGACAAGGCCATTGATGCCCTCGATAAGTCCGGGTCAAGGGTGCATATATCCAATATTATTGTCCCGGAGAAGATACTCACCCTTGAGAAACAGCTTGAGGAGACCAAGAAGGATAAGAGCAGTGCAGTAAAGAACCAGAACTTTGAACGGGCTGCAAGCTTCAGGGACAAGGAGCGGGATATACTCGATCTTATTGAGGCCGAGAAAAAGCGCTGGGAGAAAGAACTGGCAATAAATCGCGAAATCGTTGATTCCGAAAAGGTTGCCGAGGTGGTGGCTATGATGACCGGAGTGCCGGTGCAGAGGATAGCCCAGACCGAAGGAACCAGGCTGCTGCAGATGGGTGAGGAACTTAAGAGAAGCATCGTCGGCCAGGATGAGGCAATTGCCAAGATCGTCAAGTCGATACAGCGCAACCGCGCCGGATTGAAAGATCCCAACAAGCCCATAGGCACTTTCATATTCCTCGGACCCACCGGCGTGGGTAAGACACAGCTCGCCAAGGTGCTGGCCAAGTTCCTCTTTGACAGCACTGAGAACCTGATCAGGGTAGACATGAGCGAATATATGGAGAAGTTTTCCGTATCACGCCTGGTAGGCGCACCTCCCGGATACGTCGGATACGAGGAAGGCGGACAGCTGACAGAGAAAGTAAGACGCCGGCCCTATTCGGTTGTGCTTCTTGACGAGATAGAGAAAGCTCACCCCGACGTGTTCCATATATTGCTCCAGGTGCTCGACGAAGGTCAGCTAACTGACAGCCTTGGAAGAAGAGTTGACTTCCGCAATACCATTGTGGTAATGACCTCTAACATCGGCACCAGGCAGCTCTCAGAGTTTGGCGGCGGCGTAGGATTTGAGACCTCGGCCAAAAGAACAACACGTGATGATCAGGCAAAAAGCATCCTGCAGAAAGCGCTGCAGAAGACCTTCGCACCTGAGTTCCTGAACAGGATTGACGACGTGGTCATGTTCAATCATCTTACAAAAGAGGATATTGACAAGATCATCAACATCGAACTCAAAGGACTGTTTGACAGGATCGAAGCGCTGGGATTCAAGATAAAACTCAGTGCTCCGGCACGCGACTTCATGGCTGAACGTGGATTTGACATCCAGTATGGTGCCAGGCCGCTCAAACGAGCTATCCAGAAATACCTTGAAGATCCTCTGGCCGAAGTGCTTATAAAAGCATCGGTGAATGAGGGTGCTACCATAAACGTGGGTTATTCAAAGGATAAGGAAGAGCTAACATTCAGGGTTGGCGGGAAAAAGGGTGCGGAAGAACTGAGTGCTGAAGAAAATACTGAGACATTAAGTGCAGTCAAGACAAAAGACAAAAGGCACAAGATAAAAGGAGAAAGGCAAAAGGTAAAGGTGAATCACCAATCAGACTTTTGTCTTTTTACTTTTATCTTTTATCTTTTTTAGACGGAACGGCATATAGATCGAACTCAGTTGACCCGGTTATCTTCACATCGATGAAGGTGCCGGGTTCAATTTTTTTGGAAGAGGTAACAAGTATCTCCTGATCGACCTCCGGCGAATCATACTGGCTGCGGCCGACATGGAACACCCCCTCCTTCCTGTCGATGATTACCTTCATTACATTACCAACCAGGGAAGAATTTATTTCGCCGGATATCCTTTGCTGCAGCTCCATTATCCGCGAAACCCTTTTTTCTTTGGTCTTCTCAGGGATGTCATCGGGGTAATTCAGGAACGAGTATGTGTTTTCCTCATGTGAATACCGGAAGGCGCCGAGTCTTTCAAACCTGAACTCTTCGATGAAGCTGAGCAGCTCAGCAAACTCCTTCTCCGTCTCTCCGGGATGGCCTGCAATAACGGTTGTGCGGATGGCTGCATGAGGCAGCTTCATCCTGATATTGCGAAGCAGCGCCCGCGTTTCTCTGCTGTCATGCGACCGCCTCATTATTTTGAGCACCGGATCGGCTATATGCTGGATGGGTATATCAATGTACCTGCATATTTTCAGGTCCGACTGCATCATGTCAAGTATCTCATACGGGAAGTCGGTGGGGTACAGGTAATGAAGCCTGATCCATTCAATGCCATTTACCGCTGAGATCCGGCGCACGAGCTCCGGCAGCATCTGTTTGCCATAAAGGTCAAGGCCGTATAGCGTCAGGTCCTGTGCAATGAGTATCAGTTCTTTCACTCCCTTTGAGGCGAGAAACGCTGATTCGGCTACAAGATCCTCAAGGGGTGTTGAGATATATCGTCCCCTGATATCAGGGATAGCGCAGAAAGAGCATGTACGGTCACACCCCTCCGAGATCTTGAGATAAGCATAGTGTCGCGGCCCTGTCATGACCCTCTCACCGGTCAGCTCAGGGTGATAGGCAAGCCCGAGACGGCTGATGATCTCCCCCGGTCTGTTCACACCGAACCATTCTTTCACTTCGGGCATTGCTGTTTCCAGCTCCTGCCGGTACCGTTCCACCATGCATCCCATGACAAAAAGTCGGCCTCTCCCCTCTTTCTTTACCTCCTCAGCATACCGGATGATGGTGTCGATGCTCTCCTCCTTTGCATCATGGATGAAACCGCATGTGTTTATTATAACTATATCAGACAGATCAGGTGATTCTGACGTGACATTATAGCCGCCAGCCTCGAGCTGGCGCATAAGCTTCTGTGAATCAACGAGATTCTTTGAACAGCCGAGGGTGACTATATTGACCCTGTTTTTTTTCATCAGCTGCGGTCGCCGAAGAGTGAGTCGACGAAAGCATATCTGTCGAAAATACGCAGGTCTTCCATCTTTTCCCCCACTCCGATATATTTGACAGGTATTTTAAACTGGTCGGATATACCGATCACCACGCCTCCCTTGGCTGTGCCGTCGAGCTTGGTGATGGCCAGTGCATTAACTTCAGTGGCTGCCGTGAACTGTTTTGCCTGTTCGAATGCATTCTGTCCTGTTGAGCCGTCCAGGACAAGCAGTACCTCATGCGGGGCATCAGGCACTACCTTCTCCATCACCCTCCTTATCTTGGAGAGTTCATTCATAAGCCCTATTTTGTTATGAAGTCTTCCGGCGGTGTCTATTATCACTATTTCAGTGCCTGCAGAGACAGCCGATTTGACAGTGTCAAAAGCTACCGAGGCAGGATCGGCTCCCATCTGCTGGCTGATCATCGGCACGCCGGCCCTCTCAGACCATATCCTGAGCTGGTCAATAGCCGCGGCGCGGAAGGTGTCGGCAGCGCCCAGCAGCACGCTCCGGCCTGCCCTGCGGAAGTTATATGCCAGTTTGGCGATGGTAGTGGTCTTGCCCACACCGTTGACACCAACGACCATTATTACATATGGACTGGCAGGAAGGGGGGCGTCGAAACCCGATGAAATGTCCTGGGTGCTTTTATTTTCTTCCAGCAGGGCAGCTATCTCCTCACGCAGTATGCCGTTCAGTTCGGAGGTGCTGACATATTTGTCACGGGCTACGCGCTTCGATACCCTGTCGATGATGCGGAGAGTAGTGTCAACCCCAACATCGGATGAGACAAGGACCTCCTCGAGGTTATCAAGCACTTCATCGTCAACCTTCGACTTGCCTGCTATTGCCCTTGTGAGCCTGGTAAAGACGTTATCACGTGTCTTCACCATTCCTTTGTCAAGAATCTCCTTCTCCTCCTTCCTTCTGAAACCGAATAAACCCATCAGGTAACTATTGAATGTCAAAAGTAAAAAAAGAGACGCAATTATCTGCGTCTCCCCGTAATGCCTGATCAGCGGAACTGATCTTATTTGCTTGCAAAGAAATCCTTAACGTGTTCGTTATTAATGATTTCTTCTTTAAATTGATATGCTCCTGTCTTTTCTGACTTAACCAGCTTGATGCACTTGGTGAAGCTTTTGCCGGTTCCTGTTTTTAGTGTTGCAACAACTTTCTTTGCCATGACTCTTTATTTATTTGATCTCCCTGTGAACAGTCACTTTCTTAAGAATGGGATTATATTTTTTTCTCTCAAGACGGTCCGGTGTATTCTTACGGTTCTTGGTGGTGATATACCTCGAAGTACCTGGCATGCCTGAATCCTTGTGTTCCGTGCATTCAAGGATCACCTGCGCCCTGTTTCCTTTGCTTTTCTTTGCCATTTTCTCTCCGGTTAATTAGTTGACGATGTATCCTTTTTCTTTTGCTTCCTTAAGCACTGATGCAAGGCCGTTCTTGTTGATGTTTCTCATGCCTGCGGCTGATACCTTGAGGGTAACCCATTTGTTTTCCTCGGGCAGAAAGTACCTTTTGGTAAACAGGTTAGCCATAAACTTTCTTTTGGTCCTTCTCTTCGAGTGGGAAACATTGTTTCCTATCACTGCCTTCTTTCCGGTGACCTGACAAACTTTTGACATTATTATCCTTTTTTACTTGTTCTGAAAAATTCCGAAAATCGGTTCGCAAAATACGTGATTTTAATTATATTAACCAAATAATTTCTTCATTTTTTTCCAACAGCCGGAAATAGCAGTCATTTAACGACTGACAATCTGTTTTCTGAGCAGGTTGAGGGCTCCGTACGATGAGCGTGAGATGTTAATCAGCCGGTTATCGGCAAAGATCTGTTTTTCAGCGACAAGTCCTCTCTCTGAATCTATGGCTATCCACACTGTACCGACAGGTTTATCGGCGGTTCCGCCTGTCGGACCGGCAATTCCTGTTACTGACACTGCATAATCAGTACCCATCAGGCGCCTTACTCCACTTGCCATCTCCCCTGCCGTTTCCGCACTGACGGCTCCGTAAAGTCTGAGGGTATCATTACTCACCCCCAGTACTCCGGTCTTGATGCTATTGTCGTACGCAACAACAGAACCTCTGAACCATCCGGAACTGCCAGGTACCGAGGTGATCAGTGAAGCTATCTTCCCTCCGGTGCAGCTTTCAGCCGTCGCCAAAGTTAAGTTATTGTTATTTAACAGTTCTCCGACCACTTCCTCAAGCGTAACTTCATCTTCCCCGTAGATGACGTCAGGAATTATTTTGTACAGTTTTTCAACCTGTTCCTTAACGTTTGCCTTTATTTTTCTTTCGTCGCGGCCGGCAGCCGTGAGGCGCAGTTTGATAACACCGTAGGCAGGCAGGTAAGCCAGTCTGATCTCTGCCGGCAACTCATTTTCAAATGTCACCAGCTTCTCTGCCAGCATGGCTTCAGCGAGACCGTATGTCATTATATTCTTATGCACGATCACTCCTCCCGGCAGCCTGCCTGCCAGCAGCGGCATAACATGTTCTTTCATGATGTGCTTCATCTCATGAGGAACACCGGGCATGGATACAACGATCTTCCCGCTTTTTTCGAACAGCATGCCGGGGGCCGTACCGGTGAGGTTCTTCAGCACCTTACAGTTATCCGGTACCATTGCCTGTCTACGGTTATTCTCATTCATCTGAAGATTACGCCTGCGCAATCTTTCAGTTATTTCTGCCAGAACACCGTTATCCATCACCAGCTTTCCGCTAAAGTATCCGGCAAGGGTTTCCTTTGTTATATCATCACTGGTGGGACCCAGTCCTCCTGTAATTAGTACGACCCCTGTCCTTGAGAGAGCCTCATCGAGGGTGCTGATGATCTCATCCCTGTTGTCAGACACGGATGTGATGCGGTTAATTCTGATCCCCATCAGGTTAAGTTCATTGCCCATCCACGCTGAGTTGGTGTCAACTGTCTGTCCTATCAGTATCTCATCCCCGATAGTTATAATTTCGACGCTGTTCATATCTTAATAATCTTAATTGAAAGGTGAGGCAAAATTATCAATATTTTGGGGCTGATAAGTCATTTTAATGATATGACCGGCAAACCGGAAGCAATAAAATCAGTCGAGGATTATGTCAGGGAAGCCGTGCAGCAGTATGAAAGCGGGCACGGATGGTCTCATATTGAGAGGGTTGTGAGGATGGCTATCCATATCCATGACTGCGAGGCGAAAGGCGACAAATTTACTGTTGAGCTGGGGGCGTTATTGCATGACATAGGTGATCATAAGTTTGCATTGCATGACGGTCCAGCTGAGATACGCAGGATCCTTGGCTCCCTGGGTATTGATCAGGGTGTCATTGATGAGGTTGTCAGCATCAATGAAAATATTTCTTTCTCGAAGGGAAAAAGCGACGAGCCAAAGGGTTATGAGCTGCAGATAGTGCAGGATGCCGACAGGCTCGACGCCATGGGCGCCATAGGCATTGCCCGGGCTTTCAGCTACGGGGGTTTCAAAGGCAGGGAGATATATGACCCGCGACAGGAATTTGTCAATCCTACGGGCTATGCGGATTCAAAAAACTCGGCCTCCACTGTGCATCATTTCTATGATAAGCTGCTTGTCCTGAAAAACCTCATGAACACTCCCACCGGAAGAAAACTGGCAGAAGAGAGGCATGATTTCATGGTCAGATACCTTGAGCAGTTTTACAGGGAATGGAATGCCGGAGAATAATATTAAATAGTATTTTTACATTTTATAAATTAATACCTCAAAAACATGTTCATTGCACTACTTATTATCCTGGTGGTCCTGGGTTTCCTTGCTGTAGGACTCTATAACAGACTGGTAAAACTAAGGAACAACCGTGAGAATGCCTTCGCGGACATTGATGTCCAGCTGAAGCAACGTCTCGATCTGATACCACAGCTTGTGGAAGCAGTGAAGGCTTACATGAAGTATGAAAGCACCGTGCTGACTGACATCACAAATGCACGTGCCAGCGCCATGGACGCAAAAGGCATCGATGAAAAGATTGCTGCTGACGGAAAAATGTCGTCTGCACTGCAGGGTCTCAGGGTGGCCGTCGAAGCTTATCCTGATCTCAAGGCCAGTCAGAATTTCATGCAGCTTCAGGGAGAGATCTCCGACATAGAGAACAAGCTGGCAGCTGCCCGCAGGTTCTTCAACTCCGCTACTAAAGAGCTGAACAACGCCGTTGAGACATTCCCGTCAAACCTTCTTGCAGGTATGTTCGGGTTCAAGCGCGAAACGATGTATGATCTTGGTGAGACAAGGGCAAAGGCCGAGGAGGCGCCTACACTGAAGTTTTAAAAGTATATGAAATATACAGGGCTCAACCAACAGATCTGGAACAATAATTTCAAATCGGTTGTCTTGCTTATTCTTTTTCCGGTGGTCATCTTCGGACTGACATGGTTGTTCATATTCCTTGTCCAGCCTGATCCCGGGTCCAGGATCGATTACACAAACCAGTGGTTCTTAAGGGTCGTGCCAATGGTTGCTGCAGGAGTGCTGATATGGTTCATTATTGCCTGGTTTTCTCACACTAAGATGATCGAAATGGCCACCGGTGCTGCCCCCCTCACCCGGAAAGAGAATATGCGGATCTACAATCTGGTTGAGAATCTGTGCATTGGCAGCGGGATGCCGATGCCTAAAATAAATGTCCTGGAGGACGACTCGCTAAATGCTTTTGCCAGCGGGATAAACACCCCGACATTCACTGTCACCCTTTCCAGGGGAATAATCAACAAGCTTGACGATGCAGAGCTCGAAGCAGTGATAGCTCATGAACTTTCACATATAAGGAACAGGGATGTCAGGCTTTTGATTATCTCAATAATATTTGTAGGCATATTTGCCTTCCTAACCGAGGCAATTGTGCGTTCGGTCAGGTTCAGCGGAGGCGGACAGGGGCAAGAAGGATGGCCGGGTGGTCCTGGTCGCCCTGCTTATTGCAGCCCTCGGATATTTTCTGTCATCCATATTCAGGTTTGCCATCTCAAGGCAGAGGGAGTATATGGCTGACGGAGGCTCAGCACAGATGACGAGAAACCCTCTGGCCCTGGCCTCAGCACTCGAAAAGATATCTGTTGACTCTCAGATAGAGGCTGTTAAGCGTAATGATGTTGCTCAGCTCTTTATCGAGAACCCGGGTGATAAAAAGATAAAGCCGGCATCATTCCCGCTCCATAACATATTCATGACCCACCCTCCCATCGAAAAGAGAATTGCAATCCTGAGACAATTCTGAAATTTCTAAATAATAAAAGTCCCGATCTGCCAGTCGGCGACGGACCTTTTTATTTGAGCGGGAAACGAGATTGTTTCGCCTTCGGCTCAGCGATCTCTAAAGGAATTGCTTTCAAACAAAAGAGCCACTGACGTGGCTTTTTTTATTATTTATCTCATCCCTTCTTCAGATAAACCTGAGTCGGGGTCTGAGTAAATTAATAAAAGCCCCGACCTGCAGTCGGCGGGACCTTTTGTTTGAGCGGGAAACGAGATTCGAACTCGCGACCCTCAGCTTGGGAAGCTGATGCTCTACCAACTGAGCTATTCCCGCCTTTTATTGTCTTGCAGTCCTGCGGTCTGTTGTCAGGTGTCGGTTATCAGTTCTAAATTCTTAATTCTTTTGTTCAAATGTTCGTTTGTTCAATTGAACTCTAGTTCACTTTAGTTCACTCCTAACTCCCAACTTCAACCCAGAGCCTCCCATGGGAGTTGGACCCACGACCTGCTCATTACGAGTGAGCTGCTCTACCACTGAGCTAAGGAGGCATATATACAATAAAAAAAGCAGGGCGCGTAAGAAATAAGTGTGGAATAATTATGTCTCGCTGCATTTCCTCGTGCTTGAGGGAATAGCGCCCTGCCGATGCAAATATAATAAAATAATTAATTCAAAATTAAATTTACATTACCATGCCCCCGCAGACATTTATCGTCTGTCCCGTCACATATGACGAGAGATCCGATGCAAGGAACAGCGCTACATTGGCCACATCCTCAGGCAGTCCGCCCCGGCGAAGGGGTATCTTCGATATCCAGTCACTCTTGACATCATCAGGCAGCTTGCTGGTCATCTCGGTCAGGATAAATCCCGGGGCTATGGCGTTGCACCGCACATTGCGCGAACCAAGTTCCTTGGCCACACTCTTGGTCAGCCCTAGTATTCCTGCTTTGGAAGCGGAATAATTAGCCTGGCCGGCATTACCTGTCACACCTACCACGGAACTCATGTTGACGATCGATCCGCTTTTCTGCTTCATCATCGGCTTTATGGCAGCCTTGGTGAGGTTAAAGACAGATTTGAGGTTGACGGTGATAACCTGGTCCCACTGCTCCTCTGTCATCCTCATAAGGAGAGTATCACGGGTTATTCCGGCATTGTTGACAAGGATGTCAACCGTACCGAAGTCTTTCACAATCTGGTCAATAACATTCTCGGCATCGGTGTAAACAGAGGCGTCTGAGACATATCCTTTAGCCTTTACTCCAAGTTGCCTGATCTCTTTTACGGCCTCAGCAAACTCTTCATTGTCAATGATATTGGTAAGAGCGATGTTGGCTCCTTCGGATGCAAACCGCATGGCTATGCCTTTACCTATACCACGTGATCCGCCTGTGATCACTGCTGTTTTTCCTTCAAGAAGTTTCATGTCTTTAAATTTGGCCACAAAGATAAAAAATTATTTATGCAGCACCCTGGCTGCCGTGGCGCCGATGTCAGCCGGCAATTCCACCACATGTATTCCGCACTCGGCCATTATTTTCATCTTGGCTGCGGCAGTGTCGTTCTTGCCTCCTATTATAGCTCCGGCATGGCCCATACGGCGTCCTTTGGGAGCTGTCTGTCCGGCAATGAACCCAATCACAGGCTTAGTCCCGTGCTCTTTGACCCAGTACGCCACATCAGCTTCCATCACGCCTCCTATCTCACCTATAAGCACAATGGCATCGGTATCTTTGTCTTCCATCATCAGCTTCAGGATGTCGAGCGAGGTTGAGCCAATCACCGGGTCACCTCCTATCCCCACGCAGGTCGACTGTCCCAGTCCCAGCTTCGTAAGCTGGTCAACAGCTTCATAGGTAAGGGTCCCTGAACGCGAGATGACACCCACACTCCCTTTTTTATGAATGAAGCCTGGCATGATACCCACTTTGGCTTCACCGGGGGTGATTACACCCGGGCAGTTTGGTCCTATAAGTACCGTATTGAGTTACTCAGTAATTTCTTGACCCGGACCATATCGGCTACGGGTATCCCTTCCGTTATTGTCACGATGAGCCTGATCCCTGCCTCTGCTGCCTCAATAATTGAATCAGCCGCATAGGCAGGCGGTACGAAGATGACAGATGTGTCGGCTCCTGTAGATTCTACAGCCTCTCTTACCGTGTTGAATACCGGCAAACCAAGATGCGTCTGGCCTCCCTTGCCAGGGGTGACGCCACCCACGACCTTTGTTCCGTACTCAATCATCTGGGTGGCATGAAATGTGCCCTCACTGCCCGTGAAGCCCTGAACTATAACTTTGGATTTTGAATTCAGTAAAATGCTCATATCATGCTGATGTATTAGTACCTTTATTTCAAAAGTAAAGTATTTTTTCTTCGATTTATTAAATTTACTGAATATTATCGGTACCATGAACTTCATTGAACCCATATTGTATATAGGTATCTCCCAATCGTTCTTCGCAGGACTGCTGATAGCCACCAGGAGGCCTTTTACGACTGCCAACAGGCTCATGACGGCATGGGTCTTTCTCTTCTGTATCGAAATGATTTTTGCGCTGATAAACCACACGGTGCTTGAGATGTACGCCTTTCCGTTCATATCATTCACCTACGGACCGCTTCTTTATTTATACGTCAGGCATATGGCAAACCCGTCTCTGAAGTACCAGCCCTGGCATACATTGCATTTTCTCCCCTTTTTCGTGTTCTTTGCCGTCTCAGTAATATTTCGAAATGTTTCGCTCTTCGATGACCTGAGCGGGTTTTTTACTATTGACAGGTTTACCCCCCTTAGAATTGTTTACAGTGCATGTTTTTTCCTTTCAGTTACTGTTTACAGCATCCTGTCATTCATCCAGATACGCCGCCACCAGGCTCGACTTCACGATATTGTATCATTTACATCAGAGAAAATGACGCTTAACTGGCTTAAGATACTTGCAATTACATTCTATGTAGGATACATTGTTATTTTCATTCTTGGCGGTATCGGCATCATAGCCGGGCTTATCCCGTTTGACCCTTATATCCTTACATTTATCTTTATAGCATTCTTCTCATTCGCTTATAGTTTCTATGCAATCCGCCAGCCGGAAATACTCGATTATCCTGTTCCTGCCAAGGAAGAAACTGACGAGGGTATTATTCCAGCGGCGGCAGAAAAATATGCAAAAAGCGGCCTGAGGAAAGAGCAGGCAGAGGAATACCTGTCGAGACTGCTGAATTTCATGGATGATGAAAAACCTTATCTCGACAGTGACCTGACCATTCATGGCCTTTCCCATAAAACAGGTATACCGCGACACTATATCACGGAGGTGCTGAATGAAAAATACGGCCGTAACTTCTTCACGTTTGTCAATGAGTACCGGGTCAGGGAGGTTATCAGCCGTATCAATGACCCGAAGTATCAGCATTATACCATTCTTGCAATAGCCTTTGACGCCGGTTTCAATTCAAAATCAACGTTTAACACCATCTTCAAGGCTTATTCCGGAAAGACCCCCAGTGAGTACAGGAATGAACTTACACGGCCCCCGGAGAACGTGTGAACCGAGCGGCTGAAACCTGTTCTGCCTTTTGATCCTGTCCGAACCATGCGGTTTGGTCGCATACCTTACTTTTCATGATGAAATTTGCACTAAAAAGCAGATCAAGATGAGAAGGTCAGGCCTGTTATTCTTTTTGTTTCTTATTCCGTTGTCTCTTTATCCGCAGGAGAAGACTTTCACCCCAGGCGGTTTTATACGGGGAGGAGTTTACCTGAGCACCGGTGACTACGAGCATGATGTGAATGCTGCCTTTGGCGATGCCGCCCTCACCCTCACGGCCACCGATAATGTCAGCTTTAAAGGATTTGCCGACCTGAGGGTAAGGATAGGACAGCAGTTCGGTGAAAATGTGAATTCGCTGACTGTACGCGAAGCATGGGGCATGTATTACAATAAGTACATGAGTATTTCCGCGGGACAACGGATCATCAAGTGGGGGAAAACCGACATGTTCACTCCCCTGTCGAGATTTAATCCTATGGACTATACCTTACGAAGCCCTGATTTTGAGGATGCCGAACTGGGAAATCTGCTTGGGGAGATAACATTCACCCCCGCCCCTTTCTTCAGGTTTTCCGCTGTAGCAACACCGTTCTGGAACCCTTCAATCCTGATTATTAAACCGATACCGTTGCCCCCGAACATGCAGGTGGAACTGCCTGAAGGACTCAAAACCGGGAACGGATATTACTCTTACGGTTTCAGGGGCGATTTCACACTCAGAGGTTTTGACGCTGGACTGCAGTGGTACCACGGTCCTGACCTGATGCCTGGCCTGACCATGGTCAGTGCCGATTACACCAATCCTCTTGAACCGGCCATTGCCGTTACAGGAGTGCCTTACATAATAAACAGTGCCGGTTTCGACTTTGAAACAGTGATATCGCCTTTTGTGGTCCGCGGAACATTGGCTTACAGTCGTCCGGTTGAAGATAAGGAGGGCAATGAAGAGATACCCTTTCCTCAGGTAGAGTGGGTCGCCGGGTTCGACCTGACACCCGGAGCATTAAGGGTAACAGCCGAGTACTCGGGTAAAAAAGTGCTGGATTTCTATGAAGCGCCATATGATCCTCTCATTGGCACAACGCCGGATATGGCAGAGCTGATGGAACTTTTCAGCACACCCGGATTTGACCCGGTTGAGTTTACAAGGTTACAGATTGAAGCATTCAACAGGCTGTATAACAACCAGATATATGAGTATTACCATGCTGCGGGACTGAGGTTTGAGGCTGAACTGTTCTACGGCAGGCTCATTCCCTCTCTGACAACAGTGTACAACTTCACTTCAAAGGACCTCCTACTGAGACCTGCAGTAAAATACAAACCTGCAGACGGCGTGACACTCAGTGTTGGTTATGAGCATTATATGGGTACCGAAGGCGGCCTCTATGATATTATTGATGATTTCATGAAAGCGGCATTCTTCTCGATAAGGATAGATTTCTAAGGCAATGACAGACTTCATAATAAAATACAAATGGGCGATAATATCAGTGTCATTTGCTTTGGCAGTCGGACTGGGCGTCCTGATACCCTCTTCCGAAACCGATCCTGACATCCGGAATTATATACCCCGGAGCATGCCCTCAAGGGTAACCAATGATTCAATAGAACAGGAGTTCGGGGTTCAGGATATGATCATCGTTCTGTTTACTGACAGCTCTATCCTCACTCCCGCAGACCTCAGGCAGGTAAAGGAAGTTGACAGGGCGCTTTCGAGAATGGAAGGCATAGGCACTGTCAATTCCCTCTACACGGCCAGGACTATAAAGGGTGAAGAGGGAATGATGATAGTTGATCCTCTGATCAAAAAGATACCCTCGTCACCGGAAGAAACGGAGGCGCTTAAGGAAGACATACTGGCTAATCGGTTTGCCCGCGATATCGTAGTTTCATCAGACATGACCGCTTCAGCAATAACAGGCACGATAAGCGGGACAGTGCCTGAGTATGTCACCCTGAACAAGGTTGATTCAGTCATAGCAGCAAATCAGGGCGGTGCCGGGATAATGACAGGAGGGCTGCCTTATATCAGGCAGTATATAAATAAGGATGTGAACCATGATGCGATAATCCTTGTGCCTCTTGCACTGCTGATAATGCTCGTGGTGCTCAGGTTGTCACTTGGCGACTGGAGAAGTGTCCTCATGCCCTTCACTGTGGTTATACTGTCGACTGTGATCACGATGGGAATGATACCTCTTCTCGGCTGGAAATTCTCCATAATCATGTGTCTTGCGCCTATCATTCTGATATCCGTTGCCAATAACTACGGTATATATCTGGTTTCCAGACATCATGAATTTCTCAGATCTGACCTGCCACTGACCGGTAAACAAATGATCAGGTCCATTACCAATTCGTTAAGTATGCCAATACTGTTCAGCGGCCTGACAACTGTCGCAGGATTGCTTGGCCTTCTGGCTCATTCAATTATTCCTGCCAGGCAGGTAGGCGTGCTGGCAGGAACAGGTGTCATCATTGCCCTGGCAATGAGCCTCTTATTAATACCGGCGCTGATATATATGCAGCACACCCCTGGCAGAAAGCCCCCTCCTGTGCGCGACCATTCAAAAGACCTGATCAGTCGTGCGCTGATAAAGATTTCATCAGTAGTTATCAGAAGGCCCGGAAGGGTGCTCCTTGTTACACTGGTTGTTACACTGCTGATAGGCACCGGGATAGCCTTTCTGAGAATAGACACCAACCAGGAGAACTTCTTCCCTCATAAACATCCTGTCAGAAAGGCGTCTGAAATAATCAATTCAAAATTCGGCGGATCACAGACCATCTCGGTGATGATCAGCGGAGACATCAAAGATCCGGTCCTGATGCAGAAAATAGACGACCTGACCCAACATCTGAAAGGATCAGAAGGAGTGGGTACGGTCTTTTCAATATCCGACTTTGTCAGGGAGATGAGCAAAGCGCTTTATGAACCTGATGAGGAGGAATATGACATGATACCGTCATCATCAGAGGCTATTGCACAAATGTTCGAACTCTACAATATGAGCGGAAATCCTGACGATTTCAAACAGCTGATGAATTTTGAGAATACAAAGGCCCATGTACTTGTAAGGCTTTCAGAAACGGACCATGTTGTTGTAAAAGCCCTCAGGAATGAAATAGCTTCATATACTGCAGATTTCCCGGCTAAAGTGACTATAGGAGGCTATGCAATCATCATGACTGATTTTGCACAGAAGATCGTAAACGGACAGGTCTCTTCCCTGGTTTTTGCCCTGGTTACGGTATTCATATTGCTCGCAATTATATTCCGCTCGGTGAAGGGAGGCCTCATAGGGTCAATACCCCTGGCCGCATCAATCATTATACAGTTTGGGGTTATGGGACTGACAGGTGTCGCCATTGATGCTGCTACTGCCCTCCTCTCTTCAATAATGATCGGCGTCGGCGTTGATTTCACCATCCAGTACCTGTGGAGATACAACAGTGAGCTCAGAAAAGGGGTCACCCGCGCGGAAGCCATAGCAACAACCTACAGGACCACTGGGAGGAGCATCGTCATTAATGCCCTTAGCGTTATAGCAGGTTTCTCGGCCACGTTCTTCTCCGGGTTCCTTTCAATAAGATACTTCGGTTACCTGGTGCTGCTCTCTATGGGCTCATGCCTTATTTATGCGATCATAGTAATACCGGCATTCATGCTTTACTTCAAACCTTCATTCATAGAATCAAATTTGAAACATAATAACAAAAAGAAAGATAAAAATGAAAAAGATGTTATTCATTTCAGCAGTGATGTCGTTTCTGTCACTGCAGATTATGCAGGCTCAGCTGTCAGATCCCGTACAGCTGATGGACAAAGTCGTGACCTGACAATGTCAGGCGATCTGCAGTCAACGGTGACTCTTACGATCACTGAGAAGAACGGTTCTGTCCGTACACGTAAGCTTAACATGCTCACAAAAACAAGCAGCGGCGGCACGATTAAGAGAATGGTCAAGTTTCTTGATCCGGCTGATGTAAGAGGAACTGCAATGCTGATCGTAGATAATAAGGATGTTCAGGATGATATGTGGATCTACCTTCCGGCACTTAAAAAGACCAGACGGATTGTGAGCACCGAAAAAGGGAAGAGCTTCATGAGCTCTGAATTCTCCAATTCAGATATGTCAAGCGGCAGTAACTCCGATTTCACTATCAGGCATATGCCTGAGTCAGGAAAAAACGACATCTGGATTATTGAGAGTGTACCCGTCAATGATGATAAGGCTGACGAGTACGGTTTCTCGAAAAAGATTACCTATCTCGATAAAAAAGACCTGAAAACAAAGAAGATCGAATTTTATAATTTTGATAACGAACTGTACAAAACGATCGAAATTGTTGCCACCCAATCTCTTGTCGGAAAAGAGGGATATATCATGACAGATATGCTCGCTGAGAATCACCTTAACGGCAGAAGCTCAAGGGTCAAATTTGACCAGGTAAATACCTCTGCCTCGATCCCTGATAATACCTTCGTTGCTGATAACCTGTCCAGGTAGATTTCTGTTACCTTTGCACCATACAAGATTATGGTACAAAAGGTAACTACTATATGTGCGCCGGCCACTTCGGGAGGGGGTGCGATAGCTCTGATCCGGGTCTCAGGGCCGAAAGCAATTGAAACCCTGGCTGGAATATTCAAACCTTCTGATATACATGTAGATATAGTAAATGCGAAGGGGTACACATTAGTTTTCGGGAGCATATATTCGCAGGAAGAATTCATCGACGAAGTCCTGGTTTCGGTTTTCCGCTCTCCCCTCTCCTATACGGGCGAAGATATGGCAGAAATAAGCTGTCATGCTTCACCGTTTATACAGCAGCGGATCATTCAAACTCTCCTTGAACGGGGAGCTGAAACAGCCTCTCCGGGCGAGTTCACCCAGAGGGCTTTCATGAACGGCAAAATGGATCTCTCGCAGGCCGAGGCGGTGGCTGATATTATTGCCTCTGACTCGGAGGCTGCTCACCGGCTGGCAGCCACTCAACTGCGCGGAGGTTTTTCCGGGGAGATTGAAAAATTGCGGCAGGAGCTTCTTTCCTTTGCTTCGCTCATTGAGCTTGAACTGGATTTCAGCGAGGAGGATGTGATGTTTGCTGACCGCTTCGCCATGACTGAGACAATAATCAAAATTAAAAGCCTGGTTGACAATCTTGCCTCCTCGTTCCGGCTTGGAAATGCTATAAAGAAAGGTATACCTGTAGTGATTGCCGGCAGACCCAACGTGGGCAAGTCGTCCCTGCTCAATGTTCTTTTACAGGAAGAAAGAGCCATTGTATCTGAAATCCCCGGCACCACGCGTGACACTATTGAGGAAGTGATGCACCTGGGAGGATTGCTGTTCAGGTTCATTGATACAGCAGGATTACGGGAGGTTCAGGAGCGGTCTTCTAAACCAGCTGGCGGATTACGGCGGCCAAAGGTGGATAAGATAGAAGCAAAGGGGATTGAAAGAACCAGGATGAAGGTTGAAAATGCTGATGTGGTGCTGGCAGTTGCCGAAGCCACGGAAAGTGCCGCAGATATAGCTGGTTTTGCCAATTCCATTGCTGGCATGACCAGCAGCACTAGCGCAAAAATAATCCTGGTGATCAACAAATCTGACCTTGTTTCAGAGAAGCAGGTCAGTTCATTGAAGAAGGAGCTTAAAGAGCGGTGTGTGTTACCGCAGGTTTTTGTTTCTGCAAAGAAGCCATCAGGAATTGAGGAGCTAAAGAAGCATCTGACCAGTTCTGTTGAAACAGGAAGCCTGAAAGCTCCACAATACATCGTCACCAACGCGCGCCATTACGAGGCGCTGAAAAATGTCTCCTCCAGCCTTCAGAGAGCCCTTGAAGGATTTCGTGACGGCATACCCACTGTGCTGATAGCCACCGATGTGAGACAGGCAATATATTATCTGGGTCTGATAACAGGAAGGATAACGCCTGACGACATTTTAGGGGAGATCTTTTCGAAGTTCTGTATCGGAAAGTAACCGGTACGAAACAGTTAAACAGAAAACAATAAAGAAAAGAGTTTGGTTGAGTAGTTTTTTAGTTTGACATACTGGCAGCCCTTATTTCCCTTCATTACCCCGTTCGGGGCGACTTTTATAGACAGGAAATACAGCGGGGCTGCCTCTTCTTTTTATCCCATTTTGGCACACGGAGAACAATCTTTGGGACGCATAGCAATGTCTGTTACACTTTAAAGGTCTAACTTGACTTCGGCTTTTTACTGATGTAGCTTTACATATATACGCGGTTAAGCCTGATTATTAAATTCATTCAAATAGAAATTATGATACAGAAGATGAGATTGATCTGTTCGGTACCTTTTTTTTGCCTTTGTATCGGAGTAGCTCAGGGGCAAGGAGCTATTCCTGCCACTGGTGGAACCGCTGCCGGAACAGGAGGATCAGTTACTTACACTGTCGGTCAGATTGCTGATAGTGTGATGACGGGAACAAACGGTTTTATTATCCAGGGTGTACAGCAGCCTTATGAAATATCAACTGTGACTGCAATTGAGGACACGGAGGATATTACTCTTGAATATTCCGTATATCCCAATCCGACAGAAGGAACAATAAGACTTGCGATCAAATCTTTTAAATATGGAGATTTCAGGTTCCAGTTATATAATCTGAACGGAACTGTTCTTCAGGGAATGAAGATAATTGACGAAGAAACTGAGATATCAATGGAGAGTCATACATCAGCTGTTTACTTCCTGAGAGTTATCAGGGATAACTCCGTAGTCAAAGTATTCAAAATTGTAAAAAGATAATTGCTATGAAAAAGCTAACTATTCTAATGGTTATCGCAGCACTTACTTTAACTGTAAATGCTCAGTCACCCCAGAAAATGAGTTATCAAGCTGTTGTCCGCAACTCATCGGGTGCTTTGGTGGCAAATCAGGCTGTCGGGATGAAGATCAGCATTCTTCAGGGATCAGCTACGGGGACAGTGGTTTTCTCCGAGACTTACAGTCCCAATCCACAGACTAATGCCAACGGTCTTGTGACTGTTGAGATAGGCAGTGGGATAACAGTCATCGGGACATTCTCAGGCATAAACTGGGCATCGGGTCCATTCTTTCTTAAGACAGAGACAGACCCTGGAGGAGGTACAAATTACACTATAACCGGCACAAGTCAGTTATTGAGTGTTCCTTATGCGTTATACGCAAAGACAGCTGCCAACGGTTTTAGCGGAGCATGGGCTGACATTACCGGAAAGCCTGCATTTGCCACTGTTGCCACATCGGGTAGTTATAACGATCTATTAAATAAACCATTACTTTTCAGTGGCAGCTACAATGACCTTACGAATAAGCCTGCTCTCTTTGATGGTACATGGGCAAGTCTGACGGGTAAGCCAACATTTGCAACTGTGGCCACCTCCGGCAGCTATAATGATCTGCTGAATAAACCGAATTTGTTTGATGGCACATGGAATAGTCTGACAGGCAAGCCAGCAGGATTCGCAGACGGTATTGACAATGTTGACGATGCCGATAACAGTATCACAAATGAGATACAGGCATTGAGTCTCAGCGGCACCACACTCTCCCTGAGCATTGGAGGTGGTTCGGTGACACTACCTTCGTCAGGAGGTGGAGACAACTGGGGAACACAAACGGTAGTAACCAACAACACCCTCACAGGAACGGGTACCACTGCCAGTCCTTTGGGAGTTGCGAATGCCGTTATTGCCCCGGCATGGGCTAACATCACTGGAATGCCAACTACTTTGGCGGGTTATGGAATTACAAACGGCATGAGTACTTCTCATCCAGCTAATGCAATCATTTCAACTAATATTACTAACTGGAATACTGCTTATGGCTGGGGAAATCATGCCGGATTGTACCGTCCTGTCAGCTGGGCTCCTACTTGGAGTGACATTACAGGTAAGCCAACATTCGCAACTGTTGCCACAAGTGGCAGTTATAACGATCTGACTAATAAACCTACTATCATTAACAGTCAATGGACCACGAATGGTTCCAATATATATTATAATACAGGCGCTGTAGGGATTGGAACAAATGCCCCGGGAGGATTTCTAAATATTCTTGGGAATTCAAATATTTCACTTCCTCATCTGTTATTAACTGAGAATGAAAATGATTATGCACGACTTATGTTTATAAATACCGCAGCACCAACGAAAAACTGGGCTATTGCAGGCAGGACGGATGCAGCAGATGTAAATTCAAGACTTAATTTCTGGTATTGGAACGGTTCAGCCGGTGAAAATATTTTCTCAATTGCAGGACACGGTTCTGTAACCTTAGGTTTAGGGATTTCAACACCGGGAACATTTCTGGAGGTGCACAGTAACACAACCTATGTAACTGGAATTACACCGGTCATCAAGATCAGTGATAACTATAAAGCATGGAATATAGGATTAGGGTCTGATGGTGACCGGTTCACAATTGCATCCGATGATTATGCAGAAAGGTTGACTATTCTGAAGTCAACCGGTAGTATTGGTATTGGAATTACAATCCCTGCTTATAAATTGGATGTTGCAGGGAACCTGAATATAATTAACGGCAGATATGGAGATGCCCTTTGGTGCAATGGTTCCCAGGCGTTGTGGTGGGACGGAACATATTTCAGCTGGGGATATGGTGGAACCTATAATTATTTTGCCGACCCGATAACCATAGGTAATGTAACTAATCCCACCGGGTATGCATTATGGGTTCAGGGTAATGCTTTTGCAACAGGATCGTGGACTTCATCTGATGCCCGTTATAAAAAGAATATTTCTACGATTGAAAATTCCCTTGACAAAGTCATGAAGATCCGGGGAACTTCATTTGAATTTCGCTCCGACGAGTTTAAGGATTATCAGTTCGCCGAAGGACCTCAGTTCGGACTTATCGCACAAGAGGTTGAAAATATATTCCCCGAAGTAGTAAAGACCGAAAGTAACGGATATAAATCAGTAAATTACGACGGAATGATACCAATACTGATTGAATCAATAAAAGAACAACAACAACATATTGAATCCCAGCAGAAACAAATAGATGAACTAACGCAGCTGGTTAAAAATCTTATGCAGAAATAGTGAGTAATGTTTACCAGCCCTCGGAAATCAGCTCCGGGGGCTTCTTATTATCTTTGATCCACTGGCAGCTACCATTCAATAAGCAGACACTCCAACCGGGGATTTATCAGACAATGACTTTTAGAAATTGACTATATGGGCTGCCATTTCTTTTTATCCCATTTTGGCACACAGAGAACAATCTTTGGGATGCATAGAACAGTCGGTTAGGAAATATAGGTTGAACTTTGTAGTAGAATATCCAGAGTTAGGATAAACTTGACTCCGGCTAATTGCTGGTGTAACTTTGAATTGTGGCTTAGTATTAACCAAAGCATTCTTCTATGAAAACAAATATCAATTTCCCTGTAAGAACTTATTGGGTTAAAGCCTCAACCGTAT
This sequence comes from uncultured Bacteroidales bacterium, assembly GCA_963719235.1. Taxonomy (GTDB): domain Bacteria; phylum Bacteroidota; class Bacteroidia; order Bacteroidales; family VadinHA17; genus SR-FBR-E99. The sequence continues at coordinate 291,916 of CAVRBS010000013.1, forward strand.
TCCTTACATGCATATTGTTTCTGTCATTACCGGGTTGTGAAAAGATAAAAACTCCTGAAGAACTCCTTATTGGTACATGGAATAAAATATCAATACACACTTCATTATATATTGGTGAACATTTAGAATATGAAGATACCTATAATCTTGATCCTAATGAAGGTGCAATTAAGTTTTTGGAAAAAGGAATAGGAAAGTTATACCAGGATGGCGTGGTGGTAGATAGTTATATCTGGTCAGAAAACGACCTTGACGGTTATCTCTGGCAAGAAGGTACTTTTTCATGGACAATTGGTGAAGACAATGACATTCTATCAGATCAATGGCTGATAATTGGATTACTAAACAGTTCTGGTCAATACGCACCCCTTTATGTGTCCTTCACTGTCAATGAACACTATTTGACTTTAGAGTATTTATCATATGAGAGAGCTTATATTATTGCTAAATCGATTCCAGACGACGGGATAAAAAGACGGATGTATACGGTGTTAAGATTTAGCCGGTGATAGTCTAATCTTCTCGACAGCACTCGGAAATCAGCTCCGGGGACTTTTGTAATGTAACATTTGTCATAATAATTTGTCTTTTGGAAAACCAAAAGCACTCCGTTACTGTACCAAAATTAGTAGAAATTGTACCCTATTTGTACCCCAAAACTGTAACATATTGAAATACAGTTGAAGTTATGTTATGTATCGGAAAGAATACAGCCTGCGGGAAAATCAAGCAGGCCGAAAAACACTTAATGCCGGTTCAATTCCTGACACACCGCACCGAAAGAGCATCTGCCTCATGGTCGCAGGTGCCGGCTGACATTCCGTAACTGGTATTAAATATTACATGACCCCAGAATATTCCGTCATAGTCGTCATAATAATTGGTGGAGGTAAACCAGTTGGCTGAGAAGCCCAGTCCTTCGAATTCCCCGTCGGTCCAGCGGATACCTGCGGGAGGCCCACGAGAAACCCGTTTTGTTCCTTTTTTCAGGATAATCGGTATTCCCTGCTGCTCCGGCAACAGCTGAGAATTCCCAACTGGTCAGCGCCGCCAGAGCTTTCGCAAGCTTGTTACCGGTAGTGGTCCCATCATAGTTGAAACCATTGGCAATAAGATAATCCTGCATAGCAAGCCACTCGGGATGAGATGGCACATGCCACCCCGTTGGGCAAACACCTCGTGGATCGGTAATTGCATACCATGTATACAACCGGCCATATACGATCGCATTGCTTTCAATACCACTATAAGGCCATTGGTATTTGGGTTTGCCGCCTTCATAAACGACGTCACTTAAATCGAGGGTTGCGGGGTTTGTGGTACCTATCAGGTCGCCGTTAGTGTAACTGGTTGTTTTCAGATTCTCCGCCATCCACCACTGGGTACCGATCTCAAAGATTTCGTATTCATTGCCGTCAATATCAGTTATGGTAGGGATCTCTTCTTCATCCTCGGGATCCTTCTCACATTTATTTGCCATGAGCACCAGGCCTATTACGATCAGAGATAGGATCAGGAAACTGTTGATTTTTTTCATAGTCTTGCCGTTTAACTACAAATTTACGTTGCCAAAAGTACTATGTCAATTTTAAATGAGCAAAGGCGTGTTCCCATTGAGTAAGGATCGGTTATGAATTAACAACGACGCCCGGATTGGGCGTCGGAACATTGTAATTATTCACCGGATTCTGATAATGTTTTGGGAATTTGATGTGGCAGAAATAAGGGATATGTAAAATTGAGATAACCGTAAATCAACAAATAAAATCAATTTATGATTGCACCCAGGCCGGTCAATACATCGAAAAAATCAGGGAATGATTTGCCTACCGCCTCGGCGCCGGTGATGGTCACCTCTCCCCTGCCACCTAATGCCATCACGGCCGCCATCATGGCTATGCGGTGATCATTGTGCGAAGAGACAACAGCACCTCTGACTTCGCCTCCTTCGATAAACATTTCGTCATCTTCGACCCGGGCAGTTATATTCATTGCACCAAGAACTTCTGTTATAGCCCGGGCCCTGTTGCTTTCCTTGTGTGCAAGTCTGCTGACCCCCTTGATCCGGCTTATGCCCTTGGAATATGATGCCAGCGCAGCCAGCGGTGGAAAGAGATCGGGACAGTCAGTGGCATCGAATGAGAATGCCCTGAGTTCAGATTTAGCACTGGTGAGGCCTGCTTCATTTTCTGTCAGCCTGCATCCCGCATCAGTGAGCGCTTGCTTTATTGCCAGATCAGCCTGCTTGCTTTCACAATTCAGATTGCTGACGGCAACCTCACCGGCGATGGCGCCGGCGACAAGAAGAAAAGCAGCTCCGCTCCAGTCACCCTCTGCCGTGTATTCATGTGCCCTGTATGACTGGTTTCCCGGAATGACAAACCGTTTAAAATCATGGTTCTCAATGGTGATCCCGAAGTCTGAGAGAAGCTGCAGTGTAAGGTTGATGTATGGTTTGCTCTTAAGGTTTTCAACTGTTATTTCACTGTCTGAGTTAAGTAACGGCATTGCCATCAGCAACCCTGTAAGGATCTGTGATCCTGACGAACCGTCAATCAACGCTTTTCTTCCGTTGATCCTGCCCATCAGTCTCATTGGAAGAAAACCGTCGTTAGTAGTTGCTATTACCCCCAGCTGTGACAGTGCATCTGCGATCATACTAACCGGCCTACCGGATAATGAACCCTCTCCTGTGATTGTTATATAAGGATTCAGTAAAGAAGCTATAGGTGCGAACATTCTTAGCGCAAGCCCTGATTCAGCGCAGTGTAATGTGACAGGATAGACAGGTCTGAGACCTGTCTGTACAGTGATAATTTCATCAGTGGTGGATATCCGGGCACCCAGAGTTTCGGCCATTCTTATGGCAGCTAGCGAGTCATTACAGAATGAGGCATGCCGTATCACCGTAATCCCCCCGGCAAGCAGTCCTGCTGCTATAGCCCTCTGTGTCAGGCTTTTGCTTGCGGGCGCTTCGGTTTTTCCACTCAGGTGAGACGGATGAACAGTGATTTTCATAGTGCAAATTTACTCTTCTTTCTTCACTTTCATCTACCTGGAAACCGGTTACCGTTGGATATATCCGGGCTTGCCTCAGCAATATCCACACGACTCCCGGATATATCATTGAGCAGGTCGTCATAAAAAATGATGCTTAAAATATAGAACTTTTCAACCAGGAACCAACTGAGAATTCTTTGGCAAGTTACTTCATTTTGTAGAGGCATATCAGTGTAAAAATTCCTCCGCATGGATATTACATAAAATCTACATTATCATTCATATTTAAAGATTTAGATTAAGAAGCATTTACAAATGAGTTTATAACAAATTAATATATAGATATATAGAAATTAAATCACCTCTACAGTTGAGGGAGAACATATTTCCGAAAACTATAATGGCAAGATTGTTTCCCTGTAAAGGATATAATTTATATTTGACTGTATAAAATAAGATTTAGTATGGCCTTTATCAGGAATGCGAATAAGGTGATTGATAATATTGAAAAGTTCTTTAATACTATTGATCAGGGAGTGTTAGTATTTAAGGAAGGTGTCGGCAATTATCTGCATGGGAATCAGGATGCTTTCGGCAACAACATTGTACTAATGGCCAAGCTTGAGGCCGAAGCGGATAACCTAAGGCGGGAGATCGAAAGCAAGCTTTACACCCATTCTCTGATACCTCAGGTGAGAGGAGACATATTAAGACTCCTCGAGGAGATGGATGACATCATTGACACCGCCAAAAAGAATCTTTTTCAGTTTGATGTTGAAGCTCCCAAAATCCCTGCAGAGCTTAACCAGGATCTTATTCTGCTCACAGACATGTGCGTTTCGGCGGTTGCCTCAGTGATACCGGCAGCAAGGTCCTTTTTCAGGTCTCCGGAGACTGTTAAGGATCAGATACACAGGGTTTATTTTTATGAAAAGGAGGCAGACAAGCTTGCTGACGGAATAAAAAGGAAAATATTCAGGCAGATGCCAGGGTTACGGTTAAGTGAGAAATTTCATCTTCGATATTTCACTTTGCATATTGAAACTGTTTCGGATGCTGCTGAAAAAGTAGCGGATCTTCTTTCAATCATGGCGATAAAAAGGACTATTTAATTATTAGCGGTGTTTTTCCTCTTTCTGACTAGCGGCTTATTCCTGGGATGGTCATTGGGTGCCAATGACGCTGCCAATATTTTCGGTACAGCCGTGGGCTCAAAAATGGTGAGCTTTCGCAGGGCGGCAATAATTGCAAGCATATTTGTTATTATTGGCGCTACTGTTCAGGGAGGCGGCACCACTGATACTTTAAGCAGACTGGGATCAGTTGATGCAATTGCCGGCGCCTTTACGGTTGCCCTCTCGGCAGGGATTGTCATTTTCTTCATGACTAGGTATCTTATACCCGTTTCAACATCGCAGGCAATCGTTGGGGCGATAATCGGGTGGAATCTCTTCACGGGTCACAGGACAGATGCCCATCTCCTGACCACAATTGTTTCAACATGGCTGTCAGGCCCGATCTTAGGGGCAATCTTTTCCGCCATTTTGTTCATTTTGTTCCGAAAGCTCCTTATGAGACTGAAGGTCCACCTCCTGATCCTCGATCAATACATAAAATGGGGACTGATTATTGTCGGCGCTTTCGGGGCCTATAGTCTTGGTGCAAACAACATTGCCAACGTGATGGGGGTCTTTGTCAGTTCTGTACCTGACATTGTAGTAGACCTGGGGGTGTTTGTCCTTACAGGTCCGCAGGTGCTGTTCATGCTTGGAGGCATAGCAATTGCGGTCGGGAATTATGACTTACAGCAGAAAGCTGATGGATGAAGTAGGAAATGGTATTATGGCTTTGTCGGCTGAGGCTGCTATTGTCATAGTCCTTGCCCAGGCAATAGTGCTGTTCATTTTTTCCTCATCGTCGTTATCCGGGTTTCTAATGAATATAGGTCTCCCTCCTATTCCGCTGGTCCCCGTTTCATCCTCCCAGGTGATTGTCGGAGCCATACTCGGGATAGGCCTGGTAAAAGGAGCAAATGAAATCAAGTTTAAAACCGTCAGGGGAATCGTCGGAGGGTGGATACTCACTCCGGTGCTCGCAGGACTTCTTTCATTTTTTTCACTATTCTTTGTAAAGAACATTTTTAATCTCAACGTAGGCAGCGAAATTAAAAGAGGCACAATCACCCCGGAGATCTCCTCCCCGATGACTGATACAATCCCGGAAATCGGCAGATATATAAACTTTGTCTGGCCCGGTATCTCGATTATGGTAATTTTGGTATTTTCAGTTGTTGTTGTATATTCGTTTAATCAGCAGAAGAGGCGCCTGGCAGCCGAAAAGGAGCTGCTTGATAAGGAAAAGGAATACAACAACGCACAGCGTGCCCTGACTGAAGCTGAGATTAAGTCGATGCATCTTGAAAACTCGTTTCTCCACTGTGAAATAGAAAACAGGAGGAAAGAGCTTGTCGATTATGCACTTGGCATAGTGGAGCAGAAAGAATTCTTTGAAAAAATCAGCGCCGACCTGAAAGCATTGATGGAGGAAAAGAAGCCGGAAGTCAGGGACGAAAGGATCAGGAAGATGGATGTCGACATCAGGCAGAGAGTGAGTTTTACTGATAAAGTTGATGATTTCAATCTGCAGACAGAAAAGATGCACAAGGATTTTACCGGAAGAATGTACCAATTATTTCCTATGCTGACCCCGAATGATTTAAAACTTGCCGTCTTACTGCGTCTTGGTATATCATCAAAGGAGATAGCCACATTATTCAACATCTCACCCAAGAGCGTTGAGATCAACAGGTATCGCCTGAGAAAAAAGCTTGGACTTGGTAAAGGTGCCAACCTAACTCAATTTATAAATAACATTTAACCAAACAATTATGAAAAAACCACAACTAATCAGTTTTATGCTGGTTGCCGTTATGGCAATGACAACCGGCAGTGTGATTTTCGGGCAGGATCAGGACACTGTTCGTTATAATCAGTATGGTGTTGCCGTTAAGAGGACGCCAATGGTTGTTGAAAGACGAGGCGGTACTCTGGTATTTGAAACCGCGGATCAGAGAGCAAGGATCTGGACTGACGTGCGTGTTCAGGCAGACGGTGCTGTTTTCTTCGGTGATACATACAATCCGATAGGTAACGGTACATCCATCCGCAGGGCCCGTTTCGGATTTAAGACCTTCTTCCGCGATCATTGGTACGGAGAATTCGACATGGACATTTCCAATTCAGAACTTGAACTCAAGGACGCCTATCTTGAGTACAACTTTAAAAAATATACTGAAGAGGGAGGACTTGCTCTGAGGGCAGGTAACTTCAAGGAGCCTTTCTCAATGGAAATGACTACGACATCAAGGTATCTCACCTTCATTGAAAGAGCCAATGTGGTTGCCATTTTTGCCCCTTCGCGCCATATAGGAACAATGGCTTCCTATCAGAAGAACTGGTTTGTCGGTTATGCAGGAGTACATTTCCAGACGATAGGCGGACTGGAGGAGAGAGTCTTCTCTGAAAATGCCAACAAGGATCTGGGTGTGGATGAAGGCTACTCATTCACCGGAAGAATGGTCTTAATGCCATTCTATAGTAATCCCGATGCAGGATTGCACCTGGGTGTTGCCGCATCATACCGGACACCGACCACAGATGCTGAGATACCGGGGTCATTCCGCTATAGTACAAGATCTCTTACATCCATCAACAGGAAGAAATACATTGACAGTGATGATATTGCAGATGTTGATCATGCGATTCTCGGTGGTCTTGAGCTTGCAGGATACTACAAGGGCCTCAGGTTCCAGGGTGAGTACATTATAAATAATGTTACAAGGAAAGATGATCTCGGGACAGAGAAATTCGGCGGTTTCTATGTGTTTGGAAGCTGGCTTCTTTTCGGAGGCCAGTATCAGTATAATATCGGTGAAGGTGAATTTACCCAGCCCACAAGAGGGAAAGACTGGGGTGATATTGAATTAGCCTTCAGATACGATTTTCTGGACCTTAACAGCAGCATGGAAGGAGTTATGGGCGGATCAGGTGAAGGATACACATTCGGACTTAACTATCATGCCAACGACAATGTCAAGATCATGCTAAACTACGCATACCTGAATCATGACCGTTATGCAAACGGAAGAGGCAAGCTGTTCGTAGGTTATGACATCGACGGAAATCTGACAAAGAATCCGGCAACCGTTATCGATGATGCCGGAACAGCCGGTGAAAACTACAGCATGTTAAGTGTCCGTTTTGAGATCGACTTTTAATCTTTTGAATACCTAATCATTAACAGATAAGATATGAAGACAAGAATTATATTACTGATATTCGTTCTGTCAGCAGCCTTTTTAAATGGTTGCGTGGAAGACCCGGTTTTTATAGGCCCTCCGACGATAACCGAAGTTGCCACCTCTCCCTCTGCTCCGGGGGCAACTGATAATGTAACGGTTACTGCAAGGATAACTGATCTGAAAGGTGTAGCATCCGTTGTACTGTACTATAAAGTAGCGACTGACGCAACATATACCCAAATTGAGATGACTGCCGGAAGTAACTATGTTTATTCTGCTGCCATTCCGCCGCAGCCACTCAGCACAGTAATTGTATATTATATAGGAGCTACCAATGTTTCGGATCTCAGTTCAGTATATCCTGATAATGCTCCTGCTACAACATCCGCTTACACGGTCGGAGCTCCGGCAATAGTAATAAATGAGATATTTTCGAGAGGGGTTCCTGCTGATCCGGACTGGATAGAATTATATAACAGTTCAAACTCCGCAGTTGATCTGAGCGGTTATAAAATATATGACAGCGGAGGGAACAGTGGTACAAAACCCAAAATGACCCTGCCGGCAGGTACGTCCATCGCGGCTCATGGTTATTATGTTATTGTGGTTGACATCCCCCTGTCAACAGATCCGAGCGGTTTCGGATTAAGCAGTGCAGGTGAAGAAGTCTGGCTTGAAAGCTCTGCCGGTTATGTTATTGATGATGTTGTGTTCCCTGCAATGCCGGTACCGACATCTTCATATGGCAGAAAGCCGGATGGATCGCCTAACTGGGAAATACTGACGAATGCTACCAAAAATGCACCGAACAGTGCCACTCCTCCTGCTATTACCAATTTGGCTATAAGTCCTTTGGCCCCGAAATCCACAGATGCAGTAACGGTCAGCGCCGGTGTTACAGATGCCGTAGGGGTTTCAATAGTCAAATTATATTATAAGGTAGATGCAGGGACATATACATCTGTCGCAATGACAGTGGCAGGAGGTGTGTACAGCGCCACTATTCCTGCACAGAGCGCCGGAAGCGTGGTTTCTTACTATGTTGAAGCATCAAACACCCTGGCTTTGATGTCCTACCTGCCATCGACTGCACCTTCTACTGCAGCAACCTACACTGTTGCAATCCCTCCATCGATCACCGGCCTGGCAATCACACCTCCCACTCCGGGAGCAAGCGATGCGGTTCTTGTAAGTGCGACTGTTACCGATCCAAGCGGAATAACCAGTGTTAAGCTGAGTTATAAAACTGGCGCAGGCAGCTACACTGATGTTACAATGACGGCGGCAGGAAATGTCTATAGTGCAACTATCCCGGCACAGGTGGCCACAACTGTTGTTTCCTATTACGTGGAAGCCACCAGTGCTATTGCCCTGGTTGCCTACGCACCTGCTACCGCACCGGGAACACCGGCAACATATACTGTGTCATCGCTTTCCTCAATTACGAACCTGGCTATAAGCCCAGCTGCGCCAACATCAGCAGATATTACGACAGTCAGTGCAACAATAACCGATATTCAGGGAATAAGCAGCGCTCTGCTTTATTATAAGGTAGATGCAGGCAGTTACTTATCTCAGTCAATGACTGCTGCAGGAGACGTTTACAGTGCAACTATTCCTGCCCAGGCGACCGGGTCAGTTGTTTCATATTATATTGAAGTGACTAACGTATCGAGTTTGAAAACCTATGCTCCCGCGGGAGCACCGGCAACTCCTGCTACGTATACCGTCGCAGGACCTCCGTCGTTAAGCAATTTTGGTCATCTGCCTTCAGCTCCTGGTGCTATTGACAGGGTAACAGTAAGTTTAACTGTTGATGGCCTGATTGCCGGAGGAACAGTTAAACTTTACTATCAGATCGGAACCGGGAGTTTTACGGAGCTGGCAATGAGTGCAGCGGGCAACGTATACAGCGCTGTAATTCCTGCCCGGGCACCCGGTGAAGTGGTCTCCTACTACGTTGAGGCCAGGAATTCAGCAACACTAATAAGTGTTCTGCCTGCAGGTGCTCCAACTTCTCTCAGTTCATATACCGTAGGGGCTTCGGTTATTCTGATGAATGAAATATTTGCCAGGGGCTCGGCAGGTGATCTTGACTGGATAGAGATATATAATGCTTCGAATTCACCGGTAGATATCAGTGATTTCAAAATCTATGACAGCGGAGGGAACGCCGGCACAAAACCAAAAATGGCCTTTGTAAGCGGGACAATCATAGCTGCAAAAGGGTACTATGTCATTACTGTAGATGATGCTGCCACGGCTAATCCAACCGGGTCAAACTTCGGTCTTTCAAGTAACGGTGAGCAGGTATGGTTTGAAAATGCTGACGGCGCAGTTATCGAAACGTTTACTTTCGCAGCAACTGTTGATGCGACACAGTCTTACGGACGACTTCCTGACGGCTCTGCAAACTGGCAGGTCCTGACAACCATTACTAAAGGTACGGCAAATCAATAGCATTCAGAAACAGCAAGTTGCATTCATTGCAACTTGCTGTTTTTTAACTGATAATAAATACAGAAGATGTCAAAAGAGGAATTAAAAATTGGAGAAATCTCAAAACCGCGTTTTGAGTTCCGTTCATTCGGGCAGAATTTCGACAATGCTGCCAAACGCATGACGCGGTTTTCTGTCCCGGTGCCTGAGAAGGTCTGGGAAAGATATTCTGATGAGATCTATATCCTTTCACGTACCAACGATATCAACAACACTAAAATACGGGACGGAAAGATGGATATTAAAACATATGTTCAGACTGTTGAAGGACTGGAACAGTGGAACCCGCTGATGAAGGGTGAATTCCCTATTCAGGCCTCTGTTCTGAAGAACGAAGTGTTTCCCGCATTTCAGGTTAAGATGCCAGAGCTGAAAAAAGATGTATATACATTTGAAGAGTTCATGGACATGGTAAATAATCACCCTGATCTGGCTGCCGTTAAGGTTCACAAGCAGAGGTTCGGCTACATGGTCAACAACACAATATGTGAATATGGCGAGGTGCTTATCAACGGTGCAAGGGTGGTTACAATCAACTCTGAATCAACCGAAACAGAAGACATAAAGAAAACGGTTAAAGATATCGGACTGGAAGGTGTGGAGAACATCAACTACCTGCAGGCGATCAAGCGGGTCATAGGAATGATTAACAAGCCTCTCGCTAACTAACAGTAATAAAAATGATATGGCACAGGAAATAGAAAAGAAATTCCTCGTAAAGGGGGAATTTAAAAAATACTCTGCGAAAGCAACCAGGATCACCCAGGGTTACCTGAGCTCAGCTCCTGAGCGTACTGTCAGAGTAAGAATTAAAGGCGATAAAGGATTTATTACAGTCAAGGGTATCGGAAGCGCATCGGGCGCATCACGGTTTGAATGGGAAAAGGAAATACCAGTGGGTGAGGTTGAACAACTGCTGGCGATATGTGAGCCGGGTGTTATTGACAAGACACGTTATCTTGTTAAGTCAGGCAATCATACCTTTGAGGTTGATGAGTTTTACGGAGAGAACGATGGGCTGGTTATGGCAGAAATAGAACTGTCAGATGAGAATGAGGTATTTGTAAAACCTGACTGGCTGGGTGAAGAGGTTACCGGAGACGTCAGGTATTACAATTCGATGTTGATGAAAAATCCCTTTAAACGCTGGTAAAAATCTGTCAGATCATGAATTCGTCCGTAAATAACCATATCCAGAACCGGGAGGGTTTTGACCTTCTGGATATGAATAATTACAGGATTGAAAAGCTGCCAAAAAAAGTCAAGGGCACATTTGAAAAATGGCTCGCCATCATTGGTGTTCCCCTGGCAATAATCAGCTTCGTCCTGCTTGCATTCGTTATAAATCTCCCTTTTCTGAGTGATATAGACTCAGAAAAACTGATTTCATCTGCTGCCAAAAAGGCCTATGACACCCTGGGCGCAGAGGGTTTTATGCGGACGAATATCATGATGCTGGCAATATTTGTGGCAGCCCTTGTTCTCTGGATCACTGAAGCGATTCCAAACTATCTGACGTCGCTGATAATCATTATCAGCCTTATTCTTACAAAGGTTTTGCCAGAGAAAGAAGCATTGGCACAGCTTGGACACCCGGTGATGTGGCTGAATATCATGTCATTTGTTCTCGCCAGCATGCTTGTTTCAACAGGCGTGGCCAAGCGCTTTGCACTGTGGTTTATTATCAGGTTCGGCAAGCGCGCCGGGTCGATCTTTATAAGCTTTATAGTTATTAACCTGATCCTTTCGGCTTTTATTTCAGCGACGACCGCTAAAGCAGCTATCCTTCTGCCAATATTCATGGTCATAGCCTCAATATACGGGGCACATTCCGGTACGAGAAATAATTTCGGTCGCAGTATTGTGCTCCAGAACCTTCTCAACATTAATATTGGTGCAGGCGCTTTTGTTACCGGTTCAGGCGCTAACCTCATTGCAGCGGCCCTTATAGGCGGTGCGATAGGTGGCAGGGTTTACTTTGGCGACTGGATGATGGCGATGTTCCCGATAATGGTCGGTTTGATGTTCATAGGGTATATTGTCGCCATGAAGATCTATTTCCCTCTTTCACCGGAGGAGAGACTTCCCTCAGATCGAGGGAGGTATGGACAGGCTGAGGGAAGAGTTACGAAAACTGGGAAAAATTGACAGGCAGGAGATCAAGGCAATAATACTGTTTTTACTTATCCTCGGGTTCTGGGCTACTGACCGCCTTCACGGAATAAGCGCGACGTCTGTGGCATTTGTAGGCGCTGTTATAGCGCTGCTGCCCCGCATAGGCATAGTAAAATGGAATGACGTAGACATACCGTGGCACCTGATGCTTTTCTCTGCCGGAGCATATACCCTTGGCGCCGGTTTTGATTTCACTGATCTTCCTTCAATCGCCGTGAATGCTATTTTTGATAAGATGGGCATCGGGACCAGCACGCCTTTCTGGCTCCTTTACATACTTTTAACAGGCGTGATGGTATTCAGCGCATTGCTTTTCCAGTCAAAAACAATGAGGGCAATGATCTTCATTCCAATCGCTATAGGAGTTGCCAACAGATTTGGCTTCAGTGTTATCAGCCTTGCTCTTCCTGTTGCTTTCATGATTGAGCACGTATATGTCCTGCCCTTTAACAGCAAACCGGCAGCGTTGCTGTATGAGACCGATCAGTACAGCATATCAGACACTTTCAGGTTCGGAATAACTATGATGGTAATTGCATGGCTCCTGATTATTATTGCCGGTGAAACCTGGTTCAGGGTTCTCGGCATCACTCCAAACGGCGTCTTCGGCTGGTTCTGAATCCGGCCTGAATGGTTGGTAATTATCCGTAATATTATAATTACTATATTTATGAAAAATGCCTGGCACTCTTAAATGAGATGGAAAAAGGCAGATATTGCCAAATGGATTATTGGGTCTTTACTGGTCGCGGCTGCTATAACGATCGCCTCCCTTACTATCGGCCGGGATATCTATTACGGATCACGTGACGAGGGATTATTGTCTTTTGCCATCGTCAATGCTGCAGGATATCTCTTTTTCCTTTTTATGCCTGTTGAGATCGCCTTTATCTATTATCTGCAGGGTGATATTAATATCATAGCGTTGAATGCCGTAGCGCTGGGGACGGCACTGTTCTCGCAGGCGATTGACTATTCAATAGGTGTCCTGCTAAGCGACAAGATAATAGACAATTTCATCGGCCGCCACCGTTATGAAAAAGCAGAGGACAGACTGAGAAAGTATGGGAATATTGCCATTTTCGTGTTCAATGCATTGCCTCTCTCCTCGCCTGTTATCTCATTGGCAGCCGGGATGCTGCGTCACAAGGTCCGCGATGCAGTCATCTTTACTGTTGCCGGATTAGTGTTCAAATATCTGTTATTGACACTGATTTTCTAATAAGGCTCAGGGTTCAGGGCACAGGGCACAGGGGTTTTGTGGACTGAAGGTCTGGGGTCTGATTGCAAATTAAATGGTAAATTTTACCCCGGTGAGGGTTTCGGAGACTTGCCAGAGTCTTTCAGACAGATCCGTTTTGAAGAGCTTTGATGCTTCGCTGGTCTGTACGGGATTTCCCTTGCGATTACCGGGCCCGTCAGGTCCGATGTATTCGCCACCTTTAAGATCGGGATTAGTAGCAGCATAAAGTGTCGGGAGTGCACCTTTGTGGGCAGGCTGTGCAACGATTCTCATCATTTTTTTCAATACCTGGCTTGCTTCTTTTCCTGACCCCCGTGACAAGAGGTTTGAGACACTGATGCCGGGGTGACATGCAACACTTATTGTTGATTTCCCGGCTCGCCCAAGGCGGTGCTGAAGCTCTATGGCAAACAACAGGTTGGCCAGCTTGCTCTGGCGGTAGAACTCCATCGGATTATACTCTCGTGAGCCGTCAAGGTTGTCAAAATGGATTTTTCCCTTGCGGGCTGCAAGGCTGCTCGTAATTATAATCCGCGAAAGAGGTGTTGTTAGCAGCAATGGCAGCAAATGCGATGTCAGGGCAAAATGCCCGAGATGATTTGTCCCGAACTGACTTTCAAATCCGTCTTTGGTCTTGCGATACGGAGGGATCATGACGCCGGCATTATTTATCAGAATATGCAGATGATCATGGTTGCTCCGGTACTGATCTGCAAAATGTTTAACGCTTTTCAGATCGGCAAGATCAAGATGCATGGCTGTCATTACTGCATCAGGATTTTCAGAGTGGAACTTTTCGATAATCCTTTTCGCCTTTTCCACATTCCTTACCGCCAGTGTGACTGCTGCCCCTTTTACCGCCAGCACCTTTGCAGCTTCCAGCCCTATGCCGCTGCTGCCACCTGTCACAATTACTTCTTTACCCTTCAGGCCTCCGATTTGTTCTGTATTCCATCCTATGGTTGTCATCTTCTAAAGTTTTACGGTGTATGTCATACCTATGACATTCATATAAGCAGGTTTTGTGTCCTTGCTTACATTATAAATATATTCAAGCCCTACGGTGTGTCTTTTGTTTAAAGTATATTTTGCACCGGCAATATATCTCCATTTCTCTATCATTGTATCATTGGATACAAAGAGCTCGCTTTGCATTTCAACATTGGCGTAAGGTTCAAGCGGAAGGCCCTTGATATCATAGTTCAGCTCCAGTCTCAGCCTGTGAGCCCACATAGGTACTTCGTCTTCCGGGTCTTCGATATAGGTTTTAAACTGCTCCTGGAAGCGATACCTTGCCGAAAAGGTAAACCGGTTGACGGGGAGACTGCCCTTAAGCTGCAAGAACCAGCGATGCCTCGCGTGGAACTCATAAATGCCTTCCGACTTGTCGATGGTCTCCCTCTGTTCAATGAAGCGGTAATAAATACCTGCAGCAAAATAATCGTTGAATTTATACCTCAGTCCTGGTTCAAAATAAAACTTCTCAACTTTAGACGCATTCTGATCAGTCCGAATGTTTGTTTCAAAATCGAATCGCAGCTTTTTGACAATCTTATATTCAACATTAACCTCGTACCAGATTCCAAAGTCAGCCTTTTGTGCGATCAGTAATGCCGGCAAGAGTAACGCCAGGGCAAGAATGAGGAGCCTTTTAATCGTCATCATTGTCATCGGGCTTAATAAATCCGTTCTGATCAGCTATATTCACCGCACCTCCCCTGTCTACATAATATACTATCATCCGGCATGTATCCTTGAGGAAGTTGATAGCCCCTATCTCTACTTTTCTGATATCGGTAATACCGGTCCGCTCCTTCAGGTCGGCAATAAGCTCATTATATTTCTCAGGAACGATAAGATCAATTTTTTCATAAACAATTGTCTTGGATGAGACATGCTTCAGCAGCCACACCTTTTCAAGGCCGATTGTGATAAGCACCACGGCAATATTGGCAAACACAATTTCTGCCATACCGGTACCGGCCGTCAGGGCGTTGATCACCGAGATCCCTATTACAAGAAAGAGGTAAGTCATCTCCTTGATGGGCATGGGGTTGGTCCTGTATCTGATTATACCGAAAATAGCGAAAAGGCCAAGCGCAAAACCAATCTGAAGACTCACGCTCTCAAGCAGGTAGCAGAGGAGGAATACTACACTGGAGATCAGGATGTAGGTAAAAAGATAATCCTTTCTCCTTGTGGAAGAATAATAAAGCCACCGAATAAGAATCAGAATAACCACAAGGTTTATCCCGAACCGGAGGAGGAGTTCCGGCATTCCGGAAAGACTGAATGCTGCCTCAACTGCTGATGTGGCGCTTCCGTCAGGCAACGCCGTTCCTGTAATATTCATTTCTGATCTTATTTATTAGTAAAAGCTTTGGTTTGATTGCATTCCTTTTTTTTACGGGGTACAGCATGGACATTCCCACGGCATATTTACTGAAACCGGTCCTGCGTATGCCCAGTTTCTTGAGCTGCTGAAAAAACGGGGATTGTGAGGTTGATTTTCCGTTCTTGATCTCCGCAATTGCCAGAAAAGGCATCTCAATCCTTTCGCCTCGTAAATTGTCCCACAGAATGTTGTAGTCTATTGTTATTCTTTCTGCCTTGCTGAGGTTGACAAGGGTTATCCTTGTTGACCCGGTGGTGATCATCGCTTTAAGCGTGTCCGTATCTGTCTCGATCAGCCCCCTCAGAAAATTATGCGATTTCTCATTATATTCGGGATCGTTATCTTTCTTTGGCATCCTCGTTTTAGAGGTAACACCCTTATTGGATTTGTGTTTGACTTCCAGGAAAGTGAGGCTGTTAGCCTCGTATGTCCTGACCCTCACCTTATTCCTGTTCAGCTTGCCAGTAACATGCTGTTTATAAAACAGGAGTTCCGGCGTGTCAAAATAGACTGTCCTGTAAGTGAAATCCCTCTGCTTGTCTATTTCGAGTATATGATAGAAAGACTTCACATTACCAAGCAGAATGGGGAGTTTGCTGACAGGAAAGACATATTTGGTATCAATGCGACTCATAAACCTGACGTTCATGGTTCCGTCAAGTCCTATAGGATTAAAATCGCGAAGTATCTCTGATGTGCTGTCCAACATGTTAATTTAATGGCCGCGCAAAGATAACAGACTTTTAAGAATCTTAAGCCTGAATTAATCATGCAGCTGCGAATGAAAAAAAAGGGTGCTCGCGCACCCCTGCATTATCATATGTTATTCACATCAGAATGACTTGAACCATTCCTGGAATTTCAATCCTATCCACGGTACCGGTTTCATCTCACCCTGAATAGACCAGATCAGGCTCATTAACCAGAATACGAACAAAATAATTCCACCGGCTATCCAGATAGCTGTGCCAAGAACCGGTATATATCCAACTATCCTGAGCAGGAAGGCAATAATAATGAAACCAAGATTCTGCCGTATGTAATAGCTGGCAAGTTCTTCTTTGTTGTTCATGTTCATGATAAGGGCTATAAGCCATCCTATTCCGAAGAGATGTGAAATAATGGCCTTTGTCTTTGCATCCATAGGTTTTGATTTTAAGGTTTACTCAAATTTAAAAATAAATCGCAGCAACAGGGACAATCTTCTTATGAAATATTTTGGCAGAGACAGCAAAAACCGATTGATAGTTGTACCGTTTGTATATTTTTGTGCCCTGACAATTTTACCTGGGAATGGAGTATATCACAGCTCATATCGGAGAGTTTGCCGCCCTGGCGGTGGCAGTTTTCTGGACCGTCTCAGCCCTGGCTTTTGAATCTGCAAGCCGCAAGATAGGATCATTATCGTGAATATATGCGGCTCTGGCTGGGTCTGGTCTTTATAAGCATCTATACTGTCATCATCCGCGGGCATTTATTGCCTGTGGATGCCAGCAGTTCACAACTGGCTATGGCTTGGCGCTCTCAGGTATCATCGGTCTTGTGCTGGGTGATTATTTTCTTTTCCGGTCTTATCCTCTTATCGGTTCGAGGTTTGCGATGCTGATCATGACACTTGCGCCTCCGCTGGCAGCTTTGTTCGGGTATTTCATCCTGGGTGAATCACTGAATCTTATCCAGATTGCCGGAATGATCATCGTAATACTGGGTATTGCCATTGCCATCTTTAACAGGCCGGTAAAGGGAGAAAAACTCACTCTCAAACTCTCTTCGGCAGGGACTCCTTTTTGCATTCATTGGTGCTCTCGGGCAGGCCCTTGGGATTGTCCTCAGCAAGTACGGGATGGAAGGTTATGATCCTTTTGCTTCGACGCAGATAAGGATAATAGCAGGTGTTGCGGGCTTCTCAATAATTATAACTGTTTTTAAGGAGGTGGAGCCAGGTGAGCCTCTCTCTGAGAAATCTTCCGGCCATGAAGGCTCTTACCCTGGGCGCTTTCTTCGGTCCATTCCTTGGCATTTCATTCTCGCTGTTGTCAGTCAGGCACACCGAGGCTGGTATTGCATCGACCATTATGGCCATAACTCCGGTGCTGATCCTGGCACCTTCTTTCTGGATCAATAAGGAAAAGATTACCCCTGTTGAGATTGCCGGTGCAGTATTGAGCGTTGCAGGCGTGGCACTTTTCTTTATCTGATACCGTTGCTTCCGGTCAATGGTCCTTACCACCATTTTCTACGATCAGGGACACAATATATTATAGTGTAAACAATAATCTGCCTGAGATAAAGTTTTATCTGAAATAATTGATAAAAGTATTAAAGCGACAATAGAAAATGAGGGTGGCACGGTATTTGGTTACAACGATTCCCGATAATAATAGATGACTGAAAAAAAATAAAAAATAATGACTGAAAAGTATCCACATATTAAAATTTGATTTATGTTTGCGCCTCAAAAACCGGATATCATTTTTATGACACAAAAACAGGTTGTGCATAACTCCGAAACGACGGCCATAAAAAAATGAAAATCAGGTATAAACGCACGGAAATTCCAGTGTTAATATCTTTTGCCGGTGAGAATGACTGAGGATAATGCATTTAATAACTTAGCGAAAATTTTATAATATTTAATATTAACCAAAACCAATAATTAACACCAAGAAAAAAAGGTAAATCAATTTACCGAAGTATGAACGCTAACAGAAAAGAGGTTACGGCTACTCATAATGAGAGCCCCCTCATGGGTTGTTCTTCTGACGAAGAACCTGGCGCGGGTACCATGATCTTCCCGCAGATCAAATCCCATGATCGTTTAGTTAGCAACCGGAGTTCGGAATTCATACGCCGCTACTTCCCCCTAACAAATGTTGATTCCTGGAATGACTGGAGATGGCAATTACGCAACTCCTTCACCACTGCTGAAGCACTGTCACGTGTCATGACTCTGTCTGATGACGAGATTAATGCTCTCAACAAGCTGAAGAACAGACTGCCGTTGAGGATCACTCCATATTTTGTTTCGCTGATCTACGATGCTGAGCCGGGTTCTCCGCTTCGCAGGACAATGATTCCGGCAAGTGCCGAGCTGATTATTACTGATGCCGAGAAGGCTGACCCTCTTTGTGAGATGGCCAGCAGTCCTGTGCCGGGTATCGTACACCGTTATCCTGACAGGGCACTCTTTACCGTCACCCAGTTCTGCTCTTCATACTGCAGGTACTGCACAAGGTCGCACTCAGTCGGAAAGCTGGGTCATCTGACCAAGGGTGAATGGGACAGGGCATTCAGATACCTGGCAGAGCATACGGAGATACGTGATGTCATCATCAGCGGAGGTGATCCTCTGACCATGAATGACAACAAGATTGAATACCTCCTGTCGAACCTGAGGGCTATCAAACATATTGAAATACTCAGAATAGGCACGAAGGTGCCGGTTGTTCTTCCTCAGAGAATAACACCGCAGCTCGTTGCCATGCTCCGCAAATACCACCCGCTCTTCATGAGTGTCCATTTTACTCACCCTGACGAGATCACCGAAGAAACGCGCAAGGCATGCAACATGCTTGCCGACGCTGGTATACCAATGGGAAGCCAGACTGTGCTTCTGAGCGGCATCAATGACGATCCGGCAGTAATGAAGAGCCTGATGCAAAAGCTTCTTACAATTCGTGTACGACCATACTATATCTACCAGTGTGACCTGATACCCGGCTCAAGCCATTTCAGGACCACCATAGAAAAAGGTATTGACATAATTGAGAATCTCAGGGGTCATACCAGCGGCTATGCCGTGCCACAGTTTGTCGTTGACGCCCCCGGCGGCGGAGGAAAGATACCTATCCTGCCGGCTTATGTGGTTGAAAGCGGCCCTGAGAAATGGGTTCTGAGAAACTACAAGAAAAACCAATACACATACCCTAACAAAAAGTAATACAGGGATGACGATCGGGTTGACCTATGACCTTCGCTCGTGGTATCTCGAGCGCGGTTATACTATGGACGAAACAGCTGAGTTTGACAAGGAAGAGACCGTAGCAGCGCTCGAAGATGTGCTTAAACGACTAGGTTATGAGACCGAGCGGATAGGTAACGTCTTTGAGCTGGTCGAAAAACTAGCGGCAGGGAAGAAATGGGACATGGTATTCAACATTGCCGAGGGACTGTATGGCGACGGCCGTAAATCGGTCGTTCCGGCTCTTCTCGACCAGTACAGAATTCCTTATGTCTTCAGCGGACCGGTGGTAATGGGAGTGTCTCTCAATAAGTATCTTGCGCGCCTGGTGGTTGAAGCTGCAGGCGTGCCGGTAAGCCCCGGGATCATAGCAGTGACGGTTAGTGACATTGAAAATGCCTCATCACTTACATATCCCCTGTTCGTCAAACCGGTGGCTGAGGGAACTGGCAAAGGAATCACTACAAGAAGCGTCGTGAATGACAGCGAATCCCTGGTTACCCTGGTTACGGAATTGCTTGAGAAATATAATCAGCCTGTGCTCATCGAAGAGTATCTGCCCGGAAGAGAATTCACAGTCGGAGTCACAGGAAGCGGGAAAGATGTAAAAGTAATCGGCGGAATGGAGGTGATCTGCAAGGATAATCTGCCCTACTCAGTTGAGGTAAAGGAGAATTATCAGGATATTGTTAAATATTTACTCATTGATGACAAATACAGGGATGAATGCAATGCTGTCGCCCTTGCATCATGGCGCGCCCTGAATATCGTTGATGGCTGCCGCGTTGATATGAAGGCAGACAGGAACGGGAGGATCTGTTTCATAGAAGCAAACCCGCTTGCCGGACTGAACCCGGTACATTCAGACCTTCCTATACTCTCGCGCTTTAACGGCGTGGAGTACGACAGCCTGATGGAGATGATAATGAACTCGGCAAAAAACAGGTACGGCCTTGCATAGTGATGAAAAAGTGCCTTGTTATATACAATGAGCCTGCTCCTGATGCACTCCCTGATGAACTGGATGTCCTTGACCAGGTGCATTTCGTTGAGAATACACTCAGGGAACTTGACTTATGATGTATCACTGAGAGGTATAACAGATAACTTCTTCCGGGAAATAGAACAGATATCAGGAGAAGAATACGAGTTTGTTTTTAACCTGGTCGAATCTGTGGGGAAAAAGGCGGAAATACTTTATTTCATCCCGGCGCTGCTGAATATGCACCATATACCGTATACGGGGTGTTCGGTGGAAGCCACATTTGTAACAGGAAGCAAGGTGCTGGCACGTAAGATAATGAAAACCAATGGCATACCAGTTGCAGGAGGTTATAATGTCTCCGAAACAGGTGAGCTTACCAAAGGCAGAAAATACATTCTTAAACCTGTATGGGAAGATGGCTCGTTGGGCATTACCGAAGAATCTGTCTTTACGTTCAACGGAGTTCTGCCGGATATGGTCAGGGACAAAAACGACAGGCACTGGTTCATTGAGGATTTCATAGACGGGCGGGAGTTCAATGTAAGTATTAAGGCTGGTCCCGAAGGACCTGAAATGCTGCCCCCGGCTGAAATAATCTTCGAGGGCTATGCAGATGACCTGCCCAGGATAGTCAGCTATAAGGCAAAATGGGAAGAGGGAACATTCCAGTATGAGAACAGCAAACGCCAGTTCCCCGCTGACCTGAGCCCGAGACTGATGAAGAACATACGCGATGCGGTGTTTGGCTGCTGGCATACTTTCGGGCTGAAGGGATACGCCCGTGTTGATATGCGCGTTGATGCCGACGAGAATGTTTACGTGCTCGAAGTAAATGCCAATCCCTGCATCTCCCCTGACAGCGGTTTCATCGCTGCAGGCCTGCACGCCGGTTACAGCAATAAAGATATTATCGGGGATATCATCAAAGACCTCAATAAGTAACAAAATGGCTGAAATATCTTTCGATATCACTCCTGCTGACAGGTCCGCTTTTGAAGAAATACTCAAGTCATCAGGATTCTTCTATGATTTTGAGGTTGAGGTGGCGCTCTCACTGGCTGACGAAACCATTGACAAAGGCCAGGAGAAGAGTGGTTATTACTGGGTGCGCCTAATTGATGATGGCAAAGTGATCGGTTTTGGAAACTTCGGTCCCAACCCTTCTTCTGTCCATTCATGGGACCTGTACTGGCTCGCCGTTTTGGATGAGTACAGAAAAAAACATTACGGTTCCCTGCTCCTCAAAGAGGCAGAGCAACGGGTCAGATCCCTTGGAGGCAAGATACTGTGGATCGAGACCTCGGGCCGGTCACTCTATGAACCGACGAGACAGTTCTACTTTAAAAACGGTTACGAGCTCGAAGCTACCCTGAGGGAGTTCTACGGGCCCGGTGACCCCAAACTGGTATACAGGAAAGTCCTGTGAGAGATTTCTGGACAGTTATTCTGCAGCAATAAGTACTATGGATGTCAGGATCGGGGAAAGCTGGAAGGAAAAGCTTAAAAGTGAGTTTGACAAGGAATATTTTGTTTCTCTGACACAGTATATCAGGGAAGAGTATCGTACGAGACAGGTCTTCCCCCCTGCCGGCAAGATCTTCAATGCGTTTGACCTTTGTCCTTTTGACAGAGTAAAGGTCGTTATCATAGGCCAGGATCCGTACCACAATACCGGCCAGGCACACGGCTTATGCTTTTCAGTTACTGATGGCACTGAGTTCCCTCCCAGTCTCATTAACATTTTCAAAGAGTTGCAGAGAGACCTCGGTATTCCTGTGCCGCAATCAGGTAACCTCGAGAGGTGGGCCAGACAGGGTGTGCTTCTTCTCAATGCCATACTCACAGTCAGGGCGCACCAGGCTCTTTCACACGAAAACAAGGGATGGGAGAAATTCACCGATGCAGCCATCAGTGCACTGAACCGCAACAGGGATAATCTGGTCTTTATGCTCTGGGGCAATTATGCCCAGAACAAGGGGGCCTCCATCGATCCTTCACGTCATCTGATTCTTAAGACAGTGCATCCTTCTCCCCTTTCTGCCTCAAGGGGTTTCTTCGGCTGTTCACATTTCAGCAAATGCAACGAATGGCTTACGGCAAGGGGCATGGAGCCTGTAGCATGGTGATCACGACTCGCAGTCCGCGCCTGATAACTCCCAGAATCTCTTCCTGCGGTTCAAATCCAAGTGACATCCTTATCAGACCGGGTTCAGGGTATTTGGCACCCCAGACAGCCTCCACCGGCATGAGAATGGTATGGGCATCGCCCAATGTGGGTATCAGTCTTATTTCCGGATAAACCGCAGCAATGAACCTGTCGCGTCTTGCCCTCTTTTCCTCTTTTGTGTTACCGGTAAGGTCAAAGGTGACAATTGCCCCGTAGCCTTTTCCACCTGTAAGGTCAAGAGCTGCAGCATAGGTGGCGTGGGTTTCAAGACCAGGGTAAAGAACGCTGCCGACCTCCGGTGACGACTGGAGCAGCGCTGCCACGCCGGCAGCGTTTTCGCACTGCTGCCTGAAACGCAGCTCAAAAGAAGAGAGCTGTGTCTGCAACCTGTAGGCGTCATCAGGAGACAGCATATGGCCAACGAACTTGCGGTACTCTATCGCACTCTTCATAAGTTCATTGTCATTGCCGCATATCACGCCAGCGGTTAGGTTACCGTGACCGGAGAGATACTTGGTGGCGCTGTGGATGACCAGGTCAGCACCATCATCGAGCGGCTTCCATAAGAGCGGTGTGGCAAAGGTATTATCAATGATTACCCTGGCCCCGTATTTTTTTGCCAGGTGAATGATCCTCCTTCCTTCAGCAACAATAAGCAGAGGATTGGAAATAGTCTCGAAATACAGGATATCAGGCTTTGTTTCAGAGAGCATTTTCTCAAGCTGGTCATAATTGTACGTGGAGCCATCCGGTCTGAAAAAGCCAATCTGTAGTCCGCGACGTCTTTCAAGAACACTGGCGATATACGACAGTGTGCCTCCGTATATCTCGGAGAAAAAGAGCCACCTGCTGTTTTTTCCGGCTTCCTGGAAAATTGACAGGGCTATATCAATTGCTGCCATGCCTGATTGCGCCAGAAGAGCCCATCCGGAGCCTTCTGTCGCCATCACGGCTTCCTCAGCAGCAACAACAGTCGGATTACGATACCTTGAATATATGTAGAGATCCGGTTCTCTTGCGTGATCAGTCTCGGCGGCAAAGGCATCAGATGTTGTCGCGGCAGTAGGTAACTCAAATCCGGCATCACGATATACCGGCGTTCTGGCGCTGTTTATCTCTTTCTTCTTCATACGTGGTATTGAAATGATCTGAAATTGTTTCTTTAATATTGACAGGATTGAAATCGTCAAAAAACAAGGCTCTGTCGGCTGCTATGCCGGCTATAAGAACTATTAACGCAATGACGGTAGTGATCTTGCTGCCGGGATAAAGCAGCATAAACACCCCAGGGATAGACAGTGCCCTGATATAATAAAGTGCCCTGATCAGGTGACTCTTTTCAAGCGACCGGTACCTCATTATGACCGAGACGGCAGCCAGCATTGAAAAGATGAGGAAGACAGTTGAGGGCACAATAAACCATGAGGCTATAAAGATTCCAGAGAAGAATATCTGGCCGCTATGCAGTTTCAGCATCGCTGACCTGTCCGCTGCAAAATATACCAGGTCTGCGGATATCAGCGTCAGCAGAGCTACCCCGGCCACTATAAAAGGATGTATCGTTCCCGGTATGAGCCAGTTAAGATAAGCCATTGTCGTTGTCAGGATGACCATCAGTATTTCACGGCTCAACGGAGATGCGGCCACATTCAGTATGGCTCTCCAGCCTTTTGCGCGTACACCCAGGTGTGCAAAGGATATTATCAGTGCAGCTGTAAGCATGACGGCAGGCAGTTTAACAGCGGGCACATCACCATTCAGGGCATATGCGATAATCAAAGCCGATGCTGCTGTCACCAGCAAAGAGAAAATAATCAGGCTCCATTCTTTCATCAGTCTGGTCACAGGAACCGGTGGATTTTTTTTCCTCATCATCCTCTTCAAGCGGTATTATCAGCGGACCTGACCTTTCATGCGTTCCCCTGAGCTTCAGAGAAGGCCTGATGCCTGTCTCTGGGAACCATTCAACGCCTGGCGGCGGAAATTCATCCATCGCTGTCATCCGGAGGGCGCCGGTGGGACAGGCCGTGACACATGCAGGCTCAACTCCATCAGCAGCTCTCTCAGTGCAGAAATGACACTTCTCAATGAAACCTTTTGCCTCATTGATCTTAGGGGCATCATACGGGCACCTCCAGGTGCAGTAACGGCATCCCATGCATCTGTCCTGGTGATGAATCACCGCACCTGAACTGTCAAGAGTGTAAGCCATTGCCGGGCATCCCTTCAGGCAGGAAGGCTTCTCACAGTGATTGCAGGCCATCGAGAGTTTATCACACTGAGGAGAGGCAATGCTTCACTGTTCCATGAGCGCACGCTCCTGGTCGCCGGGCTGGAACCCGTTCTCAAGCATGCAGGCCGCGTTGCAGGCATTGCAGGCGACACAAAGTGCAGCATCAAAATCAAATCCTCTTCTCATAATGCTTTTTCCACTCCTACCCTGGTGTTGTGAAAGGCTGCCCCGTGTCCCATATCAGTCTCGGCCGGTGTGACAAGTGCATTTACGCCTCCGCCTTCATTAAGCCAGATACCATTCGGAAAAACAATACTGCCTTTCCTGACCCTTGCCGTAACTCTCACCCTGCCCCTGACCTCACCGCCGGAGTTGAAAACCCTGATAAGGTCACCGCTCTTAAGCCCCAGCTTACGGGCATCAGCAACAGAGATATCCCATGCGGGCTCATCTGTCACGCTCCTGATCACCTCCAGATTACCGAACTGTGAATGAATGCGTGAGGCAATGCATGGCGTCATCAGCCTGAAAGGAAGATGCTCTTCATTGAAGTTTTCCGGAGGATCGTATGAAGGCAGCGGATCAACACCCCACAGTTTAGCGGCGCTGTCAGACCAGAGTTCTATCTTTCCTGAAGGGGTGCTGAATTTCCTGTCGCTGTAAGCAATCTCCTCTGACTGTTTGGGAATTAAGGGTGCTTCTTTCAGCTGGCTGACAGAGAAACCATCGGCTATGACTTATTCGATCAGTGAGCCAGCGGTCATATTCATCAGGTGCAGGAATGCCGCCGGCACCGGTAACATCCATACCCATTTTACCTGCGAGACGGAAATAGATCTCGCTCTCAGGCATCACCTCGCCGGGAGAATCGATTACCGCAGGCTTATATTGCACGTAAGGATTCCAGTATGAACTTACAACATCCGCCTGTTCAAACATTCCCTTGGCCGGCAGGACAATGTCAGCCATGGCTGCGCTATCGGTCATGAACTGGTCGACCACAACCTTGAACGGTATCGTTTTCAACGCCTTGATGACATCATTGCTGCCAGGGAGCTGAGTGACAGGATTGCCTCTTTCGATCCAGGCCACCGCTATGCCGGGATCTTTCAGGGAGAAGAAGTCTTTTCCGAATGCAGCCATGGACAAAGCTCTCCTGAAAGGCTTATCATGCTCACCATCAGGATAATAACTAAGTGGTTCCAGCGTCTCATCGAAGACATAGCTCTGCAGGTTGGCAAAGCTGAAGCTGCAGCCCGGCAGGCCGATCTTTCCGGTGATGACGGGGATGGCGAGTATCGAGCGTATTGTCTGGCCGCCGTTAGTGTACCTCTGCAGGCCATAGCCAGGCACTATTGTAACCCTCTCTGTCTTCCCGGCCAGGATGGCCAGCTCTTCAATGGCGGCAGCCGGAATTCCTGTGATCTTTTCCGCCTCTGCCGTTGTAATATTCAGGTATGCTGCAAACTTTTCAAATCCGGAGACATATTTCTTTATGAAATTGTCATCTGTCAGCCGCCTGTCAATGATCACCTTTGCCATAGCCAGCGCCAGGGCTGCATCGGTTCCCGGTACCGGGCAGAGAAGCATATCGGCCTTATCTGCGGTGAGCGTCCTCCGCGGATCGATTACTACCACTTTCGCCCCGTTCTTTCTGGCTCTGTCGATATGTATCATTTCCTGCACATTCGTTTCGGCAGGGTTCTTCCCCCAGATGATCACGAGCTGCGCGTTGGCAAGGTCCCAGGGAACGTTATGTTTAATCTCTCCAAGAGTCAGCCTCACTGCTTCCAGGCCGGCAGGCCAGCAAAGATTGCCGTAGGTGGTAGTGGCGCCGCCGAAACGTTTCCAGAAGTGTCCGGAGATTTCGTTGCTTAAGCCGGAGCAGCCGCTGCCCTTATAAAACAGGACGGAATGCGGACCGTACTTCGCCCGGGCGTCGAGCAGTTTTTCAGATATGATTTTCAGTGCCTCATCCTGGCTGATGCGGGTGAAAGTGCCGTCACTTGTCCGTTTAAGCGGATACAGCAGGCGTGATGGTGAAAACTCCCGCTCGAGATAAGAAAGACCTTTTATGCATGGACCCTCAGGTGTCGCCAGGTTACCGGCATATGGGAGGATACGTTTAACCTTTCCCCCTTCGGTGAAGACCCTGAATGAACAGGTACTGTAGCAGTTACGCGGACAAACGGTAATAAATTCCTTCATCAGGGACCGATAGATAGCATACCGGCAGAAAAGATACAAAAAATGTGGTAACGGCCTAGATCTTTTCCAGGCAATCGCCCCTGATCCATCCTTTATTTCCGTCAGGCAGCTGCACCTCCAGGTAATCGCCAAGCTCTTTTTCGACTTTCACAGTTGTTCCTGAATGGATGACAAAAAGCTCGCTGCTGCTTTCGCCGGGTTCGCTCCTGCCGGTCACAATACTGCATGTGACGACAGCTTTTTTATTCTTATTGATGAGTAAATTGTTATTCAACGCCAGGGCAATGAAAAGAACCGATAGAACCAGGGCTGTCAGTGACAGCCAGAATGATAATAACCGCCCGCTTGCCCTGGCCTTTGTAAGAAAGATCACGGCAAACACCAATGAGGCAATAAATAACAGCAAGGCTGCCAGAGCCCATGTGTTAGTCGAGGTCAGGAGTGAAAGAAAATTGAACCACCGGACAAAGAACAGTTCCGGAACGGTCTCAAACTTGTCTGTCACCCTGCTGCGTGCAATCTGCAGGTTATAGTTGATATCCTCATCTGCCGGGGCGATCAGCCTGGCACGCTCGTAAAAGAGAATGGCAGAGGCGTTGTCTCCGCTTTTGAAGAAAGCATTTCCGGCATTGTAAAGCATGTCCTCGCTCCTGTAGCCATCGTCAAAGAGTTTCCTGTAAATAGCAGCTGCACCGGAGTAGTCGCCTGAGCTGTAAAGCTGACCGGCCTGGGTATAGCTCTCTTCAGGTGTCTGCGCCGAGATCTGAAGTAAAAAGATAATCAGCAGCGTACAAATAACAGAAACTTTCCTCATCTCCTGTGCATTTTAGTCAAGTACATTATCGAGCTTGCCTATCAGTGCAGCTGCTCGTTTGTATAAAGCCGTCAGGGCTCTCCCCTTCCGACGAGGGCGAAAAGCGCGAGTACTCCGTAGCGGAAAGTATAAGATCAAGTTCAGTGATCAGTCCCTCTTCCACATTGCGTGCTC
Organism: uncultured Bacteroidales bacterium; assembly: GCA_963719235.1. Taxonomy (GTDB): domain Bacteria; phylum Bacteroidota; class Bacteroidia; order Bacteroidales; family VadinHA17; genus SR-FBR-E99. The sequence continues at coordinate 320,070 of CAVRBS010000013.1, forward strand.
TCAGGGCAGAGTAGCATTTGTCTTTCGTGAGATCGGACAGGGCGATTGCAAGCTTGTCGCCGAGATATCCCCACAGGGCTTTTGCCAGCTCGGCATTGACCATCTCAGGTTTGCCGGTATCAAGGAGCGAACGGGCTTTTGACAGTCTCCTGCGTGCAACCTTTGATGCCTTGCGGTTACGCAGGCCTGTAATATCGGCATTGCGTTTCATCTGCTCGCGACGGAGCAGAAGGACAACCGCAGTCAGAAACAGTGCAAGGGCAAACCACAACCAGTAATATGTTCTGGAAACGAGAGGTGAAGTCAGAAGCTCCAGCCTGCTCTGCCCGTTCCTGATGTACCGGATATCCTGCCCGAGGTACTTCACGTCTTCCCCCGGCACGTAGACCGGCGCTGCAGCGTCACCCGCACCGGTGCTTCCGGTCACTTTTACCGTGTATCCTGCGGTCCGGAGCGTGACATACTTCTCCTGAGCGGCATCGAAGACAGTGTATGAAACAGGAGGAAGCTCAAAGGTGCCGGTGTTCCTCGGTATGAGAAGAAACTCAAATGTCTTTGTGCCTGTGGAAGTGCCCGAGCTTTTAACCGTCACTTTAGGGTCATATTTTTCTATTCCCTGCGGGAAGTTAATAACCGGTTCGCCTGCCAGATTGAGGTTACCAGTACCTCTCAGCGTCAGCGTGTATGTCATGGCATCATTTACCTCCACATCTGTCTTTGAGAGAGACGATGTCAGCTCAAACGAACCCACAGCTCCGTGGAAGTCTGCAGGTTGTGGCACAGGGAGTGGCTTCACTTTTATTATTGCCGGCCTGGTTGAGACTTTCATGGCTACCGTGGTGACATTGGAAAAGAAATTGTCAAAAAACGGATCGCTGAAGAAGGGATCGCTGACACCTGTACGCTGCTGTACCAGGGCGGTTATGTGCACAGTGTCAATCCGCAGCTCACCGGAGACCTGAGGATAAAGAACAAAGCGCTGAAGAACGCCAGTGCCGTACTGAACCCCGTCAATAACTTCTGACTCAAGGCTTCTCAACTGCGGTGTTTCGATGTCTTCACGGAGGAATCCCTTGAAATCAGGATATTTTAGTTCGTTAATGCCTGAAAGGTTGATGCGTGTATAGAGTTTGAGTGTCGCAGTTACCGGCTGTCCGACATATACTTCCCTGGTGCTTAGCAGAAGACGAAGTGATAATTCAGAACCTGATGCGGGAGCAGTCTCGCCTGCCTTGCCGGACGCCCTGTGTGCCCTGGGCACCCTGTGCACTCCGTGGCAGGGGCAGCGCCACCAGCTGTTATTTCTATCTCCAGCGGTAAACTGCTGACAGTAACTTTCTTTTGATTCATACTGAGCTGGTGCGATAGTGTATTTTCCCGGTGTTGACGCCACTACATAATAAATCAGAGTGGTGGTTGAAGTGGAGTTCATCTGGCCGTTGATCCACTGAACGTTACGGCTTGTCGATGACTGCGGACCTGAGACGGTGAACGACGGATCAAAGGCAGGCGGCAGAAAACGGCCTTCTGTGGAGTTTACGGTATAGACTAATCCTGAACCTCTCTCCGGCGGCAGCGCTCTGAGGAGCGTCGACAGTAAGGATTATCTCCTGAGCGGTAAGGGAAAGTGCCGTCAGCAGGTAAACCATTGCAAGCATATAGCTTTTCATCGCCGTCAAAATTACCAATTTTTAATCACCCTTACTTTAGCTCTGGCAGCCTTGTCACGCTGCACTTTTTCCTGCGTCTCCTTCTCATTTGCCGACAGGGCATCAAGCAGACGTTTTGCATCTTCACGGCTTATTGATTGTTGCGGCTGGTCCTGACCCTGCTGTTCCTGCTGATCCTTCTGATCCTGCTGATTTTGCTGCTGATCGTCCTTCTGTTTCTGATCATCCTTGTTCTCATCCTGTTTGTTCTTGTTCTTTCTGCTGATCCTGCTGCTGCTTTTGCTGCTCCTGCTGCTTCTTCAGCTGATCCTGGGCATACGCAAGGTTGTATTTGGTCTCAATATTTTCAGGATCCAGCTTCAGGGAATTGATATAAGCCCTAATGCTCTCATCGAACTTCTGGTCTTTCAGCAGTGAGTTACCCAGGTTATAGAAGCTCTGAGCCTGTTTCAGGGAGTCATCCGCACTGCCTGAAGCAGCCCTTTTAAATTCTTCTGCCGCCTCGCCGAACCTGCCCTGTTTGTAAAGGGCATCGCCAAGGTTGAAGCCTGAATCATACGTAGACCTATCCTGGGCCTGGGCACGCCTGTACATACCCTCACTCCCGGCATACTCACTCTTCTTATAAAGCCTGTTTCCCTTTCTGATGTACTCTCGTTCCTCCTGTCCGTGCAGGGTGGCATGCACCAGCACCAGGCACAGTACCGTCATAATAACTTTATTGATGCTTCCCCTCGTCATGACTGATAATCTTTTGCATGCGTTTCTATTATCCTCAATCGCTTCAACAGATGGTTCTTCCGGTCCATCAAAAACACATCGATGATCAACAAAATAAACATGATCACAGCCGGAACAAGAAACTGGTCATTGTATTCGGTAAACATTACCGTATCGGTCTCCGACTTTTTCATCCGGCCTATATCGTTGTATATCTCATTAAGTCCTAAGCTGGTGTTATTAGCCCTCACGTACCTTCCTCCCGTGAGTGACGCTATCTCCTGTAATCCTTTTTCATCAAGCTTCGATATTACCGTATTGCCATCCCTGTCTTTGAGATAGTCAGTCCTGCTGCCCGTTTTCACCGGGATTGGTGAACCGTCCGGTGAACCGATACCGATAGTGTGTATTACAACGCCTTTATCAGCTGCTGCCCGTGCGGCTGTCATAGCGTCATCCTCATGGTTTTCGCCGTCGGTAATTATTATCAGCGCCCTGCTTCTATCGCTTTCCGGTGAGAATGATCTCATTCCCAGGTCAATGGCTGCACCAATAGCTGTTCCCTGCTTTGAGACGGCGTCAGGTCCTGCCGATTCGAGGAACATCTTTGCGGAGAGGTAGTCATTGGTGACCGGTATCTGTGTATATGCATCGCCGGCGAAAAGAATAAGACCTATCCTGTCATCCCTGAGCTGGTCAACGAGCTGTGTGATTGCCTGCCTGGCCCTCTCCAGCCTTGAAGGTGCGATATCGGCAGCAAGCATTGAGTTACTCACATCAAGAGCGATGATAACCTCAACGCCTTCGCGTTTGACCTGTTCAAGCCTTGAACCAAACTGTGGTCTTGCGACGGTCAGGACGGCAAAAATAAAAGCCAGCAGCCTTATGAAGAACTTGGCCGCCATCCTGCCGGGTGAGAAATCAGGCAGCAGTCTCCTGACAAGGTCAGGTTCGCCAAAGCGCTCCCTGGCAATCCTTCTTCTCCTGTTACCCATGATCCAGATGAAAATGAACAACGGTACCAGCAGGAGCAGGTAAAGCATATCAGGCTGTGCAAATCTGAAAGTATCCATCGCTACATTATGACATGTTTCTCATAAACAGGTACCGGAGAAGCAACTCAAGGGTGAGTATTATGGCTGCTGCAAGTGCCCATGGCATGAAGACCTCTTCTCGTTTACTGTGTTCCCTGGTCTCCATCTTTGATTTCTCGAGCTTATCTATCTCGCCGTAAACCTTCTGCAGGCTTGTGTTATCAACAGCCCTGAAATATTCTCCTCCGGTGAGATCGGCTATCTTTTTCAGGAGAGCTTCGTCAATCTCGACCTGCATTTTCTGGTACCGCGTACCGAACGGGGTCTGGACAGGATAATCGGCATAACCCATGCTTCCGACTCCTATAGTATATACTCTGATCCCAAACGTCTCTGCTATCTCGGCAGCAGTGACGGGATCGATGGAGCCCATATTATTCACGCCGTCAGTGAGCAGGATAATCACCTTGCTGATAGCATCAGAATCCTTAATCCTGTTGATTGCGGTCGCCAGTCCGACGCCAATTGCCGTTCCGTCTTCAATGATGCCGCTCTTCACCTCTCTGAGGAGGTTGATCAGCACGGCATGATCTGTTGTCAGTGGACACTCCGTGAAGCTCTCGCCGCTGAAGACGGTCAGTCCTATACGGTCATACGGTCTGCCGCTGATGAACTCTGTTGCTACATTCTTTGATGCTTCCAGCCGGTCAGGAATGAAATCGCGGGCCAGCATACTGCCTGATACATCAAGCGCCATTACTATATCTATCCCCTCGGTGGTGGAGCTTTGCCATTTGTCTACATTCTGAGGCCTTGCGATAACGATGATTACAAGAGCGATCGCCATCAGCCGCAGGGCGAACAGAACATGCCGGAGCCAGTGGCGGAAGGTCTTCCGGCCACCGTCCAGAAAACCGGAAGTGGACAGTTTAATGGCAGCATGCACCTTGCCATGGCGGTATATATAATAAGCCAGCAGGAGAGGTATCAGCAGAAGGAACCAGAGGAACCATCGGTTCTCAAAAACGATATTATGCATCCTTCCCTCCTTTCCCGCTATTCTCCTCAGGGATCACCTCAGACTTACGCGTGAGCTCAACAAATCTTACTCCGTCATTATGTGATTTCTCATTTACATCGCTCTGCGGAAGATATTTGGCAAACTTGACCATATCAGAAAGCGACAGCAGCTCCTTTATCAGTGACATCTGATCATGAGTTGTTACCGCGGCCTTCTGCAACATGCGCACCGTTTCGTCAGTGGTGAGTTCCGGAGACATTATACCATAACGGTTATCGATGTACCTGCGAAGGATATCTGACAGTCTTGAATAGAATTCCTTTACCTCGCCCTTCTGCCAAAGTGCTTCATCCCTGAGTTTGTACAGCTCGCGCAGTGCAATCACGTGTGCCGGCTCAACCGGAGCAGGTGGTTTCACAAACCTTCTCAGCGGGTTTCTGGGCAGGAATCTTGCCAGCAGGTAAATGACTGCCAGAGATATGATGGCTATGACCAGCCAGGGAACTATCTCGCTGAAGGTCACGGGTGCCGTTCGCGGAGGCACAATATCAAAAATGACATCTGTGGTGTCCTGCGGGGTGATTTCCGGGCGGTCGACCCTGAGGAACGAATAATCAGAATAATATCTTTTCAGGCTGTCTCCCGAAATGTACTCTGCATAAAACGGGGGTATTGAATATGTACCCGAATCAAACCCCGTTATCAGATACCTGTCTGTAACGGTAAGGTTGCCATCGGGTGAAATGAGGGTATCGCGGGCGCTTCTGCCGATAATAATGATTTTACCTGTCAGGGTGTCTGTCATTGTGCTGAGGGCAGCGTCAATGCCGGAGGGAATTGTTGCGGATACGGAGAAGCCGATCTGGTCGCCGATTAGAATGGATGACGTGTCAGGTGATGACTTCACGACTATATCCTGCGGAAATGCAGCTGTGAACAGCAACAACATGGCAACCAGTGTAAACACTCTTCTCATAATATTATCTGTGTTTGAAGAGTGAAATCAGTGGCTTGATGTAATCATCACCTGTACTGACGGTTACGGCATCTACGCCGCAGCTTATGAACGCACTGCTGACAGTTTCGTAGTGAAGTTTCCATCGGTCAGCATAGTCTTTCCGGGTCCTTGCCGACGAGGTGTCTATCCACTTTTCCGTGCCGGTTTCAGGATCGGTCACACGTATAAATCCTACATCAGGTATTTCTTTCTCTCGCCTGTCACTGATATTCAGGGCAACCAGGTCGTGCTTGCCGGAGGCAATGCGCAGCGCTTCAACAAACGGCGGTGCCATAAAGTCAGACAGGATGAAAGCTGTGCAGCGCTTCCGTATGACATTCGTCAGAAAACGCAGTGGCTCACTGAGTGATGTGCCTGACGACTGCGGCTCAAAGCTCAGCATCTCGCGCACTATTCTCAGCATGTGAGCCCTTCCTTTCTTTGGGGGAATATATTTCTCCACTTTGTCGGAGAAGAGCATAAGGCCTACCTTATCGTTATTGGCAATAACGGAATATGCAAGAACTGCTGCTATCTCCGTCATCATCTCCCGCTTGGTGCCTGATATGGTGCCGAAGTCGCCGGACCGGCTGACATCGACGAGCAGCATCACCGTGAGCTCGCGCTCCTCCTCGAATATCTTGACATAGGGATGTCCGAACCGTGCCGTTACATTCCAGTCGATGCTCCGTATGTCATCGCCGAACTGATACTCACGGACCTCGCTGAACGCCATGCCTCTCCCGCGGAAAGCGCTGTGATACTCCCCTGCAAAGATCTGGCGTGTAAGACCACGCGATCTTATCTCGATTTTCCTGACCTTTTTAAGCAGCTCTGTCGTTTCCACTTTTCCCCTTTTGCTGTGTTCTCTGGTAGGTTATTGTGAAAAACCACGTCTCGTCTTTAAGACTTATGCAAATTTCATCACCTCCTGACCTGTGTGTCCATCTGTCTTTCTCCGCCGGCTTGTAGAGGCTGTCGAGTTCTTTTCTCCTGTCAGCAAGAAAACTGTTGTCACAGGTTACCCTTACCCCGCTGCATTTTCCCTTTTCATCGATAAAAATAACCCAGGTCTCATTCTCGTTTCCGGAGGAGTATTTAAGGTACCTGAATGTTTCGTTCTTTACTTTTTCGTCTATTGTCAAGCCGGGGTTCTTTTCTGACATGATCCTCCTGATGCTATGTTCATTCATGCCGATGAAATCCTGTGCCCCGGCAGAGCAGAAATAAATGAGAAGCAATAATATAGTCAGTGATCCTTTCATTCTTCCTATGGAACTTCTACAGTATTAAGTATTTCTGTAATTATCTGGTCCTGAGTTATATTCTCGGCTTCGGCTTCATAGGTGAGTCCTATACGGTGTCTCAGCACATCAGCGCAGAGGAACCGTACATCTTCCGGAACAACAAAGCCTCTTCTCTTTATGAAGGCGAATGCTTTTGCCGCGAGTGCCAGGTTAATGCCTCCCCTGGGGGATGCACCGTATGAAATCAGCGGAGAGAATTTAGAAAGTCCGAATTTCCCGGGCTCCCTGGTGGCAAAGATGATATCAAGGATATAGTTTTCGATCTTTTCATCAAGATAGACCTCTCTCACCACGCTTCGTGCCCTCAGGATATCATCAGGCTTAAGGATGGTCTTTGCCGTCGGGAATTCACTTGCCAGGTTCTCACGTATGATCATCCTCTCTTCTTCTTTTTCAGGATAAGTGATCACTACCTTAAGCATGAATCTGTCTACCTGGGCTTCGGGAAGCGGATAGGTTCCCTCCTGCTCGATGGGGTTCTGTGTGGCAAGGACGATGAATGGCTCATCAAGCTTATAGGTGCTTTCACCTATGGTAACCTGTCTCTCCTGCATTGCCTCGAGCAGCGCACTCTGCACTTTTGCCGGTGAGCGGTTGATCTCGTCGGCAAGAATGAAATTGGCAAATATCGGGCCCTTGCGGACAACAAACTCCTCCTTCTTCTGACTATATATCATCGTCCCGATGAGGTCAGCCGGAAGGAGATCGGGGGTGAACTGTATCCTGCTGAACTTCGTATCAATGATCGAAGCCAGGGTCTTTATGGCCAGCGTCTTCGCCAGGCCGGGGACTCCCTCAAGCAGTATGTGACCGTTGGAGAGCAGTCCTATGAGCAGTGAATCAGTCAGATGACGCTGCCCGACAATGACTTTGTTTATCTCCTGCCTCAGCAGATCAACGAAGGCACTTTCCTTTTCGATCTTCTCATTCAGAAGCCTGATATCAGTTGTGTGTTCCATAGTAATTATTGTGTTGTTTCTACTCTGCGGAAAAACATCCGCAAAGATCATTTCATATATTAAAATATTGTGTTAAAGATTGTTAAAGAAGTGTTAAAGGTCTTTGCCGAACCCGGAGTGTCTGAAAAGGCGTACCATGATTATCAGCACTAGTGGTATAAGGGCAGGATTAATGCCCTGGCCTGCAATAAGAGACACCGGAATCCATAGTAATGAAATGATGAGTGCGATCCTGCTGAGCATGACTGCCTTCTTCCCTGCCAGGATGTAGCCCGTCAGCACCGGAATCAGCGGATTGATACCGAGGATCAGCAGGTTAAAATGGAGGGCATCATGCTCGGAAAAGAAATTGGTGAATATAAGCAGAAGGGCCAGTACGGAATAGATAATATATAGAACAATATCTGTCAGACGACCCGGTAACGGCTTGCCGGGAATAAAGGTGACCAGTATGACAAAAAGAAGAACGAGGTAAAAGACAAGCTGCGGCATCCACGCCGGTCCCGCGGGTGATGCCGGCGGCAGGTCAACGACGGTGACAGGTTCTCCGACAATCGGTTCGCGGTTATTGTCATGCACAATAACAGACGCGGCCAGGTTCTCCATCAGGTAGGCCGGAAGGAACATTTCATCGGCCGGTGAAGCCTTCCTGTCAGCCTGCAGTCCGAGAAGCATGTCAGCACCGAAATCGATCCATGGTAAAACCTTCTGGTTGGGGTCAACGAGCTGCCTGAAGCTCTTTTGCTTCTCCTTCACAGGGAAGATGATGGTATCTGATGCTGAAGCAACAAGGATGTCGCGGATGCGTGTGGCACAGTTGTCAAAGAAAAAGTCATACCTGTATTTAACGTTCTCAGGCTTAAGGTTCTCGTTTATGAGGGCGAAAAGCTTCTCTTTCTCGGCGGTGGTGAGATTAAGAGTCTGAGACCATACAGCGCGCCCTTCGGTGATGTATTCGTGAATGAAAGTATCATAGCTATATGAGCCCAGCATATAGTCAAGTCTTCCCTTTGCAAAGCGGAATGCAAAATTTGGAGTAGAGAAGTCGAATATGCCCCAGTTGTAAACCCTGTCAATATCAGTGCCCCTTATACAGATACGCAGTGCGTTATGCCCGTAAATGGAGTAGGTTTCATCGCCCGGTGCACAGGTAATGAGATAGACATCTGTGCTGTCAGCCACCTGTGCCCTGGTGAACTGGCATAACAGCATTGTAAACAGGACAGACAGAAGAGCGGTTCTTTTCATCTGAAATGTTTAACTATGTAAACGTAATAAAAAAAAAAATTGAGAACTATTTCTCTTCAGCCCATGCATTGGCTGCCCTGACGGCCCGGTTCCATCCCTTTATCAGAGAAACCGTCTCTTCGGGTTTTATTGCCGGCAAGAATGTACGTTCTATCTGCCACTGCTTCCTGATCTCTCCCAGTCCACTCCAGAATCCTGTTGCAAGTCCTGCCAGGTATGCAGCTCCGAGAGCGGTAGTCTCGGTGATCTTCGGACGCACCACATGAGTCTGCAGCAGGTCAGCCTGGAATTGCATGAGACTGTTGTTGACCGTAGCGCCGCCGTCCACTCTTAACTCCTTGATATTTATATTTAAATCGCTATTCATCGCAAGCAAAACATCAAGTGTCTGGTAGGCAATGCTGTCGAGTGCGGCACGGGCAATATGTGCTGCTGTTGAACCCCGGGTAAGTCCCGTGATCGTTCCCCGTGTATGCTGATTCCAGTAAGGGGCTCCCAATCCGGCAAAGGCAGGCACAAAATAAACACCCTCGCCCGACTTCACCTTTGCCGCCAGGTTTTCAACATCCGCTGATGAGTTGATAACCCCCAGGCTGTCACGGAGCCATTGCACCACGGCACCGGCAATAAAAATGCTCCCTTCAAGGGCATATTCAGTCTTGTCACCTATCTTCCATGCCACCGTGGTAAGAAGCCTGTTTTTTGATTCTATCGGTTTGGTTCCGATATTCATCATCATGAAGCACCCTGTTCCGTAGGTATTCTTAACCATACCCTTCTCAATGCACATCTGGCCGAAGAGTGCGGCCTGCTGATCTCCTGCCATACCTGCGACGGGGATCTGTGACGTGAATGTGCCGGAGGTAAATCCGTAGATCTCGCTCGAAGACCGTATTTCAGGAAGCATGCTTGCCGGAATGTCAAATATCCTGAGAAGTTCCTCATCCCATTCCAGCGTGTGAATATTAAAGAGCATAGTCCTTGAAGCATTCGATACATCCGTTACGTGCAGCCTGCCGTCAGTAAGGTTCCATACCAGCCATGTGTCTATTGTCCCGAAGGCCAGCTCACCCCTGTCTGCCAGAGCCCGTGCCCCGGTGACATTCTCAAGGATCCATCTGACTTTGGTAGCGGAAAAATATGCGTCAACAATAAGTCCGGTTTTCTTAACGATAACCTGGTCAAGTCCCTCCTCCTTAAGCTGGTCGCAATAGTCTGATGTCCGCCTGTCCTGCCATACGATGGCATTATGCACTGGTTTTCCTGTCTTTCTGTTCCAGACAACTGTCGTTTCGCGCTGGTTTGTGATGCCTATTCCAGCTATGTCAGAGCTTTCAATTCCGGCTTTGTTCATTGCTTCGACAGCAACACCTGACTGGGTCGACCATATTTCGCCGGGGTCATGTTCAACCCATCCCGGCTCCGGAAAATGCTGTGTAAACTCCTTCTGGGCGCCGGCAACTGGTAATCCGCTGCTGTTAAATACAATAGCTCTGGAACTGGTTGTTCCCTGGTCAAGGGCAAGGATATATTTCTGCATATAATTATTTTCAGATTTTGAAAATGACACCCTAAGATAATGCAATTTTATAAAACCTCAGGTATCCGGTTAGCCCTCTGGTGTTGGCGTTTCCATGCTGATGTCGCTGTGACTCAACGTTCTGTAAGGACTTATTGAGGCATATTTGCTGACAGAACAGTATAATTAATCGAATGTTAAGGTGTAAATTTGAATGTTGCATAAATTATCTGTCATGAAAGGGAATTATGTCATAACCATCGGGCGGCAGCTCGGAAGCGGAGGCCGGGATATAGGTCACAAGCTGGCGGCCCAGCTGAACCTGTTGTTCTTTGATAAGGAACTGATCAGGATTGCGGCGCAGGAGAGCGGTATAAAAGAAGATATCTTCGAAGAGGCTGATGAGAAAAAGACACATAGCCTGTTCGGTGGATTGCTGGATTTGAGGGGCTTTCTGACGGATGAGGTCTACTCCGAATTATTATCTGAGTAACGAGACGCTGTTTAAGATCCAGAGCGAAGTCATACGCAGGCTTGCCGGCGAGAAATCGTGCCTAATCGTAGGGCGGTGCGCCGATTATGTGCTCAAGGATCATCCCAGGTGCCTGAAGGTGTTTATTTGTGCAGACATGAGTGACAGGATCAGGCGCGTTGTTGCTGCTCAGAATATCGGTGAAGAGAAAGCAGAAGAATTTATCCAGAAAATGGATAAAAAACGTGCGGATTACTACAGCTATTTCAGCGGAAAGGTCTGGGGTGCGGCGCAGTCATATGACCTGTGTGTTAACTCCTCTCTTCTCGGAATTGATGAGACAGTGTCATTTATCCGCAGGTTTGCGGAGAAAAGATTTTTACTGCAGGGTTAACTTGCAGGCAAACAGAGCACGGCGGGCTACCCGATCCTGACCGAAGTCATCATGAGGGAACCCCCGACAGCCTTATCATTGAACAGTTTTACTGTATCGTCTTCCTCTTTTAACCCCAGAACGAAAATCAATGGCAGGTAATGTTCGGGAGTAGGGATGGCAAGCTCAAACTCCCTTCCCTGTGAACGGTAGTTTATCAGTGAGGCATGATCATCTGACATGATGAAGTTCTTCATTTTTATACTTGCCATGGCGGCCCAGTCAAAAGCAAAACCGGGTTTATTCAAATTCTCCCAGCTGACCAGCCGGAGGTTGTGTACCATGTTGCCGCTGCCGATTATCAGGACTCCTTTTTTCCTGAGCGGAGCCAGTTCACTGGCGAGATCATAATGAAACTGAACAGGTTGCTGGTAATTCAGGCTCAGCTGGATTACCGGAATATTTGCAGCCGGGTACATTCGCCTCAGCACACTCCAGGATCCGTGATCAAGTCCCCATGATTCGTCCAGACCGGTGTCTGTCAAACTGACCAGGCTTTTAATTTCTTTTGCCAGCTCCGGATTTCCCGGTGCGGGATATTGCACTTCATATAATTCTCTTGGGAAACCGCCGAAATCGTGGATGGTCTCCGGGATTCTCATCGCAGTAACCTTAGTCCCCTTCGTTTCCCAGTGTGCTGATACACAAACTATTGCTTTCGGTTCAGGAAACGATCCGGCGACCTCTTTCCAACTCTCTGTAAATTCATTTTCTTCAATAGCGTTCATGGGACTGCCATGCCCGATGAACAGCACAGGTAATTTTTCTGAGTTTTGATATGTCCCCGCCATCGTTTTCAGTTGAGATTTTTCATTAAATATAAAACCATCCTGATGATTATAAGTTTATCCTGTGAAGAACTAACACGCGCATTGTCCGGCAATAACAAAAAAAAAGTCCCGCCGTAAAGGCGGGACCAAGGTCATTAAATGTGCATTATATTTTCAACTATGCAAGTTTCACATTAACGGCATTTAATCCTTTTTTACCTTCCTGGAGATCGAATGTAACTTCGTCATTCTCTTTGATTCTGTCGATGAGACCTGATGAATGCACAAAATACTCTTTTGGTGAGTTGGCGTCCTTGATAAATCCAAATCCTTTGGATTCATTGAAAAATTTAACAATTCCTTTGTTCATTGATGTTGTTTTAAATTACGGCGCAAATGTAATGGGTATTTTTTAATAATGTATCATTAAAGAGATATATTCTGAAAAAAAATATTTCTATGAAGCGAATTGGAGGCTAATTCTTCCAGAAAGACCTGGTGAAGAGCGCAATAATAGGGAATAGTTCGAGACGGCCGAGGAACATCAGAGCAACCATGGTTAGCTTTCCCGTAATGGTGAAATGGGCAAAATTCCCCATATTACCCGATGCACCCAGTCCCGGACCAATGCCTGCCATTGAGGTTGCGGCAGCGCCGGCTGACTCCTGGATTGAAACGCCTGAGACAACCATAATAAGTGTACCTGTCACAAAGATGATCAGATACAGCTGAATGAATACCGTCATCAAATGATTAATATCTTCAGGCACGATCTTGCCGTTAAGTTTTACAAGCGCAACAGCGTTTGGATGCTGAAGCCTGACGATCACACTGCGAAGGTTCTTCAGTGAGATAAGGTGCCTTGCCATTTTGATGCCTCCTGTCGTTGACCCGGTCGAACCTCCGGCGAACATCAGAAGAAACATAAAGAAAATGCCTGCATACGGCCATAACGTGTAATCTGTAGTAGCAAATCCCGTGCATGAGATCTGTGAAACTACCTGAAAGACAGCATGACGAAAAGATTCTTCAAATGGTCTCTCTGTAACGCCCAAAAGTACAAGGGTAACAAAGACAGTAGCTGCAGTAGTGAAAAAGATATAGAACCAGAACTCCTCATTACTCTCAATCTGCCTGAATTTTCTTCTAACCATGTAATAATAGACAATATAGCTGGTGGCAGCGAGAAACATGTACAGGGCTATAACATACTGAATATAGGGAGAATATCCTGCAATGCTTGTATTCTTTGTCGAGAACCCTCCTGTCGCAACCGTACCGAATGAATGGCAAATACTGTCAAACAAATCCATTCCGCCCAGAGTGAGCAGGACAATCTCTGATATTGTTATGCCCAGGTATATGAACAGTATTACTCTGGCAATTGATTTGGTCTTAGGGAGAAGCTTCTGCTTAATGGAAGATTCAAGTGAAAAAAGATTGTAACCCCCCACTTTGAGTTTTGGCAGAACAATTATAACCAGCAGGATAATGCCTATACCCCCTATCCAATGTGTAAGGCTGCGCCAGAAAAGTATCGATTTGGGCAAAATTTCAACATCCGTTAATATTGAAGCCCCGGTGGTTGTAAACCCTGACACTGTCTCAAACAGGATGTTGATATATTCTTTTATTTCTCCACTATAAATATAGGGTAGCGTTCCGGCAAAGATCAATGTAAGCCAGCCCACTGAGACAGCCAGGTAGCCTTCCTTTGTTGTCACCTTTTCCTGTAAGGAGCTCCGGATGAAGAAATAGATCAACAATCCGGGTATAAGGGTTGTGACGGATGCCAGAATAAAAGGAGTGTAAGGTTCTGAGTAGATAAGGGCAACGGGAACACAAAAGAGGAAGGAAACCGAAGTGATTATCAGTATAAGTCCTGAAATCTTCAGGATAGACCTGACGTTTATAGTTCTCATTCTGCCCCCTGGTCTTTACGAATGGTGAAATTACTGTTTGCTCATGAAGAGCTACCGTAATTATCTGTCCAGGGTTTTTGTGATTCCGGCGCGATTCGAACGCGCGACCCACAGCTTAGAAGGCTGTTGCTCTAATCCAACTGAGCTACGGAACCGTTCAGCGGTTAAAAAAAACCGCCGCAAATATAATCACATTTTTCCGTTTCCCAACAGTATGGCAGCGAGGGAGACAGATCAGGCATTTTTCATCCAGTTTACCAGTCCCTTCTTCTCTATGATCTGCTTCAGCTCCGGAGGAAGAGGCTCAAATGTAAACTTCTTGCTGCCAACTGTCAGTGATCCCTTGTCAAAGTCAATCTCGACCTTGTCGCCGGGTTTATACGCCTCCACGGCCTCACGGTGCACTATGAGCGGAAGTCCCTGGTTGATGGATGACCTGTAGAAGATGCGGTTCACAGACTTGATTATAACAGCCCTGATACCCAGGTGAGCCAGTCCTACGGAAGGGTGCTCGCGTGAGCTGCCACAGCCGAAGTTGTCGCCGGCGATGATGATGTCACCGGCCCGGGCATTACTGCTGAATGACGGGTCGAAGTCGCTGAAGAGCAGGGGTAGTATGGCAGCAGCATCAGAGCTCATAACGCTGTAGGTGTGCTTGCCAGCGAACATCTGGTCCGTGTTGAGATTATCAACATCGGCATAGTTCCATATATTTCCCTCTTTCCTGTTCTCTCCCTCCTTAATGACATTTGTGGCACTCTGGGGCGGGTGGAAAGGATAGACCTCAGCTCCTTTGACCTTTCGCGGATCAGTGATGACACCTGTTATTGCTGATGCTGCCACCGTGGCAGGTGAAGCCAGGTAAATAGAGGCTTCCTTGTTACCCATCCTGCCGAGAAAATTACGGTTGGCGGTGGAGATAACAGTATGACCGCTGGCCGGAATACCCTGTCCTGTGCCAAGGCAGGGACCGCATGACGGACTAAGGATATTTGCGCCGGCTTCGATGAGATCGGAGATGATGCCTTCCTTTATTGCCTGCAGATAGATCTCCCTTGAAGCGGGAATGATATGAAGCTGGAATCCAGGCTTTACCTTCTCCCCTCTCAGCACTGTTGCGGCAGTCATCAGGTCCTCGATCCTGCCGTTGGTACAGGTGCCGATAAGGCCCTCATGCACCACCGTGCCTGCTACCGATGCAACCGATTTTATGTTATCGACGTTATGGGGGGCAGCCACAAGCGGAAAGACCTGTGAGAGGTCAATTGATACCCGGCAATTGTATTCGGCATCTTCATCAGCCCACACCCCCGCTGTTGCCTCGCCTGAATATTTCCGGAGAACATCGTCGGCAGGGAAGACAGCATTCTTGGCTCCCATTTCCGATGCCAGGTTGGCTACCGTCATTCTGTCACTGATGCTCAGCGTGGAGACACCCTCGCCGTGAAACTCAATTGACATGTAGTTGGCGCCGTCGGAGCCCAGCATTCCTATTATCCACAGGGAGAGGTCCTTTGCGCTTACTCCAGGTCCCAGTTTGCCTTTCAGGTCAATCCTCATTGAAGGAGGCACGAGGAACCACGTCTCACCTCTTTTCCATATACCTGCGGCTTCGGTGCGGTCAATGCCTGCTGCAAGTGCATTAAAGGCACCTGCGGTGCAGGTGTGGCTGTCCGACCCTACGATAATCATCCCCGGCCGTGCATGGTATGACATGAGCTGATGACAGATCCCCATCCCTGAATCATAAAACCTGATGATACCCTGCTCAGTGACTATATTACGTATGTCCTGGTACTGTGTAGCCAGTTTTGCATCTGCAGGCGGAGCATTGTGGTCAAGCACCACCAGCATCTGTGAAGGGTTGAACACCTTTGCCCCTCCCATCTTGCGGAAGGTCTGGTATATGCTCGAGGTGTTATCGTGGGTAAGGATGATATCAGGTTTTCTGAAGACAACGGCTCCCTCGGGGGCGCCAAGTATCTTTTCAATGAATGTTTGTGGTTTCATATTTTATATTATAATCAGATGTTTAAATTTTTCCCAGCAGGCCACCTTTCAAATAAATTTCATGCTGTGCGTCGTAGAACGGATTTATTTTCATGGTCAGGCCATTGCGTTCGTTGACCACGTCGCCGGTCAGCAGGTTAACAGTAATTACATCCTGATCCTTAAGGTCTATCTTTTCGAATGAATCATAAGTAAGAACAGGAAAGGCGGCGTTAATGGCGTTACGTTCATAAATAGCCCCGAAGGAGTTTGCTATGACAGCCTGTATCCCCAGCGAGATAAAGCAGTCCACTGCCTGCTGGCGTGAGCTGCCGCTGCCGAAGTTTTTCCCGGCGATGATAATATCGCCCGACTGTGCCCTGCGTGAGAAATCCTTATACCCCTCGAGGTTATCAAAGGCATACTGTCCCATCTCGCGTATATCGGTTATGGCAAGATAGCGGTTATGGAAGATCATGTCAGTGTCAATGTTATCGCGTTGAATCACCCAAACCCTGCCTTTGATAACGGACGGGGTTTCGGCGACTGCTGACGGAGGTTTGCTTTTTGGTGTCACCGGCTGTGCGGCTGACTTTTCAAATTTAAGCGGTTTATCGGGGATGGCGTCAGGGGTCGTTATATAACCTGCCAGAGCCGATGCGGCCACCACGGCAGGTGAAGCGAGGAAAACGCTTCCCTGTCCCTGTTTGCCGGGAAAGTTACGGTTGCCTGTGCTGACTGTCACCTCACCCTTGCCGTTCTGTCCCACCTGCCCGGCAGCGCAGCCTGCGCACCCGGCATTGGAGACGAGTGCTCCGGCATTCTTGAAGATCTCAATGAAACCCTCAGAAAGACACTCTCTCCACACTTCGTCTGTTGAAGGGACTATCTTCAGCACCACACCGGGAGCGACTTTTTTTCCTTTAAGTATACCGGCGGTGACCCTCATGTCTTCGATACGGCCGTTGGTGCAGCTTCCGATAAAGGCAGAGTCTATCCTGGTGACCGGAAGCTCACTGACGTTTGTTGTATCATGCGGCTCGCCAGGTCTTGATACCATTGGCCTGAACGCTGTCACGTCGATTTCTGCAGTGATCGCATAAGATGCATCAGGGTCAGCAAAAACCGGTTCAAACGGCTCCCTGGACCTGGCACGGCAATAGTCTGTTATTTCTTTTGTGGGAGGAAAGAGGATTATTATAGCGCCCATCTCCGTGGCCATCGAGGCTATTGTGATGCGCTCGTCAAGGGTCATTTTATCTACGGCATCGCCATAGAGTTCAATGCTGTAACCCAACAGGGTGTTGGCTCCGTAGATCTTCAGCAGGTTAAGTATCACATCCTTGGCGGTCACTTCTGCCGGCATCTCCCCGTTGAGGTTTAACCTTACCGAGGCAGGTACCTTGAACCACACCTTGCCGCTATTCCAGGCAGCGGCGATATCCATGTCGCCCATGCCCTGCCCGAACGCACCCACAGCGCCGAGGATATTGGCGTGCGAGTTTGTCGATACGGCCGTGGCGCCGGGCCAGACGTATCCTTCCTCAATCAGAAGATGAGTACCTATACCGGCGTTGATATCATAGACCCTGATATCGTTATTGCGTGCAAACTGTCTGCAGATGTGCTGGTTGACTGCATATTTCTGATCCGAGCCTGTTGGGTTGCAATCGAATGTAAAGAGTGTCCTGGCTGGGTTCTCAACCGACAGGCCGAAATCGTTAAGGTTCTTTACCACGTTGGCACCGCCGAAATCCCTCGCTGCGCGTGCATCAATACTTATATCGATAATGTCTCCTGGTTTTACTGCATCATATTTTGAATGAGATGCAATTATCTTTTCAGTGATTGTCATTCCCATGATTTAAGTGTTTTACTGTTCATCCGGAGGCAAATTTAGCATTCCGGTTCGTTTTTCATAATGAAATAGATCATTCGCCGGAGCGCGGAGGGATAAAAAACAGGTCTGGGTTATTCAGCTCCTGTACTGTGCCCGGTAATCGCGTGCCGACATGCCGGCGTGCTTTCTGAACTGCTTGTTGAAGTTTGATACTGTGGCAAATCCGCATTCAAAGACGATCTCGTTTATCTGGTGGTCTGTCTCGCGAAGAAGATAGCAGGCCTTGTTCGTCCTTACCTGGTTAACATAGTCAACAAAGCCGCTGCCGGTACTGTGTGAGAAGAAGCGGCTGAACGAATGTGAACTCATCTGCGCTATGGCAGCAACCTCTTTTACAGGTATGGGCCTGAAAAAATTCTCCCTGACAAAACTGCAGACGTCTGTGAGGCGGCTGTCTGTCATTTCGTGGCTGCTGTCAGGAACTTCTCCTGAAAGAAGCTTGTATTTTTCAGCTGAACACAATATCTCCAGAAGCTGAAAGAGGCTGACAATCTTCTTCATCCCCGTTTCAGTCAGCATGCGTCGCATTGGCTCTTCGGCAGCCATGCCTGTCTCAGGTGTAAAAGAGACCCCTCTGGGCGCCTCATCAAGCAAACGGCGCAACTGCACCGTCTCAAACTGCGAGAGCAGTGACTCTCCAAGCGATTCGCGCTTGAAATGACACATGATGGCATGATTACCCCTGTCGTTGTCATCCTTCCTGTAAAAGTTCCAGAAGTGCCTGAGGTCAGGACCGTAAATAACGAGGTCATAACGGTCAAAGATCTCCACAGAGTCACCTGCGACACGGGTACCGTTACCGGTGATGTTAAGGACAATCTCGTATTCAGGATGGATATGCAGGAAGCTGCTTTCATTGTCGATCCACTCAGCCCTGAAGCCGGAGCCATCATCATGCCTGATACTGATAATTTCAGGAATCATACGGAAAAATGTTTATAGTAAGGGTAAGTAATGATCCAAATATTCCGACTAAAATTAAGAAAAGATAATGAGAATAGCAACCCGTCATTAGTCACCGGGAATCATAATTTCGTCAAAAACTTGCATTATGTCAGATAATTTGTTATATTTGTGTCAAGCTATTGCTTAAGATAAAAAGAGGAGAGCAAGGGTTACTCGTGGGAATCGATAGGATTGTATTGCAGACATTGACTTTCACATGGACCTATAGGCTGACTACCATAGGTCACTTCCTTTTATCAGACAGTAGATTCCGGGATTATCTCATAAGCCCGTTCCTTAAGGTCCCACATTAACCCTCTCCTCTTTCTTTTTTTGTACCTGCCGATGAAAACTTTCCTACGACGATTTGAGAACAACAGGGAACTGATTGTTCTGTTTGGTACGTGGGGCATTGACGAAAAGGCTTTCTCGAATCTCTGCAATGACAAATTTGATTTCATACTTTATTATAATTATTCAGCTGACGAGCCCCTAATTCTTCCGGAGATGAAAACCTACAGGAGGGTGACTGTCATCGGATGGTCACTTGGAGTGTGGGCAGCAGAATATTACAGCCGGAAGATGGGCATCCGGCCTGACCTGACCATCGCCATTAACGGTACGCCAGTGGCAGCTGATGATAAATACGGAATACCACTGAAGATATTCGAGGCAACACTTGACAACATTTCAGATTATAGCATGGGCAAGTTTTACCTCAGGGTTTTTGGCACCAGGAGCCGTTTCGAGATGAACAGGCAGAATATACCGTCGAGGTCTGTAAAGTCGCTGCATGATGAACTGCGATGGCTCTATAACAGAATGATGGAGCCTGTACAGACCGGCTTTGTCTGGGATTACTCGCTGATAGGATCGGAAGACCGGGTTTTCAGGGCACCAAACCTTGTCAGCTACTGGTCTGAACATCCTGAGACCAGGCAGATAATAATTGATGCACCCCATTATCTCTTTGACGAATGGAGCTCGCTTGATGAACTGATAAGGTTTGTAAGAAGATACCGTCTTTCCCCCTTCCGCAATAAGTGATGGCTAAATGTCGCGCAGGAGGATGTTGGTCTCTGATGAGGATATCATTGTCTCAAACTTGTTCAGCGCCAGATCGATCTTCTTGTAATCAGCGTTATTGACGACAATTTTATGAATTGATCCTGCACTCTCCATCTTTTCAAGGACGAATGAAAGGGTCATGCGGTTTATATCGGTAGCAGGCTGATAAACGTAACGGTCATCCGTTTCATCCCATAACTGGGTCACAAGTTCCGAAACACGCAGCTGGTCAAGACAATCGTGTACCGTTCTGACCGGGAGGCTCAGATCATGAGAAATCTCTTCCGGGGCTCTTGGTTTAACTCCTTTGATGAAATCATCAATAAGACAATGCATCACAAGCAACGACAGTCTTTTTTTCTGTTTTGGAGATACTGTCTGTACATCGAATTCAAACTCATAACGGGTTATATTCTGCATGTAGTAAGAGAGCTGAGCCCCCATAAGAAGTGCCACCCAGGTCACCTGTACCCATATCATCAGCAGCGGAACGGCTGCAAAGCTGCCGTACAAGGTACCGAGTTTGGAAATACCCATCTGTGACTGAACATACAGGATCTGAAGCAACTGCAGGGCAATGCCGGTGATCAACCCCGCAACGATGGCCGGTCTGATCTTTACCCTGGTGTTAGGCATCACCAGGAAGGCAGCAGTGGCCAAAATGCAAAGAAGAATAAATGGAATAAGCTGTACCAGGAATGAGACAACCGGCTTGAACACTTCCAGCATTTCAGACTGGCTGAGCATATCATTAAGCTTGGTGTTGGCAAGAACAGTGACGCTGCTCGATGCAATAAAGATCACCGGTACCATTATGATAATCGCAAGATAATCAGTCATTTTGCGATACCATACTCTCGTCTCATCCACCCGCCAGATTGAGTTTATAGTGGTTTCAACATAATTAAGCAGCTGGCCTACAGTATAAAAGAGCAGGGCAATACCAACACCTGCAATCCACCCGCCGCTGGCCTCCTCAAGCATGTTATTTGCAAAATCAAGTATCCATGCCATTACCTGTTCCTGGTTGTGGAACTGCATTATGATCTGGGCTCTGAGCTCATCCTGCAACCCAAATCCCTTGGCGATACCGAATGCCAGAGCAATAAGAGGGATTACAGAAAGTATAGTAAAAAATGTAAGGGCGGAGGCTTTTATGTAGATGTTGTCCCTGGTTATACCCTTGAAAACCATATAAATAATACGTACCTGGCGTATCCAGTAGACCTTGTTGCCGGTCAGTCTGTCCATTGGAGTCTTCCAGATATCCGTTCGTATGCTGTTATATGTCTGGGTGATCCATTTAACGGGGTTCTTCATTTTCAATGATTTATACCGGACTGCAAATTTAACAAATGATCTTCAAACACTATTATTATCTTCACATTTTGAAAACAGCAAGATGATTATCTCCACAAAAGAGTTCATAAGAGGAGCACAAGAGGCTGAGGGTGTAACAGTTATAATTGATGTATTCCGGGCCTTCAGCACTGCCTGCTATGCATTTGACAGCGGGATAAAGCGTCTGATAGATGTCGCCACCCCTGCCGAAGCATTCGCTCTTAGGGAAAAACTTAGGGGAGAAACAATTATTGCAGGTGAGCGTGAAGAAAAGAAGCCGGACGGTTTTGACATGGGCAACAGTCCCACCGAGATGCTGACAGGCCTCCTTAATGGAAAAACAATGATCCATTGCACGACCGCAGGCACCAATGGGATCCTGAGCGCTGCAGGCGCTACCGAGATACTGGGCGCCGGGCTGGTCAATGCCGGAGCGGTTGCCTCATATATCAGCATGCTGAACCCGGAAAAGGTCACTCTTGTTGCAATGGGATACAGAGCGACGGAATCGGCCGGGGAAGACCTTCTGTGCGCCAGGTATATAAGTGAATTACTTAGCGGAAATGAGGTGGACATAACTGACGAAATAAATGCCCTTAGAACCGGGCCTGGAAGCCGGTTCTTCAATCCTGCAAACCTCGCCTTCAGTCCCCCTACCGATTTTTTCCTGTGCACTGACCTGAACCGTTTCAATTTTGTTCTGAAAGCAGTGATAACCACACCGGGTTATGCCGAAATACTCAGAATAGACATGAACCATTAATTGTGATCTGGCAGGAAAATTGTATTGAAAGGCATCAGATAGCTATTCCGATATGAAATTCAAGTACTTCGTTACATTAAGTCTGCTTTTAGCACTGCAGGCTTTTACACTGCTTTGCGGACAGACTGGCTACTCGGTTGGCATCACCCTGAACGGAGGGTCAGAGACAAAAATACGACTTGCATATCATCTTGGCAATCAACAATATATTAAAGACAGCTTAAGTACTGATAAAGCAGGCAAGGGAAGGTTCACAGGCATTGAAAAGCTTGCACCGGGTGTTTATATGATTGTTTTTCCCGGGAACACTTTCTTTGAGTTTCTTGCCGGGGAGGATCAGTATTTTGACATATCGTGCAATATTAACGATCCTGCCGGCACACTGGTGTTCAGGGGCTCTGAAGAAAATGACCGCTTCCTTGAATACCAGAAGAAATGGAAGTCACTGCAGGAGGAAGCGATGGCTGCAAGCGAAAGGCTCAGGGCTGCCTCACCCTCGGGCAGTGAGACCGCCGCACTGAAGCAACAGGTCAGCGACCAGGAAAAGAGAATGAAACAATACCTTCATGAGACGGCAGATAAAAACAGGGGAACGCTCCTCGGAGCAATAGCATTGTCAATTATCCCTGTTGAATCAATCGTCCCCGCTGTGCCTGCAGGCATAGCTAACCCTGATTCCGTATCGCGTCTTTGGTCCTATTTGTATTACAAGGACCATTTCTTTGACAACATTGATTTCTCCCAACCCGGACTTATTCGGAGTCCTGTTCTTGCCGGAAAGCTTGATCAGTTCTTCGGGCAGGTGGTGATCCAGATGCCTGACTCGATCAATAAGGAGGCCGACAGGGTACTTTATATTAGCGGAAGGAATAAAGACATGTTCCAGTATGTTGCGGTCTGGCTCCTCAACAGGTATGCCACCAGCGAGATCATGGGCCATGACGCTGTGGTGGTACATCTTGCTGACAGTGTATATCTGGCAGGAAAAGCCCCATGGGCAAAAGCAGAGTATCTCTCAGATCTTGAAAAGAGGGTTGAAAGATTACGGCCAAACCTGATAGGCAAAAAAGCCGCTGAGATGGTAATGAGCTCATTTGCAGGTTACTATGTTTCACTATACGATGTGAAGGCAGACTACACGATTGTCTATTTCTGGGAGCCCGACTGCGGTCACTGCAAAGAGGCTACCCCCCTGCTTAAAGCATATTATGAAGAAAGCAGAGGCAAAGGAATTGATGTATTTGCCGTTTGCACACAGTCTGACAGGGAAAAATGGGAGAAATACATTGCCGATCACGGTCTGAGCTGGATTAACGGCTGGGACCCCCAGCGCCTGAGTCGTTTTGATTACTTCTATAATGTCGAGTCCACTCCACTGATCTATATCCTTGACAGGGATAAAAGAATAATCGCCAAACGACTTGCGGTGCAGGATATTGGCCCCTTTATCGATAACTACAGAAAATTTGAGGATCAGTCAAGGGCTTCGGCCGGTAGGTGACTTATCAGGTTATATAAAGAAGTATAATGCTCTTTATGTAAGCCGTTTATGATAACCCATTCAATACTCTCTTTTGTTTGACTCACTGTTACTTTCAGGGTAGCATCCTGTTCTATCCTGTAGCCGCATCTGCACAATGCCCTTTCCGTGAGTTTTCTGACAACCCCCGTACCCTCAAGCGCTATCGGTACCAGTTTCTCCCTCACGAAACTGAAGGTACCACCTGTCTGGCTGAAAGAGAGCAAGGGGCTTTCGAAGGCTTTGGCAAGCCTCCCGGAAAGCATCAGGTCTTCAGGCGCACCCTCGCAAATACCTGTCTCTGTCATCAGCCATATCCTGTCAGCCTCGTTGATAGCCGTATCAAGGTCATGAGTTGAGTATATCACGCATTTATCCTTCTCCCTTGTCAGCTTCCTCAGGAGACCGACAATGCTGTAACGTGACGGCAGATCAAGAAATGCTGTAGGCTCGTCCATTACCAGAAGATCCGTATCCTGCGCCAGTGACCGTGCTATAAAGGTTCGTTGTCGCTCGCCATCGGAGATATTGTCGATATTGCGGTCAGCAAGCGCCGTCAGGCCAGTTACCTCAAGCGCATCACTGACTGAGCTTTCATCACCGGCAGTAAGTGACCCAATCCAGTTTGTATAAGGGAAGCGTCCCAGGGCAACCACCTCACGCACTTTAATATTACGCAGCGCAATGGGTTCAGTTGAGGTGAAGCTTACAATCATTGGAAGGCCGGAGCTTTTCAGGGTGTTGATTTCCTGCCCCTGCAATATGACGGCTCCGTGCAGTGAAGGCTGGAGTGCCACCATAGTCCTGAGGAGGGTACTCTTGCCAGTGCCGTTACGGCCTATGAGAGCCACAAGTTCCCCGCGGTGAGCTGTAAGCGACAGATGATCCATTACTGTGGTGCTTTTGCCCTGGGTCTTATACCCAATGGCCAGGTCAACCGTCTCTGCTATTATACTTCCTGTACGCATCAGAATTTCCTCCCAAGCCCGGTCCTGCCGATAATTATCCACAGTACGACAGGTATTCCAATCAGTGATGTGACGGTGTTGACAGGTATTATCTGTCCACCGCCCGGCGATGTCGAGATCATGTCACTTATGAGAAGGATCACGGCACCGGATAAGGCCGCACCGGGCATCAGTGTGCGGTGGTCGGTAGTCCCGAAAATAATGCGCGCTATATGAGGTACGGCCACACCGATAAATGCCAGCGGGCCGCAAAACGCAGTCACACTTCCTGCCAGGATGCTTGCAGAGGCAAGCAGAATGATCCTCGTCCTTTTCATGTTAACGCCTACCGTCCTGGAGAAGGTCTCGCCCATCAGCATGGCGTTCAGGGGTTTGATCATCACAAAGGCCAGAACCATACCTGCCAGGGTTGCGATTGTCAGTGTTCTTATCTGGGTATATGACATGTTTCCAAGGTTACCCATCGTCCATATCACATAGGTCTTAAGCATGGCCTCGTTGCTGAAATACTGCAGCAGGCTCACCACTGCAGAAATGGCGCTGGCCAGGAGCAGGCCAACAATAAGCACGGTCATTATGTCACGCATCCGTGCCGAGACAGCCATGATGACCATCATCACCGCTCCGGCGCCGGCCCAAGCAGCCAGTATGAGGCTCCAGTCCTGCAACGGGCTTCCAGGTGCGAAGCTGAAGAGAGGGGTGATTGTAAGAACCGTGAGAGCAACGCCGAGGCCGGCGCCGGAGCTGACACCAAGAACATCAGGGCCTGCAAGAGGGTTGCGGAAGAGGGTCTGCATCAGCAGCCCGCTCACTGACATGGCAGCGCCGGCAATGATTGCAGTTAATGCCTTGGGAAGACGGAACTGCGTGACGATGATCTCGCCGTGGGGTGTTCCATGACCGAAAAGCGACTTTATCACATCACCGGCTGCAAGCTGTGTACTGCCAAGCAACAAATCCGCCACGAAGAGAAGTATCATGAGGAAGAACAACCCTGTCATGATCAGACGAAGCGTTAACCGTGATGTTCTTCCGCTCATTCCAGCCTCCTGAAATAGATTTGCGTGTAATCGGGCAACAGTTCCGGATGCAGTATTGACACTATATCCCTGAGAAGGAGGTCAGGATGAACCACGGCACCCTCCCAGTAATCGTTTCCTCCTGAGGAAGTCATCCTGTTCCTGTTGTTCCATATGCCTCCGGATTCGAATACAGGCAGTTTGGTCATCCTGTGGTCCGAAACTGCTATGTCATTCAGACTCTCTGCCGTACCGGGATTGAGCCACAGATCTGCTTCCGTGGCACGCCTGAAGACTGCCTCCACGGCATACGGTACTGAATTAGGTTCGGTAAGATCATCAAAGAGATACTTCCCGCCGGCATCCGATATGAGCCTGCCAATGTATGAATTGGCAGGTGAGATGTACCAAACATCCTCCCATGGAGCTCCAAGCAATACATCAGGACGATCCTTCACAGCAGCGCTGACTTCGTCAGCCAGACTGAAATAGGCAGCAGATACCTCCCGGAAGAGGCTGTCAGCTTTCGCTTCCCTGCCCGTAAGCAGCCCGAAGACCTTTATCCATTCGCATCTCGCCAGAGGGTGCTCCTCAAGGTAATCAGCGTTATACATGACCTTCACCCCCATCTCTGAAAGCTTGCGCAGATACTCAGCCGAAGAAGCTCCAACGCCATAAGCCATGAGCAGATCAGGCTTGAGTGAAACGATCAGCTCCTTGTCAAGATTGCCCTCATAACCCACATCGTGTATCCTTCCACTGGCAACAGCGCCGAGAATGAGAGAATCATATACGAGTCCGGTACCGGAAACTCCGACGATGATCCCTTCTGCATTAAGAGCCCTCAGCATTGCAGTGTGTGTTGTCGACATACAGACCATTCTCGTCACCGGGACTCTTATCACATGTGACTCTGAAATTGTATCCGGCAGCTGCACATTATGAGGTACCAGATAGTATACCAGTTCATTACCTCTTGAGTTCTGCCACGGATCAATGACTGTAAGCCTCTTAAATCCCTGAAAATGGTCAATCCGGAAGCGTGATGCCGTGTATGCGGAAGCAGTGGTTTTGACCAGCCTGCTGTCTGCCGGGCGATTACCATTGCCACATGAAAAGAGAAATAAAACCGATGTTAAAAGGGTTACACAAAGTCTCATCTCCTGGTGTCCATTTTTATCAGTGTACCCGTGTATGTAAGGGAATCATTGACAAGACTGTAATGATATATTCCCGGAGCAAGTGCCGGAAGTTCCGGGGACAGAACACCGGGGAAGATGTTCTTGTAAAGTGCCGCAAATACTACACGGCCGGAGTGATCATATATGGTCAGTGACGAGGATGTCACGTTAATTTCCGAAATGCTGAATGATATGCTGTTGCTGAAGGGATTGGGAAACACATTCAGCGCAGACAGGTCCGCAGCAGGGTCATCAATACCGTTCAGTATTGAATTCTCGACCATGATAACGCTTATTCCCAGGGAGACCGGGGCAGGAAAGGACGGGTGCTGAGTGAAAGGCTTCCAGCTGCTTCCGTTATGGAACCATGCTGTGTTCTGGCTTGAGAGAGCGTATGGCGCTGAGTGTTCCACAGCAAACTGGGGTTGGGGCTGGGAAAGATTGTTTTTGTAGTAAATAACATAACCGACATAGTAAGAGCCTGAAACAGCGATCGTTCTTCCGAAATCGACCTCCAGGTCAAAATCATTCCTTACCTCCCTCAGTTTAATCAGTCGTGATGCGATGACTGCCCCGGGCTGTGCACCTCCGTTCCAGACAAAAACCCTTATTGAATCAGTCTCCGAGAGATATGATGATACCGCCACCCGGAGATGCACCCAGGCTATTTCACCGGTCCCGGTAAAAGCAAAATGCTCAGCATATCTTACCAGGCTGTCCGGGTTATGCCCTGTTGAATAGCCAAATCCCGGAAATACATACCCGTCTGTCCTGCCTGCATCACCTGCAGGGATATTCTGAAGTGTATCGGACTTCGAAAGGTTATATCCGTAGGGATCACGTCCGTTGGCGATTGTCGCTCCGGAAGCTGACGGGTCAAGCCACGGTCTGAGGTGTGTCCCGGTGATAGTGGTAATGTTGAACATCCTGCTCAGTTTGGCAAAATAGTCGTTTGCAGGACTTACGCATGTTGCAGCTCCTCCGGTGAGTGTGCCCCTCAACCTGCCGTTCTGGTCAAAGAGCGGCCCTCCTGACGAGCCATGCTCAGTTGTGCCAGTATCCCATCTGAGTATCCGCCAGAATCCGTTTTCCACATATCCTGTTACCGGGTATGAGGCAGATACAGGCTGGTTATCGTCAATGGATATCTTCATTACATCACCTTCCGGGTGATGCAGGGTATATGTATTGGACGGAATTGTTGTTGTCACGTCCCATCCTGATAGATAAGGCTTGAACACCAGTGAAGGAAACTGATTGAGTTCCACCAGGGTAAAGTCAATATCAGGATTGGTAGCTCTCAGGAGGGAACCGCTAAGCGAGTGCATGTTTGTAAGATCCTGCCCTTCACACCAGGGGCTCTGGTAATTGAATACAAAGATGGTATTGGAAGCCTGGGATGCGTTACTTATGCAATGCTCCGCGGTAAGAACATAGGCTTTGTAATCACTCCCGGTATTGTTCACGAGTACGCCGGTACACAGTTCCGCGCCTGCCACAAGAAGGCGTACCACGGAGCGTGATGCTCTCAGGTAGTTGGCGTTGGTGGAGCATTTTATGTCAACTTCGCAATCATCTGAGCGGCCAAAATAGGTATCCTTCGTGTCTGTAAGACCGAAAAAACCGGCAAAATCATGAGCAACCTGTTTTACTCCTATTGCCCCTGCGGGAATGACCTTCCCGGGGAAATGGCACTCCAGTATCATCCTGTCACCCGGAACTGGCAGCAATGGCATGGTAACTATATCACTGCCACTGTCATTTGTATATGCCCCCCTTAGCACCTGGTGATTATGATCATAGATATAGATGTAAGCCCCGTCGGGCAGATTGTACGGAGAAAGGATCATATTCAGCGATAGCGCTCCCTTTGATGACACAGGCATGATCCATACGGTCTCACCTCCTCTTTTTACCGTAAAACCATCTTTTTCCGGTGTCAGATTGACCTGAACAGGTATAGCGAACTGAAGAGGCTGGTCCTTGGGCTGGTCAAGCGAGCGCATGATCTCAACCTGTGCCGGATCGACATTTAACTCATACCACGAAAAAACTTCGGGGAAGAGCGGTTGCTCCGGCTTCATACTCTGTCTGCCCGTTCAGAGAAACGGATGCAAGCATTATCAGGATTGATATAATGAATCTGGCTTTCAACCTTTTATCGTTAGCGGGCTAAAAATAGTCAAAATCTGCTTCAGATCAGATAACGTTTAAAACGGATGCAAAGTCTGAAAAGGTCTTTCATCATTCACCATTTCTGCCTGAGAAAGTTAATCTCATTCTCAGGGTGTAAGTTCTCAGGGGCATCGGGTAATACTGAACGCTTTCAGCAGATGTATTGAAAATATTATTCACTTTCAGGTCAAAAGTCATAAGTGACTTGCTGATTTTCCACACTGCGCCAAGGGTTGCATCGGCAAGAAAAGACTCAGGCAGCCATTCACTGTTGTCTGAGGTTGTATATCTCATGCTTTCGTATGCAGCTGTGATACCGGCTCTGACAAATCTCCACCCGGCATTCATATTAATATTCAGAAGGTGAAGCGGAGTGTAGATCAGTTGTTTTCCCAGAGCGGGGTCATCTGGCAGATCAGAAGAGGCGACAACCGAACGGGTAAAGAAATAGTTTAAATAAGCATTTATATTACCATCTTTCACAGGTATCTCAGCACCCACCCTTCCTTCTATTCCAGTTACATTAACACTGCTTACATTCTCTGCAGACCAAAGGCCGGTTTCTCCCGGCACCCACTGAATCAGGTCATTTACCCTGGAGCCGTGCAGCGTGATGTCGATAGTGTTACGCATGCCTGACTTAGCAACGGTTAAGAACGAGTACCCTGCCTCGCCTCCTGCCGATCTCTCTGGCATGAGATCAGGGTTTCCCCCGGGAACCCAGTACAGATCATTCAGACAAGCCAGTTTCGAGTTCTGACTTATGCTGGCTTTTATGACATGCTTACCGTTTCCTGAAAGCAGGTATGTGGCACCCGCTGTAAATTCCGGCATCGTGTTTGTCCCGGTAACGACTGTCTGTCTTGCCTGAAGAATGAGCTTAAGCCTCTTGACAGGATTGTACCTGCCAGCCAGTGATGATGAAAAAACATTACGCACATATGTTGTTTCATAATTGAGTGCGCGAGCTCTCTGGTACTCGTCTCCGGCAATGAAGAGGACATCTGCCTTATCATTGATCCGGTATCCCAGGCAAGTCTTCAGCATGTATATTTCCGACCTGTTGTCGCCGGTAATGCTAAAAGCCTCATTATTGTAAAGATTTACGTCGTAGGATTCACCTGCGGTAATTTCTGTTGTCAGTCTTCCGGGAGAGGCGGAATATTTTATTACGCTCCTGACCGATCTGTCACGCTGTGTCTCTCCGTAATCCTGTTGTTCTGTCGTCACCGGCCCCGGCAGATCGCGGTCAGTGTCATTATACCAGAAATGCGCGGTAAGCGTTGAGCCGGTAAAACGAAACGCAAGATCAGTCATGACACCGCCGGAGGCTGATGCAGAGTTAGTTCTTGTCTCCATTTCAGATCCGTCAGATGAACTGTCGTATGCAAAAAGAAAATCATTGTCCGCTTTGCTGCCCCATAAACTCAGGTTTGCGGAGACTTTTTCATTGCCTGACCGTAAAATCAGTGATGTGGCATACTCACCGTAGCTGCCTGCACTCAGGTTAAGCGATCCTTCTGTGCCATCCCGGAAAGACGGTTCTGACAGCAAGTCTATCTTTCCTCCTATTGATCCCGTGATATCCTGCAGGTCAGACCCGCCTGCTGTTATCAGCACCGATGAAGCTGCAAAGACAGGAATTATTGCAAGGTCGATCTGCCCCGGTCCGGGAGCAGTTACAGAGAGGCCGTTCCATGTGACCAGCGTATGATTTCCTGACAGACCACGCATTGAAACCGATGCGAGACCGTTAATGCCGTAACGCTTGACCGGTATGGAACTGACTGACTTAAGCAAGGTAGCAAGATCATCTTCCTGGTAACGCATGAGGGTGACCGAGTCTATCTTTGTGACACTGTAGGCAGAGTGTCTCACCGGAGCGGGAGCAGTGACAGTGACAGCTGAAATATTCACAGTATCGTCAATGAACATGTCCTGTGCCACAGCAGATGTGGGCAGAGCGAACTGGAATGCCAACAATGCTGCCGGGATAATATACCGGCGCCATACGGACGGGATGATATAGGCAATTGACCTCTTAACCATAACTTTTCTTCCCGAAAGCTCCTTCAGCAGGATACGTTCTGGCAGGTCTTCTGACTCATCCCTACTAGCCGGGCCTTCCCGCCCGCCAGTTGGCGGACAGTGGCGGGATTTCCGGCTGTAATGAACCGCCAAAAGGGCGGAACAGGCTTCACAGCAGCGGGTACTGTCCCTGATTTTCACAGGGTTCCCTTTTCACTGCCGGTAAAAAAACCGGCAGCACCAGAATGAAACAAATGTAATAATAATTGAATTAGTGATATATGATAATTATTAACAGAAACATGGCAGAATGTTCATTTCATCTTGAACCTGAGCTCCCCTCCTGCCATTATCTCGCTATAGGTGATATAGTTACGGTCAAGCTTCTGTCCGTTAAGGAACACCTCGCTGACATTGACATTCTCCGGAGAGTTATTCTCTGCGATTATGATGAAGGTTCTTTCCATGCCTGTCCTGATCTCTGCTCTGTCAAGTACCGGGCTGCCGAGGATGAATTTCCCGTCAGCCGGATTAACCGGATAGAAGCCCATAGCTGAGAAGACATACCATGCTGACATTTGTCCGCAGTCCTCGTTACCGCACAGGCCATCCTTTTCTGAAGTGTACATCTCACGCATGATCCTTCTGACCATAGTTTCTGTCTTTGCTGGAGCTCCGGCCATCGAAAAGAGATATGAAATATGATGAGAAGGCTCGTTACCATGCGCATACTGTCCTATAAGTCCGCTGATATCCATGGAAGCGTTTTCACCCTTCACTGCCTCTGTCACACTGAACAGGGAATCCAGCCTCTGCACAAAGAGGCCCCTGCCGCCAAAAAGTGATATCAGTCCCTCAACGTCATGAGGTACAAGCCATGTATATTGCCACCCGTTTCCTTCCGTGAAATCTGAATTGGTGTGGTGGGAATAAAGCGGATCGAAGCCGGGACGCCAGCTGCCATCGCTCATCCTGCCGCGGACAAAGAAAATCGACGTATCAAAAATATTCCGGTAGTTCCCTGATCTGTCCAGGAAGGAAGCAGCCAGATCACTGTTACCCAGGTCACCGGCCATCTGCGCAATACACCAGTCATCAACGGCATATTCAAGTGTTTTTGCCACTAACTCATTCTCGAGCTCAGAAGGAATGTAACCGTATTTACGGTAGTGATCAAGCCCCCTGAAATCCAGACCGGCAGAGTGTACTGATGCACTCAGGGCTATGTTATAATCAAATCCTGTAATTTCCTTGTGTATGGCATCAGCTATTACCGGCACGGCATGGTATCCTATCATGCAATTGGTCTCATTGCCTGCAAGCGACCATACAGGCAGCTTGCCCTGCTGATCCCTGATATTGAGCATGGTATTGATGAAATCAGGCACCAACTCCGGTACAGTGATGGTGAAAAGCGGGTGAGCTGCACGGTAAGTGTCCCACAACGAGAAGACAGTATAATTTGTAAAGTCTGTGGCTGTATGTATTCCCTTATCTGTACCGCGATACCTGTTGTCAGCGTCCGCGTACAGATTCGGTGCGATCATGGTATGGTAAAGAGCGGTGTAAAAAACTCTTAGCGTGGTTAAATCAGCAGAACCGGCCTGGATAACGCTGAGCTTTTTCTGCCATGATTGTGCTGCAGCCACAGCAACAGAGTCGAAATTCCAGCCCGGCATCTCCTTCGCAAGGTTACCTGCTGCACCGGCTTCATCAACGGCGGAAATTCCTGTTTTGACAATCAGCTCATCGCCTTTCCTGAGATCAAATCCCAGAACACAGGCAATGTTTGTGCCTTCAACGGACCCGCCTTCAGCTTGCCTGCCTGATTTTATAAAAATTACACTGGTTGGTCTGGCTGAGAAAAGCGATGAAAAGTACAGGTATTGTTTTTCAGCCCATCCTGATGAAATGCGTCGGCCGGACAGGGAGCTGCCATCCCATTCAAGACTGCAATCAACAGGTTTATCCCAGTTAACTGCAAAGCCGAGATCGACAAGCACACCCATTATGCCATCAGCTGCTGCTGTATATCTCTGGATACCGCACCGGGGTGTGGCAGTCAGCTCCACATCAACTCCGTTGGCAAGAGCAACTGCATAGTAACCCGGTCTTGCCTGCTCTGCCTCGTGTGAGAAATAACTTCGGTTCAACTTTGCCAGGGAAGCGGTGCTGTCAGGCAAAGAAAGACTGAATTCGTTCATTGACGGGAGGAAAAGTATATCGCAAAGATCACCAATGCCTGTACCACTAAGATGGGTATGGCTGAAACCGGCAATGACAGAATCAGAATAGTTATAGCCGGAGCACCAGTCCCACCCTGAAGTGCCGTTATCAGGACTGATCTGCACCATTCCGAAGGGTGTCGTAGCTCCAGGAAAGACATGACCGTGCGCAGCCGTTCCGATGAACGGATCGACGTAACATGTTACATCCTTGTCAGCAGGGGTGCTGCAAGATATGACAATGGCTGTAATTATCGCAGCTGCAGGTTGAATGTACCTCATAGCAAAATGTTATCTGATGTTTTTCAGAATCTGTTCCCCGGTTCCTATCCTGTACCCCTCCGATAAGAAAAGTATGTTTCCGATGCTGTCACAGCATGCAACCACCGGCAGAGGATGATCCGCCACGCCGCCGCCGAGCGATGACAGCATCAGTGTCAGGTCTTTGTCAGAGGCGAAAATACTTTTCCCCGGCATCCCTTTGATCTCTTCCGGTTTAAATGATGCCGGGGCGCTGACGGGATTAAAAAAGAATATGAAGTTTCCACCCCAGGCATCAAATTCTTTCTTTAGTTGCGGCAGATCATTCAGTATATGGCGGGTAGGTTCCTTGCCAGGCTCGATCCATATCAGCACGATACCCTTGTCTGCAAGGGATTTAAGATCGAATTTCTCTCCGGTACGAGAATGGATGGTTCTTTCAAGATCGATGCTTCCTGCCGGCAGGGTTTTGTCCTCCTTATGACGAAGTTTAACCTCCACCCTGGCATCCTCGCCCGGAGAGAGGTCAAAGAAGGAAACTGAAGCAAGCACGTTGCCGTTTTCATCCCTGTTGCCCGTGGTAAGCATATATCTGCCCGGGGCGAGAGGCAGTTTTTCAGGTATATCTTCCACTCTTACTTCATCTCCGTAATCAAGGGTTTTATACCGGCCGTTTTCAAACACTGCCAGAGTGAAATGGATAGCATATTGCGGAACAGGAGTCTGTTCCTCAGAGAAGAAAGTGACAACCCCTTTTTCTCCTGAAAGCCTTTTTTCGCCAGTGAACCAGACATCATGCCATTCGCCGGCCTCAAAGTACTGAGACCTTCCCGTTCCAGGGGCGAGTCGTGCTGCATGCCCCATCGTCCGGGAGAGAGCCACAAAGAATATGTCACGAGAGTGCTTGTCGGCAGTACGAAGTCTCAAAACGCCTGCAGGAATTACAGGAGTTCCATAATAATTTTCAGTGTCGGTGATCGTTATGGCAGTGTCAATCCAGCCGGTTATCGATGAGGGGTGAGCGGCAAAGTCGCTGTAAAGGTCCTCAGGTATTTCTTTAAGTACGTTCCTGAAGGGAGAGAGTATTTCATTGTCAACCCTCGGTGAAAGTATCCATTTATCATAGAACTTCTCCTCCATTGTGTCAGGTTTCACAGGAACATTGGACAGATGGTCATTAAGTATATCCCGGGGAGTATCACGAAGATCTTTCTCCGAGATACTTTCAAGCAGCCTCATTGCCAGAACGGCCTTTCCGCCGGCACCTGATATGAATGAGGCAATATCACTGTAATTACCCATGGATGTGCGCAACACTTTCGTGATCCGTTCTTCAGCTATCCCGGATGAAGAAGATAGTTCAGCGACAGACACGTCACTCATCCAGGAATTGACATACGACTGCCTTATACTGTCTTCCTTTTTTAGCATCAGGTTGTTCTGTATCACAAGCTCTTCTTTAATTCCGGGGAATGGCTTCAGCACCGGCGGAGCCACCAGGTCGGCACTTATGGTAACAGAAGGATGAATTGATGATATGGTGACCTTTACCGCAGTATCAGGCGGGGAAGCAAAAGTAAATCCGTATCGTGATCCGTCATCCGCCCATATCAATAGTGAGCCTATGCCTGTGGTAAGGCTGCTCATGCCATAATCGTCACTTTTCAGTGTGGCGAGCGGATAAAACTCGGCGTAATTATATAACAGGTATCTGACGGTAGCTTTCGGAACCGGAATTCCTATAGTATCGACTACATTAACCTTAAGATTTTTGGTGATTGCATATCTGTCAAGTGTATTTATTTCGGAAAAGAGCTTCTCACTCCTTACGAGGGGCTCTTCGCCCGTGTACCTGCCAAAAGCTCTTGTATGCACCAGCATTGCGCGTCTTGCGGGCTCGGTGAACCATCCCCTGTCGGTTACCGGTTCAGGCTCGCAGGCACCCATATAGTGCCATTGACCATTTATCCATACCTCCACCCATGCATGGTTATCATCACTGTGTGCCCAGCGGGGGGTATAGACCTGCCTTGCAGGCAGACCTGCCGTCCGCAATGCAGCGACAGTGAAAGTCGATTCCTCGCCGCAGCGACCCCTTGCTGAGAGTATGGTAGCCATGGGTGATGAAGTACGACTGTCAGATGGCTGATATGCGACTTTTTCATGACACCAGTGATTGATCTCCAATGCTGCTTCCTCAGCAGCAAGCCCATCAATGCGAATTATAAGCTCGTCATAATAAGCTAATCTGAAACTGTCAGGGTTCTCATTGTTTACCCTGGGAGGCAGGACAAAGTGAAGGAAGAGATCTGCGGGCACTGCAGATCCCCATGGCATTTCAGATCTTGTCTTCAGCGCAGCATCAACATTAGCCAAAAGGAAACCTGGCTCATAAACGGCAAGGTCACTCAGCGGCATGTACGCAAGGAGGAACTGTACGGCTTCACGGCGCATGTCATCCTTTAATGTATCTGCAAGGGCAAAGAGATCAGGCCTGACTGGCGAATACACTTGCGCACGGACACGGTAATCATTATTGATTTCGTTTCTGAATGATTTGTCAACAATAAGGTGGCTGTTGCTGCAAGAGAGCAACACCGCCATGAACGTTACCGCCGGCAGCCTGTAAATCCGTGTCATCAATAACTATTTTAAGTAAGAACCGCAACTGCTCCTGATAACAAGTTCAGGAACCATGTTTACCTGGCGCTTATACTTGCTTTTGCCCTGGTTTTTCACTTCAGACCAGACAATGTTGGCCACCTTGAGTGACATAGCAGACAGAGGTCTGCGCAGTCTCGTCACCGGGGTATTCAGCAGGTCGAATCCGATGCCGTCTTCCATAGACACCAGGGCAACATCCTGTGGGATGCGGATGTTTTTTTCCTGCAGAGACAGATAGAGCGGGAAGACCAGCGGTGAGTTTATTACGATGATGGCATCACTTCGGTGAGGCGGTCGCAGGAAGTTTTCAATCTGTGCAAAATCAAACTTCTCCCCTGCCTTGGGAAGAGTTCCCACGGCAAAATGGACAGAATCGAATCCTTTGGATTTCTTTGTAGCCGCCTTAAGTTCCTCAAGCATTTCCTTATCATAGGAGGCTGTGTCTTCGCCTGAAATAATCAGGAGATTCCTGAGTCCGAGTGATATAAGATGCCCGGTCATCAGACTTGCGCCGGCTGCCCTGTCTGTACATACAGTGTTTAGTCTCATCCTCTTAACGCTTTTTTCAAGGAGCACCAGCGGATAAGAATCCCTGTTCAAAGCCCTGATTACCGTGTCATCGCCGGCGCTTCCCATGAGGATCATCCCGCTGAAGAATTTCTTCAGCGATGTTGTCAGCCGGTTAAAACGCATATCGTCCGGATCACGGGTAAAAACCGAGAATCCAAGGCCGATGCTTGCAAAAGCTTTCTGAAGAAAAGGAGAAATCTCATAAATAAAAGGGTCATTCATTGATGGCACAACCATGCCAATTACACCCGGCTTCTCTTCAGCCGGGGCAGTCTCACCCTTTTCGCTTCAGGGCATTGAAATAGCCCATCTGCCTTGCAACAGCAAGAACCCTCTCCTGCGTTTCTTTCTTGATTCCATGCTGATCGGCTTTATTATTCAGCACCAAGGATACTAAAGTTCCCGAAAGACCCAGTCTTGCGGCAATGTCTTTGTTTTTTACCTTCTTCCCCATATTTAAAAGTTTAAAAAGCTAATTTAGAAATAAAAAATTTAGAAAGAGGTCCTGCATAGACAATTAATGTTAAAAAAAAGTGCTGTTCAGCACTTTCTTTCTTATCTCTTTAAGCCCTTGAAACCGCCTTGTTTAGCTGCGGCATCAAGCCTTTGCTGCCATTTTGATTTTTTCACGGGTTTTTTCTTGTTCTCTTCAATTTTCTTTAGCAAATCCTTTTCGTTGACAAATCGTTGTGAAACCTGGGTCTGAATAATTGAGATCACGTTGGCGAGAAAATAGTAGTATGTCAGGCCTGCCGAGAAGTTATTGAGAATTAGCATAAACATTACAGGCATCATATACATCATTGTCTTCATACCGGGCATCTGTTCCTGTCCGCCGGCGGGGCTGCTAATCTTGGTTGTGATGATCGTCGAAGCGGTCATAAGCAGTGTGAAGAGACTGACATGGTCGCCGTACATCGGAATTGTGAAGGGAAGATTGAATATGGAATCATATGTTGAGAGGTCATGAGCCCAGAGGAATGACTGCTGCCTGAGCTCAATGGATGCCGGGAAAAAACGGAACATGGCGAAGAGGATAGGCATCTGCAGCATCATCGGCAGGCACCCTCCCATCGGGCTCACACCGGCCTTCTTATAAAGCTCCATCGTTGCCTGCTGCTTTTTCATCGCATCATCCTTGTTGGGAAACTTTTTGGCAAGCTCGTCAACCATGGGTTTCATTGCCTTCATTTTAGCCTGTGACAGGAACGATTTATGCGTCAGGGGAAAGAGTACCACCTTGATGATAAGAGTAAGAATAAGAATAATGATACCGTAGTTTACAATGAAATTGTCAAGCAGGTTGAATATCGGGATAATGACATACTGGTTGATCCATCTGATAATATTCTTCCCGAGGAAGACAAGTTCTTCCAGTTCAAGGTCATATTTCTTCAGGGTAGTGAATTTATTGGGTCCGAAGTACATCTTCATCTTTACCTGGGATGTCTCCCCGCTTGTATAGGGTACGCCAATTTCAGATTCGAAAAATCTCAGGAATTTTGAAGTGGGGTCGGCATTTGTGGAAGTAACAAATGCATTCAGGAAATAATCATTTGCAATCAGCACCGTTGAAAAGAACTGGTCCTTGTATGCTATCCAGTCAGTCTTCATCAGGTTGGCAGTCACGGTCTCCTTTTTTTGTTTCTGATTTCCTCCTGTAAGGCCCTCAACGTTCTCCTGGTTAACCTTGTATTTCAGTCCTGTATAGGTATCCTCATTAAGCTTTCCTTTCTCCTGCTGAGGGATGTACATCTTCCAGTCAAGGGCAAGGGATGTGACATTAGCCGGGATTACTGATCCCATACCGGTAAACCTGGTTTCAAAATCAACCATGTATTCACCCGGCTGGACGGTGTAAACGTATTCTATGAAGGCACCGTTTGCTGCCGGAAGCCTCAATGTGAGGCTTGAAGGCTGATCAGTCACAATCACCGGGCCCGTATAGTTTTCAGCTTTGAAATAGAGATCGTTTGTATTGATCAGCTTATTGTCAACGGTGAAAAACTTGTAACCGAATACAGTTGAGTCACCGTTGAACAGTACGACAGGCAGCGAATCATGAGTCTTATATTCCTTGAGAAGAGCTGACCAGGCTCGTCCTCCTTTGGACGAAACGGTCAGAATAATCAGGTCATTTTCAATGGTGTAAAGCTCATTATCACCTTTTGCGCTGGCTGAAAAAACACCAAGCGCCGTGCTGTCAGGCGTCACGCTTACCTTTACAGGTGCTCTGGCGGAGGTGGTATCTCCGGCTGTCTGGGTTATTTCCGGCTGCTGCGTCTGTGTATTCTGCCCCAGTTTATTGTTAAGCTCAATGACCCTGTTAACGGTAGTCTGATCTTTGGGTCTCAGGTTGAGAGCTCTGATATATGAATCCCTTGCCTGATCATAACTGCCTGCTGAATACAAAGAATCTGCATACTCGGTTTCTGCCTCGAAAGCTTTTTTGCTCTTCTGGCTGTTGTATAAGCTGAATCCCAGAAAAATCAAGAAAATGAGAGCAATTCCGGTTATTGTATTTTTATCCATATATGGTTTCCATGATTATAATGAAGCTTTGTTTTTCCTGATGCATGCCTTCACAAATCCCACAAACAGCGGGTGCGGTTTGAGCACAGTGCTGCTGTACTCCGGATGAAACTGCACACCCACAAACCAGCTGTGCGATGGTATCTCAACTATCTCGACAAGGCCTGACTGGGGATTGGTCCCGCATGATATCATCCCTGCATTCCTGAAATCTGTGAGGTATTTGTTATTGAATTCGTACCTGTGGCGATGACGTTCACTGATCTCCTCTTTTTTATAACATCTCCAGGCCTCGGAGCCATGCAATAATTCGCATTTGTAGCTACCAAGCCTCATGGTGCCGCCCTTTTCCGTCACACTCTTCTGTTCTTCCATCAGGTCAATCACAGGGTGCCTGGCCTTTGGATTTATTTCCGTAGAATGAGCCCCCTCAAGCCCTATGACATTTCGGGCAAACTCAATCACTGCACACTGCATGCCAAGGCATATTCCAAAAAACGGGATATCATTGGTACGTGCATAATTGGCAGCCAGGATCTTGCCTTCAATACCTCTTGAGCCAAAACCCGGAGCAACAAGGATACCATCGTAGGCACCCAGCAATTCCCTGTAATTGGATTCAGTTATATCTTCTGACTGAATATATTTAAGGTCAACATGAGCTTCATTGGCAACGCCAGCATGAATAAAAGATTCGGAAATCGACTTATAGGCATCAGCCAGCTCGACATATTTTCCGACGAGTGCTATTCTTACATTGTGGACCGGGTTATATAGCTTGTGCAGGAACATTTTCCACTCATCAAGGGCAGGTTCATTTCCCGGCGGCATTCCAAGTTTGCGAAGTACTGTTGTGTCGAGCATCTCCTTCTGCATCCTTACAGGCACTTCGTAAATCGTTGAAACGTCAATAGATTCTACTACGGCGCTGGCTTCAACGTTACAGAAAAGTGCCACTTTTTTCCTCAAGTCTTCGGTGAGGCTCTTTTCAGTCCTGAGCACCAGTACGTCAGGCTGTATACCCTCTTCAAGCAGCATCTTTACAGAATGCTGTGTAGGTTTTGTCTTCAGTTCGCCAGAGGCATGAAGGAAGGGAACCAGGGTAAGATGGACCACGATACAGTTTTGCGGTCCGAGCTCCCAGCGCAGCTGCCTTACTGCTTCGATATAGGGCAGTGATTCAATATCACCGACGGTCCCGCCAATCTCAGTGATCACAATATTATATTTACCTTCTGATCCGACAATCCTTATCCTGCGCTTGATCTCATCAGTGATGTGAGGGATTACCTGCACGGTCTTTCCGAGATAGTCACCCTTGCGTTCCTTATTTATAACTGACTGGTAAATCCTTCCGGTGGTGATGTTATTAGCCTGTGAGGTAGCCACGTTGAGGAAACGTTCGTAATGACCAAGGTCAAGATCAGTTTCCGCGCCATCACATGTCACGTAACATTCACCGTGCTCGTAAGGATTAAGCGTTCCCGGGTCTATGTTTATATAAGGGTCCAGTTTCTGTATAGTAACGGAATAACCCCTCGCCTGAAGCAGCATGGCGAGTGATGAGGAAATAATTCCTTTTCCCAGCGACGAGGTAACACCCCCGGTCACAAAAATGTACTTTACTTCAGCCACAGTTATTTATTTATCGCCGGAGATGTGTTATTTATTCTTCAGACATTGAGCTGTCAATCAGCTTTACCTTTTCTTCAAGGAGCTTAATGTTCCTCTTGGCATCGGCGATTTTCTCCTGCACCTCCCTGATCATTTTATCAGCGTTGGTTGACTTGGCGAAGAATCCGATATTGTTTTCCCAGAGCACTATGTCGCTTTCCAGCTGTTTGATCTTGCTGTAGAATTTCTCGCGTTCATTCTGGACCTTACGTGCAGCCCGGGGGTTCGATTTGGCGTTGTCAACCTTGCTCCTGAACCTGAGGATGTTCTTATCCTCGTCATCAAGCTTGAGCTTGTCAAACTGCTTGTTCAGGGCATCTTTGTATTTACGGGCAATCTCCTCCTTTTTATTGAACGGAACGTATCCTATCTCGGTCCAGCGTTTCTGTATATCCTTAAGCTGCTCAAAGCCTGCCCTGACATCTTCACCGGGGTCAACGGCCTCAAGCTCAGCCAGCAATGCCAGCTTGGCATTAAGGTTATCTTCGTATGAGGTATCCCTGCCGGCAAAGAACTCTGACTTGTGGGTAAAGAATGTATCGCATGCCTTGCGGAAGCGTTTCCATATCTTTTCGGAGTATTTCTTTGGCACAGGGCCTATATCCTTCCACTCTTTCTGCAATCTGATAAGCAACTCGGAAGTCTCTTTCCAGTCAGTATTCTCCTGCAGGGCTTCGGCCTTCATACAGAGCTCGGTCTTGAGCTGGAGGTTTTTAACCTGTACTTCCTTGCTCTCTGCAAAGAATGCGCGCTTCTTTTCAAAGAACTTATCGCATGCAGCCCTGAACCTGAGGTATATTTTGTTATTATGTTTCTTCGGTGCGAATCCGAGTGTTCGCCAGAGTTTCTGGCACTCCATGATTGCATCGGATTTCTCCCTGAAATCAGCAAATGTCAATATTTCGCCGTTTGCTATCTCCTCAGCTTTCTCGCACAGGGCAATTTTAGCATCAAAGTTCTTCTTCTGCTCGTCTTTTTGCTTCTCAAAGAATTCGTGATGTCTTTTGTTAACCTGGGATGTTGCCTCACGGAAGCGTTCCCAGATATCATTTTTACCTTCGTGTGTCACCGGACCTATCTCGCGCCACTGGTTGTGATAGTCCTGTAAAAGCTTAAAAGCATTGACTGCGTTGGGCTCGAGCAGCAGCTCCTCGGCCTTTTCGCAGAGTGCAATCTTTGCCTCCATGTTCTTTTTCAGATCGAGATCCCTGAGCTCACGGTTGATCTTGATATAATCATAAAACATCTCCACACTGTGGTGGTAGTTTTCCCAAAGGTCCTTCAGGTTTGCCTGCGGCACTATGCCTATTGAATGCCATTCATTCTGAAGGTTCCTGAATTCCTGGAAAGTTTTGTTGATAGCCTCTTCCCTGTTGACGAGGTCCTTTATCTTTTCTATAATTTCGGATTTTCCTGTGCAGGTTTTCCTGCTTCTCGCTCTCCTGTATCCTGTTGAAATCGCTCTTCCTGCTCCGGTAGGCCTCAAGTATCACCTTGATCCTGTTTTCAAGCTCATCCGGCTCAGGCTTATAATCTTCAATATTACCACCCTCTTTTGCAAAATTGAGTCTTTTTCATTGAACTCAACCTTGGTCTTCTTATAAAAGAACTCCTTTATGCGGCTGACATCTTCAACAATTTCGGCAGGGGGCCTGTTCTCAACAATAAGTGCAAGCGTCGCAACAAGATCTTTTCTTGAGAGGCCGCTATAGTCAACCGGGGGCAGTATGATATCATCATAGTTAATCGTCTCCCCTGCCGGCAACTCTGCAGTCACCGGTTTCAGGCGAGTCATCTTCCTCAGGCGTTTCTGAGGCGGACAATTCATCAACCGGTTCTTCGGTTACCGGCTCTTCAGTTACCGGTTCTTCAACCGGTTCTTCAGTTACCGGCTCAACATTTTCAGACAAAACAGGCTCATTTTCAACTTCGATTTGCGCGGCAGGTTGTTCCTGTGTTGTCGTTTCAGTAAGTTCTTCTCCCGTAGATTCAGATGCTTTTTTGTCAGCATCGAATTGTTCATCATGAACAGAGTTTACCGGATTTTTGGTAGTCATCGTTAATCCTGTTAGATCAGTGCAGTTTACAAAGGAGGGCAAAGCCTTACTCCCCATTTTTCAAACCACGAAAATAATGGATTATTGGTAAAACTCAAACCAATACCTCATTTAAATGAGATAGTGCTCTTTCTAAATGATCAAATGAATTAACTTTGTTACTTCTGGTATCAGTCAAATATAACCATGGAAAAGAAAGATATTATTATTCTGGTACTCGTTCTGGTTGCCCTTGCGCTTAACCTCTATCTCCGCAATGCCAGGAAGAAGAAAGCCGCTGCGGCAGCCGGTGCAGGAAAGATTGAAAAAAAAGGTGGTCTTTCAGGGTCACCTGATGATTATGAGCCTTATTCAAAGAGATAGCAGCATAAGGCTCACTGTCCCAGTTCCAGCTGATCTCTTATAAGCCTGTAATAGGCGCCTTTTTTCTGCACAAGCTCCTTGTGCGTACCAGACTCCTGTACGGTACCTTTACCAAGGACCACAATCATATCGGCATTGCGTACCGTACTGAGGCGGTGAGCTACAATGACCACTGTTCTGCCCTCATAAAAGCCGGCCAGGTTTTGTACTATCATTCTTTCATTTGACGCGTCAAGTGCACTGGTTGCTTCATCAAGGAGCAGCAGTGACGGTTCCTTGAAGATGACACGTGCAATGAGTATGCGCTGTTTCTGTCCCTGGCTCAGGCCGTGGCCGCCCTGGCCGATCCGTGTATGCATTCCGGCCGGCAGGGTGTCGATCAGGGGCTGCAGGTTTGCGATACCGATGGCGCGCATGACTCTTTCCATATCAGGGTTGTCAACACCCGGAGCTATATTTGCCAGGATCGTGCCAGGGAAGATATATCCTTCCTGCATGACAACACCCGTTGACCTCCTCAGGGAGGAAATTTTTATTTCCTCAAGCTTCTTCCCGTCTATCATAATGGTGCCCCTTTCCGGCCGGTAAAAGCCCATCAGAAGCTTAAGAAAAGTCGTTTTACCCGATCCGCTCTCTCCGACGATGGCAGTAATCTTGCCGGCAGGTATCTGCAGGCTGAGATCCTCTATCACCCAACGTGAACCGGGGCCCTCATATCTGAAGGAAAGGCCGTCAACACTGATTTGCATCTTATCAGGGACATCGGTCTTACCTGTGTCTGCCTCAGCTTCTTCGGGTTCCATCGCATGCACTTCGGCAAGCCGTTCAAGGCTTATCCGGGCATCCTGGGTTGAACGCATGAAATTAATGATCTGAGATACAGGTCCGTTCAGTTGTCCCGTTATGAACTGAACGGCAAGCATCATTCCGAGAGTCATGGTACCGTTTACAACCGATGTGGCAGATATAACCGTTATGATGATATTTGCCGACTCATGTATGAGCGTCCCTCCTGCAGTCTGGAACTGCAGTATCCTCAGTCCTTTAACCCTGGTGCGATAAATATCCCGCTGCTGTGC
The DNA here is from genome assembly GCA_963719235.1 of uncultured Bacteroidales bacterium. Lineage (GTDB taxonomy): Bacteria > Bacteroidota > Bacteroidia > Bacteroidales > VadinHA17 > SR-FBR-E99. The sequence continues at coordinate 364,463 of CAVRBS010000013.1, forward strand.
TTCCCATTCGTTTCTGCTGGATGCTTCGTTCCCTGCAAGCTTTATCTCCTGCATCCCGTTAACGATGTTTATCATCTTATTCCCGGATTCAGCCATCTGCCTGAATCTCAAATTATCAAGCCTCTCCCGCGAAGGCATGAAAAGAGTTACATAAAGCATATACAGTATCGTCCCTCCGAGAAAAACGAGAAGTACCGGAATACTGTAAAGTCCGAGCACAACACCAAAGACAAGAAAATTAAAGAAGGAGAAGAGGATTGCAAGGCTTGAGGAGGTGAGATAGCTCTCAATCCTGCTGTTGTCTTCGATCCTCTGAAGTATATCTCCGTTCAGCTTGGAATCAAAATAGGCTATTGGCAGTTTCATCAGCCTGGCAAGGAAATCGGACACTATTGTTATGTTCAGACGTGTTCCCGCATGAAGCAGGAGCCATCCGCGGGTGAACTCCACCGCCATGCGCCCCGTAATGAGCGCAAGCTGGCCGGCAAGAATCAGGTAAATAAGCCTCAGATCACTGTTTTTAATACCCCTGTCAATTATCGCCTGGGTGAGGAAGGGAAAGACAAGCTGTATCGCGCTGCCAGCTATCAGTCCGGCAAGCAGCAGGATGATCTGGCGGCGGTAAGGTCTTAAGTAGGGAAGCAGAAAAGCAAACCCTCCTCCAGGGGGCGGATCATCAGGTATTTCTGCAAACTGATGGCCGGGCTCAAGAAAGAGCGCCATGCCGGTATTTTTATCATTAACACTGCCGGCGGACCACCCTCTGATAAATTCGTCCGTGGTCATCCGAAGTCTCCCCAGGGCCGGATCACTAACCCAGACTCTTTTGCCGGATATCTTATTAACCACGATGAAGTGGTTCTGCTCCCAGTGGACAATGCATGGAAGCGGTGCTTTTGCAGCCAGTTCCGAGAAAGGTATCTTCACCCCAACCACCTTGAACCCCATGCTTTCGGCAGCAGTTTTCATGCCGAGGAATGATACACCTTCCCTTGTAATATAAGCACGCCTGCGTATTGTCTCAAGCGAAATGCGTTTTCCGTGCCACCGGGCTACCATGCTGATGCAGGCCGGACCACAGTCCATTGCATCATATTGTCTGACAAAGGGATAATTCATACCACTGCAGCCTATCGCATTAATAGCGATGTAAATATATCCATTATTTGGTGACCTCTTCCGGCCGGCTGCAACAAAAGTGACGGAGCGCCGTATTAGTGTTTTCGGCCACGGAAACATTATATTTGCCAATTATACAGCTTGCTTGGGCCTTTTTAAGAAGTATTCGGACAGTGACATCATTGATGGCATCAGGAGACAGGACAACAAGATTTTAACCTACCTCTATGACGCGTACTATGAGGTTATCCGTGACCATCTGAAAAAGAACAGCGGATCAGATGACGATGTTTACGATGTTCTGCAGGAATCAGTGGTTATACTATATAAGCAGGTTACCGGTGACGGGTTTAAACTGACATCCGATCTCAAGGGCTACTTTTTCGGGATCGCCAGGAACATATGGAACACTCAGCTCAGATACCGGTCGCGTATCACCCCTCTTGAGATTGAACCGGCCGACCAGGATGACTCAGAAGATCTCACCAAAGCAACCCTCGAGAGGATAGTAACAAGGTCATTTGCACTCCTGAAGGAGGACTGTCAGGTGGTTCTCAAACTCTTCAGCGAAGGTTACAGCTACGAAGAGATAGCGCGCAAAACGGGCATGAAGAATGAGTCATACGCAAGAAGAAAGAAATATCTGTGCAAGGAAGCCCTGATGGAGATCATCAAGACAGATCCGGAATATCATGATCTTGGACCTCTGTAGACAGTTGCTACCAGTATGGCGGATGCCAGCAGGAACAGTAAAAGCGCGGAATAGAGTTTCAGCCTGTTGAACCAGAGAGGTGTATCATCTCCGTAAATGACAAGTGTCGACCAGTAATAAGGATGCGAACGCTCCTGGTCAGCTGTCCGCAGAAATTTAAGACGCGCGTCGCGCAGAGCCGAGCTTTTCGTCTGGCCGCTTCTCATGTTTCTGTAGAACGATTTAATAACCGCAGATGAAGAAAAGTCTTCCACTGCCCACATCGACATTACCACCGAGCGGCTGCCTGCAAAGAGAAATCCCCTTGCCAGGCTTAGTATACCCTCTCCGGTCACCAGCTTTCCCGTGCCCGTATTGCATGAGCTCAGCACCACCATCATTGCGTTGACCGGTACATTATAGACTTCATAGGTGTTCAGCATGCCGTCTTCCTGGCTGCTGTCCGGGGCGGAGAAGATCATTTTGGAAAACGCCGGATGATCATCATCAACTAATGTATGCATTGCCAGGTGAATGATTTTGTAATTGCGCGCCTCGGTCTTGTAAGCTTCTTCAGTGGCGTTTTCGGCAATAAAAGCTTTGCCCCCGCACTGGTCTACTGCGTTCTCTGCTTCAACGACAGCATAGGGAAGACTGCGGATCTCACCTCTCAGGTCTGGAAATAAAGTGAAGAGGGAATCGCTTATCTCCATCCCCTCATAGGTCGGAGCAAAGGCAACAAGAGCATTGCTCAGGCTTCGGCTGCGCTCCTGTGTCTCTGATGACAGCGTTACACTGTAGATATAAGAGAAACGGTACTTCTTAAGAGCAAACGGTGCCTCACGGTACAGCAGTTCCGGGCTGCGAAACTCCTCTGTTATCAGGGTCTCGAAAGGAATATATGAAAGAATATTGTCAGGCGAGATGATAATCTTATCCCCTTTCAGATATGGCACAGCAGGTTCAAGAAGGATTTTATACAACTCGAAGGCAAGATCCATAAACCCGTTGAAAGGCTGTCGTACGCTGCTTGTCGCAGGCATGACGGAAAGCATGCTCCTGAAGCGGCTCAGGGAAGTATAGAAGGTTGAATCAATATCTCTGGTAATGATCTCTGTGCTACGCCTGTTGATGACAATTATATAAAGTTTTTCGTCAGTCATGACATAACTCAGGAGGTTGGCTTTCTTACTGATAACATCAGTGACATTGTCAAGGGGCGTCACATTGCTCTTGAACTTAAGATTGTAATATGAGGGGTAATTCTTTTCAAAGACCTGAATCAATGAATCACGCGATCTGAGCAGCCCGAAGCTAACACTCTCCCAGGTGGCAATTTTCTGGGAGTCGGGTACAGTCATATTTTTTTCATTAACAATGAATTCTTTGTAAAGGCCAATCCTTTTCCTGATATCATTGTCCTGGCTCACCAGGTCTTCGGGCAGCGAGAATTTTGCAGCGTTTAGCTCCCTCATTGATGCGAGGAAACCTGCAACCTTGCTCCGTTCAGAGAACTCAAAAGCCCCTTCAAGATAAGCCTTGTCACGGTTAACACTGTAAAGCTGAATATAGTTTTTGATAATACCAGTATAAAACTCTCTGGAATACGCGCTCAGGCTTGTGCGGCTTTCCTCCTCGCTCATCTCCAGTCTCTGGCGGTCAAACAGCGACACAATGATCTTTCCTGTCTCAACTGCCTCAATAATCAGGTCAATGTCTCCCGTTTCCTCTGCCAGCGCATTCAAAGCTTTGTATCTCAGCATGAGTATTTGAAGGTCATCTGAAGAAAATGAACCATCTGACTTTGCCAGATCCGCATCACCTGATATTTTTAAGCTAACATGTATTACGGTATCAGCCATCTCCAGTGCTTTCCTGTACAGGCCAACATCGAACAACGTACTTGCATAATCGGTCAGCAGGTACTTTTTCATAGAGATATCCCATGGATGGCTTTCAATGTACGGGAGGCAACTTTTATACATTTCTATGGCTTTATGCCCTTGCCCCGACGAATTATGTGCAAAGTCAGCCTTTGCGGCCAGCATCATACAATATTCGCGACTGTCGGGACCAAAAACTCTTCTGACACTTCTGAGCCCGTCTTCCAGAACACTTTCACCTTCATCCACCCTGCCTTTGTCTGCAAGAAAAGCTGCATAATTAATATACACCAGATATTTTTCCCTGATATCAGCATCTCCTGAGAGAGAGAGTCCTCTCTTAAAGTACTCCTCGGCTTCCTTCGGCTGGTCAAGACGTCTGTACAACTGTGACATAGTATTAATTACCAGTTGCTTCGATCCGGTGTTTTCCGTACCATACCTGTCATACAGCTTAAGCGCTTCGCTGCAGTAGACGAGTGATTTGGTAAACTCTGAATTACGGTAAAGACTGAGGCCAATGACCTGGTACAGGTCAGCTGTCAATGCCGGTTTCACCTTGCCGGGATATAGCCTTGCAATTGCAAGTCCCGCCTCAGCAAGGGAAATGGCATTGTCGGAATCATTCATCTCAAGGCAGATGCTTGCCAGATTGAGATAGTTGTTGGAGAGTGATGAAGAATCTCTTCCTGTGACGAGCCTTCTGGCATCCAGAGCCATTAACCCAATATCATATGCACGGGAATAATTTCCGGTCCTGAAAAGTGTGACAGCCAGATTGTTCAGACATAAGGAATACCGCAAGTCGTAAATACCGGCACTCTCCCTTAGACTGGCCGAAAGGGCAAAGCTTTCAATCGCCCTCGAATACATGTTAACGCTCTGATAATAAAAACCAGTCAGGTAATATAAATCCGAAACCAGCAGAGTGTCTGTAAGCTTCTCCTCACTGAGTATCTTATTAATCTCCCTGACCAGTCCATCTGCCTTACCGGCTACATCACCTGATTCCAATTCCCTCATAAGGTTACTGTTCAGGTTTGCCAGAACAATGGAAATAGTATCTCCGGTATCCTCTCCTGTCAGAAACCCTTTTCTAAAAGAGGGTTCTGAAGATAAAGCGGACGAACTGCAAACAAAAAAAAGCAATGCCAGACAAAGTATATGGCTTGGCAAACTCATCGGAGTGGTTCTTCTTACTTTCCGGATGTAAAATTAGAAAACTATTCCATACCCTGTCATGAAGTTTTTTGGCATTTTACAGTACTGATAATGAGCCATATAGAATTTTTTAAAAAAATAATTGATTTTTTTGTGTCACAAATGACCACTTTGTGACATGTACGGTATAAAGTGAAAATAAACCCTGAATTATTAATATAATATTTAAGAGATGAATACCCTGAAAACTGAAAACTTCGCTGAGTATGTTCTTTCAAATGAGGAGCTGATAAATGTACGTGGTGGTCTTGGTGGCCCGGTAATGGTAGACAAAGACCCAACCAAGCCTCCGGTTATAGTTGAGTTATAATTCTGCAACAACAGCCGTTTTAGCGGCCTGACTATATATTTTTCAAGGGTGATAATGCCATTGGCATATTGCCCGGGTACAATGCACAACTTGCCTGGATGCAGGCATCATTGCTCCGAAAGGTGCAATGTAAAGTGTTGGAAATTGTAATATACTGTTTAACAGTTTATTATAGGATAGATTGGTATAATAATATAAGATATGAAGACGATTAATGTCAACAACACCATCGAGAATTACCTCAGCGGTTCTACAGGTAAAGCTGAAGAGTCATGGCTGAAAGAGGAGATGCAGAAGGATCCTGACCTTGCCAGGGAGGTTACTCTCAGGCGCAGGACGGACGAGATCCTGGCTGACAGAAGTATCATTGACCTGAGGACAAAGCTTGGAATAATAGAATTAAAAAAGCGCTCCGGCGGAACATTTCGCAAGGCAACTGTCAGGGCAGCCAGTTACGCTGCGGCAATACTTCTTGCCGTGCTCATTACTTCGGCATTGTATGTTGCCTTCAGACCAGGGTCTAATGACGCGCTCTTTGACAGGTATTATGCACGGTATGAATCTCCCGGTGCTGTGAGATCGGTTGTCAGTTCCGGCAATACCCTGATGGAGAATGCCATAGCCTCATACACGGCAAAAGATTATGATAAGGCGATCAGCTATCTTGAGCAGGTCATTATTGCAGGACAGGGCGATATGGAAACAGTATTTATGCATGGCATGGCAAACATGGAAGTGAATAACTACCCGGTAGCAAGCGGGTCATTCACCAGGGTAATAGAGCATAACGACAACCTGTACCTTGAAGATGCCGCATGGTATCTCGGCCTCTGTTACATGATGACCGGTGAAACAGACAAAGCTGTGAAACAGTTCATTGCCATTTCGAAATCAAAGAGCAGATACAGCAAAGAGGCTGCAAAACTTGCCCGCAGACTGAAATAAATCGCGAATCTTCACGGCGTTCAGATGATAAACAAACCTCAAATAATAGCAGGCGTATCGCATGAGGTGCGGACACAGATGAACTCAATCGTTGCGTTTTCATATCTCCTGAACAATACCAGGTTCAGTGAAAATGAAAGGCACGAGTTCTCTGAGCAGATAATTACATCATGCGAGCAACTGATAGGTCTGTTTGAAAATTTCTTTGACACAGCTGTCCTTGAATCCGGCTCATCAAAAGCAAATCTCCGGGAAACGGACGCAGGAAAATTGTTCGAGTCACTTGCCTCAGAATTCAGGGTTTTAAAGAGGAAAAAGGGTAAAGACAATGTCATTCTGATTCAGGAGGATAACCTTCCGGATAAGCTTATGCTGAGAATTGATAAGGCAAGGACAGTCAGGATACTCAGTAATCTATTCAGGAACGCACTCGACAGTACTTTTTCAGGGTTTATAAAGCTCGGGTGCACCTACGATAATGAAATGATCACTTACTATATCATAGATTCTGGCCAGGGTTTTTCAAATAGCAGCCACCTGCTGCTTTCCGACAATCCTGAAATCCAATATTCCGACAGTCAGGATACCTATTCCGCTATGAATTTAATCCTGGCCAGAAATCTTATTTTAGCATTGGATGGCAAGATCAGGGTTGAGACCAACGATGCCGGCGGTACTTCTGTTTTTGTTTCATTACCAGCAAAAGAAAGTTCAGGGTTAAAAATACTAACCGGTCCTTCTTCAGAAAACAGGATTGCAATCTGATTTTTCTGAAGTTTAATACTGTCTAATAAAAGTCGACATGAGGGGGGGCACCAGTTCCCCCCTTATTTATTTGTACCCTCCGAAAGAATTGTTATCTCAGTGCGCCTGTTCATCTTCTTCCCTGCAGGCGTATCGTTGTCAGCCACAGGTGAACCCTCACCGTAACCGTGTGTAAATATACGGTCAGCTTTTATGCCTCTTTTTATGAGATATTCCTTTACTGAATTAGCTCTCCTCTCCGATAAAAGCTGGTTATGCTCCTCAGTGCCGTCGGCATCGGTGTGGCCTCCGATCTCGACAACAACGGTTTGATTGATGGTCAGGAATTCAAGGAGCTTTTCAAGCTCCGGCATTGATTCTTCAAGCAGTTCCCATGAATCAGTATTGTAGAAGACGTTATACATCCTCATATATTCTCCCTTTCTGACCTTGTTGAGCCCAATAATCTTCCTGTATGGTTCAGTGGATGTGTAACCCTCCTCAAAATCAAAGTTCTCCGAATAGATCATGTATCCGTCAGCAGTCACATTCAGTCCGTATCTGAAGCCTGACGGAAGACAGACAAAAAAGCCGCCCTTGCTGTCTGTGGCAGAGGCTATCACCCTGCTTCTGTTGGTAAGATCTGTGAGTTCAAACCTGGCTTTGAGGGGTCTGCCGGTTGCCTTATCAATTACCGAGCCCTTCAGATATGATACAGGCTCTGGCTGAACAGACTCGGGGAGGTCTATGAAATAAATGTCTTTGCCCTTTGACTTTTCCCTGACAGAGGAGAAGAAAGCCCTCTTTCCGGAAGATTCAATTATCAGTCCTGTCTCATCAGCAGGCGTGTTTACTGCCGGGCCCAGGTTCTCAGGGTCGGTCCATGACGAATCCGCATTGAGTTTTGACTGGTAAATATCGTGGCCTCCGAACGATTCTCTTCCGTTAGAGGAGAAATAGAGTGTTTTGCTGTTGAAATATATGAAAGGTGAGAACTCATCACCGGCAGTGTTGATTGTTTTCCCGGGGTTGACCGGTTTGCCCCATTTGCCGTCGTTGCCAAGGACTGAGTACCAGATATCCATTCCTCCAAACCCTCCCGGTCTGTTGCTTACAAAGAACAGCATCCTGCCGTTGGGGCTTATTGATGGCTGGGACTCCCAGTAGGTTGAGTTCACTGGTTGTCCTAAATTGGTGCCAGGTGACCACCTTGTGCCGTCGTATACCGAGTAATATAAATCGCACCGGCCGTGACCGTCATTACGGTCACATGCCGTGAAATACATTGAACGGCCGTCTGAAGCAATCGACTGCGCCCCTTCGTTGCCTGCAGTGTTTAGCGGGGCACCGGCATTCCTGGCCAGACCCCAGTAACCGTCAACAGTCCACCTGCTTATATAAAAATCCTCCTGTCTGTCGCGTCCGTAAGCGCTGGCCCGTCTGACCTCGCGGGTGAAAAACAGTTCTGAACCGTCACCGGTAACGGAAGGCCAGTATTCATCAAATTCAGTGTTGACCGAGTCGCCCACACTCTGAGGTTCAGTCTGAAACAGCGTTCCGGGAAACGAAAGGGCATAGATGCAGTTGGAGATAAGCATCTCTGCGTCAGACCGCAGTTTTGGGGTTGTCTTTGGCTGTCTGAGGTAGGCTTCGAGGTGGCTCTTTGCTTCCTGGTACCGTCCGGTGCGCATCTCTGCCTTGCCAAGGTTATAGAGTGCCGGTGTAAAATAGAGAGAGTCGACGGAGACAGCCTTGCTGTAGTGCTTCACTGCCTTCTCCCACTCACCCTGATCGCTGTACAGCTGCCCGAGCAGGATATGTGCTTCATAGAACTGGCCGTCTTCAGCGACAGCAATCTTGAGGTTTATCTCAGCACGGTCAAGATAGAGCATTTCATAATCCCTCTTGCCAAGATCATAATACTTTAGTGCCCTTCCTGAACGGGTATGGAGGTTCTGGCCGGTGACCGAACACTGACACAGAAGCAGTAATGACAGCATTATTATGACGTTTCTGAATCTCATTCAGGGTATGTGCATGAATTTATGTGCCTGCAGAGAAACAGTCCAGTGTGTGTTTCTCTTTACATATTCAGTTATTTCAGCAATCATTTCTGTATACCGGCTCCATTCGGGCTGCAACAGCAGTCTGCATTCGGGACTGACCCTTGTTCGGTACAACTCAGCTGCTTCAAAATCAGTGCCATCTTCAACAATGACCTTCAGCTCATCAGCCCTGAGCCATATCTCCGGCACAGGCGGTGAGCCCTCTTTTTGGCGACAGTGTGATCCAGTCCCATATCCCGGTAAGAGGATAAGTTCCTGAGGTCTCGAGGTAAGTCCTGATACCTTTCTTTTTCAGAAGGTCACACAAAGGCGACATGTTCCACATCAGGGGTTCACCTCCTGTTACGACAACTGAGTCAGCCCCCGCTGCAATGACATTGTCTGCAATAGTATTTATGTCTACCGCAGGATGCATATCAGCGTTCCATGCAAATTTGGTATCACACCAGCTGCATCCGATGTCACAGCCGCCTATCCTTATGAAATACGCTGCCCTGCCTGTATTGCAACCCTCCCCCTGAATGGAATAAAACTCTTCCGCAAGAGGCAGTTGCAGCCCGTCATTATTTTCCTGCAGGTTACCCATTATTCATTTCTTCTTCAGAGAGAGAAGTCTGACAAAATCACTGAAAAGTTCAGTGTTTTGCTGCACTCCGGCGAAGGCACCGGCACCCGGGCCAAATGCAAAGACAGGAACCATCACAGCTGTGTGTCCGTTGGTGCTGAATGAGCCCGACACAGTTTTGTCTGCAACATCTCCTCCGGTTATGCTTAAACCACCTGTCTCGTGGTCTGCGGTAACAACAACAAGAGTATTTCCGCTCTTTATGGCATAATCATAGGCAACCTTAACCGCCCTGTCCATATCCAGGGTTTCCTCAATGGATCTTTTTAAATTATTGTCATGACCTGCCCAGTCGATCTGTGAACCTTCAACCATGAGTACGAATCCTTTTTTATTGCGGGAAAGCACTTCAATGGCTTTTGCAGTGGCAGCAGCAAGGTATTCGGGATCACGGCCCGTATCAATGTACGGCATATCGCCATCGGCCATAAGGCCGGCAATACGAGGTGATGAAGATTTCTTGAGGTCAGGGAGATTATATACAACATCATAACCCATTTTCTGCAGGTCAGCGGTAAGATCGGTTGAATCCTTCCTTAACCTGAAATGATTTACCCCGCCGCCGATAAAAACATCTGCCGTGCCTTTGAGGAACCACCGGGCAATTTCTTCATAGCTCCCTCTCGACGCATCATGAGCTATGAATGAGGCAGGGGTGGCATGAGTAACCGCGCTGGTGCTTATGACCCCGGCAGACAGTCCTGCTGATTTTGCGATCTCCATTAATGTTTGCAATACTGTGCTGTCGGGACGTACAGCCAGCATGCCGTTATTCGTCTTCTCCCCCGTTGACATTGCCGTTCCGCTGGCAGCTGAGTCCGTAATATAACTGTTTGCCGAATACGTAATGCTGAAACCGGTGACAGGAAACGCAGGGAATGTCATGTTAAAACCTGACGATGTCATGCTTGCATATACCTGGTCCACACCCATGCCGTCGCCGATGAAAAGAATAAGGTTTTTCGGCTTCTTCTTATCGCTTCCCGCTGCCAGTTAAAGTAATAATTATCAGTAATATGGCACTCAGATTAAGTAACTTTTTCATATTATGTTCAATTATTTAGTTATTTCCAAATAGCATTTTCTTTTCACGTTTTGCGGCTTCTGATGCCCATTGTTCAGGAATAACTTTCCATTCAGACTGTGGAACAGGGGTGATCTCTCCTTTTTCCCTTATCCATTCCGTCATGTAGTATCTCAGGTCCCTTTCAGTTGCAGAGATCACACGCTTGTCAAGCTTCTGGTGAGTTATTCCTGCTGCCGCGAAGTGTCCGCCGCCGCCATAAGCCCTGTACGAATTTACTGCCACATTGTAAAAAGTATCAAGACGGAACGGAGAGCCGTCACTCATTGAGGTGATAGTTACCCTGTTACCCTGTGGTTTGGTGACATCAACAGTGTAACGAATGCCCATGGCTGAGTCAAAATTATAAGAGGAACTCCTCAACCGCAGGGTTCCGTTTACAATCACCGGCTCGCCGCTTTCAGTATAACGGTACCTGAGCATGTAATCCTTTCGGTTGTCCATTGTATCAAACCATAACCCGTATGAGTGTTCCAGATGAAGGTCAACCTCGCGTCCGGTCATTTTCACCGTGTAAAGGAAGTTTTCAAACCGGTAAAGCCTGAACATATCCATGATCCTGATCGGGCCTTCACTGATCTGTTCGTCAAATGAAAGCGGGGCAGCAAGGGATATGTCTGCTCCGCTGATATCCAGCTGTATACAGTGTATCAGGTCAACAAATGCTGAAGGTCCGAAAAAGGCATCATGCGTGGTCGCGGTAGCATTTGACCTGCCTATTACCTCAGCGGTATAGTTTTCAAGAGTGTCGGAGACGCTTTTATATTTCTTTATGAATTCCGGGGAAGCCGGAAGGGTGTTCATTTCTATCAGCCTGCCTGTAATTTCATGTCCTGCTCCTCCGGTTTTCTTCTGCAGGGAGACATTTGCATGCATAAGTACTTCGGCTTTGCTGCCTCCATCCATGAGAAGCACATTTTCGCCTTCAGTGTTCACAACCTCCCTGATATCCTGCCTGTGATCATGACCGCAGAAGATCAGGTCGAAGCCAGGAACATTGACTGCCACCGCCATCGAACTGTTCTCGTCGTCATCCTTATCATTCTCATCACCCATGCCTGAGTGAAACAATCCTATGATCAGATCGGGATTCTCCTCCTGCATGACAGGCATCCATTTCCTGGCAGTTTTAATCATATCCTCGAACCTGATGCCATAATACAGGGACTCCGGCAACCAGTTGGGCACAGACGGGGTGATCAGACCGAAAACGATGATTTTCAGACCCTTCTTCCTGATGACGGTATAGGGTTCAAAATATGGTTCGCCTGTTATGATGTCAATTGCATTTGCAGCGAGCATTGGAAAGTTGTATTCCCGTCTGAGCCTGTCATAGACGGCATGGCCGGCCTCAATATCATGATTGCCGGCTGTTGCAGCATCATAACGCAGGTGGTTAAGGATGTCAGCAACGACATGCTGACGGCTCGTGTCTATAAAATTGTAATAATATGCCAGCGGGTCTCCCTGGATAATATCTCCGTTATCAAGCAGCAGGATATTCTCACTGCCCTCTGACTCAACAAGGGAAGCAAGGTTGGCCAGTGAGTGGTCCGTAGCTTTACCTTCGGTGTTGTCAAACGGAAGGAGCATGCCGTGAAGGTCAGTGGTGACATATATATTTATTCCTTCCGGCGAATTGCATCCGGATAGCAAATACAATAAGAAAATGAATACTGACAGTGACCGAATCCTCATCTGAACTTTTTTTGGGTTTCCAAATATAACCATTAACAATAACAATGAGATATCCCGAACTGTTGCGCCGCCGGTTCTCTTTTTTAATTTGTGCCAATCATTTTATTTTCGTACTGTGTGGCTAAAAAAAATCCTGTCATTAATTAATTTTAACCTGAAAAAGTTCAGAAAGTCGTGTAATATTAATATCGATATTAAGTATGCTCGAAAATGTATTTTCACAGAACTGCTGAAAATACAGTCAGGGGTAGTCTTACTTAATGAACCTGGATATCTCTTCTTTTAGTTTTGGCAGATGGTTTATTACGATACTCCAAATCAAGTCATCTGAAATTTTATCATAACCATGTGCTATGCGATTTCTCGTCCCAATAATTTTTTGGGCATTTTCAAGATAGAATTCTTTATCTTTTCTTAATAATACGGTTTACAGCTTCCCCGATAATTTCAATATTTCTTTCAATTGCCCTTTTGGTTTTCCGAATCAGAGACATAATATGAAAAGGATCTGGGTCGTGTCAATGAAGTAACCATCTATTTCCTCAATAGCTTGAAGTATGTCATATAGCCAGGTATTAATTTCATGATCCATATACAAGCTGTTTTGATGAATCAATTGTCTTGCGGAGATAAGGGTTTCTAATTGCTTTATCTTCAAGAAGATCTATATCCCTTTTGAAAATATCTTCAAGTGAAAATTTAAAATCAAAATAGTTGTCGGCGTATTCATAAAGGTCCACATCTTTAAAGTCAACAATAAAATCAATATCGCTGCTTTTCTTGAATTTATCTGTAAGAACTGATCCAAAAACAAAGAGATTGGCAACTTTATGTTTCAGACACAATTCACGAATCCTGTCAATATTTTTCTCAACGATGTTCATACCTCAAAATTATGAAAAAAACTGAACGAAAGTACATTAAGTACGGTTTTCAGGGTTACGCCTGACGGTCAGCAAGGCATTTTTAGCGAAGGAACCGGCATGCTGGGCAAAATGTAGCATGACGGATCCCGTCAAAGCGAAGCGGAGTTTGGATTCCGGTTTTGTTGTTTAAATTCTGAAAAGGGGTTTATAACCCCTTGTGGAAAGATTTGTTGCTGTCCTTTCATTTCCTGTGCGAAGAATGCTGTCGCTGCGAATGGCAATGCATACTTCAATGTATTCATTATCTTTCCCAGTTCCGATTTCATGTTTCCAACACTTTTTTTATAGTTTATATTTATTATGAACTCTCTCTTCCATCTGCTGGATAATTTAAATCCGAAACCAAAAATTAAAGGTAATTCATTTTGTATCGGATTAAGTTCTTCTTTTTGTTGGATATCATCTATTTTTGTACAGTTATGAAAACACTTTCGGGCTGGATGTTGTCTCAATGCACATGCCGTCAGGCCTGTGCGGGAAAAGGGCCGGCATTCTTTGCCATGCTTCAAGCATCACATCTGATTTCAGGTATATAACCGAGGTCTTCGGAAGCGGAAGCGGGTGCTGAGATGGCTGCTCTCTTCGGCCCGCAGCACGGTATCTCGGGCCAGACCCAGGATAACATGATCGAGTGGGAAGGCGGGACTGACCCGGTGCTTCGCATACCTGTTTACAGCCTCTATGGGGAGCACCGTAAACCGACACCGGCAATGCTTGATGGCCTTGACGTCATGGTGGTTGACCTGCAGGATGTTGGCGCAAGACTATATACTTATATCTGGACTGTCAAGCTGTGCATGGAAGCATGCGCTGAGGCAGGCATACCCGTTTATATTCTTGACAGACCGAACCCCATAGGCCGGGTACAGGCCGACGGGCCGGTGCTCATGGAAGAGTTTTTTACTTTTGTCGGCGGCGCCTCAATACCGCTCTGCCACCGCATGACCATCGGCGAGATGGCGATATGGATCAGGCAGAAACACATGCCCGGGTGCGACCTTCATGTCATCAGGACTGAAGGCTGGAAACGCAATTCATTGTACCGTGAGACAGGACTTCCATGGGTCATCCCATCCCCGAATATGCCGACGCCTGAGACAGCACTTGTCTACCCGGGTACTGTACTTGCAGAAGCGCTTAATATTTCCGAGGGACGCGGTACGGTTATCCCCTTCGAACTTACCGGTGCACCATTCATTAACAGTGCCCGGCTTCTGAATGAGCTGAGGAGCAGAAATATACCCGGCTGCAGTTTCCGCATACATGACTTCATTCCTACATTTAACAAATATGCAGGCCGCGATTGCCACGGTATACAGATCCATGTGACGGATGCTTCACGCTTCAGACCGGTTGCAACAGCCCTCCATCTCTTTGATGCCATAATAAAGACATCTCCTCCGGACTCGCTTCTGTTTAACCCTCCGCCATATGAATATGAGTACCGGATGATGCCTTTTGACATCCTCTCCGGAGACAGTAGGATGCGCCAGGTGCTTGAAAATGGCCTCTCACTCACTGATGAGATCTCGAGATGGGATGCCTCAATTGAATCATTCAGTAAGGAATTCAGGCAAATGGAACTTATATTCAGAATAGAATGATTACTGCGGGAAATATAATTGCTCTGTCGCTGATCATTTTCATTGCTTCGGTTGTAAGAGGATTTACGGGTTTTGGTCTTGCACTTGTTGCAGTGCCTCTTATTCAGTTTTTCATGCCTGTCACCGACACCGCTGTCTTCATTGCTATGATCAACGTGATCTTTTCATTACTTTATTTCCGAAAGTCAAAAGAGATAGTGAAAGACCAGCCCCTGGGCGCGATGGCTGTCTGGACGGGGGCAGGCGTAGCAGCAGGTACTGTGATACTTAAATTTGTTAACCCCGCCTATATTCAGCTTTTATGGGGTGTGCTGATCATTTTCATCGTTATCTCACTGGTGCGCGGACTGAACCTGCACATCAGGTCAGAGAGAGCAGCGCTGAAATTAGGCGGACTGTTCGGTGGCCTGCTTGCCGGTGCGACAGGCATAACGGGCCCGCCGGTTGCTGTTATCCTTTCCTCCATGAAGACACCGAAGGAAAAATTCAATGCAATTATTTCAATCTTCATACTCTTTGCAGTTTCCTACGCCCTGCTGTTCTACCTGATCACCGGGCTAATCCGCAAAGAGGTCATTTTGCTGGCTCTCTGCTCCGTTCCTGCTCTGCTGGCCGGTCTTTACACCGGTGACAGGCTGGTGTCACGTATAAGCCAGAAAACTTTTACTACGGTAGTATACATCGTTCTGGTTATCATGGGAATTATAACATTATACAAGGGTGCGAAGGCACTCTTTATTTTTTAATTCAGTACCTCTTCGGATTAGAAATGTTATTCTCTGACACCTATAAAACAATTGCAGCTGAATCGAAAGGACTTTTCAAGGATCGCGGCAGCAGATTCATTGCAATTGCCAGACCAGTGTCACTCCCAGGAAGAGATTAAAACCATTCTTGAAGAACTGCGCAAGGAATACCATGATGCCAGGCACCACTGTTATGCCTGGATGCTCACGCCTGACCGGCAGGCATGGCGTGTCAACGATGACGGTGAGCCATCGGGCACGGCCGGCAGGCCTATCATGGGGCAGATAAACTCACGCGAGCTGACAAATATACTGGTAGTGGTTATAAGATATTTCGGCGGAACCCTTGCTGGGTGTCAGCGGTTTGATCAACGCATACCGCTCTGCTGCTGAAGATGCATTAGCGAATGCCCGGATAATTGAAAAGTATGTGACAGAGAACTGGCTGGTCAGATTTCCGTACATAGCCATGAACGATGTGATGAAAGTGCTGAAGGATGAGGGCTGCAGTCAGCATGCCCATAATTATACCGGGGAGGAATGTTCCGCTGAGATTTCTTTCAGGGCATCACAGTCGGAAAATGTAACAGGTCGCCTGAGCAAGATACCTGGCCTGAACCTGTCATGGCTACGCACAGGTTAAAGAAGATATTTTTAAATACTTTTAAACAGCGCTGATAAAAGAGCAATAGTTGTAATAAATTTGCCTGAACTCAGGTAAGTAAAACATATCTTAATGAAAACCAGAAGCTTAGTCTC
Organism: uncultured Bacteroidales bacterium; assembly: GCA_963719235.1. GTDB lineage: Bacteria > Bacteroidota > Bacteroidia > Bacteroidales > VadinHA17 > SR-FBR-E99. Next base: position 380,884 of record CAVRBS010000013.1, read on the forward strand.
AATTGATGATCTGACCACCGGCGAGATCATGAAGATACTGAAGCTTGCCGCGGAATTTGAAAAGGACCCTGTTCAGGAGATCCTTCACGGCAAAGTTGTGGCAACACTCTTTTTTGAACCTTCAACGCGTACCCGTCTCAGCTTTGAAAGTGCTGTCAGCAAGCTCGGGGGAAAAGTCATCGGTTTCACAGACTCCTCAACCTCAAGTGTCAGCAAGGGAGAGACACTTAATGACACCATCAGGACGGTAAACAACTACGTTGACATGATCGTCATGCGTCACCCTATTGAAGGCAGCGCAAGGTATGCAAGCGAAATATCCACCGTGCCGGTGATAAATGCCGGCGACGGTGCTAACCAGCACCCTACCCAGACACTGCTCGACCTGTATTCCATCCTCAAAACGCAGGGTACCCTCGATAACCTGAATATCTGCATGGTCGGCGACCTTAAGTACGGACGGACGGTGCACTCACTTCTGATGGCGATGTCAAGGTGGCACACCTCGTTCAACTTTGTTGCACCCGAGGAACTTAAGATGCCTGATGAATATAAACTCTATCTTGGCAACATCGGGCTGAAATACAATGAGACTGCTGACCTTCAGGATGTAATCAATCAGGCTGATATTATTTATATGACGAGGGTTCAGAAGGAGCGGTTCTCTGACCCGATCGAATACGAGAAAGTAAAGAATGCTTACGTGCTTCATGATCATATGCTTTCAGGCACAAAGCCGGGAATGAAGATACTGCATCCCCTCCCTCGCGTAAACGAGATCAACCCCGATGTAGACGCAAACGCCAAAGCATATTACTTTGAGCAGGCACTCAATGGTGTCTACACAAGGCAGGCTATCATATGTACCTTACTAGGATTAAAATAAGAAAGCCATGAAGAACATAAATGATCCGAAGCAGCTGCTGGTAAGTGCAATTGAGAGCGGCACTGTCATTGATCATATACCTGCCAGTACACTCTTCAAGGTCATAAAGATACTGGGGCTCGACAAAATCAAGAACCAGATCACCTTCGGAACTAACCTTGACAGCAAGACTGACGGCAAGAAGGCCATTATCAAGATAGCAGGCAAGTTTTTCGAGGATGATGATATTAACCGGATCGCCCTCGTAGCACCTAATGCAAAACTCAATATCATAAGAGATTACCAGGTCATTGAAAAACGGGTTGTAGCCGTGCCTGACACAATCACGGCCATAGCCAAGTGCATGAATCCCAAGTGTATCACCAACTTTGAGAAGGTAACCACACGGTTTAAGGTTGTCTCAAAGAAGCCTGTGGCGCTAAAATGTCATTATTGCGAAAAGATCACCGACCAGGAAAGGATGGAAATCATCTGAGACGGTCGTATGACCTGACCATTAGATCATCCTTCAGTATGTAGCGGTATGCCAGCCAGGCAAGGATGGCGGAGATCAGAGGAAAGATTGCCTTTACCTGCCAGATAACTGTGATATCTATCTTCCTGTCAAACATTATAATATAAAACGCTCCCAGTATTAGCGTGCCGAGTGACAGCAGCAGCACCAGCATCGTGACACGCATCTGCAGCTGCCTCCTTTTAAAAAGGAATATGGCAATGAGCGCCAGCAACGGAACAATTACCATCATCACGGAAAGCGGCCAGAGATGCTGAACGGTCTCCCCTCCTTCTTCTCCCAGCCCGGCAAAGCTGATAGTGAACAATTTACTGGTACCGTTATCCATCTTTATCAGGTCACCTGTTAACATCAGTCCTGACAGAACAAGAATGGCAATAAGAAATAAAGTCTGAATTCTCTGTATCATATTATATTACTCTTTTTTAGGTGAGAACAACTTCCTGAAATTCTGGTAGTCAAGGTAGTATAAAATCTTTAAAGAGATGCTGTTTGACTGTGGCCCGTCGAGCATATTCCTGAAATTGTCACCGGGACTTTCAATTATATAGTCAGTAAATGACCTGATGGCGTTTTTCCAGACTATTGAGAGCTCACTTCCCGGAGCAAAACGCCACGTGTACGCCATGTCTATATTAAAGAAGTTGGTGTTCAGATCGGAAACGCCTTCATAGTCTGATGGATCAAGCGTCCCGTCATCATTAAGCAGAAAGTAGTCGCCGTCATAATCTGCCTTCGACCAGTAATATCTTCCCCGGAGGGAAAGGTATGAATCGGCTGTGAAAATAAAAGCACCTGAGAGCGTATGCTCAATGGTGGATACATCCCTCTTTCCGAAGAATATTTCATCACCTGTTCCATTGCCGATGTAACCTATATCATTAATAAAACGGTCCATGGCCAGGGAATATTCGATTGAAAATTTTCTGCCGATCCTGTACAATGCCTGTGCTGACCAGTCATAGGCGCGTTGGTCGTACTCCGAGTTGTTAATGCCATAATCCACACTCAGTTCTGCATATAATTTCTTGCTCTTGTCTGTGTCACCTCTGAACCCGATCAATAAGCCCGGTGACTTGAAATAATACATTGACATGTCATCGGTCCTCGGCTCAAAGTAGTCATTCTCGCCCCACGGCGTCACCAATGCCCCGAGAGATAACGACCAGTAGTTCATAAACACGATCATGCTGCTGAGTTCTACGAGTGATGAGGTGAATACCCTGGGCTTGTAGAGCTGGGCGTATGATAAATCAAGTGAATATCGCTGCATCATCAGTTTGCCCTTTGGCTCAAACACATTGTATGAGAAGTCGACCGAATGTTCCAGCTCGTTGTTTCTCATGATATATCCCATGTCATTCGGATCATAGGTGTCACTCATAAGTGAAAGGTTATAGTCTGTTCTGAAAACGCCTCCTGTTTTGCCGATGTTGAAGTCAATTGCGTGACCAAGATCTGTGCTGTCGGTATAATATTTCTGGCTGAGATTTGCTGTGGCTGCTACGGAATAAAGCTGGTTTTTTGTCTTAACAAGTGTTTCAAAGCTTGTTACATTGGCTGTATAGAAGTTTTCATCCTTCTCCGCATTCCTGATCACATTTGTATTTGCCAGGCTGACATATGAATTGTTCTTCAGGTTCTGATCGAACACGATCATATTATAGTTGGTAAGCGGTTCGGTCATAATCTTGCGTGTCTCACCTGTAACGGTGTCTTTGACTTCGGCATATACGCTGTTTGTTATGGCATTGAAGACACCAATACCCAGTCCTTTCCTGGTCCTGCCCGAAACTTTTGTTGCGTTTATGAGGCCAACCTCGGCAGGATTATCTGACACATATTCATCTTCGAGCAACTGGTCATAGACGTCACCGATGAGGTGAGGCACTCCCCCTATTCTTCTTGAGTAGAAGATATTACCTTTCTTGAAAAGTTCTGTTCCTTCCATAAAGAAAGGCCGGTTCTCATTGTACTTGACTTCGTAAGGTGTAAGATTAAGCACATGGTCGTCTGACTGCACCTGCCCGAAATCGGGAATAAGTGTCGCATCAAGTGTGAAGCTTTCGCTGAGGCCCAGCTTAAGGTCAAGTCCGCCGTTATATGATGTGTTGACTCCGGGTTCATCAGATATTTTCTCCAGATATCCCGAGACATATGGGACCAGGGAGAGGCGAAGCGGCGGAGTAATATCTCTCAAACCTCCAAGCTCTCCCAGATGCGTTATGGTGGCCCCGTATTCCTTAGTAACGAAGCTCCATGATGATGTCTCCCTGTCGCGGCGTACTTCACGCCAGAAATTAATGCCCCACATCTGGGCGGCGGCCTTTGAGAATCTCAATGCAGAATATGGTATTTTTATTTCTGCACTCCATCCATTTTCCAGGATAGCTGTACGGCTCTCCCAGACCGCATCCCAGGTATCTTCATGAAACCATTCATCTCCGGTACTTAGTTTATTATCTATCTGTACGTTGGATGCGGTGACCTTAAAAACTTCGCCATTGAGGCCGTCATTGAAGGGTGAAATCTCAACATAGAAATTATCTGAATTGATGTTATCATCATCCCTTGCACCCAGCTCAGTGAAGATGCTGTCAGGAAAATCATCGTACATCATTGCTCCTATGAAAAGTGCTTCATCGTCATAAAGGACCCTCACCTCAGTTTTGTATTCAGAGGGTATACCGTTATAAGGATTATACATTATGAAATCTCCGGCAACATTTGCCCTGAGCCATGCTTCTTCATCAAGCAGACCGTCTGCCTTGATACGCTGATCCGTCCTCACAGCATCCAGTTTTCTTCCTGGCAGGTCAGGATTACTATACTGAGCATTTGCCATCGAACATGAAATTACAAGAACTGATAGAAAGACGGCATTTCTCATTTCGGAGATTGTCCTGGGTGATCGTTTATTTCCAGCATTAAGCAAATATAATCACATGCCTTTAAAAGGAAGGATTTAATTTTCAATTAACAATAATTAACAGCATATTACCCTTTGTCTGGCGATGTTCAGGGTAATACAATTTTGCTATTTTTGCAGTTTCAATCTCAAACAGATGAAACAGACTGAACTTATAGTGAACCCTGACGGATCAATATTCCATCTTCACCTTTTACCTGGTGACATTGCCGAAAATATAATTATTGTGGGTGATCCGGAAGGGTTGAGATGATAGGCCAGATGCTTGATTCTGTGAGGGTAAAAAAGAGCAACAGGGAGTTCAGCACAGTTACCGGGAGCTATCATGACTTCGAGGTAACAATTATTTCTTCAGGGATCGGCTGTGACAATATTGACATAGTTCTCAATGAACTTGACGCTCTTGCCAACATTGATCTGGCGACGGGGATAGCGGTAAGTGAGCCCCGCTCATTAAACTTCGTCAGGATCGGTACTACCGGTGCGACTCCAGGGAGATATATCTGCCGGTTCATTTATTGCCACAGGTAAAGCTGTTGGCTTTGACGGGGTGCTGCATTTCTACGAAGGATACGAATGGTGCCTTGACCACATGCTTGCAGATGCTCTTGCCAGTCACCTTGAGTGGCCTGATACACTGGCCTATCCGTATGTCGTGGAGGCTGATGCCACCCTGCTTGACAGGGTCGCAGCAGGAATGCGAAAAGGCATCACCATATCGTCACCTGGCTTTTACGGCCCGCAGGGACGCCGACTGAGGCTGGAGCCGTTTGACAGCGAGATAAATGATAATATCGGGTCTTTTCGTTTCAGAGGAGAGGCCATAACCAACTATGAAATGGAGAGTTCTGCAATATACGGGCTCTCAAAACTTCTAAATCACAGGGCACTCACTATATGTGTTGTGATAGCCAACAGGGTGACCGGGGAGTTTCTCACTGATTACAAGCCAGCAATGAAGACCCTTGCACAGCACGTGCTTGATTCTCTCAGCTCCTGAAAACCTCAGTTATTTCCTGCAGTATTTTTACAGCAGCTTTTCCGTCGCCGTAAAAGCCGGGGTATTTCAGTGATTCCTTATTATGCATGAAGTATTCCCATGCCGCCGTTATCTTTCCGGGATCAGCGTCAGCCAGCCTGACGGTACCATTCTTCACAAGCTCGACCCACTCCGTCTCTTTTCTCAAGCACGATGGACGGCTTGGAAAAGAAATGACTCTCTTTCTGCACCCCGCCTGAATCCGTGATGATCAACGCGGCCTTTTTTTCAAGCAGGATCATCTCAAGGAACGAAACAGGGCGTATGATCCTTATCAGCTGATTACCTGACAGCTTCTCGTAGAGCACAGGCACCTTGTCACGGAGGGCTATCAGGGTTCTTGGATGGAGTGGCATAACCATGATCATCTGGTTCTTTTCAGCCAGATCCATCAGCGTGCTGAAGATTGCTGTAAGGCGCCCGAGATCGTCGGTGTTCATATCACGGTGAATCGTGACAAGCACAAACTGGTCTTCGGTAAGGCCCATCTTATCAAGAAAATTCTGTTTCTTCCTGTCAGCCAGACCGGCATAGAAGAGGCTGTTGTCGTACATGATATCGCCGGTAAGGATTATCCTGGGATTATTGATACTGTACGGTGCCACATTCTCAGGACGGAAGCCTTCGGCCATTAAATTCTTGAACGCCGTGTTTGTAGATGCGAACAGCAATGTGGAGGCATGATCTGCGACGATACGGTTGAGCTCCTCCGGCATGGTTTTGTTGAAAGACCTCATCCCTGCCTCAATATGAACTACGGGGTAGTGTTGTTTGGAGGCAGCAAGAGCTGCAGCAAGAGTTGAATTGGTGTCTCCGTAAATGATTATGCAGTCAGGTTTCTCATCGAGGATCACCTCTTCAATGCGCTCCAGTATCAAACCTGTCTGACGGCCATGCCTGCCTGACCCTACCTGAAGATTATGATCAGGCTTTCTTATCTCAAGCTCATCGAAGAAGACTTCCGAGAGTTCGCGGTCATAATGCTGACCGGTATGGATGATCACCTCATCTATCTTGTCCGCAAATTCCGTGGCAATGGCACGGCTTATGGCTGAAGCTTTTATTATTTGTGGCCTCGCGCCGACTATATTGAGTATTTTCAGTTTCTTCATTTTGCATAATTTACAGCTCTTGTCTCCCTGATGACAGTGATCTTAATCTGTCCAGGGTAAGTCATTTCATCCTGTATCTTACGCGCAATTTCAAAAGAGAGGTTCTCTGTATCCTTGTCTGACACCTTGTCTGCTCCTACTATCACTCTGAGCTCTCTTCCGGCCTGTATGGCATAAGACTTTGTAACGCCGGGGTAATTAAGTGCCAGTGACTCCAGTTCATTAAGTCTTTTAATGTATGATTCGATCACTTCGCGTCTTGCTCCCGGACGTGCGCCTGATATGGCGTCACAGACCTGAACTATGGGAGCTATCAGGGTGGTCATCTCGGATTCGTCGTGGTGTGATCCGATTGCGTTGATAACCTCAGGTTTTTCCTTGTATTTCTCAGCCAGCTTCATGCCAAGTATTGCGTGCGGAAGCTCAGGCTCATCATCAGGCACTTTGCCGATGTCATGCAACAACCCTGCCCTTTTTGCCAGTTTCGGATTCAGGCCGAGCTCGGACGCCATGATCGAACACAGATTGGCTACCTCGCGTGAATGCTGCAAAAGGTTCTGTCCGTATGATGAGCGGTACTTCATCTTGCCTACCAGCCTGATAAGCTCGGGATGAAGACCATGAATTCCCAGGTCGATTGTCGTGCGTTTTCCGATTTCGACAATCTCTTCTTCCACCTGCTTGCGTGTTTTCTCGACGATTTCTTCAATGCGGGCCGGGTGTATCCGTCCGTCTGTCACGAGCTGATGAAGGGACAGACGCGCAATTTCACGTCGCACGGGGTCAAAGCCGGACAGCACGATGGCCTCCGGGGTATCATCGACAATTATCTCCACGCCTGTAGCTGCCTCGAGAGCCCTGATATTACGGCCTTCCCTGCCTATGATTCGGCCCTTTATCTCGTCGGAGTCAATGTGGAAGACTGTCACTGCATTCTCGATGGCTGTCTCGGCAGCTACCCGCTGAATGGCCATTACAACGACACGCTTGGCCTCCTTGGTGGCTGTCATCTTGGCGTCGTCAAGGATCTCATTGATGTATGACATGGCTCCTGTACGGGCCTCTTCCTTGAGTGATTCCATCAGCTGGTTCTTTGCATCCTCAGCCGACAGTCCTGAGATAGCCTCCAGCTGCTCAACCTGCTGGCGGTGAAGCCTTGACACTTCTTCTGATTTCTTGTCAAGCAGTTCTATCTGCTGTGTTAAACTGTCCCTGATGGCATCAGCTTCATTTTTCTTTCGCTGAGCCTCTTCCAGCTTCTGTGAGAGGGCAAGCTCTTTCTGTTTTGTCCTGTTCTCTGCCTGGCTGATACGGTTATTTTTCTCGTTGATAACCTTTTCGTGCTCAGCCTTAAGCTGCAAAAAACGCTCTTTCGCCTGGAGTATTTTCTCCTTCTTGATCACCTCGGCTTCAGTCTCAGCCTCAGCGATGATCTTCTTTCTTCTGTTTCGCAGAACCACCTGCCACAGAAAATATGACAGTACTGTACCTGCAATGAGGGCTGCTCCGCCAATGGCGAAGAATATCCCGGTTGATATAGCTCCTATGATCATAAAGTTTAAGTTAATTGTATAAAAAAACCCGCAAAGTTTCTCCAACTTTTAAAAAAACCCCATATCTACATGGCTGAAGCGGCCAAATTACTTTGAACGTCCACTGCCCCCGAAGGAGTCCCGACGAATCGGGATGAGGCCTGTCCTTGGCAATCCAAGACCAACTTCAAAGTACAAATTGTTGAGTTTTCAAAATGAAATAGAGAAACAATGCGGGCAATATCCTGCTATTTTAAAGAACGCGTATTATCTTTTTGACAGACAGAGGTCGATTTTTTCCAACAACTCCTTCAGTCCTTCCACCACTGTTGAATCTTCCTCCTTCTCTTCTATCTCTATGAGCCTGATAACGTATTGCAGGGCAGCCATCGCCAAAAAATCCTGTGTGTCCTTATCAACATAGCGCTGTTTATACTGCAGCACTTTTTCATTGATCAGCCGGGCCGCCTTCCGGATACGTTCTTCATTTTCACCTTCCACCTTCAACGGATAATACCTGTCGGCCACATTAACCCTGATCGAAAGCTTATCATCCATTGTTATATATTATCTGTCTAAAAGAGCAATACATTTATCAATCTCCCGCACAAGTTCATTCACTCTCTTCCTTGCCTTCGCGGCATCGTCTCCGTTCCCGAGGACAGCCCCCGTGAACTTCGCTCTTTCATATCTTGTCTGAAGCTCCTTTACTTCTTCATTTTTTTCCGCCAGCTGTTGTCTGACAACTGACAGTTCATTTTTAAGATCCGCTGCCAGCTCTCTCAGTTTTTCATGCTCTGAAACCAGGGCTTCCACTGATCTTCTGAGCAAAAGATATTCCTCATATCCCTTTGCGTTCATAACTGACAACTATTATGGCAAAAATAACATTTTTTTTACTCTTTTCAAAAAATTATTGGCATTAAGTTTGCCCTTTTGGATCGGAAACTTAGTTTTGCACATCTGGTCGAAATCATGAATAAAAAAATATTACTCCTCGCTGTTGTTATAACGGTAACGCTGAACATAAGTTCACAGACTGTTAAGGAAAAGCTTTTTGTCAGTCCGTTGAAGGATGAACCCTCTCTCTCAGCGACTTTCGCAGAGCTGAGAAATGATCATTTTCATTCAGGCCTGGATTACAGGACCGGCGGGGTGACCGGGAAAGAGGTGATAGCTGCCGCAGAAGGGTATGTCTACCGTATTGCTGTCAGCCCGTCAGGATTTGGCAAGGCTGTCTACATCCGTCATCCGTCAGGTTACTCAACCGTCTATGCCCACCTTAAAAGCTTCCGGCCTGATATCGAGGAGTATGTAAAGAAGAAACAGTATGAGCTGAAGAGCTTCAGCGTCTCTCTTTTCCCGGCAGGGGATCAGTTTAAGGTCAGTAAGGGAGAGGTGATCGCATGGTCCGGCAATACCGGAGGATCATCGGGTCCCCACCTGCATTTCGAGGTGCGTGATTCTGCCACCGAGGAAACACTTAACCCGCTAAGCTTTGGCATGGGGGTGGCTGACAGGACAAGACCGGTGATTGATAAAATCTTCCTGTATCCTCTTTACGGAAACTCATCGGTAAACAAAGGCCATGACCGGCTGACACTTAAAACTGTTGCTGCAAATGGCTCCTTTACCCTGCCTTCAGGCAGCAATCCCGGTCATTTACGGCCAGACGGGCATTGGCATAAAATGCTGGGATAATCTTGAGAACAGCTCCAATAAGTGCGGGATCTATTCGATTGAAATGCTTGTTGATTCCGTTAAAGTTTACTGCTTCACAGCAGACCGGTTCGCATTCAGCGAATCGAGGTACCTGAACAGCCATGTTGATTACAGGGCTAAAGTGACTGATAATGAGTATATCCATAAGTTGTTTATTGAACCGGGCAACAGGCTGTCAATGTACGACTGCCGGGTAAACAGCGGTGCGTTGAAGTTCAGGGATGACCGGGAGCACAGTATCAGTATCGTTGTACGTGATGCTGCAGGCAACAGGTCATCGGCGTCATTTAAGATAAGATCCTTAGCAGAGCCGCCTGTTGCACCCCTGGAGGTGAGCTGTAGCAAAATAATCCCCTATGGCAGGGCTTCCGATTTCACGGCTGATGGAATCAGGGTGCACTTTCCTGCAGGGGCTCTTTATGATACACTCTTCCTGGTCTATAATGTCAGGAGGGATATCCGTAGCTTCCTATCTCCGGTTCATTCCGTTCATGATGAGACTGTTGCGGTGCATGACAGATACAGGCTGTCAATACGGCCTGACACTGTCATGGCAGGAATGGAAGGGAAGATGTGCCTGGCAATGCTGAGCGGGAAAGGGGATCCATCGTACATCGGAGGGGACCTGAGGTACGGGTACGTAAGTGCCGACGTCAACAGGCTGGGTAACTATGTGGTCACCGTTGACACCCTGCCCCCATCTATAAAGCCTTCATTTGCTTCAGGAGCAAATCTGACAGGAAAACAATTGTTCACTGTGACCATAACTGATGAATTCTCGGGTATAAAAAGCTATGACACCATGATCGACGGAGAATGGATGCTTGCGGAATATGATGCCAAGAACAACCTGCTGATATACAGACCGGAGACACCGGTACTAAAAGAAAACACCCTTCATCAGATGGAGCTGACTGTAACCGATAACCGTGGTAACAGGTCCGTCCTGAAGAGTGAATTCAAATGGTAAATCCCTGATCAGAAAAGCTTCGCGGGGTAGATGCCGTTGTCAACCATCTTGCGTATGCTTTCAACAACAAAAGGTTTGTCCTCGCGATAGGTAACGCCAAACCAGCGGCTGTTGCTCCTCAGTATCTGAATGGTTATTTCACCCTTCTTGACAAATTTGTCCAGCGAAGTGGGTATGTCAAGCTCTGCCTTCGGATCGTTAATTCGCTCCTGAAGGAAGTTTGTGAACTCCATATTAAGATATTTGTAGCACGATGGTTTGAATCCGAATAGGTTCATCGATACAATCTCTTCGCCTGTGTACTGATGAACGACTCCCTGGGTATCGGGTGCAAAAACGCCGTCAGGTCTCTTTTCTATTCCGCGCGTCTCAACCATTGTCTCAAGGAAACCGTCTTTATTTACCTTGCAGATGCCACGGTTCACCTGGCCGTGATCTGAAAGGGTGTTTCCCAGCCGGTAACCGACTATACAGAAATTGGTGTCTGTCTTGTCTTTGGTAAGGAAGTCGTACAGCACATTGAATGAATCAACTCCGTAATAATCATCCGCGTTAATCACTCCGAACGGTTCGTGGATCTTTGGTTCGGTAACAAGGATGGCATGACTGGTACCCCAGGGTTTCTGACGCCCTTCAGGCAATTGAAAGCCGGCCGGCAGATTACCCAGCTCCTGGAATACATAATCAATTTCGATGACATCCTTAAGACGTTTCACAAATGTCTCTTTGAACTGTTCCTCAATATCGCGCCTGATAACAAAGACCACTCTCCCGAACCCAGCCCTCTTTGCATCGTAGATTGAATAATCAATTATTGTCTCACCCGAAGGGCCGACCTGGTCAAGCTGTTTGTTTCCGCCATATCTGCTGCCCATACCGGCAGCAAGCACCAATAATGTAGGTTTCATCTGATTTAATGTTTTAGATCACACAATAATACCTAAATATTATGTACTTTCAAAACCTCAAAGTAAAGATTTGTCATTTCTGGTTGAAATATGTGTTGACTCACTTGAGTCCGCCACTATTGCCGAGGCTGCCGGAGCTGGCAGAATTGAATTATGCTCAGCTCTTTCTGAAGGCGGTATTACGCCCAGTGCCGGTTTGGTTGAGGCTGTGCGGAACAATATCAGCATCGAAGTGTTTGTCATCATCAGACCGCGCGGAGGTGATTTTCTCTACAGTGACCGCGATTTCAGCGTGATGCGCCGCGATATCGAACGAGCCGGTGAAGCGGGTGCCGACGGTATTGTCACCGGGATACTTTACAGGGATGGCACGGTGGATGTAGAACGTACCGCATTGCTCGTGGAATATGCAACCCCTATGAAAGTGACGTTCCACAGGGCGTTTGATTTGTGCCGTGAGCCGAAAAAAGCACTGGAGGATATAATTTCTGCAGGTGCTGCAAGAGTGCTCACATCAGGACAGGCCCGCTCGGCTATTGAAGGTGCATCAGTGATAAAGGACCTTATTACAACTGCTGGTGAGCGGATAATAATAATGCCGGGAGGCGGTATAACCGAATACAATATTGCCCTCCTTGCCACAACCACCGGAGCCAGGGAATATCATCTTTCAGGCCGCCGCCAGGCAGACAGTCTGATGACATTCCGCAGGAAAGGAATATATTTAGGCGACGCCCGTCTCCAGTCTGAATATTCCGGAAAAATTGCCGATGCTGACAGGATCAGATCAGTAATTATGATTCTTGAGGGTATTGTTTTTTAATTAAAGATGTTATTTTTGGAGCCTGTTACAGCGATACGGGAACAATCCTGAAACATTATTTGTTTATTATTCAGAAACTTAAATAACTATATAAGCATGAAAAGGATTACTGCACTTATGCTGAGCCTGCTTCTCTCAATGGTGATAATTTCGGAGAAGAGCATGGCCTGCACAAACTTCCTCATAACAAAAGGAGCAACAAAAGACGGTTCAACAATGATCTCCTACTCGGCAGACTCACACGTTCTCTATGGTGAGCTGTATTACTGGCCGGCAATGAAATACAAGGCCGGAACGATGATGGACGTTTATGAATGGGATACGGGTAAATACATGGGTAAAATCGAACAGGCAGCTGTTACTTATTCAGTCGTCGGGAACATGAACCAGCACCAGCTGGCTATCGGCGAAACAACCTATACAGGCCGGGAAGAGACTGTAAACCCTGACGCCATAATTGATTACGGCAGCCTTATATTTCTCTCTCTTCAGCGGGCAAAAAACGCCCGTGAAGCCATTTATACAATGGTGAAACTGACAGAAAAATACGGTTATGCCAGCACGGGAGAATCATTTTCCATATCGGATCCCAACGAAGTATGGATAATGGATCTCATTGGTAAGGGACCCGGCAAGAAAGGATTGGCATTCGTTGCCCGCAGGATACCTGACGGATATATCTCAGGTCATGCCAACCAGGCAAGAATTACTACCTTCCCTCAGGCTGACGGAAAAACCTCTATCAAATCAAGTGAGATAGACAAGATTTACAACCCCGAGGTTGAGACAGTATATGCTGATGATGTGGTTGACGTTGCACGCGGTTTCGGATGGTACAGCGGGTCAGACGCTGACTTCAGCTTCAGTGATGCTTATGCTCCGGTTGATTTCAGCGGGGCACGCTTCTGTGAGGCACGTGTCTGGTCAGGCTTTAACCAGGTAAACAGCTCAATGGGCGAGTATCTGAATTATGCTTTGGGCCATGATCTTTCCAAAAGAATGCCACTGTGGATCAAACCTGACAGGCAACTGACAGTAGATGATGTCAAGAGCCTGATGAGAGACTACTACCAGAACACTCCTCTGGACATGACAAAGGATCTGGGCGCAGGACCTTATCAATGTACTGTCCGGTGGAGACCAATGACCTGGAAGGTCGACGGTGTGGGATATGTTCATGAAAGGGCTACTTCAACACAGCAGACAGGCTACTCTTTTATCGCACAGTCACGCAGCTGGCTGCCTGACCCCGTAGGCGGGATATTATGGTTTGGCGTTGATGATACATTTTATACCGTCTACACGCCGATGTATTGCGGCATGACTGCCGTACCGCATTCGTTCGCCGTCGGCAACGGAGACATAATGACATACAGTGCAACTTCCGGCTTCTGGACTTTCAACGAGGTTACAAATTTTGTTTACAGCAGGGCCAGCGTCATGACACCTGACCTGCAGGCAAAGCAAAAAGAACTTGAACAGAAATATTCAACCGAAATTGCTGAGGTTGATAAAACCGCAGCCGCATTATACAAGAAATCTCCGAAAAAGGCGATCGCATATCTTACCGACTATTCGGTGAAGGCCGGCGACTACACGGTAAGCCAGTGGCGCGAACTGTATAAACACCTGTTCACCAAATACATGGACGGCAACGTAAAAACCAGGAACGAGCCTAAGGAAGGGTATAAATATACAATGCCAAGCGTCAGCCAGCCCGGCTACCCTGAAGAATGGTACCGCAGGATAGTTGAGGATGCAGGAGAAAAGCTGAAGGCGCCTGCCGGTGCCGGTCACTAAGCCCGAGAAAATGATCAATTAATTATTTTGCAGTTTTCAAAAAATTATTTGTACATTTGCGACCTGTTTTAAAAGAGTTGAGATTATAAATTTATTTGCGCGATGGACTTAATGAAAGTAGTTGAAAAGGAGTACGCCTCAGGCATTGATCTTCCGAAATTTAAAGCCGGAGACACTGTTACAGTACACTATAAGATCAAGGAAGGTAACAAAGAGAGGATACAGCAGTATCGCGGTGTGGTCATGCAGAGATCAGGTGGCGCCGGCCTTACAGCAACCTTCACGGTTCGAAAAATGTCAGGCAACATCGGCGTTGAAAGGATATTCCCAGTGGCATCCCCGTTTATTGACAAGGTTGAAGTCAACAAATTCGGTAAAGTACGCAGAGCACGAATTTTCTACCTGAGGAACCTCACAGGCAAGAAAGCGCGCATCAGGGAAAAGATATACTAAACAGAAAATATTCCGGAGAAAGCCACTGCAAAGTGGCTTTTTTCATTTCAGCAGCTCGTCTGCCTTAGCTCTTGCATCAGCAAGAAGCTTGTCAGCCCGGGCATTTGCTTCCGCTTCGAGCTGTGCAGCTCTCTTGTCAGCCTCTTTATTAAGGATTTCGGCACCTTTTTTTGCTACCGCGACGGCAATGGTGCCTTTGGGTTCTGCATCCTTTATGAGTTTCTTACCCTGCAGGTCTGCTTCCGTTCGTATCGCCTTAGCTGAGGAGGCTGCTTCTTCCCGAAGAACCTTAGCCTGTTCCTCCGCCTCTTTCAGGATCTTGTCGGCCTGCGCCCTTGCTTCCTCATTCACCTTTTCCGTGACTTCTTCCTTTACAGCCTGGGTCACAGTGGTTACAGGACTGACTCCCTCACTTCCTGCAAACGAAGGAGTAATAACAGGCTTAAGGAAAGTGCCTCCTATCTTAAGGTTGACCTTGATGATTTCGGGCGGGGTGAGACTCATACCTATTGTTGCAGCCTGGGCGGCAAGTGCTCCCATAAGCGCCCCTGCGGCATCACCCAGCTCTGACCGCGGTATCTCGGTCCTGACAACAAAATTTAGCGTCTGGTCAAGGCCCTGGTCACCACTGATATTCATTTTAATGTTGCCCAGCTTCGTATCAAAAGGCCTGACAAAGAGCCTGCCGTCGTTAATGGCAAAAGTAGCGGTGATATCCTTTATTATGCTGGTATATTTCTGATCAAGCTTTAGTACGTTCTTCATCATGTCAAATGTTTTTGACTCGAGTATCTGCACCGATTCTGAACGCATTTCGCCAACTCCGGTTATTGTGCTTATCACAGGCATCATGTTGCTGCCGAGCAGGCTTTTATACTTCATGGCCACAGTAACATTGCCACCCAGTCCTGCTGCTGCCGGAGCGAGCATTTGAACCGTGTTGAAAGTATTAAACGCTTCCTTAATGGCCACCATGCTGATAAGCAGGTCTGCACTGACAGCAGGCCTGAGCGTATCTCTTGTATCATAGACTGCATTCACGAGCATTGTGCCGCCGAGCGCTTTCATGCCTGCCTCACTGACAGTAACCACACCGTCCTTCACCGCCACCTTACCCTTCACGTCATTCCCTGTGAGCTTGTCATAGACCAGACGTTTTACAGCTGCATCAAAAATAAAATCGATGTTTTTAGGTATCTGGATGACAGCCAGCGAGGTGGTATCATTTTCAGTAGTATCTGACGGCATTATATCGAGTATCTCATTCAGATCAAGGTTGTTTGATGCCAGCGAAAGCCGGCCTCTTATTGTGTCACCGGAGAAAAGATAAGGTATATAATTCTCAAGCCTTCCTGAAGCAGAAAAGTCGCTCTCCGCTCCCACCGTCATCTGAAGCTGCTTAAGCTCAGCAAAAGCAGGACTGAAGTCAAAGGCGGCATTGCTGATCTTTACATTGGGGAAGTCAGTCATTTCAACTGCCATATCTGAAATAACAAGTGCCCCGTCAGCCTTAAACTGGTCATATTTTTTGTTTTCCAGCATAGACATCCTTCCGGCAAGGGCAAGTGATACGTCTATCAGTCCGTTCAGTGAGATGCTGTCGAGTGGCATTGCCTGCTGCAGCTTTGCCAGGTCTATCTTTCCCTTTACAGTCTGCGGTTACTGGCGGGGTCACTCAAGCGGTGTGGAAAGCTTCATGGTCATGTCAAATGGATTACCGGCAAGCTCAAAGTGGAACCTGCTCAGATCGACGGTGGTATTGTCCATATCTTTCCCGCCGGTTCTGACCTCGCCCTTGATATTGATGGCGGTGATTTTCTCAGGCAGGTCAGGGTAGCTGATGACACCGTCACTGACGAGCAGCCTGGCGGTTATGTCCGGCATAGTGCTGTCGGCAGAGCTGTAAAGGCCTTTGACTGCCCCGTCAAGGGCAAATGTGCCAGAGGCCCTGAGCTCCTCATAACCTTTCATGTAAAAAGCAGGTACAAGCGAAAGAAGCGATTTGAATGATGTCTCGGGAGCATTGAATTTAAGGTCGGCGGAGATATCATCATCCCGGCATTGCCACGCTGCCCGCCCAGTTCAGAACTATGTCATTAATTGTTAATGCATTATCCTTCATGACAAAGATCATTGAATCAAGCCTCGCGTCGACGCCCGCACGGAAATTCACTTTTGCGTCTGTCAGGTACTGTATCTTATCGATAGTGAGATCAACGGTTCCGGCAGACAGATCCATATCAAGATCAGTCCGTGATGCGGTCATGTTGCCGGAGAGGTTAAATCGCAATTCTTCCAGTGAAGCGGCCATATCCGATTCCCTGTCAGTAAAATAGATGCGTCCATCCTGTATGCTGAACTCTCTTAATTGCACCTTTAATGATGATTCTGGCAGCGTATCCGCTTCAGTATCTTCAGAGATTTCTTTCATTATGTCCCAGTTGGCCTTACCGTCTTCGAGGACTATTGCGTTTACGGTAGGCTGGTAAACAGAGACCGATTTAATTTCATATCCGGTGTCTCCGAACAGGCTCCGGAGGTTGAACACGATTTCTATCGATTTCACGGCGGCGAGGGTGTCGCCCCCGAACTCACCTATGCCTGTCACGGACAGATTGTCAAGCGAGAAGGCGGCATTTGGAAAGGCCTTGAAGAGGCTCAGCTTATAATCTGCAAAGGATACTTTTGCGTTGACCATTCCGTTGATCTCCGTTTCAACCCTGTTTTTGATCTTATCCTTGAATGCAACCGGAATTATGAATGCAGCAGCAATAATTATGGCCAGCAGCGAGCCAATTGCGATGGCGAATATTTTTAATCCTTTCTTCATTACGTCCTTTTTAACTGATTTTATCACGCAGAGAAGTTCCATGCAGTGTCTCTGCGTGAACACCCAACCCCATTGCAGAAATCAGGCCATAAAATTAAACAATAAAAACCGGAAATTATTTTATCTTTGCCCCCGCAAAGATCTCGTAGCTTAACTGTCCGCCGGCTGGCGGATGACTGCGGATCAGAAGCAAATAGGTCCCGTAGCTTAACTGAATAGAGCATCTGACTACGGATCAGAAGGTTGGGGGTTTGAATCCCTTCGGGATCACAAAGAGCATCCCGCGCAAGCGGGATTTTTTATTTTGAATAAGCCGCTGAAGCTCGCTTCAGAAAGGCTCACGAAGAATAAAAAATGACCGCCGGAGGCGGATGCTCTTTGTGCAGAGCCCCCCCTGCGGATCACGCCGACGCAGGAGGCGTAATCCCATTAGATTGTTAAATTATTCGATGGTCTCCGAACATCATTAATTGTTCACGATGTCCTTTTCTACAATAATTCGATGCTCTACGAACATCTCATTTCAATATTCTGTCAAAGTCGATCATCTTATGTAGCATTCCAGACCTTCGTAGAAGGTCACATTATTGTAGATAATGAGATGAAAAACAATAAAATAGACCCTCGGAGAGGGTCGAATTATTAAGTGGCATAATATATTAAATCAAAGCCCCAGGAGCTGATGTCCGGGGGCGTATAATCAGAAATGCTTGAAGGTATTAATTAGTCCTTTCTACATCGAATTGAATAACCTTCCATAAGCGCTTGAGTATCCTTAAGGGTAACGCCGTTTGACAGAGTGTGCAATTGAAAATAGATTGCCATTGTGCCATATGGTGCAGTCCACCAAACACCCAAGGTACCTTGCATATATTTTAATCCATTATCATTACAATAGCCTCCCGGAAGACCAGTAAAACCGCTTATATTTGTGGCCCCGGTGTTGGGACTAACCCAGTGGATTAAAGTTTCTTCCTTAAGTTTACCACCGGCAACCTTCTCTCCGCCCAAGGCTTCAATAAGGTTCATCCAATTATCCCAGGTTGGCACATGCCAACCCTCCGGGCAAATATTCTTTGTATTGCTTATCACGTAAAAGTTATATAACGCGCCATAAGTAACACCAGATGCAACTCCAGTGTAATAGCAATAAGCTGGTGTTGTCAGATAGCGCCATTGTGTATAATCAGGTACAAAAGGTATTACTTCACCGTCATTGTAACATATTTCATTAAGATTTTCCGCCATCCACCAATCACCTAATTCCCCATCTTTTACCGGGCTGAAAGCCCCATCACCTCCTTTCTTTGCACTTATATTTATGGTTTTATACGCCCTGCCGCTTATGCCAAAGACAGTATCATATGTCAGGGTTGGATTGAAGTTTATGTTACTGCTTGACTGAGTGACAAATTTCACCTGGTTTCCGTAAGCAGTACCTGCACTGTTTGTGGCGTATGCCCTTACATAATACCTTTTACTCGGATCAAGTTGCGTAAGGCTGCTTATAAAGGTTCCTGTTCCGGTTCCATCAGCAGTATAGCTGGCCGTTATTTCAGGGTCTTCTGAAACAGTCCAGCAGACACCCCTGGCAGTGACCTCGGATCCTCCATCATCTGTCACATTTCCTCCTGTAGTGGCAGTTGAAGTAGTTACCGCTGAAGCGGCTACTGTTGTTACCACTGGCAGATCCTGCCTTTTTCTGGCAAGATGTAAAACATATTGCTGTACTTACTATAAGTAAGATAATCCCGGTTTTGACAGTTAATATTATTCATAGCTGTAAGCTTTTCGTTGTAATTATCAATAATAATGATAACATTCCCCCTAATGATTTACTTATCTGATGCTAATGCAAAGTTACGCCAGCAAAAAGGCAAAGTCAAGTTCATTATGCTAGTTTAATTGGATATCAATTAAATCAAGATACACGGGAGTCAACTGGTTGACATATGAAAAGATTCGTTTGACTTGGGATTATAAATAACTTAACTTCGATAAGTCAAGTGATATAAGTATTCCGACTAAAAAATCCCGCTATTATGAATAAAAGTTTTCTGACCTCTGCCAATGTATTTTGCCTTTTAATCTGTTCGGCAGGAACCCAGGTTCAGGATTACATGTTTATTAGTAGCAGGCAAATCTCAAAAAAATGAAAAAAGGTAGAATAAATACCCAAGCTAAACTGGCCTTGACCATAAAGTTTCTGGTGGCAGTGATTATCTATTTTTCCAGCCAGTTTGTGATTATAGCTCAAACACAAGATCCCAAAAATCAGGAGATTATAAAGCAGATGGAAGAATATAAGAAACTTCTTAATCCCTCTGCCAAACAGAAAGTGATTCAATCCTCCAAGATCCTGGGGAGTGAAATTATGGCTGCTGGCAAGAATGCTGATTTATATGCAATCTCAGCCTCAAGCATCAAGAAACAAAACAAGGGTTTGTCTTCTCAGGAAATGGATGCACTTGTCATGCTGGTTATGTTTGATATCTGGAAATCAGGAGAGGAAGACCTCAAAGAATTAATCAATGAAATGGACAAAATGAATGAAGCAAAAAAGAACCAGCGAGAATACCTTGAACGGCTTAAAAAACAGAAGATTCCAACAGAAAAGACAATAAAGAATGAATACAAGACTACTACTGCGATAACCCCAAGTCAGAAAAAAGTTGACAAGCCTGTGCTTTTAAAAGAGTCTGCTAATACTCCTCTCTTAAATATTAAGTACACCAGAACGCCAAAACTTCCTGTTTTAAAAGACCCGGGCCAGATGTCAGCAATTGAACTGGAACAGGTAATCAACACTACGAACGCTAACCTCAGTACTCTTGAGGAAATTGATCAGCTCGACCAGATGGCACTTCAAGATGCCATGCAGAAGCAGGCACAACTATTGCAGCTGATGTCAAATATTTCAAAAATGCTTCATGATACACTGAAGGGTATTATTCAAAACCTTAAATAACCTGAGAGGTAGTGAAGTGATAATATCCTCTTTTTTACCAACCATTATCCTCTCCTTCTGAGCCAAGTAGATGTTTGAGCCAAGAGTTATCGTACCGATTATGTTATTGAAGAAGATACTATAATATTTGAAAGATTTTTTTCTGGCTCTTTAGAATTAACTGAATGAAAACCCCTGCGGATCACACCGACGCAGGAGGCGTAATCCCTTTAGATTATTAAATTATTCAATGGTCTCCGACCATCATTTATTGTACACGATGTCCTTTTCTACAATAATTCGATGTTCTACGAACATCTCATAAGGAATTTCCCGTATCAAAGTCGTTTTGACCTTCGCGGCAATTTATTATCATAATCTTACTAATGTCAATGAAGCATTTTGACCTTCGTAGAAGGTCACATTATTGTAGATAATGAGGTGATAAACAATAAAATAGACCCTCGTAGAGGGCCGAATAATTCAATGGTATATCAAATAAAAAGCTCCCATAGCTGATTTCCGGAGGCTTGCTTAAAAACAGGGTTTTGAACTGAGACATTAATTTTCCCAAGATTTGTTTACTGCAATCCGGTTTGCCTGTTAATTAAGTCTGTTTTGTCAGTTTAAGGTTTATTTTTATTAACCTAAGTCAGCGCCATATACCCGACCGTCCGACGCCCAACACTCGTTTTCTTTCCGGGTCAGGTTATACTGCCAATTCTTTCTTATGCAAAAGGATATATACGATTGGCAAAATTCCTATCGTGTTAAAGATGGCAATACATATAAACCATGCCAAATGATTGTTACGTGCTGCTTTCCACATTGCTATGAATTTCCAGACTGTATCCCATAATGCAAGAACAATAATAACCGGGATGAACCACGGCAGCATAGAGTGAATTTGTTGTTCCATCTGATTTGAATTTGGTTAATGGACAAAACTACTGAATTTGAAATAAGTATCCTGATGCAAGATACACCATGCCGAAGACAAAGTCAAAGAAAGAAATAAGAATTACCTGGTACCGGTAAAAGTTCCGTCAAGGGCACCTGACGAAAGAGTATAAGTCAGGTTATTCCCTTCCACTTCGCCTGCCAGGGAATTACCTGCAACAGAAAACGACAGCGTATAAACATTGTCTTCAGTACTGACGACCCTGATCCCGGGAATATTAAGGCTGTGCGAGCCGGCCGTTATAGCCATATCAACTTTTGTTTCCGACTTTTTTGTAACCGTTGTGATTCCTGCTATAACGCCCGTGTCCGTCGTCACTGTTCCGGTATAGGTGCCTGCAATTATACTGGCATAATCCGTCTGTGGGTCATCTCCCTTGCATGACGTTAACGCCATTGAAACAACAGTTAACAATATCAGCCAGGTCAGTGCTTCTTTCATTTTATAAAAAATGACATTAACAAAGGTAAGTATTATTAGGAAACGGCCATCGCGTCCGTGCATCAGCAACCATCTCCGCCTCCGTTTACGAATAATCACGGGTGCAAATGTAAATAAGGCGGCTTTTTGTAGTATCTTTGCGCCATGCAAACTGAAATAACATCACAAGACCTGTTTCCTGAGGTAAAAGAGGAAAACATAAAAGCTGTAACCAGACGTAGTGAAGAGTATTCCCTTCTCAGAGATAAGCGAGCCAGGGAAGACAACGAAGCAATTGCACGCAGGCTGGAAAGAGAAAAGGAAAAGCCGGAAGAGAAAATATAGAACTCTACGGGTCTGAAAAATGCAGAGATACATGAAAATGAAATCCTGCATCATAAGGGTATAATAATAAAAATCCTGCTGGCGCGGGATTTTTTTATTGCATTTCTGCAATCCATTTCCATCATCTGTCAGATGCGCCTTTAAGATCTATAAGTATGACTCCGCCGGCAGCCCTTGTCCCGTAAATAGCGGCATCAGAACCCTTAAGCACTGAGATGGATTTCACTTCACGCGGACTGATATTGTCAATCGATGAAACTGACATCCCGTCTACAACCAGCAGAGGATCATTACTTGAATTTATAGAGCTCGTGCCCCTTATCAGGACCTGTGTGCCAATGACCTGCACCCCTGGAACCTCTCCCCTGATCATGTCATAAATGTTTGTATAGGAATCATACTTATGTTCCCGGCCGTCAATCTGGCCTGTAGGAGTAGTAAGGTCCTTCTTCTTTACTTTACCGTAACCGATATTCACCATCTCTTCTTCCTCTGGGATTCAGGCATGAAACCCTGAATGGCATAAGGGCCGTAAAGTACTATGTTTATTTCCGTTCCTCCATCTGCCGGAGTCTTCGGCTGAACCCTTCAACGTCTGAGTAGGCTCCTATCATTCTGGTATCGGGTGTTATCCTGATTTTATAGAAGCCTTTTTTGTTGGTTACAACATCTGTCTGCTGTCTGTCCAGCAAAATCAAAGCACCTGCAACTGGCTGATTGTTCACATCCGTGACATAGCCCGATACAATATTCTTCTTGTTAGCCTTTTGACCCTCAATATTTTCTGAGATGATCAGGGAAAAAAACAAAAGCAGAATAATTCCTCTTTGCATCTTTATCAGGTTTATAATATGTTATCGTGACTGATTTCCCGCAATGATTTGAACTGACAAATTTAGAACAAATTATTCGATGGCCTACAACCATCTTCTTATATCTCTTTTTATTTCCTACAATAGTCTGATGACCTACGGCCATCATATTAATGAATAAACCGCATTTGCAAATTATCCTGCGATAAATCTCAACATAGATCTTCGTAGAAAATAAAATTATTGTAGAATAAATGATTGGAAATAAATTTGACCCTCGTCGAGGGTCGAATAATATAAAAATCCGCCGGAGACAAGAAATATTGCTTTAATTTGTTCCCCGTATGATCAGGGTATCAGTAATTCTGGGCACATATAATTCAGCTGCGTTCATAAAACGAACCGTAGAATCAGTTCTTTACCAGGAAGGTGAAGGGCGAGATTTCAAGATCGAACTGCTGGCTATAGACGACTGCTCAAACGACAATACTGTTGAACTACTCAGGTCAATGGGATTGCAACCCCTGTCAACGCAGGTCTCCCAGCGGTGGTCCGAACAGGGGCCGTAATATAGGATTGCAGAAGGCTACAGGCGATTATATTGCCCTGATTGATCATGATGACACCTGGCATCCGGAAAAGATTAAAACTCAGCTCTCGGTCGCTGACCGTGCTCCCATCATCACCACCGGCTACCGGCTGGCAGACAGTGCAAGAAAGACCAATTCATCGATCGGAACAGGTGAACCGGAAGTCAGGTTCTTCGATAAAAATATCACCTTCCTCGACAGACTGGCGACGGAGAAAGAGCGGACAGCCTGTATATATGAGTACTATCATGTTCAGGAAAGAGCTCTCTTCCATCCTCTTCGAGGAGGAATACGGCTGCGTGGATTACGACTGGCTGCTGAGGCTCTTCGAAGGACAACACATCCGTGCACTGCAGCAAAGCCTTGGCAACAAGGTACCTCAGCGGAGAAAACCTTTCCCTGCAGTCGGGCTACAGGGAGAAGGAATATGATCTCTCAGTACGTACCGCAGAATCATACCGTGATAAATATCCGGCAGAAACACGCGAGGCTATTTACCGTATCAACGGCACCAGGGCAAGGTATCACTATGTCAGTGGTGAAATGGAGCAGGCACGCAGGTATTTCAAAAAATCAGCACCCGGACTTAAGACCTCACTCTACTATCTGACATCCTATGCGGGCAGCAGCGTTGTAAAACGTTTCTTCCGGGTCTTCGGTTAGTTTATGCCGCTGCAAAACAGAAAATAGGTAAACTCTTAATTATCAAAGAATATGAAATCAAACGCAACAATACTCATCATCGCATTTCTAAGCCTGGCATCCTTCAAATCTGACAAGCCGGCCTATAAGCTGTACAATTCAGAGGGCAAAAATGTAAAGTATCAGAAGATGATTGAAACAATCAGTTCTGCCGATGTCGTTTTCTTCGGTGAGCTGCATGACAATCCCATTGCCCACTGGCTTGAATATGAGGTTACGGCTGACCTTTATGAGATCGCCGCTGACAGACTGGTAATGGGGGCCGAAATGTTTGAGGCCGACAACCAGCTTTTGCTTGACGAATATCTTTCATTGGCCTACGAAGCAGACAAGTTCGAGGCTGAGGTCAAGCTATGGAAGAATTACAAAACCGATTACAAACCCCTCGTTGAGTTTGCCAGGAAGAACAGTCTGCCTTTCATAGCAACGAATATCCCGCGAAGGTATGCATCAATGGTTTCAAGGAAAGGGCTGGAAGTGCTTGACAGCCTATCTGATCAGGCCAAGGAGTACATTGCTCCGCTGCCGGTACACTATGACCCGGAAGTCAAATGCTACAAGGATATGCTGAATATGCCCGGCATACAGGGTATGGGAGGCAAACCCAATGAGAATCTGCCAAAGGCACAGGCAATAAAGGATGCCACCATGGCTCACTTCATCCTGAAAAACCTGGAACCTGGTAAACTGTTCATTCATTATAACGGCTCATATCACTCAGACAATTACCTTGGAATAATCTATTACCTCAGGCTTTACAGGCCGGATATCAGGGTAGCCACAATTGCCACGGTGCTTCAGGCTGACATTGATACGTTATCGGCTGAAAACAATGCCGTCGCCGATTACATAGTGGTAATCCCAGATAAGATGACCCGCACCTACTAAGGAATGAAGAATTAAGAATTAAGAATTGAGAGTTGGTGACTATCTACTGGATAAGGTTAGCTACACCGTCAAGAATATAAGTTGGCCGGTAAGGGAACTTGTCAACCGTCTTCAGGGTTGATATGCCTGTAAGCACCAGCAGAGTATCTATTTCAGACTCTATCCCGGCAATGATATCCGTATCCATCCTGTCGCCAATGATGACAGTCTCTTCATTTGAGCATCCGATCCGCTTCAGGGCAATCCTCATCATCAGGGGGTTGGGCTTTCCCACGTAGTAGGCATGCCTGCCTGTGGCAAGTTCTATGGGAGAGATAAGGGCTTTTGTTGCAGGTATAATCCCGCCCTCAACAGGACCGGTAACATCAGGGTTGGTGCCGATAAGCTTGGCACCTTTCAGTACAAGGTTGACGGCCTGCTCAAGTTTCTCAAAGCTGTAGCTGCGGGTATCTCCTACAACCACGTAATCAGGATTATAATTGTTCATCGAATAGCCTGCGTTGTACATGGCATTTATTAGTCCTGCCTCTCCTATGATGTAAGCCGATCCGCCCGGTTTCTGCATTGCCAGGAAATGCGCTGTGGCAAGCGCGCTTGTATAAAAAGCGTTTTCATCAAGATCGATTCCCAGGCGCAGCATCTTTTCCTGAAGCTCCTTCGCAGTTCTCTCGCTGGAGTTGGTGAGGAAGAGAAACTTCTTGCCTTCCTTTTTAAGCCATTCCACAAACTCAGGTACACCCGGCAGAAGTTTGTTGCCATGGTAGATCACCCCGTCCATATCACTGATGAATGCCTTCTTGCTCCGTATCCTTTCGATTATCTCCCTGTTTTTCATCTTATTAATTTATGGCGCAAAATTAATACTATGTGAAGAATTACCTATAATTCGGAAAGAAAAGTGGCTATTCCTTTCATTTTTGCAGTTTGATCAGGAAAATTGTAGTTTTGGAACCTGACTGCCTTAAGATATGAGGCATGGCCTAATTGATCACACTAAACCAAAATAAATGAGTACAGTTGACACAGCGGCCCCGATGAGCCGCAAGAATTATTTCGTGGGCCTGTCAGTGATAGCCGTTTTCTTCTTCATTTTCGGTTTCCTCACATGGCTGAACGGCATCCTGATACCTTTTCTCCGCACTGCATGTGAGCTGACCAACTTTCAGGCCTATTTTGTGACTACGGCCTTTTACATTTCTTATTTTGTCATGTCGCTTCCGTCATCTGCACTGCTTAAAAAGATAGGATTCAGAAGGGGGATGTCGATCGGTCTGTGGGTCATGGCAATCGGAGCTCTGATATTCATTCCTGCAGCTCTTTCACGGAATTATGCAGTATTTCTTCTGGGGCTTTTTGTCCAGGGCACCGGGATGGCGCTCCTTCAGACTGCTGTAAATCCTTATGTCACTATCATCGGACCGCGTGAGAGCGCTGCGAAGAGGATCAGCATGATGGGGATAGCGAATAAATTTGCCGGCGCCATCGCTCCTATTATTATAGGGGCACACATCATGAAAGATTCACATGTACTTGATCAGCAGCTTGCCACAATCACCGACGCTGTCACCCGCGGGGGGCTCCTTGACCAGCTGGCAATGAGGGTCATTAATCCGTATATAATTATGGCTGTGATCCTTGTGGCGCTGGGCTTTCTCCTGACCCTGGCCCATCTGCCTGAAGTGGACACTGAGGCTGAGGAACCCGCCGTTGGCGAAACAAATGTCAATAAATCAAGCATATGGCATTTCCCGCATATGATAATCGGCGCCATCGCTCTTTTCTTTTATGTCGGAGTGGAAGTCATCGCGGGCGATACCATTATCCGGTACGGTCAGTCGCTCAACATAGATATGTCCTCCGCAAAATATTTTACTTCACTGACGATGCTGGGAATGATAATCGGATATATCATGGGTATATTATTAATACCAAAAGCCCTGAGCCAGGTCAACGCCCTGCGTATTTCAGCCCTTCTGGGCATAGTATTTACTATCGGGGCCGTCTTTACTCCTGTCTCCACACAGATTACAATGCCTTTCAGAGACCTGGTCACATTTGACGCTGTGACCCTTACCATTCCTGTCACTGTGCTGTTTGTGGCCCTGATGGGCCTTGCCAATGCTCTCGTATGGCCTGCGATGTGGCCGCTGGCCCTTAACGGCGTTGGCAAGTTTACCAAGACTGCATCCGCACTTCTGATAATGTCAGTCGTGGGAGGAGCCCTCATACCCCTGGTATACGGGAAGCTTGCAGATATCTTCACCACACAGTCAGCTTATTGGGTTTGCCTGCCCTGCTATCTCATGCTGCTTTATTACTCACTGCACGGGTACAGACTTAAAGGCAGGTAATCTAACCTCGTTATGACATACGATCTCAGGAAGATTTACGGCTTTTTCAGGGCGGAAGGCTCCTTCCTTTCAGGACAGGCGTTCGGTCCGGGTCATATTCATGACACTTACAGGATCGCAACTGCAGAAAAACATTGCGACGATTATATCCTCCAGCGGCTTAAATAACAATGTATTCAAAGACATACCAAAGCTGCAGGAGAACATGGAAAGGGTCACGGCACACCTGCGTGACAAATTATCAGCCATACCGGGCAGTGACCTGAAGAGAGAATGCCTGACGCTGATTGCAGACCGGGAAACTGGCCGGTCCTGGCATATTGATGACCAGGGAAATTTTTGGCGGATGTTTATTTTTATTTCCGATCATCGCTCCTATGAAAGGGTTGACTCTCATCATAAAGCCTTCGAAGGTGGAAAGGCAGTGGGAAGGTTCCAGGCTTTGCTATCTGATCTCCCGGGCGACCCTCTCTATGAGACTATACCAGACTTTCACAATATTGTGAAGAGGCTTGAAACATTTCACAGGGTTTTGTCAGATGACCCGGCCGGAAGGGTTTCCTCTTCCGGGAAGGAGATAGCTGAAATAACCCGTCGGGAGGAGGAGATGAAGGTCATAATAAGGCTTGGCGAAGAGGGAAGGATACCTCTCCGGATCACGCATAACGACACTAAATTCAACAATATCCTCTTCGACAGCAATGACAGGGCACTGTGCATTATTGACCTTGACACGGTGATGCCGGGATATGTTCACTATGACTTTGGCGATGCCATACGAACGGCCTCAAATACTGCTGACGAAGACAGTCCTGATATATCCTCGGTGTCAATAAATTTAGGCATTTATGAAGCTTATGCGAAGGGATACCTGGCTGAGACGAAAGGCACATTGAACGATACAGAAAAGGAGTATCTTGCTTTCGCGCCAAAACTGCTTACATATATCATGGCCACGAGGTTCCTTACGGATTACCTCGACGGTGACAAATACTACAAAATCAAATACCCTGAACACAACCTGCAGAGAAACAGGGTTCAGATAGCCCTGCTCTGGAGTATGGAGGCAAATTATGAAAAGATGCAACAGATAATAAAAAACATAACGGGATGAAAAGATTATCACTAACATTTGTTCTTGTTGCTGCAGCTCTTTATTATTCTTACGGCCAGCAGCCTGTGACAGTAACCGACAGCACAAAATTCCCGGCCTATTACTGGCACAGCAAGGATATGTTCGATCATCTGCCCGACACCAGAAATGAAATTGTCTTTCTCGGAAACAGTATCACCGACGGGGCTGAATGGTTTGAATTACTGCAGAACAAGAGATGCCGTAACAGGGGCATCAGCGGCGACGTAACAGAAGGGATACTGCTCCGTCTTGATGGTGTCACAAAGTTAAAACCCTCAGCCATCTTTCTTTTGATAGGCATCAATGACCTTTCACGCAATATATCAGTAGATGAGATTACAGGGAGGTACCGGGAGATTCTTCAGCGGATACAAAAGGAATCGCCCAAAACAAAGGTTTATGTACAGGGTGTCATGCCTGTTAACCCGGCCACGGGAGGCAACAAGAGGCTTGAAGGGAAGACCGACCTGATAATTGAACTCAACGGCCGTCTGCAAACTTTGGCGAAAGAATTCGGGTTAACCTACATCGATCTCTTCACCCCTCTCGCAGACAACAACAATCTTCTTCCCAGGAGATACAGCATTGATGGCCTCCACCTCTCCTATGAGGGATACAGGGTCTGGGCTGAGACAATCAAAGAGTTCGTCCGCTAATCATTTTTGGATATTACGGGTAAATTAATGACTTTTGTCATGCCGTTTTGCACGGCATGATGACTTACTTATTTTATCCGACTACGAATGGACATAAACGGGAAGTACTTCAAATCTTACCTTGAACGCGAGGATGCCTTTAAGAAGCAGTATAATGCCGAGCGTATAAAGAAACAGCACTCCAAGGGCAAACTGACAGCACATGAAAGGATAGCACTTTTGTTCGATGCGGGCACCTTTGAAGAGATTGACGCCTATGTAACCCCTCTTGACCTGGGAGTTGAATTCGGAAAGGTTGAGAAGTCATACGGTGATGGCGTAGTCACCGGTCACGGCAAGATCGACGGAAGGCTGGTGTTCGCCTTTGCACAGGATTTCACAATCATGGGAGGCTCGCTTGGCATAGTCCATGCCCGTAAGATTGCCAAGGTCCAGGAGATGGCGCTGAAAATGGGTGCTCCGTTTATCGGTATAAATGATTCCGGAGGCGCAAGGATACAGGAAGGCATAGCAAGCCTCAGCGGCTACGCGGTGATTTTTAACAATATAATACAATCATCCGGCATCATCCCGCAGATTTCGGTGGTCATGGGCCCGGCAGCCGGCGGCGCAGTTTATTCACCCGCCCTGACCGACTGGGTTTTCATGACCAGCCATACCAGCTATATGTTCGTAACGGGCCCGAATGTGGTTAAGGAAGTCCTCAACGAGGAGATCAGCAGCGAAGAACTCGGAGGTGCAGAGGTACATGCTCGCAAGAGCGGTGTGGCCAACATGATCTACGACGACGAAGAGAACACAATAATCGGTGTGAGAAAACTCCTCTCCTATCTTCCTTCGAACAACCTGGAGAACCCTCCCGTGGTTACCTATGAAAACGATACACCAGAAGTGAATGAGAAGCTTCGCGACATTGTACCTGATGACCCCAACAAAGCATATGATGTCCGTGACGTTGTCAATCTCATCGCCGACCGCAACAGCTTTTTTGAGACCTCTGAGCTTTTTGCCGCCAACATTGTCACGGGCTTCTGCCGCATGGAGGGCAGAACCGTCGGCATTGTTGCCAACCAGCCTAAAGTGCTTGCCGGAGTGCTGGATATAGATTCATCGACAAAGGGTGCGCGGTTTATCAGGTTCTGCGATGCCTTCAACATACCCCTGCTCACTCTTGAGGATGTACCCGGTTTCCTTCCCGGCAAGGATCAGGAACATGCAGGCATCATCAGGCACGGCGCCAAGCTGCTGTTTGCATACGCTGAAGCTACTGTTCCGCGTATTACAGTCATCCTGCGCAAAGCCTACGGCGGTGCTTATATCGTGATGAACAGCCGGGGCCTGGGCGGGGACTTTAACTATGCATGGCCTTCAGCTGAGATTGCCGTCATGGGTCCCGATGGCGCAGTGGCTATCCTCTATCGGCGTGAACTGGCGGAAGCGAAAGACCCGGCGGCGATGAAAAAAGAACTTGTAAAGAAGTACCGCGACAAAGTTGCCAATCCGTTCATTGCCGATGAAAAGGGTTATATCGATGAGGTGATTGACCCGGCCATGACCCGGATGAAAGTGTTGTCAGCATTCTCAGCTCTGAGCAACAAGAGCGTTAAGGTGCCATCGCGTAAACACGGCAATATGCCATTGTAGTCGGCAATAGGCAGTCGGCAGTCAGCAAAAAATGAGGATTGAAGGCTGAAGACTGGAGACTGTGGACTGAAGACTGAAGAGCAAAATTTCAGAAACAGACAATTAAATGAAGAAGATTAAGAGAATACTGATTGCAAACCGCGGGGAGATTGCAGTGCGGATAATGAGAACGGCGCAGGCTATGGGAATAAAATGTGTGGCTGTACGTACGGCGGCGGAACCGAACGCATTGTATCTTTCTTCAGCAGACATCATACATGACGAAGTTGATGAGACGGCAGAGATACCCGTCTTTCTGGATATCGATAAGACTGATCTCCATTGCCCGTGAGACAAAATGTGATGCCCTCCATCCCGGATACGGCTTTCTTGCCGAGAACGCGTACTTTGCCGATCAGTGCAGGGATAACAAGATTATTTTTATCGGCCCGTCACCTGACTCCATCTATAAGATGGGTAACAAGACCGTTGCCAGACAGATAGCTCTGAAGCACAGGATACCGATGGCTATGGGCAGTCCGGGCAGCATCGCTGATGAGGATGAAGCCCTGAAGCACGCGGCAAGGATAGGATACCCGGTGATCATCAAGGCAGCGTCAGGCGGCGGCGGTCGCGGAATGCGCATTGTGAGACAGGCATCAGAGATGGAGAAGATGTTCACCCTTGCAAGCCGCGAAGCAGAAAAAGCCTTCAATGACCCGAGCGTATTCATCGAGAAATACATCGAAAACCCAAAACACATTGAATTCCAGATCCTTGGTGACATGCATGGAAACATCATTCACCTGGGCGAAAGGGAGTGTTCCATCCAGAGAAAACACCAGAAGCTGCTTGAGGAGGCTCCTTCCCCCGCCCTCGATGAAGAGCTGCGTGAAGAGATGGGCTCGCTGGCGGTGAAGATAGCTAAGGCTGTCGGATACTACTCTGCCGGGACGGTTGAATTCCTGCTTGATTTCGGACCGCAACTTCTATTTCATGGAGATGAACACCCGGATACAGGTGGAACATCCGGTGACGGAGATGATTACTGGCATTGACCTGATAGAGCAGCAGATACGCGTGGCTATGGGAGAAGAGCTCTCCATCCGCCAGGAAGATGTGAAGCTTACCGGCTGGGCAATCGAATGCCGGATTAATGCTGAGGATGTACAGGCAGGATTTGCTCCTGCTCCGGGCAGGATAGAGAAGATAAGCTTTCCTGAAGGACCTGGCATCAGGGTCGATACAGGCGTCAGCGCAGGATCTTCAATCGTCGCCGCTTATGAACTCGATGATCGCCAAACTGATTGTCACAGGCAGCGACCGCAGGCAGGCCGTCACAAATACAAAACTGGCGCTCGATAAGGTTTGGATCAAGGGTACAAAGACCACCCTGCCTTTTTTCCGCATGCTGATGCGCAACAACCTGTTTCAGTCAGGCGGTTTCACCACGGCATTTATTGAGAAGGATATTGAAAGGTATCACTGCACCAGCGAGTATGAAGAGATGATAGCCGCATGGCTCGCGACAAAACTATTCGTTGAGGAGAACCTGACAGAGAAAAAGCAAAATGTCAGCTTCGACCAGGGAAAGGAGCTTACACCCTGGCTGCTGAGAAAGAGACTCACACAATTTTAATATTTCCCGATGAAACCTGACAAACCCGAGATAAAAAAACTTTACGCGCTGTCAAATGACGGTCATAAAATCCCTTTCACCCTGCCGTTAAGGAATATCATCAAGGTCAACGGCCGCGAATATAAAATTGAATTGCGCGAGGATGAAAAGTACGGTGTTCACGTGCTCTGGAAGAACAGGCGCTATCCCGTCGAAATAGTCCGCACCAAGCAGAACAGGTACGAGATCCTTTTCAATGACATCAGCCACACTTTCACTATCGAGACGCCTATTTCCATGCAGCGAAAGAAAGTGCTTGGCAGCACTCGGGCCGGTAATGAGAATCACATCGTGCGTGCTCCGATGCCGGGTAAGATTATCGATGTCATTGTCCGTGAAAATGCGGAGGTGATCCGCGGAGAGGCCCTGGTGATACTCGAAGCCATGAAAATGCAGAACGAGATCCAGTCGCAGGTCAATGGCACCGTCACCAGAATAGGCGTCAAACCCGGTCAGAATGTCATGAAAGATGATATCCTCGCGGAAATAACCGTCAAATAAATACCTGTTATTCTTAATCTTATGTAAATACTCCATGTAACGACGCCCTAATAGGGCGCCGCTACACGAAATTTACAAATTGACTTATTTTGTTGCCGGTGCGTTTTTCAGCGTTGCCACCAGGAAATTCCAGAATTTGCCGACGGACTCAATCTCAACCTTTTCATCCGGGCTGTGCGGATAGCGTATCGTCGGGCCGAAGCTGATGGAGTCCAGTTTCGGATATGCTCCCATGATTATTCCGCATTCGAGACCGGCATGAATAGCCTTTATCTCAGGTATCTTGCCGTACAGTTTCTTATAGGTGTCCTGCATGGTGCCGAGGATCGCACTTTCCATATTGGGGTTCCATCCCGGATAGCTTCCTGAGAGCTTCACATCACAGTCAGCGAGCTGGAACCCTGCAGCGATTTTCCATGCGGTAGCCTCTTTAGCTGTATCGACTGAGCTGCGTGTAAGACAGTAAGCCTCGAATTTACCTTCCTTTATCCTGACTATGGCCAGATTATTGGATGTCTCAACCAGTCCGGCCATGCTGTGGCTCATTCTCTGCACTCCGTTAGGGCAGACGAATACGCATCTGATTATCCGGTACTGATCGCCTGCATTCATGACTGTTGCCGGCGGATCACATGCTTTTGCTATAACTTTGATGTCAGGGTCAACCTCCTTGAATTCGCTCCTGTACATCTTTTCATAGCCCTTCACGAACTTTTCAAACTGGGCTTTCTTAATGGTCGGAATGACAACAGTAGCAAAAGACTCACGAGGTATGGCATTGCGAAGGTCTCCGCCACTGTAATAGGCAATACGCATCCCGAAATCATGCTCAGCCTGCTGGAAGAAGCGGAACATAAGCTTGTTTGCATTGGCCCTGTCCAGGTGAATATCAACGCCGGAGTGACCACCGTGCAAACCTTTAAGGGTCATATCGTAAGCTGTTACACCTTTGGGTGTTTTTTCCTGTTTGTAGCTGCGTAAAGCGCTTACATCCACTCCGCCGGCACATCCCACATAAAGTTCACCTTCATCCTCGGAGTCCATGTTTATCATGATCTCTCCCTTAAGAATGCCTTTCTTAAGGTTCTTGGCACCGGTCATGCCTGTTTCTTCATCCACGGTAAAGAGTGCCTCGAGAGGTCCATGAACAACTTTCGGGTCAGTCATGGCAGCCATTGCTGCAGCCACTCCGATGCCGTTATCGGCTCCGAGGGTTGTGCCGTTGGCTTTTACCCATCCCTGTTCAATGCGGGTCTCTATAGGGTCTTTGGTAAAGTCAAACTTCTTATCGGAGTTTTTCTGCGGAACCATATCAAGATGGCCCTGCATGATGATCCCTTTGCGTTTTTCCATGCCTTTGGTGGAAGGTTTGCGAAGTATGACATTGCCGGTCTTGTCGACAATTGTCTCAAGGCCATGCGCAACACCAAACTTTTTCATGTATTCAGTCATCCCCTTCTCCTTCTTCGAAGGGCGGGGTATCTGTGTTATCTCATGGAAATACTTCCATACCAGTTTCGGTTCAAGATTTTTTATGTCACTCATAACTAAATTGTTTTTGATTATTCTTTAACAATATTGGGCATCTCAAGGCCATATCCCTTTTTCTTGTTCTCTGCCTTCAGCAGGAAAGCAAAGAGTAATCCAAGAATGCCGAGAGCAGTAAATATCATCATTGGCAAAGTGTAATTATAGAAAGAAAAAACATTGCTGTACTTTGATGTCCTCTTGCCATCTGCGGTGATAAAGCTGTCAATTTTACCCATTAAAGTTCCCTCTTTGTCAGAGTAGGAATAACGGGTGACCTTAACCTCATTATTTTTGACTGCTTTTTTCAGTGATTTCTGGGTAATAAACTCAGTATTAATTGTATCGTTTGCAACTGTTACAACAGCCGAGATAGTTCCATCGTCATTCTTGATGAACTGAGAGATTTTAACATCTTCATTCTTACGGCTCATGGTACCGACCTCAGTTAGTGGATAAAAGTTCTGGTCAGAAACGGCAACCTGAGTAATCTGGTCTCCCTGTGTGGTAACAAACCCAGTGCCTACCACAGCAAAGTAACCAATGAAACAATATTTTTTCAGTACCAACCCAATAAGAGCAGGAACCCCCATTAATCCCCAGTTCTGGACCCAGAAAACAAGTGAATAAGCTGTACCAAGTTGCTTCTCAGGTATTATCTTCGGTACAGAAGGCCACATTGCTGATGGCACCAGGGAGAATCCGATACCAAGAATTAAAATAAGCAGTATTGCAATAATCCAGTGATTCAGGAACGGGATCGTAAACAAGACATGCACGAAGATGAGAAGCATTGCTCCGATGATCATAATAGTTGCGCCCTTGCCTTTTCTGTCGTACAGATTGCCAAACAGAGGGGTAAGTAATATTGTTCCGAAAGGAAGCAAAGCTGGTATTGTACCTGCCCAGTCTTCATTAATGTGGAATTTCTGAACCATAAGGTCAGTCGCATATTTCAGGAATGGGAACACGGCAGAATAGAAAAGAACACAGAGAATTGCCAGAAACCACCAGCCTTTATTTGTTATAATAGTCAGGATATCCTTAATACGGAAAGCTTC
The DNA here is from genome assembly GCA_963719235.1 of uncultured Bacteroidales bacterium. Taxonomy (GTDB): domain Bacteria; phylum Bacteroidota; class Bacteroidia; order Bacteroidales; family VadinHA17; genus SR-FBR-E99. Next base: position 416,599 of record CAVRBS010000013.1, read on the forward strand.
TTCATTACTCACTTTGTTAGTTGCCTTGTCATAGGCTGCCTGTGATATATCAAGCTTCTTATCCATGAAAGTATAGATAAAGAATGATATCAATCCGATGCACAGCATAATCAGGCCAACAAGAACAGGAGCTGAAACTGTATTAAATACCTTTGCAATTGGAACCGAGGTAGAAAGGGCCAGGCCGGTACCCAGCCTTGCTGTTGCCATTTCAAGCCCCATAGCAAGGGCAAGTTCTTTTCCCTTGAACCATTTCACTATGATTTTTGAAACGGTAATACCTGCAGTTTCCACACCAACGCCAAATATCGCATATCCCAGACCAGCCATAAATACCTGAGCATTTACGTCCCAAAAGAATACATGCCAGGTCTGTCCGTCCAGCATATGGGTCGAAACAGCCCAGTATTTAATTGCTGTTCCTGTAACCATTATGGATGCTGCCATCATGCCGGTAAAGCGTACACCTTTCTTGTCGAGAATGATTCCTCCGACAATAAGCATTAACAGAAATACATTAAACCAGCCGTAAGCACTGGTAAAGAAGCCAAACTCAGAACTATCCCATGCCAAGCTGACCCTCGAGGAGACCTTTCAGAGGTGCCATTACATCCGTCAGATAGTATCCGCATAGCATCGTGAACGCTACAACTGCCAGGGCAGTCCACCTCGCAACCTTAGAATCCGCGAGTGTTTTTCGTAATTTTTCCATGTTAGTTGATTGAAGAATTTATTTAAGGTGTGTAAATGTATAAAAAAATCACTCCAAATACCCAGGCAAAAAACATGACAGCTGAACTTTCTGGCATTATTTTAGTTATAGAATGGAAATATTAAATTTGCAAATCTTATTTTTTGAGAATTAAACAATTGTAATTATCAAAATATCATGAAGAAAGCATTTCTTGTATTGTTACTGATTGTTCCGGCTTTGCTTGCTTCCGGTCAGGCTGTCTCTGTAAAGTGGTATTCAATAGAGGAAGCTGCTGCCCTGGCAACAACCAGTCCCCGTCCGATTTTTATTGACGCCTATACCGACTGGTGCGGATGGTGCAAGAAACTTGACAAGGACACCTTTTCTCACCCTGTTATTGCAGAGATACTCAACACAAAGTTTTACGCGGTAAAATTCAATGCTGAATCAAAAGAGCCTGTCATATTTCAGGGCAGGACTTTTGTCAATGACGGTTCCATGGGAGCTACGCATCAGCTGGCATATGCACTCCTGCAGGGCAATCTTGGCTATCCTACCGTGGTGTTCCTGACTGCCAAAAGTGAGCTGATAACACCCGTATCAGGTTACAAAGGCGCAAAAGACTTTGAACCTATGCTGGAATATTTCGGCGGCACAAACTGGCAGAAGCAGAGCTATGAGGATTTCCTGAAGACATTTACCGGGAAAGTCCAATAATGTCTAAGTTCTGAAAGTCTAAAGTCTGAAAGTCTGGCTTTTTGAGGATTGAAGACTGATGATTGAAGACTATTACCTTATTTCCCTATTATGAAGTTTGACGGAAGGGTTACCGTGCTACCGAACTGGTAGATCAGTTTACGGCCGGAATACAACGTTTCATTTCCTGATGAAATCCTGATTTCAACCACATCGGGTACCCTGTAATAGAGTTTATCGGGAACTTCTGCCCCCCTTTCCGAAGGGACCGGGCTGGTAATCAGGTTGAGGTTCCTGGTCTTGTTCGATGGTGTCATTTCAATCAGCACAGGTATGCCTTTAATATCAGCGGCAGGCAAGACACCGCCTGTCTCCGAGAACCTGAAAATTGTTCTCTTCTCCCCTGCCATTGAAAGGACTGGTGTAAACCAAACACGAAAATGTTTTGTTTCTGTCATTGTCTTCCCGGCAAAAAGGGCAGTGTATTCGCGGTCAAGCCTGTTGATCTCATCAATTGCAGCGCCGTCCTGTGGGAATAAATTAGTCTCACCCGTAAGTATCATGTGTTTGCCCTCACGAAGCTCCAGCAGCCTGTCTGCGGCATCAGATGCCTGCGCCTCCAGTGTCATTCCTTTTTTCTTCTCAATGAGATAAGGTACACGTATGAACACTGTATCGGCTTTCACTACCCTGTACGCCGTGTCAGTCTTTGTTGAGACATACTCCTGTGCCCCCAGGTCCGGAAAAAGCAGGCCTGCGTTGTGTCGTCCTCGCCTGATTGCCTGAGAAACCCGTCTCTGAATATATTTCAGGGTTTATGTCAAGCACCAGCCCGTTCTTTTTCAGAGCCAGGAGGTTAGTCTGCATCAGCGTGGTTCCCTGTATGACATAAAACTGAGAAGGGTCGAGCTCTTCAAGGCAATTCATAGTCACATCAGCCAGTGACCATGTTTCTTTTTCTTCAGTGATTACATCATTCAGTCCCAGCATCTCACCGGCAAATCGGGCGTAAGGCCCCGGCACTTCGATTGTTTTCCGGGCAGTGATATCAAACTCGAATACAGTCAGCGGCAGAGCATACACTATACTGCCGTCAGTGACCTTTACTTCACCTCCCAGCGGCAGGATGACAATATCCGGGGAGGTTCCCTTTTGCAGTGTGTTGCAGCCGGCTGAAATGAGCAACATAATCAAAAGTGATGTGTCATATATTCTTTTCATTGTTTCTCATATTTTACAGATAAAGGCTGAAGTTATTGAACTGTGTTTCGCGAAATGCTCTTCCGATATTCATAAGTACATCTCCAGCGATCACAGATTCTTCAGAATGGACTCTGAGAGCCACGTCACCGGCCACTCCATGAAGATATACTCCGGCTATTGCAGCATGTGCCGGCTCATATCCCTGGGCAAGCAGTGCGGTTATTATTCCTGTCAGTACATCTCCGCAACCTCCTGTAGCCATTCCCGGATTGCCGGTGCTGTTAAAGTAGATCCTGCCGTCAGGCAGTGCAACGGATGTGTGTGCTCCCTTTAGCACAATTACACATTTATATCTGGTGGCGAAATCGATCTGCAGCTCCATGAGCTGATAATCGCTCCGTTCTTCGGATGTCAGCCGCCTGAATTCACCGGGGTGCGGTGTCAGCACAGAGTTCGGGGGGATGAGTGCCAGCATCTCCTTGTCCTGGGCGATGATATTCAGTGCGTCAGCGTCGAGAACAAGAGGGACACTTGCAGATTCTAGCAATGTGTGCAACGCTTTCCGGGTATCAGGATCAGTACCAATTCCGGGACCCACGCCCACAGCATCATATCTTGCAAGGTCAGGCACCGATGTAATGTATTCGGTACCGGTGTCGGGTGAAACCATTGCCTCGGGTAATGCTGCCTGAACGGGTGTCACGGCGGCCACCGGCGTATGCACAGTCACAAGCCCGGCCCCGGAACGCAGGGCCGCACAGGCCGAGAGCGTGGCAGCACCCGCTTTTCCATATGATCCGGCCATTATCAGTGCATGGCCGTAAGTACCTTTGTGATCAAATTTCCTTCTCCTGCGCAGCAGCGGCTTTACATCCTCTTTCATTATATAATGATAGGCGGAGGGCATCCTTGAGATGGTCTCCTGATGCAATCCGATGTCAATGATCTCCCACTTGCCGACATAATCATCATTGCCTGCAAACATGAAAGAGAGCTTGGGAAACTGAAGGGTAAGCGTGAGTGAGGCTTTTATAATGGTGTTTCGATTAGCGCTGATGTTATCCTCACAGAAGAGCCCTGACGGGACATCCACTGATATTATGTTAGCACCTGTAAGATTAATTCTGCGGATGATCTCAGCCGCTCCTCCTGAAGGAGGTTTAGTGAGTCCGATGCCAAAAATGGCATCGATGATCACTTCGTCCCGGCTAATTGACGGGAACAGATCAGGGTCTGCAAGGGTGAAGGGTGAAATGCCTGCCCTGGTCAGGCGGTCTGCATTCATTCTGAATTCATTACTGTGGGAAGAGCCTGTCTCCACTATAAATACCCTGACATTATAGTTATCATCATGAAGCAGCCTGGCAATCACCAGGCCATCACCCCCGTTGTTTCCCGGCCCGCAAAACACATTTACCCGCTTCTCGGGAGGCAGAATATCTTTCAGGCGCTGCGACAGGGCGGTGGCTGCACGCTCCATTAATCCTGCCGGTGTTACCGGCTCAAGTCGTATTGTTGCGGCGTCAATCTCTCTGATCTCGCCGGAGGTAAAGATCTTCATACACTCTTGGTTGGTAAGAACGACACAAATTTAAAAATATAGATGAGGAAAAAATGTCACAGAGCCTTTTTATTGTATTTATCAGCTATTAAAAAAGATTAATATATTTGCCGTTACCAGAAACAAAGAAACCGATAAACACAAAAAATTATGCTTAAAAATCACCCGAAAGGACTAATAGTCGCCTTTTTTGCCAATATGGGAGAAAGGTTTGGCTTCTATACCATGATGGCAATACTGGTGCTTTTCCTTCAGGCGAAGTACGGTTTGGCAGCTGAAGAGGCCGGAGAAATTTACAGCTGGTTTTATTTCAGCATTTATGCACTGGCGCTGGTTGGAGGTATACTGGCCGATACAACGAGAAAGTACAAGACAGTAATACTGTTCGGAATCATCATAATGTTTGCAGGTTACCTGCTTATGGCGATTCCGGGTATGACGCTCACATTTACTGTGATAGCTCTTTTCACCATTGCCTTTGGCAACGGCTTGTTCAAGGGAAATCTCCAGGCTGTCGTCGGCCAGATGTATGATGATCCCAGGTATTCAAAACTGCGCGATACGGCCTTCATGATATTCTACATGGGTATCAATGTGGGCGCATTCTTCGCTCCCTATGCTGCAAACGGAATCAGAAGCTGGTGGCTTAAGACGAATGGATTTTTACATGACGGAAGCCTTCCCTCACTTTGTCACCAGTTTAATAACGGCACCCTGACTGACACCACCACTCTTCAGCAGCTGGCCGATAAAGTGACACTTGCCGGTCCGGTAACCGATCTCAGCGTCTTTACCAACAGTTACCTCGAAGTATTCTCAAAAGGATATAACTATGCTTTCGGCATTGCTGCCTGCGCCATGATTGTTTCACTGCTTGTATATGTTTTCTTTAACAGATTACTGCCGAACAAAGAAAAAGCAATAAAGAATTCAGCATCGGCTGCATGAGGGCATTAAACTCGAGTTCAGACCGCTAATATATTCAATGATCGCCATGGGTATCTTTGCCGCCGGGCTAAGCTTCCTTGTCGGTCTGGCTGACGGTCTGGCCTTCGGTCTGTTTGCAGGCTTTATCACATGGATACTTACAAGTGCCAGAAAAGATGAATATGCGCGGGTATCATCACTGATTTTGGTGTTTATAGTTGTCGTTTTCTTCTGGATGTCCTTCCATCAGAACGGTCTGACTCTCACTCTTTTTGCAAGGGATTACACAGCCAAGCAGGTAGGTCCGCTGACAAATTTGTTCTTCACGTTGCCATCAATGCTTGCGGTAATTATTTCTATTGCCGGTCTCGTCATAATTTCTCAGGAAGAAATATGACCTTGTCTGCACGACTTATAGGTGGATTCCTTTTCATTGCAGCTTTTGTAGCATCATACTTCTTTGTTATCAAAGCCGAGCCCCTGAATTCGATAGCTCCGGAGGTGTTCCAGTCGTTCAATCCGCTGTTCATCGTCGCACTTACTTTCCCGGTTATGGGGCTCTTCGCATGGATGAGCAAGAAAAATATTGAGCCGTCAACGCCCAAGAAGATAGGCATAGGAATGATCATTGCCGCCATCGGTTTCGTTGTTGTGCTCGTGGCTTCGTTCGGACTGCCCTCACCCTCATCACTGGATGGTGCACCTGTTTCTGAGGGATTGAGGGTTACGCCGTACTGGCTGATGAGCAGTTACCTGATACTTACTGTCGCTGAACTCTTCCTCAGCCCGATGGGGCTCTCATTTGTTTCCAAGGTCGCACCTTCACGCTTCCAGGGAATGATGCAGGCCGGATGGCTGCTTGCCACCGCCATGGGAAATAAACTTCTCTTCGTAGGAACCAAACTCTGGGACAGTGTTGAGCTCTGGCAGTTATGGGCAGTGCTCATTACCTGTTGCATCCTCGCTGCTGCTTTCATATTCTCAATAATGAAAAGACTTGAAAGTGCCACAAAATAGAAAATATTGAAATATCATGAAGAGAGCCGCGCCGACGGCTCTCTTTTTTTTAGTTATTGACTGGTCATAACAGCATTAAAAAAAAATTTAAATTATATATTTGCCAATCCTAACACTGTAAGTAATGAGCAGCAGTAAAATGTATGACAAGGTTTTCGCCATCTTCGGGACGTTTATGGTTTTCTTTTATTTTGCTCTTGGCTTCTTTATTATTTTCTCACCCCTCCTGGACAATTACAATCTCAATAAGGCCCTCAGGATAGTTTTCGGAATTCCCCTTATCGTTTACGGCATTTACCGGACGCTGGACTCATACGAAAAGATAAGAAAGAGTTTTTTTAGCAAAGATGATGACGAAGAATAATTCATACTTATTTAATGAGGGTTACAGCCTGTCATGGCGGTCTTACTAATTAGTGGCACATGCTTTGTATCTTGCCGTATATGAGTTAAAATGAAAATTAACGCACCTGCTGAAACCAAGATAAGGAGATAATTATTAATATTGTGTCTCATAGTCAGTTGAAAAGCACGGGAGGATGATTACAATTTCAGAATATAAAAAGGCAATAACCTCAGGATTACTCCTGACGATTGCCGCTATCGTCCTGGTGACATGCAAGAACCAGGGTACAGCTGCTCTGAAGGAAACTCCGACATCAGGGGATATTAAAATCGAAGCGGATGAATCATTTCAGCCCATCGTTGATGCTGAGGTGGCAACCTTTACAACTCTCTATAAATACGCTCATATCCGGACAGTTTATAAACCCGAGAATGAGCTGGTAGCTGATTTTCTTAATGACTCCGTAAAGGTTATCGTCTCCTCATGGGCTCCTTCTGATGAACAGAGAAAGGTTCTGCTCGATATGCAGACTGTCGTCCGGACCAGCGTGGTAGCTTATGACGCTCTTGCCCTGGTGCTGAACAAAAGCAATCTTGATTCACTTCTGACATATGATAACGTAAAAGATATCATGACAGGCAAGATCACCGACTGGAATCAGATTAATTCCGGTTCAAAACTTGGTGCAATAAACATAGTCTTTGACAATCCAAACTCGGGTAATTTCAGCTATTTCAGGGAGAAATTTGATCTGTCCCAACAGCTGGGGCAGAACTTTTTTGCCGTAAAAAATAACCCGGAAGTGATCGATTACGTCTCAAGGAGCCCCGGAGCAATGGGTATCGTCAGCGTCAACTGGATCAGTGACAGTGATGATTCACTCAGTGTCAGTTTTCTGGGCAGGATTAAAGTAGCTGCTGTTTCACTTCCCTATCTTGATCAGTCAACATTCTATTTGCCGGTACAGGGATCAATCTACGATAAGACTTATCCGTTTGTAAGAGAGGTATATATGAATTCAAGAGAATCATTTACAGGACTTGGCTCGGGATTTGTAAGCTTTGTATCAGGAGAGAAAGGACAAAGAATAATATTAAAGTCGGGACTTGTACCCGCAACTATGCCAATAAGAATTATACAGGTAAAAAATGAGTAACTTAAAATTGATAGCGATGATTATGAGAAGATTTAAACTGGCGTTGCTGCCTGCAGCATTAATCTGCATGATTAGTGGCACGGGACTAAAGGCTCAAACACTTCAGGAAGCCATTACCTTCACGAAGAATGAACAGTATGATAAAGCTGAAGCAATGTTCCAGCAACTGATCAAGAGTGAGCCAGGAAACGCCAAAGTATATTTTCACTACGGGGAGAATACACTGCTGAACTATTTTTCGGACACCATTTCAAACTCACTCACGGTAGCAACCAAGGAAGCTGCGGACATCTTCAACAAAGGTGTGACAGCCAATGTAAATGACCCTTTGAATTATGTGGGGCTTGCCAAGGTTTCGTTCTACCAGGGCGATAACGCGAAAGCTGAAGAGCTCAGGGTGAAAGCCAAAGGACTGCTTCCTGCCGTATAAAAAGGTAACGAAGATTGCCAATCCCAAGGACTATGCCTATACGCTGGCCAAGATAGCCGAATCATACATTCGTTTTGAACAGGTTGATACCAGCAAGGCATTGCCTTTCATCAGGCATGCACTGAAGATCGATCCGAGGAACAGTGAGGTTTATATCATCGCTGGTGATATTTACATCCTTGTCAATGACGGTTCAAAGGCCATAAAGAATTACAACCTTGCACAGGACTGGGATCTGAAATCTCCCACTGCTAACATGAAAATCGGAAGTATATATGTCAAGGGTCGTAATCTTATGGCTGCCATTCCATTCTATGAGCAGGCAATCGCTCTTGACCAGAACTATGCACCGGCTTACCGCGAGCTGGGCCAGCTCTACTCAATGGCAGGAAGGTTCAATGAATCAAAAAAATACTTTGAGAAATATCTTGAACTTACCCAGGGAAATATCCCTGCCAAGATCAGGTATGTAAACGCTTTGTTCTATGCCAAAGAGTATGATGAGGTAATCAAGAATGTTGAGGAGATCTTTGCGATTGACAACTCAAGGACATACATGAACCGTATTGCCGGTTACTCAGCCTATGAGGAAGGAAATTACGAACAGGCACAGAAGTATATGGATAAACTCTTTGCTTCTCTCGATGCGGAGCGTATCATTAAGAAAGACTATATCTACTATGCCAGGATCAATGCCAGGAAAAACCAGAACTATCCCAAACTGGTGATTGAGACTGACAATGATGAGGGTGATCTCGCATCGATGCAGTCGAGGAATAATACCCTCAAGCCAGGTACTGAGAAGACGAAGATTTTAGCTGATATTGACGCTCTGAAAGCCAAGGTGACAAGTTCGAAGGCAAAGATTGCAAAGGCGGAAGCTGAGATTGACAAGGCTGTTGAAGCATATGAAAAGGCTGCTTACTTTGGAGATGAAGATCTCAGCATGATATATGAAAAAGGTACCGTGCAGTATGCTGCCCACAGGTATAAAGATGCAGCAGCAACCTGGTCGCGCCTTCTTGAAAAAGGCAGAGACAGCGAAAGTGACTTCATCCAGGTCGGAAGAGCTTTTTACCAGGCTAAGGATTTTGACCGGGCCGATGCAACCTTTAATAAAATGGTAGCCAAATATCCTGATAACCTGCAGGGTTATCTCTGGATAGCCAACACAGCATCTGCAAAGGATCCCGAATTCAGAGCTTGGCCTTGCAAGACCCAAGTTTATGACACTGCTTAAGAAAGCATCGGTTGACTCTGTAAAGAACGTAAATGAGATTTTTGATGCAATAAGGTTCCTCGGATATGACGCTCTTCAGAACAAGAGATATGATGAGGCGAGAGTCATACTACAACAGGATGATGGATCTCGCCCCTAACAATAATGAATATAAGATCAAGGCACACAGTTCCCTCAGCACCATGTTCATCACAATGGGTGATTATCCCAGGGCTATTGAGGAAAACAACAGGATACTGGCAATTGACCCTATCCAATGAGAATGCCAAAGCAACAATAACATATATCCAGGCTGCTCAGAAGAATGCTGTTCCAAAGGCTCATCCGAATGAGATCACCGGTGTTATAAGTGATGCATCAGGTACGCCTATACCGGGCGCATCTGTAAGGGTTAAGGATACTGCTGCCGAAGCATGGACCAATGCCAAAGGCGAGTACAAGTTCGTGATGCCGGAAGCTTCAGAGATATCTGGTTATAAGCGCCAAGGGCTTCAAGAGCATTGAGGTTACGGTAACAAAGAGGAGAGTATATAATGCCTCTCTGGAAAGATAAACATGGAGGAGAAATTTGTCTATATTTATATGTAATTAATTGAGACTATTGTAAAAGAACGAGAGAATAATTATTTTTGTCATCTGTTCACTAAACCAACTAAAGAATACTAAAATGAGTAAAAATTCCAAATCGTCCAGCGGACTGTTGCAGTCGATTTTTGCACCTCTAGTTATTGTTATTGCATTCATTGTTGCTTACATTATCTTCGCGAAAATCTTTGGTGATCCGGAAAACTTTGAAGGTGGCAATAATAAAGGCCATCCACTTCAGGGTAACCTTCTTGGATTGTTGTACAGGGGTGGTGTTATTGTCCCCGTGCTTCTGACAGTCATTATCACACTTATAGTGTTTGTATGCGAAAGAGCCATTACTCTTTCCAGGGTAAAAGGAAAGGCAAAACTCAATGTGTTTGTTTCCAATCTTCAGCAGATGCTTGCAGAAGACAGGATTGAAGACGCTATTGTTGCATGTGACAAGCAGAAGGGTTCACTTGCCAACGTTATGAAAGCAGGTCTCTCGCGCTACCGCGCCCTGGAGAGTGACAAGGAGCTTGAAAAAGACCAGAAGATCACCTCGATGAAACAGGCAATTGAAGAGGCAACAGCTCTTGAGCTTCCGGTCCTCTCAAGGAATATGGTTTTTCTTTCAACCATCGCCTCCATCTCGGTGCTTATCGGTCTTATTGGAACAGTTCTCGGAATGATCCGTGCATTCGCTGCCCTGGCACAGTCAGGCGCTCCTGATGCACTGGCCCTTTCAACAGGTATATCCGAGGCCCTTGTCAATACTGCATTCGGTATCACTGGATCAACCCTCGCTATTATTTTCTTTAACATGTTCTCAACACAGATTGACAATTATGTCTTCAAAATCGATGAAGCAGGCTTTAGCCTGACACAGACTTTTGCAGCATCAGTGAGGAAATAATTCGCCAAATTTATTCTTTTGGTTAAAAAAGAAAGGATTTAAAACATGCCAAAGATTAAACTAGCGACCAAATCACCCCGCATCGACATGACGCCGATGGTTGACCTGTTTACGCTGCTGCTTACGTTCTTCATTCTTACAGCAACGTTCAGGCCCCAGGAAGCTGCTCCTGTTGATACACCTTTTTCTGTATCGGAAAAACCGATGATGGATGCCAACGTTATGACAGTTCTCATCGCAAAAGACAACCGGATATTTTTCAATGTCGACAACGGACCTGACACCATTCTTAAATTCAGGCCGAAGATCCTTGCCGAAATGGGCAAGCGATACAACATTGAATTTACCCCGGATGAACTGCGTAAGTTTGAGAAGAGCGGTACATCAGTCGGCGTATCCATTCAGGATATGAAAGCTTACCTTGCTGCCAAAAACTCAGATGAGAGGATAGCCCTGGAAAAGGGCGTTCCCATCGATTCTGCGGACAATCAGCTTGCATTATGGATACTCTTCGCACGCCAGGTGAACCCTGCTGTGCAGACGATGATCAAAGGTGATGCAGACTCTGATTTCCCTGTGATAAGGGAAGTACTTGATATTCTGCAGGATAAGAACGTGAACAGGTTCAACCTGATCACAAATCTTAGAGGAGCGGGAGAAATTATTGTAACTGAGGAAACAACCGAGTAAGATGGCAGAGATAATTCAAGAAGAAAAAGGCAAAGGCGGGAAGAAGAAACCGAAAAAAGGTGACGCCCATGTGGATATGACCCCAATGGTGGACCTTATGAGCTTGCTCATCACTTTCTTCATGCTCACAGCAGCTTTCAGCAAACCGAAGGTAATGGAAATAGTCCTCCCCGAGAAGATCAGGAAGGATGAGATAGTTGAACCTCCGAAGATTGCCGAGAGCCGTACTCTAAATATTATCCTTGGTCCGGAAGACAAGGTCTACTGGTACCCCGGAAAAGCCGACCCGGCTGTCACCGTGCTCCAGGAGACCGACTTCAGCGCTACTGGTATTCGCCAGATATTGCTTGACAGAAACAGAGCCCTCTTCCGTAAGATTGACGATTTCGAACAGAAAGTCATAAGGGGAGAGATCGATATCAAGCAGGACTCTCTGGCGAATGCCATCAAACAGCTCAAGAAGGATGATGATACAGGACCTATCGTTCTTATCAAAGCTTACAAGACATCAAAGTATAAGAACTTTGTTGATATAATTGACGAGATGTCAATTGTAGGCATTGCCCGTTACACATTTACTGACATCACCTGGATTGAGGAGAACCTGGTCAATACCGCCCTCGGGATTGCACCGGCCACTCAAGCTCCGGCAAAATAGAAGGGAACTGATATGGCAAAAGAAAAGAAACATTACCCTAGTCTCGATGACATAGTCTTCGAAGGCAGGAATAAGGAATACGGTGCCTATGACCTTCGCAGGAAATATTCCAGAACGATGACTATTTCCTTGATCGTTGGTCTGGTTATAGTTCTGGCAGCTGTGATTATACCTTACATCAAGGCCAGGAACATAGCGCAGATAAAGATGAGGGATGCCAATGAGGTCATTGCTGAAATGGCTAACGACATCCAGCAGGAAGAAGCTGCACCACCTCCACCGCCTCCACCCCCGCCACCGTCAGAACAGCAGGTCGTTGTTAAGTATGTGGCTCCGGTAGTTGTGGACTCTGTCAAACCTGAAGATCAGTCAAAGTTTATGACCGCCGACGACGTGTCTGAGACTGTTGTTGATGAAGAGGTTGTTGAGGTTGTAGAACTGGCTCAGGAAGAGGTTGAGTATGAAGCTCCGGCAGAAGTGTTTGTTGTGGTTGAAGAGATGCCTTCATTCCCTGGAGGGGATTCAGAACTCTTCAAGTTCATCTACGACAACATCAAATACCCTGAGCTTGCCAAGGAGAACAATATCCAGGGCAAGGTCATACTTCGCTTCTGCGTGACTTACAAAGGCACTGTTGACCAGGTTTCAGTCGTCAGAGGCGTTGACCCGGCTCTCGATGATGAGGCTGTAAGGGTTATCAAGCTCCTGCCGCTGTGGAAACCCGGCAAACAGGGCGGTAAACCCGTGAACGTCTGGTACAGCGTTCCGATCAGTTTCCAGCTTAAGTAAACAAAACCCTGATAATAAAAAAGGTGTCTCAAACGGGACACCTTTTTTTTGTCATCACCCGATATCATGGTCTGAGCAAAGAGTTTATATACCGTTCTGCAAGAGGGGTCTTGTCACTGCCAAGACCGCTGATAATCACTATCCGCTCACGTTGCTGAGCCATGTGAAGTATTCCGTTAAAGCCGTCTTCAAAAACATACTTAAAGACATCATCACTCCCGGTATAAGCATCACCTGCCAGCTTGCCGGCCATCGCTGATGCATCCTCAGGGCTTTTGCAATTGAATAAATAAACATCAAAACGGTCGTTGTCTATTTCATAGGAAGCCCTGAACGCACCACGCAGATATTCATGCCCCAGCACACTCTCCAGGATATAGGTCTCCTGATTCTTAAGAAGCCCTTCGGAAGGAAAAAGCTTCAGCAATGCCGGGAATTCATTTTTCCCTTCTATACGGGCGGCAATAAGTCCTGCCAGTTCCTTCATCGACTCATTTACTTTTTTTGATTCGGATTGGGTCATTATTTTTACGTAGTAGCGATCCTTATAGAAGAAAACGACACCGTCTTCATTGTAACCCTGAACGCCGACCTGTATAAAATCATATCCCGGTGAGCGCTCCAGTGAATACATCCCGAATGCCATCGCATCATCACCAAACCTGTATATCTCAGCCTTGATGGTTTTCTTCCCTTTCCTGTATTCGGTGATGTTAAGATCAAGAAAACCGAGAGCAAGGTAGGCATCAGCAGCTCCGTTTATGTAATTCCACAGATCATCCGGGGTATAAACAGGATATTCATTGACTGCCTTATACCCTTTCAGCTGGGGAAACAATCCCTGCTGTCCGTAAAGACCTGAAAAGGATAAAACAGTTATGAAAATGGTTATTATCGATTTGCGGATCATTTTATTACCTGTTTATGAAGAAATTAAGTCGTAAGGAACATTTTTCAGCCTGGCAATATCGGAGATCCTGTTCTTTAAATTAAATCCCTTAACACATTCTGTCGTACAGACCTCGCATCCGATGCAAGGATCATTTGCAACAGCAGACTGTGACAGGAGTTCTGATGCCATAGGCAGGTTTCCATAACCGTAAGCGTACATATATGCACGCATTATTTCAGGGATAGGAAGGCCATTTCGGCACCCTGGCAAACAGTTACTGCATGCGTTGCAATAGAGGCCCTGGTTTGCTTCAGCAGCAAGGAGCTCTTCCTTTTCTGCTGATGAGAGGGTAATATCAGTCATTACCTCCAGGTCAGATGTCAGATGTTCAAATGCAGTTATCCCGGGAATGGTTGTATGTATATTGGGATTGGAAAGCGCCCATTTCAGGGCTGCCTTCGTATTTACAGGCTTTGTCCTTTCCTTGTCAAGAAACCCTCCGGCCATCGTTTTCATTGCGACAATCCCAATGCCCGCATCAGCGGCTGCCTGCAGCGCATTATTCATGTCATCCAGGTATGTCTGTTTGAAGTTATATGCAGTAAGTACAACATCCCATATGCCGTCTTCTGCCATCGCCTTCATGATGGCAGGTTCATTCTTGTGCGTGGAGACTCCTATGAACCTTACCTTTCCCTTCTTTTTAAGATCAAGCATCGCGCCTGTTATCTCCTTGTGCCTTAATACTTCAAGGCTGTCAATTCCGTGCATATAGAGAATATCCACATAGCTCATCTTCAGCCTCGTGAGGCTGATCTCAAATCTTGACAGAAAGTCCACGGCAGTGGTCTCAGATGAAGGTTTTCCGGTCTGACGATCCACCCCTGCCGGGCCGATTTTTGTAGCAACAATGAATGAGTCACGGGGAACGGTGGTAAAGAAATTACCGAGCATCTCCTCGTTCCGGCCGTTCTGATAACCATGAGCAGTGTCAAACATTTTAATTCCACCGTCGTAGGCTGCTTTAACAAGACCGCTGTTATCAGATCTCATGACCCCGAAGCTGACAACCGGGATTTTTAATCCTGTTTTGCCCAGTGTCCTGTAGATGATATTATCACCTCCTGATGATTTAGCTGCCAGGGCTGTTTGATCAAGAACTGCAAGGCCTGCAGCGCCCGCAAGGCCTGATCTGAGAAAGGTTCTTCGTTTCATCGGGTTTTAAATGTCTTTATAGTTCAAAGTACCAGGCCAATATACAAATATTTTATATTATTTTAGAGGTGCTGTTCGGCAGCATAAAAAAATCGCAATCAGTATGAGCCGTTACATTCACAACCTGATTTTAAAAGGGGAAGGGATGAATTTTGACTTCAAGTACTGCATTTCCGATCCGCACAAGATAGCCCGTACTCTCTCTGCTTTTTCGAACAGTGAGGGTGGCAAGCTGCTTATAGGGGTAAGGGATAACGGTTCACTTGCAGGGGTGAGGTCAGATGAAGAATACTATATGATTGACTCTGCGGCCACAATGTACTGCTACCCTGAGGTTAAGATCATGACCAGTAATCACACTGTCAACGGCAAGAATATTCTTGAGGTTGATGTTCCCAGAAGTGCAAAGATACCGGTTAAGTCAAAGGATGAGGAAGGAAGGTGGAAAGCATATTTCCGGCAGGGCGATCAGAATTTCATGGCTGACAGGGTCATCCTGCAGGTGTGGAGGAGAAAAGGCAGCAACCGCGGTCTTCTGTTAAGGTTCGATGAAAAAGAAAATCTTCTTTTGAATCATCTCCGTGGAGGCGATCAGATCACTGTCGCAGACTTCCGTAAAATGGCAGGGATAAACAGCAAAACTGCCGAAAAGATACTGAGTGATTTTATCCTCTGCGGTATTATTGTCTGTGCAGCGAGTGAGAAAGGGCTTTTTTACCGCCTGAGTGAAGAATTCGCCGCTGCAAAATAATTTATCATTCGGCTTTCAGCCCAACGACAAGGATATCATCCACCTGGGGTGAAGATCCTTTCCAGCTCATCAACCGCTCCTCGAGTATCTCCTTCTGCTTGCTCATCGGATAACTCTGAATGTCAAGGATAAGTTTCTTGAAATTCCTTTTCATGAACTTCTTACCTGTGTTTCCGTTGAACTGATCTATATATCCGTCCGTGAAGAGATAATAGGATATATCCTTTTCGAGTTTCCATTCGGTAAATGTAAATTCCTTGTCCATCTTTGCCGAGATGCCTACAGTCATCATGTTCGCGTCAACAGTCTCGAGAAGGTATTTGCCGTTTGATAAAGCGCCATCCTCCATTTCCATTTCACCGCTTGCCCACTTTATGATCTCGTCATCTTTCATCACTCTTACCTTAAAGCAGGGTATATAAGCCCCGGAGAACTCAGCAGTCCTGTTTTTATAGTCAATTACCAGCAGAGCAAGGTCCATGGAGTCTTTCTGTTCATCCGTCTCTCCCGTCTGTTTCAGTGAAGAGACGACCTGTCTTCGAAGTTCACCAAGTATCATGCCGGCCCTGGTATAAGCCATTCTGTTAACAATCTCGTCAAGGATAGAGATTCCAAGAAGACTCATAAATGCCCCGGGGACGCCATGACCTGTGCAGTCAGCTACCACCACGAACAATCTGTCACCCCGGCGGGCCATCCAGTAAAAGTCGCCACTCACAATATCGCGTGGCTTGAAAAGAACGAAATAGTTTGAGGTCGCATCGGCCATGAGCTTCTCCGACGGCAGCAGAGCGCGCTGTATCCGGCTTGCATAGCGGACACTTGCTTCAAGCTCCTCCTTCTGCCTTCTGACTACCTCACTGTTCTCCTTCACAAGAATTTCGAGGTGTGAATTCTCCCTGGTTAATCGCCTGGCAAAGAATTTCAATAAATAGTAGATCAACAGCAGACCAAGCAGTAAATAAACAAGCAGTGCAGGCAGCGTTGCATAAAAGGGTTTCTTAACTGAAAACCTGTAACTGGTCTCTTCGCTGTCAAGACCCGTAAGGGTTTTGGCTATTAGTCTGAATTTGTAATCTCCCGGAGGAAGGTTGGTGAAGTCCTTGAAATTGCGATTCTCCCATTTTGACCAGTCACGGTTATAGCCTTCAAGCATATACCTGTATTCCGTCTTTTCCTCACCCACATAGGAGGTTGTTGTCCAGCTAAAGGAGATATCGCTGGCGGAATGCCTTAGAGTTGGTCCTTTC
Organism: uncultured Bacteroidales bacterium; assembly: GCA_963719235.1. Classification (GTDB taxonomy): domain Bacteria; phylum Bacteroidota; class Bacteroidia; order Bacteroidales; family VadinHA17; genus SR-FBR-E99. The sequence goes on from CAVRBS010000013.1 coordinate 433,597, forward strand.
CCCTCAGGTTGTACACCTGATGGGATCCTTATGCCATCAGGGGTTGATGTATAAAACAATCCCTTCAGAAGCACCTTGTCACCAGATGCTGTGATACCGGTAAAGAAGGTGCTGAATGAGCCATACCCATATCCCAGCTTCGATTTATCGATAACAAAGATGCTGCGGCCTCTTGCCAGCCATATATTATTGTTTATATATTCAATGGAAGCCGTGGAGATGTCAGGAAGAAAATCGAACTGTTTTCTGAAAATAACATGCCCCTGCCGCGTTGGTGTGACCAGTGCAAAAAAGTGGTGAGTGTCATAACCCGATATGCATATATCACCCTCCGGGGTCTTGAATACTTTGTCTATAATGACATTACTGAATGTATCACCTATCAGTTCATCGTCTTTCTCAAACCTGTCCGTGCCGGGATTATAGCGATAGATACCCCTGCCGGTGCTGACATACAGTTTTTTATCGATAGTGACCACATGGTTGAGCGTATCGCAATCCAGACCTTTGGTCCGGTCATAAACGATACAGGTCGTATCTGCAGGAGTGCAAAGCAGCCGGCACAAGGCAGATGGCCCGCTGGTCAGCACCCACCAATCGTGATCAGCAGACTGTTCTATTGTCACAACACTCCCGGCGATCATGTTTCTTTCGCTCTTATTTACTATATCCCACTCTCCTGATGAATTTCTGAGAGTAAGGATGATGCCTTCCGAAGATCCTGCAAGCAAAGTGGACGGGTCATTGATGTCAGCCCTGACAGCTGTCATGTGAACCCTGTCAAGAAATTTACTGACAATCCCGTATTTATCCAGTTGATAAAGGCCGTTTACTGCAGCTGCAATAAGCACTGGTTCATCATCTACAGTAGTATTCTCGAGGTCAAATACTTGTAAGTCAATCCCCTCCACCTTGGAGAACTTCACCCTGCCGGTGTCGTTTATAAGGTACCTGTAAAGGCCGTTGTTATCAGAAACAAAGGCAGATCCGTCATATTCCCCCATATCTGCGATCGTTGTTCTTATTCCGGTCGCAATGCCGAATTCGGATACCGGAAGGGACACATAAGCTCTGTTTATATATCCCATGGTACAGAACCACAGCTGCGAGTTGGAAGAATAATCGCAGTACATGGCTGTGACTGTGGATTCCTGAATTCCGGTAGTCTCAGCTGATATCTGCTGCAGCAGGGTGCCGTCGTGACTGAAAATATATACACCTTCCCCGCCAGCCATTCCAATTGCAAATCTTTTACCGGGAATATTTACCGCACCGGAAATGGTATTATTCCTGAGCTTGTTGTTGATAACTGAAGGGATGAGGTCACTCTTCAGTTCACCTGTTCTCATATTGAACAGATATACCCCGTTTTTAATTGTCGCAATGATTATGCTTTCCCTGTCATATGGAAGAAGAGCCACTACGCGCCTCATTCTTATCTTATTGCCACCAGGTATCTGTATCAGCTTTCCTTCAGTATATTCGAACAGTCCTTCCCTGTCATCTGCGATGATAACCCTGCCATCTCTGACAAGAATTGTTCCTGCATCCTTCAGCTTAAACTCAATGCCCATATCAATGAAGGTCAGTGAATCTTTGTCAAGGTCATAGAGAAACAGTTTCTTCCTGTCGGTAAAGAAGACTGTGTTGCTGTCAGTGCCGATTGAAGATATCACCTTAATCTCTCTTCTGACTTCCGGGTCTGTAAGGCGGTCAGCAAGTGAAAGGAAAAGAGGTACACCTCTGTCATCAGGCTGGATAAAGCCAAAATCAGTCTCGCCTCCGACATAAACGATGCCTCTGTAGTCTGCTGCAAGAGCATTAATGCGCTGTTCTCTTCCCATCTGAATGAGGCCCCATCCGAGCCCGTCATATGTCACTATGCCCTTTGCCTGGTTTCCGAAGTACATCACACCACGCTTGTCCATGGTGATACACCAGTTCTGGAGATCGCCAGGGACTTCCATGGCATCAAACCAGGTGACGACGGGCGCACCGGTCCTGTTGACCTGCGAATTGACAACAACCGAGAAGAAAAAAAGAAATACAGAAAGAAGCAGTCCGGTCCTCATTCCCATTCAGATTACCCCTGTTTAATGTGATAAATATACGAATTCATTTGATAAAAGAAGGTGTTGGTCAATTTGGCATTCTATTTGAGACATTTTTAATTATCTTGGCGTTTGGTAATGAGGATTATGAGGGTAAATCACAAAACGGTACTCCTGCTGGCTGCAGGGCTTGTGTTATTATGCCGGTTACAGGCGCAGGACCCTGTTTTTAGCAGGCCTGATAAACAGGACATATCCATTGCCGGCGTGTCACGTCATCCTGATTCCATTTCATACCGTGGCCGTGCACCCCAGCTCAGAAAGATCGATGATCCTACAGGCGAATATTGCATGATCGTCCTTCCTGGGCATCATTACACTTCAGAGACCGGGCAGCCTGAATTGCCCGTTTACAGCCGTGTGGTAGAGGTGCCTCAGGGGATGAAAGTAAAAGTTACTCTCTCAGGTATCAGCACCAGCAAGATCAGGTTTGATGATCACGGTCTTGGCAAAGCCCAGATTTATCCATCGCAGCCGGCCAGAACCAAAAATGAGGCTCAGGATCAAAAAGTGGTTGTCAAGGATAGAAAAATTTACGAGTTGAAAGGAACTATCAGCCATGATACGGTAGTCATAAGCACTGTCGGTACTTTCAGGGGCCGTGAAATGGTTAACATAGCTATATATCCGGCATTCTATGATCCCGCCGGTGGTTATGTCGATCTCATCACCTCGATGAATGTAAACATCAGCTACATCCCGTCAGAGACCAAGGGTATAAGCGAGGGAACAGACACTGATGACAAAAGCGGTTTTGCCTCTGATTCGTATATCACCGGCTATACAGACCGGCCGATAAACATGATTGTTGTTACGGATTCGATCTTCATAAGGCATCTCAAGCCTCTGATATGGTGGAAGATGCTCAAGGGCATTAAGACAACCGTAATATATAAAGGACCCGGGCCGGCCGATACGGTTTACTCAGATCTTAAGGCCAGGATTTCATCAGCTTATGCCGGTATGCTGGCTACAGGCAATCCGCCGCAGTACCTGCTTATAGTAGGTGATCCGGCGCTTATACCCACAGCGCGGGGTATCTCAAACGTCTCAGATCTATATTACGGGGAATTTGACGGCCAGGGTGACTACATCCCTGAACTCTTCATCGGGAGACTGCCCGTTTCTGACACTACCCAGCTGAAGTCAGTCGTTAAAAAGATCATTGACTATGAGACTTTAAATTACGACCCGGGAAATAATTTCTGGGCAGCCGCCCTTGTCACGGCAGGGAACGCACCGGGATTTGAGAACTACATGAACGGGCAGGTTGGCTATATATATAATAACTACCTGAGTAAGGAATCCGGCCTGAAAGCCTTCAGGTGGAAATACCCTGAATCTGCCGTGAAGGATGACTCTCTTAAGTTGCTGTTCAACCAGGGGCTGAGCATCCTGAACTATACCGGGCATGGGGAAGCATCAGGCTTCAGTGATCCGGTGTTCAAGGTTCCGAACGTCAGTGCGTTGACAAACAAAAATGAATACCCTCTGATAATTGCGAATGCATGCCGTACAGCACAGATAAATGTTGCTTCATGTTTTGGTACTGCCATGGTAAATGCCTCTGAAAAGGGTGCGGTCGGATATATCGGATGCACAAATGATTCATACTGGGTAGAAGATTTTTTCTGGGCTGTGGGACCTGGCAATCCCGGTACTGATGTCACCTATGAAAATACCGGTTACGGTGCTTTTGACAGGCTCTTTCATACGCATGGTGAACTCCCCGGAGAGTGGTATTATACTATGGGGCAGATCAACTTTGCCGGTAACATGGCAGTCTCTGCAAGCACCAGCCAGAGGAAGAAGTATTACTGGGAGACATATATGCTCCTTGGTGACCCGTCAATGGCTCCTCTTATTGGCAAACCCGATACCTTTAATATTGAACTGCCCGACACTCTTCCGCCGTTTCTTAATACCCTCAGCTTCTTTACCACCCCCTTTGCATATGCAGCTTTGTCTGACTTCGACACCTTGTGGGATGCAAAGTTCGTGAGCCCTTCGGGGGCCATTTCCCTTAAAATACCGGCAGGACTGAAAGATTCGTGCCTGCTGGTTATCACCGGGCAGAATATGGTTCCTTACTTCAAGGTTTTCCATTTCGGACCTGTCGCCGGCGCTTTCATCACGGTCAGGGATGTTATTTTCGACGATGCCGGAGGTAACAACAACGGTGCCCCGGATTACGGAGAACGAATCAGGCTTAAAATAACCGTCAGAAACCTCGGGCAGGGAGCGTCGGCAGGCTTAAATGCGAGCCTTTCTGTTCTTTCTGGCCAGGTGACGCTTGAAAACAGCTCGGCGATGATCGGAGTCCTGGCCCCGGGAGCCTCTTTCACAATTAATACCCTCTACTTCAATGTCTCTGATGAAGCAAAGGATGGCGAACTCGCTTCCCTGTTGCTCTTCCTGAGTGATACCGGAGATGAATATTTTTTCGGGATCGATATGACACTTCATGCACCGGAGCTAAGGATAATATCTTCAGTGCATGATGATTCCATGACCGGCAATGCAAATTTCCTGCCCGACACAGGCGAGACAATCATACTGAATGTCAGGGTAAAAAACGAAGGATCATCAGCCGCAAGCGGTAAAGTCTCGATCGCAAATCCGGGTTCAGGAGGCCCCCTGCAAATACCGGATATTGAGACAGGAATCCTTGGACCAGGCGCTGAAAAAGTCCTGGGTTTTGAGGTGACCATTTCAAACCAGGCACTGCCGGGTGCAATAATTCCGTATGACATAAAATTCGTCTGCGGCAAATATGAGACAGAGGGTAGATGGACTATCAGCATTGGTAAAACACGCGAAACATGGGAATTTGACAGGTTTGATGTTTTTCCGTGGATACAGAATGGGGATTACCCCTGGACGATCACCTCTTTAACATCTTGCGAGAACGTTAAGTCAGCAAGATCAGGTATTATCCCCAACAGGGCTGAATCGGTTCTCTCCATTATCGTAAACAACCCTGTCAAAGACACTATATCATTCTTTACACAAGTCTCATCAGAAGCCAATTACGATACGTTAGTTTTCAGAATTGACAGCATTAATGAGTTTGAACTTTCAGGTGACATTCCATGGACGAAAATGCAGTCGGTACTCAAGCCTGGTGTTCATTACCTCGAATGGGTTTATAAGAAGGATGTTTCGATTACCGGAGGTCTGGATGCCGCCTGGATTGACCAGGTATCATTTCCTGATATATCTTTTCTTGAAGCCGATCTGCAGATAGATACGGTATTTCCACCGCTCGCTACAGAACAGCTCAATAGTATCACTGTGAAAGGCAGGGTGGTAAACCTCGGAAGAACAACCCTGACGAGTTTCCCGCTGGCCTACAGGATCAATGACGGGGAGCCTGTCAATGAGACCTTCTTTGTTAAGATAGACCCGGGCGATACCGTCGATGTGTCCTTCACAAAGAAATGCATTCTGCTTGCTGATCACAGCTACCTCATTTATATTCTAAGCCGGTTGCCTGAAGACGGCTATGCTGGAAACGATACAGCATACACTTCCTTTATAAGGTCAGATGCAGGACCTGATCTTAATGAAGAATCTTTCAGGTTGCTGCCCAATCCTTTCAGGGAGACGTTTAATATTGAGATTGACGTAACTGACGCTGACAGGGCAGACATCGAGCTCGCGGACCTTACCGGTAAGATCATGCTCAGATCTTCGGAAGGACTGGTGCCGGGAACGAACAGGATTACCGTCGACAGCAGCCATCTGGCAGCAGGGGCATATATACTGAGGGTCTCGATGGGAAGTAAGAGTATAACAATGAAGGTGGTCAAAGGGGCCGACCGTTAAGTCCCGACATGGTATGTCGGGATAGGGAGGAGACAGATTGCAGGGTAGGCAAGGATAAAGAAGAAAGGTTAAAGGTTAAAGTAGCTCGGGGCAAGGAGCAAGTGGTGATATAAACAAACGAACATTCGAACAAACGAATTAAGAAATCAGAACTTATTTCTGCTACAACATTGCATGATAGCAAGACCGCATGATTGCATGACTGCAAGACAAAAGACAAAAGTCAAAACAACCGATAACCATGCAAAGCAAACCTACCCGCGAAGACGGCTTAACGCTGTTCAAAAAATACAACAAATCGGAAAGTCTTTTTAAGCATGCTCTGGCAGTCGAGGCGGTGATGAGATTCATGGCCCGTAAAAACGGCGAAGATGAGGAAATGTGGGGTGTGATAGGTCTTGTTCACGATCTGGATTATGAGATGTACCCCGATCAGCACTGCAAAATGACTGAAGCCATAATGAGGGAAGAAGGCTGGCCTGAAGATTACATCAGGGCTGTTATCAGTCACGGTTATGGCATCTGCTCCGATGCCGAGCCCCGCACTCTGCTTGAGAAGACCCTCTTTGCTATAGATGAACTGACAGGACTGGTCACCACCAGCGCCCTCGTGAGGCCTTCGAAGAGCGTGCTCGACATGGAGGCAAGGTCAGTTCGTAAAAAATGGACCGATAAAAGGTTTGCTGCCGGTGTAGACCGCAGTGTAATTGAAAAAGGAGCAGCAAACCTCGGTGTCGATCTGAATGACCTTATCTCAGACACGATAATGGGAATGCGCGAGGTGGCAGAGGAAATAGGTCTTAAAGGCAACCCCGTATATTAAAATTTGCGATTGTCGATTGTCGATTTGCGATTTTTTGACCATTCGACAATCGCTAATCGCAAATCGCAAATAAAAAAAGGGCGCCTTCGAAAGAAATCGGGACGCCCTCAAATTAATTCAGTCAGGTTTTACAGTTCCCTTATCTGGATGTTACGGTACCAGACATCATCGCCATGGTCCTGAACACCCACATAACCTTCTGCGGCAACGTTTGCCCAGTTTGGATTGAGGGAGGGGAATTTGCTTCCAGCCACAAGCGTGTTCCATTCAGGAGTCCAGAGATGATATTCAAGAACAGTTTCGCCGTTCTGAATATGCCATACCGAACCTTTATAGACTTTAACCTCCGCAGTATTCCATTCGCCTGCAGGTTTGGCATTCTGGGGAACGGCAGGGATCAGGTCATAAAGTGATCCGGCCTGACGGTTGCCATCCTTGCCGGCTTGAGCATCCGGATGTTTCACGTTGTCGAGAACCTGCATCTCCGGGGCAGTCCTGTAAATTTCCCAGTCCGGCACTTCCTGTGCAAGATAGAAAATACCGCTATTCCCTCCTTCTGATATCTTCCATTCAAGCTTCAGGTGGAAGTTCGTGAATTTCTTATCATAAATGAGGTCACCACCGCCTCCTCCTGCTTCGCCCTTGCCTGAGCCAATGCAGTGAAGTGTTCCGTCAACAATTTCCCAACCTTGTTCGGGGAATGCAGTTTTATTATATCCGCGCCACCCCTGTGTCGAAGAACCGTCAAAGAGAAATGTCCAGACCTCGGCCTCGGTAGTTTTCTTTTCAGCGTTTTTCTTTTCTTTGCCTGAACCACAGGAAACGAAAGAAGCTGCAAGTACGAGTACAAACATCATTTTAATTACTTTCATAAAGTATAGGTTTTAAGTGATTTAATTACAATTATTTTCTTAAGCAGGCATTTCCGGTAGTGTCCACCCGGTACGGTAGTTATGCCTGATCATCTCCTGCGCAAACTGTTTTGCATTGATTGGATCAGTCATCTTTCTATCAAAAGTGGGATGTCCGTCAAGTGATACTGAAATGATCTTCTATGCATATCTTAATGGTTTCAGAATCATTGATGTTAGTAAACTCCATCCTGTCACCATCCCACTCAAGGGTTTTATTCAGTCCCTGGAGTCTGACTGCAAGAACACCCATGACTACCATTTCGTTGAACGGTCCGGCTTCCGAGAAGTCTGACTTGGTCATTAATCTTGATTCAGGAGATTCTTTGCATGCACGTACCCAATCCATTTCATGGATTGTAGTCACACGACGTTCTGTTTTAGGCGAAACGGGCACGCGCCCTGATAACAGCCATGGATCTCGGCCATAGCATCCGCATATGAGTATGTCTTTTGCTGCCGTGGAAAATACACCCACCGTCAGGATCATAAGTCTTTCCAGCGGGCCATCCTTCCGGTTTCATGGGCTGCAGGCCGCCATCGATCCATGTGACTTCAACCTCGGGATATTTCATCTTTGATCCCTTAGGCGCCTGACGTTCTGGGAATACCAATTTGACCATTTCGGCATTAGGTGCGCAGTCAGTAAGCAAAAGCGTTGATGTGCCCTCAACCCTCGTTGGATATTTCAGTTTAAGGCCTTTAAAGACCGGATGAAGGATATGGCATGCCATGTCACCCAGTGCACCTGTTCCGAAATCCCACCATCCTCTCCAGTTCCAGGGGGTGTAGATGCTATGGTAAGGACGCATCGGGGCCGGGCCAATAAAAAGATCCCAGTTTATGGTCTCAGGAGGCCATTCGCCTTTAGAAGGTCTGTTTAATCCCTGGGGCCATATAGGCCTGTCAGTAAATGCCTCCACTTTGTGAACATCACCTATCTCACCATTTTGCATCCATTCCATAATAAGGTTAATTCCTTCACCCGAAGCACCCTGATTACCCATCTGTGTGGCAACTTTGTGTTTGACTGCCAGCTTTGTTAAAAGCCTTGACTCATATACACTGTGTGTGAGAGGTTTCTGGAGGTAAACATGCTTGCCCATTGTCATGGCATGTGAAGCAGTCAGGGCATGACTGTGGTCCGCCGTTGCAATTACAACAGCATCAATTGATTTACCCATCTCATCATACATCTTTCTCCAATCCCAGAACCATTTTGCTGCCGGGTATGCTTCAAAGACACCGTTTTTCTTACAATACCCCCAGTCAACGTCGCAGAGAGCTACAATGTTTTGTGAGTTAAGTTTCTTCAGGTTGTCATTACCCATGCCGCCTACTCCAATTCCGGCTATATTAAGCTTATCACTTGGGGCCTTGTAGCCAAGACCACTGATGACATTGCTGGGAAGAATAGTAAGTCCGGCAATTGCAGCACCGGTGGTGCCTACAAATGACCGTCTTGTGATTTTGTTTTTTTCTTCTTTCATTTTTACGGAAGGTTAATGTTCTGTTGAAACCTTAAAAGTATATAATTCATCCGTAAAATAAAACGACAGGACAATATTAAAATCAATCCCGCTGTTCTTAAAAAACATTAAATTGCATAAAAGGCACAGGGATGAAAGAGGAACGGTATAATATTGATTTAAAAGAGACTGCAATGCTCGGAAAGATCCTGAGGTTAATCCTTGGCATCATCTGCCTCATAACTACCATCTGGTTTCTGTTCACTATCAGAGGTACTGCAGCTTCTGTCTCGACGGCCTGGATAGCAGTAGCTTTTCTTTGCCTTTTTTCTCTCTGGCTGATCGGTTCAGGCCTGGGTTTCACCGACAGGTATATTACAATTGGGGATGACAGGATAATTTTGAGACAGAACTTCATGAAGCCTCCTGTTGTTTTCACGGCATCAGCACTGACACATATTGAGTTCCGTTCGCTCGCCATAGAATTCTGCACATCATCGGAAAAGGTGACATTAAGGCTTGGAACCTTTTACCCCGGACATTCAGCAAGTATTATGGAGGCAATTGAAAAGTTCTGTGCCAGTAACGGAGTTAAAATCATAGGATTAGAATCTGAAGACACTAACATTGTATCATGAAGCTGAGAATGGGTATGATTGGCGGCGGCGAGGGTTCTCTCATAGGCCCTGTGCACCGCATGGCAGCACGCCTTGACGGGATGACTGAACTTGTAAGCGGCGCTTTCAGCAGTGACCCGGATGTCTCCGCGACAACGGGCCTTAAGGAAGGCCTGCACAGGTCACGCATTTACGATACCTGGCAGGAAATGATCACCCGTGAGAGTCAGTTGCCTGAGGATACCAGACCTCATTTTATGGCTATCGTCACACCCAACCATCTTCATTATGGTCCTGCCAGGATGGCCCTCGAGGCCGGCTTCCACGTATTGTGCGACAAGCCACTTTGCATGAGCGTAGCTGAAGCAATCGACCTGCATAAGACAGTAGAACTCACGGGCAGGCTCTTCTGCCTGACACATAATTACACCGGATATCCAATGGTAAAGCGGGCCAGGGAGATGGTGCTCGGCGGTGAGCTGGGTGATATAAGAAAGATAGCTGTCGAGTATTTTCAGGGATGGCTCTCCTCTTCCGTTGAGACAACAGGCAACAGGCAGGCTGCCTGGAGGGCAGATCCCAAAAAAGCTGGCATAGCCGGAACCATGGCAGACATCGGCACTCATGCCTTTAACCTCGCTGAGTATGTTTCAGGACTGGAGGCAGCAGCATTGTCTGCCGACCTTCACTCTATAGGGCCGGGAAGGGTGCTAGATGACGACGGCAATGTGTTCCTGCTGTTTGATAACGGCGTGAGTGGTTCTCTTCTTGCCAGCCAGATAGCCATCGGAGAGGAAAACAACCTCTCTTTGCGCATTTACGGCGACAAAGGAGGTCTTGCCTGGAGGCAGATGGAGCCCAACAGCCTGACGGTCATGTGGCCCGACAGACCTGTCCAGATTTACCGCTCCGGCACTTCCTTCCATGAAGCAGGTCTGACGGGACCATTGCATACGAGAATACCGGCAGGCCACCCTGAAGGATTTATTGAAGCATTCGCCAATCTCTACCGGAATTTTGGAATGCATATTATTGCCGAAAGCGAGGGCACGACCCACAATATCATGGCTGACTATCCCGGGATATATGAAGGCGTCAGGGGAATGAAATTTCTCGAGGCTGTAGTAGCCTCAAGCCTCAATGGCTCTGTAAGGACGGCTATCTGATACTATTTCAGAAGTTTCAGGTAATAATCGCGGCTGATTCTGATGCTCTCCATAGGTGTATGGGTCAGGCAGTTATCCTGCTCGAGGAACCAGTACTTCATCCCTGCAGTTTTCGACTGGGCGAGGATAGGCTTAAAATCAATTATGCCTTCACCAAGGGTAGCATCATGCAACTCAGGACTCAGATCCTTCATGTGCCACACCTGGAAACGGCCGGGGTATTTACTGAAGTAGGCCAGCGGATCCTTGCCGGCCGCAGTTATCCATGCAAGATCAAGCTCAAATGTCACCAGCTTGGGGTCAGTATTTTCAACAAGTATTTCATACGGCACCCTGCCATTTATCTCTTTAAACTCTATCTGGTGATTGTGAAACCCGAATGTCAGACCTGCTTTTTTACACTTTTCTCCTGCTTTGTTGAAGTAATCTGCCGTCCTCTGGTAGCTGTCAATGGAATTGCTCCATTCCTCCGGCAGGGAAGGAAGAAAAAGATATTTTATGCCCGCTTCAGCCGTGTCTTCGATCATCTGGTCCTCATTATCCGGCCTGATAGCGCTGTGGGTACTGAGCGGCACCATTCCCGATTTCTTCACCAGCTTCCCGTATTCTTTTGGCTTGAGACCGTAGAATTTCCTGTCGCCATAACCAGCAGCTTCGACCCAGTCATATCCGATTTCAGCAACCTCAGCCAGGGATGCAGCGGGATTTTTGCTCATGGCATCGCGGATTGTATACAAAGCCAGTCCGGTTTTTTTCGATTGCCTGGATGCTGCCATTAGTTCGTTGTTAATCAATGGCAATGCTGCCATTACAAGAGCTGATTGTCTTACGAAGTTTCTTCTTGTGGTCATAGTGGGCGATTAATATATTAGTTGTTCTCAAATAAGTGCACAGGCAGTTTCTATTACCCGCGAATAGCAAAAATAGCATTAATTTTATAAGATAAAATGCTCCGGACAATGATGCTTAGTAAAAAACATGAAAGCAATGACAGACTGATCTGTCTCCTCTGCCCTCATTCATGTCATATAGAGCCTGGAGAACGGGGATTGTGCGGAGTGCGGGAAAACACTGGTAGCGAAATAACTCTCACCACCTACGGAGTTATCACAGGCTGTGCCCTTGATCCTGTTGAGAAAAAGCCGCTCTATCATTATTATCCGGGAAAACACATCATGTCAGTGGGCTCTTACGGCTGCAACCTGAAATGCGATTTCTGCCAGAACTACCATATTTCTCAGCATGTCGGGAAGGAAGGCAATTATAATCTCTCACCTGAAGAGCTGGTAAGTCGTTCGCGCAAGGCCTCAGATAATATAGGGATTGCATTTACGTACAACGAACCGGTGATATGGTACGAGTACGTCGTCGACTGCGCCAGGCTGGCATCATCAGAAGGACTGAAAAGCGTAATGGTGACCAACGGGTATGTCAACAGTGAGCCTCTGGCTCATCTTATAGAGGTTGTTGATGCCTTCAACGTCGACCTTAAGGCTTTCGGCAATGAATTTTACAGGAAGTACACCGGGGCTTCTTTGAAACCGGTCATGGACACCATCCGGGATATTGCATCTTCGGGCAGGCATCTTGAAATAACAACGCTGATCCTGCCAGGGCTGAATGATTCCGTTGATTCGATGCGACAGGAGGCTGAATGGATCGCAACCACTGCCGGCCGTCACGTTCCATTACACCTGAGCCGTTATTTCCCGATGTATAAGCGTGATGACCCTCCTACCCCGGCTGAGACAATACTCAGGCTCAAAGAAACAGCGTCTGAATACCTTGACTATGTCTATACCGGAAATATGTCAGGGACTGATTCCAGTTCTGACACCATATGTCCCGGATGCCATTCCACAGTAATAAAACGGCATGGATACAATACTTCCCTTGCCGGTTTGTCAGGCGAAGGGAGGTGCCTTAAATGCAATGAGATGATAGTAAAATGGATTTAGGGGGCTTTCCGGTTCCCGCTATTTTGATTTGGAAATCTCGCTCAGTTTTTCAAAATAACCGTCAACTTTTTCCAGCAGGTCCTTGCTGACTGTATTGTAATATGCCTTTACCAGCGCAGGATTGTCCTTACCTGCAGGATGATTGACCCTGTCAAGGAATTCATTACGCATGGACACAGCTTCCTCGATCAGATTCTGGACCTCATTCCGTTTCTCACCGGTATGGATACTGGTGTAGAGGAAACAGTCTGAGATAAACTCAAAGAAAAGGAAGTCGATATCTTTTTTAAGGTTTTTTACGCTGGCCATGACTGTTTATTTTGCTGTAAATATAAAAATTAATCTTCTTTCTTCCTCCCCTGATATTTGATTATACTGTCATCGGCAAGCTGACGGTAGAGAAGGCTAAGCCGGTTGACAATGTCATTGTCTGTCCTGAAAAGATGATTGTCAATGCTTTTCACCGGAAGAACCATAGGCGATGTTCCGGTAATAAATACCGATTGAAAGTCCGGCAACTGCGATACTCTGGCCGCTTCGAAGACAAGGTCGTACCTTTCCCTGTGGCAAATGTCAATTACATATTTTCGTGTTATGCCTGGAAGCACCATACTATCAGGAGCCGTGTACAAAATACCTTTTGCGTTTACGAAGAACACGTTTGATCTGCTTCCCTCTGTGATAAAACCCTCCTTGTTCACCAGCAGGGCCTCGTAGGCTTTTTTCTTTATAAGCGCCTCATTCACTGACAGGCGTAACCTGTTATTCAGCAGCTTCACTCCGGGGTCGAAGCGCTCGGCACGGTAGAAAATCAAAGGGACGCCATTGCGAACCGTTTCATCATCCGGATAAGAGGATTTGATATAACAGATATGCACGGAGTACTCCTGTCCTATAAATGAGACGGTGATCCTTACATTTATCTCCGCAAAGGTCTCTTGCCTGACCAGGGAATCAAGACCTTCGGTTATCAGTTCGGTGATATCCTGCCTCAGGATATATCTTGTGGAAATTCCATCGTTAAGGCGCTTCATATGATCATCGAAAAAGAGAGGAACTCCTTTCCTTGTTCTGATCACCTCATAGAAAGAGACTTCACCGGCAGCAATCTCTTCATCTTGCCCGACGGGAAGGATATTGCCATCCAGAAAATAATATCTGCCGAAACATTCCATGACATTACCTGATAATGCAAATGTATGAATAAATCGGACCAGGCTTAAAAGTAATTATCTTCGTATTTTCCTGCAGGAATGTACGCTATTATTGATATAGAGACCACCGGAGGAAGCGCCAGGCTTGAGAGGATAACCGAAATAGCCGTTTACATACACGATGGTAAACGCATTGTCGACGAATACTCAACACTTATCAATCCTGAACGAAATATACCGTACTTTATAACCGCGCTCACAGGTATCAGCAATGAAATGGTCGAAGATGCCCCTAAGTTTTTTGAGGTTGCGAAAAAGATAGTTGAGATCACTGAAGGAAATATTTTTGTTGCGCATAACGCACGCTTCGATTATTCATTCGTAAGGCAGGAATTCAGCATGCTGGGTTACAACTTCAAGCGCCCCCTGCTTGATACCGTGTCATTGAGCAGGAAACTGCTGCCCGGGCATAAGTCATACAGCCTGGGCAACCTCTGCAAGGATCTGGGAATTGAGATCAGGGGCAGGCACAGGGCTTCGGGCGATGCCCTGGCAACCGTCAGACTGATGGAGCTTCTCCTCGACAAAGACAGGGAACGGAACAATGGCAGTATTGTCAAAAACCGCAAGGCATCAAAATTGCATCCGGCACTAGATATGCAAAAGATCGCCGATTTACCCGAAGAACCAGGGATATATTACTTTCATAATGAAACCGGCGAGATCATCTATGTCGGTAAAAGCCGTAATCTCTATCAGAGGGTAAACACCCACCTTTCAAACAACACGTCATCAAGAGAGATGGAGATGCGCTCCATGATAGCTGACATAAGCTGGGAGAGGACAGGCAGCGAGCTGGTGGCCCTCCTTCTTGAATCGGCTGAAATCAAAACCAGAAAGCCGCTTTATAACAGAGCCCAGCGCCGCACAGGATTCCGCTGGGGTGTCTACAGCTATACGGATGAAAAAGGATATATCAGGTTTGAGTACCGGAATGTAAAGGATGACGCTGTTCCCCTCGCTCTCTTCAGCTCAAAGGAAAATGTAAGAGCTAAGCTTGAGCAGGTCATCAGCGAATACAATCTTTGTCAGAAGCTGTGCGGCATGTATGAAACTGCCGGTCAGTGTTTCCACAGACAGGTGAGCCTGTGCCGGGGAGCCTGCTGCGGAGAAGAAGAACCCGGAGCTTACAATGAAAGAGCTCTGATGGCCCTTGATGAATTTGTCTTTAAGGAAAGAAATTTCTTCATTATTGACCGAGGCAGAGACCCCGAGGAGAAATCAGCCGTCAAAATCGTAAACGGCAAGTATGCCGGGTACGGTTATTTTAATATTAATGATGTTGGATTTGGCTTAACCGCAATACACGACTGTATAAGGAATGCCAGGGATAACCGTGACATACAGGTAATAATCAAGGGTTATCTTAAAAATCACCGTGTGGAGAAAATTATTGATTTCTGATAGGGACAGCAACAAAGGTTTTCTTAATATATTTGTTTAAACCTACACAACCCAGGGCAGATGTCGCTTTTTACACGTACAACAAAAGAACTGACGGTCAAATTAGATGAATTCTTTGACACCGTTGAGATCGGTATCCTGATCTTTAAGGAAGGAGTTAAAGCCTATGTCAGCGGAGACCATGATGCGTTTCAGAATCATCTGACCAGGATAGATGAGCTTGAGAATAAGGCAGACAAGCTGCAGAGAAGCATTGAGAATGACATGATGGTGCATTCGATACTGCCGCAGCAGAGGGGTGAGATAGTTAAGCTTCTGTGGCAGCTTGATGAGATCATTGATACTGCCAAAAGCTCGCTGAATGAATTTTATATAGAGATGCCTCATATACCCTCCTCCCTGGCACAGGATTTCATCTCCCTCGCTGAGGTATCGGGTAATGCAGCAGAAGAGCTGATGCCGGCAGCACGGGCTTTTTTCAGGGAGCCGCATGTAGTAAGGGAAAAACTTATTAAGGTCTATTTCTTTGAACGTGAGACTGATAAGGCAGCGTTTCAGATGAAAAAGAAGGTATTTCATGAGATGAATGATCTGTCACTGGCAGAGAAGGCCCATATACGTTACATTACCCATCATATTGAAAGTATCTCCGACACCGCCCAGGATGCGGCTGACCTTCTCGCATCGATGGCCATCAGGCTAATGCTCTGATATATGATAATTCTGTTTATTTCGAGCGGACTTTTTCTCGGATGGACCCTTGGGGCCAACGATGCTGCAAATATCTTCGGATCAGCAGTTGGGTCAAGGGTGCTGTCATTTACCAGGGCAGCCGTCATTGCTTCGATATTTGTTATTCTGGGAGCCGTGGTACAGGGAGCAGGTGCGTCTGATACCCTGGGCCGTCTCGGTTCAGTAAATGCCATCGGCGGTGCCTTTACCGTTGCCCTTGCCGCCGGCGTGACTGTCTATTTCATGACCAAAGCGGGACTGCCGGTATCAACCACACAGGCAATTGTAGGTGCGATAGTCGGATGGAACTTCTTCACAGACAATGCAATAGATACGAAGTCGCTGGTACAGATCGTCACCACATGGATTTCAGGTCCGGTTCTCGGTGCACTTTTTGCCTATGCGCTCTATCATCTTGTCAGAATTACCAGGAAAAGAATTAAGATACACCTGCTGTTATACGAATCATATATCAGAACCGGATTGATGATTGCAGGGGCTTTCGGGGCATTCAGCCTCGGAGCCAATAATATTGCCAACGTGATGGGCGTATTTGTGCCCAGTGTCTCTCTCGGCGATGCAAACTTTGGCTTATTCACCCTCACAGGTGCACAACAGCTCTTCTTCCTCGGCGGTATCGCCATCGCAGCAGGCATCCTGACTTACTCAAAGAAGGTCATGCAGACTGTAGGTGCTAACCTTCTCGAACTTACTACAGAAGCTGCTTTTGTGGTTGTTCTCTCACAGGCGCTGGTGCTGTTCATCTTCTCATCCTCATCACTCTCCGGCCTGCTTGTAAGGATCGGCCTTCCGGCAATACCCCTGGTGCCGGTGTCAAGCACTCAGGTAGTGGTGGGAGCAGTAATAGGCATCGGCCTTTACAAGGGGGTAAGAAATATCAATATGAAAGTTCTGGGGAGTATCGCATCAGGCTGGATAACGACACCGGTGGCGGCAGGACTGCTCTCATTCGTGCTTCTCTTCTTTGTGAAGAATCTGTTCGGGATCGATGTGGGTCATTCGGTGAGACCTTCCGCTGATATTGCCGGGGATATGAATGTGGCACAGATAGTTAAATACAGCATCATTATTTTGCTTGTCATTACTGCTGTCTACCTCGTTTATCTTCTGCTTGCAGAGAAGAAAAAAACCGATAGTCTCAACAAAAAATATTATTAATCAGTTCAGGAAAGAATATTTTTTGCCGTACTCCATCATCTGGCCAAGGAAGTCTGAGCAATATTCGACCTGTACATCAGTAATCTTACCCTGTGCACCGATAACCGGTTTCAGGACAGGATTGACGAAACCGCTGTAAGGTGCAAGGTTCAGCTTTTCATAACGTGCAAGTATCTCAGCATGGAGCGCAGGATCAATTTTTACTCCGTAATTTTCGATCATGTTCTTCCCAGCTTCAAAATCACCCTCCGATTTTATCCGCTGGACCTCCTTCAGCATATCGCCGAAGAGAACCCTGAGCTTCACATAGTCGTTTATCTTCACAAAGGTCTTGCCGTCACGCGAAACCATCTCAATGACTTTGTCCTTACTCCCCTTCTCGAATACCCAGTGGGCTATTGCTGAACGGTTTCTCATATGTGCCTGTTCAATGTCCTTACCTGGTTTTATCCTCACTATCTGGGTGATAAGGCCATTGCGGATATAGCTGTCGTACATCGCTTTTGCCGGCTCATCTGACTGCATAAGTCCTGTTTCAACCATTTTAGGATCCATCATATAATAAAGAGCGAACAGATCAGCCCTCGCCTCTTCGAGTGGCGAGGCATAGTTTTTAAGAGCATTTGGGTCAGTCCCCGGAGCGAGTTTCCCACTGGCGTGACCTATACACTCGTGCATGTCTGTGTGAAGGGCATCAGAAACAGAGCCATACTTAACTGACCTGTCAATCTCAGCCTGATCAAAGGCAAATTCTTCAAGGAAACCGCTGCCTCTCGACACTATATCCTTTGCATCGGTGATATTTGCCAGGGTGACAGATTTAGACCCTGCCTCGATCCTGATCCAGTTCGAGTTAGGAAGGTTGATTCCAAGCGGAGAAGCAGGGAAGCAGTCACCGCCAAGCATTGCAACATTTATCACGCTGGCGGCCACGCCTGTAACTTTTTCCTTGCGGTATTGAGGGTCAATTGGTGAGTTATCTTCAAACCACTGTGCATTCTCAGTTATAATAGAAGTGCGTTTTGAGGCTTCCAGATCCTTATAGTCAACCACCGATTCCCAGGTAGCCTTCATCCCCAACGGGTCTCCGTAAGTCTCAATAAACCCGTTTATATAATCAACTGAAAGACCCGTGTTTCCTGCCCAGACAACATTATATTCATCCCAGGTCTTAAGATCACCGGTCTTATAATAGTCAATCAGCAGTTCAATCTCTTTTTTCTGGTTTTCGCTGAGCGCGACATTCTTTGCTTTCTCAAGCCAATAGATAATCTGATCGATGGCAGCACCATAGAGGCCGCCGCTTTTGTAAGGTATCTCCGTTACCTTGCCGTCAGCCTTCACGACCTTCGTGTTCAGACCCCAGGAGACTGGCCTGGGATCAGATGGATCAGCTATACCTGCGTAGTACTTTTCCACCTCAGCCTGGGTTACACCTTCATAGAAATTATTTGCAGATGAGGTGATCATATCTGCACCCTCAGACTGATCAACCCTCCTGGCGTATAAGAGCGGATCAAAGATCACAGGTGTAAGCATCGCTACCAGATCGCCTGTCTGCTGGCCACTCTTAAGAGGAAGAAGCGAAGAGTCACTTTCGTTCACCAGGGTTAAGAAATATGCTTCGGAAAAACCAGGCACAAATTTATCATTTGAGTAGTGGTGATGAATGCCGTTTGCAAAGAAGACTCTCTTGGCCCATGTTATGAATGAGGCATATTCTGCTGCCTGTTTGTCTCCGCTGTATGAGGCAACGATTGCCTCTATGGTCTTTCTTATTACAAGATTGTATTTGAAATTCTGGTCCCACAGGATATCCCTGCCGCAAAGCGCAGCCTCTGACAGATAATATATGAGCTCTTTCTCGCCGGCTGTAAGCTGTTCAAAGCCCGGAAGACGGTATTTGAGCACACTGATGTCTTCAAACCTGTCTACCTGGTAGGTGAATTCATCTGCTTTGGCAGCCTCTTTCCCGGCCTGCCCGCATGAGGTAAAAAGCGCAATTCCCATAGCTGCAATTGTTCCGATTAAAAAAACCTTTTTCATGTGATAATAATTTTATTTTAAGAAGGTACCAAATTTACAAAATACCACGGTTCATTGCATTGATTTGTTAATTCTTACCGTGCCAGATGCCGTTCCAAATATATTCTTAAATTTGAGAGTATTTAGTCCGCTACCTTGAAAAAACTGTTTGAAATAGCATTATTTCTTGTCATTATTGTTACAATCCCGGTAGCAGGACAGGATATTAACACGCTGATAAAAAAAGAGGCAGCGGCCTCTGTCACCGGTGCTGAAGCGATGTACAGGGACCTGCATCAAAATCCTGAGCTTTCACTGCAGGAATTCAGGACTGCAGAAAAGATGGCTGAAGCGCTCAAGAAACTTGGATTTGAGGTGACAACCGGGATCGGGGGTAATGGTGTGGTCGGCGTATTAAAGAACGGCTCCGGACCAGTGGTGATGCTCAGGACTGATATGGATGCCCTGCCTGTAAAGGAGAATACAGGGCTATCCTATGCCAGCAGTGTAGTTGTGAAGGACAGCCATGGAACAGACACCCCGGTCATGCATGCCTGCGGGCACGACCTGCACATGACAGTATGGTACGGAGCACTTTCCACACTTACCTCGCTGAAGAACAAATGGCATGGCACCATTGTGGCTGTTGCACAACCGGCAGAAGAGGTCAGCGGAGGCTCGCAACAGATGATAGATGACGGCCTCTTTAAAAGGTTCCCGGTACCCGATTATGCCCTTTGCTACCATGTAAGTCCCGATCTGCAGGCAGGGACTATAGGCTACTGTCCCGGTACCATCTTCGCCGGCGTGAATTCTGTTGATATAAAGGTCTTCGGTGTCGGTGGCCATGGGGCAATGCCTCACAAAACGATTGACCCTATTGTTCTGGCAGCCAGGATCATACTTGATTATCAGACCATCGTCAGCCGTGAAATAAATCCTGTCGCTCCTGCAGTTGTCACTGTCGGATCGATACATGGAGGCATAAAACATAATATCATACCGCAGGAGGTCGATCTCCAGCTGACAATCAGGTTTTTCTCCGATGATATCTACCGGCAGATCCTCTCGGCTCTTAAACGCATAGCTAATGGTCTGGCTTACTCTGCAGGACTTAATGAAGACCAGATGCCGGAGATAACCGTTGCTGACAATTACACACCGCCTGTCGTAAACGACCCGGACCTTGTCACAGGCGTGACAGCCTCCATGAGCAGGATTCTTGGAAATGAGAATGTTATCAGGGTCGACCCGTCGACGGTAGCCGAGGACTTTGGAATTTACGGCCGGACACCTGAGCAGGTAAAGATCGGTTTGTTCTGGCTGGGTGGCGTCAATCCGTCAAAATATTCGGCAAGCAAAGAAAAGGACACAATGCTTCCTGCCCTTCACAGTCAACTTTCTCCCCTGACTTCCGGCCTACATATATTGCGGGGGTAACAGCGATGAGCAGGGCAGTGATTGATTTACTGCAGAAGAAGTAATCAGAGTCCGAGAATATCCATCACACCGTTGATGAACGTCAGTGGGTGGGCCGGATTACCAGGGACGAAAAGGTCAATGTGATGATCTCTGATGAAGCTTCTGTTCAACGCCGGGCTCCCTTCAAAAATACCTCCGCTGATGGCATCGGTGCCGGCAAGGATTATAATTTTAGGTGAGGGCACGGCGTCATAGCATATCTCCAGGGCTCTGACCATATTTTCAGTCACGGGACCGGTGATTACAATTCCATCGGCATGTCGGGGTGAAGCAACAAATTCGATGCCGTAACGGCCAAAATCAAAATTGACATTACCTGTAGCAGCAAGCTCCATCTCGCATGAATTATCGCCGCCTGCAGATACCTCCCTCAGCTTGAGGGCTTTCTTAAACAATCGCCTTACATCCTTTCGTACTATGGTTTCATCTATCCTCAGCGGGCCTGCCTGGCCGGGCCTGATCACAAGATCTTCCCTTTTGTTTGATGCAATGCGGTAATCATTGGTAAACCTGATCTTTTCGGGTAGTAAAAGCGCGCACTCATTGCAGAAGGCACACTTTCCAAGGTCAAATGCTCCGCTTTGCCTGTCTATCGCATTGACAGGGCACATGTCAGAAACCCTCTTAATCTCGTTATCCGTTATTTCATCAGAGATCACGGGAAGTCCTCTGAACCTTTCAGATACAGGTTGTTTCCGCAGGTCAGGTATAAACTGTCTGCCGTGACCGGAAAGTATTTTTAATTCTTTAATCATTTCTGGGTTCTGACTATAACTTACAGATCATGACCGCAATAGGAAAGGTTAAAGCTTTTATTGCATACAGGGAAATCCGAAATTTCCTGGTTACGCACCGCCAGGGCCAGCGACATCCAGTTATGCAGTGAAGGATCCGTGACTTTATAATGCGAAATATTGCCATTACGGTCTGTGTGAGCAACGTGGCATATTTCACCCCTCCATCCTTCTGTAACTGAAATTGCAAAACTTTCCGGCTTAAGCTCATAATTATAAACTGGTTTCCCTGAGTCTTTTTCCGTATTTCTCCAGATCCCGATAAGTTCATGGATGGTTTTAACTGATTCCATGACCTCCCTGCTACGTTGCATTCCACGAGCCAGCACATCACCTGTTTCGAGCATAACCGTATTGACCTGGTGGTTTCTATAATACTGGAAAGGGTGTGTCTCGCGCGTATCGCGAAAGATACCGCATGTACGTGCAGCCATTCCAACCGCTCCTGTACTGAGGGCCTGCTGCCTGGTAACGATCCCGACATCTTCAAACCTGCCAAGCACAGTCTGCAGTGAATAAATGCGGTCCGTTATATCAGAAAAACGTTGACCTGTATCATCAAGCACCCGGAAGATCTCATCTGCAATGTCATCAGTCATGGGGTAGTTAGTGCCACCGGGTCTAATGAGGCCTTTTCCGAAGCGGTTGCCGCACCAGAGCTGGGTGGTATTGATGACGGTAGTCCTGAGAGCTTCGCACACAGCCTGACCAAGCTGGTAGGCGACATCACCGCACAGTGCGGCAGTATCCCCGATATGAACTGCAATCCTTTCCATTTCCAGGGCTATGCACCGCTCAATCTGCAATGCATCACTGACTTGTATGCCAGCTAACGACTCAATCAGCTGCGCGTGAGCCAGTGCATGTCCCACAGAGGTATCACCGGCAATACATTCTGATAAGATACATCGTTGCAATGGTTCCTTCTTCTCGAGAAATAATTTTTCTATTCCCCGGTGCTGATACCCGAGTTGTATCTCAAGATGCAGCACCTTTTCACCGTTGCATATGAACCTGAAATGGCCCGGTTCGATGACCCCCGCATGGATCGGCCCTACTCCCACCTCATGCAGTTCTTCGCTTT
Organism: uncultured Bacteroidales bacterium; assembly: GCA_963719235.1. Taxonomy (GTDB): domain Bacteria; phylum Bacteroidota; class Bacteroidia; order Bacteroidales; family VadinHA17; genus SR-FBR-E99. The sequence continues at coordinate 456,394 of CAVRBS010000013.1, forward strand.
CAATCTCATAAAACGGATAGTTATCCATGTTGCTGAGTTGGTCCGCACGGTCATGCGGATACCTGACCGGCTTCATCCAGGGATGCCCTTCAAATACAATCCCGTAATTCTCATGTATCTCACGTTCAAAAATATGAAGCTGCGGACAGGCAGGAGTCAATGATTTCAACACGGATTTTCCTTTGTTCAGCTCGTGACAGAACACCTTTATGCTGCCGGTGATGTCATCGGCAATACAGCAATATAGTCTCCGCTTATCTTCAAGCTCATGACAGTAATATGCCAGGCAGTGATTAGTCTCGAAATTCAGCAGTTCTGCTATCTGAGCGTAAAAAACACTGTACTCAGACAACGGAATGTCACAAAAATCCAGCGGAGTTGAATTGTTTTTTACTTCTGAATATAAACTACCCATCATTATTCCTATTTAGGTAACATGGCAAAGCTCTGATTAATAAGGTCAACCAGGAAAGGCGGCTGATAAAAGCACATCACGATTACAATCCCAAGAAATAGAAACTGGCTGATCGTCTCGGCAGGGTTTACCTTACCCGGCAACACCATATTGCTTTCAGTCCTGGGCCGGGAAAAAGTGATATGCATTATCCTGATACTCATTGCATAAATTATAAAGCAAAGCAGTATAATTGCGACAATCAGGACAACCCACTGATTATTCAGGACAAGTCCCTTGAAGATCATGATCTCGGAAATAAACATTCCGGATGGGGGAATGGCAAGTATGCAGATCATTCCTGTCAACAGGACCATTGCGCCGGCAGGGTAAAGGTTCATATATCTGCCGCATTCGTCGAGCTTGAATGTATGAAGCACTCTTGAAAGCTGTCCCATCTGATAAAACAGACTTGATTTCGTGAGTGAATGCAGCACCAGCAGGAGAATGGCAGCATAATAACCCACGCCTCCGACACCGACGGCTATGGCTACCAGGCCCATATTTTCAAGACTCGAATAAGCAAGCATGCGCTTCAGATGCTTGGCTTTCAGCATGTATCCTGCAGCTATCAATAACGACAGCAATCCGGCCAGGATAAGTACATGATTCATGAAAGGCAGGATAGATGTTGAAGAGAATAAAGTGTAGACACGGAAGATTGCGAGGAAACCGACATTCATCAGGGTTGTGGAAATCAAAGCGCTTATCGGAGGCGGTGCCACGGAATGTGCATCAATGGTGACAGTGTGCATCGGGAAGAGACCCATCTTGGTACTGAACCCGACCAGTACAAATACAAAAGCAATTTTCAGGTATAGCGGGCTGGCATTATTAATAACATGGACAAAAGAAGCAAAGGAAAGGTTTGGAGCGTCCCCACGGCCGTATATAAATCCTAAGAACAGTATACCAAGATATGCCAGGGCAATACCGGTTGAGCAGATAAAAACATATTTCCAGGTCGCCTCAAGGGCCATATCAGTACGGTCATGATAGATAAGAACTGCAACAGCCAGGGTGGTGGCTTCAACGAAAATCCACAGCACCGTCATGGTGTTAGCCATATATGCACCAGTCATGAAAGTCATAAGGGCAACCAGTGAGGCATGGTAGATGCTGTGTTTTTTTGCATCATTACCGGTTGTATATATAAATCCGTGGTAAATAGTTGGAATAGCCAGCAATGCCAGGACCGAAAGCAATAAAACCCCGGTGCTGTCAAAAGTAAAATAGGCCAGTTCGGTCCTGTTTAGATTGGTCCATGCATATATTGTAAACCAGATAAAGAGCAATGTGAAAGCGACCGTTAAAATCGTGGTGAAAGTTTTGTTCCTGAACAAAACAATTGAGACGCTGATTAAAATAGATACGATAAAGAATAATAACAGAATCATTTCTAATCTTTTAACATAGTCAACTCGTTTGTATGCGGTTTAAGCCGTAGTCCGAAGAAACCCAAAATCAGCACACCCACAAAAATATCAAGCAGTATTCCGATATTTATCATCATGGGCATCTCATTTCCGATTGCCAGGGAAAACATGAACACAGCATTCTCAATGATCAGAAAGCCGATCAGGTGAGAGATTATAAGTTTATGCGTCACTATGAGCAGCATACCGGTGAACAGCGTAAAAAGAGCTATTGCAAGGTATATCGTGTTGATAAACGGGTTTATGAGGATTTTTGCAAGAATAACACTGATCAGCAATCCGAAAATTGAAAAAAGAAGCAGATTAAATCCGGGCATCGCCAGTCTGTGCACTTTGGTGACCCCGGAACGGTGTAATGATCCTGGTCAGAAGATAAGGCAGCACAATGGTTTTGAAAATCAAAGTCTCGGAAACGATGAACAGAAGGTTTGCGGTGTTAACTTCCTTCAGCTCGAATATGGCAATACCGCACAGCAATAAACCTTGAATTCCTATCAGTTTGATGTATGTCGTCAACCGGTCAGCCGATGAAAAATACATAAGTGTAACTGCAAAAAAGACAATCAGATAATTCACCATTTTCTTAAACCAGTTTATCGGTCATTATTAGAATTACCACAAAAGCTATCCATGCTATTGCCGAAAGAGTAAGGATGAATTTTGGATTTTTATTCATCTTGTTTCTCGCCCTGAATGATTCAGTCAGTCCGATGATCACTGCAAAAATCGCCTGCACGGCAAAGAATAAAAATGTCTGAAGGAATATATTCCATTCTGCCGGCACGATCAGATTGTATATCAGCGAACCGTAAAGAGCGAATTTAAGGTATGACCCTATATGGATCAGGGATTTATCAAATCCGCTGTAGTCAAGGATCATCACCTCGTGTATCATCGTAAGTTCAAGGTGCGTTTTCGGATCATCAACCGGGACCCTGCTGTTTTCGACCAGGGTGATCTGAACCAGAAGATATACTCCTATTATGCTGTAGATCATCACATAATCATTCCCGGTAATAAAGAAATTATTAAAGATATCCGAGAAGGAAGTATAGCCGGTAAACATTGCGAAAGTGGCCAGCAGGATAAAAAATGCCGGTTCGACAAGCATTGAAAAGAATGCCTCGCGGCTTGCTCCCATGCCTTCAAAGCTGCTGCCTGTATCAAGAGCAGCAATTATTGTAAAAAACTTTCCAAACGCCAGCATATAAGAGAAAAAGATAAAATCACCATCAAATGAAAGCAGGGCCCTGTGTTCGCCAAAAGGAACAACCATTAAAGCACAGAGGATACTTGCCAGCGTGATAACAGGTGCAATCTGAAATATCAATCCGGTTGTAGTGCTGAAAACGCTGCCCTTCTTCATCAGAACAGATATATCCTTTATGGGCTGAAAAAATCCGGGACCTTTCCGGCCTGACGAACTGAAGACTGAAGACTGAAGACTGAAGACAATTTCAACTAAACCTCCAACTGATTTGAACTGCCTTTAACGCTGAGCACTTTAGTATTGCCTCCGTTCGGCAGGTTCGGATCAACCGGTTTGTTTGAGCTCCACGATCCGCAGGTAAAGTCAGGAACGTCAATTGAAGCTGACCTGTTAGCTACCGACCATTCGCTAAGGGGGGTTATGACACTCCAGAGGGCGGCATCGTAAACATCCTGATCGACAGGCAGCCCGTTACGCAGGCAGTCTATAAGCCTCCAGTCCATCATGAAATCCATCCCCCCGTGACCTCCTATTTCTTTCGCCATCTCTCCCACTCTTTTTACTATTTCCGGAGTGTATTTGTCTTCAAGAACTTTGAATTCCTCCGGTGAGAGCCATGAGTGACCGAGAGCAATCCTTTCCGGCGAAGGCCACTTTGATGCCGCTCCCTTGGTGCCGCTGACAAGGTGAATGCGCGAGTAAGGCCTCGGACTTGACGTATCATGTTGTATCATTATGGTTCTCCCCCCATATGTTTTAACAACGGAGGTGTTCATGTTGCCCCTGTATTTTTTACCAGCAAAAGGCTGGAAGAACGGATCTTCCTTAGCCAATTGGCTGAGATCGGCTTCCATTGAAAAATCATTTGATGACATCGAGGTCAGGTAGTCCATCTTATCCCCGCGGTTGATATTCATTATCTGGCATATGGGGCCAAGTCCGTGTGTCGGATAAAGATTGCCGTTGCGGACGTTTTCCTTCAGGCGCCACATGTCTGCATAGCCATTCTTGTCATAGGTGAACTGCCAGCGAAGATCATGTATATATGCTCCTTCACCGTGTACTATCTCGCCAAACAAGCCCTGCCGCGCCATATTAAGCGTCAGCAGCTCAAAAAAATCATAGCAGCAGTTCTCAAGCTGCATGCAATGCATCTTTGTCCGTTCGGAAGTCTCTACCAGCTGCCAGCACTCTTCAACCGTCTTTGCTGCCGGAACCTCCACTGCCACATGCTTGCCGCTTTCCATAGCACGGACTGCCATGGGGGTATGCCATGCCCATGGCGTGCATATATATACAAGGTCAATTTCAGGGTCGTCGCATAATCCTTTCCATGCCTCTTCGGTGCCGCTGAATGACTTTGCCTGAGGCAGGCCGAAGCCGGCGATCATCGCCTGCATCTTATCAACCCTGTCGGTATACTTATCACACAGAGCTGCTATTTCTACTCCCTCAATGTGGGTCATACGTTCAACAGCACCCGGGCCGCGCTGACCTAGACCGATAAATCCTATCCGCACCTTTGCCAGTGGCTGTGCCCCATAGCCTGTCATATTGAATTTCTGCGCATGGCTGGCCAGCACTGCTTTTCTGACCTCAGGCATCATTTCGGTCGGCTCCTGTTTCCGGGAACATGATGATACGGTACTTGCTGACAATGCTCCGGCACCTGCAACAGCAGCTGTACGGAGGAAGTTCCTTCGGTTGGTTTTCATTATAATCAGTTTAGGTTTGCATTTGGATTACCAATGCAATTTACAAACTTCCTGATTATAAAAATACCCGGCTGGCTAATTGTCTTTCTTCTCTGTTGCTGATTTTCTCTTCCTGATGATATCACCGGCGACTGATCCGACAAGGAAACCAAGTACCGTACCCCAGGGGATCATCAGGTACCAGTTTGATTTGATAGTGCAGGTGCCGGAGACGCAACCCACATATTTCCAGTATATAAAGCCGCCAATCGCACCAAGTACAGCACCGGCTATCTCCGGAAGAAATTTTTTGAAAAAGCTTTTATTCATTTATGCCGTTTAGTATCAATAACATTTCTGAAGAACTCTTGTTCTTTCACTCTTTCATTTTCCCAGTTGAGCACCTTGCGAGCTTCCAATGCTTTTTCCTTCAGCTCTGCCAGAAGGTCCCTGTCATCCCTCAGCCTTTCAAGAGCACCTGCAATTGTATAAGGCGTCACATGACTGAGGACAAGACCGCACGCGTACCGCTCTACCACAGCAGAGACCTCCGGTAAAGGCGAAACCACTGCAGGTATGCCTGCTGCAATATAATCAAATAACTTGTTGGGCAGACTGAAACGCTGGTTGATGCAGTTGTCAGGATCGAGGGAGAGTCCTGCATCACAGCACATTGTAAACTGCATCATCTCTTCCCATTTCATCCTGGGAAGGAAGATCACGTTACTCCCGAGACCTTTGTAATTAACTGCATGCTTCACTTCATCAATCATATCTCCTGATCCTGCAATGATCAGACGGATTCTCTCCAGCATGGTCATGGCGTTGATCAGTTCCATGAGTCCTCTTCCCGGGTTAATGCCGGAACCCTGGTAGATGACCAGAAGATCTTCCTCCCTTACCCTCAGGTTATTCCGATTGTACGCGATAAGCTCATCAGTTGACGGAGCAACGTTCATTATGACCACGGGATCAACTCCGTATTCCTTCCTGTAGAGACCGGCTATAGAATTGCTTACTGTGATCATGTGACGCACCTTTGGCACAAGCAGTCTCTCAACCTTCTTCCATACGGAATACTGAAATTTTCTTTCTGCCAGCCCGTACTGACCTGTAAAGTATTCATGAGCGTCGTAAACAAGCGATTTGCCGAAGAGACGAGATACAGAATAACAGGGGATGAGCGTATCGAGATCATTGGCGATATAGAGGTCCGATCTCCTCACGAGGAGACGCAGAAACAGGGATGCATTGAATAATATGTACATCAGCGGACCCCGCCTGAAAAGCACCCTGAGCCGTTTGACCCTGACACGTGGCAGGAAGAGAGACGGCGATTTGCCTTTATACCGTCCGATAAGAGTCACCGTGTACCCCATTTCCGTGAGGAGCAAAGCCTGTTTCTGAACTCTCATATCTGTTGAGAGATCACTTAGTACGGCTATGGTTGCTCTCATCTTCAATTTGTTGCGCCCAAAGAAAGATTGTCTCCTCCAGATTTAGGATCAGAAAGATACGAAAGATTTTTTTAGCTATGTTTGTGCAGGTTTTCTACAGACTTTGAATGGATACTCAGAATAGCAGGATTGTTCACCTTGTAAGTTTCAATATTCCTTATCCGCCTGATTACGGAGGTGTAATGGATGTCTTTTATAAGATCTCTTCACTGAAGAAACAGGGTGCAGGTGTCATACTTCACTGCTTCAGTTACGGACGAACCCGTTCCAGAACCCTTGAGCGCGAGTGCCTTCGGGTACATTATTACCGGCGCGACCTGAACCTTTTTCATCTTTTCAGCAAGGAACCCTTCATTGTTCTTTCACGGCACAGCGATTCACTGCTGAAACACCTGCTTGCCGATAAGTACCCTATAATCTTTGAAGGGCTGCACACAACACACCTGCTTGGTCATCCTTCTCTTTCCGGTCGCATGACCATGGTCAGGACACATAATATTGAGCATATCTATTACCGTAACCTGGCCCTGAATGAGAAAAATCCTTTCAGGAAGTACTTTTTCAATTCAGAATCCCGGAAGCTTGAGCGGTATGAACCGAAACTCGCAAAGGCATCACTTCTTCTGACGATCTCGCCAGGTGATACGGAATATTTCGAATCAAAATACGGCAATGCTGTTTTCGTTGGCCCATTCCACCCTGCGAATGAGTGCGGCCCTCCTGACGGCAAAGGTGATTATGTACTCCTTCACGGCGATTTCTCGACCTCCGAAAATAATGCAGCAGCACGGTTCATCATTCGTGAAGTGGCTCCCCGCTGGCAGTATAAAACAGTTATCGCAGGTAAAAGGCCGTCCCAGGAGTTGCTGCAGGACGCCTCACGATTGAAACATGTCAGAGTAGTTCCCAATCCTTCACTGGTGCAGATGAATGAGCTGATCAACAACGCCCAGGTATGCCTGCTGAATGCATCGCAACCTTCAGGCATGAAGCTCAAACTGATCAATGCACTATGCCAGGGGCGGCATGTGATAACATCTGATTCTGTAGTTGCAGGTACACACCTCGAGAGCCTGTGCAACATAGCCGGAAGTCCTGATGATTGGATTAACCTCACTGACAGGCTCATGAAGGAGGAATTCACTGCCGGGATGATTGAAAATCGTAGACGGCTGCTTAGTGAAATTGCCGATAACAGCTTAAATGCCAGGAAGATTGTTGAGTCTATCGAAAACTATCATTCACACCCCTGAGGCTTCTCCCGCCTACTGATAAATCCTGCGCTTGTTAAGCTCACGCCGGTAGGCAGCAGCATATCTGTTATGTTCAGACAGGGTACGCGAGAAGTGGTGATAACCTGAAAAGTCGGCTTTGGCCACAAAGAATAAATAATCATGTTTTTCAGCCTTCAGCACAGCTTCAAGTGCCGGTTTGGAAGCACAACGCACCGGTCCCGGAGGTAAACCACTGTATTTGTAGGTGTTATATGGTGAATCAACTTCAAGATGCTCGTTCAATACTCTCCTGATGGTGAAATCATTAACCGCAAATTTCACTGTAGGATCGGCCTGCAGGGGAATGCCCTTACGCAGCCTGTTTAGATAAACTCCTGCTATCCTGGGCATCTCATCGTCTTTTGCCACTTCTTCCTCTATGATGGATGCAAGCGTTGATACTTCCACAGGGGTCAGGTTAAGAGCTTTGGCAGATGACAGGCGTTCATCGTTCCAGAATGCATTGTACTCCCTGAGCATCCGGCGGTAAAAACCTTTCGGATCCAGGTTCCAGTAAAGCTGATAGGTATCCGGAAGGAAGACGGATATGAGTGTCTGACGTGTGAAGCCGTCTGCGGAATAATTGTTCTCATCATCGAAGAACCGTGACAGTGACGCCGGGTCAGCCTCTATCTGGGATCCTACTTTTGCGGCCAGCTCATCAAGTGTGCGGATATTGTTAAATGTTACGTTCACGGGAGCCTGCAGGCCTGACCTTAACATATTCACAATTTCACTGTTATTCATTCCCGGATCAATTATATAAGATCCTGACTTCAATGAGCGGTCAAAGGACTTCAGTCTTGCCGTGACAAGAAAGTTGCGTTCGTTCCTGAGAGCCCCGGTACTCCTCAGTGTGTCGATGAGATTTTCAAAGGAAGAACCTGAAGGTAAATAGATCCTCAGGGCAGTATCTGATTTCACATTTGGCTTAAAAACTACAATCCATAAAAAAGCCGTTCCTGCCAGGCATACTGTAAGTATTATATAAAACAGATACGTTAATATTTTTCTCATCATGGCGGAAATTAGTAGAGAGGACCAAATATCCGGGCCAGAGATTCCCTGTGCCTGTCTCTTCGGCGTCTTGTCACCCAGTCTGCTTTCATGATCTCTTTGCAGTTCTTCAGATCATCGGAGAACACCTGACCCAGAGAGGCTGCAAAATTCTCGTCATATACAAGAGCGGTGATCTCAAAATCGAGGTCGAAACTGCGTACATCAACGTTGGGAGAACCCACAGATGAAAATACGCCATCTACAAGAAGGTACTTTGAGTGTATGAACCCATTTTGATAAAGAAATACTCTGATGCCTGCATCAAGCAGTTCCTCAATATATGAACGGGTATTCCAGTTGGTAATGATTGAATCGGCCTTTTCCGGGAAGATTACTCTTACATCGACACCGCTCAGGGCAGCCGTCTTCAAGGCTGTGAGGATGCTCTCATCAGGACTGAAGTATGGTGAAGTGAGGTAAATCGACGATTTTGCCGTTGCAATGGCCGCAAAATATACCTGCATTATTGTTGCCCAGTCGGTATCAGGACCGCTGGAAGCAACCTGTACCAGGCAGCGGTTACCCGTTTTGGTATAATTCGTTAAGGACGTATCCGGAGGCAGCTCTTCGCCACTGACGAAATCCCAGTCTGAGACAAACACCCTGTCAAGCGCTGCAACAAACTCACCCTCAAGCTTCAGATGAGTATCAATCCAGGGTCCGAGAAATGGCAGGCCGTCGATATATTTATCTGCAATATTGATTCCTCCGACAAAACCTGTTTTGCCGTCCACCACAATTATTTTACGGTGGTTACGGTAGTTAATCTTGCTTGAGAAACTGGGAAAGCGTACCGGCATGAAAGGAAAGATCTGCACACCGGCGGCGCGCATCTCCCTGAGATAAGCCCTGCGTATGTTCCAGCTCCCTACATCGTCATAGATGACCCTCACCTTAACTCCTTCAGAGGCTTTGCGCTTGAGCAGCTCCTTAAACTCCGTGCCAAGATTATCCGGCTCAATACGGTAAAACTCAAGGTGAATGAAATTCTTCGCCGAGGATATTGCTTCCTTCATTGCGGAGAAAGTCATATCACCGTTAATTAATAGTCCTATCCTGTTGTCGACAGTGAGCAGTGACCGGTTGTTATTAAGCAACAGATGGATGAGGTGTTCCTTCGACCTGACCGCTTCACTCTCCCCGGCAAGAACGGAAGGAAGCGACGTCACCTGCAGGTTAACGTTGTCAGACAACCTGCTGATGTCAATCATGCTTTTGCGGGTATAGATCTTCTGTTTGCGGTAATAGCGGCCAAAAACTACATATATGATCAGTCCCGCTACAGGTACCAACAGAATGACAAGCAGCCACGAAAGGGTTTTGACGGGATTCCTGTTCTCAAAAACAATCATTAGGCAAATGGAGACGACCGTGATCACATATAATATCGCCAGCACGTTGAGAAGCACTGTTACGGTATGTCCTGCCATAAACATTAATTTATGCCTTACTTATATGTAAAAATAAAAAAACTCTTCCGCTTGGCAACGAAAGAGCTCTTTTATGACATTTTATTATCAGAATATCAGGCCAACATGCAGCAAAAGCGCGCCGGTTCTGTCATCGAGGGTAAAAGTCTCACCGGCAATGGTGATCTCATCACCAAACTGGTTCAGGTTACCCTCATAACGGATATCGAAAGTCAGCCTTTTAAGCAAATCAAACCCTACGCCTGCCTGATAACCGAAAGTGGCACCCTTATATGTGGCCCCGTCTATGATATCCTTTGGTTCACCTATCATTACGGCTGCAGCCGGACCGGCATTTATCCTCAGGAAAGCGATTTTAAATCCTAAAAGAACGGGAATATTGAGCTTTGTGAACTGCTGGTTGTAAACAACCGGAGCTCCTCCTGCCTCGACGTCTTCATAGGTGACAGAGTTTGTGGCTGTAGCTAATATCAGTTCTGGCTGAAGATAAAATCCTCCAAACCCGGCTCTCATGAACACTCCGCCCTGGAAACCCCACTCAGCGGCTTCCGCACTTTGAATGATAACATCGATATCGGCGTCCTGAATTGTCTGATCCGTGAAGGTAAAGTCTGTGCTCACACCTGCTTTTATACCGAATAGCACCTGTGAATACATAGGTGCTGCAAGCAAAAGTGTCAAGAGAACAATAATGATCTTTTTCATTTTTTCTCGATTTAGTTAATAGTACAGGATTCTAAACAGACTAACGGAAAAAAGCATGCAAAGGTTGCATAGATCAGCAGAAAATGATCAATTTTCTCACTTTTTTGCCAGTTCCGAGGATATTATCTCCTTCATTATGTCAAATTCTTCGCGCTCGAAGAGGCGTGTCAGGAAGATGATTTTTCCCTTTCTGTCAATGATTATGTTACGGGTAACGCCTGATTCCTTCAGGGCGTAGAGGCCAAAGATATCAGCACCGGGATCCAGAGCCAGAGGATAAGTTATTTTCATGTCTTCCTTAAACTTCAGCACTGTTTTCCCGGGCTCATCGCGGTCTATGCCAATCACAACCAGGCCTTTATCTTTCCAGGGCAGCCATATTTCGCTCTCAATGAACGGCATTTCCTTGCGGCATACACTGCACCAGCTGGCTGTGAACTGCAGCATGACCACCTTCCCTAGCAGGTCAGACAGCTTATACGTCTTCCCTCCTGCCTCCTTAATGGTAAAATCAGGTGCGTTATCACCCGGCCTGACAATATAACCATTCTCATAAACCTGTTTCTCCTGCGAAAAAGCAGCTAACGTAATCAGAGCCGCCACTACGACTGTTATAAGTCTTTTCATTCAAGTGCTGTTTGCCGGCACAAAAATACACTTTTATCTTATTGTTGTCGGTTTTCGGTTATCTGTTATCGGTCAGGAAATTTGCAATTTCGAATTGCGATTTTCGAATTAATTGATTATCAAATTTTTAATTCTTAATTCTTAATTCCCCCCCTATTGCCCATTGCCTACTGCCTATTGCTCCTTGCTCACTTGCCCCATGCTATTCTTCCTCCTCAGGTTCAATCTCAAGATAATTGCTGCTCTTCTGCAGCTCCAGGTACCCCTTCCCCGCTTCCCTGAACCCGTACTCGAAACAGTATGACCATCTCAGTCCGTCCGTCGTTTCAACCAGGTGTGTGAAGAAGGTGAAGTTATAGCCCTGTGCGATAAGCGCATCACGGTGTATGCGATGGTGGCCGGAGTCAAGAAGGTCGCCAATGATCTTTCGGTTGCGTCTCAGCTGGGCATGGACATTCCGAACATAGTTGTTCTGGTCACGGTTAAGACGGTTGTTGTAATTGTTGCGGCACTGGTCAGAGCAGAATTTCTTATCAGACCGGCCCAGGAGCTTTGCTCCGCAGTCAAGACATACTCGTTCCACAGCAAGTTGTTTTGTCAAAGTTATTAAATTAAACATAAAGGATAATCACTTATCACGTTGATTTTGATAATCAAAAACGTTTACAAACGGATATAAACGACTGCAAAATGAATAGAAACGATTAATAACCGAATGATGTGCCGGTGAGGGTGCACCTTTGTATCGTTAACAGCATTATTAACCAAAAACAAAGTAACATGAATGCATTAAGAAACAAGGTACAGCTGATCGGCAGGCTCGGTCAGGACCCGGACATCAAGACGCTTGAAAGCGGCAAGAAAGTGGCACACTTCACGATGGCCACCAACGAGAACTACAAGAGTGCTGACGGCTCCAAGACAGAGGAGACCACGTGGCACAGCATCGTTGCCTGGAATGGCCTGGCAGAACTTGCTTCCAAATACCTGAAAAAAGGCAGGGAGGTATGCATCGAGGGACGCATCAGCTACCGCTCCTACACAGACAAGAACGGGATGCCGAAGAGTGTCACCGAGATCGTGGCTTCGGACCTGGTGCTTCTCAGCTCAGGGAGTAATGCCAGGGAAGACATTCCCAAAGATGACTTTCCCAAGGAAGGCAAGGCCAGGGAAAGCAAGGCAAAGGAAAAGATTGCCTGAGGGACAGGCATGTGTGGATGGATTGTCTTGTGCGAAAGCCCCGGTCAGCGGCCGGGGCTTTGTTTTCATATGTCTTTAAGACTTACTGCGGCATCCCTGCCGGCTCTCAGGGCCTTAAGGTTAAGATCGACAACCTCCGCTCCCTTACGGTTGAAAAGCTGCCTGACAGCATTCTCCAGGCTTTCGAAAGGCAGGGCGATGAACGATGATGCAGCCCCGAGAATGACCATGTTGCCTGACCTCGACGAGCCCAGATCCTTCGCGATGGCATCAGCGTCAAGAACAATGGTGTTGCCTGCCTTATTCAGCTCCGCCATTATCTCTTCGATGCCCGGGTAATCGGTTATGTTGACATATGGTACCGAGCTGGTCACTATCCATCCGTCAGGTGAAAGCCATGGAAGGTATCGAAGTGCCTCCATCGGCTCAACACTTATTATCAGGTCAGCCTTGCCGTCAGGGATGAGATCAGAATGTATATCTGTGTCTGATAGCCTGAGGTGCGACTGTACATCGCCTCCTCTCTGGCTCATTCCATGCACTTCCGACTGTTTCAGGAAGAGGTTCTTTTCCACAGCAGCAAGTCCTATGGTGGCTGCAATGGAGAGGATACCCTGACCTCCTACGCCTGCCAGTATTATATCACATTTCATATTATTCCTTTGTTTTATTCTTCCCTGCTGCTTCAGCTTTCCTGTTTCTCGTCGCTGTCTGTATGCACTCCCTGCGGGCAAGCACGACAGACAATCCATGATGCATCATCTCCTCCCTGATAATGGAGATGTTTTCTTCATGGTTTTTTCTCAGCGGCGTGATCACCCTCAGGTGGTCACGGCTCACCCCCAGACCCAGACAGATGCTTTCAAGCCTGTCTGTGGCCTGCGAATGCTGTCCTCCCGTCATGCCTGTGGTTGAGTTGTCCGATATGATAACCGTGACAGGAGAATCCTTTATCACCGCATCGAGCAAGCCGGTCATTCCTGAGTGTGTGAAGGTGGAGTCTCCGATGACAGCCACAGCGGGAAACAGGCCGGCGTCAGTGGCGCCAATTGCCATGGTCACCGAAGCGCCCATATCAACACACGAATTGACCATGTTATAAGGAGGCAGGGCACCGAGCGTATAGCATCCGATATCCGAGAAGACCCTGCCCGGTCCGAAATCTTTCATCACCTCAGCAAGAGCAGCATACATGTCAGCATGACTGCAACCCTTGCAGAATGACGGCGGACGTTGCCTGACCAGTGAAGGAACTTCCTTGCCTGGTACTGCCTTAATTCCCAGTGCTCTGGCCACAATAACCGGGTTGAGCTCCCCGTCGCGGGGGACGGTGCCGTCAAGGCGTCCCATTACTTTTACATCCCTGTCGAGCAGACCGCGGAGCTGCTCCTCGATCAGAGGATATCCTTCTTCAAGGACCAGCACCTTTTCACAGCTGTCAACCAGCCGGGTAACGATGCTTTTGTCAACCGGATAGGCAGCAACCGACAGTATCGGATAATCATCCTGATGACCGGAGATGTTCTCAAGAAGATAATTATAAGCTATACCGCATGTTATTATACCCATCTTGCCTGTTCCCCTGCTTAACCTGTTCAATCCTGAGATGACAGGATCAGAGGGCAGAGTTTCAAACAGATTTGTAAGAACCCTGTATTGTTTCCGGGCTATTGCCGGCAGGAGAACGAACTGTCTGGGATTGGAGGGCAGTGACTGTTCATTCCGGGACCGCGGTTCGCGAAGCGTTACCGATGCACGTGAGTGCGCAAGTCGTGTAGTGATGCGCAGGAGAACAGGTAACCTGTATTTTTCAGACAGGTCAAAGGCGTCGAAGACCATATCATAAGCTTCCTGCTGATTGCGCGGTTCAAAGACAGGAACCATAGCAAATTTGCCGTAAAAGCGCGAGTCCTGCTCATTCTGTGACGAGTGCATCGAAGGATCATCGGCAGCAACAACAATAAGTCCGCCGTTGACACCGGTTACTGCTGAATTGATGAATGCGTCAGCTGCAACATTAAGACCAACGTGCTTCATGGCAACCATTGCTCTTTTCCCTGCATAAGACATCCCCAGCGCAGCCTCCATGGCAGTCTTTTCATTTGATGACCAATCCCGGTGTACATTCTCTTTTACTGCCTGCGGCGAAGACTGGACATACTCCATGATTTCCGTTGAAGGTGTGCCGGGATAGGCATACATGCCACTCATTCCCGCATCCAGAGCAGCCTTTGCAATTGCCTCATCACCAAGCAGTAATAACTTGTGCATACTATTTTAATTTTTTATTGTCTCACATAGGGGGCAGTAAAGATGAAAAGAAAATGATAATAAACAAATACCCGCCTGCCCGACAGTATATTAAAGTTAAGTTAAATGTAATAATCCAAGGCCAATATTGTTTACTTTGTAGCGCAAAAGTATGTGCCATTGAAGAAGGTCGTGGTGATAAGCCTGTTGCTGGTCTCGGTTTTTTGTCGGATAAGTGCTCAGGTCGAACAGAACAAGTATATACAGATTGACGGCGTCACAGCCGATGAAAACGGTTTTATCATACCTGATGTCAGTATTTACTCAAAGGGACTCAGAAGAGGTGCTGCAAGCGATCACCGGGGTATCTATTCCATCATCAGCACACCCGGCGACACTGTTTTCTTCAGTGCCATAGGATTCAAAACAACACTGCTCACTGTTCCGTCAACAATCGCAGGCATAAATTTCATCACTGACGTGATACTGGTCGCTGATACCATAATGATTCAGGAGGTTGTTATATTGCCGTGGAAGACTTATTCTGAATTCAAGAGGGCGGTACTTGAAAACAAGCCTGCTGATCCCCTGCTGGAGAATATGGCGTTCAACCTGGCACTTGTTGAGCAGCAGACATGGTCTGACATGCGTTCAACACCTGGTCAGGGATACAGGTACACCATGCAGCGGGTATCTGATAATCTTTACAGCCATAATCAGGCTCCGGTCAATAATCTGCTTAACCCTTTTGCCTGGCAAAAGTTCATCCAGGGAGTTAAAGGAGGGTTGCTGAAGAATGAAAAATCGACAACCACCAAGCAGAAAAAGACAAAGGTCAGGAAGAAAAAAAAGAGTGAGTGATGCCACGTTCATCAAGGATAACGCTTCCTCTAATTCTTGTTTTGCTTTTTTCACTGGCTGTCTCTCCCATACTGTCACAGAATAAAGTCATAAAGGGAAGGATCACAGATACTGCGGGAGTTGCTCTTTCCTATGTCACCGTTTACATTCCCTCATCAGGTGGCGGGACCTTCTCCGGCACTGATGGACAATTCACCGTTCCGTTGCCATCTGAAAAACAACAGGTTACTATTATTTTCTCACTTATCGGGTACAAGCCAGATACACTTTTACTTGACAGTTCTAATGCGGATCTCCCTTTGAAGATCATCCTTTTCAGTGATACGGTGGAGATTCGCGGTGTCGAAGTAAAAGCAGTAAGAACTGATAACATTACTGCCATTTCTATTCCCGTAATTGCAGGAATGGTAATTCCGTCGGTGACAGGGGGCATTGAGGCAGTTATAACGACCCTTCCGGGAGTCGCTTCTTTCAGTGAGCTGAGTTCCGGCTATTCTGTCAGAGGAGGCAGCTATGATGAAAACCTGGTATATATTAATGATGTCGAGGTTTACAGGCCTTACCTTATCAGGTCAGGGCAGCAGGAAGGCCTCAGCAGGATCAACCCTGACCTCGCCTCCTCTGTCATCTTTTCACCGGGCGGGTTCAGTGCCGCTTACGGTGACCGCATGTCATCAGTACTTGACATCAGGTACCGGGAGCCCGAGGCGTGGGAAGCTTCTCTGTCTCTCAGTCTTCTTACCTCGTCAGTGCATGCCGGAGCCCGGAGCAGGAACGGTAAATTCTATTTCATTGCAGGAGCAAGATACCGCACCAACACCTTAATGCTTAACAGCCTGGATGTGAGCGGCCAGTATGAACCGCGGTTTGGCGATATCCAGGCTATGGCCGGGTACAGACCGGGCACAAAAACACAAATCACAGTCTCACTATGGGGCTCATCAAACAGGTACACATTCATGCCACAAAGCCAGACGACAACATTCGGCACCACGGAAGAGGCATTCAAGCTTTTCGCATGGTTCGAGGGAGGAGAACGCGACAGGTACGACAATGGTGGCGGGGCTGTCACCCTTGATATCAGGCATAATGACAACCTCTCCTCAAAGATCATCCTTTCAGGGTACCTTGCTTCAGAGAATGAGAATTTTGATATTCGCGGAGCCTACAGCCTCACAGCCCTTGATAAGACCGAAGGCTCTGAAAACAACCCTGACTCCCTTCTGAATGCAGGCGTGGGGAGCTGGCTGTCACATGCACGCAACACGCTCAGCACCGGCATGGTAAGCCTCTCGTACAAGGGGTCAGCTGCTGCGTGGGGCAACAGGCTTGAGTGGGGTCTGACTGCCAGACACAGGCACCATGACATAAATGTGAACGAGTGGACCCGCGTAGACTCTGCAGGTTATACAGTAGGTATCAGTGATGATGAGCTGAACCTGACATCATACACAGATAACAGCAGCCTGGTAAACAGCATAATTTCTGAAGCCTTCGTTATCAGCAGGACCAGCTTCAGCCTTGCAGGCAGGGAATGCGAGCTTAACGCCGGGATAAGGGCTGCCTATGATACTTACAATTCCGAAGCGCTGCTGTCACCCCGTCTTTCACTAAGCATGGCCCTGTCACAACGGGTCTCAGTTTACGTATCTGCAGGAGCATATCATCAGCCTCCCGGAGGGCGCGAGATGATGATGCAGACCGATGATACGTCACCCGTGCTGAAGGCACAGCGATCGTTGCATTTTATTGCCGGCATGCATTATGATTTTACGGCTTGGGAAAGGCCTTTCAGGTTCACCGCCGAAGCTTACGGCAAGTTCTTTGACAGGCTCGTACCATATAAGGTTGATAATGTAAGGCTGATATATTACGGCGGAAACATTGCAGAGGGCTACTCTGCCGGCCTGGATTTCAGGGTTAACGGAGAATTCGTGAAGGGGGTTGAGTCATGGTTCAGCCTTTCAATTATGAAATCGGAAATGAACATACCCTCCTATAATTCCGGATGGTATCCCTCGCCTTTCGATCAGAGAGTGAATTTCAGCATCTTCTTCCAGGATTATCTGCCCGGTCATCCCGATTTCAGGGCTCATATAAATATCGCTTTCGGAACCGGCATTCCGACATCTCCACCTGAAAAAGAGCAGTGGGACATATGGTTCAGGATGCCGCCATACAGACGCATTGACATAGGTTTTTCCAAAGTTATCGTTGGCGGTGACAAAAGAGGACCGAAGTCGGTTCTCAAGGAACTTATTGCCGGGCTTGAGGTATTCAACCTGGCTGATATAAGGAACACAATATCTTACACATGGATCAGTACTGTCAGGAACAGTGAAGGTAAATCACTCGAATATGCCGTTCCCAACTACCTGACAAGCCGCAGTCTGAACCTTAAGATTACAGCACGATTCTGATCAATGACTGATGACAAACGGACAATAATTCATACTTTCGTACCCTGATGAGCAGGTTTGAAATCATATTCACGGCTGTAATGGCCACAATCATTGTGCATCTGCTTGTTGCCGTGATATTTATGTCTGTCAAGGTTTCAGCCATGAAACGCGAGCTGGCTGCAGAGATCATTCTGGCTGTTGAGGAGGAGATGCCTGACCCCGCAATGAAAAAGGCAATAGAACTCTCGGAAAGTGAAAAGTTTGCCGGCGCAACAGCAGAGGACCTCGTAAATGTCATTAAAAACCTTGCTGACAAGCCAATTGATATTGATCCCAAAGAGTACGAGGAGATGGTCAAGGAGGAGCTTATTAAAAGCGGCATGCTGAATGAAAAGAATTTCATTGACGACCGAAAAAAAGCAGAGGAGGCCGGTAGAGAGGAAATAGATATTCCTGCTGAAGAGATCAAACCGCAGGTAGCGGAAAAAAAGGAGAAGCCGGAAGAGAAAGGTACATTCAGGGGTCCGACACGTATCTTCTATGACCTTGCAGGCCGGCACCATGTGTATCTCCCAATTCCCATCTACAAGTGCCAGGGGGCGGGTCAGATTACCCTGTCCATCGAAGTCGACCGGAGCGGCAATGTAATAAAGGCTCAACCTGCTTCCAGCCTCTCAACCACCAAAGACCCATGTCTCACTGAGACGGCTGTGGAACATGCTCTCAGGTCAACCTTCAATGCTGACCCGGGCGCCCCGGTAAAGCAGGCCGGATTTCTGACCTTTGTGTTTGTATCGCAGTAGCCCTTAAAAAAGCAAACCCTGAACAGGATAGTTATAAGGCATGATAAGCTCCTGCCTGTTACGGTCAGCACGTGTGTTTGTGATCAGCGGGCTTACCGTATGAGCTTCGAGCATCTCCGAGGCAACAGGCTCCATCAGTTCTGCCGCCGAATTCTTTTCGAGCTCTCCTTTCAGCCATAGCTTTTCCGCAGCAGCTGGCAATATTACGGGCATCCGCTTCCTGGTGTTATGTATCTCCGACATCAGTTCATTAGCCCTTGTTGTCACTACCGAGAAGGTATTAAGGGAAATCCCTCCCTTCATCTTCCAGGAGTCCCAGATACCGGCAAGAGAGAAGATATCTTCATCACGCAGGCTTATATACCACGGTATTTTTCTTCCGCCGATATGCTGCCATTCAAAGAATCCTTTAACCGGTACAAGGCACCTGCGTGAAGTGAATGACTCCCTGAAGGCAGGCTTGGTATCTATAGTCTCAGACCTGGCGTTGAATGTCTTCACCATGATCTCGTTCGCCTGATTCTCATCCTCAACCCATGACGGAATCAAACCCCACCTGAAAAGACGCAGCGACGCAGGGTCTTCTGAGCAAACAACGGGCATCAGAGGCAGGCTGTAAGCATGATAGTAATAGCTGGGGCGATACTTGTCATGGTCTATGAGTTCAGCGCCGTAACGCTCCTCAAGCTCTTCCCTGACAATATTTACATTAACAGTAAAGCACATCCCTGTCCTACCTTAACCTTTAACCTTTAACCTTTAATCTTTAGCCTTTAACCTTTAAAGGAACCGGAACCGAGTACCTGAACAGGTCGGTATCCGGCCAGTCTTTGACCCTGCTGAGGAACTTTGACATCATCTGGTCAATATCAGAGGAGAGTTCAGGTCCGTTCCATGCGCTGCTGTTAAGCAGCACCACCCATGCTGTACCGTCAGGCATGCGTTTCATCATTGCTGTTGTTCCGGAGAAAGACCCTGTACGCCACCATGATCCGTTAACCATTGTCGCCCTCCATCCTACCGGTGCATAGCCGTTATAAACATCAGTCATGAATGTGATGCTCTCCGGTGAAAGGATATCCTTCGGATCTCCGAATCCGTCAACTGCGAGAAGCAGCCTCATCAGGTCAGGGGCTGTTGCCACCCAGGCACCTGCAGCACCCAGAGCCTCAATATTATTGCCTCCCCCGCTAGCCGGCAACATTTCTCCGGTTCCGTAAACAGAAGGTTTCAGCGGAGCATTCTCCACCTCATAATATGACACTTCAAGCGGTAACGCCATATCGGGCAGATTATGGCCGAGGGCCATATCATATATTCCGAGCGGTTCAAGCACTTTCCTTGAACAATATTCCTCATAACCCATACCTGATACCTTTTCAATTACCAGTCCGAGGATGCTGTAACCGAGGTTTGAATATGACTGTCCTGCACCGGGATTAAAATGAAGGTTTTTGTCAAGGGCAAACCTGATTATTGTTTTTGTATCGACGGGCAGTGGAACACCCAGTGTTCTTGCAACAACCTCAGGCATGAACATCTGATCTCCGTACCTTTGTGACCAGCCTCCTTCATGTGCAAGCAGGTGTCCTACGGTGATATCAAAGACACGCTTGTCTTTCGGGTGGGTAAAAAGAGTGTCATCAAGAATGCCCCCGGGCCCAAAGACATGGTCGTGAACAGATAACCGGCCCTCTTCCTGAAGTTTCATTACTGCCACGGCGGTCACGAGCTTTGAGACGCTTGCAATACGGAAACGGTGGTAGGGTTCCGCTGGCACGGAGTCAGTCAGAGAGGCATAACCGAAGCCGCGGGCATAAATAAGTTTCCCCTCACGGGCAACAGCGACAGATGCTCCTTTGATATCATAGTTCTTCATGAACCATTCTACACCTTTTTCCGCATTATCAAATAGTTCGCTGTCAGTAAGACTGTTATCTATGCGAAGATGTGCCGGCATAAAAGCCTCGTCCGGAAAAACTGCCCTTTCGGTTCCGACAGGCAAAACAAAAGAAAAAATGACAAGAATTGTTATTAATAATATGCGTAACCCCCTGTTTTCTTCGCTCATAAGGTACTTTGATTTTTTTACCCGCGTACAAAAATATACTTTTAAATTGCTCATACTACCCCTGGTCATTCATTTTCTTAACCGATGAAAAAAAATATCAACAAAATAGCTCTTCCGGAAAACTGCGATTAAATTTGTATTAATGACAACGTTAAAAAGAATCATATTCGTATTTCTGATACTGATTTTCCTTTCACCGTGCATTGAAGCACAGCAGGATTCAGTTGTACTCGATTCCATTGTCACCAGACTCAAGGTCCTTCTCGAGGAGTACAATGAAGAAGCGCTCTTAATTGACACTTCCAGGTTTATCACGGATGGGTATGACACGGATGATGACATAAATCTGCAGATAGCCGCATCCATGGGTGCATGCAATGAGATAATCACGCTTTATGCCAGCGGGGCCGATGTAAATAATTTCGTCGGAAGTGTCGCCACTCCATTACATTACGCCGTATCATCAGGGAGCATAAAGGCAGTCGAGATACTTTTGCTTCTCGGTGCGTTGCCTGATAAACCTGATCAGTACGGCTATTCACCACTTATTGCGGCGGTGATGGCAGACAATCTTGAGATAGCTGAGCTTCTGATACGGTACGGGGCTTCAATAACAAAGGCTGACCGCAATGGTTCTTCTCCCCTGCATCATGCTGCAGCCCTCGGATTTTTTTATACAACAGACATGTTGCTGTACTATGATGCTCCGGTTGAACCGTATGATTATGAAGGTAACACCCCGTTGATGCTCGGAGTGAGTTTCAGCTATTACGATATCACTGACATTCTGCTGAGGGCAGGTGCTGACCCGAATACGCATGACAAAAAAGGATTTACACCCTTGATGGCGGCTGCCCAGAACGGCGACACGCTTATGCTGAGGATGCTTGTCAATGCCGGGGCAAATCTCTATTCTGCGAATTATGATGATTATGATGCCCTCGGCTGTGCCGCGAGATACGGAAAGGCTGAAGCTGTCTCTTTCCTTCTTCAGAACGGCAAGAGGTGGAATTACAGTAATACCGGGTTAAAAAATCCTGTCGACATAGCTGAATATTACGGTCATAATGAAATTGCTTCCGGTGCTCACGATGTATGGATTTGCCGAAGAGCCCAAATTTGCGCTGGAAGAGTTAACATTTTCTGCCGGAGGAAGGTTCACATCCCATTACCTGCTGCTTGACGGGTCAGTATCACTTACAGAGCCACGGATGAAGACAGGCATTACCCTTGGCGCAGCTTTAAACCCCTTCAGATGGAAACTGCTCGTGGAGGAGAGTGATGCAATCTATCAGTACATGGTAAACACTTACCTCATCTATGCCGGGATCTTTAAGGAGTTTGGGTTGGGTGAGACTGTCAATGGTAACAGGCTGAGCATTATTCCCTCATTGTCTGCCGGTTATCGTTTCTTCTCCGATTATGAAGGTGTCAACAGGAAGCCTGAAAGCAAATTCTGTATCATTCCTTCAGCTGATGTTAACTGGAAGATTAAATACTTCGGAATAAGTGCAGGGCTCAGTTATATGCAGACACCATTTCTCAAAGTATCTCCGATATGGTTCAATCTTAAGGTATCATACTCTATCATGCAGAAATCTCCCGTGGTCGCGGGTAAAAAGACAAAAATCTATAACTATGAGAAATAGCGCTGTCAAGGTGGCAATGGCCCTGCTTTTGCTGTTCTCATGCGAGGAGGGATTTATAACCGACTGTAATGAATGCGATCCGGCAGGTATAAACCAGCCACAGCTGACGATCTATATCAGAAACTCCGAGTATGAACCTGCAAATCCGTTAGTAACAATATATGAGGGCGCGATTGAAGACAGTATTGTTCTCAAGCGTATAAACGTTAATGAGAGTTATTCATATATCACTTACGATGCAGTGTTGTATAAAGACTATACCGCTACCGTGGAGTTCTTTCTGAACAGTGTTAAATACGTGGCGATCGGAGCCGCCTGTCCAAAGGTCCGCTACGATGAATCTTCATGCGACGAACCCTGCTATTATATCTATGATAACGTCATTGACCTGAGACTCAGGTACCATTAAGATGCGGATTATTATCAGATCCTGAGTGTAAGAAGTATCTGCCGGAGTTCGTTGGGCGTCACATCTTCATGTACTTTACCGGCATCGGCAACAGCAATCCTGCCTCTTTCTTCCGACACAATTATCACCACCGCATCGGTGGCTTCCGTCAGGCCTATTCCGGCTCTGTGCCTCATGCCGAACCTTGCAGGCAATCCTGTCTGATCGGTTGAAGGTAGCGGACAACGGGCGGCAAAGATCTTGCCGTTCTGGATCAGCACTGCACCGTCATGTAAAGGGGACCCCTTATAGAATATAGTCTTCAGCAATTCATCTGTAACCAGAGCATTAAGCAGCTCGCCTCCCTCTGAATATATATCCAGCAAACTCGTTCTTCCGATCGCAATAAGTGCTCCCGTACGCGACTGTGCCATTGATTCGGTTGCCCGTACTATCTCCTCGACTATCTGGTTAGTCGTCTGATCTACAGCTCCTGACGGGAAATACTTGTCAAAGGAGAACCTGTTGCGGCTGATATACCTGTTTCCGATTGCAAGGAGAAAGCGTCGTAACTCCTGCTGAAACACAATGATAAGTGCGATTACCCCTACACCGATCACCTGTCCCAGTATGGCACTGATCAGTTCCATATTCAGGGCCTTGACAACAAGCCAGAAGAGATAAACAAAAAAGATTCCCAGAAATATGCTGAAAGCAGCGGTTCCTCTGATAAGACGATAAAGCTGGTAGAAGATAAAGGCTACCATTAAAATATCGATAATATCGAGAATAGAGAAGTTCAGCATAAAACACAGTGCGGTGACGGGCAAATTTAACAATAATGATCGAAAAGGATGCCGTCAGGATAAATCTTTTCAAACAGTGTTACCACCTCCTTCGCCTCCTTAACATCATGAACCCTGAGTATGGAGGCTCCTTTCATCAGGGCGGTCATATTCAGCGCGGACGTGCCGTTAAGGGCATCATCAGGAGTTATATTGAGCGTACGCCAGATCATCGACTTTCGCGAGAGCCCGGCAAGCAGCGGCAGGCCTGCAATATGAAACTCATTCATTCTTCCTAAAATCTCAAAATTATGCCCTGCCGTTTTCCCGAATCCAAATCCCGGGTCTAAAATAATATCCTTCACACCTGCCTGCTGCAGCTGAGTGATCCTCTGACCGAACCAGAACAGTATATCGGAAACGACATCTTCATACTGCGGTTCTGATTGCATTGTCTGAGGTGTTCCCTGCATGTGCATCATGATGTAGGGAACATTCAGCCTTATAACCAGGGGGAACATCTCTTTGTCCATCTCCCCTCCCGAAATATCATTGATGATATCTGCTCCTGAATTTATTACAGCCTCCCCTGCCACAGCTGCCCGGTAAGTGTCAACAGAAACGATGGCCTCAGGGTACCTCCCCAGGATCAGTTCCGTTGCCCGGCAAACACGTTTTTTTTCAGTCTCCTCAGGAATTTCCGGAGCTCCGGGACGTGTTGAGCATCCTCCTATGTCAAGCATGTCAGCTCCATCCTCCAGCATCCTCCCCGCTGCAGCCAGTATCGCTTCATCGGAGGTGTAACGGCTTCCTCGATAAAATGAGTCCTCGGTCACATTGATAACGCCCATTATTCGGGGACGGTGCAGATCAAGAAGCCTGCCTCTAATATTTATGAACATGAAGAAAACTTTTACTTTTATAAAGATAGTCATTGCAGCGGATCATGATCATATCCTCCGTGACAATGCCTGCAAAATGGCTATCTTTGGCTCTGAACATTGTTTATTTTCAAAATTCAGCTGTATGAATGATATCAACTGGGCCGGAGAACTTTGCGTGGCAATTACTGTGTCTGACACATCCGGAAAAATACTGTACTTGAATGACAAATCAGCCGCAACATTCGATAAAAAAGGCGGGAAGGAACTCGTAGGTAAAAACCTCGCTGACTGCCACCTGCCAGGATCATGGGAAAAGATTCTCGACATAATGAACAGCCAGAAGGTAAATTGCTATACTATTGAAAAAGAAGGTATTAAAAAACTCATTTACCAGGCACCATGGTATGATAA
Organism: uncultured Bacteroidales bacterium; assembly: GCA_963719235.1. GTDB lineage: Bacteria > Bacteroidota > Bacteroidia > Bacteroidales > VadinHA17 > SR-FBR-E99. Next base: position 481,444 of record CAVRBS010000013.1, read on the forward strand.
CGGGAAGTTGTCCGGGCTGGTTGAGCTATCAATGGTGATACCCTTCATCATGGATCACTTTGTGCGTAAGTAGCCGGTGACTGCCAATATCTGCACCTGCCATACAATGAGTGTTGATAAAATCAATATCTGACCTGGCAACCTGCTTCCTATAAATATTTATCTTTAAAACCGCAGCATATGATGTTAATTAACTGAACGGTGAGGAAGTTCCGGAATGAAACTGATTGTTATTGAAGGACTTGACGGAGCAGGGAAATCGACCCAGATTTCATTGCTTAAGGAATGGTTTGCGGAAAGGAAACTGCATTGCAGGTATATTCATTTTCCCCGTACCGATACACCCTATTTCGGAGAGCTGATAGCCCGTTTTCTGAGGGGAGAATTTGGCGATATCAGTCATGTGGATCCTTATCTTGTCGCTATGCTTTACGCAGGTGACAGGAAAGATGCAGCCCCGATGATTGAAGCCTGGCTAGGAGAAAAATATTATGTTATCCTTGACCGTTATACTTATTCGAATATAGCCTACCAGTGTGCAAAGCTGAGCTCACCCGAAGAAGCAAATAAGCTCAGGGACTGGATACTGAAGCTTGAATTTGATCATTTTTCCATTCCGAAACCCGACATAAATATTTTTCTTGATGTTCCGTTCAGGTTTACGGAAGAAAAACTGAAGAACCAGCGCCAGGGAGACGACAGAGGCTATCTTCTCGGCAACCGCGACATACATGAAAGCAGCCTCGAATTTCAAAAGATGGTAAGAGACGTTTACATCGAAGTGGCCGCTGATGACAGTTATCTGCAGGTAATAAAATGCTATAATGCAGATAATAATATTCTTACACCCGATGAAATCTTTCATCTGATACTTGACAAACTAAAGGAAAAAAATATTCTCAGATGAAGGTTTTAACTCAAATCAGCAGGATACTGACAGGTCTTCTCTTTGTTTTTTCCGGTTTTGTCAAGGGGATTGACCCGATGGGAACCGCATTCAAGCTGGAAGATTATTTCACAGCCTTCAGGGCAGGATTTCTTGACGACCTGGCATTGCCCCTTGCAATAATACTCTGTCTCATTGAGTTTGTGACCGGTATGATGCTTCTCACAGGATCTCTTGTCAGACTGGCATCATGGATGGCAGCACTATTCATGGCTCTGTTCACGCCGCTGACACTGGTCCTCGCCATCTTTAATCCGGTCTCTGACTGCGGATGTTTCGGCGATGCAATAGTTCTTACCAACTGGCAGACCTTCTTCAAGAACATCGTAATAACTCTTCTGGTCGTTTTTGTCTTTGTCAGGAGAGATGACCGGACAGGTACTTTGTCCGTAAGGGCAGGACTGAATGCTACCCTGGCATTCAGCTTCCTCTTCCTGCTCTTCATGCGCTACAACCTGGCATTTCTGCCGGTTATCGACTTCAGACCATATAAAGTCGGAACAAACATTCCGGAGGCGATGTCTGTGCCACCGGATGCGGAGGCTGACCGGTATGATATCAGATTTATATATGAAAAAGACGGCATTCAGAAAGAATTTACCCTGAATGATTACCCGGCTGACGATACAACGTGGAAATTCGTCGATCAGAAATCTGTCCTTATTTCCAGGGGATACGTTCCCCCGATACATGATTTCACCCTTGTCAACGGGCAGGGTGCCGACATGACTGAGCAGGTAACTGGAAGCGCGGGCGATGTAATGCTGATGATAGCGCGTAAACTCGATAAGTCTGACAGAGATGGCCTGATGAAAGGATATGATCTCGGGTTAAAACTTCAGACCGAAGGCAAAAAGTTTTACATCGTGACCGCGACTCCAGCAGAAGAAGCAATGAGCATGACTGCAGGGTTCAACGTCCTCCATGCCGATGAAGTGACCCTTAAGACAGTTATCAGATCTGATCCCGGATTTGTTTTGCTTCACAATGGTACAATTATTGCCGAATGGTCATATCATGGACTTCCTGATAAAGAAGAATTCACCGGAGATCTTAATGCCATGGCACTAAAAAATAATAACCAGAAGAATATTAATCTTATTTTAATCAGCACATTACTGGCAATATCTCTTATTGTTGCCATAACCCTGCCCCTCAGGCTGGCAGGCGGGGAAAAATCAGAAATTCAGAATTTAAATAAAAACCCATCATGAGAAAAAAAATAGTAGCAGGCAACTGGAAAATGAATATGGAGCTAAACGATGGCATTTCACTTGCCATGGCAATCAACAATCATTTTCAGGATCACCATCTGAAGGATAAGGAAGTCATCCTCTGTACGCCATTCATTCATCTCAGTGCTGTCAGCCAGGTGCTGAGTGCAAAAGGGCTGACTGCCGGCGCACAGAACTGCAGTGATCATAAGTCCGGCGCCTACACGGGCGAGACCTCGGCAGCCATGATCCGCAGCACCGGAGCCGCAAGTGTCATCATAGGACACTCCGAGCGCCGTACATACTTCGGAGAAGATGACACACTTCTTGCTGCCAAGACCCTGGAAGCGCTGCGCAACGGACTTCGGGTCATTTTCTGCTGTGGGGAAGTGCTTGCCGAGAGAGAACAACAGATCCATTTCAAGGTTGTCAGGAGGCAGCTTGAGAAAGGTCTTTTCACCCTTCCGGTTGAAGAATTCAGGAAATGTGTGATAGCTTATGAACCCGTATGGGCTATAGGTACCGGTGTCACTGCCTCGCCTGCCCAGGCGCAGGAGATGCATCGTTATATCCGCGATATCGTAGCTAAGCAATACGGCCAGGATGTGGCTGACGACACAACAATACTTTACGGCGGAAGCTGCAAGGCATCCAATGCAGCCGAACTGTTCGCCAATCCCGATGTCGACGGAGGACTGATCGGTGGTGCATCTCTTGTCAGCGAAGAATTCTGCAACATTGTGAAAGCACTGTAAATACCTGATGAAAAAGACCATCTTCATACTCCTGGCAGCAACTGCCTTTTCACTTCCGGCAGTGGGCCAGGTTTCCAGCCAGTTTTCAGGTGATGCTTCAAAATTCACCGGTGAACTGACGTCTTTTATGGGGACTCTTGTCAACAAAACCCAAAAAGCTGAAGTTGATCTTTTTATTTCTCTATTTGACAGCACATGTTTTTCAACCGAAACCAGGGACAGGATCGTCAACGTTGCAAGTCAGCTCAGGGGACGAAGGGTGAGCCAGGTACCGGGTTTTATTTTCTTTGCCCGCACACTGACTGACTTTGTCACAACCAATCAGGGTAAGGAAGAGGTAAGTGCATGGCTCGCCGGTCTGAGCGAAATGGCTTTTGACCCGCGGTTCACCAACGCTTCAATAGAAAAATTTATCGAAGTGACAGGACTGCTACTGGTAGACAACACCATTTATTCGGCCGGGTCAGTCCGGTGGAAGACAAAGGGCGGAACCGTTGAATTCGATCGCGACACGGTTTTGAAGATTGATATCAAAACTGTGACGCTTACCTGTTTTCTTGGCAAAGACAGTACCGAGATATATGACTTCTCAGGCACATATTTTCCCGACATATTTATTATGCACTGTGATAAGGGAACAGTAACATGGGAGAAAGCCGGCTATGACCGTTCCACGGTCTTCGCGACAGTATCGGATTTTAATATTGATGTCACCAAGAGCGAATTTACCTGTGATTCATCTCTTCTGACCCACACAACCTACTTCCGTGAGCCAGTGAAAGGTAGGCTTAAGGACAGGGCGGTAAAGATCGTCTCACCTGATAAAGCCACTATGCCTCGTTTTGAGACTTATGAGACCAGGTTTTTTATTGATGATATATATAAGGAGGTTGACTATGAGGGTGGACTGACTCTTGAAGGTGCAGTTGTCACCGGGACAGGCTCAAACTGGTTCCCGGCAAGCATTAAGCTCTACCGGAATGATACCCTGGCTATGAGCTTGATATCAAGGAACTTCATCCTTTCTCAGAAGTCTATCAGCAGTTACGAAGCATCATCCACCCTTTATCTCGGCAAAGATTCAATTTACCATTCCAACCTTGGCTTCTCTTACAATACGAACACCAGGGAGGTGAGCCTGTTCCGCACAACCAGTCCCTTGTCACGCAGTCCTTATTTTGATTCTTTCCATAACCTCGATCTCTATTTTGAGCATTTTGCCTGGGACATGGATGATCCGTTCATCACATTGTCACGCACCAGGGGATCCTCAATCGGTGCTGCAAAGTTTGAATCAGTTTCATTTTACAATGAGGCGAACTTTAACAGGCTCATGCGGCTTGATGATGTACATCCGCTTTACCGCATAAGGGACTATGCAAAGGCTTATGGCGCTGAATGCATTTCCGGTGGAAGGATTCGCCAAATGGATGAAAATGCCTATTGAACAGGCTACTTCACTCTGCATCGAACTTGCCAACAACGGTTTCCTGTTCTATGACCGTAACTTCAACGAGGTTGTTATCAAGAAAAAGGTTGACGATTATATAGCATCCTTTGCCAAAAAGAAGGATTACGATGCCATCAGGATCAACAGTGAGGCAAGGGATGAAGAGGAGAATGCCATCCTTGACCTGAAAACATTTGACCTCAGCCTCGCGGGTGTAAACATCGTATCACTCAGTGACTCTCAAAAGGTGTCAATCATCCCTTATGACGGCCGCCTGGTGGTGCGGAAAAACCGTGCCATGTCATTTGACGGTGTTGTAAAAGCAGGCCTGTTTACCATTTACGGCAAACAGTTCTCATTCAATTATGACACTTTCTATCTGCATCTTGAAAAAATAGATTCCATTCGTTTAGCGGTGGAGACGGATGAAAAAGACGCATTCGGAAGGCCGATAATAAAGGTTATTGACAACCTCATTGAGCTTGGTTCGGCTAATCTCTACATTGATGATCCGAAAAATAAATCAGGACTTAAAAGTCTGCAGCAATATCCTATCATTAATGCATTGACCATACTCCTATATCTTCTATGACAATATACCTAACCTGGAGGGCATCTATCCGCGTGAGGAATTTTACTTCCGGATCGATCCTTTCACCTATAACAATATCGACCATTACAGCAATACCGACATGGCCCTCGAGGGTGAGTTTGTGGGGGGAGGCATCACCGAGCCCATGAGGCAGACTCTTACTGTACAGCCTGATACATCGCTCGGTTTTTCAATGACAATTGCTCCTGAGGGTATACCCATTTATGACGGAAGAGGTGTCCTGTTTGACCATCTCAGCATGAACAACTCAGGATTAATAGGCAGCGGCAGGGTTGACCATCTCACTGCTACGGCCGTATCAGATACATTCTTATTTTACCCTGAATTCATGGTCACCAGGGCTCAGAGCTTCACGATGGGACCGGATACATTGAACAGATTCCCGCAACTCAAAGCTACAGATGTAGATATTGAGTGGCTAACCGGACCTGATGAATGGTATGCGGAAAACAATCCCGGCAAAGAGTTCAGCATGTTTGCCAACGGAACTACTATGAACGGAACTCTTATCCTGAAGCCGTTGAAAGTCTCGACGGCAAGGGAGAAGTGAATATGGCTGATGCCCGTATCACTTCAGAAACATTTAGTTTCGGCTCCACGACTATCGATGCAGATACATCTGATTACTATCTTAAGGCACTCAGGGGATACGGGTACGGCTTTGTGGCTAACAATGCCAACACTCATGTGAACTTTGCAGAGCAGCGCTCTTCCTTCAGCCTCAATACGGACTCGTCATTTGTCGTCTTTCCGGAGCTCGAATATATATCAAAGATGACAAACTTTGAGTATGACATGGGTTCCAAGGTGCTCGACATGTCACAGAGAGGCAGGGAGTTCCACCACACTCATGACAGCCGATCAGCTCCTCAAGGTGCCGGCTGGTATGGTTGAGAAAGCTACTTTCCTCTCTACCAATAATATGAAAGACACGGTGAAATTCCAGTCCGGATCCGCATCTTACTTCCTGCAGGAGGAGTATGTCCAGTGTAAAAGATGTAAACTACATACCTGTTGCTGATGCCCTGATACAACCCGGAGAAGGAATTCTTTATATATCAAAGGGAGCCCAGATCAGGCAGACCGACAGTGCCCTTGTAGTGGTGAACAACAAACACCTGATCCGCTCAGCAAAAATAAATATTGAGAGCAGCGCAAACTATTACGGTTCAGGTATATACGATTATACCGATGAGGAGGGAAAAGTTCAGCTGATTAATCTGAGGGAGATTAAAGTCGACACTATGGCCACGAAAGCACTAGGCTACATCCCTGTAACACAAAACTTCACCCTCAACCCGGCCTTCACCTTCTCCGGCGATGTGACTCTGCGTTCACAGGACGATCATCTGACTTTCACAGGGGCAGCCGGAATAGTAACTGACTGTAAATCTATCCGTAACCGCCCTGTGAAGTTCAGTGCGGCTATTGATCCCGCGAATGTGCTCATACCTGTCAGTGATAAACCCCGTGACATCAATGACAATCTCCTTTTCTCAGGAACCTTCATCACTCTTGATTCTGCAGGTGTTTATCCGGCGTTCCTGTCTGAAAGGCAATCATGGAGCGACAATCCCCTCCTTAATGCGGAAGGGTTTCTCTTCCACGACAAGGGAGCAGGGAGATACCGTATTGCATCCATGGAGAAGCTGGCTGACCTGACCCTGCACGGTAACATGATAACATTTGACAGGTTTTTCTGTACACTGACCAGTGAGGGTAAGATCAACTTCGGCGTGAACTATGATCTGCTCACCCTGAGCAGCTCAGGCCGTGTGGTTCATAACACAGATGATGCAGATGTGGAAATACAGTCTATAATGGGCCTCTCATTCTATTTCAGTCCTGAAGCACTGCAGATGATGGCCGACGATATACGGACCGTACCTACCCTGAAAGCTGTCAACCTCTCGTCGGAATTCAACAGGAAGGCTATGCGTGATCTGATCGGCGCCGAAGCGGCAAAAGCTCTCTCAGAAGAACTTCAGCTCTTCGGCATGGTAAAGACACTGCCAAAACAGTTCTCTTATCAGCTGATGCTGAATGAGGTGAATTTTAAATGGAATCCTAATACGATGTCGTTCATGTCAAAGGGAAAGATCGGTATTGGATTTATAGGCAACCAGCCTCTGAATATCTATGTTGACGGATGGGTGGAGCTGCAAAGAAAGAGATCAGGCGACATTCTTGACATATACCTGAAGGCAAATGACAATGTCTGGTACTGGTTCTCCTATTTCAGGGGAGTACTGATGAGCTATTCATCAAACACTTCCTACAATGCACTGCTGGGAGGAATCAAGGACAAGCTCAGGAAGGACCCAAAATCGAATGCCCAGGTTGAATATGAATACATGATCGGGCCTCCCGACAGGCTCACCAGGTTCATTCGCAGGATGGAGAGCGGAGGAATAGGTTTTGAGGATGAATACTAAGTTCCCTGATTGAAACTCCTGCCCCTGCTGCCCAATTCAATGACCTCCATATCACTTATTTTGTCTTCTTCAACAGTGAAGCGAAGAATGGTCTTGACCCTGTGCATGCCTGTCCGGCCGGCTGAACCGGGATTGACACACAGCATATTATATTTCTTGTCGAAGATTATTTTTAATATATGTGAGTGTCCGCAAACGAAAATATCAGGTTTATGTTCCTTTATCAGTTCAAGTGCCCTGGGTGAGTAGTGACCAGGATATCCGCCTATGTGAATGATGAGAACACGCTTACTGCCTGCCATGAAACTGAGGTACTCTTTGGTCGCACTCCTGATCCTGAAATCGTCGACAGTTACCCCAGACAGCTCTCAGCGGCCTGAAAGCTTCAAGTTCGGTAATGACATCCATGACTGCCCGCATCTCCGGCATGCCATATTTCATCGACACCTGCAAAATGTTCATAGACAGCAGGATCAACCCAGCCGTGCGTGTCTGATATCACTCCTATCCTCATCCGGTGAAATAATAAAAATTACAAATGCTAAAATCAATAAATTTGTGCAAAGAAGAACCACGATGCAGCTATTTTATACAAACAATGTTTCAGAAGGCACAGCTGCCTTCAGTCGCGAGGAATCAGGCCACTGTATCAGGGTGCTGCGTATGCGCCGCGGAGATACTGTTCACTTCACTGACGGTGCTGGCAATTTGTACGAAGGCATCATCACCGAAGACGACCCCCTTAATATGAAAGTCTCTGTCACCGGTGTAATAAAAGACGCCGGAAAGAGACTATACAGGCTGCATGTGGCAATATCACCGCTGAAGAACGATGACAGGCTCGAGTGGTTCATTGAAAAAGCCGTGGAGTTAGGAATTGATGAGATTACCCCGCTGATCTGCAGCCGTACAGAAAAGAAACGGATCAGAAAAGAGAGGCTCGAAGGACTGATTCTGTCAGCAATGAAACAGTCGGTGAAAGCCTTCCTGCCACGATTGAACGAGCCTGTGCAATTTACGGAGTTCATAGATAAGGAGCATTACCGGAACGCGCCTGATAGCCTGCTGTGACACTCAGCTGGAGCGTAAGGCGATAACCACTGCAGTCGGACGCGGTGAAGATGTCTTAATACTGATAGGGCCTGAGGGTGATTTTACCCCTGAAGAGGTCATACTTGCCATTAATGGCGGGTTTCATACCTGTGCATATCGGACAAAGCCGTCTGAGAACAGAAACAGCAGGCGTTGCCGCCTGCTGCTCAGTCTACTTGACCAACATCTGAGAAATCAACCCTTCATCAACCTCTTGCAGGAAAGAAATCGAACGCTTCTTTAATGCTTTTAGCCGGAAGGTTATAGAATTCGGTGTATTTGCACCTTTCGCAGATGACTGCAGTATACCTCGTGCCCGGAATACTGAACACCTGGCTGAACTGGCTGTGTTGAATTACCACTCCTTTCACGAGGTATTTCTTTCCGCTGCACTTGGGGCATACATACTTCAGTACCGGGGTTTCACTTTTCATCTTTTCTTTCGTTTTTGTTATCTTTTTTTGTCTGCTGACGACCGGACTTGCGCAGTGCCTGGTCAAGAATCCACTCTATCTGACCGTTGGTGCTGCGAAACTCGTCAGAGGCCCATTTCTCGATGGCACTCAGCTTGCCCGGATCGATCCTGATGACAAATGACTTCTTCTGCATGACTATTGGTGAAGGGTACCGGCATTGATGATCGGATTCGCGTCCTTATCACCGCACAGCACCACCATAAGATTGCTTACCATAGCTGCCTTTTTCTCTTCATCAAGATCAATTATACCTTTCTCCGAGAGCTGGGCCAGGGCCATCTCAACCATCGACACGGCGCCTTCTACTATCTTGAAGCGGGCTGCAACGACAGCAGTTGCCTGCTGGCGGCGAAGCATGGCGCCGGCAATCTCCTCAGCATAAGCAATGTAGTTGATCCTTGCCTCTATAACGTTAATACCGGCGATCTTCAGCCTGTCACTGATCTCCTTCTCAAGCTCGTCATTAACTTCTTCACCACCACCGCGAAGAGTGATCTCCGAATCATGACCCTCCCAGTCATCGTAAGGGTAGAGCCCGGCAAGCTTGCGAAGAGCGGCATCACTCTGAACAAGTACAAAATGTTCGTAGTTGTCAACATCGAATGCTGCCTTGTATGTGTTTTCTACCTTCCAGACAAGAACAAGGCCTATCTTAATGGGATTACCGTTCTTGTCATTGACCTTAATAGGCTCACTGTCAAAGTTTCTCGCACGAAGCGAAATTTTCTTACGCACATAAAACGGTACTGCCCACCAGAAACCGTTGGTCTTTACAGTACCCCTGTAAGCACCGAAAAGTACCATTACCATGAATTCATTCGGATTGACAACCATTAATCCGGGAAAGATCAGGAATGTCAGCACGATCAGCAGGGCTTCCCAGCCAGAAGACCTCATTGATAAATGAGAATACGACTGCTGCACTTAACAGCAGACCAAGCACCAGGAAAAGATATCCCGATGAAGCTTTAAAAATTCTTTCTTCTTTCATGATTTATGATATTATAATGATATCACAAAGATATTATAATAAATCATATCGAGTCAAGGAAAACCGAAAAATAATTTACATTTGGGTCATGCATGACCGTCACACAGACAGGGAACGTTATTTCAGGGAGCAGGCACACACAACTGCTAAATATGTTATTCCGTTCATTGACAGCATAATGCCTGTCAGCAGTACACTTTCAGTCCTGGAAATTGGCTGCGGTGAAGGAGGCAACCTCCTCCCTTTTCTTGAAGCCGGCTGCAACCGTATCGTAGGTATAGATCTCTCAGATAGTAAAATCGGTAATGCCCGAAAGTTCTATTCTGCCATCACCGGGGGCGAAAAAGTCAGGTTTATTGCAGCTGATATTTATGATTCAGGATCTGCCGGCACTTTTGACCTTGTGATGATGCGTGATGTGCTGGAGCACATTCATGACCAGGGGAAATTCATTGGCTTTGTAAAAAGATTTCTTAACCCCGGGGGCGTTCTTTTCATTGCTTTTCCTCCATGGAATAATCCTTTCGGTGGCCATCAGCAGATGTGTGACAGCAGGATGCTTTCAAAGACACCATGGATCCATCTTCTTCCGCGGGGAGCTTATCGCGGTCTCCTCAGGGCGGCCGGCGAAAGCCCTGAAAAAATCGAGGGACTTCTTGAAATAAAAGAGACCGGGACTTAATCTCGGAAGGTTTGAGAGCTTAATAAAAAAAGAGGGATTTCTTACTCTGAAAAAATCCCTCTGGTTCATTAACCCGAATTTTGAAGTCAAATTCGGCCTTCGGCCCCGCCGGCTGCCTCAGTTCCCGGGAAACATTCCCGGATTACGGAACTTCATCACAACCACAGGTTACTATATTATTTCAATGCCTCGTCAAGGGCATTGACGATCGGCTGTGCCGAGAACTTCTCTCCCACTGCTTTCTGCATCCACTGTTGCGGAGTAAGACGTCCCTGGCTGTACATACGGTCAATCTCGTCAGAAAAGTCTTTTCCTTCAAGATACCCTTCAATCTGGAACTGGATGATCTGACCGAAAGCATAGTTAGGCAGATAGAGCGGAACCTCTATCATATGCGAATAAACAGCAAGCAGGGGCGAGTCAGTGACACCCATAGACAGGCGCAAAGTACTGGTTCCATACCCCGACAGCCGTCGAAATTGTCTGCTCCTTAAGCTGTGCCGGCGTTGCTTCCGGATTCTCATAGAGCCATTTCCAGACATTCATTTCAACCATGCTTACACCCATGATCTCCATTAACGACCATGCGGCGTCAAGTGTCTGCAGCTTTTTCTTATCCGGATTATCCTCCTTTATGCCAAGAAGCATAAGATCACGGTCCTGGAAAAGAAATGCGGTGGCTTCTGTGAATCCTGTGTTAGGCACACCTGAAAGCATATAATAGTCAACATCATAGAGTGATATTGTCTGTTCTACATTGTGTCCGAACTCATGAACCGCAATGTTATAACCTTTGTAGTCCATCCCTTTTTCTGAAACCCGGGTTCTGAGATGAGACACTGAACCTTTCATGCCTGCTCCCCATGCATGGCCGGATCCCCTTGCAGGGTCAACCACAATCTTGTCAGAAATATATTTTGCCCTTTCCGGTGACCAGCCAAGTTTTGTCAGGATAGCTGGCATGCCGGCCCTGAAAGCGGCAGGGTCAGGATACAAAGCGGTGGTTTTTGATGTGAGCAGGCTCTCAGGTATTGAACTGCGCGATTTGAACCCGTCATACCAGATGTCATAGGGTCTGAGGTCACGCCCCAGTCTCTCCTTTATTATGCCTCCCAGCACTTTAAGCTGAGGTGAACTGAGATATTCATCAAACAGTTTCTCCGCATCTTCCTGGGCTATTTCCATCCCGCCCGAAAAGCTTCGGAGGATCGCAGTGTTCATTCCGGGATAAAATGGATCTGTTGCTTTCCAGGCATTGAAAATATTTATTACATGTGAGTACCGGCTGTCCGGCTCTGCAGCGAGTTCGACTGGTACTCCATCCTTAACAGTTTTATTGGAGAAAGGAGACCACTCATAATCAGAACTGTTAATAACTTCTTCAGGTATCTCCTGCCTTATGATCCGTTCCATAACCTTATATATCATTTCCTGCTTTTCAGGTCCCGCTTCCTTGTCTGCATAATTGGCCTTCAGTTCATCACGGAGGTTCCAGTGAGAAAGAAGGACCATGTCATCAGGAAAGAGCTTGCGTCCGTCGTCAGTGCGAAGCTTCCCCATATGTATATTATATTCAGCAATATACATCTCGGCGTTTCCTGTTGCAACGGAGACTGCCTGGTTCAGTTCAGCCGGTACGCGTGAGACGAACTGATCACCCAGGCGGGCCATAGCCCACTCCTCACGGCTCCACTGTGCACCCATCTCTTCCTTTTCGGCAAGGGTATAATAAGGGAAGTTCAGTGCGATCACAAACGCGATCTTGTTGCTGTAGAAGTCGGACTGCATATGAGCCCCTACAGAATAATTGCCGAACATCCGGTCAATCTCATCAATTTCACTGCCTGATTCGTCGAGCACCTTCCTTAGATCAAGGGTGATCTCATTCATATTGCCCCTCATTGACTCAAAATAATCACTCATCTTCAGGAAGACAGCTTTCCTTTTCTCCGGGGCAGCTATATAATTTGCCGCGACGAACTCTGAAAACTCTTCAGCAGTGCCATCGTCAGACCTCCAGAGTGATGCAGCATGTTTTACGCCCCTTCCCAGAAGAAGCATGTCAGCAGCCGGCTGCGCTGCCTGAATTTTCTCAATTGAATTTTTTATTGCGGTTTCATCTATGAAACCTGCGACGGTCTCACTTCCCTTTTTATCAGGTGTTGAGCAGGCTGTCATAACTGCGATCATCAGTATTATGTACTTTTTCATGTGACTTCTCATTTTCTGTAATATTTATTGTACAAACTGTTTCGCGTAATACTTTGCCGTCAGCTTTTCACCCGTAGCTTTCTCAATCATCTCATTCCACTGATACCTTGCTCCCGGCATGAAGACGCTGGTTTTAAAATACTCTCCCATGGCTTTCATGTCAGCTTCGGTATTTCCCTTGACGACGTTTGTTGTCACGTAATTATTAAACTGTGAGGCCAGAAGTTCGCCGAGCAGGTAATTATGGTAATAACACGGATAGAGGGCAATGTGTATCTTGGATGCCCAGTCAGGCATGTCACGCCCTTCAGGTTTCTTTACCATCTGGTATTTCTCAACGATATCCCACCATAGCTGGTTAAGATCCTGATCAGGATTCTCGTACATCGCTTTTTCAAAGCGGTACATCACCTGCGCCCAGCGGCTGAAAACAAGTTGTTGCAGTCTCAGTGCCTTGAAGCTGTCATCCGCTATTTTGTTCATCTCGCTATCATCAATTATGCCCATATAGTTCATCCAGGCAGGATTTGTTGCCAGCCTTCCGAAATAATTTGCGATTGCCTCAGTAGTAAATGTATGAGCAGCATCCCTTAAAGTAAAAGGAAGTGACATATCATTATAATACTGGTATACCCCGTGACCCAGTTCATGGAGAATTGTATTCATCCAGTTTGCATCAGGTTTAATATTGTCAAGTGTACGCACATCGCCTGCACGGTCAATGTCAGTTGAGAACGCATGCTGGTTCTTGCCCGGCTTCTCGTAGAGGTCACTTTTGGCCAGGATTGCATCGACCGGGAGCCCGAGGCTTGCATAATACCTGGCGGCAAGCTGGGCAGGTTCCTTGTCCTGATAATACTTGTCGAAGTTAACCGGATAAATCTCAGGAGCTTCCTGGAAGTACCGGTTCTGGTAATGCCACGGTTTCAGTTCTGCTACCGGTATACCGTAACGTTTTGAAAAATAGGCATCTATATCACCCTTCAGCTGCGCAAAATTACTGCGTGTGAGGCTGTCGAGCTCATCAAAGAGCTTTGTTACATCATCAGGTTTCTGGCCCGAGAGCTCAAGGCTCATCTGGTGGTAATTGCTGAATCCAAGCTGCTGAGCTATTTTGTTACGGTGTTTAACCAGTTTGATGACATCATCGGCAACCACAGGGCCGATCATTTTATGTCCTTCCCATGCTGCCTGAAGCTCTTTACTGTTCGTCGAACTGCGCAAAATACCCTCAACCTCGTTGTCACTTAGCTGTTTGCCGTTTACAGTAGCCCTGAAGTTGCCATATTTCTTGTTTATCTCAGTCTCCATCTTCACCTGTTGAGATATCAGGCTTGTATCAATCTGACCTTGCAGATACATATTATATATAAGTTCAAGCTGACGAGCCAGAAGCGGTTCTTTCACCATTCCCGATTCTTTAAGCTCCTTAAGCTCTGCAAAGGCCGCCTTGTCTGTATAGAAACTTATGATATGCAATTGAGGCTTTCTCTCTGCGTGCCCAGTTTTCATCAGTTCCGTTTACATTGGCTTCCCAGTCTGACAGAGTATACTCCTTGTAAAGGGGTATGATCTTGGCTTCATACACTCGTATGAACTCGCTCATTCTGTTTTCCATTTTCTCCTGTTTTGAAGTGCATGACCAGAACATGGTCATGATAACCATTAAATAGAGGATCAGTCTTTTCATATATTTTGTTTTGGATATTGGGTTTTGCGAAGGTAAAAAAAATGGCAAAGATATACAGTGATCTCCGGAAGGTTAAAATAAAAAAGGCCATTAGCGGACTTGTTAGTCCCCTGGCCTTTCAGATCATTCTGTTACCGGTAAGCTTCTCAGTGCACCTGTGCGTCGCGTCTGATCTTCTCAAACAGACTTGCCACAACCTCATCAGAAGGCATATCTTCCATGTCGGGAAGAAGGATGCTCAGGGCAGTGTCAATGCCAAAAGCATCTGCTATCAGGTCTGAGGGGGTATTGTTGATTTCGAAAAAAGAAAGTAGCAGGGTAGAATTCTTATCCATAGGCGTCGTTGCTCTCATGAGAGAATAACGCCTTTATCGCCCTGGAAATTGTATCAGCTTATTGAAAGGGTGATATTTTTTTCAGCCATAACCTTCCGCATATTGATCAGCGCATAGCGCATACGCCCGAGAGCGGTGTTTATGCTTACTCCGGTCATATCAGCTATCTCTTTGAAGCTCATGCCGGCATAATGACGCATGATCACCACCTCGCGCTGATCTTCCGGCAGTCCGTTGATGAGGGTGCGTACATCACGCAGCACCTGGCGGCGTACCATAATGTCTTCAACGTTGTCATCAGCCAGCCTGCGCGAGTTAAAGAGGTCAGTATCATAGTCATCATTGTACACGATACCCATCTGCTTCTCATGCCTGAAGTGGTCAATGATCAGGTTGTGAGCTATACGCATCACCCATGATATAAATTTGCCGTCATCCTGGTAACGACCGGCACGTATAGACTGAACCACCTTCAGGAAGGTATCCTGAAAGATGTCATCTGCCAGATCGCGACTGCGAATGTACAGGTTGATATAAGAATAAACTTTGCTTTTATGGCGGAGGATAAGATGCTCGATGCTTCTTTCGTCACCGTTTATGAAACCTGTTATCAGTTCATAATCGGTCTTTGTACTCTTCATAACTCTCTCTTGTTGGTTTCGAGTAAAGTTATCCTATAGGCGATCCTCCGTTTTTTTTTGTTAAGTGTAGGGTTATACGAACAGGTATATTCTTTTGTTTCATTTATTCTTCAGACAAAGAAAACAAAATTTCTTAAATTCAAAATTATTACTTTTGAACTTTCGATTTCCGGCGGTTGCATGAAGGGTAATATAGAGATAAAAGGGGCACGGGTTCATAATCTGAAAGAGATCACCCTCACAATCCCGAGAGACAGTCTGATAGTCATAACAGGTGTATCAGGATCAGGCAAGTCGTCACTTGCTTTCGACACTATCTATGCCGAGGGTCAGCGACGGTACGTCGAGAGCCTGTCATCATATGCCAGGCAGTTCCTCGGGCGTATGAACAAGCCCGATGTCGATTTCATCAACGGCATCCCTCCTGCTATCGCCATCGAGCAGACGAGTTAACTCCAGGAACCCCAGATCCACCGTGGGTACCTCAACGGAGATCCAGGATTACATGAGGCTCCTGTGGGCCAGGGTGGGGAGAACTGTCTCACCTGTTTCAGGCCGTGAGGTGCGTAAACACACTGTTGATGATGTGGTAAACTACCTGGCAACACTTACCGGAGGGTCACTCGTTGTCATCACCGCACCCCTGACAGTACCTGAGAACGTCGAACCGGCAGAATACATCAACTTCCTGATCAAGCAGGGCTATAACCGCATAAGCACTGAGAAGGGTGTTGTCCGTCTTGACGAGGACGGAGCTGCTGACCTTATCAGATTGTCTCCTGTCGTAGACCTTATTATAGATAGGCTGGCAGCAGGAAATGCACCAGAGGAACTCAGCCGTGCAGCCGACTCGGTACAGACAGCCTTTATGACCGGCAGGGGTCATATAACACTCACTGTCACCGATGAGGAGACGACGCAAACCGTCAGGTTCTCCGACAAATTTGAAGAGGACGGCATCACCTTCGAAGAGCCAACGGAGCATCTCTTCAGCTTTAACTCGCCTCTCGGCGCATGTCCTGTCTGCGAAGGATACGGAAAAATCATCGGTATAGATGAGAACCTTGTCATTCCTGACGAAAACCTCTCGGTATATGATGATGCCGTCGCCTGCTGGAGGGGCGAGACAATGAAACTGTGGAAGGAAAGGCTTATCTACAGTGCGGATAAATTCGACTTCCCGATACATAAGCCCTGGTACAAACTGTCTCCGGAACAAAAGGCACTCGTCTGGAGCGGTAACAGGTATTTCTTCGGCCTGAACCAGTTTTTCCAGCATCTTGAGGAGAAGAAATACAAAATCCAGTACAGGGTCATGCTCAGCCGGTACAGGGGCAAGCGTGTCTGCCCTGAATGTGGCGGTCAAAGACTGCGCAAGGAAGCCGGATGGGTGAAGGTGGGCGGCAGATCGATAAGCGAGATTGCGTCAATGCCTGTAAGTGAAGCACATCATTTCTTCGGACACCTGATGCTTAACGGCGAGGAGAGGGAGATAGCCGGAAGACTGCTGAAGGAGATCCAGCAAAGACTTGGTTTCATGGTTGATGTGGGCCTCTCCTACCTCACCCTCGACAGACTCTCAAACACCCTGTCCGGCGGTGAGTCTCAGCGCATCAACCTGGCAACCTCGCTGGGCAGCAGCCTGGTAGGGTCGCTCTACATACTCGATGAGCCAAGCATCGGACTGCATCCGCGTGACACCAACCTGCTGGTGAATGTGCTCAAGGACCTGCGCGACCTTGGCAATACTGTTATAGTTGTTGAGCACGAGGAAGAGATCATAAGGGCAGCAGACGAGATAATTGACATGGGACCGGGAGCAGGCACTAACGGCGGGGAGGTAATTTACCAGGGCGGCGTTGACTTCTCTGCAAAGAACAAGTCACTGACAGCAGCTTACATGACCGGGGTTTTGCGGATTGAAGAGCCGGAGAGGCGACGCAAATGGAACAGTTATATAAGTGTATCAGGTGCAAGGGAAAATAACCTGAAGGAAATAAACGTGAAGTTCCCTCTTCACACCATCACTGCAGTGACCGGCGTCAGCGGTTCGGGAAAAAGCACACTGGTACATGACATACTCTTCAATTCCGTCTCCAACATGCTTGCCGGAACGAACATGAAGACCGGGCGCTTCACCGAAATTGGCGGCGACATAAAGAGCATAACAGCAATTGAGCTTATCGATCAGAATCCTATTGGCAAGTCAAGCCGCTCGAACCCCGTGACTTATCTTAAGGCATTTGATGATATACGCAAGCTATTTGCCGAACAGCAGGCTTCTGTGCAATCCGGATTCAAGCCGTGCACACTTTTCATTCAATGTTGAGGGCGGACGGTGCGAAGAATGCCAGGGCGAAGGTGTCATCAGAGTGGAGATGCAGTTCATGGCTGATGTTGAGCTGACGTGCGAAGCATGCAAGGGAATGCGCTTTAAGCGTGATATACTGGATGTGAGGTTCCAGGAAAAGAACATCTATGATGTGCTCGAGATGACAATTGATGAGGCTATAGGATTTTTTGGCCGCTGTAATGACAA
Source organism: uncultured Bacteroidales bacterium (assembly GCA_963719235.1). Taxonomy (GTDB): domain Bacteria; phylum Bacteroidota; class Bacteroidia; order Bacteroidales; family VadinHA17; genus SR-FBR-E99. The sequence continues at coordinate 499,514 of CAVRBS010000013.1, forward strand.
GACCTGCAAAAAGATCGCCGCGAAGCTTAAGCCGCTGGCTGACGTTGGACTGGGTTACGTACGTCTTGGTCAGTCATCATCAACCCTCTCCGGGGGCGAGAGCCAGAGGGTCAAACTGGCATTTTTCCTCAGCCAGGAGAAAAGCAGTGAAAAAATGCTGTTTATTTTCGACGAGCCAACGACAGGATTGCATTTTCATGACATAAACAAACTCATGAAATCGCTCAATGCCCTGGTGGAGCACGGTCATTCAGTGATACTCATTGAACACAATGTCGAGGTGATCAAATGTGCCGACTGGGTCATTGACCTCGGACCTGAGGGCGGCGAAAAGGGTGGATATGTGGTGTTTGAGGGAACGCCGGAGCAGCTGGCAAGGTATGATAAGTCATACACTGCCAATTACTTAAGGTTAAAGGTTAAAGGTTAAAGTATCTTGTTCCACGCTTATTGGCCGAGCAGGAATTCAAATGGGACGTTAAGCCGGCTGGCCCATGATCTTTCGGAATGGTCATGACCTTCATATTTAATCGTGGTCCAGTTCTTTTCCGAATACCCGGCTGCTGACATTAACTTGTCGACCTTTTTCTGATATGGACCGTAAGCAGCATCAAGGGTTTTTGTCCCGTAGTCAAAATAGATCCTATGGTTTTCCGGTGAAGGTAGATTGGCTGAAAGGTATTTCCTGAATGACTTTGCCATCCGGTTGTCGTTCCTTCTGAACAAATTCACGCCTATCATAGGAAGATGGGTTGAGATGCACCCTGCACCGCCGAAAACATCCGGATATTCGCAGATGGCATAGAGAGATATCAATCCGCCCATGCTTGCTCCCATAATTATTGTATTTTCCCTGTCTGTCAGGGTTGAATAGTGTGAATCAATGTATGGTTTCAACTCACCGACAAGAAAACGAAGATATTCATCACCGAGCGGTTCTCCCATCATTTCCTTACGAACCAGTTTTGTCCTGCGCCGCTCGGGGAAAAATGGCAGAGCCTTCTCCGGGAAATACTCGCTGTACCTGTACTGGTCCCTGTTCCAGATCCCCACGATAATACACGGGCGGATCTTATTCTCTGCTACCAGTTTTGCAGCCATCTCATCAGCACCCCACTCCTGTTTGTTCCAGGTAGTTGTGCTGTCGAAGAGCATCTGTCCGTCATTCATATACAGCACTGCATACTTCCTTGTCGTGTCATACCCTTCAGGAAGCCAGACATCAATATTCCTGGGAGCAATGTTTAATGAAGGAAAATTCGGGATTCTGTTCCAGTGTGCCTGTCGAGACTTCAGCCCTAGCCTTACCGCCGAATAACATTAATAATATCAGTATGAGATGAGTTGATTTCTTCATCGGGTTAACAAAGGTTTTAGTAAACAATCCCGTTCAACTAATTAAGCCCGTCATGTATTTTTCAAACGGATCAGTTAACAATTTTTGAATGCCTGCTTCCCTGCAAATCTCGAGTATTTCCCGAGCTGGTTCTCAATGCGCATCAGCTGGTTGAATTTCTCAATGCGTTCGCTGCGGCAGCCGCTTCCGGTCTTAAGATGGCCTGCATTTACGGCTACTGTAAGATCCGCAATAAAGCTGTCAGCCGTTTCTCCGCTTCTGTGAGAAACAAAAGCGTTGTATTTATTCCTGTAAGCCAGTTCAATCGTTTCAAGTGTCTCAGTGACAGTACCTATCTGGTTAAGCTTGATAAGCACGGAGTTTGCCACGCCTTTGGAGATACCCTCAGCGAGGATGGCTTTGTTGGTGCAGAAGAGATCATCGCCGACAATTTCTATCTTGTTTCCCAGGACTTTAGTCAGGTTCTTCCAACCTGCCCAGTCGTTTTCTGCCAGTCCGTCTTCGAGCAGCACGATCGGGTACAATTTCACCCATTTTTCCCAGAGTTTGACCATATCATCACTTGACACAAGCTTGCCGGTGCTCTTGAACATCTTATATTTTCCATTCTCCCACATTTCGCTTGCAGCGGGATCAAGGCAGATGCTTACTTCTTCACCGGGTTTGTAACCTGCTTTCTGTATTGCCTCAAGTATCACTTCAACAGCTTCATCATTTGATTTCAGGTTGGGGGCAAATCCGCCCTCGTCTCCTACTCCTGTGCTATATCCTTTTGCTTTCAGAACAGCTTTGAGAGTATGGAACACTTCAATACCCATCCTTATTGATTCAGTAAAAGAAGGCGCACCATGAGGAGCAATCATGAATTCCTGAAAATCCACGTTATTGTCAGCATGCTTACCCCCGTTAATTATGTTCATACATGGAACCGGGAGAAGATTTGCATTTGCGCCACCCAGATACTGGTACAGAGGAATATCAGCACTTGCGGCTTCGGCGCGTGCATAAGCCATTGAAACCGAGAGGATGGCATTTGCACCCAGTTTTGATTTATTATTGGTTCCGTCGAGCCCTATCATAACATAATCGAGTTCACGCTGGCTGCCGAAATATTTTCCTTCGATCTCTTTGGCTATGATCTTATTGACATTTCCTACGGCCTTCAATACGCCTTTCCCCATGTAACGTTTTTTGTCGCCGTCACGCAGTTCGCAGGCTTCGCGCTCACCGGTGGATGCACCGCTCGGCACCATTGCTGTGGCTGTTGTTCCGTCTTCGAGTGTAAGATTTGCTTCAACCGTGGGGTTACCTCTTAAATCGAGGATTTCCATCGCAGATACATTTACTATTTTCATTTTGTCAACTGTTAATTATTGTTTTATCCTTTCTTTAACTATTACATGAAGTAATAAGCATTTTAAGATCAATAGGGAACCTAATCACCCTGAGACAAAAATAACAAATTATTAATTGCTACTCTTAAGGTTCCGGATCGGGATTTCCAATTCACATGCTTTGAAGATGACTGCTGTAAAATATCTTATTATATTTATCCCCTTTTAAAAACCTGACAAACACCACCTGATAATGATCAAGATTATATCATCACCATCATTAATTGAAAAATTCTCACAGGGAGATATCCAGCTTTCAGGACTGATGCAATCATGGATAATTGTATTCGCAACTATAGTCGTCATATGTTTCCTGGTGGGGGAATTAACCCGCAATTACAGCCAGGTGGATAAGCTCTGGAGCATTATACCCGGTATATACAGCTGGATTACCTTTGCTACATTTCCTTCCGCCAGGCTGCTGATAATGGCACTACTTGTCACGGCCTGGGGTCTGAGGCTCAGCTATAACTTTTCCAGGAAGGGAGGTTACAATATTGTACCCTGGAGAGGCGAGGAAGATTACCGGTGGAAAATAATGCGTGAAAAACCGGCGTTAAAAGGAAGATTCAGGTTTGGACTCTTCAATCTTTTCTTCATTTGTTTTTATCAGAACCTGCTGATACTTTTATTCTCTTCTCCTTTGCTTATTGCGGCAAAGTATCATGAACAGGGCATCACCTGGCTTGATATTGCGGCTGGCATCATGATGGCCGCTTTCATTATCATTGAAACTATTGCCGATAACCAGCTGTTCAGATTTCAACAGGAAAAGAAAAAGGTTCGGAAGGTAAAACCGGTTTATTCCTCATCCCTCGAAAAGGGCTTCATGACAGAAGGGTTATGGAAATATGTGCGGCATCCGAATTTCACCTCTGAACAGGCTATCTGGATCAGCTTTTACTTTTTTGGTGTTGCCGCTTCAGGGAGATGGATCAATTTAACAATCATCGGTCCGTTATTGCTGGTCTTGCTCTTCATCGGAAGTTCTCAGCTGACCGAGAACATAAGCAGCAGCAAGTACCCTGACTATGCCGGATATAAGAAAAAAGTCCCGAGATTCTTTCCGCGATTTTCCAGACATTAATAAATTATCTGTTTGTTATCGTCAACTGAAAACTCAGGCTGAATGGTTGCATGATTTATTCCGTTCTGTTTCAGCAGCTGTTTTATTTCCTTCAGGATGACCTCAAAATCGCTCAGTTTAATATCTTCAGCCAGTCAAGATGGGCTTCAAACATCAGGTCATGCTCGTTTATCTGCCACACGTGGACATGATGTGTGTTTTTCACTCCTGCAATATTCTCAATCCCCTTTGCAATTTTTTGAATATCAACTTCTTCAGGCGTAAACTGCATTATAATCCGAAGAGATGATCTTAAAATACCCCAGCTCATGTACAGAAGGTAGACTGCTATGGCTATCGAGAATATACTGTCTGTCCAGTACCACTGCAGGTATTTCATGGCAAGGCCTCCCAGCAACACTGCAACAGATGTGAGCATATCACCGAACAGATGAAGGTATACAGATCTCATGTTCATGTTTTCATGAGAATCGTTCCGGATGAAAAGCACACTGATACCGTTTGCCAGTATTCCTGCTATGGCCAGATAAATAACCGTATTGGCAGAAATGGGAACCGGGTTGATCAATCGCTGAACGGCTTCAAAAAGAATTATAACTGAAATTATTATCAGCGTGGCTGAGTTTATTAATGCAGCCAGTATTTCTGAGCGTCTGAAACCGAACGTTTGTTTTTCAGTGGCTTCTCTTCTTGCCAGCCTGTTCGCCAGGTAGCTTATGACCATTGACAACACATCGCTGAAGTTATGAGCCGCATCACTGAGCAAAGCCATACTTCCCGAAATAATACCTCCAATGGCCTGGGCTATAGTAATGCCAACGTTAAGCACTATGGCAAATCCCAGGTTTTTCCCGCTTACTTCATGTTGATTATGTTCAGCCACACGCATAACTATTAAAGAGAAACAAGATTGTACCTGATTAGTTCTGTAAATTTAAGGACAGAGACTCAGGTATTCATCTTTTTTATTAAAAAATTGAACCGTAAATTAAACCGGAAATTGTTGCCATTACTACTACAAGGCTTACATATACTGCTGTCTTCTGTGTGCCCATAATTTTTCTTATAACCAGCATATTAGGTAAGGAAAGTGATGGTCCGGCAAGCAACAGTGCAAGAGCTGGCCCTTTACCCATTCCTGAGGCAATCAGCCCCTGAAGAATAGGCACCTCTGTTAGCGTTGCGAAGTACATAAAAGCTCCTACAACTGATGCGAAAAAGTTGGAAAATACTGAATTGCCTCCGACCATTGCAGATATCCATTCGTTAGGAATCACGCCGGCTATAGACTTTCCATCATGGGTCGAGCCAAGTAGAAACCCGGCCGTTACCACACCAATGGCAAGCAACGGTAATAATCTGTTTTGCAAAATCCCAGGTGGCAATTGTCCAGCTCCTGTTTTCCTCATCATTCTTGTCAACAAGTGTAATGACACTAAGTGCAATAATACCGACAAGCACAGGCACAAGGGGTCTTAGTTTCCCGTTATCAATAAACCCGTTTGAAAGTAAGACTGAAATTACAGTAACCGCTACTGCACCAAGCACCCACTTCCAGCTTATCTTCAATATTTTAATCAATGAATAACAAAGTACAAGGCTGAAAAAGCCGGTTATATACCATTTATAAGCCCAGATATAGTACCAGGTACTTGAAGTATCTCCTTCACCGGGTTTGCCCCAGTTGGCAAAAACGAGAATAAGAACAAGTGTAAAGAAATGCAGGGATGTCTGCCACATAGGCCTTTTCTCAGGAGGAAGTTCAATATTCATCTGCTCTTCCTCTTTTACTTTCTCTTCCTTACGGTAAATAAATGCCATGATCAAACCGATGATAATGCTGAAAGAAACAGCTCCTATGACTCTTGCGACACCCATCTCAAAACCTAGTATTCTCGCTGTGAGAATGATTGCAAGTATATTGATCGCAGGTCCTGAGTAGAGAAATGCAATTGCCGGACCCAGGCCTGCACCACGTTTGTGAATGCTTGAAAAAAGCGGAAGGATTGTGCATGAACAGACGGCGAGTATGGTTCCTGATACTGCAGCAACAGTATATGCCACCCATTTCTTAGCCTGGGCACCGAAATATTTAATTACTGAGGCCTGACTTACAAAAACCGAGATTACTCCCGCAATAAAAAATGCAGGGAGAAGGCAAAGAATTACATGCTCACGTGCATACCATTTTACAAGGTCAAGTGTGGCTGCTAAAGCAGTGTTAAACCTTGCACTTTCAATCGGGAGAAAGAATGCAAATGCAAATACTGCTGCAATCCAGCCTGAGTATTTTAAGTTCTTTTTTGAGTTCCATTTTGTAATTCTGATAGTTTAAAATGAGATGATTATGCTTTTTTGTTTCGTTAAATCACGAAATATTGTCAATAAAAAAATTACAGATATGCTCTTATTATGTAATATATACCGACTCCAATAAATAAGACTGCAATGATTCGTCCGGAACCATAGTTCAAAGCTTTTCAGTTTTTTATATACACCTCCGATACTTGAAATCGTATAAGCAATTATCCATGCAAAAATAATGACCGGTATCCCGGTGGCTATTGCATAGACAATTGGAAGGTATAGTCCTGATGAACTTGCAATGGTCAGCGGGACCAGCATCCCGAAATACAACACACCGCTGTAAGGGCAAAAGGCCAGGGCAAAAACAAGCCCGAGTAACACGGCATCAAAGTAACCCCATCTCTTTTTTTCCTGCATCCTTGAGGTTAGTCGGTTAAATGCGGGGAATTTTATTCTGACTATGTCGAGCATGAATAGTCCGATAATAATCAGCAACGGGCCAACAATTTTTTCACCATATCTCTGGAAAAAGCCTCCAAATTTCAATTGATCGGCTCCAAAGTAAATTACCAATGCAATGACCGTATATGTTATAGCTCTGCCAAGAGTGTATAGCAGACCGTTTATGAATACCCGGTTACGGTTTTCAATATCCCGGCTTATAAATCCTACGGCAGTAATATTGGTTGCCAGGGGACATGGACTTATTGCAGTCATTAAACCCAGCAGCAATGCCGTCAGCCATGGCATTGTGCTGCTATCTAAAAGGTCTGTAAGGAATTCCATTCAGTTATCTGATCAGTAAACCGTCAACCTTCTCTTTGATTATCTCTTTGAATTTTTCAGGTTTTGCAACAGCATACATGAAACCTTCGTTGGTGAGATTAATCTTCTGATCTCCTTTTACAAGTAATAAAGTCTGACCTGATACACCAAGTTTATCTCCAAGAGTTTTGTTTGGTGCTTCCTCGAGGTTTAAAGACTGGAATGTTATCAGTCCCTGTTTTACCTGATCTGGATAAAGAGACTCAAGGTCCTCCTTTGCCTCGGCTTCAACGGTTCTGCAGGTAGTACATCTTGCAGTAAAATGAAAATAATATGCTTCGATCTTGTCGGAATTGTTATCGGCAGTCACATTCTCCTTACTGGTTGTCTGTCCGGTACACCCGATAAACGGGGTCATCAGTAAGAATGCTGCAATTAACCTATATGCCTTCATAATATTGAATTATTGATTGTTAGTAATCAGGATATCTTTTACCTGCTGAACAGTTGGTACCACTCCTTTCAGGACGACCTTTCCGTTAATTACAAGAACAGGTGTATGCATCACTTTGTATTCCATAATTTTAACAATGTCCTCAACTTTTTCAATTGTCGCGTCTATCCCTGTTTCAGCAACCGCTTCGCGTGTCACTTTTTCCATGGTTTTGCACTTTGGACATCCCGGCCCTAAGATCTTAATTTCCATTTATTACTTTTTATAACGGTTAAAACTGATATTATTATTCAGACCTGTCTGGAAGAACATCTTTTGTCTCACAAACTGAGTAATTTTCGGACTGATTCTCACAAAAGAAATCATCAAGCAATTCCTTTGCTTTCTCCCAATTCTTTCTGTTCAGGCAGTACTTGATATATGGGGGATTGATTTCTCCCTGGATCAACCCTGCAGATTTAAGCACTTTTAAATGTTCGGAAAGAGTTGACCTTACCACGGGGAGCTCTTCCACCAGGTCTCCACTGTAGCAACATGAGTTCATACTCGAGAGCTTCCTCAGAATATAAACCCTGACAGGATGACTTAATGCCTTTGAAATTTCGGCAATTTGCCTGACCTCCCGGTTAAATTCCATTTCTGCTGTCATCTGACTTTATTTTTCACTTTATATTTCGCAAATATACGAAATGTTTTATATTTGCAAATGATTTTGTTTTCCAAATGTTTAAATAATACGGGAAAACAAATAACATATAATTAAACTGAGAGATACAGAAATTGGTATTAACAGCATGAAAATATTAATTCTTTGCACGGGCAACAGCTGCCGCAGCCAGATGGCTCAGGGATTCCTAAAATCATTCGACAACAAGATTGAAGTGCATTCTGCAGGGACATTTCCATCTTCAGTGGTCAACCCAAAAGCAATTAAGGTAATGGCTGAGATTGGAATTGATATCAGCATGAATTCTCCGAAATCTGTTGATTTATATCTGGATGACAAGTGGGACTATGTCATCACAGTCTGTGACGATGCCAACGAAACCTGTCCTGTTTTCATTGGTAAAGTGAAGCATCGTTTACATATGGGGTTTGAGGATCCGTCAAAGGCTACCGGCACTGAAGAATTTATCATGAGTGAATTCCGAAGGGTAAGAGACGAGATTAAGGAAGCATTTTATAAATTATATCAATCAGAAATTGAGCCTTCACTATGATATCAGGGAAACAAGTCTGTTTGGGCAGGGATCAACTCTGCAATGAATAAGATATTACCGGTAATATGAATGCCCTTTTCAGAATGAAAGGTTTTATCAGTTCAGGTTTCCTTAACCTGACAGCTACAGAGGCATATTCTGAGGCTATGGAAAACCATGCTGTCATCGTTGATGTAAGGGAAGACAGGCTGACCGGTTATAAATGCTTTGATGTACCCAATGTAATTTATATACCCAAAAGCACGATCGCGGAAAAATACCGGGACCTTCCAGTTGATGTACCGCTGATTATTGCCGATTCCGTGGGACTTAGAAGTCACGAAGCCATGGAGTTTCTTCTTGAAATGGGTTTTACAAATATTGCCAATCTGGCTGGCGGGATTGTAGAATGGGAACATGACGGGCTACCACTAAAAAAAGATATTACTGAACAGCTTGACGGATCATGCGCATGCCAACTGCGTCCCAGACATAAAAAGTAGTGCAGGCAGAATAAAAAAAAGTTATGGAAACAGAAGAAATAAAGAAAATTGTTCAGGAGAAATATGGAAACATAGCCTTGGCCTCAGACGACAATGCAAATTCCTCATGTGGTTGCGGTCCTTCCTGCTGCTCATCCGGGGATTTATCCTTAATGAATGAGGATTATGATCAGCTTGAGGGCTATAACCCTGACGCTGATCTCTCTCTTGGTTGTGGAATACCAACCCAATTTGCCGGAATTAAGACAGGTGATCATGTACTTGACCTCGGAAGCGGTGCAGGCAATGACTGCTTCGTTGCAAGAGCAATCGCAGGTGAATCAGGACATGTGACAGGGATAGACTTTACAGAAGCTATGTTGCTTAAGGCTGAGGAGAACAGGAAGAAGCTCGGGTATGAAAATATTGAGTTTGTCAGGGGTGACATTGAAAACATGCCGTTGCCCGGGAACAAATTTGATATAGTCCTTTCAAATTGTGTTCTAAATCTGGTACCGGACAAAGCAAAGGCTTTCAAAGAAATATTCAGAGTTTTGAAACCTGGCGGACACTTCTGTATCTCAGATGTGGTTGTTAAAGGTGAACTGTCTGAAAAACTGCAGAAAGATGCAGAAATGTATGTCGGATGTGTATCAGGTGCAAGTGAGATTAACGATTATCTTAAAATCATCGGTGATACCGGATTTGTCAACAGGGTGGTTCATAAACAAAAAGAGATTTCGCTTCCGGAATCTTTATTATCAAAATATTATGATGAGAATGGAATAAGGCTGTTTCAAACCGGAGAAACCGGAATTTACAGTATTACAGTTTCCGCTGCAAAACCTTACTAATTCTAAATATTAGTTTTCAAATCTCAGCAATATGGGTGCTACAAAAAAACTTTCATTCTTTGACCGTTATCTTACTTTGTGGATATTCCTGGTAATGATTGCCGGTGTTGTAATTGGTTTTTTAATACCCGGCATTTCGGGATTCTGGAATTCTTTAAGCTCCGGTACAACAAATATTCCGATTGCAGTCGGACTGATACTTATGATGTATCCGCCGCTTGCAAAGGTGAAATATGAAAAGTTACCCCTGGTCTTTAAAAATCTTAAACTGTTGGGGTTGTCACTTTCCATGAACTGGATAATTGGCCCGATAGTAATGTTCTTACTGGCAATATTATTCCTTCATAATCACCCCGGGTTAATGGTTGGCGTTATACTGGTCGGCCTGGCAAGATGCATTGCAATGGTGCTTGTATGGAATGATCTGGCAAAAGGAGATACTGAGCTGGCTGCGGGACTGGTTGCTTTCAATGCATTGTTCCAGGTATTTCTGTATTCTGTTTATGCCTATGTTTTCATAACTCTCCTACCCCCCTTGTTCGGACTTAGCGGTTCAGTAGTGGAAGTATCGATATCCGAAATTGCCGTGACAGTCCTTATCTATCTCGGAATTCCATTCCTTGCCGGATTAATTACCAATACCCTGTTGCGAAAGGTATCCGGAGATGAATGGTATTACAGTAAATTCATCCCGAAAGTGTCCTGGTTAACTCCTGTTGCACTGTTGTTTACAATATTTGTGATGTTCTCACTTAAAGGCGAGAAGATCATTGAGCTGCCTTTAGACGTATTGAGAGTTGCAATACCGTATACAATATACTTTGCTGTGATGTTCTTCTCAACATTTTTTATCGCCAAATGGATGGGAAATGGTTATGAAAAATCAACCACAATGGCTTTCACTGCAGGAAGTAACGATTTTGAACTGGCAATAGCTGTTGCAGTTGCAGTGTTCGGTATTAATTCCCAGGCTGCATTTGCGACTGTAATCGGACCATTGGTTGAGGTCCCGGTGCTGATTATGCTTGTCAACGTCGCATTATATTTCAAGAGGAAATTGTTTATTATTTGATGATCTACGACCATCATATTTGATATATAACTCGCTATCCTACAATAATTTGACCTTCTACGAAGGTCAACATTTTAAATGAGAATTAATCAAGAATAACCAAAAGAAATCTTTGATTATCGTAGATGATCCTATTATTGTAGGAAAATGGCATGCAAAAATATTTGATCATCGTAGATGATCACATTATTGTAGGAAAATGACATGGAAAATACCGGATCTTCGTAGATGATCAGATAAGTGAGAATTGATCATCAGATAATAACATTTACATTTGCCAAAACAATCTTCATCACTATGAAAAAGCTGGTATTATCCCTGTTTGTTTTATTTATTGCCACGGTTCTTTATCCGCAGGATTTCTTTATTGGTGATTTTGACAAAGGCAAAGACTACGTTATACTGGTCAATCCTACTGCAGGGAACCTTGATGTGGTGAATTTTCTTGTAACACATAAACTGCTTGATGTTGACTTTGATAAGGTCAGCTTTGTAGGCGTTTACCATTCAGACCAGGAATATGATTTTTCGAAGAGCACTGAGCACATAACAAAGAACAAATTGACGGGATACTATCTTTACGAAGTCAGAGGAGATCTTCCTGAAGAGGCTCTCTTCCGTGAAAACGAATGTACCGCTGATTTCAGAAAGATATTTGAGAACTCAGTCGGAATAATCTTTTTCGGAGGGCAGGATATTCCACCCTCAGTCTACGGGGAGGAAAATATGTACTCTGAGACAACAGATCCGGGCAGGCATTTTTTCGAAGTCAGCTTTTTATTTCACCTTCTTGGCGGCAGTCGCAATGAATCTTTTAAGCCTCTGCTGGATGAAAATCCAGACTACATGGTAACCGGCTTCTGCCTTGGCATGCAGTCGATGAACGTTGCGACAGGGGGATCACTGTTTCAGGACATACCTGCGCAGTTATATGGGAGTTACACTCCGGCAACAAATGTGAAAATTGATCGCCCCGACCTTCACCGTAATTACTGGCAGAATTTAAATGATGATCCCAAACTTATGGGAATTAACCTTCATCCGGTTCATTTTACAGAGAATACCTTCTTCGGGAATACGGTAAAGCTTCCCAAAAACGTCAGACCGCTGGTTTACAGCAGTCATCATCAGGCTGTCAGGGAGCTTGGCAGGGATCTTGAAATCACGGCTCTTTCAAACGACGGCAAGGTGGTTGAAGGACTGGTACACGGAAAGTACCCGAATGTGTTTGCTGTCCAGTTCCACCCGGAGGTCTCAGCCCTCTATGAAAACCGTGCTGAAGTAAGATTCAGTCCTGAGGACAAACCTGAGACTCTGCACCGGATGTTAAACAGCAGGAGCCGGAGATTCCACAAAAAATACTGGGGACATATTTCCTCTGTCATTAAACGGAATGCGGAGTAGGCACAGAGGTCTTGCAGGTCCTGCGGTCTTGCAGTCCTGCTATCATGCAATTGATTCTGATTTCTTAATTCGTTGTTCGAATGTTCGTTTGTTCAATCACCTCACCACTGCCTACTGCCTATTGCCTAATGCCTTTTCTAAAGCGCCTTCACCTCATTGACCAGGTTCTGCAGTGTGCTTTTGGCGTCTCCGAACAGCATGCGGGTCTTGGCATTGAAGAAGAGCATGTTCTCGATGGCAGCGTAACCCTTACCCATACCACGCTTCATCACTATTATGTTCCTTGCCTCACGGGCTTTTACTATGGGCATACCATAGATTGGGCTTGAGGGATCATCTTCGGCGGCCGGGTTGACGACGTCATTTGCACCTATGACAACAAGAACATCGGTATTTGGCAGGTCAGGATTGATCTCATCGCTCTCCACAAGCTGTTCATAGGGCACATCCGCTTCGGCAAGAAGCACGTTCATATGACCCGGCATACGACCGGCGACCGGGTGAATGGCATACTTCACTTCCACCCCCTTCTCTTCGAGAAGCTTATCAAGTTCGTGACAGATATGCTGTGCCTGTGCTACTGCCAGTCCGTAGCCCGGAACAATAACAACCTTCTTCGAATAACTCAGAAGGACAGCTGCATCAGAAACTGATATTTCCTTCACTGTGCCTGCCGCACCTGTAACCACCTGCCCTCCTCCTCCGAACACACCGACTATTACATTGAGCAGCGACCGGTTCATGGCTTTGCACATAAGAATTGTAAGGATCGTTCCGGCAGATCCGACGAGTATACCACCGGTGAGCATGGCCTGGTTCTCATAAAGGAATCCGCCCATAGCTGCTGCCACCCCGGTAAAGGAGTTCAGCAGCGAGATTACCACAGGCATGTCGGCGCCGCCGATAGGCATGACAAACAGAACGCCATACACAACGGCAATCCCAAACAGTATTATTATATATGGTGTCAGTTCTGCAGAGGCCTGAACATCGCGTGTCATTATATACACAACGAACCCGATGATCACTGCCAGTATCGCCAGGTTAACAAACTTCATCGCCTTGATGCGCATATCACCTATGCGGCCGTCAAGCTTGCCAAAGGCGATCATACTGCCCGCCCATGATACGGTGCCTATTACAAGACCCAGGAGTATTGCCAGGACATGGCCGTTGGCCATCCCGCTTTTCGCAATAAGTTCAGGACTGACATGAGGGAACTCCATCATCGAAATAAGTGCTGCAGCCGCTCCGCCCATCCCGTTAAAGAATGATACGAGCTGCGGCATGGCCGTCATCTTCACACGTTTGGCTATTACCCATCCGATAATGGTTCCGATAACTATTGCTGCAATTATCCATCCTATGTTCCCGATCGGTTGTCCGTCTTTCTGGTGAAACAGGATTGTCGCCACAATGGCCAGAACCATGCCAACGGCAGCAAGCATATTACCCCGCCGCGCTGTAAGCGGGTGACTTAACATTTTCAATCCCAGTATAAAAAGCACCGAGGCTAAAATGTACGTGATCTCAAGGACTGAGATGCCGGCGGATAATGGAGAGATATCATTCATTGTTCCGAAATGTGCTGCAATCAGTAAATTTTGTTATTTTTTTTTCTTGAACATTTCAAGCATCCTGTCAGTGACAACAAAGCCACCCACGACATTAAGTGTCCCCAGCACCACTGCAAGAAAACCGAGTATCATCGCCCCTGTCGTCGCCGCATGGCCCATGACGATAATCGCCCCAATTATTACAACACCGTGAATGGCATTGGCCCCTGACATCAGCGGCGTGTGAAGTATTGCAGGCACGTGGCTTATAACCTCGATACCAAGGAATACTGACAGTATCACCATATAAATGGTGCTCCTGTGCTCCATAAAAAACTCCAGAAAACCTTCCATTAGACAGTCTGTTTTATTTCAAGCATTTGTTTTACCCTCTGGCTGATATACTCTTTGCCATGAACAGCCGTAGTTCCGCTGACAATCTCATCCGTCATATCAGGCCTGAGACTGCCATTTTTGTCGATCATGATCTTCAGGAGATTGATTATGTTGCAGCCGAACATTTTACTGGCATCAGACGGCATTTCCGACGGGTAATCAGATTTACCGATGATCTTGACCCCGTTCACCTCCACAGTGGTACCATTCTGTGTCAGTTCGCAGTTACCTCCTGATACAGCAGCGAGGTCAACTATCACAGAGCCGGGTTTCATTCTGCCTACTGTCTCCTTTAAAAGCAATACAGGAGCTTTTTTACCGGGTATCATTGCGGTGGCGATGACAACATCAGCTGCGGCAGCCCTCTGCTGGATAAGCTCCTGCTGCTTCTTTTTGAATTCTTCAGTCTGTTCCACGGCATATCCTCCTGCTGCCGCATCTTCCCTGGCACCCTCAACCTCGATAAACTTTCCCCCGAGGCTTTTTACTTCCTCCTTCACGGCAGACCGCACATCAAAAACCTCCACCACAGCTCCCAGTTTTCTGGCAATTGCGATTGCCTGCAAACCTGCCACACCCGCACCCAGGATCAGTACTCTTGCCGGTTTGATGGTACCGGCCGCCGACATGAACATCGGGAAGAACCGGGGTAATAAGGTAGCAGCTTCAAGTACTGCCTTATAACCTGATACCGTGGCCATTGATGACAGAATGTCCATCGACTGCGCCCTGGTGATCCGCGGAACGAGGTCCAGCGCCAGTATGGTCAGTCCCTGAAGCCGTGCTTTTTCAAGCCACATGCTGTTTTCCACAGGATTAAGGACTGTACAAAGGATTTGTCCCTCGCTGAAAGATTTTATATCATCATTCAGTGGGGGATTGACGGTAAGCAGCAAGGCAGCCCTGGCAATTATTTCTTTCCTGTCAGCCATGATGGCTCCCGCAGCCTTATAATTCTTCATCTGAAATGAATGCCCTCTCTCCTGCATGGAACTCAACCATCACCTCCATGCCCAGTTTTTTCAATACTGCGGTCTCGCAGGGGAGTAATGCTACCCTGTTTTCGTTTCCGCTTTCCCTGAGAATTCCTGCGATCATTATTTAAGTTTTGGATTTATGTATTTCATTAGTTATGTCTTCAGCAGGCTGGCAGCTGGTGCGTCCAGCATCCAGGTCGTGTGGCCGGAATCAGGGTCGACCCTGGAGGCAGGATAGCGTTCTGATCCGGTCTTTTTTTCAACTATTTCAGACACGATCTTCGCTTTTTCTTTGCCCGTGACAATAAAAAAGATTTTTGAAGAGTTGTTGATCAGTCTGCCGGTGGCAGTGATTCTCTTCTCACCGGTACCAGGCTTAACTACCACTTCAAACAGCCTGGAGGAGCTGAAGAGCTCTGTCCTGTCAGGAAAGATTGATGCTGTATGGCCGTCACTGCCCAGGCCGAGCAGCATAAGGTCAAACTGCGGTGTATCTTCAAACTCAGCTACATTTTCGCTGACCAGTTCTGAATACTGACGTGCTTCTGTTGCCGGATCATCCTCTCCTTTTATCCTGAAGATATTGGCATCAGGGATGGGAACATTCTGCAGAAGGCTTTCGTAGGCCATACGGTAGTTGCTGTTACTGCTCTCGGGAGCGACGCATCGCTCATCACCCCAGAAGACCAGCAGCTTCTCCCAGTCAATTCTCTCAGCATAATTCTCTGCCAGGTATCTGAAGATATATTCGGGCGTCGATCCGCCAGAAAGTGCGATAGTATAGAAGTGATCAGGCTCGATCCGGTCAAGATCTTTTATCAAAATTGCCGCAACCGCCTGAGCCAGGGCATCGAGGTCGGAAAACACTCTGACTGAACGTGACATAACCAGGATTAATCAGATTATAAAACTAATTATAATTCGCAATATACACCATCATCAGCCAGATTTTTACACGGGTATCTCCAAGTCAGCTCGGGCTCTTCGATGAGTTCATCAGCCTTGTCAGGTCCCCAGGTGCCAGCGGGATAACCGTAAACAGGAATGTCGTGATTGTTATTCCATGTTTTAATGACAGGGTCAAGAAAACGCCAGGCAGCCAGAACTGCGTCGGACCGTGTGTAAAGGGTCGTGTCACCGTTCATGCAGTCATACAGAAGCCTTTCATAAGCCTCGGGTATTCTCTCAGAAGCAAAATCAGCATAGTGAAAATCCATGTTGACATTCCGTACGTTAAATCCCGCACCTGGTATCTTCATTCCGAATTTAAGAAGTATGCCCTCGTCGGGCTGTATCCTTATGATAAGCTGGTTACAGCCCTCACATTCCCTGTTCTGAGAAAAGAGAGTATGGGGTGTTTCCTTGAAATGTACCACAGCTTCCGTGACCCGGGTGGGCAGTCTTTTTCCTGTCCGGATATAAAAGGGTACACCTCCCCATCTCCAGTTATCAATATAAAATTTAAGGGCAGCAAAGGTTTCCGTAATTGAAGACGGGTCTACATGCTCTTCTTCACGGTATCCCCTGACCCATTCACCCCTGACATGCGCACCCGTATACTGGCCGCGTATGGCTACCCGGTGAACATCTTCAGTTTTTATGGGTCTCAGCGACTGAAAGACTTTTACTATTTCGTTCCTGATGGAAGTTGAATCTATTGAGGAGGGAGGTTCCATCGCAACAAAACCCGCCAGATGAAGAAGGTGATTTTGAACCATGTCACGGAGAGCGCCGGCTCCTTCATAATATGCTCCCCGCTTCTCAACTCCCAGGCTCTCTGAAGAAGTGATCTCCACATGGTGTACATAATTGCGGTTCCACAAGGGTTCGAAAATGCCGTTGGAGAACCGCGTAACAAGAATATTCTGAACTGTTTCCTTACCCAGATAGTGATCTATCCTGTATATCTGGTTCTCCTTCCAGTTTTCAAGCAGCTTACTGTCAAGCGCAGTTGCACTCTCAAAATCATGTCCGTATGGTTTTTCAATAATCATTCTCTTCCACCCGTCGCTTTCTGCGTTTAATCCATTAAGGGCAAGATGATCAGATATATCTGTATACAGTTCCGGTGGCACAGAAAGATAGAAGAGGGTGTTACCATCTATGCCCAGCATGCGATCTGGTCATCGCCAGAGCTGAAGCCAGCCGCTCAAAAGTTTCAGCTATTGACGGATTGAGACTAATATACCTGAATGTGCCTGCGAAATCTACTATTCTGCTTTTATCCTTTTCTGCCGAAAAAGCATCAACTGCAGCTCTTACCTCGCCCTGATAAACATCGTCAGTGACTTCGTTCCTGCCTGTAGCCAGCACTGCATACCTTGCAGGAAGCAGATCCTGGACGAAGAGGGAATAGAGTGCAGGAACGATCTTCCTCATGGCCAGATCACCTTTGCCTCCGAAAATAACAAAAATATGGTTTTCAGGCTTTTTCATCAGTATGCTCTGTTTTTTTTCAGCCCGTAAATATATCTGGATTAATGATAAAAGGACTTTTACCGGTAAACATTGGGCTTGCTTTGTAAAAAACTTGTAGGTAAGACAAATATAGGAAAAGAGATAATTGAGAACAGTCGTAAAACTAAAGTAATCGTCAAGCTCTTCTAAAATCAGACTTGATATACTCTGTTTCTGACACTTACAAGTAATCATAAATCATGGTGTTGAATTATTATACATGTGTATATTATTTGAACATAGGATTTATAACACTGATTTTGTGTTATTTATGATTTTAAAAATTGTTAAGTGTATAGATATTCATCACTATTGTTTTGTTTCTAGATATGCAATCTATATTATATTATATTGAAATTCAATCTATTACATGCATTGGCATATTAATTGTTAATAGCAGTTCGAATCATTTTGCCGAACAGAAACAAAATTGCCAATATGAAAAACTTATTACTCTTTACAACCTTCCTGATGTTGATCCAGACAGGTTTGATAACAGGACAAAAAAATCAGAATGAACTCACTCAGGGCAGCCTGAACAGGGTCACTGTGACCACTGCTCCGGAAATAGAGAGCCTGGCAAGGCTCTGGATTGACGGGTTCGAGAGCGCAAATCCCGGAATGAAGGCGGAGATGCTTCCTCTTTCAAGATCATCTGAGGCTGACATACGGTTTGTTACCGGCAGCTCACTGATCCCGGGCATTGCCGGATCTGAGTGGAGGATGGTTGTCGGACGTGATGTGGTCGTTCCCGTAATCAGTGAGTCCAATCCTTTTCTCAATGACGTCCTTCGTACAGGTATTTCCCCTGAAAAGTTTTCCGCGCTATTGGCTGCTGACGAAAACTATACGTGGGGAAAGCTGCTGGGAACAACCAGTACCGTTCCGGTAACTGTCATGATATCCGGAGATAATAATATCAATTCTTATGTTGCACAGTTCGCCAGGACAGAGCCTGACAGGCTTCGTGTCTCTGTTGTTGCTTCACCGGCAGACTTCCGGGAAGCAATACGCAAGGACCCGGCAACAATAGGTTTCTGCAGGCTCGCTGACATAACCGATAAGAACAACCAGGCTTTTCTTTCAGGTTACCGGGTTATTCCGATCGATGTGAATAGTAATGGTCAGTCAGATTACTTCGAGCAGTTCTACGGCGATTACAGCAGTTTCAACAGAGGCGTCTACATAGGCAAATACCCTAAGACACTATGCAACAATATTTTTGCGGTGGCTTCATCTCAGCCGGCCGGCGGTGCCGGCTCTGCCCTCCTGAGTTATATCCTGGTTGACGGGCAGCCGACGATTGCATCCAGCGGTTACACTGCTCTTGCCGAGGGTGAGGGACTTATCAGGAGAGAAGCGCTGTCGGGTGATCAGGCAATAGTTACAACGGCTAACAGTGGTTCGCCCCTTCTAAGGGCTGCGATGTGGGTTCTGGCTGTAATTCTGACAGTATCTCTGGTGTCATACTTTATCTACCGTTATACAAAATCGGATATCAGTGACAGTTATTTCGATGAGAACGTGCATCAGGAAGCATTCAGTGAAAAATCGCTTGTCATCCCCGGAGGCGTGCTTTTTGGCAGGAGCCATACCTGGGCTTTCATGGAAAAGGACGGAGCAGTACGTGTAGGCATTGACGACTTCCTGCAACACGTCACAGGCGCCATAACACGCGTCAGAATGAAATCGCCCGGTGAAAAGGTGCTCAAGGGCGATCATATCCTTTCGCTGGTTCAGAAAGGGAAACAGCTTGATATACAGTCACCGCTAAGCGGAACCATAACTTCAGTCAATGAAAAACTGGCTGTCAGCACCAGTGTAATAAACAGCTCACCATACAACGACGGCTGGGTATATACCATAGAGCCGGACAACTGGGTGCAGGAATCGCGCCTGATGGCAATGGCAGGTAAATATATCGACCGGATAAGGCAGGAATTCACGCAAGTCAAGGATTTTCTTGCATCCCTGCCCGGTGTCAGCAGTGACAGATATGCCAGTATTGTCCTTCAGGACGGTGGCGAGTTGAAAGATGGTTTGCTTGAGGAATTCGGACCGGAAATATGGGAAGAGTTCCAGACAAAATTTATCGATTCGCGGTACTGATACCAGTAAACTGGTTTTCCTGAAATCTGACTAATTAAATCCCATAATATATTCTGACCATGAGTATTGACAGAAGAGACTTCTTTAAGGTGCTGGGAGTCACTGGCGTTTCCCTTGCCACAGGCAAGCGTCTCAGTGCAGAACCGGCCCTGAAGAGTGAAAAAGAGTTTTACGGCATTTTATATGACTCGACCCGCTGTGCGGGATGCCAGGGTTGTGAGTTTGCCTGCGCTGAGGCCCACGGGTTGCCCGCCCCCGCTTTTGAGGATGTGCCTGTTGCCGGTACAGAACGCAAAGCGGACGAAACCCGCCGGACCGTTGTTAATGCATATCAGACCAGCAAAGGCGAGGTGTATGTCAAAAGGCAGTGCATGCACTGCAGTGACCCCGCCTGTACTGCAGCATGCCTTACCAAGGCAATGTACAAAACCGAGGACGGACCGGTGATATGGCGCGGGAAAAAATGCATGGGGTGCCGGTACTGCATGGTTTCCTGTCCTTTTGATGTTCCGAAATTCGAGTACCTGAGCCCCAATCCTAAAATTGTAAAATGCGACATGTGTTTTGACAGGATGCAGGAGGGTAAGGTCCCTGCCTGCGCAGAACAGTGTCCTACAGAGTCCCTGGTATTTGGCACCCGGCGTGAACTGATAACTGAAGCACGGCGCAGAATAAATGAGAACCCGGAAAACTATTATGATCATATATACGGAGAGCACGAGGCAGGCGGGACAGGTTACCTTTATCTGTCGCCCGTTCCTTTCGGGGAGCTGGGCTTTAATACCAGTGTGCAGAAATCCTCCTACCCTGCTCTGACAAAAGGATTCCTTTATGCCGTTCCCTCCATTTTCGTCCTCTGGCCGGCAATGCTGCTGGGTCTGCACCAGGCAACCAAAAATAATCACTCTGAAGAAGATGAAGATGAAAAATAACGCATACGCTGTTACGGGCGCGATCAAAAAGCAGAGTACCTGGAAATTCCTGCTGAGTGAGCTTAAGCCAAAAGGCAAGCTGCTGACGCCGTTCAATATTATCTCGGTCCCGGTTATTCTTACCGGCCTGGTGCTTATTGTAATCCGCTTCTGGAAAGGAATAGGCTCGATAACAAATCTTACACAGGAGGTGCCGTGGGGTCTGTGGATAGGCTTTGACGTTGTTACCGGTGTGGCCTTTGCCGGAGGTGCTTATGTCATCACCTTCATGGTTTACATCCTGAATATAAAAAAATACCACTCAATAGTCAGAGTTACAGTGCTTAACGGTTTTCTTGCCTATGTCTTCTATGCAGGGGCGCTGCTTCTTGACCTGGGAAGACCATGGAACGTCGTCAACCCGATCATCGGCAACAGCTTCGGCACAAATTCTGTGCTCTTCCTGGTTGCATGGCATTTCCTGCTTTACATGATCGCCGAACTGATCGAATTCTCTCCTGCAATTGCTGAATGGATCGGTGCCAGGAGAGCACAGAAAATCCTGACAGGCATGTCACTGGGCGCGGTCATCTTTGGCATAACCCTCTCAACCCTCCACCAGTCGGGACTGGGCGCACTGTTCCTTATGGCCAAGGATAAGATACATCCGCTCTGGTATTCTGAGTTCATCCCTATAATGTTCTTCGTGTCAAGTATTTTCGCAGGACTGTCAATGGTGATTTTTGAGGGCTCAATAAGCCAGAAAGTGTTTTTCGACCAGATAAGCGAAAAGAACCACAAGGCTCATAACAGCATTATCCACAGCCTGTCGAAAGTATGCGCTGTAACCATGTTTGCCTACTTCACGCTGAATGTGCTGGTTTTTGTTCATGAGAAACGATGGGGACTGCTCAACACGCCGATGGGTTACTGGTACCTCACCGAGATGATCGGTTTCGTATTAATGCCAATGATCCTGTTCTTCCTCAGTTACAGGAAACAAAATATCCCCCTGATAAAGATAGCTTCGGTCATCACAATGATTGGTATTATAATTAACAGACTGAATATAAGTGTAATAGGATTTAAATGGGATGCCGTACATCACTACTATCCTTCATGGATGGAGATAACCGTGACTCTTGCAGTGATCTTTACGGAGTTATGGATTTTCAGATGGGTTATCAGAAGGATGCCTGTATTGCGGGAAGCACCTGGATGGAGTAATGAAAAGCAACAGTAAAACAGAAAATGCAACTTATTGAATAATAACATAATCTTCACAATCATGGACGGATCTACATATTACAACCTGTTTGCAACAAAGGGTATCGAGTATATCATCATCATCGCATTTCTCCTTCTCATAATACCCTTCTGGATCCTGTTAAACAAGCCTCTGACAGTTCCCAAAAAGCTCCGAAACGCATTCAGTACCCTGTCAGCATCCATACTGCGCATACCGCAGGGAATCCTGTTCAGTAACAACCATACATGGGCACATATGCAAAAGTCGGGAGATGCCAGGGTCGGACTTGACGATCTTCTCCTCCATCTTACCGGACCGGTAAAACTGACAATGCTGAAAACTCCGGGTTCAACAGTGAGCAAGGGAGAGGTGATCTCCGAGATTGATCACGAAGGCAAGAGGCTGACTATAGCATCTCCTGTCTCAGGTGAGATTATTGCTGTCAACCATACAGTGGAAGATGATCCGTCAATACTGAACAGTGATCCTTACGGCAAAGGCTGGATATATAGTATCAGGCCTTCCGAGTGGATTGCAGAGGCCAGCGGATTTCACTTTGCCGCTGAAGCCAGTGCCTGGTTCAGGAAAGAGCTTGACAGGTTCAGGGATTTCATTGCGCACTCAATGAGCAGACATACCCCGGAGGTACAACCTGTTTACCTCCAGGACGGAGGCGAACTGATTGACAACCCGCTGGCCGCTATGCCTGAGGAAGTATGGAATGATTTCCAGGAAGAATTTCTTAAATGATGCCCTGACCCTGCAGCACCTTGTGCCGAAACGAGTTTTTTCGTATTTTGTAGAAAATTTATACAACGGTGTAATTATCATCCCGGCAACCGGATAATAATTACACCTGTTTGCTGTACAGGTAAAACTACGCATCATGGCAAAGCCAGAGGTGAAGCAAGATAACAGGAATTCAATACTCACAAAGATCCGAAAGTACTTTAAGCTCCGGTCAACAATATACGGAAGGGTAGTTATGATAATCACCCTGGCTGCGGTTATCCTGTTTCTGATCTTCCTCGCGATATTCAGAACCGTTTATGCAAATTATTTCAACATAGTGCTGAAACAAAGCGGTAACAATGTCGGTACGGTTGTAGAGGGGGCTTTATACAATTCAATGCTCACGAATGACAAACGAACCCTCCACAGCACTATTGACCTTATCAACACCATGCCAGGGATAGAGGATGTCAATCTGTATGATGAAAATGACAACCTGGCCTATTCATCCTTTTCTTCCGAAGAAGAATATCACAGTAATCCTGACTGCATAGCATGCCATTCAGATCTTGGCACAATGTTCTCCAAAAAGGAGAGGAGTTACATGATCATTGATGAAAAGAGCGACTGCAGCATGAATCCGAACCGGCCCGGGCAGAGGCACATGCTGATAAGAAGGCCTGTTCTCAATGAAATGTCATGCTATACTGCCTCATGCCATGCCCACAGTGAAAATGATGAGGTTCTTGGTTCCCTGATAATCAGGTTACCGCTTAATGAACTCGATAATGCATTAAAGAAGTCATCAACTGAGTTTCTCCTTATTGCGCTTTTCACCACAATACTCATTGTCGCATCATTCATCTTTTTCACCAGGAGAAGAATCAAGGATCCGCTAAACAACATAATTAAGGCCAGTGAGGCGGTCTCAGCCGGCGAACTTAACACAAGAATTGATATCAACCCGGCCTGCTTGATGATATGCAGAAGGTCTCGCTTGCATTCAATAATATGCTTGATCACATAGACAATGCCACCAATGAGCTCGAGAACTGGTCTAAACAGCTTGAATACAAGGTGCAGAAGAAATCTGAAGAACTCTCTGAAGTCCAGAATGAACTGATTAATGTCGAAAGAATAGCCTCGCTGGGCAAGCTTTCATCATCGGTGGCACATGAGATAAATAATCCCCTCTCCGGCATACTTGTTTACACAAAGCTTGTCTACAAGCAACTTGACAGCCAGGATCTCACACCTGCAAGAAAAGAAAACATTCTCCGTCAGCTCAAGCTGATTGAGAGCGAGACAAAGCGGTGCGGCGATATAGTGAAAGGACTTCTCGATTTCTCGCGCAAAGACCAGGATGATTTTGAGGAGAAGCATCTTAATGAGATTGTTCAGGGCACTTATGAATTCATGATGCATCACATTAAGATCTCCAACATAAGCTTCATTGCTGATTTTGACGCCCGTGACGACCTGATTTTTTGCAGTCCGGGTCAGATAAAACAGGCCTGCGTTGCCATTCTGGTCAATGCCTCCGAAGCAGTTGCGGAAGCAGTGGTGAGATAGTTATACGGACAAAAAATCCTGACAGTAAAACTATCAGGCTGGAAATATCCGATAACGGATCCGGAATTTCTCCTGAAGACATTCCTCATATTTTCGAGCCTTTTTTCTCCACGAAACGCGACGCCAGGGGAATTGGTCTTGGGCTTGCCATCGTTCATGGCATAATTCAGAACCATAGTGCAAAGATCGAGGTGAACTCGGCTTTAGGCAAAGGAACCACCATATCAATAAATTTCCCATTGAGAAAAGCTTAATCTGAAAATAGATGGCAGAGAAAATTTCCATTCTGATAGTTGATGACGAGGAATCAGTAAGAGATTCATTGCATAACTGGTTTATAGAAGACGGTTATGATGTCGAGCGTGCCGAGAATGCAAAAAAGGCACTTCTGATGCTGGAATCCAGAAAATTTGACATTATACTGGCGGATATCAAAATGCCGGGCATGGACGGGATGGAGATGCACAGAAGGATCAGGGCCCTGAACAGGGATACAATAGTGATTATCATGACTGCTTTTGCCTCTGTTGATACGGCCGTGCAGGCACTGAAGGATGGTGCTTATGATTATGTCACAAAGCCATTTGACCCCGATGACCTCTCACACCTGATCCGTAATGCTGCGACGCAGATATCACTGAGAGCAGAGAATGAAGCCCTGAAAAGGAAAGTCTCCACCCTCGAGGATATTGACGATCTTATCGGACAAAGCGAGGCTATCATGAAGGTGCTGAAACAGGTGGAGAGTGTTGCGCAATCAAACTCTTCAGTAATAATAACCGGTGAAAGCGGGACCGGGAAAGAATTGGTAGCCAGGGCTATACATTCCAATTCCCCGAGGAAGTACTTTCCATTAGTAAGTGTCCATTGCGGTGCCCTGACTGAAAGCCTTCTTGAAAGCGAATTGTTCGGGCACGAGAAAGGTGCTTTTACAGGAGCTATGTTCAACCGCAAAGGCAGATTTGAGATGGCTGACGGAGGAACAATTTTCCTTGACGAAATAGCTACAATATCGTCTAAGATGCAGGTTGAACTCCTGAGGGTTCTTGAAACAAAAAGCTTTGTCCGTGTAGGAGGCAATAAGGAGATAGCATCTGATTTCAGAGTCATTTGTGCCACCAACAGGGATCTGAAGAGCATGGTAAAAAGCGGAAACTTCAGGGAAGATCTCTATTACAGGCTGAATGTGGTCAATATTGCCATTCCTCCCCTGCGTGAAAGAACCGAGGATATACCATTGCTGGTAAACCATTTCATTAAAAAATACTGCACCTCAATGAGCCGTGACATGATCACCATTGAGCCCGCTGCCCTGAAGCATCTTGAAAACTTTGAATTCCCCGGGAATGTGCGTGAGCTGGAGAATATGATTGAACGGGCAATAGTTATCGGTAACGGAAAGGAGATAAAGCTCAGGGATCTCCCGATGGGCAAGGAAGCCATCAGCAGCTCTGTAGAGAGCCTTGATGAACTTGAAAAGAGGCACATTGAAATGATCCTGAATAAGTACGCGTGGAATGTATCGCGCTCAGCCAAGGCCCTGAATGTTGACAGAGTGACACTTTACAACAAAATCAAGAAGTATAACCTGAAACAGCAGTAATAAGTGCTTAAGGCTCTTTGTGATTGAAAGAGAATACAATAATATTGGTAGCATGCGGGCCTTTTGAGAAAGACTTTCTGAAAAAGATTGCCCTGTCGGCTGAGAAAGAGTTCCGGGTCCCTGTCACATTTGAAGAAAATCACGTTGACCTCACTCCTTTTTACAGTCCGGGAAGACGCCAATACGATGCAAACAAGCTCCTGTCATTTATTTCAGACAGTGCAGTGAATGAAAACGCCAAAGTGATCGGCCTCTTCAGGGTTGATCTGTTCATTCCCATTCTTACTTATATTTTCGGACAGGCAATGCTTAACGGAAGGTCAGCTGTTGCTTCAATCTACAGGCTCAGGAATGAGATGTACGGTCTTAAGAAAGATGAGGCATTGCTCCTTTCACGCGCGATCAAGGAGGTGATACATGAGCTTGGTCACAACTTCGGCCTGATACACTGTCATGTTCAGACATGTGTGATGAGGTCAAGCACTTATGTGGAGGATATAGACCAGAAGAGTCACAATCTCTGCCCGGCATGCAGAGAAATGCTTGATAAAAGATAAAAAAAAGAGTCCCGTTTGGCGGGACTCTCCATATTTATGAATCAATGTTTAATTTGCCTTAAATCCGAACATTATTGCAACGCAACCGCTTGCAGGAAGTTCATTCCTGGCGCCAAAGGTTGTTACCTTAACAATTATCTTAAGCTGCTGGCTGGCTTCAAGCTTGAAGTCCCAGATACCGCTCATTTCTTTTTCCTTGTTTGAATAGAGCAACTTGCCTGTTGCATCAACGACAGAAAACTCAACCGGAGGCAGGCCGTCAGCAGCGCATATTGCCACACGGTATTCAAGGTCTGAATAAAACGTCTTGTACAGCTCAGCTTCCTCGCCCTCGACCAGAACGGCTGCATGGTAGTTACCATCATGAAGATAAGCCCCGAGTTCTTTTTTACAGAGTGACTTGGCAAAACCCTTGCACTGGGCGTTCGTTTCCCCTGAGGTTATCAGGGAAAGGAGCACCGTTACCAGTAATATCTGTATCAGCTGTTTCATCGGTCTCTATTTTACATATACGTTTCTTATCTCTGCAACCTTTTCTTTGATGGCAAGGAATGTGTCCTGCCTGATTTCTGACAGTGCTGCTCCGGTGATCTCTGTCACACCTGTCTTATCATCATATTTTGTTGCAGACGGAGTGGTTGAGCGTTCAACCTTGTCAAAAATAGTCTTCAGCTCCCGGATCGGCCCCAGAAGCTCCTGGATGGCTGTGTTGTCATTGTAGGTCTCGAGCAATCTGATAAGGTCGTCAACAGACATTTTCTGATCGGCTATGGTTCCTACCAGTTTATTCCCTTTAAAGTTCTTCATATCAACCATATGTGTCGATATATAAAGCCCTTCGATAAATCCGCCTGCAATTATTGTTGCTGCTACAGCATGCTGTTCATCATCCTCAAGATAGGCCTGTGAGTTCAGGAAAGTCTCCGAGACGATCTCCATGATCACGTCACGGTTATTGATGTTCTGCTCCAGCTTCTCAATGGTTGTTTCGTCAATGGCATCTATGATCCCGAGTCCGGTAGCCATATCCTCAGCAGCTTCCATAAATTGACAAGCAGTGATGTCTCGTCATACATGCTGGCAAAACTGAGGTCGCACACATATATCCCGAGGTTCAGAGCCATGCTCTTGCTGGTGGTATAGTTACTCTTGTTTTCAACAGGATTAAGCAGTGTAGCATCAAACTTAGCCCCTGCTTCTTTTATCAGCTGAGCTACCTCAAGCGGAGTGGGAAGGGCGTTAAATACCTTCTCGGCGCTTTTTATTTGCTCCATCGTCTGCTCATCAGCGCTGATATTTTCATCCTTTTCCTTTGCTCCGTCTCCCTTGGTTCTTCCTTTGCATGATGTGGCAGCCAGACAGATCAGAAGAGCTGTCACTCCCAATATCAGTTGCAGAATTTTAAGCTTGCTGTTCATAATGATTATTGTTTTAGTGTTCACAGGCTAATATCCGACCAAATTACCAATTTTTTTTTATTAATCAAATGTGCCCTTAAGTTATTATTAGACATAAATTTGTTCAAAACTTTCAATAATGTTAAAGTCTGAAAAGAAGCTGGCTGAGCTGAAGTAAAATACTCACCAACGGAAAGTATAACGAGATAAATGACCGGATTAGTATACTCCGGTCAGAAGAACCGTTTGCAGGAGCAATAAGTTTACTGGCTGATTTCTACGATAAAACCAGAGATGAAGCTCTTAAACTACTTATATCGGCCTTCTTCAATGATATGAAGGAGAGATCATGCCGTGCAGAAGTGATAGAGTCAATTGGCCGCTGTCAGCAATCCGGCCTCAAAAGCCATGCTTGCCTCATCCTGCTGGCAGTCAGGCCTGGACTATTCGGAGTCATGCCGTTGCACTGGCAGATATCTTCATACTTAGTGATTACATGACCTCTCTCGAATGTTTCACTGTCCTTGAAACCTGCTCCGGTATGATCAGCAGTGCTGACAAATCAGGAATTATAACCAGACTGGAGGATGTAATCGATACTTATGATACTGCAAAGCGACAGCTTGCAAGGGAACTGATAGCTGTTATGAAGGAGTGACTAAATATAGGAGCTGTAATGCTTCATAAACTGTGAACGCTCGAACAGCGAGGGGTTGTCAATGTTCCGGTAGTTTAAAAGTCCCCTGAAATCGCCTATACTATTGAACTCTTTGGCATTCATCCATTTGCGTATAGCTTCATTTATTTCAGTAATTACCGTGAAGCCTCTCTTGTACAGAGCTGAGCATACCTGGACTGTCGTAGCGCCTGCAAGCAGGTATTTGATGGCATCCTCTCCCGTATAAACACCTGTTGATGCTGAGATATCCATTTTTATGTTCAGGGCGCTGACCATGCCCACCCATCTCAGCACATAACGCCGTTCAACGGGGTTTGAGAGAACAGATGCCGGAACAACGGAGAGATTGTTAATGTCAAAATCAGGCTCATAGAACCGGTTAAAGAGTACCATGCCCGATGCACCATGATTATGGATCTGCATCGCAAAATTCAGCAGGTTTGAAAAGCGAAGCCCTATCTTCACGCTGATGGGTATCGTCAGTTTCTTCTTCAGACTGTCAATGATCTTAAAATAGACCGTCTCAGCCTCTGTTGCCGTCTGATGCATGTCTACCGGCATGAAGAAGATATTTACTTCAAGAGCACTCGCTCCTGCTTTTTCTATATCCACGGCAAAGTCAGTCCATCCTTTTGGAGAGAAACAGTTTATGCTGGCTATGACAGGGATCTTCACACTTTTGCGTGCCTTAGCCACAAGGTCAAGATATGTATCCACACTGTTTGTCCTTGTATAATATAACAGGTAATCATCAGCCTCAGGATAAGATTCCTGTGAAGAAAGCGAGGTGGCCAGGGACACGATCTGTTCCTCAAAGAGAGACTTAAGCACGACGGCACCTGCGCCGGCCGCCTCTGCCTCCCTGATTGATTCAACATTGGAAGTAAAATTGGAACTCCCTGCAATAACAGGGCTTTTAAGTTCAAGTCCGAGATAACGTGTGGCTATTGACGTCATTTTATTATTTTATTCGTTCTCCAAATATAAGTGTTCCTACCCTGATTATGGTGCTGCCTTCTTCAACAGCTATCCGCCAGTCGCCTGACATACCCATTGATATTTCTTTAAACCAGCTGACATTGCTGAAGCATCTCAGGCGGGTGTCATGAAACAACCTGGCAAGAGATCTGAATTCCGAACGTACCCGGTCTGTATCGTCTGTGAATGATGCAATGCCCATCAGGCCGCAGATCCTTGCAAATGACAATGATCCGGCTACGGTTGCCCAGTCTGTTTCTTCAATTTCTTTTATGCTGAAACCTGACTTGGTCTCCTCCAGTGCTATATGGACCTGCAGGAGACAGTCAATTATCTTTTGCTGCCTCCCGGCTTCACTGTCAATCATCCCGAGAAGTCTCAGGGAATCAACCGATTCTATCATTGAGGCTGCAGCAACTGCCTGTTTGACTTTGTTTGACTGCAGGTGCCCTATAAGGTGCCAGTTTATCCCTTCGGGGAGCACTTCTTTTTAGAGACCAGTTCCTGCACACGGTTCTCTCCAAACGTATGAAGGCCGGCATTATATGCTTCCAGGACCTCATCAGGAGTTCGTGTTTTTGAGACGGCAACGATTGATACGTTACCGGGAAGATCCCTGGCCAGGGCGCTTATATTCCGAGTGATGCTGTTCATCAGTCCGCGGATTGCCCGGATGGCTGTCAGTCGAGTTTATGTATCACCAGTCCGCTGCGCAGCTTGGGCTCAAACCATGTGGTTTTTGGCGGCATTATGTTGCCGGTGTCGGCTATGGTAATCAGCTGCTTCATAGATACAGGATAAAGGGCAAATGCCACTTTCATCTCGCCACTGTCGACACGTTTCTTCAGTTCACCCAGACCGCGGATACCTCCGATGAAATCAATGCGTTTTGAACGCCTCAGATCCTGAATGTCAAGCAGCGGGCCAAGTACCTTTTCAGTAAGTATGGTGACATCAAGAATTCCTATAGGGTCATCATCGTTATAGGTCCCCGGTCTGGCAGTAAGACTGTACCATCTGCCATTGAGGTACATCGCGAAGTTATGCAGTTTGCGCGGCCGGTAAGTTTTTGATCCTTTGTCTTTTATAATAAAGTTTTCATCAAGCCTGGCAATCAGCTGTTCGGCAGTCTGACCGTTAAGATCCCTGATAACACGGTTGTAATCAAGTATCTTAAGCTGGTTATCAGGAAAAATAACTGCAAGGAAATAGTTATACTCTTCATCCCCCCTGTGCGAAGGATTTTTATCACGCTTTTCCTTTCCCACCAGTGCTGCTGCTGCCGTGCGATGATGCCCGTCGGCAACATACATGAAAGGAACTTTAGCGGCAAAGAGCTGCTCTATTTGTGTGACAATTGTCTCATCCCCGATAACCCAGAAATGGTGACCAATGCCGTCTTCAGCCACGAAGTCATACTCAGGCTTCTGTTTTTTGACCACACGGCTGACAATCCTGTCAAGCTCCTTCACCGCAGGATAAGCAAAAAAGACGGGCTCAATATTGGCATTGTTCGTTCTGACATGCACCATCCTGTCTTCCTCCTTGTCCGGACGGGTCAGCTCATGCTTCTTAATTATCCCGCTGAGATAATCGGACACTGCCGCTGCCCCCACAATTCCGTACTGAGTACGTCCCTTCATTGTCTGGGCATAAATATAAAAGCAGGGTTTCTCATCCTGAACCAGCCAACCGTTTTTCTGCCAGGCGGTAAAGTTTTCAAAAGCCTTGCGGTACACCGCTTCCGAGTGGACATCTGTGCCTTCCGGCAGATCAATCTCCGATTTGGTGATATGCAGCAGCGATTTTTCCTTACCCCTCGCCATTACCGCTGCCTCTTCCGAATTCATAACATCATAGGGGAGGCAGGCGATCTCCGATGCCAGTCCGGCCGGCGGTCTGAGCCCCCTGAAAGGTTTAACAACAGCCATTGTAGCAGATAGTGTAGGTTTCTATTTAGGTTTGTTAACTCTGAATGTTTCGTTCCCGGAAGCGAAAAAAGATACTATTTGCCGTGCTGCAGCGACGCCGGCATTGACATTGGCCTCTTCTGTCTGAGCTCCCATCTTCTTGGGAGTAAAGAAGTAACGTCCGGCATATTTCGAGGCAAAGAGTTCGGCATTGTCAGGAGCGATATCTGAAAGATATTTCATGTCTGTTCTCTTTTCCATCATTGCAGCAAGCTCGGTTTCGTTTATAACCTCCTTGCGGGCGGTATTGACCAGAACGGCTCCCTTGGGCATCAGCGATAAAAGCTTTTCCCCGATGGAGTTTTTAGTCTTATCGTTCGCTGGAATATGGAGCGAGACATACTGGCTGGCGGAATACAGTTCTTCGAGAGAATCAACTGGGGTGACGCCTGCATCGAGGATTACCTTGTTATCAACGAATGGGTCGAAGGCAAAGGTCTTCATCCCGAAC
Source organism: uncultured Bacteroidales bacterium (assembly GCA_963719235.1). Taxonomy (GTDB): domain Bacteria; phylum Bacteroidota; class Bacteroidia; order Bacteroidales; family VadinHA17; genus SR-FBR-E99. The sequence continues at coordinate 531,483 of CAVRBS010000013.1, forward strand.
CCTCCGGCTATCCGTGCCATGCATTTCCCGACATTACCGAAGGCATGCAGTCCAAGCGTCTTGCCAAGCAGTTCTGATCCTGTCTTTCCGTCGAAACTGCCGCGGGCTGCAAAGAGCATCATCCCGAACGCCAGCTCGGCAACTGCGTTTGAATTTTGTCCCGGCGTGTTCATGGCTACCACATTCCTTGCAGTGCAGGCATTAAGGTCAAGATTGTCATAACCGGCTCCTGCCCTTACCACGATCTTCAATGCGGGCGCTGCGGCAATGACTGCAGCATCAACTATATCAGAGCGGACGATCAGCGCATCGGCATTGGCAACGGCAGCCTGAAGCTCCTGCGGTGTCTTGTACTTCTCAAGGAGGGCCAGGGTATGTCCACCTTTCTCAACCACCTCGCGGATCTGTGTGATCGCAACAGGTGCAAAAGGCTTGTCTGTGGCAACTAGTACTTGCATGCTGACGGTTTTAGTATTTGTTTTCAAATTCCTTCATGCATTCAACAAGCGCCCTGACACTCTCAATAGGCAGTGCGTTGTAGAGAGAAGCACGGAAGCCGCCCACTGAACGGTGTCCCGGGATACCTACCATGCCCTTTGATTTTGCAAAGGCAGCGAAATTCTTCCTCGAGCTCCTTATAATTATCCGACATTACGAAACATACGTTCATCAGTGACCTGTCTTCATGATCAGGCACCGTGGCAACGAACAGTTTATTGCGTTCGATCTCATCATAGAGCAAGGCTGCCTTTTCCTGGTTGATCTTCTGCATCGCCTTTACCCCGCCCTTCTGCATCAGCCATTCAAGTGTCTTGGCAGCAGCAAAGACCGGAAGCACGGGTGGTGTGTTGAACATTGATTCCTTTTCAATGTGTGTCTTATAGTTCAGCATGGTGGGTATAGGCCTGGTAACCTTGCCCAGCACATCCTCCCTTATTATCGCAAAGGTAACGCCTGCAGGAGCAAGGTTCTTCTGCGCACCACCGTATATGATCGCGTATTTTGAAACATCGACGGGACGGCTAAAAATATCAGACGACATATCTGCCACCAGAGGCACTTTAACATCAGGATCTTTCTTCAGTTCTGTACCGAAGATGGTGTTGTTGGTCGTGATGTGGAAGTAATCCGCATCAGCCGGAACAACATAACTCCTGGGAATATAATTGAAGTTCCTGTCTTTTGATGATGCCACTTCAATTACCTCACCGAACAGTTTGGCCTCTTTCAGGGCTTTGCCAGCCCATTCGCCGGTATTGAGGTATGCTGCTTTCTTCTCGAGCATGTTCATCGGCACCATAGTAAACTGAAGGCTTGCACCTCCACCCAGGAATATGACTGAATAGCCAGACGGTACTTCGAGCAGCTGTTTAACCATTGCGACAGCCTGGTCCATGACCGCTACAAATTCCTTGCTGCGGTGCGAGACCTCCATGATCGAGAGCCCTGTTCCGGCAAAATCCTTTATTGCTTCAATCACCTTCTCATTCGTATATTCAGGCATGATTGAAGGCCCGGCATAAAAGTTGTGCTTTTTCATTTCTGATGATTTTATTTTTGTTTGTCCTGTATTCTATTCCAAATCTACACAATTAAGTTCAACTGTGCGGTGTTGCAATGGCTAAAGAGCGACCAGCTTCCCATTCCGCAATACGGGAATTATTCCTGTTACGTCTAAGGTATGACAGTATCCGATGCAGTCATCAAGGCCCTTGTCTCTCAGTCTTGACCTCTGGGCAGCCTTATCTATATATCCCAAAAGGTCCCCTTCTGCCATTTTCCATAAATCTGTGGCAGCATGTACGGCGTCGCAGCTCGTGGTAAATCTCCCGCTTTCCAGAAGCCTGGCAGCGATAGCTCCTGCGCAAAGAGCATCCTCCAGGCTGAAACGCTTCTTCCACCCGGCGCAGACAATGATCACCTTCCTGTTCTGCTCTTCCAGCCAGCGGCACAGCGCAGTTATGTTCAGGTAAGCACCGATCACCACCTCATGGCACTCTGAAGCCATCTTCATGATGCCCGTTCCGTTGGTGGTGCTGTAAGCTACAACCTTTCCGCCTATTTTCTCAGGAGTAAAGTTGAACGGTGAGTTGCCGAAATCGGCAAAGTCTAGCAAATATCCGTCACGCTCAGCCGCAAGCAGGTATCCTTTGCTTTTCATCTCCCTGGCTTCCTCAACTGGTAGCCACCGGTATTATTTCACGGACACCGTTGGCAAAAGCAGTACATATTGAGCTTGTTGCCCTGAGGATATCTACGATCACCACCACTGCCTCCCTGTCGGAATGCGCTTCAAAAATGGCGGGTGAAAAGCAAATCTCAAGGCCGTTCTGTGTCATTACCTTAAACGTTGAAAGAGAATGATTACTATTTCGCAAGGAACGGAAGGGCTGTAACCTTTGCTTTGAGATCCTTACCCCTCACACGAATAAATATTTCAGTATCCGTTTTCCAGAAGTTCTTATTCAGGTAAGCCATTCCTATACCCTGTTTCAGCATGGGTGACATCGTGCCGGAGGTCACTTCACCGATATTATTTCCCGAAGCGTCAACTACTTCATAATGTTGTCTGGGAATACCTTTATCAATCATCACGAAGCCTTTCAGGCGCCTTTCTGTACCTTCCTCCTTCTGCCTGAGAAGAAGGGCTTTGTCCACAAATTCCTTTCCCGGAACGAACTTGGTTATCCATCCCAGCCCGGCCTCAATTGGTGATGTACTGTCATTGATGTCATTACCGTAGAGGCAATAACCCATCTCCAGGCGGAGTGTGTCCCTTGCACCCAGGCCAACGGGTTTGATGCCAAACTCTTCACCGGCTTTAAAGACAGCCTCCCAGAGACGGTTCGCGTCAGCATTCCTTATATATATCTCACATCCGCCTGCGCCGGTGTAGCCTGTGGTCGAAAATATAACATTTTCAATACCGGCGAACTTAAGGACCTTGAAGGTATAATACTCCATGTCCGTAACATTCTCTTCAGTAAGCTTTTGCATAGCTCTGAGTGCAAGAGGTCCCTGCACGGCAAGCTGTGCCGTCCATTCAGAGGCATTATGCATTTCTTTGTCAGGGCCGGCAGAAATACCGAAGCGGGCGGCATTATTCACGCACCAATCCCAGTCCTTCTCAATGTTTGCGGCGTTAACGACAAGAAGGTATTTCTCAGGGTTAAACCGGTAAACGAGCAGATCATCCACAATACCTCCCCTGCCGTTAGGAAAACAGGTATACTGAATCTTTCCGTCAGTCAAAGCTGCGACATCGTTTGAAGTGACATATTGCAGAAAATCCAGAGCATGGGGTCCATTGACCCAGAACTCACCCATGTGTGAGACATCAAACACACCAACCTTTTCCCGGACCGTGATATGCTCCTCAGTGATACCGGCGTATTCAACCGGCATATTGTATCCGGCAAAAGGTATTATCCTCGCTCCCAGGGCTTCATGAAACTTAAGAAAAGGAGTGTTTTTCATTGCAATAGGTTTTGTTTTCTGAGCAAATGTATCATATTTCAGCCGATAAAAACCTGCAATAAATCATTATTGACAATTCCTCTTTTAACTTAATTGTGTGCTGTAGTTCATTATATTTATATTTGTATCGGAGACAAATCTGAACCTATGGAATATAAGGCATTTAATCCCGACTACCTGCTGAACGTAAGCGGAGGAGAAACTGAGATAATGGAGGAGATCGTTACGATATTCCGCAACCAGATTCCTGAATTTATTGCAGAGATGAATGCTCTGCTTGGCGAAGGGAAGTATTTTGAACTTGGGCTCCTGGCACATAAGGCAAAGGGTTCGGTGACAGTCATGGGAATGGACGATACCGCAAAAATGTTAAAGACCTTTGAGCTTCAGGCAAAAGCCGGGGAACAGATTGAGAAGTATCCCGATTATATTTCGGATTTTGAAAGAGATGCAGCTACGGTACTGGCAGAGATTGAACATTTCTTCAGTACAAAAAAGTAACCTGACATGGTGGTTTCAGAAAGACTTGACGGAATTGATGTTATCAGTTTCCGTGTAGACAGGCTAAACGCAAATAATATAGGTAATATCAAGCCTGTTATTTTTAAATTGTTCGAAATACCTTATACCAGGGTGGTGATTGATCTCAGCGGTGTCGATTATCTCGACAGTTCTGCCTTTGCAATGTTCCTTCACCTCCTCCGTGTTGCAAGGTCAAATTACTGTACTTACAGGATCTGCGGGCTCACTCCGCGCGCCGGTGAGCTTTTCGAGATGCTTCAGCTCCACAAGGCGCTGGATATTTATACTGACCGGGAAGCCTGTCTCAACAGCTTTCAAAAGACCGGCCCTTCGTAGGTTATTCATCTCAGCGAGGCAGCCAGCAAATAATTTGCGGCTTTTTACGTTCTTGTAATACTTTATACCTCTGTTACTGCTGTTATAAGGTACTTACGGGATGAATGAGAAGATACTGAACACCCTGATGCATTTATTTGCCATCATTGCCCCTGCACAGGGCAGTGAGACAGACAGACGCAAGGTGGTTGAGGCATTTCTCAGGCCTCAGCTTAACCAGGAAGGCGTTGAGGCTTACCTCAGGATTTTTGACAACTATTACGATGAGGCGCAGCAGAGGCTGAAAAAAGGAAATGAGGCAAGGAGAAATGCCGCCATTTCTGTCAGGATTATCAAAATCTGTTTTGACATCGGAGCACAACTCACCCTCAACCAGAAAATCATTGTCCTGGTGCAGCTTCTCGAATACTGCCGGTCAGACGAAGCCGTAGTGAGCAATACCGAGCTGGAATTCATCATCACCGCAGCTGAAGGATTTAATGTCAACCGTGACGATTATGAGCTTATTGAACAGTTTGTGCTGTCAAAGAGGTCTGAAGTCCCTGAATCGTCACAGATACTTATCATTGACAACGACCGCAAGCATAAATATGAAAAGACCCGGCATATCATCAATACTTCATTCAAGGGACAGGTAAGAGTTCTGAATCTGCCGCAGGCTGACATGCTATTTATCAAATCATTCGGGACGGGTGAATTGCTGCTCAGTGGTCAGCTGAGGCATGAAGACAAGGTTTATCTCTTTGAGAGAGGCGCCTCACTGAAATATCTGAGCAGCAAGCCTATTTATTACTCGGAAGTGATCAGGCAATTCCTCGATGAGAGCGTCCTGGCCTCCAGGGTGGTATATGAAGTGAAAAATCTGGAGTATAAGTTCAAGGGAGGATACGTCGGACTTCACAAGATGAGCTTCGCTGAAGAATCAGGAAGGCTTGTGGGTATAATGGGGGCTTCAGGTGCCGGGAAGTCGACCCTGCTCAGCGTCCTGAACGGAATCAACAAGCCGGATGCCGGTGAAGTGCTCATAAACGGCGTAAATATCCATAAGGAGCCTGATAAGGTAAAGGGACTGATAGGTTTTGTATCGCAGGACGATCTCCTGATAGAAGAGCTGACTGTGTTCGATAACCTCTTTTACAATGCCAAGCTATGTTTCGGCAACCTGAATGATGAAGAGATCTCTGCCAGGGTGGAAAATGTGCTGCATAGTCTCGGGCTTTTTGACATTAAGGACATGAAGGTCGGCACACCGCTGAATAAAAAGATCTCAGGCGGTCAGCGTAAAAGACTGAATATCTCTCTCGAGCTGATCAGGGAGCCTTCAATCCTCTTTCTCGACGAACCAACATCCGGACTTTCATCACTTGACTCAGAGAATATTCTTGACCTGCTTAATGATCTCAAGCTGAAGGGAAAGCTGATATTTGTAGTCATCCATCAGCCTTCTTCAGATATCTTCAAGATGTTTGACAGGCTTATCTTTCTTGACACCGGCGGTTACATGATCTACTACGGTATACCGGTAGGGTCAATAGGTTATTTTAAAGACCGGATGCAGCTTCCCAAATACAACGACAGCGAGTGTCATGCATGTGGTAACGTCAACCCGGAACAGATCTTCAGCATAGTTGAATCAAAGGTGCTTGACGAGTTCGGGCGCCCTACAAAAACAAGGAAAATATCACCGCCGGAATGGAATGCTTTTTATAATTCGCGAACCGAGGAAGCACCGGCACCTCCCAAAAACGGTAACGGGATTCCGGAGATCACGCTTAAGACGCCCAGCAAGTTCAAACAGTTCCGGGTGTTCGTCACCCGTGATATTCTGGCCAAGCTATCTGACAAACAGTATCTTGTAATCACACTCCTGGAAGCTCCCGTGCTGGCTCTGTTCCTTGCGTTTATCATCCGTTATTTTGATGAGAGTTCCAGCAATCCGGCATATACACTTATGCAGAACAGCAACCTGCCTGTATATATATTTATGTCAGTGATAGTGGCAATCTTCATGGGCCTTACAGTCAGTGCCGAGGAGATAATAAAAGACAGGAAGATCCTCCGGCGTGAAGCATTTCTCAACCTGAGCTGGAACAGTTACCTCATCTCAAAGATCAGCGTTCAGTTCCTTATATCTGCCATACAGGCTGCCATGTTCGTGGCTGTGGGCAACTCAATTATCGGTATCAGAGGGATGTGGTTTGAATACTGGCTCGTACTGTTCAGCTGCTGGGCTACATCAAATATGATGGGACTGCTCATTTCTGACAGCTTCAAGACCGTTGTCACTATTTATATTCTTATTCCGTTCCTCGTTATTCCACAGATAATCCTGAGCGGCATCATTGTCAAATATGACAAGCTTAATCCAAATATTTCATCGCCTGTCTCAATACCCATCTATGGTGAAATCATTGCTGCACGGTGGGGGTATGAAGCTCTGGCCGTGGATCAGTATATGAACAACAGGTTTGAAAGACAGTTCTACCAGTATGATAAGGTGATCAGTATTGCGAAATTTAAAAAAGACATCTGGTACAATGAGATGAAAAGCATTCTCTCAAGGATGGAGAGCAATATTGAGAAAGAAAGGCTCGGACCGGAAGGCAGGAATGACATGATGCTTATCTGCAATGAAATTGAAGAAGAGCTTGGTTTCACCCCTGCCGTAACCTTTGACCTGAGTGTGCTCGACCCTGACAATATTACCCTTGAGGCGGTTGACACTGCACGCAACTATATTGAAAGAGTACGCAGATTTTATATCGATGTGTCGCGGGAAACAGTGGATAAACGTGATAACACTATCATTGCCTATGAACGTGCCGACAGGGACGGGTTTATACTTATGAAAAAGCAATACACGAATGAATCCCTTGAAGAGTTCGTGAAAAATGAAAATGAAAAGAATAAGATCAGAAGGTACCGGGACAGGCTTTACCAGAATTATGACCAGATTTTTTACGATCCTGAAAACCGCCTGGTCAAAGCTCACTTCTATGCTCCGCGTAAACAGATATTCGGAGTCTACGCAAGTACTCTTGCGGTCAATACCGGTGTCATCTGGTTAATGACCCTCGTTCTTTACATATTGTTGTATTTCAGAATACTGCTTAAGATACTCGAGTCTTCAAACAAGATAAAGATGACTTTCAGAAACAGGGAAAACAGCGAATGACATGATTCGAACCATTGAAAAAGAAGAGGGTGCCTGTCGTGAGACTGACACCCTCTGTTTTTAAAATAACCGATCTTTCAGCCTTGCCGAAAAGATTATTCAACGATCTCGATCATCTTGAAAGGCACCTTAATGATCAAATCATAGTCCTCTCCTGCTTCGAGCATATCTTCATCATCCTCCTCGTAAAACCAGTTTATCTCAACATCATGTTTTGACCGGTGGATAGCTTCCAGACGTTTAAATACGTCAAGTATGCACTTTGACGAGCTGGTATTGAAATACTCAAGTCTGATATTAACTACAGTTTTGTCAAGCGGCCCCTGCATGTAATTGTCAAGCCATTCATTAAGCGGTTTGTAAAACTCAACTGAGTTCTCAGGAATGGATCTGCCCTTTATCTCAAAAATACCGTCCTTCTCGTCAAATTTAATCGATGGGGTTTTAGGGGTTCCTTCAATGATGATCGGTTCCATAGCTATTTACTTTTTGTTTGATTTACTCATTCATTAGTGATTACCGCACTGATACGGAAAGCGGAGTGCAAGTTATCGTATTTTTTAAATCTATAATCAAGTCTGTGCCCTGTTTTTCTTGCCATATCAATCAAACCCAGTCCGCCAAGCCCTTTTTCGGTGATTTCCTGGTGGTTCAGGATATCCTTATAAAGTTCTTTAATCTCCTCCTGGGTTGAGCTGTTTATCCTGGTGAGCTTCTCCTCTAACTCTTTAATTCTAAGTGCCATTACAAAGTTACAGGTAGTGATCCTGTATCCCCTCCCTGTCTTTTCCATGATTATCAGGCCAAACCTGTCAGGCCTGGCTGCATGGTAGCTTTTAGGCACCAGATCAGCATGATGATAAAGATTCTGGAGGCTTTCCACAAGCACGTTATACACTTTTTTTCTCAGCCTGGGATTTTCACGACTCGTAAGCAGCTTACCCTCAACGGAATCAAGAGCCTTGTTTATCACCTCGGAGTCAACATTACCCTTAAAATAAAGGATGGCTCCCCTGATGTCAAGGTCACTCACAAGATTTTCAAGATCAAAGCTCATCACGTCTCCGTACAAGTAAATAAAGCTTTTACAATTAACAAAAATAGAGGTTTGTTGTTAATACTCGACAAACAGATATTATTATTTTAAGCTATGACTCTCTTTTTTTGACCAAGGTTGCAGGTGCATTGGCAAACGTAGGTTTAATGTGGGTGAGAGACTGATGCCTTACGGGTTCCCTGGTACAATTCATAGCCCTGTAACCTGCATTCAATATCTCCGTTTAGCAGGTCAAACTTCCTGAAAGGTTTTAACGCGACAGATTTGATATTTACCTTGTCGCCTGACAAAATCCAGGCAGTATATCCCTCGTAGTGATGCTTCAGCACAGTACCTATATCACCATAAAACTTCCCCATTTCTTCTCCTCCTATACGGTGCCCGTACGGAGGGTTTATAATCAGTGTGCCTCCCGGTACTGGTGCCGGACTCATGAGGAAATCTCTCTCCGTGACCTCAACCGTATCGGTGAGTCCGGCTTCCCTGATATTGATGGCAGCCATCCTTACAGCGTCAGCAGATATGTCTCCTGCATAAATCTTCACCGGCGATCTCCTTTCCTTTTTCTCAGCCTCGAACTTCACCGATCTGAAGAGTGCCGGGTCATAATCCTTCCACTTCATGAACCCGAAGCTCTTTCTGAATTTGCCGGGAGCAATATTGCAGGCCATAAGTCCTGCTTCAGCCGGAATTGTTCCCGAACCGCACATGCTGTCGACTAGCGGGGTGTCAGCCTTCCACCCGGTAAGCAAGATGATTCCAGCTGCAAGCACTTCGCTCAGCGGTGCCTCCCCCTGTTCACGGCGATAGCCTCTCCTGTAAAGCGGTATGACCGTAGAATCAAGCGAGATGGTGACCTTCTCATTGCTTATATGAAGGTTGATAAGCAGATCAGGCGACTTCTGGTCGACTGACGGCCTCTTTCTTGTCAGGTGACGGAAAAAATCTGCAACGGCATCTTTAACTACCAGGCCCGCATAACCCGAATGTGCAAAATGCTTTGAATTTACTACTGCCGTCACGGCATAAGTCTTCTCAGTATCAAGATACTGGTCCCAGTCAAAGCTTACAACGCTGTTATACAGGTCTTTCTGATTGCTGATGCTGAATTCGGCTACGGGCAGCAGGACAGACAGAGCCACCCGGCTGTTGTAGTTGGCCTTATACAACAGCGACTTGGACCCCTCGGCGGCAACAGCCCTGTTGAGCACCTGTACATTTTCAGCTCCCAGGGCAGTCAGTTCGGAGGCAAGCACCTCCTCAAGACCGTAGAGCGTCTTGGCAATAATTTTCATCGTTATTCCTTCCGGTACCCGAGAAGTCTATCGTAAAGTGCAGGGTCATTGATGACAGACACAGCCCTTACTATAGCATAATCACCCTGGTTCACCACCCTGTAATACTCGTTCATGTCCCACAAGTCACGCGCGACAAGTCCTTTCATTACCTTCTGCATCTCTTCGGCGGAGATATCATACTGCGCCTGGTCGAAGCTGACTTTGTTTTTTTCCCCTGCCTCCCTGAGCTCTCTGATGGCTTCATTGTCGAACGTGAAATCATTGTCAAACTGTTCAAATGTCCTGTATTTCCGCAACAGTGTTTTGCGGTTCTGGTCAGTATAGCCAACGATGAAGCCTGTAAGGGTAGAGGTTCTGATCAGATCACGGTAATAATCTGAATAATATGTGGTGTCAATGGGGATAAAAATGTCGGGTGTGATGCCTCCGCCGCCGTAAACAACCCTTTTATTGGTAATTGTATAGGCTTTGAGCGAATCCGGCAGGTTAAGACTGTCAGGTTGAATCAGCTCTCCATTGAAGTACCTGCTGTAATACGTCTGGAAATATTTGTCAAACCCTTCATTGTATGGAGTCTGAATTGACCTGCCGGACGGAGTATAATAGCGGGCTATTGTAAGCCTTACCTCTGATCCGTCAGGCAATGAAAAACCATTCTGCACCAGGCCCTTGCCAAAGCTTCTTCTGCCTATCACCACACCCCTGTCCCAGTCCTGTACCGCACCCGCAAGGATCTCGCTGGCCGATGCTGAACCTTCATCAATAAGGATTGCTATCCGCGCCCTTGTCAACGTACCCGACGCGGCAGACTTGTATTCCTGCCTTGAGGTGTGCCTTCCTTCAAGATATACTATGAGCTCTTCCGCTGCGAGCATCTTATCGGCTATCTGAACAGCAGGAACCATATAACCGCCTGAGTTTCCCCGCAGATCGATAATAAGGTTCGCCATTTTTTCCTTGCGCAGCTTATCAACCGCCTGATCGAATTCCATTGCTGTCTGTTCCGAGAACCTGCTCAGTTTGATGTAACCGATATCGCCTGAGAGCATATATGCGGCATCAAGGCTGTTTACAGGTATCTTGTCACGGGTGATTTTAAACTCCAGAAGATCTTTCTCTCCCCTGCGGAACACCAGTATGGTCACAGAAGTGCCTTTGGGCCCCCTGAGTCTTTTCTGTACCCCGGTAGTGTTCATGCCTACCCCTGTCACCTTCTCGCCGTCAATTGTTATTATTCTGTCTCCTGCCTGTATGCCAACCCTCTCCGACGGGCCTCCGGCAGTAGGAGAAATAATAATAATGGTGTCATACAGAAGGTTGAACTGAATTCCGACCCCCTCAAAATTACCCTGCAACGGCTCATTCTCTGCCCTGACATCCTTTGCGGGTATATAGACCGAATGCGGGTCAAGATTCTTCAGGGTGTTTATTATCATTTGCTCGGTAATGGAGGCGATGTTGACGCTGTCGACATACATCGCTTCAAGCAGGGCTAAAGTTTTTCCGATCTTAAATGTCTCCTGGGTAATCCCCTGTCCCCTGAGCCCTGAGCTCTGGGCCGCAATTACCAAAAAAGCAACGTATATATATTTTTTTATCATGTCAGTTTTACTGTTTTAATTATTAACTCAGATTACTCCCATTCTATTGTTGATGGGGGCTTTGAGCTTATATCATAAACTACCCTGTTTATCCCTTTTACTTTGTTTATAATCTCGTTTGAAGTGTCAGCGAGAAACTCATAAGGCAGGTGACACCAGTCTGCGGTCATGCCATCGGTAGAGGTGACAGCGCGGAGCACCACGGCATTCTCATAGGTTCTCTCATCACCCATCACACCTACTGACTGCACAGGCAGTAAAATTACTGCAGCCTGCCATACCTTTTCATATAGACCATTCTTTTGCAGCCCGGTGATGAAAATATTATCCGCCTCGCGAAGGGTTTCGAGTTTCTCAGGGGTAACATCACCTATTATCCTGATCGCCAGTCCGGGACCGGGGAAAGGATGCCTGTTAATTATCTCTCCCGGTATGTTCAGTGCATGCCCCACCCTGCGCACCTCATCCTTGAAGAGAAGGCGAAGAGGTTCCACCACTTTCAGATTCATCGTTTCGGGCAGGCCACCGACATTGTGGTGAGATTTTATTGTGGCAGAAGGACCGTTTACCGAAACGGATTCGATGACATCTGGATAGATTGTTCCTTGCGCCAGCCACCTGACATTCTGAACCTTATGTGCTTCCTGGTCAAATATCTCAATGAATGCCTTTCCTATGATCTTACGTTTAGCCTCAGGGTCCGTCACTCCCTTCAGCCTGTCGGTAAAAACCGAGGAGGCATCTACTCCGATGACATTCAACCCCATTCTCCTGTAAGCCTCCATCACTGAATTATACTCATTTTTTCGAAGCAGACCGTTGTCGACAAATATGGATGTCAGGTTGCTGCCTATTGCTCTGTCGAGCAGAATGGCGGCTACTGATGAATCGACACCTCCCGAGAGGCCGAGAACGACCCTGTCAGTTCCGATCTTCTCCCTGAGAGATCTGACTGTCATATCAATAAAGGACTCCGGTGTCCAGTCACCCCGGCAGCCGCAGATGCCGGTGACAAAATTCCCAAGCATCTTCAGGCCTTCCGTGGTATGATACACTTCCGGATGAAACTGTATCCCCCAGGTCTTCTCGCCTGCAATCCTGAATGCTGCCACTCTGACATCAGAAGTGGACCCTGTTACAGTATAACCAGCAGGTATTACTGATATAGTGTCGCCATGAGACATCCAGACCTGTGTACCGGTGGTAATTCCATTAAAAAGAGGATCGCCCTGATCAGCGTAAACCAGTCTTGCACGGCCATATTCGCGTGTATCTGAAGGAAGCACCTCTCCTCCGAAATTGTGGGTCAGGTGCTGCGCTCCGTAGCAGACACCCAGCAAGGGAATCCTGCCTTTTATGGCTGTCAGGTCGGGAAAGGGAGCCATGGCATCGCGAACCGAGAAAGGACTGCCGGAAAGGATCACTCCCTTCACTGTCTCATCAGGGGTCGGGAAATGATTGAACGGGAATATTTCGCAATAGACATTAAGCTCACGTATTCGTCTGGCTATCAATTGTGTATACTGTGATCCGAAATCGAGGATCAAGATCTTCTCCTGCACTTGAGTATTGTTAGAAGTTAAAAGTCGGGCTCAAAGATAGTCATTCTTTGATTTGCTCTTCAGAAGGTAAAATATCATAGGTATGCCCTTCCATGGCTGCTTCAGTAGCGGGAAATACCTTTCTGGCCTCCTCTTCAAGCAGCTCCGGGGATTTATAGCGGGCAGAGAAGTGACCGAGAAGCAGTCGCTGAACGCCTGCCTCTTTGGCTACCGTCGCAGCATGTCGCGCTGTTGAGTGTCCTGTCTGTCTGGCCAGTGCGTCATGTTCCTCGCCAAAGGTTGCCTCGTGATACAGCAGCCCGACACCGGTAACGAATGATGACAGCTTCGGAAAATAGCCCGTGTCGCTGCAAAAGGCGAAGGAAGCCGTAGCAGGCGGGGGTAGTGTTACCTCATCACAGGAAATAAGCTCACCGCTTTCACGGAGTATGTCTTTCCCCTTTTTTAAGGAGGATATCTCAGCAATCGTCAGCCTGTGTTCTTTGATCTTGCTCTTTATTATATTCCTGTCAGCCGTCTTCTCACGGAAGAGGAAACCGTAGGTTTTTACACGATGCCTGAGAGGAAAACAAAACACCTCCATGTGCTTATCGCTCAGGACAAGCTTCAGGGTGCGTCCGTTAAGAGGGTGTATGATGAGCTCGTAGGCGAGGTTGATATCGAAATCAGCCAGATGGCGGTTCAGCAGTTCCTCAATGGGGGCAGGAGCATAAATGTTCAGCGGTGTCTTTCTGCCCATAAGGTTATACGTTGACAGCAGCGGATACAGTCCGAAAAAATGATCACCGTGCAGATGGCTGATAAAGATATGATTGATCTTGCCGAAGCGTATATGGTAACGCCTCATCTGCATCTGGGTTCCTTCACCGCAGTCTATTAAAAACAACCGCTCATGTACGTTAAGCACATGAGCGGTAGGAGATCGGTCTGAGGTGGGCAGAGCTGAGCTTGTTCCAAGTATGGTCAGCCTGAAAGACATGCTGCCGCCGGTCCTCAGGAAATGAGTTTCTCTGCCTCCTCGGTATCAGCGGTTATGGAGAGCACGGTATCAAGCTGTGAGATTGTTATCAGACGCTCGACAGCTTCATTAAGACCGCACAGCACAAAAGTGCCGCCGGCGTTCTTGCAAAGCCTGTTTGCCACCAGAATCGCGCTAAGACCTGAGGAATCACAATATTGACACTTCTTCAGATCAAGAATGATATTTTTCTCGCCCTTTCCTGAGATGAGCACAAGCTCCGACTTAAGAGACGGAGCAATGTGAGTATCGAGCTTTTCAGTCTCAATGCTGATTACAGTGCATTGTTTACGATTTTCGATGTTGAAGTCCATTGCTGATTATTTTGGATTTCTAAATGTAAAGCTATTTTTTCTTTTTTCCTGCACTTCTGGCTTCTTTTTCTTCCATTTCGTCTTTCAGGGCCTGAAGTCCGGTTATGTCACCAAGGGTTGTCTTCTCAAGGTTTGACTTCAGCTTGCGGGTTGCTTTCTTGGTTGTGTCTGCTTCAGACCGTTTGGCTGCGGTTTCCGAACCTTTCTTCTCATCCTCATAAACACGGCTGTGAGAGACAATGATCTTCTTGGCGCCCTTATTGAACTCGATGACCTTGAAATTCAGTTTATCATCCACCACGGCCGTTGTCCCGTCTTCCTTAACGAGGTGCTTGGGTGTGGCAAAGCCTTCAACACCGTAAGGTAAAGCTACTATTGCTCCCTTGTCGAATACCTCGATCACGGTTCCTTCGTGGATTGAATCAACTGTAAAGAGATCTTCGAATACATCCCACGGGTTCTCCTCAAGCTGTTTGTGGCCGAGGCTCAGTCTCCTGTTCTCCTTGTCAATCTCAAGAACGACGACGTCGATCTCGGCATCAATGGCTGTGAATTCTGCAGGATGCTTGATTTTCTTGGTCCATGAGAGATCAGAAATATGTATCAGGCCGTCAACGCCTTCTTCGATCTCAACAAAGACTCCGAAGTTGGTGAAGTTACGTACGCGGGCTTTGTGTCTTGAATTAAGACTGTATTTCTGTTCAATATTCTCCCAGGGATCGGGCTTGAGCTGCTTGATGCCAAGAGACATCTTGCGTTCCTCACGGTCAAGGGTAAGTACCACCGCCTCAACCTCGTCTCCCACTTTCATGAACTCCTGTGCGCTGCGCAGGTGCTGTGACCACGACATCTCTGAAACATGGATCAGTCCCTCGACACCCGTTGTTATCTCAACAAAAGCGCCGTAGTCAGCCATGACCACGACCTTGCCTTTAACCTTGTCTCCGAGTTTCAGGGTCTCGCTGAGTGAATCCCACGGATGCGGGGTCAGCTGCTTGAGACCGAGAGCAATTCTCTTCTTGTCATCATCGAAATCAAGGATAACAACATTAAGTTTCTGATCAAGCTGAACGATTTCCTCAGGGTGATTGACCCTGCCCCATGAAAGGTCGGTGATGTGGATAAGACCGTCAACGCCTCCGAGGTCAATAAAGACACCATATGAGGTTATATTCTTAACGGTTCCTTCAAGAACCTGTCCTTTTTCAAGTTTGGAAATAATTTCTTTCTTCTGCTGCTCGAGCTCAGCTTCGATGAGTGCCTTGTGCGACACAACCACATTCTTGAACTCCTGGTTGATCTTGACAACACGGAATTCCATGGTCTTGCCTACATAGACATCGTAGTCGCGTATCGGCTTAACATCGATCTGTGATCCCGGCAGGAATGACTCTATGCCGAATACGTCAACGATCATACCGCCCTTGGTGCGGCACTTGATGTAACCAGTGATGATCTCATTATTTTCAAGGGCAGAGTTGACCCTGTCCCATGAATTGTAGGCCCTGGCCTTCTTATGTGAAAGCACCAGCTGCCCCTTCTTGTCCTCCTGGCTCTCTACATAAACCTCAACCGTATCGCCGACCTTCATGTCGGGATTGTAACGGAACTCGTTAAGACTTACAACACCTTCGGACTTCTGTCCGATATTGATAACCACTTCACGGTTATTCATTGAAATCACTGTTCCTTCAACCACTTCATCAACAGCTACGGTTGAAAGTGTTTCTTCATAAAGTTTTTCCTGAGCTGCGAATGACTTTTCAGTTGAATAACCGTCATTTTCATACGCATCCCAGTCAAATTCCTCAGGTGATGCACCTGCTGCAGCAGCTTTTACTGCATCAGCTGCCGGAGCAGCGGCCTTCACCTTTTTTTCTTTTCTGACTTTAAGAATTGGTTTTTCTTCAGCGACCATTTCGCCTGCCGATTCGGTAACAACTTCAGCCGGTGTAACGCTCTCTGCACTGGATTTTGATTCTTTAAGGTCTTCGTTTACTATGTTTTCGACCTTTTCTTTCTTTTCACTCATGAGCTAAATAAATTAATTGAAAATTAATAAGTTAGACATTATGTTGTTTAAAAAATGCGCACAAAGATAGTAAATTTTTTATTTCTGCCATTAACAAGGAGCAGATTTTCAGGCTGTAAGAAATAAAAGCCGGTTGCCAGGCTTCCTTATTTATTTGATTGACACTTTTTTCTATTTTTGTGTTCTGAATCAATCGGAAATATTGAATTATGAGGATAGCTGTTGTAGGAACGGGGTACGTGGGCCTTGTGACCGGTACCTGTTTCGCTGAGACAGGTGTAACGGTAACATGTGTCGATATTGACAGGGAAAAGATCAGTCTCCTCCAGATGGCCAAACCTCCCATCTATGAGCCTGGGCTTGAGACGATGATACGTCGAAATGCCGAAAAGGGGCATCTCTTTTTTACGACTGACATAGCTGAAGCGCTGAACAAATGCGAGGTGGTGTTCATAACCGTGGGCACTCCTCCCGAAGAAGACGGAAGCGCCGATCTCACTCATGTGATCAAAGTGGCACACGAAATAGGCAGGGTGATGACTGACTACCTGGTGGTGGTGACAAAATCAACAGTACCGGTAGGGTCCTCTGAGCTTGTGCGCAGGGCCGTGCAGGAAGAGCTTGATAACAGAAAAAAGAAAATATCCTTTGACGTCGCCTCAAATCCTGAATTTCTCAAGGAAGGTGACGCCATCGAAGATTTCCTCAGACCTGAAAGGATCGTCATTGGAGTTGACTCAGACCATGCCGGGGAGATAATGCGCAAGCTGTACAAACCTTTTATCCTTAACCAACACCCCATATTGTTCATGGATATAGCTTCTGCCGAGCTGACAAAATATGCTGCCAACGCAATGCTGGCCACAAGGATCAGCTTTATAAACGAGATCGCCAACCTGTGCGACATCCTCGGCGCAGATGTTAACCTCGTGAGAAAAGGCATAGGCAGTGACAGCAGGATAGGCAATAAATTTCTCTATCCAGGTGTCGGCTACGGCGGATCATGCTTCCCCAAGGATATTAAAGCGCTCATCCGCACATCCGAAGAGAATGGCTATTCAATGAACCTGATCAAAGCCGTTGACCTCACCAATGAACAGCAAAAAGGCCGCCTGCTGGTTAAAATAAAAGAGCATTTCGGCAGCGAACTAGGCGGACTGGTCTTTGCAGTTTGGGGACTTACATTCAAGCCTCAGACTGATGACACGCGTGAGTCACCGTCAATGACACTGATCCACAGGTTGCTCGAAGCAGGAGCTGCAGTGAAGGTTTATGACCCGGCTGGAATGCCCGAAGTGAAAGAGAAGCTCGGAGACAGGATAACCTATGCCAATGATCCTTATCAGGCTGCGGAAGGCGCTGACGCCCTGCTGCTTATGACTGAGTGGGCTGAATTCAGGTCGCCCGACTGGGATGAGGTCTCCAGCAAACTCAGAAACAAGGTCATCTTCGACGGAAGAAACGTATATGATCCGGTTGACCTGAGAAGGATGGGCTTTGAATATTACGGTATCGGACGCAGGTAAAACACAAATACTCCGGAAAAACTCATGAAAGGCATAATTCTCGCCGGCGGTGCCGGGACACGACTGCACCCGATCACGGAGGCAATATCAAAGCAGCTGCTGCCGGTATACGATAAACCGATGATCTATTACCCTCTCTCGGCACTGATGCTTGCGGGCATACGCGAGGTGCTGATAATATCAACCCCCCGTGACCTCCCGAATTTCCGCGCACTGCTGGGTGACGGGTCAAGGCTGGGAATGCAGTTCTCATACCGGGAACAGCCCTCCCCCGACGGCCTGGCACAGGCATTCATTATTGGCGAAGATTTCATCGGAAAGGATAATGTCTGCATGATCCTGGGAGATAATATTTTTTACGGTCACGGTTTTGGGGGTATTCTCAAAGAAGCAGTCCGGACTGAAAAAGGGTGCTGTTGTCTTCGGCTATTCCGTAAATGATCCGGAACGATACGGAGTAGTGGAGTTTGATGACCAGCTCAGAGCAATAAGTCTTGAGGAAAAACCCGCAAACCCAAAGTCAAACTATGCCGTTACCGGCCTTTATTTCTACGATAATACAGTTGCGTCACGTGCCCGCGCTTTGAAGCCTTCACCCCGCGGTGAGCTCGAGATAACTGACCTGAACAGGCTATACCTGAGCGAAGGATTGCTGGAAGTAAAGCTCCTGGGACGCGGTATGGCATGGCTCGATACAGGCACCTTCGACAGCCTTCTGCAGGCCTCCAACTTCATCGCCACACTGGAGCAGAGACAGGGTCTGAGCGCTTCCTGCATAGAAGAGATAGCGTATAAAAACGGATTTATATCAAAAGACCAGCTTCTAGGGCTGGCCAGACCACTGGCAAAAAGTCAGTACGGCCAGTATCTCCTTAAAGTGGCAAACGAACAATCGTTATAATGAAAGTACTGAAGACAAAATTCCCCGGCCTGCTGATAATTGAACCAGACGTCTTCATCGATGATCGCGGTTATTTTTTCGAGAGTTATAACAACCAGAAGTTCTGGCTGAATAACATTACTTACGAACCTGTTCAGGACAACGAATCCTGTTCATCAAAAGGGGTGATCCGCGGCTTGCATTACCAGGAGGAGCCATTCGCCCAGGCAAAACTGATAAGGGTTATTGAAGGCCGTATTTTCGATGTTGCTCTTGACATACGGAGAGGATCACCCACATACGGAAAGTGGTACGGGCTGATCATCGATTCTGAAAAAAAACTGCAGTTTCTCATTCCGAAAGGCTTTGCACACGGATTTTCAGTTCTTAGCGAACAGGCAATCGTCCTGTACAAATGTGACAATAATTATTCCGTGACACATGAGCGCGGAATTAATGTAATGGACGCTGCACTGAACATTGGATGGATGGTGGCGAAGGGTAAAGAGATTATCAGTCCTAAAGATTTAAAGCAGCCTCTGTTCAGTGATATCACAACAAGTTTTACCTTTAAGTGATGAGTACCATTCTTGTCACCGGAGCATCGGGGCAGCTCGGAAGCGAGATCAGGGAACGGTCAGGCCGTTACAGCGGTTATACTTTTGTGTTCACCGATACAGGCGAGCTCGATATCACTGACCCGGAAGCCACAGCCTCTTTCATTGCAGAGCTTTCTCCTTCATGGATCATTAACTGTGCTGCTTATACTGCCGTTGACAAAGCTGAGGATGACGAAGAGACCGCAACATTAATAAATGCCGGGGGGGTTGAAAATATCGTCAGCGCCCTGAAAGGATCAGACTGCAGGCTGATACACATTTCCACCGATTATGTTTTTGACGGAACCTCTCCGGTTCCCTATCTTGAGAATGACACTCCCTCACCTGACTCGGCATACGGGCGCAGCAAGCTTGCCGGAGAGAAAGCAGCCATGGAGCTGGCCACAGACGGTGATCATAAGAACATCATGGCTCTATTCATCTTACGGGAACAACTTTGTGAAAACAATACTCGGCAAGGCTGGCTCATCGCAGAGCATCAATGTCGTATTTGACCAGGCAGGATCACCGACATATGCCGCCGACCTGGCCTCTGCAATACTCGAGATCATTAGCGGCGTCATTCAGAACAGGCATGTTTTTGTTCCGGGTATCTTCAACTATTCCAATGAAGGTGTTTGCAGCTGGTATGACCTGGCCAGGGAGATTGTTACCGCTGCAGGCTCAGAGTGTGAGGTGATCCCCGTAAGAAGCTCAGCATATCCGTCAAAGGTCAGAAGACCGGCTTACAGTGTTCTCGACAAAACCAGGATCAGGGAAAACTATAACTTGATTATACCGCACTGGCGTACCAGTCTTAATAATTGCATATTAAAAATCAACAGGACATGATCAATATTGACGACATCAGGAAAAGAGCCACAGCATGGCTTGGAAAAGAGTTTGACGAGCCGACCCGCAATGAGGTGCAGCACATGCTTGACCATGATGAGAAAGCCCTCATCGATGCTTTCTATCAGGATCTGGAGTTTGGCACAGGAGGCCTTCGCGGCATCATGGGTGCCGGAACCAACAGGATGAACCGCTATACCCTGGGTATGGCAACGCAGGGCCTTTCCAACTACCTGAAAAAACATGCCGCCAATCCGGCATCAATAAAGGTGGCTATAGCCTATGACAGTCGTAACAACAGCAGTTACTTTGCAAAGGTCGCCGCTGATATCTTCGTGGCGAACGGTTTCACTGCCTGTCTGTTTGAGTCTCTGAGGCCGACACCGGTGCTCTCATTATGCCATCAGGATGCACCACTGCGATGCCGGCGTCATTATCACCGCCTCACACAATCCCAAAGAGTATAACGGTTACAAGGTCTCATGGAACGACGGAGGACAGGTTGTCTCTCCGCATGATACAGGTATTATCGACGAAGTGAGGAAGATAAAATCCGTTTCGGAAATTGCTTCAGGAGGCGATCCTTCAAGGATAGTCATGATCGGGGCAGAAACCGACAGCAAGTTCATGGCGGAGGTTAAAAAGATAAGCATCAACAGCGACATGATCAAACGGAACGCTGATATGGGTATCGTATATACTCCGCTTCACGGCACCGGATACAAAATGGTACCTGAGGCACTGGCAATGTTTGGATTTACCAATGTTCACTCTGTCAAGGAGCAAAGTATCACTGACGGCAATTTCCCGACACTGCGTTCTCCTAATCCCGAAGAGCCGGATGCCCTCGCCATGGCCATTGATCTTGCACGACAGAAAGGTGCTGACCTGGTGATGGCTACCGACCCTGACGCAGACAGACTGGGTATTGCTGTCAGAAAACCATCTGGCGAATTCGTTCTTCTTAACGGAAACCAGACCGGAGCACTGCTCACATGGTACATTATCTCGCAGAAGAAACAAAATAAGGAACTGAAAGGCAATGAGTACATAATTTCCACCATTGTCACAACAGATCTGATGAACCGCATCGCAGAGAAAAACGGCGTGAAATGCTATGATGTGCTCACAGGCTTCAAATTCTTTGCAGAGCTGATGCGCGACCTGGAAGGAAAAGAAAAATATATCGGCGGCGGGGAAGAGAGCTTTGGCTATCTGGCGGGCGATTTCGTGAGGGATAAAGACGCTATTTCGGCATGTGCTCTCATTGCCGAGACTGCTGCCTGGGCCCGCGATCATGGTAAATCATTATGGGAACTCCTTCTTGATATCTATGCCGAGTACGGCCTTTACAGGGAGAAGCTTATCAACGTCGTGAGAAAAGGCGCTGAGGGAGCCGCTGAGATAAAGAATATGATGGAAGGATACCGTAATAATCCCCCGGAAATGATCGGCGGCAGTAAAGTAGTCAGGATCAATGATTATCTGACCCGGCTCTCCACGGATACCGCCACAGGAAAGAAAAATCCGCTCTTGCTTCCGAAATCGGACGTGCTGCAGTTCTTCCTTGCAGACGGCACAAAGATATCTGTGCGGCCTTCGGGTACGGAACCGAAGATCAAGTTCTATTTCAGTGCAAATACCGGACTGAAAAACACGTCAGAATTTGAAACAGTCTGGAAATCGCTTGATGCGAGAATAGATGCAATCATCACAGACATGAGGATCTGAAGAGTTGTCGGTTTTCTGTCATCTGTCTGTCAGTTCTAAGGTTGTCTTCCTCAATCTTCAGTCCTCAGATTAATTTGCACGACTGCTGACTGCTGACATTGCCTGATTGCCTATTGCCTATTCTCCAATAATCTTCACCAGCACGCGTTTGCGCCTCATGCCGTCGTACTCACCGTAGAAGATCTGCTCCCAGGGTCCGAAGTCTAATCTTCCCCCTGTG